>CAWBQK010000001.1:0-230249 GCA_963791045.1 Candidatus Latescibacterota bacterium
CAGTTCCCCGCGTATCGACAGCTGCCGAGTCTCATCCTTCGAAACGGGGCCCAGGGCTCGGACAATATCCGATGCGGCGAAAAGAATTTCAAGATCATCGACCCCATCCGCATTTGTCGGCGGGCAATCACACGGGGCCCGGTTGATCATGGGCGATGTGGTGTCCTTTACCCGTGTGCCCAAAGGTTCCACAATGTTCCCGTCTATCCAAAGATACAAACTCGAGACATCGATCTCGCTCACCTCGAGCCCGATCATGCCCGGAATCGCCGTCTTGATCTGACCTTTTCTCTGAACGTTGAAGGGGTTTTTGCACGTACCCGGCATAACGTCGAAGGACACGGGGCCGTTCACGACTTCAACGGCGATTGTGACTCGCGAATCAACGCCCGCGTCATCTAAAACCTCGACGGCAAAGAAATGAATTCCACTCGCGCGGAAAGCCTTTGATGGCGCGCAAACTTCGGACTCCATCGTAAGGGGTAACGAACACATCCCACGCTTCGGGGTCATCAAGGTCAAGGATGTCCCACCCGTAACGGTACGCGGCGATCTCGCCACCGCCGGCCGACTGTTTCGCGGACCAGCAAAAAATAAGGGGCACGCCGTTGGGAATCCTCATAATGGTACCCGCCCACGGCCATTCGATCGGATCCATATACTCGTTGGTAACGGTGAGTTCCGGGCCTGATTCGACAAGGAGCATCGAAGCGGATTGAGGACCGGTGGCCGTCTCATTTATGCCGTCGAGGCCTGGTTCGTTGGGATCCTGGCATCCCATAAACACCACCAGACTCATTGCGACCGCGACGCAGAGCAGAATTATCACGAATCTGTTAACGGCGGACAATCGCTTGAAATTCATGTCTAACCCCCCTCCGGTCTCCGGAAACCATACTTCATTCTAATTTTTGACTCCTAATATTTTAATTATACCACAGGCCGGGCTCCTTTTTCGATCCACACCCTGTATTGGCACGTGGAGGAATTGAGGACCGATGACGAAACCCCAAGGCAAACTTGAACTTGACTAATTGATAATTTTTGGTATAATACCCGGACACCGCGCCCGTTTGAAGCAACACCATTTGAGTAGCGCGACCATAGGTTTTACAGCACAGTTCCACCATCCTGGAGGGCCGTATGTTTTCACTGCGTAAAGTGTTTGCTGGTATTTTTCTGCTCGCGATCATCGCGATCGTATTCCCCGCATCAAGTTTTGCGACGGAAATCACACACACAGCGACCGTGCCTCTGGCAACCACAAACTGGAATGAGACAGTTACGATTCCGAAATTCCAGTTGGATCCTCTGTGTTTACAGTCGGTGTGCATCGAATTGCGCGGCCATGTCGAAGGTGCTGCAAAGTTCGAGAGTCTCGACGCCGCCGATGCCGAGATTATCATGAACCTGCAGGCAACGCTCACGATCAGCCGCCCGGATAACACGCCATTGGTGACTGTTATTCCGTTGGCCAATACGGTTGATTCCGTTACCGCTTTCGACGACGTCATCGACTTCGGTGGCACGTCGGGCAAGACGTACACCGACCTGTCCGGTAACGCAATCGAAACCGGTTGCACAATCGACGCCGCCGACCTGATGTTGTTCTCCGGCGCCGGTAACATCCTGCTTCCGATGGGTGCGACAGGTACGTCGAACGGCAGTGGCGCCGGCAACCTGATTCTTCAGTTCGCGACATCGGCTTCGGTCGAAGTAATCGTGACATACACGTATGACTGCTCGGTTCCCACACAGGCAACCACGTGGGGCAAGATAAAGAATCTGTATAACTAAATACAGTTTTTCGGAGTGCTAAAAAAGGGTTCGGGTTGAAGCTAACGCACAACCCGGACCCTTTTTGTTTTCGCTGACAGGGATGAAGAGCTGGATTTGTATCACTTGAGCAATACGACGCGTTGTGTCTCGACGCGTCCCGACGATCGGAGGCGAACGAAGTAAACACCCGACGCCATCGGCTGGCCGCGGTCGTCCCTGCCGTCCCAGGTGGCTGCATGTTGGCCCGAAGCCGTCCATCGATCGAGTAGCGTTCGCACGTGTCGTCCCTTCACATCGTACAAGCGGAGACTGACGACACCGGGATCAAGAGTGGAGTAGGAAATTGTGGTCTGCGGGTTGAACGGATTGGGTTGAGCCCGAAGATGCAGATCTCCGACGCTCTGGGTACGAATCCCTGTAGCCGCCGGCACAAACTTCGTCACGAACACATCCCAACCGCCACTGTACGGGAGATCGCCTCCGCCGCAGTCGACGGCATCCTTGAAGCTCCCAATAAACGCCATATCCCCGGTGACGTTTACCGCCGCGGCAATGGAATACGCTTTGTCGTTCTGCATTCCCAAATTGAAAAGATCGAAACGCTGGCTCCACTTCGGAGCACCCGCGCCATCGAACTGAGCGACACAAAAATCGAGTGGATCGGCAACATGGGGACCGCGTCCAAAGTCGACCTCTCCAAAGAAATGCCCGGCAAGCGTCACGTTTCCGAATCCGTCAACCGCCACCGAGTAGGACCGCTGTGGCAAATCGTCGCCAAAACTTTGACTCCACAGATGTGAACCGTCCGCGCCGAATTTCGCCAGAAAGATATCCGTACTTCCAATACTCGTCAGGTCTCCGCCACCGAGATCGAGTGGGTCCGAAAATTCACCGGTGACAAAAACATTGCCCGACAGATCCATCGCAACGTCATTTATATATTGATACGTTCCCGGATCGCCGTAGGTGTGACTCCATGCGTGATTGCCCACACTGTCGTATCTGGCCAGAAACAGGCTGCTGACCTCACCCGCGAGCGGCCCACCACCAAAATCAAAGGCGCCGTTGTGATAACCGCCGACGACCGCATTACCCATTGGATCACCCGCCACCGACGTGATCGTAATGGAGCCCCCGGTGCACTTTTTACTCCACAGGTGCGCGCCGGTCGCGTGGAACTTCACGATAAACATATTCGTTGTAAACCAACTTGCCGTAAGTGTGGCTCCGCCGAAATCGATCGTGCCGGTGAACAACCCGGCGACAATAAGATTTCCCGCACCATCGATGCCCGCCGCTTTCACATCAACCGACGCCGAGGCTCCGCCAAAATTACGACTCCAGACGTGATTCCCATCCGTGTCAAACTTTGCGATGACCCCGTCACGGAAACCCTCGGCAACGATCGTGCCCCCGCCAAAGTCCACCGTTCCGATGAAATCGTTAACCATGAGAATATTCGAATCGCCATCGACCACAAATCTGTTGGTGTTGTATTTTAGAGAATCACCGAGGTTCAGACTCCAGGCGTGATCGCCGTCGGAGTCGAGTTTTGCGAGGAATACACAATCCGACGGTCCATCGCAAACCAGATTCCCGCCACCGAAGTTAACGGTTCCATCGAAGTGCCCCGTCATAATTACATTGCCCGAATTATCCAGCGCGACGGATGTCGCGACCTGATCGCCTGCGTCACCGAAGGATTGACTCCATACATGCACGGCCGCTTCCGTGGAAACGGCCTGGGTGATGACTATAATGGAGAGGATTGCGAGGAGTCGGATGCGAGCGCACATGATGTTGGTTCTCCCGGGTGTGATCTGGACGTATGTGACTCGGTCCAAATAAGTCTTTGTACATATAAGGATATCGGATACCGCGTTCTACAGTCAATTCGTTACGAAGAGACGATGGCCCAGAGGCAGCTTTGAGGGGACGTGAAGGAATTAAATAGAGGTTGGTGTCGTATCGTAGAGCATGATTCCCGATGGCGGCTTGAAATAGCTCTGTTTATTCGCAGGCGATCGATCACCCCGATTCTGCGCACTCGCCGACACTGTTTCCCAAACAATGCATACGATTGACGTATTTGCGGTTACGTGATACTCTTCATGTAATCGTCACGTGACACCTGCCGTCACGCGTCGCTGCAGCACAACCACCGACACGACATCCACGCGCGAGGGCAACCACACGCCCTGGGGGAGTTGCATGCGCGCGCGACAACTCAGTACGATCCAACCGACCGTCGCGGTCAGACTACACCGATCATCGCCGGTCACACTCCTCTTCAATATAGGGTCTCGCACAAGGAAGGGTGATCTGCCATGACACGCATTGGTATAGCCGCGTTGATATGTCTCGCGCTAGTTGTCGGTTCAATCGTTGCCACACCGGTGTTCGTTTCCGAAGCCAACATGCCGCCAATTGAGAAATCACCGACAGCTACCGGCGATTCATGGAACGTCAGCGTGAACGGACGCTTCGCCAATGGCCCCTCGCTCGCCGTCGATGTGCGAAACGACACGGCCTACTCGGGGAACGGAGCCGTTTTCGAAATTGTTGATTTCGAAAATGTATCACCACCTGCCCTGCTGGGACGGGTGACGTTGCCAGCGGCGATCAAGGCCATAAAAGTTGTCGACAACTATGCGTACGTCGCCAATAACGGAGATGGCCTGCGGGTCATCGATATTTCGGATCCGACCGCCCCGACCGAAGTCGGCGCATACGAGGTGTCGAACTATTCTTTGGGCGTCGACGTCGTTGGCAGCACCCTCTACCTGGCAAATAGCTGGGACGGGCTTCGCATCTTCGATGTATCAACGCCATCCAGCCCGTCGGAGATTTCACACCGCACGATTGCCTGCGAGGCCCGGGACGTCAAGGTGGTTGGGGATTATGCGTACATTGCCGGAGGCACAAACGGCCTGTTTATTATTAATATCTCCGATCCCAGCACCCCAACCGAAGTCGGAAGCTACGACACATCGGGCAATTATTACAAGATTGAGGTCGTGGGCGATTTTGCATTTATGGCCGCCTACACTTACGATCTGGAAATCGTCGACATAGAAAATCCGGCGGCTCCGTCAAAGCTTACACACTTGTCCGTGAATGGGTCGGCCGTCTCCCTTTGCGTGGACGGAGACTACGCCTACGTCGGGTCGGACGGGATAACTGTGGTCGACATCTCAGAACCGGAGCTCCCCTTTGTGGTCGGTTCACTGGCCCAACCCCCGGTGTCGAACGACATCGTGATATTCGGTTCCCGCGCCTACATTGCGGCGGACTACGGCGGAGTCGTCGCGTATAATGTGGCAGCCCCCACTTCTCCTTCCATCGTCCTCACACACGACACAAGCGGTGACGCCGTGGGGGTCACAGCGGCCATGGGTGTCACCACCAGCGCGCCGGGGCCAGCCGTGTCGGACTATATGTATATCGCCGAATTAAACGACGGCATTCGAATCGTCGACATCACGAATCCGGCGAACCCGACCAGTGTCGGGCAATATGTGAGTTCGTCAAATAGAGCCGAAGCTGTCGCTGCCGCGGGTAACATTCTCTGCACCGCGTGGACGGATGGGTTCCGAACAATCGATATCGAAAATCCTGCCACACCGACGCAGATGGGGTTCTATAACACAAATGCCTCCCTCGGCGTTGCGATCAACGGAAACTATGCGTATGTGGCGGCGAAAGGTTATGGCCTTTACGTAATAGACATAACGAATCCTGAGTTTCCAGCCGAAGCGGGCGTGTACGATACACCGGGGACCGCCTATGATGTCGTTTACAGCGGCGGATACGCGTATGTCGCGGATAACAATTCCGGGCTCTCGATCATAGACGTGTCCACACCAACCGCGCCGAGTCTGGTCGGCGCTTACACCGCCCCCAACTCCGCCTACGGCGTGGCGGTCACCGGCAACTATGCTTATGTCACCAGCTTCAGTAACACAGTTTATGTACTTGATGTTTCGACTCCATCCGCACTTGTTGAAATCGCCACGATCGTGCCGGGCGGAAACATCAGAGATGTCTTCATTAGCGGCAACTATCTATATGTCGCGAAAGCCCTTTCGGGGGTCGACGTCTTCTATATCAATGACAAGGTCAACTCCCCACATGTTGGGAGATTCGACACGGGTAGCACCGCGTACGACATTTTTGCCATCGGACACTCCGTTTACGTCGCCGACTTCGAAGATGGCGTGTGGATGCTCGAGTTCGACCCGCCGCCGACACCCACATTCATTTCAGCGTTCTTCTGCGAACCGGTCGATGACGGTGTCGAGCTGTCCTGGGAGATCCTGTCCGACGATGTCGTGAAGGGGTTCAAGATCTATCGCGGCGATGGGAGCGGCGGAAACGGCCGGGTCGTCAACTCTGGTGGATTGATCCCGCCCAACGCGGACCGGTTTGTGGATGCGTCGACACAGGCGGGCGAAACCTATCAGTACAGACTGGCGGTCGTACTCGATGACGGAAGCGAAATCCTGTCGATTCCGCAAACTGTCACCATTCGCGATATCGAGCTGACTCTTGAGCCAAACTACCCCAACCCGTTTAACCCTACGACGACCATCACATTCGTGCTTTCATCGAATGGGCCGGTGAACGTGTCGGTCTATACCGCCGACGGGAAACTCGTGCAAACAATCGTGGACGGCCCCATGAGCGCGGGCCAAAAGTCGTTCGCATGGGACGGGAAGGATATGAACGGCATCCCCGTCAGCTCCGGCGTCTACTTCTGCCGTCTGAAAACAGGAAACCGCACGCTGACGCAAAAAATGACGCTTATTAAATAGGTGGTTCTGTCAATGCGCGACACTGCCGTCGCGCGTTTGGAGATTGCCATGCAAAAAAAGGGGCGCCTCTCAAGGGCGCCCCTTTGCCAAGTTCTCCGACTATCGAACAATCGCGATTTTGCGCGACACACTCATCTGGTTCGCCTCGAGCTTGACGAAGTAGACGCCAGTCGCAAGGTTGCTCGCGTTCAAGCGGACTTCGCCCGCACCCGCGGGACGCCGATCGTTCTCGAGTATCCTCGCCACGCGGCGCCCCAGAACGTCGTACACAGTAATAGTCACCGGCCCCGACTCGTCTAGGCTGAATGGAATCGTGGCCGACGTTGACACCGGGTTCGGGTACGGCGCCATGAGCGCGAACTTGGGCGCCTGTACGGGGCCACCCACAATCGCCGTCGCCGTCACGTTGCACGCATTCATCTTCAAATGAGGAAGCGCGATATTGCTCGCACTGCCCGAACGCTCGCTGTCCACCACGCGAATGACTCCGTAAGAATCGTATGGGAGACCCGTCGTGTCGTTCCACCATTTCCACTCGTTCGTTTCGTCGAAGCTGACCGCAATGTCGTAGTCCGTACCGGCGGCGAGACTCACCGATATCGGAATCTGGTGCCACCGCGTGCCCGGCGCCGAAGAACGAATCTCACCCTCGGTGAGGAGCGCCCCTCTTGTGATTCCGGTGGCCTCGTATACCCTCGCGCGGATCGGCTCACCCTCGGGGATGTCCGCTATCCAGCTGAGCGAGTACACCTCCTGATCGATCAGCGACGTGACGTACGCGCCATACTCGGAGTTATCCACGGATGTCGTAACCGTCGGAGGGTAGACGTCATTCATTTTGGCAAGGTCGAACGAAACCCCGGCCACTCCGAGCGTGTACCCCAGGCGGTAGTGCGGAAGCGCACCATTCGCGGCATCCCCACTGATCTCCGCATCGACGACACGGATTGCGTCAACGGAGTACGGTTGCGAGACCTGCGCCTCGTACCAGTATGGCCACGATGTCGCCGTTCCGAACTCGACCGCGATGTCGTACTCCATACCCTCCTCGAGTACATACCCGATCGGGATATCGTGGAACATCATCCCCGTCGAGGAGACGTCCAGTGTGCCCTCCGCTACGAGCGCCCCTCTTGTGGTTCCAGTGGCCTCGTAGACCCGGGCCGTAATCGTCTGCGGCACAATGAGATCCGCCCGCCACCCCAGAGAGCAAAGCGTCACGGTCTCATCGGCCTTTATGTAGAGACCGCGTTCCTGGTCGTCGTTCGAGGATGATGTCATCGTGGTCCCCTGATCCGGATCGAGGTCCGCGGCGACTGGACAATCGGCTGCCGAACCCTGGATCGAGAAGTTGAGCAGCGCAAAGTTGCTCGCATCTCCCCCGTATTCCCCGTCTCTGACCCGAATCACGCCACCCACGTCGAAAGTCGAGATCGAATGTTCATCCCACCAGTCCCAGGAGTTCGCGGCGCCGAACTGCACCGAGATATCGTACTCCTGACACGCCTCAAGCGTGTAACTGATCGGAATGTAGTGGACAACCTGCCCCGGTTGCACGGCGGTCAACGACCCGGAGGCAAGAAGAGCCCCGCGCGTGGTCCCGTCGGCGGCGTAGATCTGCACATTGATTACTTGCGGCAATTCGAGGTCTACTTCTATTCCAATTGCGCACACATCGAAGTCTTTGAGCGCGGTGACATACACCCCGCGGTCCTGATCGTCGCTGAGAGAAGTGTAGTCCGGAGGCGTGTTCGGGATGAGGTCCGCGATCTGACCCGGGCAGCTTCCATCGGCCCCGATGGTGAGCTGGCTTGTCCGTGTTGTTGCCGAACCTGTGTAGCTGTTTGCAAATGCGTAGTTGTCACCATAAGTTCCAGGCGAAAGCCCCTCGGCGAGATAATTGACATTAACCTCTACACTCACCGATCCGCCGGGGTAAACAAACCCGCTGGTAATTGAGGCCGTGTTCCATGCGATCAAACCCGTAAGGTTCCACGGCAACCCCGACCCGCCAAGATTCTCCACAGTGTAAGTCACACCCTTTGGGGTGAACGGTCCACCCTCCAGGCCGGTCGAGACGAACGGCAAACTGGGGGATACATTAAGAAGTGGCGCCGACTCGTGGGACGCCGCGCCGATCCATGTATCCCAGGACGGGTCGGGATCGTTTGACGCGTATTGACCGCAGAACCAAAAAGTCCTGAAGTCCCCGGCCCTGTCGATATCGCAATCGAAGCGATTACCCCAGTGGAATGGTGAGCTGTATGTCCCCGAATTGATTCCATCGTCATAATAGGACTCTCCAGAGTGGAGCAACGAGCTGGCCCCGATGCTTCCTCCCTCCGTGAAGTCCGAGTAACGGATACTCATGTTCTCGCTTGGCCCTCCGCGGGCAAAGACAACAATTCCCCTATCCAACGGATCCAGGTCCACGGCTGGATATGCATAGTAGTATCCACTCGCACCATACGCCCCGGATTCCTGCTCCAGGGTTCGCACTGGTGTATTGACAACGTATATCTCGATCGCCGACCGGTCATCCACCTCCCCCCAGTTGATCGACTGTGTATGGGTGGTCCAAAGCCGACTCAAATAGTACTTCGCGCTGCAGAGCCGCGCATCGCCGGAGCGTACGTGGGTTCCATCTCCTTGCTCAATGGGCGGCGGATTGTCGTACGTTCCAACAGGGATGTTGTACCCGTTCAATACCGGCGCTGCGACCGAGCCCGTGATCTCCCAGAACGTTATGAATGATCCACCGAATCGCTTGGAATTTATGAGATAGTATTCACCGGGGTATGAGTTCAACTCTGCGGCGCAGATACTCCTTGCGGACGTCCCATCGCCCGGGTTGGTCATTGCGAAAAACTCCTCTCGGCCCGACCCGGCTTGCACGTAGATTTCCGCCTTGTCCAGGCATGCGATTCTCGATCGCTGAAACACGTTTGACCAATTAAGGTCGTCGGTCACCAGGTAGACGGCACCCGGATCGCAGCCGAGATCGATGTAATCAGCGCGGTAACCCCCATTGTTCGTCCAGACATAGTTGTATGTCCAGTGAGCGCCAATTCCCATTGGCTCGGACGTCGCGGAAACGCAGAGGCACACCCACGCTTCGTCCTCGATATAGTCGGCCGCGGTGAAGCTCAAAATCCACCTGTCATCCCACTCGTCATACAAAACCCTTGGATTGAGGCGGTTCGAAGCCACTGAGGACAGCGTGGAGAGACTCGCCTGGTGAAGCTCTGTGCCGCTCTTGTCGTAAACGGCAAAAACACTGTTTACGACCAACACGACGTAATCCTTAGACACCGCAATATCCGGACTCCCAGGTCTCCAAATAGGATCGTAGACCCCCTGGAAATCCTGAATGAGGTTCTGCGCGAGAATCTCTTTCAACTCAGCTTCCGTCGCCGTGTCGAGGGTTCCCTTTCTGCCAAGTTCCGCGAGAACTTCCGCGGACAGCTCAAAGTCGTCTGATTCTCCATCGTCAAAGCGCTTCATTTCACTAGCGGTCGGCCGGTATTCCGGCGCGGGACGCAACGCGAGGTCCGCCGAGAATTCCGGCTGCGTCAGCCCGGCCACCGAAACCGCCTGGTACGTCACATCCGGTGTACCGGCATTGGCCGCGGCGTTCGCCTTGACCTTGTCGATAGCCGCTCTCCGGCGAGCGGGGTCTTTCGGAAGCGGCGGCATGAGTTCACCATCCAACGAGATCGCCTCGTCCGGTTTACCCGCAACTTCATCGGAATCGTTCATCGGGAGCGCAATATTCTGCATTGAACTCGCCGCGTTCTTCGCGTCACCAGTCACCGTCCCCGGGGGGGCCCCACTTACTTGTGTCTCATTGTCGATTACAAGCGAGCCGCCCAGGAATGCCAGGGCAAACAGTGAAACAACTGTGATCACGGCAGCCATGGAACGATTGCGCGTGAAGCGCACTCGAAGCCAATCGTGCTTCCTCATTGGTGGACCTCCGTGCTGTGCGAGGGCGGACAAACGCCCTCAGAAGACACAATCGCATACAATCGTGTAGAGAATAATCAGGAGAGGCTCGTGGAGTGCGAATGGCGGAAGGTGCGAGAATGGAGCACCCAGCCAGGGTGGCCGCGACTCCAAACCGCTCTCTCGTGATTTCTTTAAATCAACCCGTAGCAATCGATATTTTATCACAAAGGGGGGAGCTTTGTCAGCAGTGTTGCGTCAGGCGCTCGCGCCTCACGGTGTCGTTGCGGCCCCCGACATCAATATTATTGGAAGTATCTTCACCCTCACGTCACCCCAACACAACGAGATGTTATAGAAATTCGGCTCGTAATAACGGTTGAGTCTGTCGTCAAAGAAATCATACTCGACCGTGTGGACACCCTCGGTGAGCGTTTCAAAGACAATATCTTCAATCACGAGTTCGCCGCAGTCGGGCTTGTAAGCAGCTCTCCTTTGAAAGGACACTCTCGTGATCTCCGTGGGTGAAGCCCGAAACGAAATCACGGCGCCGGTTCCAATCTGAGGGCGGCTCGGCGAGATCCACAACCACTGGTTGTAATTCATCGCTTGCGCCTCATTGGAGATCTCCGACCAGTTGTCCGCCTCATCGGCCGTCATTAATCTGAAATAGTAGAACGCTCCTTTCAGCGGGGAGATCTCAAACACTTCGGTCTCACCCGCCGGCTGCGGCGTGGGAGCCCCGTCGACCTTGACCGCGTAATCCCAGTCCGACTGGGTGACAATGTTGCGCAGCGAGTAGCGGATGTCGTAGCGTGTCGCAACCCCCGTCAAATCATCATCGCCGGGCGCCGTCCACGTCAGCACGAATGTAGTTTCGTCCAGCGCCTTCGCCATCAGATCGGTGACGTCCGCCGGCGGCACAAACTCCGACAGGGTGGACCCTGAAGCGTTGTTGGACAGGTCGGATACGTTGTCTTCCTCGTCGATCGTCTTCAACGCGAAATAATAATCGGTGCTCGAAGGGAGCTTCGTCACCACGATTGTCTCGACCTCGCCGGCTGGTTTTGGGGTTGGTAGAACAACAGAGTCGAGAGGCGTTGCCGCGTCCCAGTTTTCCGCTGTGATCGCTGATTCTGAATGGCGGATTTCATAATGGTCCGCCGTCCCGCTATCGCCGTCATCCCCGGGTGCCGTCCACGCAAGCGCGATCGACTCGTGGCTGGGCGAGCGCTGTTTCAGATCCACTACAGCAGCGGGAGGAATTGTATCGAGCTGCGTCCCATTGTTGTTACCGTCGTCTGTCGGCGTCACGCCGTCGTCACCACACCCAATCGAGCCCAAACCCACCAGAACCGGAACGGACAAGATCGCCGCGAACAAAAATATTCTGTCGTACCGTCGGGTCCTCATTTGAGCATCACCATTTTCTTTGTGAGCGTCCTCTTCCCCGCCGTCAGGCGGTAGAAATAGACCCCAGAACTAACCGGCGCACCGTCGGCATCCCTTCCATCCCACTTGTGCTCCCGATATCCCACGGCGGTCTCGTCGGCGACTATTGTAACGAGCTTCCCCCGCACGTCATAAACCGACAGCATCGCCCGCACCCGCGATGGAAGCGTGAACGAGATCGTGGTCGATGGATTGAATGGATTCGGGTGGTTTTGATCCAGCGTTAACTCCACGGCGGGCACGTCGAGGGCCGTCGTGAATGACGCAACCAGTGCGCCCGAATCGATAACGCCGACGCGGTAGACGTAAGCGCCGCCGGGCCTGACGGCCAAGTCGACAAAGGAAAACGACCCGCCATCCTGAAGCACCGGGCCGTCCAGCAGTTTGAAATCCGTGTCCGGTCCGTCTTTTCGAGCGATCTCAAAGTCCAAATGGGTTTGATCGGTGGCGAGCGCCCACGTGATCTCAACGCCTTTGCCAATCCACACCGCTTCATGGCGTTGCACGTACGTGGGAACGGTGACATCAACCGACGCGAGGTCCACGTAGCTGCTGACATTGCCGTATGTGTTCACCGCGGCAACCTTCATACACCAGGTTTCCATCGGCGAGATGCCGTGGAGCGTGATCACCGTGTCGGCCGTTTCCGCGATACGGTTGTCCGGCGACGGCGTGAAATCGGGTTCGATTCCCTGGTGCACCGTGTAGTGCGACAGATCAACGACGGGGCTGTGCCGCCATCTGAGCAGGAGCTCGCCTGTGCCCGTCGTGTACGTCCCGATGAAACCCGACGGAGCGGAAACCCGGCGGCGGAGCGTCGGATCTCCGTACAAAATCAGATGGCCGGCCGCCGCCTTGAAGCCGGCGCCGTATATCAATACGGTTTCACGCATCGACCGAAACAGCACGTCCCCAATCCGGTCTCCGGCAAAAATACCGGCGTGAACTTCGTTCGCAACGTGCGTAGGAACACCGTCCGTCGTCGTTCTCGCCAGAAACGCGGCCGCGCCCGCTGCCGGAAAACCGGATGACAGCGTCGGCGAATCCAACTGCATGTTTCCCGTATTGCAGCTGTAATAACCGATGACGACGGGATGGGAGGTCCACAGATCCACCGAGTCCATGTATCCGACAGTGAATTTCGCATCATTGCTGTTATTGAAGAACGCCAGGGGTGTGCCGTGGCCCGCAAAAACAATATAATCACTGCTCGACATCAACGTCAGGAACTCGTCGCGTTCCCAGCACGTCGCACACACTCCGTAGGGCGGTGTCGTGTACCCGTCCGATGTGAACTTCACCTCCCGGTCGAGCGAAAAGCCGCCGGCCGTGTGAAGCTCGATCGCGGTCAGGAGACCCTGGGTTACCCCATCGCACCCCATACCGAGATCCGGCAGTCTGGCAACGACAAACCCATTGTCCACGATCGCATCGGAATCAAAATCCACGTACCACGCATCGGAGGAAATGAATCGTGACCTGGCTTTCGGTCGGTTCGGAAGCGCCCGGTTGAAAGGTCACATCCCAGAGGGGCCGCGGTACGACCAACTGGCCGCCGAGCAGGAGGAAATAACGAACGCCGTTGGCGTCTGCAATTGTTTTGATTACGCTACGGACTTCCGTCCAAAGCATGGGGTTCGCGACCTTGATCCCGAACCGCGCAAGGCACTCGTCGGAGTCGAGCTCCACGTATTCCGCAGTAAGACCCTCGGTGTCCGCGAGCACCGAGATGTATTCCGCAATCGCATCATCAAATTGTGTGTTGGTCTCAATACGCGTGCTGGTAACGAGGAGAACATCGACCGTGGGGTCCACGTGACCGGATGGATTGTCTGTGTGAGCCGTCTGCCGTGGCCGCTCAACCCCGCAAACGGTGACTGCCCAGAACAGGCAAAGGAGAAACAAGGCCGCCACGAACAGAGCCTTACTGAGGCCGGTGCTGGGCCCGCGCGATTGTCGTATGCAAGCTGCTTTAGGCAAAACCGTCATGACGCCCTCATAGATCAATAATGTCTCACCGGCACACTACCGCCGGTCAGCTCATTATATCACATTATTCGGGCTCCATTCCGCGTGTCCCAAGAAACAGCCCGGAGATTTCCAGCGCTATTCGTACAGCGCCTTGATCTTGCCCCTGTCCCTACCAGAAATTCCGTCCGCGTTGCCTCACTTGCGGTTACCCCGTAGTGTCCGAAAATACGATCGACAACGCCGACCGCGTGCCGCACGTGTATCAGACTGCTGGTGGTTGTGTTGCAGTGCGATCGAGTTTTCGGACACTACGGGGTTAACGGCGGGAACGAGCGCAGGCTGCTTTATTACAGTCTTGCTAACCAAACAATTTGCATAAAACTAAGATTCTGATTTCGCACCCTTAACTAGATGGGATATCATGCCAGTGGGCGCAGGCACGATTTCGATTTTTTGAATATTGTTTGTTGGGATGATAACAAGTTCTCCGTCCAGCTCGACCCCGATATAGTTGGCAGCCATACTGCGTTCTATTCTAGCTCCAGCATTCCTCTGTCTGTCATCGTCCGCCTCAATGCTAAAAACAATCGGATCTCCTGAAAGAAGATGTATAGAGATAGTTATTTCAGATAATTTTTGCAAGTGTCCCCCTTTAAAAATTGATCGTAAGACTCGAAAGAAGATCAGATTACACCATACTCCACAGCAGGATATTAATCTCCCCTAAAGTATCTTACCAGTCTAGCAACCTGAATCAACTTTAACTTTTTTACATCCCGTCGCAACAACTGCCAGTTAACTGCCACGGAGCCGTTGTTGTTACCTCTGTTCTATTTTTATTCGGTCTGACTCGCCACTTTTGAACTTGCGTTGATCCTATTATATCATTGTTCCATGATATTCATCCTCCTACGTACACTCGCCTCTGCGCTGAGGTCCCGTCGTGCGCTGGCTCTCGAAATTCTCGCGCTCCGGCACCAACTCGATGTCCTTCAAAGGAATGCCAAACGGCCCAGGTTGTCCAACCGGGACCGCATCCTTTGGATCATCCTGTCGCGAGTCTGGACCGACTGGCGGCAGTCGTTAACGCTCGTCACGCCGGACACCGTCGTCCGGTGGCAAAGGCGGGGATTCCGGCTGTACTGGCGATGGAAGAGCCGTCCCCTTTGGCGTGGGCGGCCCCACATTCCGAAATCCGTTCGCCACCTGATTTGTCAAATGTCGAGTGCCAATCCTCTCTGGGGCGCGCCTCGGATTCATGGAGAACTCTTGAAGCTAGGGATCGACGTGAGTCAGGCCACCGTATCCAAGTATATGAAGAAACGGCGCAAACCTCCCTCACAAACCTGGCGTACCTTTCTCAAAAACCACTCCGCGGACACTGACCTGCCCCCACTGATCGTACCACTTTTTGTGGTTCACCCCATATAATTGAGTCTCCCCTTCAAGCCGCTGCCTCGATGGCTGCCGGTGCCGGCGGACGATAGCCCAGCGAGCTATGGGGCCGCTTCCAGTTGTACTCTTTGCGCCACTGATGAACAAGCACTGAACCGTCCCGGTTTTTCCGGAGTCCTGGTTACGTTACTCCGGCCACCATGGCTGGAGTTTCCTCACTGTGATAACACGCCTCCTCATATTCCGCCACCCGAGCCAGCCCCTTCTCCGAGGTAATTCCCGTCGTGGTAAATCGGGCAGAACGGCACCGGAATAGAAAAGTCACCCTGGGGCCAACTCCAAAGCGGGAGACAGGCTCGACAATCGCCGAAAGAAACACCAACACCCGCACACCGCCCAATTGAGATATCCTGGCGATTTTTCAGTGTAAGATTACTGTAAGATGGGGGTTTTGGGCGGATGAGGCGAATGCCGTAAGTCGTTGTGGAATTTGGAGCTGGTGAACGGAATCGAACCGTTGACTTGGTATTACGAATACGTTGGTCCGCCAAAAACCAACTCATTGTGAACGCGCTAATTAACAAACTTGTAGCGAGGTCCTCGGGCACTCCACACACAGTAGCAGAAACCGGCTGCGTCACCTGTTTTTCTCTGCTAAAATAGAAGGAAGATACCGCCCGGACGAACCCTTCCGTCACGCCGGGCGCACTCAGCGACCGTATCCAGTGGAGATTATTGTGTCACGCCATTGGAAAAGCATCCTGTCAAGTCTGCTTGTTCTCACGCTTGCCGTATCCTGCAGCGACGACCCCACCGGCCCGAAAACGGACCCGTTATTCCCCTCAGTCGTCTTCGAGTATGAACATCCGTTTCCCGTCACGAGCCTACAAGAGATGTGGGGTGCCGCGTCCGACGACATTTATGCTGTGGGATCCTACGGTGAGATTCTGCACTATGACGGAGCAGAGTGGACGTCCATGCCAAGCCCGCGCAATTGGCTACTGTTCGATGTATGGGGAGTGGCCAGCGACGACATCGTCGCTGTCGGCGTGGGTGGCCTCATTCTGCATTTCGATGGCACCGAGTGGCAGATCGAAGAATCCGGCACGGACTCGTGGTTGTACGGCGTTTGGGGATGTGCACCTGACACGATCTATGCCGTAGGGCGTTCGGGCAACGTTCTTCGGTTCGATGGCAGCGCGTGGGAGTCGCTTCCTCAACCGACCGAATCGGATCTACTCACAG
The DNA here is from genome assembly GCA_963791045.1 of Candidatus Latescibacterota bacterium. Lineage (GTDB taxonomy): Bacteria > Krumholzibacteriota > Krumholzibacteriia > WVZY01 > WVZY01 > CAWBQK01. The sequence continues at coordinate 16,602 of CAWBQK010000001.1, forward strand.
TCTGGGGAACGAGTGGTGACAACGTCTACGTCGGAGCACGTGACGCGCTACTTCATTTCGACGGCCAGAACTGGACCGACGTGGGAATCGAGGTTCGCGTCCGTGTAATTGGCATTTGGGGATCGTCCCCAACCGACGTGTGGGCCACCGACGGGACCAACTGGCTTTGGCACTACGACGGAGCCACGTGGGAAACCGTCTACACGCTAATCATGTATCCCTTCACGAACCTGTGGGGTTTCGCGTCCAATGACGTTTTTGGCGTAGGCCAAGACGGCATGGTGTCCCACTTCGGCGGGGCACAGTGGATGTTGGAAGAAAGCTTCGATGGTGTCGACCTTGGGGGTATCTGGGGAGGTACCGCCACCGACCTTTGGGTGTGCGGTTCCATAAAGGGAGCAAACGGTGGGGCGCTGTTCCACCGGGACGGTTCGGATTGGACGCAGGTCGGACAATCCCTTGCGGAAGACAAACTCCAGGATATCTGGAGCGACGCGACGGGCGAGCGAGCGTTCGCGGTTGGACTCGATATAATCTTGCAGAAAGAAGACGGAGAATGGACTGCGGTTCCAGTGACACCTCCGTCTAATCTGACTGCGGTTTGGGGCGCACCGTCGGGCGAGGTGTTTGCGGTCGGCGAGAATCGCCTGTGCCTTCTCTTTGACGGAAGCACGTGGCGGAATGTCGGTCCGGACCAGGACATGTTGCGCTTCTACGACGTCTGGGGCACGTCAAAAAACAACGTGTACGTTGGCGCACAGGATGGTCTCTGGCGGTTCAACGGCACCGATTGGGATGCGCCAGACATCTCCGAACACGTGATCGCCGTTTGGGGTACGAACGAATCAAACATCTACTCGGCTGGTAGAGGCGTGGATCTCCACGGCGTTGTACGGCGTTTCGATGGCGACACGTGGGAACCGATCTACGATGACTCGACAATCGGGGTTTGGGCGCTCACCGGCGCCGGGCCGCAGGACATCCTCATTCTGGCCAGTGAGTTGGACTCTCGTCGTGAGTTCTTGCTCCGCTTTGATGGCAAGGAGTGGCGCGACGTGACTCCATCACAGGTGTCGGAGTTCCGATCGATCGGTGGAAACGTGCAACTAGGGTTTGTTGTCTATGGTTATAACCTGGACGAGCACTATGCGACGGACCAAACTCTGCTGCGCCTGGCGAACGATCGCTGGGAGGTACTAAGTCCCCGCTACGGAGCGGATTTTAAAGGGATTTGGGGAGGTCTGGAAAACGGCGTGTACCTCGTGGGCCGAAGTGAGATCGTGCGATGTTTGTTGAGGTGATCGGGCCGCTTTGAAATGGGACACCTGCGTCGGCGTGTGAGTAGATTTTGGCGAAGAGAAAAATCGTGCCTCGCAGCCAAATCCAAAGCGGGGGAAATGCACGACGGCCACCAAAGAAACGCCTATCCCTGCGCATCACCCAATTGCGACATACTGGCGATTTTTTAGTGTAAGATAACTGTCAGATGGGGGTTTTGGGGGGATGAGGCGAATGCCGTAAGTCGTTGTAGAATTTGGAGCTGGTGAACGGAATCGAACCGTTGACCTACGCATTACGAATGCGTTGCTCTACCAAAAGTCAACTCGTTGTGAACGCGCTAATTAACAAACTCGTCGCATGGTTACGGCGTATCCGCATTTGCGTGTTCTTGCGTATGATCGGTCACAGTCGGCGGTATTATACAGTGTCAGTGTAAGAAGAAGTGTAAGATGAGAAATCACACTGGACGCCGCAAATCTCGATAATACGGCGATTATGTGGTTACCTCGAAGTGAAATCGAGTTTTCGTACGCTACGGCCAAAAGCAGGCTATCTACGCACGGATGGGTTTTTCAGAGGAGACAGCGGTTTTTCTCTTCACAATATTTCTCGGAGTTCGATTACAACTTCCGGGCACGCATTACGACCTTCCCGTCGGCCTCGTTATCTTCGGGTTCGGGGTATTTCGTAATCGTGATTATCATATCCCCACTTCCACCGCAGCCTGTTATTGTATAGGCTTTTGGTTCCCCATCAACCACCATAAACCCTATATAACGTGTTTCCCCCCTCCAGGCAGCCAGGCCGCATCCTGGTTCTGTCCGGTACTCTGTAAAAGGGTTAATTAACAGTCTGCCGTTGGGAAGAAAATCAATCAACGTGTTGCCCAATGGAGATTCGTCCGTCAAGCAACGTGGATAATCCCCCCCACTCTCGCGAGCCCACGCATCAACAGCATCACGTACCGTATAGCAATTTTGTATTACCAGCTCCTCAATCGTTGGTAAATCAGGCTTTCTCTTGCCATCAAAATCCAGCGCATTCCCTGTGTCCTGGGAACATAATTGCTCGCTAGAAACCCTGGGGGCAATCGGCGATCCAGATGTCTCCACGCTCTCTTGGTGGCACGCTGGTATTACTAATAGTAGTATTAAAAATAATAATGCGCTCTTCATTAGGACCCCCTTTTTCTACCGGCTTTGCCCTTTCAGCTCGGGCTAGCTGCATAACCCATGCCCATTTCTCACATCGTGGCCAGGGGGGCGTAATTGTATTGGCATCACTCACTAACGACATCCAAATACAACTTAAAACAATTTCGTGATTTATCATTTTCTCATTTCCACTTCCGATACTCCCTCAGGTACTGTATAATGCACCTGCACGTGACACAGAAAAGGCGACTGAGTTAGCCTTTCCCCAAGCTTTTAATATAATCAGTCCCACACCACACGGGATCTTCGTCTTACTCGCCACCGCTTTTTCTTTGGTTTTCAATATTGTTTTGAGGGGGGTAAAACATGAACCGCAAGGCCGGTTTTTATTCCGTTGTATTGTGTCTGTTTTTGACCCTTGCCGTCTCGGATTGCGCTAAACAAAACCCAACCGAGCCGCGCTATACCCCAACAGCAGTCCCTCACAGGGTCAGCACCGAAACTATACATTACATCTACCGAGCAACACAGCTCGACAGCCTTCTAACACCTTCAATCCAGCCAAACGTCACCGGAGGCGACACGGTCTGGTGTGAGTCGTCAAGCACAATGAGACTATAATCCCCAAAATTAATAGACACTCTCCCGTAGTTCAGCCGGTCTAATCGGTTCTTCCTTTTTCACTTTCAGTCCAAGATTCTCGCGACGCCGACGCTCGAGCGTTTGCATTTTCACCAGCGCCCTCGCTGTTGTGATCTCTCGGTTACGACCATGATACATGTCGGCCGGCGTCAGGTTGTTGATCGACTCGTGGTAACGCTCATGGTTGTAATGGTGAACGAAGCGTTCGAGTTCTTGTTCGAGCTCCCATGGTGCATAGTAGTTCTGAAGCGTGACCACGTTCTTCATCGTTCGGTGGTACCGTTCGATCTTGCCCTGTGTCATCGGATGGTAAGGTCGGCCTCGCGTATGGTCGATCTCCTTTTGAGCCAGATAAGTCGCCAGTTCATTCGAGACGTAGGCCGGACCGTTGTCGCTTAAGAGCCGCGGGCGGTGACGTACTCGTGCATCCGTCACTCCTGTCTTCTCAATGGCCCGATCCAGCGTCTCCTTAACGTCTGTCGCTGCCATGCCGGCTGAAAGTGTCCAGGCGACGATGTAGCGGCTATAGTCGTCAAGGACGGTCGAGAGGTAATACCAGCCCCATCCGATCACCTTCATGTAGGTGAAGTCCGTTTGCCAGAGCTCATGCACGCGCCGCGTCTTGTGCTTGAACTCGGAGGCAGCCGAGAGCACGATATAGTTAGGACTTGCCACAAGATCATATGACTTCAAGATTCGATAAACACTGCTCTCGCTCACAAACCATCCTTCTTTGTCCGTGATGTGCCAGGCCAACTCCCGCGGTGATGCCTCCGGCTTCTCGATCGCCAGTTCCGCAACACGCTCTCGCTCCACATCCGGGATCCGGTTCCAGAACCGTCGCCTCTGTCCTGTTCGGCTCGCCAGACCGTCATAGCCATCTCGCGCATATGCCGCGTACCAGCGATAGAATGTACTGCGTGGCACGTCGAACTCGCAGAGCGTTCGGCTCACCGGCAACGATGAGCCCTCCACCAGACGAATCACTTCCATCTTTTCCGACTGGCTGTACCTCATCCCTCGTCCGACTCCGTCTCCAAGCCGGCGTGACTTTTTTTAAGAACGTCGTTTTTCAGGCTCAGGTCCGCAACAAGGTGCTTGAGGTGGGAGTTTTCTTTGCGAAGCCCCAGCACCTCGCCCGAGGTCGCCTCTCGTTGTGTATCGCCCATCAGCCGTTTCTTGCCAGCCTCCAGGAACGCCTTGCTCCAGCTGTAGTAGACATTCGGACTGATCCCTTCGCGGCGACAAAGCTCGGCAATGCTCTCCTCGCCACGGAGCCCTTCCAATACAATACGGATCTTTTCTTCAGATGAATACTTGCGGCGGGTCTTGCGTTTGATATCTCGAACAACGCTCTCGGGGTCTGTCTTCCTGGCCATGGGGCACTCCTTTCATGGTACAATCATACCTCAGAGTGTCCATTAATTTTGGACTTGATTGTGTCTCACTCATGCTGACAGGAAACAGTTGACCAGCGAGATGTCGATTACTCTTTCAGCAGCATCCCAACGCTCATCACCGTTCCAATCAATCCAGCCATTTATGTACTCGGGGTAAATATAGAAAGCATCCGGCGGACATGGAATGAATATCTCGACGACAAAGTAGACGAAATCACCGTCCAGATGATACGTGATATTTTCGATTCTTTCGTGCGTGATGTCACCACCATTGCTGGGGCAATAACCCGGCATTTGCGCGCCGCTGGACGTCAGAGATCCACCCGGCTTTGGCCGCTGCGCCACGCCTGTATCGACAACGAAGAGAATCGCAGAACAGAGAAGCAACAAGCGACAAACAACAGGAAGACGATGTCCGTATTTTGAACTCAATTCAGCCCCCTCTACTCCGGCATCACCCGAGATCCGCGCTCCCACAGACGCCAACGTATCTCGTTTGGTCCACGCTGTCGAACCATCTATTAACCACCTCACTCAAAACAAAAAAGACCCCTTCTCCCGCACAGAGGGGCCTCTATCATGATATGTGAACACAGGGCGTCCGCCTTTCCTTTACTGTCGCCTTGCCCTTGCGGAGTGAGTATAGCACACTTGTTGATCGCGACAAGGGAAAAGAAACACAAACAAGAGTTCGTGACCGTAATTCTTTCCGTCTCATTCTTGCACTTCGTCTTTGGGACGCTGCACATCTTTGTCATGAGTGTCAACTCTTCTTTACAGTGTGAAGTTGACTGTAAACCTTCCTTACACTTCAAACCCCAGACTTGGTGTGTTCTTTCAGTTCTGCTGTGGGATGGATGTCAAAACCGATAGATTCGAAATAAGCGAAGAGACCCCCGTCACGTTTCGTTTTCTTTTCCACGGTTGTGAGCCGTCTTTGGCATCGGAATTTTGCGGGGCTTCGGGCGGATCTCATCGGCGGCGAGTCAGTCCCCGAACCCGCCCGTTCACCTCGATCTCGACCCCAGCCAGGCAGCGGGCGGGAATCAGCCGGCACACCACCCAATTGCGACATACTGGCGATTTTTTAGTGTAAGATAACTGTAAGATGGGGGTTTTGCGGGGATGAGGCGAATGCCGTAAGTCGTTGTAGAATTTGGAGCTGGTGAACGGAATCGAACCGTTGACCTACGCATTACGAATGCGTTGCTCTACCAGCTGAGCTACACCAGCTCCATAAGACCGTCCGTATAATAAGACACTGGGGCCCGGCAATCAACCCCGAAATGAACCGACCTGCAGCCCCCCCATGAGCCCCTAAAGTAGACAGCCAATGGCCGACCCCACCGACCACGTGGTATGATTCCCCGACCAAAACAAAACAACACGTAGGATACAGACACAAATGTTCAGCTACTTCAAAAACAGACGCCGTAAAAAACTACGCGCAAAACCGATCCCGACCGAATGGCCGAAATGGATCGCAAACAACTTCGCGCTTTGGAACCGCATCCCCGAAGACGAACGCAGCGAGATTCTCACCCGCATCCACGTCTTTCTGGCGGAAAAAAACTTCGAAGGGTGCAACGGACTCGAAGTCACCGACGAGATGCGCGTGACGATCGCAGCCCAAGCGTGTCTCTTTCTTCTCCACCGCAAACACGACTACTATCCTTCGCTCCTCTCGATCCTGGTTTACCCGGAACCGTTTGTCACCGAAATGGCGGAAATCGACGAGGCCGGAGTGGTGACAGAAGTCGCAAAAGACCAGGCGGGTCAAACATGGAGCCAGGGATCGCTTATCCTCGCCTGGGATGAGGTTGTCGAAGGCGGCCGGGACTTGAGCGACGGCTTCAATGTCGTCCTCCACGAATTCACCCATCAACTCGATCTCGAAAATGGCGACATCGACGGCGTACCCTACCTCAATTCCAACGAAGCCTACGCGAAATGGATCGACACATTCGGCGCCGCACTCGACGCGTTCCGCGACGATCTCGACAACGGCAAAAGGACGTTCCTCGACCCCTACGGCGCCGAACACCCATGCGAATTCTTCGCCGTGGCGGTGGAAAGTTTCTTCGAGGAACCAAAAGATTTCAAAAGAGCGCACCCGGATCTATACGAAGAATTAAGAGCCTATTTCCAGCAAGACCCTGCCCGGTGGCGCCCCGCTTAGCACCACCAACACACCAGCTCACAACAGGACACAAAAGAGATGACCGCCGGCAAAACCAGCGGCCATCCCTTGCAACACCGGCACACGGCCGGATTCACGGACAGAAGGTGTCCGTTATTTGAGAACCGTCAGTCGTTTGACCTGAGTCTCCCCGCTTGTCGTCATACGGGTGAAATACACACCACTCGCGACGCCATCGGCATGCCAATCGAGCGTGTGCTCGCCGTACTCGACGGTCTGATTGACCAGCACTTCAATAAGACGGCCCGCCACATCATAAATGGCGAGCTGGACAAACTGATTCTCGGGCACAAAGAACGTAATCTTTGTCACCGGGTTGAACGGGTTCGGATACGCGTCCTTCAACACCGGCTTGTCCGAGTACTCAAACGGCAGGTACTTGTTCCCCTTGATCAAAATACAGTCCTGCGCCTCGAGAGCGACGCCGTCAAGGTAGTACCCGGTGAGCGTCAGTGTCCGCTCTCCATGGTACCCCGGGGCGATCGCCGCTGCGATGTCCTGGGAAATGAACTTCATCATGATGTCGTCGAACCCGTCGGGACCCGCCGTCGTGCAGGCGCAGTCGGCGTCATCCACCACCGGTCCCGCGACGTCATTGATCTTCGGACCACCACCCTTCGAGAGCGGAGCCACACCCTCGAGCCGAAGTGACGAGAGATCCACGGTCGACACGTCGAATGTCGCGCTCCCAAGAAGCGCAACGGGCATCACACCGCCTTTCATCGGCTTTTCGCCCTCGGCGAATTCGAAGAACTTGATGTTGAACGGGTTCGGGCAGGATCCAGGCTTGATATCCAAATCCATCTCGGGGCAGATGATTGACGTTGAACCGCTCCCGTACACAATTTCGAAATCGGGAAACCGACACGCGCAAATAGTCCCGAACTCCGGGTGCGCGACCACGCTTATCGGCTGGTTTATCGTGGCACAGTCCGTACAGTTCCACAGAACGAGCACCCTCATAAACCGCACCTCAAAAAACCCATTGAGCGGCAGCGACCACCCAATCGATACTCCGCTGGACGTGTTCCCTATCGTTACGGGGGGAACGTCAAGATCCGCCAACCAGGTCATGCTAGGCGGGTACTCAATCTTAAACTCCATCCCCGTAAAGAGAATGTTGAAATCCTCCGCAACAACATAAAGCGTATCGAGTCCCGGTCCGGGGCAGTCCATCGCGCGCATCGTCAACGCCTCGTCGAAGTACACCTTCACCATCTGGCTATTTGCCGGCGCCGCCACCAGGCACACCACGACCATGAGCGCAAATGCGCAAAAAGCAGGTCTCATTGCAGAACCTCCTTTGGTTCAAGACCTCGCTGGATAAACGTATGTCTGGGCAGAAGCTGCGGGTAGGATCAGCAATACTAACAATCACGTAGACAAGGGCTCCACACATAACCCGAATCTACGGAAAGAGATAACACTCGAACTATCTCTGGCGTAAGTATAATCGGATTGCTGAAGCCCCGCGCTGCACATCTGTAATATAGCACCGCTTTTGAGGTGGTGCAAGGTGTACGGTTTACTTCTTACCTAACATGTAGAGCTGCCAGATATCGCGGTCGGACATGTTGAAGATCGGGGCGCAGGCCATGAGTCCGGTCTTGCCGATGCTCTTCTCCAGGTACTTGAGTTCCTTGAATTTCTCCATGATTTCAGGCTCATCGGGAGGCTTAAAACCCGCCTCCCGCATGAGAAGAATCCCCTTGGCCCTGATAGAAAGCTCGAGATGAAGCCTGAGCATGCAAAGCATATCAACCACCACCTCGCCGGCAAAACGGGACTGCAGGGACTCGAAATAGCCCCCTATCCGCGATTCCGTCACGGTTCCGGTCTGGATGATCTCGAGCAGTTCCTGATCGGTGTCAAAACGAACGCCCAGCCACCGTCGCGTGGCGCGTTCGCTCGTTCGGAACACGATCCACACAATCTGCGGCAGGACCACGAGGATCCCGATCGTCGATAAAACCGGCGAGAAGAAAAAGTGGTTGTAGGCGGAGTGCAAAAAATACGCAACGGTAAGACCAGGCAAGAACCCCGAGAGCCGCCCCCATGTCCCCCGTCCATCGGTCGCGAGCGAATACTGGTCGCACATCTGCTTGGAGATAATTCCCATAATCCCGGTGACGCCACCGTGCATGACGGCGGTCCCAAACCCGCGAATGATCCACACAAGCAGATTGGTCGTCTCGAGGTACCGGAAATAATAGATGTTCTCGACAATGGCAAAACCGGCGCCGATCGCAAAACCGTAGATCGCCGCATCCACCATAAAACCGACACGCCGCCGGCAAATCAAGATGACGAGAAGACTCGCCTTCAATGATTCCTCGACAAACGGCGCCACATACCGGGCAAAGATGGTCGCGTCGGTAAACACCGCGCCTATCAACCAGCTGTTGAGCCACAGGCAGGAAAACGCCGCGACACACCCAAAGAGAATCGCGCCGAGAACCGCGCGAAACCGCATGAGCTTAAACGAGTCGACGGCGATCAGGACGAGCAGAAACACGACCACCGGCAAAAGGCTGGCCGCGAGACTAACAATGGAATGCAGAGTAGATGAAAGCACCGATGTTTAAAGCAATTTCAAGGAAATCATGAACTCGTCCCGGTACTGATAGTTCTTCTCCCACGCACCGGCGTAACCGAATGACAATGTCGATGACATAGTCGAGAATATGACGAGTTTGAAATCAATTTGCAACCCCGCGTTTATGAGCGTCCTCCGGATCGGCTCGTTGTGCCAGTTCGTCGAAAGCGCCGTGGAGAAAAGCCTCATATGCGCCCAGTTGCAGTAAAGCGACGGAATACCAAGATGCTCGAACCGCACCGGCGGCAGCGCAAGCTCGACCATAAACTTGCCAAACGTCGTCCCGCCAACCTCGTTGATCTCGACGCCGGGATAACTGTAATAGTCTCTGTACCGTTTGACCTCCTGATAGTCCACCCAGTTGTTCCCAAACGCACCAAAGAAGTAGTTGGCGAACGGTTCGTAATCGTCGCCGTGCGACTTGCCGAGCGCCGGGCGAAACCACACCGACATGTGGTCGACGGGCGTCAGGAAGCCCCAGTCGAGCGTTCCCCAGTACCGAGGGATGTGGTGCTTGTTGACGTAGTTGTCGACCACATTGAGGGACCACTTGATCCCCTTCTCGGCCTCGACACCGCCAATCGTCCGGCCGAGACTCTTGTAATACAGCCCGGCGCCAAAGTTCAGATACTCCTTGAACGACGCTAGAACGTTCTGATAATCGGGCAGCGTTTCGAGGTCGCCGTACCAGGCGCCAAACAATTTGTAGTCAAGACTCTTCGGCCGCTCGCTCTTGAGCACGCCACTGTAACTCCCCCCGACGCCGTACCCTTTGCGCGCGTACTTGGTCGGACCAAAGAAATCATAAAAGTCCGCCGGGTTGAGCGCGCCCGAAAACTCCCACGGGTAGTGGCTGTATTTGAGCTTGATATGCGCCTGCTCGCTGTCCTCGATCATCCCGTTGGACGGTGTGTAGGCCGCCGTCACATCGATTCCGTGCATCCACATCGGATCCATAAAGCTCGCGCGCACGCCCCAGGCCACATGCCCTTTGTAGTCTTCAACAATCGGATACCACCAACCCAGCCGCACACTTTTGAGCGAGGAATAATCCGTCCCCACCAGGGCCGTCGAATCAATCTTCACGGCGGACGGCGGTGGGAGCATCCAGTTCTCGAGCATCGGGTACTTGTCGAACACTGCCTGACCGAGGAAGCGCACCGCGCTCACGTCTTCGATCGGCTGGTTGGCGAGCATGACCGGCCGGAACCCTTCCGACGTATACCGAAGCGCTATCAGCGAATCCTCCGAAACGGGAACCGGACGGAAATACCCGTTCTCGTCATTCGTGATCCACTCCATTTTCTTGTTTTCGAAATCATACCGCGTGACATTGGACACACCGGTCGCATACGTCGTCCCGAACAGGTATTTGCCATCGGGCGAGTGCACGTAGTTCGCCGGAGAATAGTTCGAGAACTCGTGAAGAACCTCGAATGTCGTCTCTCCCACCATCATCTCGGCGATGCTGAGCTTGATGAGCCGCTGATGACCGTTCACTTCGAGAAGGGTACCCGTCAGCGACTCCCCATCGGGAGACACATCGATATCAAAGAGATCGCGCCCGAACGGCAGCGTCAGGAGAATAAACGCGTCCTGGTCGTAGGGGGGCGGAATCATCACCACGCTGGAAAGCCCGTTGTGATGCCGGATTCCCCACAACGACCGGTCGACCCGGTTGATCGCGAGGTCACCGGTTCGGATGTCTTTCATCAGTTTTGTCGCCTTGTTCGACACCACGCTCACCGAATTAAGATCGCGCCAGTGATGACTGTTGTCCGTCGTGTAAAACAGTGTCTTTGAAGAATCGTCAAAGGCGAGCGACGCCACGTAGTAGAGCGCCGGTGTTGGAATGTCCACCACCTTGCGGCTCTCCCACGTATCGATATCGACAGCGACAATATGGGCCATCTCTCCCGGGTACAGCACGGCGCTGTAGAGCTCCCGGGTCTCCGGATCGAAATACATTCTCGACGCCGACCCCAGCGCGCCCCGCGACAGTTCGCGGTACGGCGTCACCGGGTACTGCCGGACCGAATCGAGCGCGGCGGCCTGCCACTCGTGCTCGAACTCGACCCACCTGGCCCACTCATCGTCGAGAGGCGTCCCGTAAACCTTCTTAAACTGGGTGCCAAAGTGACGTTTGGACCCGTCGTTGCGGTTGACCCACTGGATCATCTTTTCGGGCCCGTACATATAGACGAGATACGAGACGAACCGCGTGCCGTACAGGTACGACATCTGGCCGACCTGCCAATCGATGGCCGATCCCTCGGACTCGAGCCCGACGATGTCGTAGAAAAATCCGTCCTCGGCGACCTTGGCCCGGAATACCATCTCGTCGTACCCACCCAACACACGTCCGTACCCGCCGGCCATCCACGTTTCCATGAAGACGGCCATCCCCTCGTGATACCACCGGGGCGCATACATTCTCGGCGATGTGAGATAACTGTACATCGCGGAGAGCGGCGCCTCCGGCTCGGTCATCACCTTGCCGGAAAAGAACCCCCGCCAGAACCTGTCGCGCGATGACGCCTGGTCCGACGCCACCACGTGCAGAAGCTCGTGGCTCATTACCCAGTTGAGGCGTTCGTTTGTCGGGGATGTTTCATACACCTGCTCGTAGGGCTCGATCCCGATGAGCAGGTAGTTGACGGGGAGCGAGGTGGCGCCGGCGTAACCATGATCGTTGAGATCCCGAAGGATTACGGTCACTTTTTCGCTCGGTTCCCAGTCAAACATTTCGATGTGAAAGGTAATCGAGTTTTCGAAACACCGCACGAGATGTGGAATCACATATTCGTGTTCCTCATCGTAATAGATGAGGCGCATGTGATCGGTTTCGATTTGTTTGAATTTGAGCTGGGAATGGGCGGAGAGCGGAACCACCAGTACTAGAATGACAGCAATAAAGGCAAATATGTTCTTTTTCATGCTCTTTTGTGGGAAGGGGTAAAGGGGAAGCCGCGGAATAACCGCGGCATCCCCTTTTACGTCGCGCTGCACCTGCGCTGACTGCTACTGGGCGATCTTTACGCGCTGGAAAATCTCCGCGCGTTCGGTCGGCGTGAGGCGCTCGAAGAATTCGGCGCGCTGACTCACACTCATCGCCTGGAATCTCTCGGCGGACATATCATGACGCTGGTAGAACGCCGTGCGTTCGGCCGGCGTCAACCGCTCTACGAGATTGGAGCGCTCGACCACATTCATCCGCGCGTACGATGACTCGTACACGTTCGCCTTCTGGAAGAACTCGGCGCGTTCGGAGAATGTCATACGCTCGAAGATCGAAAGCTTGCCCGCAAGGCTCATCGCCTCAAAGCGGCCGGCGGTAAAATTGAGTCTCTCAAAGAACTCGGCACGCTCAGCCGGGGTCAAACGGTTGTAAATGTTCGCACGCTCGGCGATGTCCATCTTGTTGTAGACGGACTGCGCCACGTTGAGGCGGTTGTGTATTTTCATCCGTTCGTACGGCGTAAGCTTTTCATAGATGTTCGCACGCGCTTTCATGTCCATCTTCGCATACCGCTCGGAGGTGATGCTCTGACGGAGGAAGATGTCGGCACGCTCGGCCGGGGTCAGGCGCTCGAAAATATCAGCGCGCTCTGCCACGCTCATCTTGCCGATCCTCTCGCTCGTGAAGCTGATCCGCTGGGCAATCGAATACCGCTCGGCCGGGGTCAGACGCTCTACGAACTTGGCGCGTTCGGCGATATTGAGACCCTTGTAGCGCTCGGCGGTCATTTCGTAGCGCTGGAAGAACTCCATCCGCTCGGTCGGTGTGAGACGCTCGAACATCTCAACGCGCTGAGCCATATCCATCCGACCCGAGGCGGCCGAGAAGATATTGATCTTGTTGAAGATCTCCTGGCGCTGGGCCGGGGTGAGGCGCTCGACGAAGGCCGCCCGCTCGGCGACATTCATGGTCGAGAACTTCGAACTCGTCATATTGAAGCGCTGGAAGAACTCGGCGCGCTCTGCCGGGGTCAAACGTTCAAAGATCTCGGCACGCTGCGCCTGGTTGAAATTCGCATACCGCTCCTGCGAGAAAGCGATACGATTGAAGATTTCCTGGCGCTCGGAGAACGTGAGGCGCTCGAAGAAGAGAGCGCGTTCGGCGATGTCCATCCGCTCGGCGGCGGCGCTGAAAACGTTGATCTTGTTGAAGATCTCCTGGCGCTGGGCCGGGGTCATACGCTCGGCAAAGCTCGCACGTTCGGCCATGCTCATCGCGGAGAACTTCTCGCTTGTCATATTGAAGCGCTGGAAGATCTCGGCACGCTGGGCCGGGGTCAGACGCTCGAACATTTCGGCGCGGCCCGCCGCGTCCAACTTCGCATACCGCTCAGCCGAGAAGTTGAATTTCGAGAAGAAATTCGAACGTTCGGCCGGGGTCAGACGATTGAAGAACTCAGCACGGCCCGCCGCGTCCATTTTGTCAAAACGCGCGCTCGTGAAGTTGATCCGGCTGAACATCTCCTGCCGCTGCGCGGGGGTCAAACGCTCGACAAACTCGGCGCGCTGCGCGACACTCATCGCGGAGAACTTCTCGCTCGTCATGTTGAAGCGCTGAAAAAACTCTGCGCGCTCGGCCGGGGTCAGACGCTCAAAAATCTCAGCACGCTGCGCCTGGTTGAAGTTCGCGTAGCGTTCAGCCGTGAAGCTAAACTTCTCGAAGATCGCCTGGCGTTCCGCCGGAGTCATGCGCTCCACGAAGCTTGCACGCTCGGCGATGGACATCTTGCCCCAGACGGCCTCGTACGGATTCATCCGCTGAAACATGTTGGTCCTCTGTACCGGGGTCAGACGCCCGAAGAGACCCGCCAGTTCCTCATCCGACATCCAGTCCGCCGTCTCAACAGCAGACTCGCCCGCCTTTTGGCCTTTGAGGTGAACATCCTCGGAGCTGAGCTGGTCCGCTCTGTACCTGTCGGCAGTACCGATGGCGCCCTCGAGTCCGTCTTCCTTCGGCGGTGTGGCGAAGAATGAGAAATAAGCGATCGCGACGATGGCGACGACCGCGAAAACACCGAGAAGACTTCTGTTTCGTCCACTCATTTTCGACCCCCCTTTGGGTTTGGTGTGGGAAATAGCCTAAGCTTTGGTGAAACCGCTTCTAATAAAATTACCGGCCAACTCATGGAAAGTTGGTGGAAATGTCCACCTGGTTCCCTAGGGTTGTTCCGGCAAAATTTCGCGATCGAGAAGGACCTGGCCTCCCGATATGACCTTGACCAGAAATGGGGCCGCAGGGTCTTCGTCGAGCTCGAACATGAACTCGTACGTGCCCTCGCCCTTGTTCCGGACTCGGATCTCGCGGTCTCCGATTGTGACCTGATTCGATGGATGTTCTGACAGTTTGCCTCCGGAAAAGCCCAACGCCTGCCCACCATATCCGAGGATGATTTCGACCTCATCTTCTGACTGGATATCGAGATGCGTGAGCAAACGCGTCTTGACGCGTTGCAGAGACATGGCGCCGGTGGCTCCCGGCACACTGATGTTCAAAACGGGATTGGATTGATCAACGCTGCTAAAATCGATTGTGCCACGTAACTGTGAAATGTCAAGGGGATCGTTGACGCCGGCTTCGTAAGCCAATAAATGATATCCAATTATGCCAACAAACATCCCCATGACCGCCGCTGCGGCCACTTTCAATACGGGCCGCGGCGCGAAGAAATCGCGAATACGGTCCCATGCGGCGATCCGACCCGCCGGCTGAGGCGCCGGTGGTGTCGCCGCTTCGAGTGAGCGAAGAATGCGCTGTCTAAGCTCTGGAGGCGGGTCGATCTCTCCCACCTGACCGAAGAGCATCGTCATCTGACGAAGCTGCTCAAAGTGCTTGAGCGCCTCGTCGTGCGATTCCAGATAGGAGTTTAGTTCCCTTCGATCATTGGGAGAGATCGAGTCGTCTATCTCGAGCCACATGAGTTCTTCTATTCTTCGTTCGATCATGGCACGATCCTTTGTTAACCCACGATGCCTTTACTCTGGAGAATTTCCTTGAGCTGTTGTCTCGCAGTAAAAAGACGTGATTTGACCGTTTTCTCGGGAACGTTAAGGACTTCCGCGATCTCCTTGTACGAGAAACCCTGGTAGTGCCTCAATGCGACAACGATCCGGTAATCCGGTTTAAGCATCTTGAGAGCCGCCTGCAGATGCCGTCCCAGCTCACGATCGCGGAACTTCTCCTCGGGGCTCTTCCCCGGAGCCGGAATATTGCTGTCGAGCTCGTCAAACCGTTTCCGGTAGTTGACGATATTGAGGGACTCGTTGATGAGGATCCGGTACATCCAGGGGAAAAAGCGGCAGGAGGTATCGAAGGTGTGAAGCTTTTCATATGCCTTTCACAAAAGCGGACTGGGTGGCATCCATTGCATCTTCGGAGTCACCCAGTACTCTGTACGCGGCGTTAAAAAGCTTTTTTTCGTACCTTTCCACCAACACTTCGAATGCCTTCCGTTCCCCGCAAGGCAGGCTTGAACAATCATCTCATCACGGTCAGTTGCCTAAATACCGTGGATGAGTCGAAAAGTTGGTGAGTATTTTCGAAGAAGTTTGCCGTTTTGTGGGTCCCACGCCTGACCCCCGGAGACAGCCCGAAAGGTTCGCCCCGGCCAGTCGGCCGGAGGGTGTCGCGGTCGATTTAGAAATGGGTTATGTCTATTCGATTTCGAAGATATGGTCAAATCCTGCCATCCGGAAAATCTCCCGTATATGCCGGTTCATATTCATGAGTTTGAGACTGCTGCCCGTCTCACCAAGCCGTTTCTGGACGTCCAAGCAGCACCCCGAGCCCGGCGCTCGAAATGTATTCCAGATCGGCAAAATCGACACGCAGGACTGCCGACACCTTGTTCATGGCCTCACGCGCGACATCGTACCTGCGATGCATCGAGCCTGCCGACCAGTTCGAATCCGGTCCTCGTGTTTCTCGCACCTCGAACATGTTATCGCCCCAGCTCCTTCATGATCGTGACTTGCATATGCCGGTCCTTGTACTCGTAGGTGATTTTGTCCACGATCGACTTGACGAGATGTAATCCAAGCCCCCCGACCTTCCGTTCCTCGATCGGCTGGTCCGTCGTCCACATCGGGAATCCGCGATGGATCAAAAGGGTCGACATCCTCATCCACCAACTTGATGACGTAGCTGGCCGTCACTCGGGATCCATCTGGATCCCGATGGGATGTCCGGCCCCAGTGTTATGCCGGACCATATTGGTAAACAGTTCTTCCATGGCAAGGTTGATCGAATACGCCAGCGATTCATCGATCTTGCTGGTCCGTCAAGAATTGACCGATATATTCGAAAATCCCATCAAGAGATTTGAAATCTCGTTGGAATGTTTTTTCCATTTCCACTGCACCACCTTGGAGCCATCATATACGCAGACCTGGACGCCGCAAGTGTCAATTACACGCCATCCTCGCGGATAACCCGCAGCCCAGTCACTGGACGGGCTAAAAGCCCGGGAAAAGAACGGAAACCACGAGGGCTATTCTCTTGTATCGGAGTCTGAAGATTCGGTACTGAGAGGAACAAGGACATCACGGGGGAGCTGCACCGGTTGCTCGGATGTCCGGGAGATCAACACACAATTGACTGCCTCGAAGGAAGTTCCTGATTTCACCGATCCTGACAGCGTCCAATTCCGGCGTTCATTTTCCAGAACGGTCGATGGATCGGCCAACACATCGGAAAGTCTGAACTGGAGGACGAGGTCCTGAAAACCGTCACCGCCCTCGTTCGAACAATCACAATCCCCGCCTGTACCCGGCCGGCTCACATCGCGGTACTGCACCCTCGTCGGGGCGGCATCTTCAAGGTAAAGCGACGTCACATCGATGTCGCTGACATCGAAGTCTTCCCCGCCGACAACGGCAACCGTCACCAGGTCCTGAATACCCAATTCGACGGCGTTCGGACACACACCGGGGGCGATGTCAAAAAACACATCGAGCGTCACATCGACCCATTCGTGTATCACGACGTTCGAACCCGCCGTGGCGCCGTCATCATGATCGTCACCAATCACCGCAATGAGAAGGTCGCGCCCCGCGTTATTGCCGCGGTACAAAAACACGGCGTGGCCGGTCGAGTCGGTTCGAGCCTTCGACACGACGCCGGAGTGCGGCCCCGATACGATCTTGAGAGCCACATCGACGTCGACTACGGGGACGCCATGATCCTGGACGACGGCCTTGATTTCACACGGCGAACCGACCTGGGTCTGCCCCGCCGATGCCGACAAAACGAACCCGTCTGGAGCAAGACCGTCGGCCACCGGCGCGGCTGCCACCACACCACGAGCACCGCGGCCGCCAATGAACGAGGCAAAGAACAGATTTTCCTCGTTGGATTGTGTCGCTGTATTTATTGAAATCCTGGAATCGCCCGGCGAAACGAACGGCCGCAGGTCATAATACTCATCATCGCTCGCCATGTTTGTGGGCACCGCGTACGCATCGACCGGATTTGCCGGAGAATCGTCGATGCCGCCGATACTTAGCAATCCGCCTGACGCGGGCGATCCGTCGTCGGGCCCTCCGGCGGACGTCGTCAAACGCTCACCGTTGACCTGGATGATCGTGTACTGATCGGTCCCACCGCTCGACTGCAGGCTGAAAGTGATTCCAACCCCGAGTTCATAACGCATCGATGCCAGATCCGCGGGAACCGGGCTGGAAAGATTGATTTTGAAGCTATCTTGCCTCGCCGACTGGGCGCCAAAATAGAGCGCCACATCGTTGTCCGGATAGGCGTCGGGGTCATCGAAAACCACGGCCAGAATAACCCCGTCGATGAGGTCGCTCTGGTCCTCCCACACATCGACGGGCACGCGCCCGGCGGGCGCGGCGTCGATCTCGCCCTTGATGAGCCGTGTCACGTCGGCCACGGCATTCCATGATCCGACGGCATTTGGAACCGTACGATCCCAGGCGACATGGTGACCGTCGATACGTATCTCACCGTCCGTGATTTGATGGGAAAAATTACCCGACGCGGCCGCCGCCAAAAAAACCTTGCGTACTACGCCGCGGGCCGGCTTGTCGACCTCAATGGTGCCAAACGACAGTTCGGTGCCTATGCCGTTTACCGACACGCTCAAAGGGCCTGTCGCGGCAAAGATCGTCTCCAGGCTCTGGGAAAAACGAACGGTCTGGTTCGACCGATCGGATGCGCCGGGTGGTTTTGTCGGCTGGGTGCGCTTCTTCGGTTTATATTTTACGCCGTTAGCAGGGGTTACAAACGCGGCGCAAACGAGGACCAGAACAAGGGAGCGCACCACGCAACGAAAGAGGGTTCGTATCATGGTTCTCCTCAAGGGGCAATTGCCTTTCTTTAAGTAAATTATAATGTTACAGCGCTTGTAAGTCAAATTCAAACCCCGGAGGCCGGTCGTGGGTGGGTGGGATCGGCTCCCAACAAAAAGCACAAAGCCCCTCCGGTCAATCAAGGCCGGAGGGGCTCTTTTTCAATCCAATCAGTTATGTCGTCAACCGCCGGCGGCGGTCACTCGAACCCTCGCTAGAGGGAGAAATCCTTTACCAGGTACAACTCGAGGAAATTCGAGTCGTATTCGTCGATCGCCATCTGGAAATCCCTGTAATCGTAACGCGCATACTTCGCCTCGACGCCAAAGCCCCGTGCGAACATATATTCGAGCCCGATATCGAAGCTGTATTTCTCGATATTGAGGTCGCGCTTGCTTCTATAATAGACGCCGCCGAGAGACAGTGTCGCCCCGTGGTACGCCGCCGGGATTACCCGCGCCGTAATCACGTAGTCGGAGAACGCCGCACTGCCGTCGAGATTCTCGTATTTTCCGAGATAGTACGCGTAGCTCAAAACCAACCCGCCAAACCGCTCTTTGTCGATGCTGTACTCCGCCGAGAACATATCGTAGTCGACGCGCGTGCCAAGCTCTTCCCGCTTGCGCTCGCGCCCCTGATAGAGCGCCGACAGCGAACCGAATCGATCGAGACGGTATTTTGCCGTCAGCTGATAGCGAGTGTAGTCCTCGTCACCGATGAGAGTCGACGATTTATCATCCTTGTCGTTGCGCATCCCGCCCAACGCGCGGAGGAACAAACGGCCATCGTGATTGAACCATGCGTTGAAAAGAAAACCGTTAGATTTGCGTCTATCGATTTTGTCGCTCGTCCAGCGGTTGTCGTACCCAACCCTTAGACCGCCCCTCTTGTTCCAGCTCTTGGTCAGAGAAACCGTGTTGAACACGTTCTCGGTTCCACGGTCGGTGATGCTGTGCTTGGTATAACCATACACGAACCGATAATCGAGAAGGAATTGTTCGGGCAAATAAAGCTTCGCCGCGCCCCACGGCAAATGGGTGTAAAGCTTGACATCCGAATCGTTCACCTCATCTTCACGATAACTGTAGCCACCCGAGACCACGAGCTGCTCAAATCTTGGCGTCGGAATGGTCCCTCTCAGACGAACCTCGTCGCCCTTGCGATCTCTGTCGTCGTGGAGGTAATCCTGGAAACCGTAAGACTTGTACTCGAGCAGCAGAGTTCCGCCGTAGTGAAACGACTGGGCGCCGATAGTGAGCGCGCCGCGTTTGAAATCGGACGCCACAACGGTCGGATCTGTGGGATCGTATTCGGTATAGGTTTCGCCCTTTTTGTCGATGTGGTCAAACCCAGCATACAACTTGAGCTGCTCCACCGGCGTAATCGACAGGCGACCGCCCCACGACGTTCTCCTGGTGGCGTTTCGTCCCTCGGACTCGTAAATTCTCCGGTACTTGTTGTCGTACAACGAGAACGAAAAGCTTTTTGCCTTCGAGAAAGACATTCGCGAATTCCTGTTCTCGCGCGCAACGTTCGTCAGATCCGCGGTGACCCGCAGACCGTTATCCATCGTGTAGAAGAAATTCTGAAGCGAGAACGCCGTTCCCTCGTAAAGGTTGTGTGTTTCCTGGAAAACGGCACGGTTCCCGTTCTCGTCCAGGAAGTTATAACCAAGTTTTGCACGGCCGCTGCCCTCGTCTGCGAGGACCTGTGCTGCGGCCGCGAGAAAAAGCGCCATCGCTATAAAAAACACAGTGTATTTTTTCCGCCGCATAGTAAACCTCGCTACCTGACTAGGGTGTGACAGCCGCTCTGATAACAATCCAGCCCGTACTTCGCGGGAAGATCCGGATCGAGATAGAAGTTACTGTTGAACGATCCATGCGTATCAACGTGACAGTATTCGCATGAGACGTTCGCGTATGCGCCGCCGTGCGCTGTATTGTGCTTTGCGGGGTAATGACACTGGGTACAAATTTTGTTTCCGGGCTGCCTGAGGAGCCGGTCTTGCTCGCTGCCGTGCGGTTTGTGACAGTCGAGGCAGCCGGTGCCGCTCTGAGCGGAGTAGGCGTTTACCGCCTGGTGTTCGTAAAGGAACGGGCCTCCCTGCTCGGGGTGACAGTCGCGGCAGTGCTGCTGCAGATCGTACATGACCGCCTGGTCATCGCGTTTGACGAAGCTGTGGCAGTCCAGGCACGTCAATGCTTTCTGCAGAACTGGATGATTCGAACGCCTGCGAAACTGATCGCGGGTTGACGCGTGGCACTTGAAACAGAACTCCATGTCACGATCGAGAAGGAGCTTTGCATCGTTTGTGTGCACTTTGTGGCACGACATACAGCTCAGTTCGGCGCTCGAGTGTGCGTCATAACCGTAATTGTCGAGATCGCTGTGACCCTCGTGGCACTGTGTACAAATATCTATCGCGCTCTTGCCCGTATAATCCGCCGGGTTGGTAATGGTCTCCTTCGAGGGATCGTCCAGGTGCCCCGCGGCGCCCTGGTGGCAAATCGCGCACGCCACGACCGTTCCCGGGTCCTTGATCTCGGAACTCAGGCGATGGGCCGTCGCCTTGAGCGAGAGGTTGTAATCTTCGTGACAGTCGAGACAGGTCTCGTCATCAACGTCCACATCCTTTGTCAGGGTCGCAGACGGAAATGCAAAAACAATGATGACGAGCAACGCGAAGCCCAATCCCAACAGCCACCGGCTGTTTGATGTCCGCATTCTCACCTCCGAGGTTGACGACAGGTAACTGATTGTGAAAAGGGTAGCAATTTGCGTAACTGCGTCAACTGTTTTTTTTTCTATATATTAGGAAGATTGAACAACTTGGTCTCGACGCCCTTCAGCGCGTGGCGTTTTGATCAACTTGAACAACAATAGCGGGAATTAAGCGAGCGGGGTTCCAACAACGGAACCCCACCCTTAAAACTTGTCTTTGCCGGTGGTCGCGACTGTTTCTGTAACACTCTTTGTCCAGGAAGGCAGATCCCACGCAGTGGGACCCGCCTTCCCTTCGGGACGACGACCTCTTCCTGGTTCGCCGGCCTTTCAACGAGAGACTAGAGCCGACCGATACCAGGTCCGGACCGGTCGCGACCACACAAATTCATCAACGCTCGTACAAGGATTTTACCTTGCCGAACGTGGCTTTCTGTACGTTGCCGTTCGTGGGTTCGATCTTGAAGTTGTCCTTGCCGTCACCCGGGCCCCCGTAACTGCAATCGTCTCCCACCCAGGGGATACTCCCCATCGACCCGCACGTCCCGGGCGCACTCTCGGGCAAGGGCGGAAGGTACACCGTCAAGGCGCCGCTCGTGGCGAAGCCGACATAGTTGACCTCCGTGTATACCTTCGCCACACCCTGGCATGGCGTAATGACGGACACCACCCATTCATCCAACCCCTGCTGGATATGGTAGAATTCCATCGTATAACGGCTGTACAGTTCGACGGTGAACGAGTAACCCTCGACGGGCTTGACCCAACCGACCACCCGACAACATTGGTCCTCTCCGATTTGAACCCCGAATTCATTCTTGAGCTGGACCATCACCTGTCCCCAGTCGATCCCCTCAAGGTTGCCCATCTCGAGCCTCCATCGGATTGGACGTTCGCCGGTACAATCCACACAAGGGTCCGACGCCGCGGGACTGACATTCCTGATGTCTTCCGGCCACACGGGCTCCTCGTAAAAATGTTTCCTGTCTCCCGGCGGCCATTTCACATCAACCGTGGCCATCACAGGATCGGATTTCAAGTACCAGCCCAAGACGCTCTTACCTACGGGCGTGATCGTAACATCTGCCTGAGCTGGCACGGCGATTACCGCCACCGCCAACACAATAATACCCGCCAGGATACGTGTACCCCACATACCGACACCTCCTATAAAGGTCGGCTACAAAAAGGACCTATAATTTAGTGCGGATGTATTGAGCTTGTTGCAGTATGGCGAGATGCTTTGAACTCGATGCGAACTTGCGAGCTGTGTCTATAGAGGAAGGTGGGAAACCTCACTTACCGCTGCCTAAGCAGGGGAATTTAGCCTCAAAGTTAGGCTGCGTACTTTATAGTTTAACCAATTTGTTAACGATGTAAAGGCACTTTTTTATTGATTTTTGTCAGTTTTGTTAATGCGCTCATGAACACGAACCATGCCGCGCTGTCTCGCGACTCCGCGCGCATTTATGGTGATCGCGCAACACGTTGTTATTTCAAAAGTATCATCTTTTGCGTCAAACGAACTCCGCCCACATCCAATCTCGCGATGTAAACACCGGAAGATACAAACACTCCATTTTTGTTGCGGCCGTCCCAGGCCGTCACGTTTAATCCGCCGGATCGCGGCTCGTCGATCAAAGTTTTGACGTGGCGTCCCAGCACATCGAAGACCGAAAGTCTGACATGCGACGACCTCTCCAGCGTGAATGGAATCGATGTCGAAGGGTTGAACGGGTTGGGTAGTTCCGGCCGAAAGAGGCAACGGCCGGTGCATCGCCCGCCACACCCGTTTGGACCGTCACACTAAATGCAATATCGAAAGGAGGAAGCCCGACTCCAACCGGGTCGGTCGTGATTTGGGTGTCGTCACCGATATCAAAAATCCGAATTCCCGGTAGCGTCGGCGTTCTGTCCGCGACAAACAATTCCCCATCGGGTGAGAGTTCGACATCGTTCAATACGTAGTCGCCCGGCGCGTAAAGCGTGCCCGTCTTCGTCCCCGTCGAAGGATCGAATGAAATCAGTACCGTGTAAAAGTCGCCGTCGGTGACGATTGCATAGCCCTTGTTTTCGGATACGATGACAAAGTCGTTTATGTCTCCCCCCGCGGCGGTTTCGGTGATCACAAATCCTTCCGTTTCAAAGGAGACTGGATCGATGACCTCGATCCCACCATCGGAGATTCCCCAAAATCCGACGCAGGACACATAGAGTTTGCCCGTCCACGGATGCAAACGAATGTCCGAAGCGGGGTTGGAGCCGACAAGAGCGATCGACTGGCCGCCGGGTGTGACCGAGTCGGTATCGACGAGCGTGTCCGCCTCCATGTCGACAACGGCGACATAGCTCGTTCCCACAGGACCCCAGGTTGTGGCGCGGTCGAGCCTTTGCACCGTCACAAAAAGGTGATTGCCCACACGGACCATCTGGTCCATCTCCGGTGTGCCGTCGGCGTCGGAAAACCCCGACAGATCGATCGATCCCGTATTGGACCCGTTCGATGGATCGACAATCCAGAGGTCGGTCGTATTGTACCGGGTGACATACGCCTTTGTGTTATCAACCACGAATATGTCGTGCGGATCGGAGAACGTCCCCACCGTGAACTGCAGTACCGTCGAGAAATTGTCTTCGGGGTCGAGAATCTGGATATTGTCACCGCCGAAACGGTTGACGACATATATCAGACCCGAGAAATACCGTGACACCGCGTCGCTGTGCACACCGGCCACGTTTGTTTGCGTCGAATAGGCGCCGTCGAGTTCGACCACCGAGGATGCCCCGGTTATGAAATCCGTCGTGGTGACAAACGCGAAGTCGTTCGCGCCAGCGGATACCGCCGGCACAAACCACAATCAGCACACCCGCCGCCACTCGCCATGAATTTCTCCACATCGACCTCATGCGCCGGACACTCCTCACGGTTGATAACCAAATGTCACAAAAAAGCTTCTTCCGGGCAGCGGAAAACCGTTTACGTCGCTGATCTGGTTGTCTGGTCAGATTGCGCCCTTCGAAAGCCAGCATGACGCCGTTGCCAAGGGGGCGCCATTGGACCGCGGCGTTATGAATCTCCCGGGCGGGCACCGCCGAATGGTTGGCCGGATCGAGGTAGTTTTCGCCGATGTGATTGAAGTTCGTATGAAAGCTTCCACTTCTCCAACAACACGTCGAAGGAAAACCCAAGCGTATGCCGGGGCCGCGATGGAAGCTGGTTCCCGTTGTGGTACGGGATCGGCCCCACGTCCTTGCTATCGAGATACGAGTAGTTCCCTCCGACCCTCAGCCGGTTGCCCACCTGTGACGGCAAAAGAAAATTCCATCCCCCGGATCCGCGCCGCGCCGATATTTTGCGGCCGGGTCGTGAACTGCGAATTGGGGAAGAACAAGAATGAGATTGCTCACTTCGTTGTCGAGATAAACCAACTCAACAAATATGTTTCTGAATTTCCAAAAACCGCCGGCATCCGAAATCACCGCGCCAATATCCCGATTCAGACCTTCTTCGGGTTCCAGATCGGCGCTTCCCGTAACCGAACCGGTGTTGCCGAACAGTTCGACAAAGGTTGGCAGCGCGGTAGTAACGCCCCCAGTTGCCTTTGAAGGTGAGAAACGAAGCGGCAAGCCACCGGAATCCGGCGCGCGGCGAGACGTTGTTCCGGGTGACCTCACCCTGCGGCGTGGGCGGCAGCCACGGAAATCGGGGCGCGATCGTAAAATTCATTGGTGTGCGTCTGGTACCGGCCGGCGGCCGTCAAAACCAGACCAATCCGCTCGAGAACGACATCGCCCGACACCACACCGGCATAAGAGGTGCGCAGGCGATCGGGTCCGGACGACTGCGACGGGGAGAACGGACTCGGGATGATACTTTTCGTTTTTTCCCTCGGCGAACAGCTCCAGCCTCAGCGGCAGAGCCGGTGTGTCGAATGTCGACCGCCCCTGCAAACCAGCCGTCCGAAAATCATTGTCGGTCTCCTGCCGGGTCATGGAGATTTCGCCGTTCGGGTCATTGAACTTCTCGTTCGCCCCGATAAAGAAACCCTGCGCGGCGAATGTCAGGCGGTCGGTGAATACCTCGCCCGGGTCGACCCGGAGGTAAGCCATGTGGCGTTTTCTCGCGCTACGCGCCGTCGTTGCCTGGTGCGAGCCGATTCCCGGAACTCCGCCCTCGCGCTGGAAATAATTGTAGTTGAGCGATACGTCTCTGAGTACGGGCACCGTGGCGTTCAAACGGCCCATGACATTCCACGCGTCGGAATCATTGTTGATCCGTTCGGTGGCGTTGTCGTCTCCCGGATTCTCCGGAGTGCCGCCGTCATCGACAAACGTAAAATTGCCGTCGCTCTTAAAATGTCCGCCGTGGGCGAACACCTTCACGGCGCCCTTCCCCGACCACAACGACAACACCTGGCGTGCCGTGTTGAACGAGCCGTGTGACAACCGCGCTTCCGCCTGGGTCCCCGGCGCTGCGCTCACGCCGCTCCCCGCGCCGCCCCGCGAGGTCAAGTTGACCGCGCCCCCTATCGCCGACGACCCCAGATGCGGTGGCGTAAAACCGCGATAGACCTCGATCGCATTGACGCCGCCCAGCGGCAGATCACCGAGATTCGACATTCCCCCGTAAGCGTCGTTCAACGGAATCCCATCGAGGAAAACATCGACCTGGTTCGACGACGATCCCCGGATCGAGACCGTCGCAAAACTTCCCAGACCTCCGTACTGGCGAACGCGAACACCGACGGTCCGTTCGAGCACCGTCGACAAATCGTCGACGCGGTGACGCCGCTCGCCCAGATCAAGAACGGCGACAAAACCCGACCGTTTAAAAACGTCATATTGATTTCTTGAAACGCGTGGCGCTTCTACGATAATCGCCGGAACCGAAAAGAGACTGTCGAGAACCGTGCCACTGGCGTCGTCCGTCGCCTCGCCGTCCACCGCGTTCGCCGTCGGCAGCGCAAAACACATGAGCATCAACATGACCACAAAAAGACGCAACGCGCCCCGGATCACAGCGATGTCAAACGGCGGCCGCCTACGAGCGCACGCCGATCGCACGGGAAATATCAAGAAAGATTCAGAAGGTATCACTCATGTCCCTCCCTCTCGTCCTCGAAGAGGTTTTGGGCGGGGTCGGCTTCAGGCAGGTCTCCTGACTCATGGCTCGAACGCCTCCACCCCCTTCCCAGCGCCGGTTGCGCCAGTGGTATCGGGTGGGCGGCTCGCCAATCACAGTGGCGGGTCCGTGAGGGATTCTCACCCTCTTCCCTATCAGCTCCTAATGAGCACCTGAAGTATTTTTATGATCGGTTCGATTCTAGGCAGGCGTGCGTGGGTGTCAAGCAAAAGGCATTCGGGAGAAAAAAAGAAAGTGTGGACAAAAAAATGGCGCGCCCAGGAGGACTCGAACCCCCAACCTTCTGGTCCGTAGCCAAACGCTCTATCCAATTGAGCTATGGGCGCGCCCAAGTATTTATTCGTCCAAAAACGTCGATCTCTTTAGAGTCGGTCCACCCGGCGGTGTAATCGACCCTGCTTCTTTTACGGGTTCGGTTCTCTGCGGCGGTTCGTTCATCTTCTGCCCATACGCCTCATGAACCTCGGTCTCGAATCGAAGACCGCCGACGGCTCCAGCGATGAGATTAAAAATCAATCCGCCGATCGTGATAAACACCGATCCGATGGTTCCGTAAACCATCGCCGCGACCGGCACCGCGAGAACGCCAAACACAATCCCCAACATCCCCATCTCAGGAAAGTCCTCTCCGAGGAGCGCCATGTTGAGTCCGCCGGCAAGGACCATCACAGATCCATATATCAACCCGATAACGAAGCCGATGAAAGTGTATATGAAAAACGCGATCTTGAAGAGCGAAAACAGCTCAATTCGTTTTATTTCTAGACGGGTCCGCAACAGCGAAACCTTTTCATTAAAAAATGAGTGGCGGAGAGGGGGGGATTCGAACCCCCGGTGAAGTTTCCCCCACAACCGCTTAGCAGGCGGATGCCTTAAGCCGCTCGGCCACCTCTCCAATCGGTTTTTTCTGGCGGAGGGCGAGGGATTCGAACCCCCATGGCTGTTCGCCCGGCGGTTTTCAAGACCGCTGCCTTACCAGTTAGGACTAGCCCTCCAGACGTCTCAAGAACTTATTCTATCTTGACTTAGAAGTAAAGCGCAATTTCCGGGTTTTGGACGGAGACGGCGGAGAAGGGGCCGGGGGCACGTTGCCGCCGGCCCATTCCAGTGCTAAACTAATAGATACAATCTCCCAAAGATTTCTTCCGACCCACACTCGACGGAGGCACCCCATGCGAACGACATGGCTGTTCCTGGCCCTGACCATTCTGTGCGCCGCATCGACCGTCCAGGCCCAGGGCGGCACCCTCATGCTTTTCTCCGACCCGAGCGGCCTCGACTGCGACCTCCATGACGATGCTCCGGGACTCTGCACATACTATGTAGTCCACATGGGAACCGCAGGAGCGACGGCGTCCCAGTTCGCCGCACCGAAACCCGCCTGCCATATGGGGATCTTCCTGTCGGACACAGGGCAATACGCCGTCACGATCGGTAGCTCACAGACCGGCACGGCAATTGGGTACGGGGCCTGTCTCAGCTCACCCATTCATATTCTCACGATAAACTTTTTTTGCCAGGGTTTGACCGGGGAGTGCTGCATGTACAGCATCGTGCCCGACCCCAACATCGCGTCGGGTCAGATCGAAGTCGTGGACTGCAGCGAGACCCTCGTGTACGGCTCGGGTGGAACGTCGGCGGTCAATCCGACCGTCTCGTGCTGTTGCCAGTGCACACCAGCGAAGGAATCTACGTGGGGCAAGGTCAAGTCGCTCTACGTCAACTGATTATTTTCGACGTATTACCAACGAGGACCAGTCGGCGCAAGGCGACGGATGATCCGAGGTTACACCGTCACCACTTGACTTAATGTTAAGCAAATGATATACTACGCCACCTTCGACCCAGGGGAAAGGCGTTCCAACCCCACGAAAGGGGGTGGTCAACTGCACATCTTCGGGCCTTCCACGCCTTGGCATCCCGGTTAAACTTCCTCGCCCCACAACTTGCCCGTCATTTCAAACCAGCCTGGCGTTCTTCTCAATCATGTATTGATACGTAGTTTTGTTCTGTTGTTTGGCGACGAAGGAGGATCTATCGTGAAACGCATGCTATTTGTTACGCTGATTCTGGTTGCGGGCGGCAAGTATCGCATTCGCCCAGACCGTGGCTTCAATCGGCATGTTCGGTGACATCCAGGCACCGACTGCAACCTTTGGGACAACATCCCGGGGCTTTGCTCCTATTATGCCGTCCATGTGGGCACACCCGGGCGCAACCGCCTGTCAGTTCGCCGCTCCACAGCCCAGCTGCATTTGGCAATCTGGCTCTCCGACACCGCGATGTTTCCGGTGACAATCGGAAATTCCCAGAACGGGGTGGCCATCGGTTACGGCGCGTGTCTCGCATCTCCATTGCCGTGCTGTTGGTCAATTATTTCTGTCAGGGACTCACTCCGCCTTGCTGTCGTTACAGGGTCGTTCCGGACCCCAACGACCGCACGGGACAAGTGGAGGTCGTCGACTGTAACAACATGCTGCGAACAACCTCCGGATTGTGCGCGATCATCAATCCAACGATCGACTGTCCGTGCTGGGCAACACCAACAAAAGAAAGCACCTGGGGCAAGGTTAAGTCTCTTTACAGCCAATAGGAATCGCCGGATCTCCACATTAAACAAAAGACACCCGGCCGTCCGCGGGCGACCGGGTGTCTTTTTTGAATCTCAGTAGTCAATTATTTCAATAAAAGCATTTTTCTTGTTTCCACAATTCCGCCGCCCTCCAACCTGTAGAAATAGATTCCCGTCCCCACCATATTCCCATGGCCGGTCATGCCCATCCCATCGCCGCTCGTATCGACCGGCGGGCAACTCTTCATCGACGAGCACCCTCACCAACGCGCCCGTCACGTCATATATCCCAAGCCGCACACCGGCGACGGAATTACCGGAGATATTGAAAACAATCGTGGTCACCGGATTGAAGGGGTTTGGGTAGTTTTGAAGAAGCCCCGTATCCTCGGTAACAAAATCATCGGGAATATCACGAACAGCCGTCATAACTTCAAATCCAGCCACTCCGTTGCGGTGCACGTTCGACTGGTATGCGGGCCACGGAACGCTGCCGCTGTCGTAAGTCCCGTCCAGGTCCCACACATACACCCCACGGTCCCACCCCATCGCCACCAGGTCTACATCGCCGTCTTCATCGAGGTCGGTGATAAACGGCGCACCGCGGATGGCGTCCTGCGTGGTCACCGGGAACCCGTCGATCTCGTCCCCGAGGATATTGAACGCGCGGATAAAGCGCGACTCGTCGCCGAATACGATCTCAGGCACCCCGTCACCGTCGAGGTCGCCAACCACCGGAGACGCTTCGCTGTAATCTTCGGATACGATGACCGGCCATCCCGGATAGTCGTTCCCCTCATGATCGAATATGTAGAGACGCGATTCGAAGCTGTTCCAGCCGTAGACGACGGCCTCAAGCGTCCCATCGTAATTGAAATCGGCAAACGCAGGAGAAGACGTAAAGAAAATATCCCTCAACGCAACCGTTCGCGGCCATCCGTCGACAACGGTTCCGTCACAATTCAGAAGATAGACACGCCCATAAGATCCTTTGGACTGCGCCAGAAGTTCGATCTCGCCATCTCCGTCCGCGTCTCCCGCTATGATACTTCCCGCGCTTTCTCCGTCCATTGCGAACGGCCACCCGGCAACACAGCCGGTGCTGTCGCCGCTGAAAACATAAATACTATCGACGCGCGTCCCGAGCACTATGTCGTCCTTGAAATCCCCGTCAATGTCACAAAGCGTCGGTGTCTGGTAGTGAAAAATGGTCGCCGGCGTCCGACTGAACACACCATGCGTCGCCGGATTGTCATCGCCGTCGCGGTACTCCGTCCCGTCCGAATTCCATGCATAAACAACACCCCGAATATCCACCGCGATCACTTCGTAAAACCCATCGCCGTTCAGGTCTCCCGCGACCGGCGCCGCGCGAAATTCATTCTCCGCGGTTTGCGGCCAACCGGGAAGAAGGTTGCCGTCGTGCGAGACGCAGTAAACCTGATCTGTGTTCAGGTCCGCGGCGATAATATCAAGACCGGGCACGTTGTCGAGATTGGCGAGGGCGATGGCGGCGTTGAATTGCGCCCCTACCTCGGCCAAAACTCCCCACGTCTGGGGATCGCTATCCCCGTCGAGGACCTCCTGCCCGTCGTGATGCCACGCGCATATGTGCGCGCTTCCCGCAACCAGTTCGAGGTCACCGTCGCCGTCAATATCACCGACGACCGTCGGGCTTGTCGTTGAGACGTCCACCTCCAGCGGCCACCCCACGAGCTGCGGCGGATTGGTGCTCACCGAATACTCCGTGGACGGCGCGCTTTCGTTCCCCGAACTGTCCACCGCGGTCACCACATAATAATAACGCGTGCTCGCCGACAGTCCCGGATCGATGAACACCGTGTGTTCCAACGGATCGACGGAAACGAGATCGTAAGGACCACCTTCGCCGAGCGATCGATAGACCTGGTATCGAGACACGTCGGGACTCGGACTCTTCGACCAGTATGTTTTTATACGGTCGACGCCAAGACCCGCGTCAAACACAAGATTGGACGGAGGATAAGGTGCGCGGAGCTCGATCGTGTCGACGTACGCGCGGCCAAAGAGATCGGTCACTTCGACGACAATATTATTTTCGACGGCCGTATCGGATTCCTCCAGATGGAAACCCGCCGAGTTTTCTCCGCCGGTGAACGGGGCGAGGTCGGGATACCCGGCCGTCCCCTCGTGAACTATCACCCGTCCACTGAGATCGGTCACGACCGCCGTCAGACCGAAAGCCGTTCCCGTCCCGTAGTTTTTGAGCTTGTAGAAGAGGAGAAATTCCTCGTTGTTTTCGTTTATACCGTTTCCATTGCCATAGGGCGCGTCATCGGAAATTCGGAGCGTCGTGAGCGCGAGGTCAGGGGCATGAACTTCCCGCTGGAGGATGTCCTCCCACTTCGGCAACCCGTTATTCTCGATCACAAGATCGAACTGTATTGACCGCGCATCTTCTATCGCTGAATTGAATGTCACTCGAATCGAGTCTGTTGCCGCCGCGGCCGTCCCCGCCCCGATCACACCAAAAGAAGCCGTGCTGTCGACAACGATCACATCGGCGTCATCACAGCGAAGCGTCGCCGTCACGCTTCCCGAAGGCGTTCCGCCCGCATTTTTGAGTTCGAGGGCAAAGTCGACCGTCTCTCCCGCATCGATTACACCATCGCCATTGCCAAAGGTCCCACCAGTCGTGTCATCATCGACCGCGGCCGACGACAGGCTAACGTGCGCCCCGAGAGTCGGATCGACGGTTATCGTTCCCTGGTAACGAACCAGGTTTAAACCGGTAACCACGACGGAGATTTCCCCCGGCGTGTCCGCCGAAAAATCAAATGTGATACCGCCCATTGCGTCGGTCGCGCCATACTGATAATCATCGCCGTCTTTCCGAAGACATACAAACGCGGAATCCACGGGAAGCCCGTCCGATGTGACCGCCACAACAAGATTTGTGTTTCCGAGCGCCACATTCGTCGCATGGTAAACATTCGGGTGTTTGACGGCACCCGTCCACATCGGCATCTCCGGATCGCCCAGAAGCGTGTATACGTAGTGCGTCCACAGATCGACGTTGTCCGCCGACTCCGCCCACGGCGTGCGCGCGGCTCTCGAAAACGTTAACGTCTCGCCGCCCCGAACCACGTTGTGATTGAAAGCGAGGTCGTAGTACGCGTTCATGTAATGCGAATCGCACGCGGGAAATTCGAGATGACTCGCGCCAACCGTCGCAACCGCGCCCCCGTTCGGATTCGTCAACATGTTCTCGGTAATACACTGGTAATCGAACGCAGACACTTTACAGTCGACCATGAATATCGTAAAAAGCCGATCGCCGTTCGTCAGCGCGTCTATGTCCGATTGAATAACGCTCTGATCGGCGCACGAAAAGTTGAATCGGGACCCGTGCCCGACATGATTCACCATGTTGAAACCCGAATCGAGAGAATCGATCATAATTTGCCGGGTCAAATCCACCGCCCCCGGAAATATCTCGTACGTTTCGTAAGCTCTCGTTCCACGGATCGGCTTGTCGTCCATGAAGAGCACCCACGTCATTTCGGAAATGTCGGCTCCGTTGAGGGCCATCGGTTCGCCCTCGACCCAATCGGGCGGAAAGAGAACTTCCGCGCCAAACAACACTTTGTCGGTGTATTCAGTGTCCATGGGGGTTTCATACGCAATTACTTTGTCAATAATAGTCACCGCGTCGACCAGCGTCGATGTCGGCACCCGGCCGACATGCACTTCCGCATAGAGATCGGGGTCGTCAAAATCCGCTCCGTGCTCTCCCCAATATTCGTCGTTGTTCGAATTCCAGGATCCATCGAGACAGGCGAAATACATGTCGGCGGGTATCTTGACTCCTTCGCCCAGGTATCGGGTCAACCCATAGCGCACCGGAATGACATCGGTATCCCCGCCGAGCAGGACGAACTCGATTCCCCATTTTTCGTACGCGTCGCGAATAAAGAAGCGAATGGTTTCCGCAAGGTCCACACCGTTTATGCAATTCTCCGCAATCCACTCCACAGACCTGACAACCGTCGGAACACCTTTTGATGTTTTCCAGTCCGCGAGACGTTCGAACTCGCTCGATAATTCCTCCGTGGTGATTATCAGATAATCCACAGGGCTCCCCTCGATCGAGGGGCTCATCGTCGGGCTAAAACCGCCTTTCGGCATTTCGACCGCGATACGATCCCCGCCGTAGGAATTAGTGGCCCCCGTATTCACAACGAGAGTTGCCAGGATTCCATCGATCTTCTCCTGGAAATCAGAATCGTGCCGCCGTCTTGAAACAGGCGCTTCGCCGGCGGCAGGAGCTGTTGTCACGGCGACCTTGACCGTCTCGTTCAGGTTCAAATCGCCGTTTGACAGACGAAGCGGATAAACGGCAAAACTGGCTATCGAATACCCGTGAAGAAATCCCGTTCCCAGATATATACCGTTCGCCGGCGGGTACACGTCGCCTTCGGAAGAACCGGCGAACAACGGCGTTCCCTTCCCCACCAGTCCATCGATCGTCGAGTACGGAGAAGCGGCCGGGATCGTGACACCGCGCGCGATTGTTTTCTCAGCGCCCGGCGTGAATGAGTATCCGTCCACCCGATCACCAGGTGGCAAAATAAAGCTCACGATCCGACAGGGCAGGACGGGTCGTCCCGCGTCGCGCACCATCTCAAACCCTTCTCCTGCAACGCGGACGCGCGACAAATTCCCGCTCGCAACCAAAGTGACATCGTTTTCGGAGAGCGAGACGATGTAATCCAGGTTGGCGGCCGAAAGAGTGGCCGGGATAAAAGCAAATAAAAGAATGGGAAATAAGACAAGGAGCGTTGGCATCCGTCGCCGCGCGCGGGACGCGCCGCGCGACTCGGATCGGCGGACCGAAACCATGTGGACGGAATACACTGACCGCATGTGCCCCCCAGGTCAGAATCGAGTATTGTGCCTTCTGAATTCTCGACCAACTGCATCGGTATGCGGGGCAATTATACGCCAAGTTCGAAGAACCGTCAATGTAGTGGGAAAAAAACGATTTTGCGAAGTATTGGTATGTTTTTCCAGTCGAAACGGATGGCGAGTTAGGTATCCCGAACCAGCTTTCACCGTGACACCGGTATCTCAACGTCAAAGATCCAGCTCCAGATACAGCGCCGCCTCGATGGGGTTGTGACGATACGCGACGGGCGCTGAGAAACCAAGCGACCGGTACAGGGCGACGGCCGCCTTCATGTTTTCGACAACGTCGAGCCGCATCTTTTTGTATCCAATCTGCCGCGCGCGTTCGACCGCCGTTTCGGCGAGCGACCTGCCAATCTTATAACCACGATGCTCCGACTTAACGTACAACCGCTTCATTTCGCAGGAATCATCGTCAATGCGGCGTATGCCTATACAACCGGAGGGTGCGCCGGCGACAAGCGCCACGAACAAACACCCCGTCGGCGGCGCGTATTCGCCGGGAAACGCCTCCATCTCGTCGGCAAACCCCTCAAAGCACAGTTCGAAATCGAGCGACTCGGCATATTCGGTCATCAAGGCTTTTGCGTCATCGATGAAATCTTCGGCCACGGCGTCCGCGATTCTAACTTCGGGCTTTGAACACATATTGCTTTATCGTTTCCTCTCGAGGCATTCTTATTTCCCTGTCCTCGTTTTAGCGATCTGTTTATACTGGTTGCCCGATAGAAAGTCAATCTTTGCATGAGTTCGCCCCAGCCCGGCCAGGCGCAAACACAGTCGCAGATCATCGATGATGGTCGTCGAACAAACCGCGCTCGGATTCTTCCATTTCTCTGAGCTTGCGCCTGTTCCGGAGCCAGGTGCGGATTATCACGAATACAAACAGAAGGGCGAGAAGAGTGAACAGCGGACCCGTCTGGAAGAGCATCAAACCCGACCGGTACTTTGACACCAGATGGCCGGAAAACCTCACGTAGTAATCGACCTGTGTCTCTTCCCAGAACACCTCGAAGGCCTTATCGAAATCCCCCAACGCAGCCACCTCACCCAAAAACAAGGGAACCAGATCCATCTCCCTGTCGAACCTGTGCTGAAACGCCGCGTAAGACACGCGGTACGCCTCGCGAACCCGCGTCTCATCCGGCGGCAATCGGTCTGATATCTGCGCAAGGTGCGGCGCTCGCCGGCCCCACACCGCTTCCATGAGCCGCCAGCTCTCCACGACGGACCACTGGTGCGCCTGCCACTGGGCGAGGCCTTCGAGAAACCAGATAGGCATGCGGATGTCCCCCACGCGCTGTGCGAGGAGAATATGGGATAATTCATGTGGAATAACCTTCTCAAGCGTATTCCACGCGTTTGACGCTCGTTTGACATCAACGAGCATCACCTGAGCCTCCATAAACGCGAATGCGACACCCCAGGGCGGAAATTGAACGTTCATCCGCTTGCCGTATTCTTCGAGCTCGGGGATGAGAAAGATGCGAAACGATCCGACCTCGGCGAGGCCCAGACCTTTCGCGAGTTCGGGGATGCGTTCCGAACAGATTTCAGCGACACGTTCGGCGACTCTTTGGTCCTCGGCGCGGAATTCGATGGTAACTCCGAAGTCGTCCAACACTATCAATTTTGGAACGGGGTTCTGGGCTGCGGCACGAAGAGGAAAGACCAACAAAACAAACAAGAATGATGCTTGAAGAGCGATGACCGTACTACGGCCGATTCTATTCCGACAGCACGTCATCAATTACTCCGGATCCAACCACGACATCCCCGCGATAAAACGCGACCGTCTGCCCAGGACAAATTGCGCGTTGCGGGTCGGAAAACTCGACTATCCCGGCGCCGCCATCAATCTCGATACGCGAGACCGGGGCCGAAGGGTGACGATACCTGATTTGCGCGGTAATCCCCGACGGATCGGCGACCGCCACGGGATCGATCCATTCGAGCGTGCAAACGAGACCGCGTTCGAGGAGGTCGTCGTTGTCGCCGATGATGAGCGTATTTCTCCCGCCGTCTATGCGTACGACATACT
Organism: Candidatus Latescibacterota bacterium; assembly: GCA_963791045.1. GTDB lineage: Bacteria > Krumholzibacteriota > Krumholzibacteriia > WVZY01 > WVZY01 > CAWBQK01. Next base: position 52,626 of record CAWBQK010000001.1, read on the forward strand.
GTGGGATTCCGGTAGCAATCCCGAGATGACGTCTCTGGCCAATTGTATACGATGTAAGCCCCTTGTGCTCCCCCACTCGCTCACCCCTGGTGTTCTCGATCGGGCCCGGCGTAAATTCGAGATTGTTCTTCTCCAGAAATGACTTGAGCGTTCCTTCAGGGACAAAACAAACTTCCTGACTCTCCGACTTGTCCGCGACCGACATATCGGCGTCCTGAGCGTAGTCCCTCACCGTCGCCTTATCATAGTCACCCAAAGGAAACACCACGCGCCCGAGCGTACCGCTGTCATGAACGCCCGAAAGGAAATATGACTGGTCCTTCGCACGATTGACGGCTCTTGCAAGATAAAGGCCGCCGCTGGCGCTCTCGAAGACACGCGCGTAATGCCCCGTCGCGACGAAGTCCGCGCCGACCTTGTCCGCGTAGTCGAGAAGGGTGTCAAAACGGACAATCGTGTTGCAGCGGACACAGGGGTTTGGCGTTCTCGCGTTCTGATATTCCGACAAAAAGTTGCCGACTACCTCTTTGGAGAAGAAATCCTCCACATCGACAACACGGTGGGACATCCCGAGACGTTCACATTCCCTGCGCGCATCATCGATCGCCTCAATCGAGCAGCAACTCCTGTCGGGAACCTCCGCGTCCCCGTAACAATAGTTCTTCATCGTCAGCCCGATGGCGCGAAACCCTTCGCGAACGAGCAGAAGAGCGGCCACGGCGCTATCCACGCCGCCGCTCATCGACACCAACACCGTGGCGCCGGGGTGTTTTTGCTTCAACCCTTCGATGTCAAGAAATCGCCCGTTCACCCTTTACCGTCCTAAAACAAAAGACCTCCTCCCGGAGTCGCCCCGCGGGAGAAGGTCTCCGATGGTCATCGTTATGCTCTTATTCAGCCTGTTCTCTTTTTGCCGCAGCGATTTTCTTGAGATCGCCCTGACGTGTGATTTGTTTCGTCGCGTAACTTCCCCACTGCGGATCTCCGACGGCGTTCTCGAACTTTGAGATCGCCTCGTCGTAGCGCTGGAGTTTCTCGAGCGATTTGCCCCACGCACAGTACAACCCCGCCTTCTTGTCGGCGATTTCAAGCCCCTTCTTTGCGGTCTCAATCGCTTTGGTAGGATTGTTGGTCTGGTTGTACGACATCGCGAGATACTGGTACGCCTCGGAAAAATCGGGCTTGAGTTCGATGGCCTTCGCAAACTCCGGAGCGGCCTTGTCGTACTGCTTATTCTGGAAATACGAGATCCCGAGGTTGAACCGATGCGCCGGGCTCTCCGGATCGGCTTTGACGAGATCCTCGAACACTGCCTCAGACTTTTCAAAATCCTTGTCTTCGATATAGAGCCGGCCCAGCTGGGTCTTGATCTTAACGGACTCTTCGGGCGGGGCCACTGTGACGGCACGTTCGTAAAGTTCGAGCGATTTTTCCTTGTCTCCCTCATCCATGGCCATCTTGGCCAGGCTTCCAAGACTCTGGTAATCATTCGGATCGATTTCTAAGGCTTTTTCATAATGAATCTTGGCGTTGACGGGATCGTTCATGCCCTTGTAAATCACGCCGAGGCGGACATGCGCGTCGTGATTCCCCGGCTCGAGCGCCACAACTTTTTTGTAGGTTTCGACGGCCGGAGCGTACTGCTTGGAGAGCACCTGGTAATGACCGAGATTCGCGAGAAGGCGAAGATCTTCGGGGTATTTCTTGACCACAGTCTCGTACGCGGTCGCCGCCTTGTCGTATTGCTTGAGATTCGAATAGCATTTTCCGAGTTCATGGAGCGCGTCGAACCGTGACGGATCCGTCGCGATGACTTTTTCGAACTCGGCCGCCGCTTTTTCATAATCACCGGCGGCTACAAACTGCTGCGCCGTCTGGAACATGAGATCGACCTCGGTGAGGTTCCGTTCGAATCCACGATCGTCGGTTGTTGTACTTATAACTTTTTTGTCATCTTGTGCATATGCACTTCCCTCGCCGTCAACCAACATCCCAGGTATCAGGAGCAGTCCCGACAAAACGACGATCAGTATCGATTTATTCATTTTTACCCTTCCTTACTCAGGGAGACAACACTCAGCAAGCAACCCATTATAAATATGGGTGTTAGCCCCCACCTGTGTCAAGTAATGATCCCAAAGACTTTCCGCGAGCTCATTCGCCCATATCCATGTAAGTCTTTATGAGTTCAACGTTTTCGGCCGCAGTTCTACCCACTTCACTTTCCGGGCTCAGGGCCACGACCCTCTCCCATTCCCGGACCGCCTCGGCGAACAACTTCGAATCGGCAAAGGCAAGCCCCAGGTTGTAATGCGCCTGGGCGCTTTCCGGGTCTATCCCCAGAGCGTCCTGGTAGAAGGACACGGCTTTTCCGATTTCACCGCGGACGTGGTAATAGTGACCGAGATGACAGCGGGCGAGAACGTCATTTGGGTCGGCCTCGATCGCCTTCTCGAAGCTGCCCCGGGCCCGGTCAAATCGGTTGATCCTGTCATAGGCGATTCCGCAATTGACGTAGGCCTTTGCATACGTCGAATCCAGCGAAATCGCCTCCTCGTAATAAGCAATCGCGCTGTCGGGCTGATCGAGACCGAGGTACGCGTTGCCGAGATAGAAACTCAACACGGCATCCTCCGCGCCGTCATCCATCAACCCACGAAGATAAGATACTTTTTCCTCTCCCGACAACCCATCGAGCTCTTTCTTGACCTCGTCGATATCGACCGCATGCGCGACAGGCAGGAACATAACAGAGAAAAGAATTGCCGCGATGCCATACAGCATGAATGGTTGTATTCGAAGTGAAACGTTTTTCATTGTGTCATTCGGTGTATCGCCCGGCGCTTCCGCGGCGCCGGAACCAAAACCGTCCCTCGGGCCTAGTAGTTTCGGCCGCCCTTCCTCTTCCATAGCTCGCTTCCGCAGATCCCGACATACACTCGGATGAGCCGATCTTCTATTCCGTTGTTTTTCAACGAACCGGCCTGCCCAAACTGGAGCGCGAGATCGATTTTGCCCATCCCATTCTTGATCGAGAAACCGGTTCCCAGCGAGACGAGAAATTTTTTCAAGGGCTCGCCCTGGGGGTAATCAAAAGGAAGTGTCTGATAATTGAAACCCAACCGCAGGGGCATCCGCTTTCCTTTCAACGAAATCCCGGGGAGATACTCGAGACCAAGCGCGTAGCTCTTCTCTTCGGCTAACCGATCGACGGGAAACGACAACCCCTCGAATTTCTTGAAATCACTGTAGGTGTAACTTGCAAGGAGAAGAAATCTATTGGCAACGCGCCATGATATCCCGGCATTCACGCGCGAAGGCAATTTAACCGTACGCGTGTAGGACGTGTCGACGGTGGCGAGATCGCGGAATTGTTCGCGAACATCGGAATCATAGTCGATGCCGCTTTCCCACATCCCTCCGATCGTCAGGCCATCAAGGGGAAAGAGAACCAAACCGGCGGCGTAACCGGTGCCGCTCATGGATACTTTTCTTAACGCGCCCGACGGCTCGTACAAAGGATCCTCAAATACCACGTCCCATCTTTCCTCCACAGAACCGTCCTCGAGCGAGAACGTCAGCCCGACGGATGCGAAACGCGTGACGTCGAATGACGCCGTCAATGGAATCGAAAACAACCCACCGGACCTTGTGTACGTGGTCGTGTATACGTCGTCGCTTTCGGTTGCATCATCGACAACAAATCCGCCCTCTGGATCGAACCTGCCCATATATCCGATCGAAAACCGGAACAGATTGTAAACGGGGAATACAATCCGCAATCCTGTAAAAGCGACCGAAATGTCCCGCTCGCGGTAGTCGTCCGAACGGCCCTGGTCGATCCCGACAAACTGCGATGCGCCGATCGTCACCCGCGGCAGTTTGGAGAGAAGCGCCGGGTTCGCGCTGACGGCGGCGAGTGAATCCACCAGGATCTGCTGCGATCCCCCAAGCGATACGGCACGGACATCCCCAGCGTCGAGCCGCTCGCCAACAAGAATCATGCTGTAGGTCGACACCGCCCTCACACCTACGGGCACAAGAAGCCCAAGAACGATCAGGATGGTCATGAGATAATTGCGATTCGGCATCTTGCTAACTACCTTACTTGCCAAATTCAGCGGGGGCGGACAACGTGAAACGGTAAGTCGGTTTCAAACTGTCGGCCGCACTGCTCGTATAAAATTCCATTCTTCGCATCGCAGTCCCCTCGTTCGTGAACTGGAGCACAAACCCCGCGTCGTCCCGGCCCTGCGACAACATCAACTGAAGCGCATTTCGAATCGAAAACTTGAGTTTCTCAAAATCCGCGGGGACCACAACCGCCGTCACCAAAGTGCCCGACAGGATCCCGGGATCGGCAAAATCAACCGACTCGGGAATATAGAGCGTGAGGGAAAAGTCCGTTCCCACTCGCGAATCGGGAACGATAAAGATTTCCAGAGTCGCTTCATGGACAAATGTTTCCGGGTCCACGATCGACAGGTCCACCGGGATGAACACACGCTGCGCGGTCCCATCCGACAAGAGCAAATTGGTCGTGGTTCCGTGATCCTGCACGAATGTCCCGTCGGCGAGCATCTGGTACGTGGATTGTTTTCCATTTGTGAACACGACCTGGAGAAGCGGTTTGTTCTGGAGCGGGTCGTCGGACGGACTCGGATAAAGCCGCGAGCCGTATTCGATCATCCTCTCGACCGTGGGATCGTTGAGAACGACCGCGAATCCATTATTGGGCCTGTCTCCGCGAATCCATTCCTGAACAACCTGAGGGTCGAGGTTGTAGGACCTCGGAATGTTCGTCATGATTCGATCGGTGTTGACCTGCGTGTCATCGGGTATCGGGTCCCCCAACGGCAGATCGAATAGCGTGTCGCTCTCCGAATACGGCTCTTCGAGTTCGTTGAACACAGCGCCGAACTCAGGCACGCCGGATGTATCGATCGCGCTGATCAGCGTGAGCAGAATCCACGCCTCGTCGACGACTAGAAGCGTATCTTCACCCGCCGTTGAAAAGTTCGGACGAACGATCATCCACGATTCAAAATCGTCCCGGCGTCCAAGCCACATCCGATCGTTGTACGCCATAAGAGAGTTGACGGGGAACACCGCGTCCCCGGACACCACCGGGAATGTATCCTGGAACACTTCGCCGGGCTGGCTCTGGATGAGCCCATCATCGACGAAGTCGGACCCCAAAGGGGTTTCCGGGTCCGACGTGCATCCCGCGGCAAGCGCGAGAATCAGGTAAAGGGCCGCGACGGCGGCGAGTCTATTCATACTGATTTCCTTGATCGTAATTGCAAATTACTATCACAAAATATCTTATAACGTCAAGGCGATTAGCCCGACTATTGGACGGGTTTGGTCGACACCACCAGTCGCTTCGCACCAGCCCCTTTGACGATATCCATCACCTCGACCACCGTGCCGTGCGACACGCGCGAGTCCGCCTTGAGGACAATGGATTTCTCTTCGCTCTCGTCGAGCTTTCCCTTTAGCAGCGCGGGGAGAAGAGACATATCAACGGGTTCGTCATTGAGGTACACCGCTCCGTTAGGATCGATATACACGACGATTGGATTCTGGCGCACCACATCCGAGTGCGCGGCTTTGGGCAGTTCGAGCTTTATGGCAGGGGTCGCAAGAAAAGAGGTCGATATCATAAAGAATATCAACAACAGGAACAAAACATCGATAAGCGATGTAACGTTCAATATGACGGATCGTTTTTTTTGCGGTCTAAGTTGCATCGGAAAAATCTCTCACATTCGTCGACGACTGCTGATCCATCGCGGCGAGATTCTTTAACAAAATATGGGCGTACGTTTCTATCTTTATAACGAAGTTGTCCACGCGCGAATCAAAAAAGTTGTAAGCGATCAGCGCGGGAATACCAACAGACAGCCCAAACGCCGTCGTAATGAGCGCCTGGGCGATACCGCCCGACAGGAGCCCCGCCTGGCCGACGCCGGAGATGCTGATGACAGAGAATACATTGATCATACCAAACACGGTTCCCAGCAGCCCAAGAAGCGGGCTGGCCGCGGCGACCGTTTCGAGAACTACCAGATATCGGGAAAGGCGTTTGACCTCACGACGCCCCGTGTCTTCCATCGCCTGGCGAATAACGGCCAGCGGCGAGGCGGATTCTTCGAGCCCCGCGCGAACCACGTTGGCAAACGGCGTGTTGTAGCGCTCGCAAATCTTGATCGCCATCGGTATATCCGCGGCGGAACGAACCGATTCGATACAGTTGATGATTTCGCGCTGCAAAACCCTCTGTGTCGTTAGACTCAAGATCTTCTCGATCACGACACCAAGACCCAACACTGACAACAAAGTCAGCGGGATCATCACCGGTCCCCCCTTAACGAGGATCGCCCACATCTAGCCTACTCCTTTCCGAAAAACTCTCTTTCATCGCCCGGCAATAGATAATAAAAACCGAACGTAACATCCAGGTATTCCTCGGGGAAGTCATCGGGCAACGGCCGGAACGGAGCCGCGCCTTTTATCGCGTTGCTGCTCGAACGATGGAGAGAGTCGTGGCCCAGGGATTCAACGACGTCGAGGCCGACCATTTTCCCATCCGGATAAATCCTAAAGCTGATCTTCGTATAACCGTGAATCGCCCCCAGGGCCGTAAACGCCAGAGGAGGAATCCAATGGCGCTTGATTCTTCGTTTCAAGTCTAGCAAATACGGCGCAAAATCCCAAGCCGTGGTATTTATCGAAATTCCGCCGACGGACGCCCTCGCCGAATCCTCGTGCTTGAATTCCGGGTTTTGCTGGGGCAGGCTCGGCGCCCTGCTCGGAGACTGCTGATCGAGGAACTTGGAACGCTTGAACGCTTCCCCGAGGTCGGTCATCTCTTCCGGCAGGGGCGGGAGTTCGCTCTCTCCTCCGCCTTCCTCTCCCGGTTGCGGGGACGGTGTATCCGGAATCGGCACCACTCCCCCGCTTCTTGGAAGCGCCGAATCATCATTGCGATCATCGTTGTCGCTGGCCGCCGATGATACCGTCGACAGGTATTTGCTCGCCCTTTCTGTCGGAGTCGGCGTATTTGGCGGCGAGACCAGTTCAAACTCTATTGGTTCCACCACGATAGGCGGTTCCTCGAATTCCAGGAAATCCGACGGAAACATGTCCTTGATCCCCGGAATGAGCGCGACGGCGTGTATCATAATCGACACCACCACGGCCCAAAAGATCGTCGGGTCTCTGTGATGCAACGCGGCCGGTGATAGTACGCTCATACGGCAACCCTACCCGTCGACACGTTCCAGTCGGCACACCACGGTACCGGTAAACAGCTCACGGAGCAGCGGAACACGTGTCGTGAAATCAAGAACCCGGAATTTCGCCGGTTTGAGTTCCTCGAACGACATTCTGAATTCGGGGACCTCTTTGACGATTCTTCTATAACGGCGAATACTCATGTGATTGAGATCGTTGTCATACGAAAACATGATCGCGTCGAGTTTTTTCTCAATCGCATCATCGGTCATGTCGCCGTTCCGTGATTTCAATATCTCACGAATCGCCCGCTTCAGCGATTCGCGGCTGAAAAGCAGATGACACCACGGGGTGTACACGTAATCGTAAAGATGCGACCCGAGCGGCGAGAAATGTGGGGTAAAAAAGAACCAGACAGCGCCACCGGGTTTTGTAACACGGGCCATTTCTCTGACGGCACCCTCGGGATTCGCGAAGTGCTCCATCGCGTCGTTGGCCACGACGGTGTCGAACATTCCTGAAGGAACCGGGAGCGCGGATGCGTCACCGGCAAAAAATCCCCAGCGAAAAGACCTCCCTTCGCGTGACGCGAATTCTTCGCTGGCCAGCATATGATCGAGCGATATGTCCGTGCCATAAACCTCCGCCGCACCCGCCTCGCCATACGCCACGGTCTTGCCTCCAAGCCCGCACCCGATGTCTAATATTCTTTTACCGCCGACGTCCGCTCTTGGTTCCAGATACTCCCGGATGAGCTCGCGCCCCCAGTGATATTCCCACTCCGAATACGCCTCGGCGGACTCACGTCCGCCCACACCCGGCCTCCGGAACACCTTGTTTAATAATATAATTAGCTTGTTCACGCAGATTGAGAAAGCAAAAATCCCCCGCTTGACGCAATCTCCACGTTCAAACCAAAGGACTTGCGAAAAATCAGAAACTTGTTAAAATAATAGAGATTCGTCTGCCAAAGTTATCAGAACCAGACCGGATAACCAATTAAAAATAATACGATTTAGCCCTGGAGTCATCCAAAATGCCAACATACGAGTACGAATGCACTAAGTGCGGAATCTCATTTGAGTTACAGCAAAAAATGACCGACAAACCCCGTGAGCGCTGCCCCAAATGCCGCGGGAAAGTCATCCGCTTGATCTCGGGCGGCGGAGGCGTCATCCTCAAGGGGAATGGTTTTTATGCAACTGATTATCGTAGTGACGCCTACAAAAAAGCCGCCAAATCGGATAAGGCCGCGGGCGCTGAGAAGAAAACCGCAAACTCGTAGCGATCACCGACGGCAAGATACGCGGTGGAACTTAGTCGTGTGGTTGTGAGAGGAGCTTTCTCAACCCGTTGACAAGGGCGTCACGTTCGGCGTTGTCGAGCACGCCCACAACGCGGTTGGCTTCTTCGACCCGCACCTTGATTCCCTTGTTGACAATATCCAAACCTGCAGGCGTCAATTCGATCAGGATTGCGCGGCGGTCTTCCGGATCGGGTCGTCGCTCAACCAAACCCGACATCTCCAGCCTGTCAAGCCTGTTAGTCATTGCCCCGGACGACAGGACCACCGACCGGCTGATTTCACTCGGATTCATCCGGTAAGGATGCCCCTGTCGGCGAAGCGCGGCGAGCACTTCGAATGCCCACAAATCCACACCCAATCGACCAAGCTCTTTTCTCGCCTTACTTCTTAACATTTTTGATAACAATAGGATACGACCGATAATCTCGAGGCCGGCTGTATCCAGGTCGGGCCGTTGGGCCTGCCACTGCGCATGAATCTCGTCAAATGGATCTGTTCCCATGCCTTCATAATATCAAACGATACCTTGATGTCAAGTATTCTCACATAGATATTATGATTGACATGTTTCTTTATGTAATACATCTTTATATAAAACTTTATTCAGTCTCCCGTTGGCCCGGATTTTTGACCAGGATGAACCATGAAAAAGAAAGAATCTGAAAATACGAATCCAATACGCGAGAGTCAGGATTCCCCCCGCGTCAACATCGCCCTCGACGGCGCCACGCCTCGAGAGGAATGGCACATTGGCGATTTGGCATTCGCCACCGATATCGCCAGGGACCTGACGCTTCCGGTCGAGGAGCGAATCGAGGCGTTTGATGACATATTCGACTCCGAAGTCGGAGATACCAACCTTGTGCGAGCAAGAAACATTGAACGAGAAACAGGATTTCGACAGCTCTATCTGAAGTTTGAGGGCGGCAATCCCACAGGAACCCAGAAAGACCGGATTGCCTTTGCCCAGGCAGGCGACGCAGTCCGCCGCGGTTTTGACGCCGTCACGGTGGCAACTTGCGGCAACTACGGCGTCGCAGTCGCGCTGGCGACCTCGCTCATCGGCCTGCGCTGCGTTGTCTATGTGCCCTGCAACTATCATTCGCGCCGTCTAAAAGAAATGGAGTCGTTCGGAGCAAGCATCATCCGCGAGGGCGACACTTATGAAGCCGCCGTCATCGCTTCCCGAGGATATGCGGAAAAGGAAGAAATTTATGACGCGAACCCGGGCGGCGCAAACACCACCACCCAGCTTCGCGCTTACGGTCAGATCGCGCACGAAATATACGATGATCTCCGGGACGCGCCGGCAATCGTGGGGATCCCGGTGTCCAACGGGACGACGCTCGCTGGAATCCACAAAGGGTTCGTCAGTCTGTACCGTCGAGGCAAGACATCACGAATTCCACGCATAGTTGCCGGCTCGTCGACACGCAAGAATCCGATCGTCCATGCCTGGATCAAAAACCTTCCGGAATGCGAAGACCTCTCGCCGGTCGAAATCCGGGAAACGGATATTAACGAACCGCTCATCAACTGGCACTCGATCGATGGCGATCTGGCGCTGGATTCAATACGAAAGTCGAACGGATGGGCGGTCAACGCATCGGACAAAAAAATGCTGACGTATTCGAAGTTTATCAGGGAACGGGAAGGACTGAGCGTTTTGCCGGCTTCGACGGCGGCGCTTATTGCGTTGATTGAAGGTCACGCCAAAGAAGCCCTGCCGAACGACCGCTACGTCGTCCTTTTGACGGGAAAAAGATGATGAACAAACAGCTCGAAGCAATCGTGTACTGTGAAGGCGCTTTCAACACGCCCAACGGCAAGACTGCGCACGGACTGGTGCGCTTCACCAAACGCTACCGTGTGACGGCGGTTATCGACAGCCATTATGCCGGCCAGGACGCTGGCACGGTGCTCGACGACAAACCCAATGGAATCCCGATCGCCGGCTCGATCGATGATGCGCTCGAGAACCCCAACTCCAAAAAGGCTCCGCCCACTCACATGGTAATCGGGCTTGCGCCCGACGGAGGACGATTGGGGTACGCCGCGCGCAAAGACGTCACACATGCCCTCGCACGCGGTCTGAATATTGACTCGGGACTCCACGATTTCCTCTCCGATGACCCTGCGATCGCCGCGGTGGCGAAGGAACATGGATCAACCATTCGAGATATCCGCAAGTCCCCACCGCAATCACAACTGCATTTCTTCTCCGGCCGAATCGAAGAGGTCAAAGCGCTCAAGGTTGCCGTTCTTGGAACCGATTCCGCCATCGGCAAGCGAACAACCGCGTGGAAAGTCGTAGAAAGTCTCATTGAAGCGGGTTGTCGCACCGAGATGATCGGCACGGGCCAAACCGCCTGGCTCCAGGGAGCGCGACATTCGATCATGCTGGACACGCTCATAAACGATTTCCTGACCGGCGAGATCGAGCACGCGGTTGTGAGTGCATGGAATGACGCCCACCCCGATGTAATCGTCATCGAAGGTCAGGGAGGCCTTTTGAACCCCGCGTATCCCGGCGGATACGAGATCATCGCCGCCGCACGCCCCGATGTAATCCTGCTCCAGCATGCGCCGGCACGAAAGGAATACGACGGCTTCCCCGACTATCCGATCCAACCGATTTCGAGACAAATTCAGGCCGTGGAAATCATATCCGGAAAACCCGTTGTCGCGCTGACCATCAATCACGAGGGGATTACGCCTGAAACAATCCCTCTCGTTTGCGAAACAATCTCGCAGGCGACCGGCCTGCCCGCCGTTGACGTGCTCATCGACGGCGCCACGGCTGTTGCGCAGATTTTGGCCAAGCATGTGGCCGACAAACACAAATCAAACACGAAAGAAGAGGTATGAAAAAAGATTCCGCTCCTGACAAAGACACGCGCGGGGATGTAAAACACAAGAACGACATGGTGACGGATTCGGTGGCTTCCCTTAACGCGTTCGATGAACTTCGAGTTGGACCCGCGCGATTGGAAGCACGGCGACTTTCCGCCGCCTACACCGTCGTTCAGGGAGACAAACAAGACACGATCGACCTCGTTTACAGTTATGAAGAAAACGTTTTCGAACCAGAAAATCCCGTAGACCAGAATCTTGCCGACATGATCGCTGCACAGCTTGCTCTGAACTACGGTTTGTTTTGCACGCGGATTGTATTCGAAGGCACGTTCGATCCCGTCGATCGCCGCTTTCTCCGCGACATGGCGGAAAACACGGCAAGAGAGATCTACGTAAACAAGTTTCTTGAGCCGAACCCTTTTCTCTTCGGACCGGCATCGCAGTTGACCCCCACTAAACTCAACCGGTTTTGTCTGGCGGATCTCGTTTTCGCCAGCGAAAAACACAAACCCACAATCGGCTGGAGTCCCAAGAGAGCGCCCATAGCCGTGTCGCAATCTTGTCGAGCGGAGGAAAAGACAGTTTGTTGAGTTACGGCCTATTGAATGAACTCGGATACGAAGTTCATCCCATTTTCGGCAATGAGTCGGGCCGTCACTGGTTTACCGCGCTGAACGCACACCGTCATTTTGAAGCCCACGTCCCGAACACTTCCAAGGTCTGGATGAATACGGATCGTATCTTCTCCTGGATGCTCCGCCACATTCCTTTCGTCCGAAAAGATTTCGAAAACGTCCGCTCGGACGAATATCCGATCCGGTTATGGACGGTGGCGTTATTCCTTTTTGGCTCGCTCCCAATGGTCCGTAAAAGAAACGCCGGCCGTATCGTCATCGGCGACGAGTTCGACACCACGGTTCGAACGTCCAAGCACGCCATCACGCACTACAATGGGCTCTTCGATCAAAGCAGATTCTTCGACAACTATTTGAGCCGCTTCTTTTCCCGCAAACGATGGCGTTTGAGCCAGTTTTCACTCGTTCGACAACTCTCGGAACTCTTGATCGAACGCGTGCTGATCGCCCGCTATCCCGAGCTCTTCGCGCACCAGGTGTCGTGCCACGCGGCGCACATCGTCGAGTCACGTGTCCACCCCTGCGGAAAATGTGAGAAGTGCCGCCGTATCGTCGGGATGGTGGTGGCGAACGGAGGGAACCCTGGGGTCTGCGGGTACAACGAGGATCAGATCAGGAGTTGCCTGGAGTCGATCGTCAAGAAAGGCGTGCACCAGGAACGCCCGGCGGCCGAACATATGATCTGGGCACTCGCTAAACGCAGAAAAATCAATCTCCAACCGGGGCAAAAGGCAAACCCACGCCCCGAGGTGATGAAGCTAAGATTCGACCCTATCCGATCTCCGCTCGACGGGATTCCGCAGGATATTCGTGTTCCGCTCTTCCGCGTTCTTCTTGAACATGCGGACGGCGCCGTTCGCCGATCGGGCCGGATTTGGGTCGACTTCGACCCGCTGACCGACCCGTCGCTTCATCGCCCTTACCTGTTCGAGAGATCGCGCCCAAACCGGAACCCGTCCAGTCCGCAATCGTCCCATTCGGAAACCTACATGCTTGGCGAAATGAACTGGCCCGAGGCCCAGCGGAGACTCGCCGAGGTGGATGTTGCCTTGCTTCCCGTCGGAGCCATAGAGCAGCACGGCCCTCACCTCCCGCTGGACACCGATGCTTTCGACGCGGATTATCTCGCAAAACTCGTGGCATCTCATTGCTCGGATCCAAAACCAGTCGTGCTGCCGCTCATACCTTACGGCGTGTCCTATCATCACAACGACTTCAGCGGCACAATAAGCATCCGCAACGAGACACTGGCGAGCATGGTGTATGAAATAGGGATGGGCGCGTCACGAAACGGCATCACAAAGCTCGTCATCATCAACGGGCACGGCGGCAATGATCCATCGCTTCATTTTGCGGCGCAGAAAATCAATCGCGACGCCCACATTTTCGTGTGCGTCGACAGCGGAGAAACAAGCGACGTGGATATCTACGCCATGATTGACACGCCCAACGACGTCCACGCGGGCGAAATCGAAACGAGCACCAGCCTCGCAACGCGCCCGGAGTTGGTGAAGATGGATAAATTGAAGCCGTTTGTCCCGGAGTTCTCGAGCCGCTATCTCGATTTTACTTCGAAACGGGGCATCACCTGGTATGCGTTTACGAACAAGATTTCGGCATCCGGCGTGATGGGTGATCCCACCAAAGCCACCGCCGAAAAAGGCAAGAAGATGTGGGACGTGATGACGCGCAATCTGGTCGAGTTTGTGGAGGAACTCAAACAATTGACGCTCGACGAGATCTATCAAAAACGTTACTAAACGCATGGGACAATCAAATTGAAAATCACCCGAATCGAAGCCTGGCCGGTGGAAATGCGGCTAAATGAGCCGTACACGATCGCGTATGAGACCGTTGAAACAGCTGTCAATGTTTTCATTCGAATTGAAACGGATCGCGGAATAACCGGATACGGATGTTCCGCACCCGATCTCCAGATCACCGGCGAGGATCCGGACGGCGTAATCGAAGCGGTGACCGTAATCGCGGAACCGATTCTCAAGGGTTCCGATCCCCTGCGGCTGGCGCGTCTTATCGAGAAACTGAAGGACCAGGTCAAGAACCAGCCGGCCGCCGTGGCCGGAATCGACATGGCGCTTCATGACATCCTCGGGAAATATTGCGGTCTTCCTCTGTGGAAGCTTCTCGGCGGATTCAGAACGTGTTTCAAAACCAGCATCACGATTGGAATCCTGCCCATCGAGGAAACACTCGACAGCGCCCGTCAGTGGTTGAGCCAAGGGTTTACAGCTCTAAAAATCAAGGGCGGGGCAAACGTCGATGAGGACATCGAGCGGCTGCGCCGGCTCAGAAAATCGGTGGGCCCACGGATTGAGATCCGCTTCGACGCCAACCAGGGGTATACCGTCGAAGAAACACTCCGGTTTGTGGAGGCCATGCGCGAAGTCAAACTCGAACTCATCGAACAACCGACCTCCAAAAACGAGCCTGATCTTCTCGGAGCCGTAACAAAAAACGTGTCTCTCCCCGTGATGGCCGACGAAAGCCTCGTAAACCTTCGCGACGCGTTCCGGCTCGCGAAGAAAGACCTCGTGGACATGGTCAACATCAAGCTGATGAAAGTTGGCGGTATCTATGAGGCCCTTCTCGTCAACGGGGTCGCTAGATCGGCGGGGCTCGAAGCGATGGTCGGTTGTATGGACGAGGCCGCTCTCAGCATCGCCGCGGGACTCCACTTTGCGCTCGCCCGCCCGAATGTCGCCTACTGTGATCTCGACGGACATCTCGCCCTCGAGGGCGACCCTTCCGACGGTGCGGTGATCATCCGGAACGGTTACCTGTATCCGACCAACAAACCGGGCCTGGGATTCGACCTTGCATGACATTCCCTTCCCCGTGATTTTGAACGGCTGGACAAGAAAAAGCATCCCTCCGCGCGAGGGATGCTTTTTCTTGTACCTCTCTAATCCGCTACTCCGGCCAAAACGCCCGTTGTCAGGCGAGCGCTTTCGCGATCATTTCGACGAGCCAGCCAATCTGGTCTTCATCGATGATGAGCGGCGGAGCAAAACGAATCGTCGTCTCATGGGTCTCTTTGGCGAGAATACCCAGATCTTTTAGTTTCTCGGTATACTGCCTCGCCTTCCCCGCCTCGTCCGTGAGTTCGATGGCGTTGAGAAGACCCATCCCGCGGACCTCTTTGATCTTATCGGTGTCGATGGCGCGGAGTCCTTCGCGGAACTTCTCACCAAGAACCACGGCCCGCTCGTCGAGCTTTTCGTCGATAAGAACGTCCAGAGCCGCCATTCCAACCGCGCAGGCGACCGGGTTCCCGCCAAACGTGCTGCCGTGCTCACCGGGTCCAATGACCGACATGACATCCTTGGACGCAAGCGCAGCCGACACGGGGTAAACACCACCGCCGAGCGCCTTGCCAACCATCATGATGTCCGGTTTTACATTCTCGTGCATCCAGCAGAACATCTTGCCCGTCCGGCAAAATCCAGTCTGGACTTCATCGAGCATGAGAAGGACGTTGTGCTTCTCGCAAATTGCTTTGACCTTTGTCAGGTAACCTGGGCTCGGGACCTTTACGCCTGCCTCGCCCTGGATCGGTTCCACCAGGAACCCCACCGTGTTCTCGGTGATGGCCGCTTCCAACGCCTCGACGTCGTCGTACGGAATCACCTTGAACCCCGGCGTCGCGGGACCGAACCCGTCGTGCGCGATGGGGTCGGTCGAAAACCCGACAATCGTCGTGGTCCGCCCGTGGAAGTTCTCCTCGCAGACAATGATCTCCGCCTTGTTGTCGGCGACACCCTTCTTTTGGTAGCCCCATTTTCTTGCGATTTTAATTGCCGTCTCAACAGCCTCGGCGCCGGTGTTCATCGGAAGCGCGATTTCCATTTGACAGACATCGGTGAGTTGTTTGAGATACGGTCCGAGCATGTCGTTGTGGAACGCCCGGCTCGTGAGCGTCAAACGATCCGCCTGGTCCTTGAGGGCCGCGATCAACTTAGGGTGCCTGTGACCCTGGTTCACCGCACTGTACGCCGACAGGCAATCCATGTACTTCCTGTCTTCGGGATCCCACACCCAGACACCATCGGCCTTGCTTATCACGACCGGGATCGGGTGATAGTTGTGTGCACCGTACGTGTTTTCGAGATCCATGTAGTACTGAGAGCCTTTGGCGGCTGTTTTCATAGCTCCTCTTTCCTTTCCTTGAAGATCACATTGTACGGCTCGAGGGCATCAAGAATCGGATTGTAGATACCCGGGGACACCGGAACATGACAACCCTTGTCGGTGATCTTCCCATCGAGGATCATCTTGACGGCGATCGCCGCCGGAAGCGAAACGGTCCGCGCGATCGATGTGTCCTCGCCGGGAATCCCGTAATCGACGAGTGTTGACGTGAGGAACTCTTTCTTTCCGCCCGAGAACTCGGCGACAAATTCGTGATGCATGACAATCATATCCCGCTCATTCTCGCCAATCGACATCATGTCAAGGGTGAGAGCGTTCAGGTAATCGAGCGGATTATCCTTGTCCTTGGGCAAAGGCCGGTCGCTAAAGAGACCCAGCCAACCAAAACGCTTGATGACGGTCGCATAGGGTTCCACACCGAGGAATTTCGCCGTCGCCAGGGCAATGTCTTCGCCCGGTTTGGCGCCAACGAGTTTGGCGGTCACATCACCATAGGTGCTCCCCGAGAAGCCGTCGACGGCATCTTCGCTCAACCATCCGAGGGCGACGATCTTGCGCATGGTCTCGCACCAGCCGGTCATCCTGAAGGTGCCGCGGTATACGGTCTCCGAATGGTCCAGGCCGTAGATTTCTTTGTAAGGCACTGAATTCCGGTTTGGATAGTTTTCGAACGCTCCGACCTCCGGAACATTCTGAACATAGTAGTTTTCAAACAGCTGCTCGCCGGGAACGATGACTTCTTCGCCGTCCGCGAGCCAACGAGCCGAATTCTTCGAAGCGAGAAGCACGCCGCGCGGCGACCACGAGAACTTGTACCCGAAGGGGTTCGTGTTCGCTTCGTGCGAGGGAAGCGCGCCGGTCGACGACCGGAAGCTAACAACTTTTCCGTTCCTGCCCTCGACGTCATGGATGATCCGCATCGCCGACATGTGATCGATTCCCGGATCGAGACCACACTCGTTGAGAAGCATCACACCGGCTTCCTTCGCTTCGGCGTCGAGCGCCTTCATTTCGTCGCTGACATACGACGTCGTGACCATCTGTTTCTTGTGCTTGATACAGAACTTGGCCACCGTAACGTGGTACGCGTACGGAACGAGACTGACAACAACGTCGGAGTTCTTGATTTCGGCTTCCATGCCCGCGAGGTCCTCGACATCGAGTGTCTTGGCGATTCCACGCGGATGACCGTCGATCATTTTCTCAGCTTTGCTCACCGTTCGCGTCGCAACGACGAGTTCGATATCCGGCTGATCGAGCAAAAATCTCACCAGCGGTCGCGTAACCAATCCGGCTCCAAACACCACTACCTTTGACATGCGATACCTCCCTTTACGTGTGCAATTGGAGCATTAGTCCAAAAAGTTGCTAATATACTCGTAGTCCGGGGTCAGCTTTCCCCGGTGGAGAATTAAAGCTTTCTTTATCGGCGCCGGCAATTCGAGATCATCGAAGTCGACACCGAAATCCGCTTCGGCAATCGCCGGAATGAATTCCTTGAGAACATTACTGAAATACGCCGACGCGTCCCGCGGAAGTTCTGACGGGAGAATGTCCACCGCCATTATCACGGGACCGTTGCCTTCGACGCCGTCCGTGACCGAGTCGGTGGCGGGATCCCACACAAAGCACGGATCGCCGGGCTCAGTCGCTTTGGCCGTCGCCTCGATCGAGCCGTCGATGTCGCAGCTGATGTCGCCGATAACCTTGAGCCGCCCGTTGTTCCAGCGGTTCTTCAGGTAATCTTTTGTAACCAGCCGCGGGTACTTCTCATCCCAATAGATACAATTTACGAGAACGGACAGGTTGGGCAAATAGTTCTCGAAAATACCAACGTATTTCTCGGGATGATCATAGTAGTCCTGGAGCTCGAAAGAATCGCCTTCGTTTTTCGGAACGACCATGTCTTCTTCTTTGAACACGACTTTGAATATGGTGTTCCTCGCGCCCGGTGTGTCCGACGTAATGGACGACAGATCGGCCGGCGACACCTCTTTTGTCGGAAGAACATCGAGCATTTCCTGCGCGCCCATCGCCACGTTTCCGTACCCGGCAAAACCGACCGTCAGTGGAAGCACCTCTTCGGGAAGCCCGCCGGACTCTATCCAATGGCCAATCACTTCGAGCGCTGTTTTGATTTCTCTTATCGAACCGTATTCGTGAGGCTGCTTGAGCGCCGTGAGAGGGTTCTTAAAACCGTCCTTCTTCAACCGCTGACCGAGCGCGACAAGTGACTCGATCATCCCTGCAACCCCAGCATGCCAACCAAAGAAAATCAACCGCCTGTTCTTGTCATCGACGACGCGTTCGTAATCGATGAGCTGACAGCCGAGCTCCATCATTCTCTTGAGCATCGCCATGTTGTAGGATTGCCCTTTGATCGTATGCGAAAAGAAGACGTAAGTTCCGTTCTCGAAAAAGAACGTGGCCGGCATCTCCTTGACGGCAATCACAGTGGGACATTTCGAGAGGTCTTCCTCTATCGTCGCTCCCGCGGCAACATATTCATCTTCAACGATCACTCGAATGTCGGAGGGTTGGACGACGACATCGACGCCGCGCTCTTTCAACTCCCGCACGTGTTCGGGAATAAGGGGCACACGCCGTTCCCAGATACTCTTGTCCTCACGCCTGATTCCGATGCAGTGCGACATCGCTCACGCCTCCAAACGAACGTGTTAAAATTATAATTACGGTGGGGGAAAGGGTCGTAGACCGCATAAAGACGGACACTCCTCAAGAGTGCCCGCTCACCGTCTGGTCCCATACAGGCTAGCCGAGGTAGCCCCCGAATGTCAAGCGTGATCGGTTGTCAGGGGCGGGTTTACCGCGGATCGTTCGCGCTCATTCCGGGGCGGCCGTATCGGACGCGGGCTCCTCACCGGCGCCCGAATCGAAAACGATTTCTCCATCCAGTACCGTCTTGCGAACACCGATGGCGTCGAGGTCCTCGCCCAGCGGGTTCCCCGAAAGCACGACGAAATCAGCAAGACGCCCCGGCTCGAGTATTCCGGCATTCCTCTCGTGCGCGGCGAGCGCGTGGGGCCGAGATGTGTAACACCCGATGGCGAGCTGTGGCGTCAGCCGTTCCTCTTCGACCGGATGCTCGATTGCGCCTTTCATCCCGAAAAGCGGTCCGGCAGGCATCCCGTCGGAGCCAAACACGCACGGGATCCCCGCGTCGATCATCGACCGGTACGGATTGCACCAGCGATTGCGGTCCTTACCCAACCGCCTCTCGTTGAGGCCGGCCGGGCCGCCCCAGTTGCGGATAAAATTGGGTTGGAGAGACACGAATACCGGCGCGGATTTGAGGCTTTCAATCTGGGCCGTGCCGGCAACTTCGCAGTGTTCCATACGGAAAAGATGGCTGTCGGCCGGAAAAGTCTTGAAGACAGCTGCCGCCTGGTCGATCGCGCGGTCGCCGATCGCGTGAATGGCGAGCACATATCCGTTCTCCGAGCATTCCTCGCCCAGAGCACGGATGACTTCCTTGCGCATGAGAAGCGTGCCCCAACCGCTACCGTCCGCATAGTCGGCGTTTAGCGCGGCGGTACGCCCGCCTAGCGATCCGTCGAGAAAGCTCTTCAACCCCGCGAGCCTCAGGTCTTTCGCCCCGGATTCCTCGCATGTCCGACGGTAATATTCGAGATGACGGGGTGTCGAATGGAGCAGGACATCGATCCTGAGCGGAACGGACGACGAAGCGACGCCCTTTGTGTAGATCTCGAAATTTTCCGGTTCCACGATGTCGTGAATCGTGGTGATACCCAACTTGTGCAGATCCCGGATCGCCTCTTCAATGCTCGTAATGACACTTTCGGGTTCGGGCGTCCAAAGCCTTCCCGCTTCCCATAGCGCATGCTCGACGACCGTTCCCGAATCCTCATCGATAAGATCGGGGCGTTTGGGCATACGACCGAGAAGAGTCGAATTCAGCACACCAACGTGTCCGCAAATCCGTCTCGCCAACACCGGTTTGTCCGCATTGACACCGTCGAGCATTACCCGTGTCGGGAGCCCCACCTCCTGCCAGCGGCTCTCATCGAAGTCGACACCCATAATAAATGATGCGTCGGGATTTTCCGCCGCCCAGCCGGCAAGCAGTTCGCACACACCACGCGCCGACGTGGCGCTCGACAAATCGCAACGAAGCTTGTTGAGCGCAACCGCCGTCAGATGGATGTGTGTATCGACAAAACCCGGCAGGACAAAGCCGAGGTCGAGATCTACACGTTCGACATCGTCTCCGAGATCATCGGGCATCGCCGCCCCGGGGCCGACAATCGCCTGGATCTCGTTGTCCGAAACAACCAGCGACGCCCTTTCGAAATCTCCGACCTCCGTATACACCCAGCCGTTTTCAAAAATCTTTTTATTCATGGCAATATTCCAGCAGTCTAGTTTTTTTTGGGCCATAAAAGTTCGAGGCTCCTGATCAAGGAGCCTCGTTCCCATTCCCGGTAAATGCTGTTCCGGTTGGCTTGACTCGAGCACTCCACCGTCGATGCTCTCACAAGCCGATACTTCTAATCAATATGATTTGCTTCCGGTGGAAAACGGCGGGTTTTCAGCAAATTCCCTTCTTTATCAAACCAGTATTCGACACCCACACTGTAGTACTTCCAACGCTCGGTCTGTCGGCCGGCGGAATTGTAACGGAGACGGTGCGGGGTATACCCCAAAGTGTCGAAAATAACTAATTTATCGTTCTTCAGATTTTTACGTAACGACATTCGTCGCACGTACTTACGTCCCCTCTTGCCACGCTGGTGCTTCATGCCGTCCGGATAGGTTCTGGGCTCGCGATCGAGCCGCCCACCCGCGAAGACAGAGGTGCTAAGAAGGAAGATAAGTCCTAATCCGAGCAGAAATGCTCGTTTCATGGCCTTTGCTCCTTGATGCTTGCCTGTAGATGAGGCCAATTGAGTTTGATGCCTAATTGTACCACAGAATCGCCCGCAAAAGCAAGCATAAGAAGAGGTTTAGAAACGCGTAACACCGCAAGGATATGCGGAGTTCTTGGGTTCATCATCCAGTTAACGCAAGGTCATTCCCGCAAAGAAAACGGCCGCCGGACGTACTCGATGTCCGGCGACCGCTGAAGGCTTGATCCGCCCAAAATACCGCTTATTTCAGAAGGATCATTTTCTTCGTCAGCGTCTCCTTGCCCGCCTTCAACCGGTAGAAATAGACCCCCGAAGCCACCGGATTCCCGTTGGCGTCCGAGCCGTCCCAGGAATACTGCTTCAGTCCGGCGGCAAGATCCCCCCGGACGAGTGTCCTGACTCGCCTGCCGTCCGGTGAATAGATCGTGAGATCGGCGGCTCCCGCCTCAGGTAGAACGAACGAAATCGTCGTCGTCGGGTTGAACGGGTTCGGATGATTCTGGTTGAGCGCGAGCGCGTGCAATTTCGCCGTCACCGACTCGGGCGCCGACATCGCCTCCGACCCATCGGCAAGCACAACGGCCAGAGTGTAAGTGTATGTCTCTCCCCCGCTCACGCTGTCGTCGATATACGATCTCTTGTCGGGTGAAATCAACCCAAGCGGATTCAGCACAGCCCCGAATCCTCGGTCGCCGTCTCCGCGGTAGATCCGATAGCCATCGATCGCCTCATCGGCGAAAACATCCCAGGCAAGTTCGACTCCCGCATTGATCGCGCGCGCCTCGAACGCCGTGACAAACACCGGGGTCGGCGGTGGCGTAAACTCAACAACGTAGACGCCCCCCGACCCATCAGACACATACGCGTCATACGAGGCCGACACAACCACCCCTTCCGCGAACGATCCGGTTCTATAGTAACCAACGAGAGCCGGGTTTGTCGGATCGGCTACGTGAAACACCATCAATCCATCAAAGCCGGCGGCAACAAAAACATAGTTGCCCATCATGGTCACATCCTCACAATTCCCGACGTAGTAGGACCAAACCTCCGAAGTGTTCTCCGGATCCGAAACATCGATAACCCTGAAAAGACTCCCATCCCCAAGGTAAGCGTACCCCCCATTAACATGAACGGCGGTCGCCCGTCCCGGTGAATCGAAAAAACCGACCTCCACCGGCGAAGACGGCGTGGAGACATCGACTATTCGCAGCCCCGCGGTGTTGGCGCAAACATATGCATACGCGCCTTCCACATGGACCCCTGGGATGTCGTCGGACGCCGAGAAGTTTCCCACCTCGCCCGGCGAGAGCGGGTTGGTGATGTCGATGATACGCAAACCCTCCGTCCGATCCGCGACAAAGGCGTGCACACCATCGATACATACGTCTTCCGCAAATCCAGGCGTATCATAGACGCCGACCTCGCTCAAGCTTGTCGGGTCCGTGCAATCGAGAATCCTCAATCCGCCCGAATACGCGGCGACATACACGTAATTGCCATCCACTTCGACATCGTACATATTCCCCAGCGTCTCGTACGTCTCCACTTGATACGGGTTCCCCTTGTTCGAAACATCGAGGACACCGACGCCGATAGAACTTCCGGCGACAAAAAGGTGGTTTTCCTTGAGGGCAAGGCCGCGGGATGAGCTCCACGTATCGTGGAATCCGATCCTCGACGGCGAAGACATCGTTGTGATGTCCACCGCCTCGAGCCCATCCCTAACCGCCACGTAGGCACGGTTCCCCGCAATGGCCACCTTCTCCGGATACCCCGGCGTGACCAGAGCCCCCAACAACGAGGGACTCGCTGGCGTTGACACGTCGACGGTGTGGTAGTCCCCCCAGCCGTACGCGAGATGGGCCGTGGTTCCGACAACGGTAACACCGTAGGCGACACCGCCGGGCGAGTAGAATCCAATTTCCGACGGGCTCGAAGGCGTAGAGAAATCAATGACCCTCAGACCCGCGCTGCCGTCTGCCACGAAGGCCGTCGTTCCGACGACGTCAACGCCGGTGGCCGTTCCAGAAGTGTCGTATATACCGAGTTCGGACGGCGAGGTGGGATTCTTCACGTCGAGAATCAACAAACCGCCGTTTGCCTGCGCGGCGAGCACCAGTGTATCCGCCGTGGCAACCCCATAGGTATAACTGACCGTGTCGAATTCTCCGATTTCGACGGGTGCGGCCGGGTTCGAAATATCGATCACGCGAACGCCCTTGAAATGATCCCCGACGTACGCGTAGTTACCGTCGACAGCAACACCGTAGGCCGTTCCCGGTGTGTCGACGGCGCCGATCTCGTACGGATTCGCGGGGTCCGAAATATCGACAATTCGAAGCCCCTCTCGGGAGTTGGCGACATAGGCGTAATCGCCGGCGAGACGAATCTCGTAGATTACTGACGGTAAATCGACATGTCCGATGACGACGGGTGTCGCTGGAATCGAAAAGTCAATAATCTCGAGGCGACAACCGTTGCCCGCAACAACGGTGTCACCAGGGGCGGCCACCGCGTAGCACGGGCCTTCCGTCCACCGCCCCCACAGGTTGACATTCCACGATTCTCCGGCAGCCGGCAGCGGCCTTTCCGGAGGAGTCGCAAGATAATGATCGCGGTACGGATCCATTACCTCATCTGGGCCGGCGGCAATCGCCGATGTGGCTGCGATGGCCAAAACGGCCAAAATCAAAACGGTCAGTCTCGCAGTTTTCACGGGAACCCCCTTCGTTGCTCGTGGGACATGCTGAACGTGCACCTGTCAGGATACAACGTAACCTATAACGCGTCAACAAATTAGAGACGACCGACTTCCCAGAAATGTTTTGTCGTACTGTTCCCCGTTCTTCCCGGTTGTGGGGCAAAAGGCCGCATACGGCACAACAATTGCTCCATCTTGTGCGGTTCGTGTCTAAACCACTAAAAACTTACCAGATTAGAAGCGCCATGAATCCGATCACAATACGAAAAATCACCTTCACGATCGACGCCGTCGCGCGGATCCTCGAGAAAGCCGGTCTGCTCAACGCCGTCCAGGCGTCCGATGTCCTCCAGACGGGAAAGAAAAAGGAATCAACACTCAAACGGGCGCTACGCACAAAAGACACCGACAACCCGTTCGTGTCGCCGATTGAAACCATCGCCGCGTTCGGTTTCCCAAGCGCCAATCCACGCAGAAAGATTCTCGCCGAAGACGAGATATGCGAGGCTTTCTCCCGATTGACGGAAGTGCCCTTCGAACGCATCGATCCGTTGAAGCTCGACGCGCGATCCGTTTGTGAAATCCTCTCAAAACCTTTTGCCCGTAAAAACCTGCTCGTCCCGATTCGTCTCGAAGGCGGCGGCTTGACAGTCGCGATGGTGAATCCATTCGACAAGCAAACGATCCACTGGATCGAGGATGTCACCGGCCTGCAGATCCAACCCACGCTGGGGCTGCGTCATGAAATTTTTAAAACCATTAACGAAGTTTTTGCGTTCGAACACAGCTTGATAAAGGCGGAGAAACTCAGAGGCCACGTGCCCGACCTGGGCAACCTCGAACAACTCGTCGACCTTGCGAGCGGACACGAGATCGAAGCGTCGAACCACCACGTGGTCAATGCCGTGGACCTGCTGTTTCAGTACGCGTACGACCAGCGGGCCAGCGACATCCACGTTGAACCCAAGAGAACACACGCCGAAGTCAGGCTTCGGATCGACGGCCGGCTTCACACCACGCACTCGATCCCGAAACCGGTGTATCCGTCGTTGGTATCGCGGATGAAGATTCTCGCGAGGATGGATATCGCCGAAAAGCGCAAACCCCAGGACGGGCGCATCAAAACCAAATTCAAAGACACCGAAATCGAACTCCGTGTGTCGAGCGTTCCGATGGCGTTTGGGGAAAAGATCGTTATCAGGATCTTCGACCCCAATGTTTTGATGCAGGACCTCTCCGGGCTCGGGATATTTCCGGAACAGCTCACAGATTCTCAAAAAATGTCTCGGCCACCCGCACGGGATTATTCTGTTGACCGGACCTACGGGCAGCGGCAAAACGACGACACTCTACTCGGCACTCCGTTTTCTCGCTTCGCCCGAGGTGAACATCACAACGATCGAGGACCCGATCGAGATGGTCTACGAGCCTTTCAACCAGATCGCCGTCCATAACCAGGCGGGGCTTACATTCGCAAGCGCGCTTCGAAACGTCCTCCGTCAGGATCCGGACATCATCATGGTGGGTGAAATCCGCGACCGCGAAACCGCCGAATACGCGATCCAGGCCGCGCTCACCGGGCATCTCGTTTTTTCAACCCTGCACACGAATACGGCGTCGGGCGCGATCACCCGTCTCCGCGATTTGGGGATCGAACCGTTCCTCCTCGCGTCGACGCTTCTCGCCGTCATCGCACAACGGCTCCTCCGCAATGTCTGCAAAGCGTGTGACGTCCCCGCCGAGATCTCCGCCGAATCAAAACGGCTCATCGGCGTCGACAAACCCGGAATCGACCAGACAGGCTACCGCAAAGGTGAAGGTTGTGAGTCGTGCAGAAACACGGGGTACAGCGGACGCACGGCCATCATGGAGACTCCTCGAAGTAACCGAGACAATCCGGACGCTCATAAGAGACGGCGCCGACGATCAGCAGATCGAAAATGCTTCTCGCAAAGCCGGAACACAGCCGCTCATGGTAAGCGCCGCGCGAAACCTGCTCGCCGGGAAAACAACCACGGAGGAGATCTTCCGCGTGGTTCCGTTGACAGGATCGACGCCCAGGAAATAAAAAAAGGCCCCACCGTTGAATCGGCAGGACCTTTCTCCAATTCTTTTCAAAGAACAGCGTGGCCTATTCTTCCCAACGACCCACTTTGCCGTTGATCACATAGATGTACTTGCTCCGCTTGGCCTCTTTGTACACCCACTGCTCTTCCTTCTCGGATCCGATTTCGCTGACGCGAACCTCATCGGGAAATCCCCATGATTCCTGCGCGGCGTCCGCCGCCATCCCGGCAAACACATCGTGATTGATCACGGCCTGCGCCGTGCGTTTCTCCCCACTGCCGAATGTAATCGACATGTCTCAACGTGGGATCCTTGAACCAGAAAATCTCGGTCAGACGCGTTTCAATCTTTTCCGGCGTCAGAGGGCGCTCGATATCGAGGGCCACCGAGATTCGTTTTCCCGTCGGGTCGTCCACCGTCACCGCGCCGTTATAAACATAGAAGAACTCGACGATCGTGACCTTTGTGTCCCTGAGGATAATCTTCTTCTTGGGCTCTCCCGGCACCTCCACGCGCTCGGACAAGTCTTCGAGGACCGCCCGCGTCCATGCGTGTTCGCCTATGAACTTTTCATTGAGCGCAAGTTGGTCTTCGAGCGCAACATCCTTGACCACGACTTTACTGACCTTTTTCATGCTCTTGAAGCCGCTGCACCCGGTGACACCGACCGCTACAACTAACACGACCAACGCGATCACTATGTTCTTCAACACGTCAAACCCTCCTGATACGGCTGAACCTTCAAATATGGTGGGGGGCAATCAAAACCATTGCAACACTAATATACCGCTTCAATATGTCGGACGACCATTTGGCTCAAATCGTGTTCCGCGTCAATTACCACCAGATCCACCCGCGGAGACAACGACGAATGCTTCCTGCCCATGGCCCCGGTAAGCGCCTCCTGAATCCTCGACAACTTGCGTCGGTCGACCGCTTCGATGGCGCGGCCGTATGGCGCTCCGCATCTCAGTTTTACCTCGACGGCGACCAGCCACGATCCCGTACGGGCGAGAATATCGATTTCCCGTCCCGCGTAAACGAAGTTTCTTCGAAGAATCTCGAAGCCTTTTAATACCAGGAACGATTCGGCAATCCGCTCACCGAGCTCGCCCCGACGTCTGGTGTTCACCCCGCACCTCCTCATCCTCACCATCCCATCAAGGAAATCCTAAAACAGACGCGGCGTTTTCTCAACCGTTTTCACACGGTAACTTTTTCTGTGGGCGGCGATCATCCCGTGCCGCTCTATCGCCTCGATATGCTCCCTCGTGCCGTACCCCTTGTTTCTCAAGAAATTATAAACCGGGTACCTGTCGTGAAGCCGTCGCATCATCCTGTCCCGCGCCACCTTGGCCACTATCGAAGCGGCCGCAATTGCCAGGCTCTGTCTGTCGCCGCCGATGATCGGAATAACTTGAGTGGTGGAATCGACCCGGTCACGGCCGTCAACCAGGATTATCGACGGTTCCAGCTTAAGGTTGCCCGCCGCGCGCGCCATTGCGATCAGCGTGGCATTCAGGATGTTTTTGTCGTCGATGAGTGTGGGGTGCCCGATGCCGATACCAACGGCGAGAGCCTTTTCGACGATTGTGGAAAACACGGTTTCCCGCTGTTTTTCGGAAAGCCGTTTGGAGTCGTCTACTCCAACGAGGTTTGAATCCGGAGGAAGAATCACCGCGGCGGCAACAACGGGTCCGGCCAGGGCCCCTCTCCCGGCCTCGTCGAGACCGGCGAGTTGCCGTTCACCACCCGGGCGATGTTTCACGTCAAAAGCCTCGAGACGAGCGTACGTTTCGAGCGACCTTTTCCGAAAAATACCGCTACTTTGCCTTTGTCGGGCGGGGTGTTTTCTTCTCTGGGATTCGAGCCGCTTTCCCAACGAGATCTCTCAAATAGTAGAGCTTGGCGCGCCTGATCTTCCCGCGTCGCGTCACGGTAATCTCTCTGACATTGGGAGAGTGAAGGGGAAAAACCCTTTCGACGCCAATTCCGGAACTGATTTTGCGCACTGTGAATGTCTCGCGCGCACCGCCGCCACGCCGCTGGATAACAACACCCTGGAATGCCTGCTGGCGCTCCTTGCCTCCTTCGACGACACGAACGAGCACACGGACGGTATCCCCGATACCGAATTCGGTCACGTCTTCCTTGAGATATTTTCTTTCGATTCTGTCCATCGTGTTCATCTTCATGCCTCCCAATAATGATTCCGCCGTTTTAGTTATTTTTGTCCAACAAATCAGGTCGCATTTCTTCTGTTCTTTTCAGCGAGGATGCCTTCCTCCATTTTTCGATTTCCTTATGATGCCCCGAGATCAGTACGTCCGGAACACGCTCACCGCGATATTCGACAGGCCGCGTATAATACGCGCAGTCCAGCAGATAGTCACGTTCTTTTTCGAACGAGTCGGACTCCCATGTATCCTTGTTGCCGAGAACATCGTCCTGGAGCCTCACGATCGCCTCGATACAGACACCGGCGGCGAGTTCTCCGCCGCTCAGTATAAAATCTCCTATCGAAACGTCATCGGTAACGACCAGGTCTCTCACGCGCTCGTCGATTCCCTTGTATCGACCGCAGACGAATGTAATCTCATTGAGCGCGGCGTACTCGTGCGCAAGAGTCTGATTGAACCGTCGTCCGCCGGGGCTCAAAAGAACCACCGGGCTCCCCTCGGATATTTCGAGGGCTTCTACCGATTCGACGAGCGGCGGAGCCATCAGAATCATCCCACCCCCACCACCGTACGGCTCGTCGTCTACAGTTTTGTGTTTGTCTTTGGCGTAGTCTCTCAGATTTACAACGTTGTATGTCACGAGCGACTTTTTTGCCGCAATCCCCAACATCCCCATCCCCAGAATATTCTCTACGACGTCGGGGAAAATTGTGATGACGTTGATTCTCATCAATTCCCTATCCGTCGATCAAACCGGGTATCGGCCTGATTACGATTTCTTTCGTGTCTTCGTCGAGCGAGATAACGAATTCGGAAATCGCCGGAAACATAAAGTCCCCCGATTCTCCGGTCACCTCGTAGACATCGTGCGCGGGCGAAAAAATAACCGAGGAAACCGTTCCGAGCACATTGCCCTCTTCGTCTTTAACGGTCATTCCCACTACCTGGAACGGGCGGCGCTGCTCGGGAAGATCGATGTCGATATTGTCGATGTCTACGATAATGTCCGTTCCGACAAGCGCTTCCGCGGAGTTCCGGTCCTTGACCCCGTCGAACGTAAACACGTAACAGTTTTTGTGCGGACGAAAGTGCTTTATCGCGAAGGGTCCTTCTTCAACACCTTCGGCAGTTTCCCGCCTGAACGTGAGTTTTTTGGAACCGAGCACGTCGTCCCAGAAATCATCGGTAGGGTTGAATTTGACTTCACCCCGTATCCCGAATGCCTTGACCAGACGGCCGATAATTACGTCCGTCACGGTGACCGTCCTTATTCTTTTATTTCAAATATAATCTTGTCGCCGGCCTTCGACGCCGCCGCGTTGACCAGGGTTCTGATCGCCCGCGCCGTCTGACCGTTCTTTCCAATCACCTTGCCGAGATCAGCCGAACTAACCGAAAGTTCCATTACGGTGTAGTTCTCTTTTTTTGATTCGGAGACCTTTACGTCTTTGTCTTCCTCCACGAGGGAGGACGCTATAAATTCGATAAGCTGCTTGATTGTCGTCTTGTTGACTTCAGGCATATCCTCAATCCGTTTGGTTCTGCGTTGATGTGAACGATAAATTCTCTATTCGTCTTTCTTGGGCTCCGAAGACTCCGCACTTTCAGGCTCCGAAGACTCCGCACCTTCGGCAGCAGGCTCGGGAGCGGGCGCAGGTTCGGCTGTTGCCGTTTCAGGAGCCGCGGGAGCTTCCTCAGCCACAGGAGCCTCAACCGCTTTGTCTTCGGTCGCGGGAGCTTCGGCAACGGGTTCCGCAGCCTCTGCTTCGGCTGCTTCGGCCGCTTTGGCCTCTTCGGCCGCCTTAGCTTCTTCAGCCGCCTTGGCTTCTTCGGCTGCCTTGGTCGCGTCGGCCTCGGTCTGGGCGGCTTCCTTGGCGAGCATCTTCTTTGATTTCTCTCCGCTCTTCGCCATATCCTTGCGCTGCGCGGTCGCGATACGCTGATTCTTGATCGCTTCTACTTTTGCTTCGAGTTCTTCGCCGGTGACGCCGGCTTTCACCAGGGTCCACTTCTGAAGCGTTCCGGTTTGCTTGAGAAGACTTGCCGCGCTCACTGTGGGCACAGCGCCGTTGCCGAGCCACTTGAAAAGGGCTTCTTCGTTAATATGGATATCGGCGGGCATCGTCATCGGGTTGTAATAACCAACCGTCTCGAGGAACCGGCCATCCCGGGGCATTCTCGAGTCGGCAGCGATCAATCGATAAAAAGGTCTTTTCTTTGAGCCCATCCGTTTGAGTCTGATTTTCACGGACATTGAACACACCTCCATGTGCCAAAACGTATCATTTCATTCTAGAACGGAGCGAACGGCAGTTTGATTTTCTTGCCTTTGGTCTGGCCGCCGAGCATTTTCATCATCTTTTTCATATCTTGAAACTGTTTGAGAAGCCGGTTGACCGCCTGAACGTTGGTTCCGCTTCCCCTCGCGATTCTTTTTCTCCTGCTTCCGTCGATTATCTGCGGGTGCGAACGCTCATCGATAGTCATCGAGTTGATAATCGCTTCCGCCTCGTCGAACTGGTTCTCGTCGATTCGAAAGCCCTTGAGAGCCGCCTTCGAGAACCCGGGAATCATCTTCATGATGTCCTCAATGGGTCCCATTTTACGAAGACGTTTTAGTTCTTCGAGAAAGTCGCCAAGCGAAAATGTCTGTTCGCGAAGCCGTTTCTCGAGCGATTCCGCCCGTTCGGCGTCAACGTCATCCTGGGCCTTTTCGATGAGGGAGAGCATGTCCCCCATCCCGAGAATCCGTCCGGCCATTCGATCCGGGTGAAAGATCTCGAGGTCACCGAGTTTCTCGCCGACACTCGCAAACCGGATCTGCGATTGGGTGACCGCCGTCACCGAAAGCGCCGCGCCGCCGCGCGCATCGCCGTCGAGTTTTGTCAGAACGACCCCGGACACACCGAGCCGTTCCTGGAAAACCTTCGCAACGTTGACCGCTTCCTGGCCGGTCATACTGTCGAGCACGAGAAGAATTTCGTCGGGCTTTGAAAGCGACTTGAGCTCTTCGAGCTCCTTCATCATCTCGTCATCGACATGGAGTCTTCCCGCCGTGTCGAGAATCATCGTGTCGCACATCAACTCGCGGGCAGCGCTGGCGGCCCGTTCGTAGATAGCCTTTATGCTCTTCTCGCCGGCGTCACCACGCGATACCGGTATATCCACCTGTTTGCCGAGAATCTCGAGTTGTTCCGCCGCGGCCGGGCGGTAAACATCGAGCGCGACGAGAAGCGGCTTGCGCCCCTTCTTCTTGAGGTAGACACCAAGTTTCGCCGTGAATGTCGTCTTACCAGAACCCTGAAGCCCGACTATCATCACGTTGGGCAATGCGCCCTGGAGCGCAAACGGCTTCGCCTCTCCTCCGAGAAGCGCGGCCAGCTCGTCGTGAACGATCCTTACGATCTGCTGCGCCGGTGTAAAACTTTTGGTGACTTCTTCCCCGACAGCGCGTTGTTCGATCCGGGAAACAAAGTCTTTTACAACCCGGTAATTGACATCGGCTTCAAGCAACGCGCGACGGACTTCACGCGCCGTTTCAGCGATGTCTTTTTCCGAAATCTTTCCCCTATTTCTTAGCTTGGAAAGAATTCCGTCGAGCTTTTGGGTTAAATCAGTAAACATACTAACCCGTGATCCATCGACCACTTGGTCCTGTTTTCTGCAAGTGATTGAAATAGAATGAAGTAGGCTAATATGCGGCTACATCATAGAATACTGAAATTTATCAGATTGAAGGGGGATTTGCAAGGATAAAAAACCTGTTAAACGGCTTGGGGTTACACGTGCGCCCCCCCGAAATCGACGGGCCGGCGGCGGGACCAAAATCTTGTTGCCCTGACGACCGCCCCGTGTGACACTCTTCGCCATCGTCCCTCACAACGAACGCCACTAGCGCACTTTACGAGATTATTTGTATGAAACACAAGCACCTCGCCGCGGCGATCCTTCTGACCCTTGCCCTCCAGACTCTTTTTGGAGTATTGGACCGGGCCCCCGATTTCGACGAGGGAATCTATCTCAACTTCGCGCGAACGATTCACCAGAACTATTTCCCCGTCGCGCCTCATCACCCGGATGAGCCATTTTTCCGCCATCCGCCGCTCCACTATTACATAGTGTCGTTGAGTACAGCGATATTCGGTGACTCGCTCCCCGGTGCGCGGGCAGGCGTATCGATCCTGTCGATCGTACTTCTCCTGGTTTTCTACCGGTGGGTACTGAGCTTCGCCCCACGTGCGGCGGGTTGGGCGGTGATTCTGCTCGCAGTCAACCCCGCGTTCCTTTTTTACGCCCATTCTGCTTACATGGAAATCACCGTCGCGTTGTTCGCCCTCCTCGCAATTCGAGAACTTTCTGGCGAAGAGTCCGGACGCCGCTATATTCGCGCGGGAATTTTTCTCGGGCTCGCATTTGTGACGAAGTATTACTCGGTCACCCTTGCAGCCGCGATCGGCCTTTATTTTGTTTACGCGTACGGGCTTCGGTTTCTCTCCAACGGACGCTGGACGGTTTTTGCGATCGCCGCTCTGGTACTCGGCGGGTGGTTTGGCGCGGGGTACCTTATCGACAGCGCATCGTTTGTGGCACAAACAAGGTCGTGGTTCGATGCGTCGTCGGAATCGGTGGCATCGTGGCGTTCGGTAAACAGCGTCAAATACGGTCTCGAACTTGCCGGAGTTATCACCCCCGTCGTCGCCGCGTTGGGTCTCTATGGCGTCATGCGCCGGACGGGCTGGACACCGGCGTTTATGCGCCAACACCACCACGGAGTGGCAGCTGTTTTCGTCCTCTGCCATGTCTTGTATCTCGCGGCGACGCCCATCAAGGACATCAAGTACTGCGTGCCGATTTTGCCGCTTCTTTGTGTCTACGCCGTGCTTGCGCTCGAACCAATGCGCTCTCGGCGCTGGCTCCCCGCCGTAGCGGTTTTCGTTTTTCTTTTCACCTCCACGCCGGCGGCCTGGTTTCCCAATCCGATAGACCGGTCGTGGCAAGCAAACATCTACGTATTCAGTCTCCAGCGCGACAAGGAATACAGAAATTACAGACTGGCCGGGGAGTTCATCCGTGACACCGCCGAACGGGGCGCATGGGTCGTGTCGTCGGAACGCGCCGCCATCGTCGGTTACTACGCGAGAACCAGCTACAGGGATTTGTGGTGGGAAAAAGACGGGGAGACACTGACGGAGAGGCTTTCGCAGGCGCCCTATGTCGTTCTCAACGACAACTCGCCCTATTTCAAGGGCGCGAACAAGGAACTGGCCGAATCATACGTGAGGGCGCATTTCGATCGGGTCGCCGACTTTGAGGGGGAGACTATCAACCTGTCGGTGTGGAAACACGCGAACAAAAGCCTGCTGGACTAATTTCTATTTTGCCTCTCGAATAACGCGTATCGCCTCGGCATAATCGGGCTTCTTGAAAACCGCAGAACCGGCAACGAGGATATCGGCGCCGGCATCGAGCGCCTGCGGCGCCGTCGAGGACGTAATCCCGCCATCGATTTCAATCGCGAAATCCAATCCCTCTTTCTCGCGAATCTCACAGGCTCGCACTATTTTTGGGAGAACTTCGGGCATGAACGACTGACCGGCATAACCGGGAAATACGCTCATGACGAGAAGCATATCGATCGCATCAAAATAACCGGACACCTTGTCGATATCGGTGTCGGGATTGAGCGTGATCCCGGCCTTTTTCCCATTGTCGCGAATCAATTTGAGATCGCGTTCTATATCCGTGCTGGCCTCTATGTGAACCGTGATGATATCCGATCCTGCCTCGGCAAACTCGGAAATATACTTATCGGGATTTTCAATCATCAAGTGGGTGTCGAGCGGAAGTTCGGTCAGTTTGCGTATCGCTTTTACGATCATGGGGCCAAACGTGATCACCGGCACAAAATGCCCATCCATCACGTCGAGATGCATGATATCCGCACCGGCGCTTTCCGCCGCGCTTACTTCATTCGCGAGTACGGAAAAATCCGCGGACAGCACGCTCGGCGCTATGGCAACATGGTTGTCTTTTCTAGTCGGAACCAGCCGCGACCAACTCAATCGAATCACCCTCCCTGATCATAACGCCGGGGCCCGGAGCCTGCCCAACGATAGTGTTCGGAAACACGTCGTTTCGCGATTCATACCGGATATTGCTGATCCTGAACCCAAGAGACTCGAGTTTTTCTCTTATAAACAGGAGATCCTGTCCGTCGAGATCGGGCATCATGAATTCGCGGGGTTTTCCACCGACACTGACGAGGACATCCACCTCGCCGCCCTCGACCACCTCGCTGCCCGGCGCCGGCGCGCACGCGATGACCTTCTCGCGCACATCCGACTCTTCGAGCACGCGGACGATCCGCCCCGTGTGAAGCTTGTTTCTGTTGAGCATCAGGCGGCCCTGCCTCAGGCTCAGCCCCTTGATATCGGGTATGCGTTGGGTCCGCGCTCCCAGGCTCATCACCACGGATACGGTTCTTCCCTCTTTGACCGTTTCGTCAACCCGTGGGCGCTGAGAAATCACGTACCCTTCGGGTATCTCGGTGTGGTACTCGCGGCGTTCAACCCGGATATTGAGCGACACGCGTTCGAGGAACTTGTCCGCCTGTTGTTCGCTCATTTGTCTGACATCCGGCACGATCACCGTGGCTCGCTGATGAATCAATAGCGGCATCACCACAAAATTCATCAGGACCGCTCCGAGAACGAATACACCGAGTACCGTGAGTATGGTTATGCCGATTGATTTGAGTTTCATAATCCCCGTCCGTGCATTCCTGTTTGACGACAGTGCAACAGTATACGCAATCAGCCGATCCGGTCACCCTCTTTTATCCGGTATCCCGAGAGAAATGCCTTCGCGGGCATTTCCTTCTTGCCCTCCACCTTGACGGCCCGGATTTCGAGGCCTCCCTCACCGGTCCCGACCACGAGCGGCGCGGTCGAAAAGACGATTCCAGGCGCCGCGCCCTCCGTCGGCACCGCGCACGCCTCAAGGATAATCAGCCGCTTCCCCATTAGCGAGGTGAAAGCCGCCGGCCAGGGAAGCATCGCGCGAATCTGTCTGGAAATCTCCTCCGCGCCGGCCGTCCAATCGATTGCCCCGTGCTCCTTTTTGATCCTTTTTGTGTGCGATGCGCTGTCGCCGTCCTGCGGGCGGGGCTCTACGCGCCCGCTGCGGATTTCTCTAAGTGTTTTTACAACGAGCGGGGCCCCGAGTTCGGCAAGTTTTTGTTCGAGCGAACCGGCGGTGTCGTCCGGTGCGATCTCCAGCGATTCCGCGAGCAGCATGTCACCCGTGTCGACGCCCTCATCCATCATCATCGTTGTACACCCCGTGCGCACGTCACCCGACAGGATCGCCGTCTGAATCGGCGACATCCCGCGGTACATGGGCAGCAGCGACGCGTGCAAGTTCACACATCCGCTGCTGGGAATATCGAGGAGATCTTTTTTTAGAATCACGCCAAACGAAGCAACGACGACAAAGTCGGGACGAAGCCCGGCGATCCTGCCGACGACATCAGGGTAGTCTTTCCTGGTCATCGCCACAACGGGAAGCCCGTGCTCTACGGCATACGCCTTAACCGCCGTCGGAAGGAGTTTTTTCCCGCGGCCCTTGGGGCGATCGGGTTGTGTGACGACAAAAACGAGCTCCATATCCGGGGCGGATACAAGAGCGTCCAGAGTCGCCACGGCGAACTCTGGACTACCCATAAAAACAACCCTTAGCGTCTGATCCGCCAACCCCACAACTCCAATCGGCTAAAATCGGTGCTCGGACTGTGAGATCTGTTTGAGCTTGTTTTTTAGAATGCTCTTCTGCGCACTGGAGAGGTAATCGATAAACAACACACCGTTGATGTGGTCGATTTCATGCTGAAGAATCCGGCCAAAGAGCTTGTTATTGCGAATCGTCTGTGTGTTGCCGTCGAGATCCTGGTATTCTATTTCGACTTCCCGCGCACGAAGCACGGACGCCGTAATCCCCGGAATACTCAGACAGCCTTCCTCGAACGACCATGTTTCTTTTGATTTCTCGACAACCTTCGGGTTTACAAGAACCATGGCCGGCGCGTCGTCGTCATCGATGTCTTCCATCGCGAGCGCGACGATAAGGCGAATACTCTCGCCCACCTGGGGCGCGGCCAGGCCGATCCCGCGTTCGATCCGCATGGTTTCGATCATCGATTCGGCAAACTCGCGCAGTTCATCGTCGAACACATCGATGGGTTTACCCGTCTCACGAAGAACCGGGTCACCGTAATATCTCAGCAATAAATGTTTCATGTTGATTCCTCCAGCGGGGGCGCTCCTGCTCGTTCCACCCTCCCGCCGGCCATCCCTTTAATCGGTTTTCGTCACCACCGTCGAAACGGCGTTTTTGACGACCTCGATCTTGACGTTCTCGTCGATCTTGAGGACAACGATATCGTCTTTGATACCAACGACCGTCCCAAAGATTCCACCGCTCGTCATGACCCTGTCACCCTTCTTCAGCGCTTCGATCATCTTTTTGAGCGCTTTTTGTTTTTTCTGTTGGGGCCGGATTAGAATAAAATAAAAAATTGCGAATGTCGCAAGTATCACGAACAACAACGGCAGCTGCGACGGACCGCTTCCCGAACCACCCGCGGCGAACAAAATCGAGTTCATCGCGCCTCCTTAGTGAAAAATAAAATAGTGAATACCTCTCTCATGCGCCTTCAATCGCGCCCCCCAGGGAATTATACTGTTCGATAAACCCAACTCGCCATCTCGCGAATTCGTCACGCTCGATGGCCTCGCGCATCTCCTGCATCAAGTGACAATAATAATAGAGACTGTGACATGTCGCAAGCACCGGCCCAAGTATTTCTCCGGCCTGAAAGATGTGGCGGAGATACGCCCTGGAGAAATTCTGGCAGGTATAGCACCCGCAATTGTCATCGATCGGCGACGAATCCCGCTTGTGAGCGGCATTTTTGAGAACAACTTTGCCGTTAGACGTAAAGACGGTGCCGTTCCTCGCGTTTCGGGTTGGCATCACGCAATCGAACATGTCCACTCCGCGAGCCACGCCCTCCACCAGATCCACCGGTGTCCCCATACCCATCATGTAACGCGGTTTATCCTCGGGGAGCTCCTCGGCCACATAACCGGTTAGCTCCCAGGTACGCGCCCTCTCTTCTCCGACGGCGAGCCCGCCGATGGCATATCCAGGGAAATCAATCTCGAGAATCTCCCGGCGCGAACGGTCCCGCAAATCCTCGTATGTCGATCCCTGGACGATCCCGAATATCACCCTTTCGTACCCATTCCGCTCGAAACGCGTCCCGTAGACGTCCGCTCCACGCCGCGCCCAATCCGAGGTCAGTTCCACCGCTCGCTCCGCTTCAGCCCGATCGCACGGAAACTCGGTGCAGTAATCAAAGCTCATTATGATGTCCGCGCCGAGCCGGGCCTGGTCCTCGATCGCGCTCTCCGGCGTAAAGAGATGGAGCGATCCGTCGATGTGCGACTGAAAGGTGATTCCCTCCGGTGTGATCTTGCGGAGGTCGGCAAGGCTCATCGCCTGAAACCCGCCGCTGTCCGTGAGAATCGGCTTGTCCCAACTCATGAAATGATGAAGCCCCCCAAACTCGTCGATGAGCCCGGAACCGGGCCTGAGCACGAGATGGTAGGTATTGGCCAGAATGATCTGAGCGCCGATTTCGGTGAGCATCCGCGGCGTGATCGATTTGACCGCGGCTTGCGTTCCCACGGGCATAAACACCGGCGTACGGATATCCCCGTGGTCGGTCCGGAGAAGACCCGCGCGAGCTTTACCGCTCGTTTTTTGGCAATCGAATGAAAACGGCATTTCGGCAATCTATCAATCGTTGAGGGACATGTCAGCAGAAAACTGGTCGCGGTCTCTCACGCAGGCGAACGGTGATCGAAATCCATTTCGTTCGCGGACGGTTCAACGGATGTAACCGAGACTCCTGAGCTTTTTGTTAAGTTCGGCGTCAACTTTGACTTCTCGCGCCGGCGGGGTGGGCCCGGCGAAATGATTGGCGAGGAGCCCAATGAGTTCCTTCGCCCGCGGGCTGGCGTCGGTGTAGAGATTATGTTTTTCTTCCGGGTCGGCCGCGAGGTCGAACATAAAGATCCCCGGCTCGACATTCAGGACCCGCGAGTAGGTTCCGCGGCTTGTCATCGGAATCATCGCCGTGTCGGCCAATTCCACGATGAAGAGCTTGTCATTGCCGTCGATGACACCGCGCTGAATCCACGGGGGAGGCCGGTCGCGTTCGAAAAACACGGGACCCGAGTCCGCCGTGCCGGCAAATAGATCCTTGCCGGGAAAGCCGTTGTCCACCGGGAGTCCGGCGAGACCAAGGATCGTTGGAACAAAATCAATTTGCTCGACTACTGTTTTTCTCGTACCCGGTTCGAGACCGGGGGCTTTTATAACGAGTGGGGTCCGAAGCGTTTCTTCGTAGAGCGTATAGTGATAGTGTCCGCCGTGTTCTTCGAACTCCTCACCGTGATCGGATGTAAATACGATTATCGTATTGTCGTAAAGCCCTCTCTTCTTGAGTTCGCCGAGAAGCCTCGCGATTTGTCTGTCCGTGTATCCGATTTCCTGATCGTACCTGTCGAGCTCCGAAATTCCAAAGCTCGCCCACTCGCCGTGTTTCAAATAGGCGAAGTGCGGATCGAAGTAATGAACCCACATAAAAAACGGCTTTTCGGTCTCAGAGAGAGCATTGATAGCCAGGTCGGTGAGCGGTTTGGCTGTGGCGACATCGTGGGGATGCCCCACGTTCAAGACCGAATAATCGTATGACTTGAAACCGTCGGCGAGACCGTACTCGGGTTTGAGTATCAAGTGACTCACATAGGCGCGGGTGTCATAACCCGCCCCTTTGAGGATGCCGGCAAGCGTGGGTAGATTGGGAGCCACCGACCAGTGGAAGTCCGTCGCCCCGTGCTCTCTCGGGTGCCGGCCGGTGAATATCGTAGCCATCGACGGGAGCGTCCATCCGGACACACTGTATACGTTCTCAAAGAGAACGCCTTCGGAGGCGAGCTTGTCGACGGTGGGACTTGTCGGACGCGTATTCCCGTAACACCCCAACCGATCCGGACGGAGTGTGTCGACACATATAAAAAGCACGTTGGGCTGTTTCGGCTCCGAGCACCCGGCGAAAAACAACACGGCGGCCGCCGCCAGAACGGAGAACGTAATCAACAAAAGTATTGTTCGCACGGCTTTCACAAGAAATCACTTCACACGTTAAAGAAGCTTGACCGCCTGCTGCACACCCGGGTCTCCTTCGATGGGACGAACGGTAAAACCCATCCCGCGAGAAAGAGAGATCATGTTGCCGTTCTCGGTGAGTATCTCGCCTTCCATGACTTTGAGCCCGTGGGCTACGGCGGAGTCGATAAGCGCTTTCATGATTCTCGATCCGATTCCAACGCGTCTCCATTCGTCGCCGACCACGATCGCAAATTCGCAGCTCTTTCCATCGGGATTGGTCACGTAACGACCCACAGCGATCTCGGCTTCCTTGTCGTTGATCGTCGTGGTGGCGATAAACGCCATCTCGCGGTCGTAATCAATTTGCGTGAACCGGATCAACATTTCCGGAGTGAGTTCCTGGAGCGACTGCATAAACCGGAAGTACTTGGACTGGGGAGAGAGATTCCGGACAAACGTGTCCTCGATCTCGGCATCCTCTGGACGAATCGGGCGTATCACGATATCGCGTCCATCGGGAAGCTGGAAGCTGCTCGAGAGATGGCTCGGGTATGGGTGGATCGCCATGTGATCGTAACGGCCCGCCGTCGGCGAGTGATAGTCGACAACGACACGCGCGTCCACCGCCATCGCGCCCTCTTCGTCGGCGATAAGCGGGTTGATGTCGAGTTCGCGAATGTGCGGCAGCTCGCAAACCATCGCGGACACCCTCAAGAGCACCGCTTCAATCATTTTAACATCAACGGGCGGGAGGTTGCGGAACGCTTCGAGAAGTTTGGCAACGCGTGTCTGTTTTATCTGTTCCCTCGCGATAAATTCGTTGAGCGGCGGAAGCGCAACGGCGCGGTCCTTGAGGACCTCAACCGCGGTGCCGCCGGCGCCAAAACTGAGCGTCGGGCCAAACACCTCGTCGCGGATCACCCCGACCATCAGTTCGCGGCCGTTCACCTTCTTCAACATTTTTTCGACGGTGACACCACGAACATCGGCGTCCGGCCTCGCATCCTGGATCGAGTTGACCATTTCGGTGTAGGCGGAGCGGACGTCATGAGCACTGCCGATATTCAACCTTACGCCCCCAACATCGGACTTGTGTGTGATGTCCGGAGAGTTGACCTTCATCGCGACTGGAAAACCGAGAGACTGCGCGGCGACGAGCGCCTCATTTGCTGACCGGACTTCGACGCTTGGCATCGTTGGTATATGAAACGCCGCGAGCAGCGCCTTCGATTCGGCCGTCGACAGCACCTTGCGGCCGTCGGAGAGCGCACCTTCAATCACCAGCCGCGCGCCTTCGACATCGGGCTCGCTCGTGTCGGCAAGCGGCGAGGGTACCTGGCGGAGCAGTTGCTGATTTCTGTGATAATGCGAAAGATATGAAAACGCCTTTACCGACGCTTCGGGTGTCGAGAAGTACGGAAGCTTGTTTTTCGAAAAAAGTTTCCTGGCTTCGCCTGACCTGTTCCTCACCCATCCAGCACGCGATCACTGGCTTCTTGCCCTTTTTGGCGGCGGCGATAACTTGCTTCGCCGCCTCCGTTGGTTTGCTCATGGCCTGGGGGGTAAACATCGCAACGACACCGTCAACCTGGTCACCCTCCTGGCAAGCCATGATCGCGTCCCTGTAACGTTCCGGCTGCGCGTCACCAAGAATATCGATCGGATTCCCGCGCGACCATGCGGCGGGAAGAACCTT
Source organism: Candidatus Latescibacterota bacterium (assembly GCA_963791045.1). Classification (GTDB taxonomy): domain Bacteria; phylum Krumholzibacteriota; class Krumholzibacteriia; order WVZY01; family WVZY01; genus CAWBQK01. The sequence continues at coordinate 93,603 of CAWBQK010000001.1, forward strand.
GTCCAGTGTCTCAATTGTCTTCTTGTCAAGTTCGGGGATCAAGACGTGCGCGTCGACAGCGCTGTCCGCCGCCATGACACCCGGTCCGCCGGCATTGGTGACGACGCCGAGGCGGTTGCCCTTGACCCTGGCGCCCGTCGCAAGGACATGCGCGGCGTCGAACAGTTCGCCGATAGTCAACACACGAACAACACCGGCCCGCTGAAGCGCGGCGTCAAAAACATCGTCGGCACCAACAAGTGAACCCGTGTGTGATACGGCTGCCTTCGAACCGGCCGCATGCCGGCCCGCCTTGACGACGACAACCGGCTTCATACGCGCGGCGACACGCAGACCGCTCATGAACCGGCGCGCGTTCCGAATTCCTTCGATATAGAGAAGAATGCTTCTTGTTTCACCGTCGGCGGCAAGATAATCGAGTACCTCTCCAAAATCGACATCCGCGGAACCACCCATCGACACCATAGACGAGAAACCGACCTGGTTTGACAACGCCCAGTCGAGTACGGACGTGCACAACGCCCCGGACTGCGAGATTAACGCCATGTTCCCCGGGAGCGCCGCGTTATGACTGAATGTCGCATTGAGTCCGACGGACGGACGCATGGTCCCAAGACAGTTCGGGCCGATTATGCGGAGACCGTAGTGCCGTGCCGCGTCCAGCATTTCTTCTTCGAGTCTGACACCCTTGGGTCCGACTTCGCGAAAACCGGCCGAAATCACAACCGCGCCCCTGACACCATTTTCGCCGGCTTCGCGGATCAGCGCCGGAACGGTCGCCGCCGGAGTGACGACAACAACCACGTCCACCGGTTTACCGATAGCTTCTATCGAAGGAAAACAGGGCTTTCCGTGGATCTCCTGGTATTTTGGATTTATCGCGTATAATTCGCCCTTGAAACCGGCCTCTATCATATTGGCGAATACCCGGTGTCCCACGGAATCTTCGCGCGTGGTGGCCCCGATGACCGCCACGGACTCGGGAGCAAACAACTTGTGCAGATAATGAGCACCCATCTCCGCCTCCATTTCATACACAAAACAACAGCGATCGCAGCCGCAATCGCCGGGCTCGTGCACATATAAATCGTGGATTTTAGAATACTTGCCAGAGGTATATTAAGTCTCAGCCTCAATTGAATCAAGCGGTTTCGGGCGCGGCCGGCGCACGGCGCGTCCGGTGCGGTAACCACTTATCCGTCTGCGGCGGCGCCCGCGGCAAGAACCGCTTGACGGGGCGGCCTCCGCGACGGTAGATATGGAATATTGACTCTACTTATTGACGCATGAAGGAGAAATGGGATGAAGAAACCCGCGCTGGCGCTTTTGGTACTTATATTTGCATTTCAGGCCCACTCGTGGGGGCCGGCGTGTTGGTTTGGGGCTGCCAACGCCAACGCCCAGAGCGAGAAACCCATCCAGATAGCGATTCTCAACCCCGTCCAGATTTATGGGGAAGACATTTCGATCAAAGGATTCCGGCTCAATCTGATTTACGGAGCCAACGAGAATGTCACTGGGCTCGACTTAGGGATAGTAAACGCGGTCAACGGCGACATGGACGGCGTTCAGCTGGGCGTGTTTTCAACCGTCGAGGGCAACCTTCACGGCTGGCAGTGGAGCCTCGTCAACTGGGTCGAGGGGGACGGTGACGGCGTGCAACTGTCGTCGTTTTTTAACAACGCAGGGGGAATCGAGGGTCTGCAACTGGGCCTGATCAACAACGCAGGCACGTTGAACGGTGTCCAGATTGGAATTCTGAACATGGCGGACAAAGCGCATGGTCTCCAGATCGGGCTAGTCAACATTATAAAGAGCAAGGAGAAGCTCAAGTTCTTCCCCGTAGTAAACTGGTCATTCTAACAGAACGCCGTTCGCCTCGCGCGGCATCCACACAAAAAGCCCGGCGATCCAACGACCGCCGGGCTTCTCGATTCTCCGATCTGACGCGCTATTTCAACAACATCATTTTGCGCGTGCCGACAAAATCGCCCGCCACGATGCGATAAAAATACACACCGGTCGACACCGCCACGCCCTGATCGTTCTTTCCATCCCAGACAACCGTATTGATCCCCTGGACGCCCGGCCCATCGTGCAGCAGCCGCACTCGTGACCCATTCACATCAAAAACTTCAAGACGCGCCCGAACTTGACGTTCGAGCGTGAACCGAATGGTCGTTTCCGGGTTGAACGGGTTCGGGTAGTTGGGATCCAGTCGATTGAACATTCCATCGGCGGCAATACGCGGATCGATCCCCGTCACTATGTCGATCGGCCTCGGACCGACGCACACATCGTCGATATATGCGCCCTCCGCAACATCCATATCGCCGTCACTATAAAATCTGAATCGAAGCCACAGATTCGATCCAGCTGTATATCCGGACAGGTCGTACGAGTACTCGAGCCAGTCGTTCCCCACCACGAGCGCACCAAGCGCTCCCCCACTTCCCAGAAAATCGAGTGTCGTCCAGGCGGACCCGTCGTCGCTCACCTCGACATACACCCCATCCGAGCCGTATGTCGCAAACTCGTACCAGCACCAGAACGACAGCCGTGTGTCGACACCGATCACGACGGGACCGGTGACGAGCGTGTCCTCCATCGAGACGCCATATTCAAAAAGACCCTCCACGCCGTTGTACCAGCTCGTCGTGCCGGAATGGCTCCGGTTCGACGATCGATGCCACATGTCAGCGGTGCCATTGTGGGTCCAGTCGCCATCGCCCCCTTCGACGTCGTCGGCCAGACCGTGTCCGCCGATCGCTACCATCACCATGTCGTTAAATTGAAGGCCGCCCGCCGCTTCGATCAGAATGTCGATCTCGGCAATCATCGGGACCGGACACGCCGGATCGACAACAAGACCCGTGTGCGCGCACCTCGTCTCATCCGGCTCAACGCCTCCACAAACCGCCATCTCGGAGGCAAAACTCAGGTGCGGACTAGTCGTTGAAAACGTTACCGTCACGTCGCCGCCCGGATCGAACCCGGTGTTCTTGACGTAGACATTGAGGTCGGCCGTCTCCCCCGGATCGACAAAACCATCGCCATCGCCGCCAGTCAAATCGAGGACACCATACCCCGCGCAGACAAAAACCGACGTCGCGCCGGTCACGCCAATCTCACCCATCCACAAACCGGCGGCGGCGGAGATTTCGGTCTCAAAAAGTATGACGTCGCCGTTTTCGATTCCCGCAACGGTGTCGAACGCGAACGCCCCCGTGACACAAACCGAATCGCCGGCGGGTATCGTCCCCAACGAAACCGTGCTGTCGGTCAACGTAACGAGCGGGTTCCCGGTACGTATAACCGCCGCAACGCCGTATGCCGGCTGACTCCCATAATTCTTGAAGCACGCATCCACGGACACCACATCGTCCGGCGCCACAAAACCGTCATCCGATCCGTTTGCGGAATACGATGAAAGCTGGACGAAAGGATCGGTGGATTGGAGAAACGCGAACGTCACATTCGGGATCATGTTCTTCGCCGTCGCCGTCACATACACAATCGAAGCGGGATTTGTGGTCGTGATCTCGAACTGCACGCAACCGTCGACGCCGGTCAATCCGGTCTCGTAGACACCCGCGTCATCGAGCACACACACCAGTGCCCCTTCGACCGGGGTCCCATCGGCTGTTCTCGTAACCGTGACCGGGCACAACGCCGGCCCCAGCGGGAATAGCGAAGGGCACGACACGGTCATATCGCCCGGTGTGTCGGTCCATATGGGCATCTCGGGGTCGCCGAGGAGGTTGATTTCGAACTCGCACCACCTGTACACATTGGTCGTTTGGGCAAACGGTACATACACCGACTTCGCCGCGGCGAGTGTCTGTCCAATGTGTTCGATGCCCTCATCGAAGAGCATCCTGAAAAACTGTTGATCGAAACGGTCCGAGTATCCGTAGAGCGGATTCCCCGGGCTTCCCCAGCCATAGCGCGAGTTCCCGATGAACGCGACACCACCGCCCCCAGCGTTTGTCACAAAATGCTCGGCGATACAATCGTTGTCGATGGCCGCGGGGAAGCATCCAATCGAATAAAGAACCGACGGGCGTTCATCGTTGTTGAGCATATCCATATCAGTAATACGCAGGTATTCGTGATGCCCCACTCCCATAACCGTCGTGTTGGCGTGCCCGTTATGATTGACAATGTTGGGGCCGGCATTGAGCGCGTTTATTGCCGTCGTGCGGTTCTCGTTTCCCAACGATTCGTATAGTTTTGTGATCGGGTCGAAACGGTCGGGTACATAGAGTTCGTCGATATAATTCAACCCCTCACCCGAATCGGTATACGGGTCGTCCCAGAGAATCATGGCGAGAAAAAGTATATCGAGCTCGTGGCCGCAGGCAGGCGGCTTTTCATACGTATTCATTTTGCCGATCCAGTTCGCCGCCTCCGACGCGTTTTCCACGGGCGCGCGGCCGAGAAAAACTTCGGGGTACATATCGACACCGTCATCGACTTCGCCGTAGACCCCATTCCCGTTCGCGTTCCAGTCGCCATCGAGATCGGCATAGTAGAGATCGCAGGGAATCTCGTTACTCGACGCCGCGTACTCCGCATCCATCGCGTATGCCTTGCGCTCGGGAATGACATTGGTATCCCCCCCGAGAAGAACCCACACCGTCCCCCAGTTCGCGTACGCGTCTTTTATAAAATTCCGGATCTGATCCTGAACGTCCGTACCCGTGTAGTTCGCCGTGATGTACTGAACGGTTACGATTTCAGAAGACAGTCCCTTGAGAAGTTTCCACCGCGCGAACGGTTCGAACGCGGCTACCATCGACTCATCGGTGATGATCACGTACAAATGCTCTTCATCGGGTAGAATCGGCGACGACCGTACCGGCCCCTCCGCGAACCGCCGCGTGGCGACGGGCCCGCCGGTCAGTGATTCCAGAGTCTTGCGGTGAAACGACTCGGCATATACTCCCCCATCGAAACTGACCGGTTTCTCAGGCGCATCGCCGAAAGTGATTTCAACTTCAATTAGTGAGTAAAATGTGAGCTTTTTCTCGGTGTGAGAATATTGGACGGGGTAAATCGTGAAAGCCCCGACACCAAAACCGGAAGAGAACCCATCGCCACAGACCGCGGCGATTTCCCGAGGATACGAATGCGTTCTCGAGTAGGCGACCGGATCAGCATGATCGAACGAGATCGCTTTTTCTGAAAGCGGCTGGGGTTTCTGGCATGGAAACGGGGTAAATAAACCATCGAGACCGGCGCTCTCGACGCGAACGACCTCAACCCGCGCGATCATCTTGCCCGGCGGCAACGGAATATGCACGAGCTTCACGGGGAGCTGCGGCGAACCGATCTCGTATGTCAGTTCCAGCGATGGATACCTGACGATATCGTACGCCCCCGACCTGCCGAGTTCGAGTTTGCCGGAATCAAAACGAAATACTTCACGGACGGTTTGCGACCGTGCATCGATCGGAATCAACGACGACACGATCACCGAGAGTGCGACGACCACAATCGTCGCCAACACCGAGACGGAAACGTTTTTTTGACCGCTGCAAGACATTAGCGCACACTCCTGTGCAAGGGGAGGTTACCGCGACATGCGTCCGACGGCGGGGGTACTATAATAGTAACGCTATTTGGGGATTTTTTCAGGTGAAATCTTGGCCGGACCGGCCTCAACGGATGAGCATCGCGTCGCCGTAACTGTAAAAACGGTACTTTTCTTCGACCGCGGCGTTGTAGCAGGCCAAGGTTTTGTCCGTCCCAAGGAAGGCGGAAACGAGGAGAAGCAGCGACGACTGCGGGAGATGGAAATTTGTGACGAGCCGGTCGACGCACCCGAACTCGTATCCCGGATAGATAAAGAGCCCAGTTTGTCCCACGTACTCCCTCGCCGCGTCGAACTTGTCGATCAGCCCCCTGGTCATTACTGTTTCGAGAACTCGCGTCACCGTCGTCCCCACGGCTACGATATTCCGCCCCTGCTGCTTTGCCTCGGCAATTACTTGAAGCGTCGAACCGTCGATGGAATACATCTCCTTGTGGAGCTCGTTCATTTCCACTTCGTCATGCTCAAGCGGCAAAAATGTTCCGAGTCCGACATGGAGCGTGAGCGACACCACGCGTATTCCTTCCGATTCGAGAACCGACACGAGATCATTGGTGAAGTGCAACCCCGCCGTCGGCGCCGCCACCGACCCCCGGTCACTGGCAAAAACGGTCTGGTAACGTTCGTGATCGAGTTCGTCATCCGGACGCTGTATGTACGGCGGGAGCGGCACGTGGCCGATCTTGTCGAGAATCTCGCGCAACTTGTGCTCCGACGCGACTTCAACAAGCACTTCCCGGTCCCCTTCGCGTGCCAGGACGCGCACCACGATTTCCCCGGTTTCGTCGGCCAGTTCATCACCGGGCCTGATCCTCCGCATCGGATTGGCCATCGCCGAAAAGCGCGTACACCCATGGACCTGAGTAACAAAAAACTCGAAGCGGCCGCCCGACGGCTTAAACAGAAACATGCGGGCGGGAATAACGCGGGATCTATTCGTTACGACAACGTCGCCCGCCGACAAAAGACCGGGAAGATCGCGAAACACGGCGTTGTCACGAGTGCCCGTGCCGCGATCGATTACCATGAGCCGGCTCGCGCTTCTGTCCTTGAGCGGGCGCTGCGCGATAAGGGCCTTCGGGAGATTATAGTCGAATGATTCGAGCCGCATGTTTACAGGAGACGCGGATCGCCGGGGTCGGACAGTCCGGTGAGGCCAAGGTGAGTAAGCGCGAGTGGTGTCGTCATGCGTCCGCGTGATGTTCGTTTGAGGAAACCGGCCTGGATGAGAAACGGTTCGTAGACATCCTCGAGAGTTTCGGCTTCTTCGCTCACCGCGACGGCAAGCGAATTAATACCCACGGGCCCGCCGGCGAATTTCTCGATGATATACGACAGGATGCGGCGGTCCATCTCATCGAGCCCCTTGTCGTCCACTTTCAACCGGCCCATCGCATAATCCGCCATCGAGGCGTCGATTGTCGATTTGCCGTCGACCTGGGCAAAATCCCTTATTCGCTTGAGAAGCCTGTTGGCAATTCGGGGGGTACCCCGCGAGCGCCGTGATATCTCCGACGCTCCATCGTCCGACACGCTTATGTTAAGAAGCCCGGCCGATCTAATGACTATTTTCTTGAGTTCTTCGGGGTCGTAGAAATCGAGGCGAAACACAACGCCGAACCTGTCGCGGAGTGGAGCGGTAAGCATCCCCACACGCGTCGTCGCGCCGACGAGAGTGAACGGCTCCAGGTTCAAAGAATAGTGCCGCGCGTTAGGGCCCTTGTCGACGATGAGCTCGCATCTCAAATCATCCATCGCCTGGTAGAGATGCTCTTCGAGAATCCGGGGCAGGCGGTGGATTTCATCTATAAAAATGACCTGGTTTCGCTCAACGTGGCTCAGCACACCGAGAAGTTCGGCGGAATTCTGGAACGCCGGTCCCGAAGTATGCTTTATCGGCACATCGAGTTCGTTGGCCACGATATGGGCGAGCGTCGTTTTGCCAAGCCCCGGCGGGCCGTAGAAGATCACGTGATCGAGCGCTTCTTCTCTTTGCCTGGCCGCTTTGATGAACACTTCGAGATTTGCCTTCAGTTCGGACTGGCCGACAAAATCATCGAGGGATTTTGGGCGCAGCAGCGCCTCGCTCTTGACGTCATCGATCGAGGGCTTCGGACTTGTCACTCGTTCACCGCTCACGTGTTGTTCACCTCGTATTGCCGCGTCGTCACGACGCGCTTGCGTGTCTGAGAGCTTCCCTGACGATTGCTTCGACGCTGGTCATGTCTGATTCGGCCCAGTCGATCCTCTCGAGCAACTGTTGAACCGCCATCCGTGTCATGCCCAACGATGTCAGCGCGAGAATCGCTTCTTCCCTGACCGCCGGCGCGAGTTCCCCGGGACCCGCTTCGATCTCGACGTCTTTGAGCTTGTCTTTGAGCTCCATGATGAGCCGTTCGGCGGTTTTCTTGCCCAGCCCGGGAAGCCCGCACAAAAAGGCGGCGTCCTCGCCGCGAATCGCGCGGACGATATTCTCGGAGGGTTGTTCGCCCATTATCCCGAGGGCGATGCGCGGACCAATACCCGACACCTCGATGAGGCGCATAAAAAGGTCCCTGTCCTCCGTCTTCAAAAACCCAAACAAAGAAATCCGATCTTCACGAACATACATGTATGTGAAGAACGCAACCTCTCCGGCCGCCTGCGTGAGGGCGCCTCGATCCCGTTCGGTCACCAGAAGTTCAAAGCCGACCCCACCGACGTCAACCACACACACCGGCGTCGCCGATATCAAATTTCCTCTTAGACGCGAAATCATTTAGCCGCCCATTCCCTTTTTTTGAACGCGTGGCACAATGCGATCGCCAGCGCGTCGGACTCATCTTCATTTTCAGGAGGATGATCGAGTTCGAGTATTTTCCCAAGCATAAAATTGACCTGCGACTTATCGGCCGCGCCGTGCCCCGTAACCGATTGTTTGACCTCGCGCGGCGGATATTCGCGGATGGGGAGTTCGGCGAGAGCCGCGGCGAGGATTGCCGCTCCCCGCGCTTCTCCCAGGATGAGCGAGCTTCGGGCATTCTTTGCGTAAAAAATGTCTTCGATGGCGAAATGAGTGGGCGAGAATTCTTTAATGACCCCGTCGATCCTCTCGAAGATCATCCGGAGCCTGGTGAAACGGTCCGCTGATTTTGGAAGCTTGATAAAACCCGAATCGATGTACTTGAAGCTCTCCGCCTCGGCGGAGATGATTCCATACCCTGTACAGTGGCTACCCGGATCGACACCCAGAATCCTGTACATCGGTTCAATTCCTCCCAACGGTGCGGTGTGACGTCGTCAATCGCCCTGCAGAAAATCGGGGGGAACGTCGAAGTTCGCACTGACCTGTTGAACGTCTTCCAGGTCTTCGAGAACCTCCATAAGTTTGATGATCTTCTGGGCATCGTCGCCATTCAGTTCGACGAGGGTGCCTGGGATTTTTTGAAGCTCCGCGGACTGGTAAGCGATATTCGCGTCGGCGATCGCCAGGCGGACCACTTCAAAATCCGTCATTGCCGTCTGAATCTCGAAACCGTCGCCGGTATCACGAACATCTTCCGCGCCCGCTTCCAGGGCGACATCGAGAAGTTTCTCCTCGTCGCAATTCTCGCAGAGCACGAAAATGACGCCTTTCGTCTCGAAGTTCCACGAGACGCAACCGTTTTCACCGAGATTCCCATTGTGCTTGGTAAGCGCGTGCCGAACTTCTGCCGTCGTTCGGTTTCTGTTGTCGGTCAACGTATCGATCATGAGAGCAACGCCGTTGGGGCCGTAACCTTCATAGGTTATTTCCTCGTAGGCCGCCCCGCCCGCGTCACCGGAGCCTTTCTTAATTGCCCGCATAACATTGTCGTGGGGCATGTTGTTGTCTTTCGCCGTTTGCATGGCGAGCCGCAAACGGGCATTGCCCGCTGGATCGGGTCCACCCTGCCGTGCGGCGACGGTGATCTCGCGAATCAACCGGCCGAACAACTTACCGCGGGCGACGTCTTTGGCGCCCTTTTTCCTCTTGATCTGGGACCACTTGGAGTGACCGGCCATCTCGCTTTACCTCACAACTACGCTTTTTCTTCTTTTTCCTTCTGCGCCTCTTCAACGATCTTCGCCGTCACGTCGTGCGGGACGGGATCGTAGTGCGAGAATTCCCGCTTGTGCGCCCCGCGACCCTGTGTCATAGAGCGGAGGTGTGTCGAGTACCGGTACAGTTCCGCCTGCGGGACCAACGCGCGGATCACGCTGAACTTGCCCTGCGGATCCATTCCCTGAATCTTGCCGCGGCGGCCGCTGAGGTCACCCATCACATCACCCATAAATTCCTCGGGCACCTTGATCTCGACGATCATTATCGGCTCGAGGAGCACCATGCGTCCCTCTTTCGCCGCTTTTCTGAAAGCCATCGAGCCCGCCATCCTGAACGCATTCTCCGAGGAGTCGACGGTGTGAAAGCTTCCGTCATAGATCGTCACTTTGGCGTCAACGACGGGGTATCCCGCCACGACGCCTTCCTGCATCGCCGCACGGACACCCTTCTCCACGGCGGGAATAAACTTGCCCGGAACGACACCGCCAACGATCGCGTCGACGAATTCGAAATCTTCACCGCGCGGCAGCGGTTCAAGCTTGAGCCAGACATCCCCGTACTGACCGCGGCCGCCCGTCTGCTTTTTGTACTTACCCTGTGCCTCCGCCGTCTTCGTGATCGCTTCTTTGTATGGAATACGCGGTTTCGAAAGCAGCACGTCGACGCCGTAGCGTTTTTTCAACCGGTTGACGAGAATCTCGAGATGGAGTTCCCCCTGACCGGAGATGAGGGTTTGCCTTATTTCGGGCGCAACACGGACATCAAAGGTCGGGTCTTCTTCCTTGAGACGGTTGAGCCCCGCGCCGATCTTGTCCTCATCACCCTTACCGGCCCCCTGGATCGCGGAAAAGATAGAAGGTGTCGGATAATTCGTCTTGGGAATAACTACGGTTTTTCCCTTTTCACAAAGTGTGTCTCCGACATGCGCCAGTTTGAGTTTTACCGCCGCTCCAAGGTCGCCGGCGACGATGGTGGCCGTCTCCGTCCGGTTTTTGCCCTGGAGATAGAAGAGCTGCCCGAGACGATCGGACGAGTTTTGTGTCGAATTGAAGACGTCCTTGCCGCCGGCAAGCTTTCCCTGGTAAACACGCAGGAACAACATGTCTCCAAGGTGATCCTCGGAAATGTTTTTGAATATCTTCGCTGCCGGTGGTTTGGCGGGATCAGCTTCCAGCGTATCTTCCGAATCGACGATCGGTTGGGCCCTCAATACCGGTGACGGCATCAGGTCCGCGATACCTTCGAGAAACTGGGTCACGCCGACATTCTTCTCCGCCGACAAACAGAACACAGGGTAGACATCGCCCGCGGCAACCCCGGCGGCAAGACCCTGAAGGAGTTCCTCACGAGTCAACGAATCGGACTCGAGGTATTTTTCCATCAGCACTTCGTCGCTCTCGGCGGCCGACTCAAACAGTTCGCGGCGCATGGATTCGACCTTGTCCGCGAGATCCGCCGGAACATCGATTTCCTTGCCCTTACCATCCGCTCCGTACTCGTACGCCTTCCCGCTCAACAAGTCGACAACACCCTTGTACCCTTCGCCCGAACCGATAGGCAACTGAACCATCACCGCGGAACGCCCTGCCATCTCGACAATCTGTTCGACGCACTTGTCAAACGCGGCGTGCTCCTTGTCCATTTTGGTGACGCAGAAAATCGAGGGTAGCTTTCTATCCCGGACATAACCCCACACTTTTTCGGTGCCGACCTCGACACCGCCATCGGCGCGGATTATAACAGCAGCACTTTCGACTACATCGAGCGCGCCTATGACCTCTCCAACAAAATCCTCGTAACCCGGGGTATCGATGATGTTGATTTTATGGTCTTTGAATTCGGCGAAGGCCAGCGATGCCTGGATCGAAATCTTGCGTTCGATTTCCTCCGGGGACGTATCCATCATTGTGTTTCCGTCATCAACGCTTCCCATCCGGGTCGTCGCCCCGGTATCGAACAGAATTGATTCCGCCAGCATGGTCTTGCCGGTGTCCTGGTGACCGACGAGGGCTATGTTTCTGATTTTGTCAGGAGTATAGTCCTTCACAATTGTCCTCCTCTAAGTGACCTCCACCCCAAAAGATAGAGCGCAGATAATTTCTTTAAACGGGCATTCTAGCACCCGCGAGGCCGTGTTGTCAACGGCGGTGAACTTGTGCGGATAGGCGGCCCAAATCCGGGTAGTGGCGTTGAAATCACACAGGGGCGCTCCCAACCATCCGGACGTTCAAGGAGCGCCGGGCGGCTATGGGTTCATGAGGTCCCTGACACGCCGCCAGAACGATGACGCGATGACATCCCAGTCGTTGCCTTCGGCGATTTGCCGGGCCTCCCCTGCGAGGGCGGCCGCCCGATCGGGGTCGGACTGGCGGGCGAGAAACTGTTCGCAGGCGTTCACGAATTCCTCCCCGGGCTCCACTGCTTTCACCAGATCCGGGTATTTCTCAACTTCGGTCGAAAAGCGGGTAGCCACTACGGGAAGGCCGCAGGCGAGGTATTCGTACATCTTGTTGGGGTTGACCCCCCGTGTCAGCTCATTGTACTTGAACGGAATCAGCCCCATGCGGAACTGCCGGAGGATACCGGGCAGGCGATCATACGAGACCGCGGGGAGATGAAATACGTTGGGATGCGAGGTTAGCTCCATCACCTGGGCTTCAACGCCCAGCAGAATCGGTCCTACAAGAACGATTTCCCAATCCGGCCGGCGTTCGGCCAGGTCGGCAAGGGCATCAAAATCGAGCCACGGCGCCAACGCGCCGATGTAACCGATCTTGGGTTTGTCGGTTTCCACTGCGGAAGCGGCCGCCTCGTCTTTTTTCTGGAAATGCTCGTAATCCACTCCGTTGCCGAGGTATTCGCACCCGTCGCCGCCTCCCCGCACTTCGACTATCTTCTCAAGTAGCGCGTCCGCCGAGGCGAAAACAGCGTCGGCATCCCGAGATGTTTTGAAAAAATAACCCTTGGTCCACGAGCGCATCCCGGGGAACGAAGAGTGATCGTCGTTGCAGTCGTAGAGGAGAAAGCGCCTCGGCAACCGCGACACGATATTCGCCGCGTAGATGTTCGAGATGACGAAACCGGTGTCGGAGGAGTCAAACCCGAGCTGTTTGAATATCCCCTGGATCCTGCGCCGGGCGACCTGGTCGACGACCCAACGGGCCGACTGCCTGTCGAGAACCGTCCGCCAGGGGAAAAAAGGGGCGGATTTGAGAAAGGGAATGGTTGCGCACGAAATATCGCCTTCCGTCCGCAGGCGGTAGCTGTTGCGGCCCGCCCGGACGTAAGGCTCGAGGAAGAGAAGCTCGACGTCAGCCGGTTTTCGGCTGATGATTTGCTGCTTTCTCGTCTTGAGATAATTCCATTTGATTTCGGAGAACCAGACGACCTTCATCATACCTCTTTTCGTACTCAGAGGTAATTTAGCACGGCGACCCAACCCGCCCAAGTGTTTTGTAGAAAGCCACCCGCCACTGCGGTATAGTCGGGTCAATAGCAGGCGCGGGTCCTGACCGACGGGCCGTAGAAAACAAGACTTATGATCAAGATTGCATACATCATAGACAGCCTCGGGTTCGGCGGAGCGGAGAGACAGTTGAGCCTGCTCGTCAGGGCTCTTCCCGATCCGTTCTCCGCGGTCGTCATCTCGCTCTCCGACGACATCCACCCCTTCGGCGACGAGCTTCGCGCGGACGGCATCGATGTCGTCACGCTTCCAAGACACTCCGGTATCGATGTCGTGAGGTTGAGCGGGGCTATCGGTGCGCTGCGGGAACACCGCGTGGACCTCGTCCATGGCTTTCTCGATGCGGCGAACGCATACGCCTTTGCCGCGGGCCGTTTTCTACGAAAACCGGTCGTCCTCTCGCTTAGAAACGAACTCCTCCGTGTCCGGGGGGCAAGAGCCGGTGTGCTGACATGGATGCTCCGGCATGCCGAGCAGGTGCTCGTCAATTCAAGGGCCGGCGCCGACCATCTTCAAAACGATATCGGAGTCGACTCACAAAAAGTCCTTCACATTCCCAACTGGATCGACCCAGGAAGAATCGGCCGCGTCCGCGACATACCGCCGGCGGGCACGCCGCCGACCATCGGCTTTGTCGGAAGATTCGCAAAACAAAAACGGCTTGATATCCTTCTCGATTCCTTCGCGCGGGTTCTCGACACCGTTGGCGATGCACGACTGATACTCATGGGTGGCGGGAGTGAAAAGGACATGGTGACGACGCGAATTCGCGATCTTGGAATCGGCGAGAACGTGGAGATCATTGAACCCAATTCCGACATCGACGCCACACTCCGCCGGCTCCACATCTTTGCCATGACATCTGATTTCGAAGGTTTGCCGAATTCGGCGATGGAAGCGCTGTCGATGGGAATTCCAATTGTGTCGACACCCGTGGGCGACGTCCGCGAACTTGTCGTCGAAGGAGAGACAGGAGTGTTTCTCGACCCTGTCGATCCCGAATCCGTCTCCGCAACACTCGTCCGCGCGTTGTCCGACAAGAGACTCCTCGAGAGATCTTTAACCGCGGGGCCGCAACTGGTCGAGAAAAAGTTTTCCCTCGACGGGGCGATCGAGAAACTCACCACCGCATACCGCGAAATTCTCGGTTAACCGACCCACCACCACGGACAAGCATAGAAACAGGAAAGGGCGCCCGAGGCGCCCTTTCCTGCTTTGGAGACGAGCAGTTGTCCATCCGCTCTACTTCTGCAACCGGCAACTAGGAGGATTTTTTCAGCTTCTTCATTTCTTTCCTGAGCTCTTCCATTTCTTTCTGGAGCTCTTTTACCTCTTCCCTCATCTCGTCCATATCGTCATCCGAGAACTTAAACTTATCGATATGCGGGATGCGGATGTCGGCGTGCTTGCCGTGGCCCCTGAGGTAGATTTCCCTCATGCCCTCGTCGAGCTCGCCCTCGAGCTTGACTTGTTTGTTTCTTCTCAGGACGGTCACACCAAATTTTTCACCGGGTTCGAGATCGCCGACCGACTCGAGGAGGCTCTCAACCGAGCCGACCTTGTCGTCTTCCACCTCGACGATGACGTCGCCCGATTTCATTCCCATCTCACCGGCAACGGATTCGTCACCCACTTCGAGAACAAGCACTCCCCCACCCTCTTCAACATCGAAGTAAGGGCCGAGATCCTCGTTGAGGTCCATCACACGGACGCCAAGCCGTCCGCGGTTGAATCCGTCGAATGCGGACACCATCCAGTTCTTGCCCTTGTCGAACCAAACCTGGTGTTCCGGGGCGTGGATTTCTATTCTGCGCGCCGCGTGCTGTTCTGGCCACTCCGCGAGTGTCACGTCGATAGTTTTGATTTTGTCATCACGAACGATCTTGACCTTGACGGTATCGCCGATTTTCTGGTTCGCGACATAACGTTTCAATTCGTCGGGTGAGGCGACTTTCTTGCCGTTGAATTCGACGATCACATCGCCGTCCTCAATCCCAGCAAGCTCGGCGGGGCTGTCCTCGAAAACCGAGTTGATGAGCACACCGCTCTTGATTTTGAGATCGAGTCCCTCACGGAGATCGGAATCGAGCTCCTGCATGGTGACCCCCAGATACGCGGTATCCGCTTTATCGTCCGAATCAACGACATAGGCCTTCGACACCGTTTTGGTCTGCTTTCCCGCGTCGGCGGCGCCGACTGTTAGAAAGGCAAAGAGAATCAGTCCCAACCCCACAATCGCCGCAACCCGCCACCCGGGAACCGTTTTCGCACGTGCTATAGCATAATTTCTCATGGCGTTCGGGCCTCTCGGACCCATCCCTCCTTATCAGGCTGGCAAACTCCTGCAACTGGCTGTCGTCTAGTTTTACGCCGGGTGTACGGGTAAGTTTCCGATTATTTTATGCGGATGGGTCGGGGCGCGTAAACCGGGGGTCGGTGGCCAGCCTGCCGACGATAATCCCGCAGACCACGGGGAGCCAGAAAAGCCGGTAAAACTGGATCATCTGGAAGAAAGCCCCGATGAGGACGGCGACGAGCGAGAGGAGCAGGTAAAACGAGAGATCGTTCATCCAGCGGTTCTCGGGCGACCAGCGGGCACGGATTCCCCTGAGAAATCCCCGAAACCCCGCCGCGGGCATCGTCAGGTAGGCGATAAAACCGAACACCCCGACACCGGTGACGATTTCGAGATAGGTGTTGTGCGCCCCCATCCGGACGATCAGTTCGTTGGCCGACCGGACAATGAAGTTGTTCAGCCCCACACCGGTGAACGGATGATCGAGGAACATGTGCCACCCCACCTGGAGCGCCTTGAAACGCATTGCGAGCGACCAGTCTATTTCGACCGCGGAGAAGACCTTGCTGATGGTCGAGATACGGTACCAGTAGTACTGAGGAGTCAGGAGGGCTCCGATGAACACCACGGCGAGGACCACCGTATAAACCCACCGGCTCCTCGCTTCCTTGAATAGCGTCGCGAGCAGCACCACGGCGAGGGGGAAAACAGCCTGCCTCGAAAACGTCATGATCGTCGCGACGACCATGCTGATCGCCGCCGCGACCAGCAGCAGCTTGAACGTCACGGGTTTGACTTTTTTGATCACGTAGATCGCCAGCGGCAGACCGGCGATCAGGTAGAGAGCCGCGTTGTTGGGGTTGATGTGGGTCGAACCGAACCGGAGCCAATTGAGGGCCGAGACGAGCACGGTCCAGTCCTCAACGATTCCGAGCTTCACATTGACCACACCGAGAATCACCGTGGAGAACGTGCCGGCAAACACGATGATGGCGAGGGTCTCGAGATCCTTGGGTTTTCGAATCAGCTGGGCGGTGAGAAACACCAGAAGCATAGACTTAACATAAAAATTGAGTCCGGACAGCGCGTGACTCATATCGTACGCGAACAGAAACGACTGAAAGACAAACACCGTAAAGATCGCCATCGCCCAGTTGAACATCGGATCTCTCAACTGAATCGAATCGCCCTGGAACAGACGCAGAAACACCGCCGCGGCGATCAAAAACATGATCGGCGCCGGCACCGGGACACTCGTATAGTACGAAAGACCGGCGAACACAAAGTAGACGCCGAAATACAACCCGTGTTTTGGATAGGAAAAAATAAGAAGCGCGCCGACAAGCCCCACAACGCCGATCATCCCGAGCTTAATCAGACCCATTGGCACGACAAGCCATACGCCAAACCCGAGCAAGAACACGCCCGCGGTGACGAACGTGAGATAAAGAAAATCTCTTTGAGAAATCCCGGGATCGCGCACGACATTCATTGTCAGGATTTCTTTCCGAACGGAAAGACCTTTTTAAAATCCGAAGCGATGGGCCCGAGCAACTCCGCTATCTTGCTCGAGCGTGTCCGGTCTTCGCGCCAGAGCGCGAGGAACACAACGAGAAGCGTGCTCCATCCCAACCCGACGATTCCGCCAAAAATGACGAGAATCTTGCGCTTGGGCCGGCTTCTGAGTTCGGGGACGGCAGCATGATCGAGGACCTGGACCACCCTTGTATCCCTGGCCTCTTCGATTCGCGCCTTCTCGTACTCTTCCACGAGCAGCCGGTAAACGAATTCTTCGGTTTTGACACGGCGCATGAGCCTCGCCATTTCGAGGCCCAGTTCCGGAATCGAATCGAACGTGGGAAAGTACGATCGCACGAAGTCGGTCTCGGCGCGTGATGAGTCCGCTTTGAACATTTTTAGCTGGCGCAGAACTTCGTCGTATTCCTTCTTCTTGCGGACGTATTCCTGGGATGACGTCGATGTGTACTGGCTTAGAATCTCGAGTTCCATTTCCGCCGCAACAGCTTCGGCGGTCAGGCTCGCCACGATGTCGATCGCCGCGGTGACCTGCTCGTCGAGCTTGAGCGCCTGGTTTTCCTGCTGGAATTGTTTTAATTCCTCTTCAGCGGCCGCAAGTTCCACGGCATGAATCTCGAGTTGCCTGCCCACAAATTCTTTTGTCGACGCCGCCCTCGTCACGTTGATGTCACGTGTGAAATCCTCGAGGAGCTCAACATAACGATTGGCCATTGCCGCCGCCCGTTCGGGGTCGCGGTCTTCAACACCCAGTTTCAACAAACCGTTTTCGAGCAGCGAGAAAAACGTATGAGATTGGAGCGCGCCGATCGCGTCGACGTTGAGTTCGGTGTCATAGAGACGCTTGAGGTCAAATTCTTCGATGATCTTGTTGCTCACCTGTTCACTGAGCAATATGTCGATGTATATGGTATTGGGCCGCGCACCGACCGCGCTCGGCGTCGGGAGCGGTATCTGCAGGCTCTGCTGCAAAAGCTGGGCATAACCCGACATCATTCCGCCACCGGCATCCGGGGGAAATATCGATGTCGTGGCCGTGTACCACGAAGGGAGAAAGAAGCTGACAGCTATCGCCAGGACGGCGGTTATAACTCCAGACGCCAGGATAAATTTCCGCGAGTGGATTATCGTCTTGAGGATAAACAACATCTCTTAACTCTTTACTCTGTTAGTTTTTGGCGACCTTTTCAATCAATTCCACGGGATCAAGTTCTTCAGGCTGCGGCGATCTGTTTTCTTTCGCGACCAGAGGCTCTATCGAGGTCACCACGTTGTTCCCCGAAGACCCCACCGGCGCGAATCGTGCGCTTTCCGCTTTCTCCCAGACCGTCTGCCGCGCGCCTGTGAAGAATTTGGCCATCGCAACCACTGCAGCCAGATTTACCATAGTGAAATAGAAAGGCAAATAGAAAAGAGGATGCGGCTTGCGTGTCTTCCTCATCCGCCACCCGTTCAACGCCGCCAGGTAGATGAAAAGCTGTCCGGTGAACGCCACCGTGTAGAACGCAGAATCCCGCATCAGTATGACATTCGCGAGAAACGTCAGAAACAGCATGGGCCCGATCGCCCATCTCATGAGCTTGTGCGAGAAGAATTGGAATCTTCGGAAGCCGCGAATTTTGCTTCGAAGTATCGAGTATCCCGTCAGTCCGCGAACGATGATCCGGACCTTGCGCTGAAACTCCTCCTGCCAGAAGATCGTCGAACTTTCGAACGCCATCGCTTCCGGTTCGTAGACGACGCCGTAACCCTGCGACCCGATCTCCATGGGAATTTGAAAATCATTGGCAACTTCGGCAAAAAGCTTGGGAAAAAGATCGCGGCGGATGGCGAAGATCGAACCGTTGGCGACAAGGACGCTCCCGAGCGAACTCTCGAGCATACTGAGCATTCCCTCGTACCGCCAGTAGAGCCCTTCTCCCCTGGCCACCGACGTCGTGCGACGGTCGACATACCTGAGCTTGCCCACCACGCAGCCTATCTTCGGGTCATTAAAACGCCGGGCGAGTTTTTTGAGGGCATCATCGGCGAACATCGCGTTGGCATCGGTGAAAACCACGATGTCCTCGTCAAGCGTCTTGACGACGTGATTTAGGACGTCGCTCTTACCCGATCTCGACGATCGGTGAAAAAGTTTGACGCCAAGATCTTCATAATCCTCGGCAATCGCCACCGTCCGGTCGTCCGAACCGTCAGAGGCGACAAGAATCGTCAGTTTGTCTTTTGGATAATCGAGACTGAGGCTGTTTTCGATTTTCTTGCGAATTATTTTTTCTTCATTGAATGCGGATATAAGAAGACACACCGATGGACAGTAGTTGTCATCGATTGCGTGGCGCCCGCGCCTGCTCAGCTTGGAGATGATAAAGAGGACGATGGGATAGCCGACGTATGAGAAAAGCACGACGGCCAGGCTAGACCAAAATACGAACTGCCACATCAACATACTCCCGGTCAACACCGGTTGACCCTTGAGGTTGAATCACGTTAAAACGCGCCAATATGCACCGCACAACCTGTCTAACGTTCTCTAGCAGTTCGGTTCAGGCGTTCCGAAGATCCTAGCCCCACGGAGCCGGATTCTTCGAACGGTACCTCCTTGGCCTCTGAGTATGTTTCTACGCGAGTGGTTCTGCGCGGGCACTTTCTCTGGAGCGCTTCCGCGCGAGCCCGTAATTCACGGGCACTTATAGAAGATAACCGCGTTTACCAAAGATTTTCCAGTAAAATCCTGGATAATCCGTCTTTTTGAAAACCTACCCAAAGATGACCCTTGTTGTCCACAAGAATGGAGGTCACGTCCTTGCCCCGAAGACCGTCCCGAGGTCCGATCCATCTGGACTCGCCGTCAGACAACAGCACAAGCCCTTGTGATGTGCCAAGATACGACTTTCCAAGCTCTCGGTCGAAACGGATTGTGCGATAGCTTCCAACTTGCTTAATATCGGGGGTCTGGAGGACTCCCCAGCCGGTCTTGTCATCAAAAACCTTTATGCTGTCGGCAGTTACGACGACAACGCCGCCAGACGAATCCAATGTCCAATCGACGATTTCTGCCGAATCCTCGGCCGTGTCAAAGAGCGAGATATCAAACCGCTCCCAGTTCGACCCGTCGAATTTGAACACTCCCGTCGATGTCGAGACGGCCCAGGGCCGTCTAACTCCATCGACAATCAGCCCGTCTATCGGCCGATCCGTCAGTTCGCCCTTGTCGGCAAAGCGGATCCAGGTCTGACCATCGTACCGGTAAATCTCTCCAGCGTGCGTACCAACCCAGAGATTACCGGTCGAATCAAAGGCCATTGAAACAAAGAGCGGCGATCTGGGATCGATATCGGGTTTGATTTCGGTCCAGACATCCTGATCTTTGCGCCAGAGCCCCCACCGGCTGTTTGCCCACACAACCCCACCCGGTGACATCTGGATAGCAAAAAGTGAACCGAAGTCTTTTTCGATGGATATCGCAGACGCATCTTCATGTAATGAAATCAGTTGCGGGCCATTTGCCGCATAAATTCGCCCCCCAGAATCCCCCACCATAGACCCAATGTGGCCGCTGGGAAGCATCGAGGGGACAGAAATCTTCCGAATCTTTTCACCCTCAACGACGGCGATCATACCGTCGGCCGTTCCAAAATATGCGCTGCCGCTCCTCCCGATGTGCGCGGCCCGCCACCGGCCCTTATCGATTTCGGGATCACCCTCGCCGTACCTCGTCCACTCGCCGTCGGAATATTTGGCGATCCGGCCGTGCCGCCCCGCGGCCCATACGGCGCCGTCCGCCGTCACCGCCATGGCCGCGATGTCGTTCTCCGCAAAGAGACCCGCGCTCGAAAGCCTTCTCGCCCTGCGCCCATCAAAACGGTAGACGCCACGTCCGGCGACCAGCACATACATGTCGGGGATAAACCCGCCCCCCACCCGCACGCGCTTGTCGACAAGTATCAGATCGCGGACTTCGCCGCGCGGGAGTCCGGCGCCCGCCTGGAAACTCGTCCACAATGTGTCACGGAACGCGCAGAGTCCGAGTGACGTGGCGTAAAAGATCGTGTGCGTGTCGACAACGGAGACTGCGAACACTTTGTCGTCGAGAAGGGAGTCGACAGTCGTCAACCAGTGGGTGCGGCGCCCCTTGACTTCGGCAACACCATGACCGCAGGTCGACACATACATCGTCTCGGTCGGACCAAATTCGACATGGCGGACGTCCGAAAAACTCCCCCGTGGTTGAGCGGTCAGTTCCCCACCGCCCGACGCGCGGGCGAGCACCAGCCCGTCGTCGGTCCCAATGTACACACCGCCGGATCGACGGCGTAGCATTCGCACTGAGTTGCCGGGAAGCACTTCGCCGGTAACAATCTTCGCCGAGATCTCGCCGGTCACGGCATCGAGAATGAGAAGGCCCCCGTTGGTGCCGACCCACAACTCATCGCCATATTCGACGAGCGCGCGGATATCCGCATTGTTGTCGAGGTACGTCCACTGAGCGGTGGCAATCGTTGGAAGCAGCGACAGAGCGATCCCAATCAACACGAGGGCGGCGAAGTTATTTGCAGGCGTCTTTGTCATAAGATTATCGGGCTCCGGTGAAACTGGTTTTTGATTTTATGCTTTCGATGAGTTTACGAACATTTTCGCGGGGAGAAAACAGTTCGTTCGCCCTTTCTTTCCCCGCACCGACGAGAGCATTGAAAAGTGTGTCGTCAGCCGCAAGACGCTCGATACAATCCGCCAGGGCTTCCGCGTTCTCCGCCTCGAAGAGCAACCCGGTTTCCCCGTCGAATACGACTTCGGGAATCCCTCCGACCGGCGCCGCGATAACCGGGGTTCCCGACATCCATGATTCCGCGATCACTGTCGGGAGACCTTCCCGGACACCCGTAGCGGTAATTCGCCCGGGAACGACGAGTGCAAGCGCCCCGGCGAGATGACCGGCAAACTCGTTGTGCTTGTAATATCCGGGCATTTCGGTACGTCCGGCAATTCCTTTTTCATCGGCGAGCGATTCGAGGAGTCCTCGCTCGGAACCTTCTCCGAGTATCCGGAGCCGAACATCGACACCGCGCTTGTCAAGAACGCCGACGGCGCGGACCAGTACATCGAACCCTTTCGCCGGAACGAGATTTCCCGCGGCGAGTACGAGCGGCGGTTCGGATGTTTTGTCGACTCGCGGGCGCGGGTTGAAAACCACGCAGATCCTAATCATCTCGAACTTATCGGGCGCCGCCGCGGGCGCGGTTTTTTTCAAGTGACCGAGACCATCCTCGTGAACGGCGACGACAAGATCGGCATCCTCGAGTTTGCGCCGCCGCAGCGGATCCCTGAATGCCAGTGTGTTGAGATGGATATCGAACGAATGGTAACGAATCGAGAAACCCACCCCGAGAAGCCGCTGCCCGACCCATGCGACGGTGGCCGGTGACGAACCGAAGTCGGCGTGAAGATGGGTCACCTGTTCGCGATCGGCATCACGGAGCAAAGGGAGCGCGACAAAAAAGACGGCTGCATTCTTGAACCAGTACACCGGATTTGATCTGGACGCCCACAGAAGGGCGGCAAACGATCCAAACAAGCCCAAAGGTTTTTTAAAAAGGAAGTAAAGAAAGCCTGCAAGGATGCCCGCGTACGACCAGGAAAGAATATCGCCGCGAACCTCTTCGAGCCGCTCGTGCTGGATACCGGCGCCTTTCTTTCGGTAAAAAGAATAAACGCGGACCGATGGGTCCTGACGACGCAGCTCGGCGATTTCATTGATTTCAAACGTGAGCTTGTAGGCATGGGACGCAATGTACCCGAGCTTGAACCGGTCGCCGTTGTTTGTGTTTGATGGGGTATTCATAAGTTTTTGGGAATCAGCCGCTTTGACTGACGATTATAGGTTTGACGTCCGCGGGCGTCAAGAAAACGACTCGGCACATCACCCGCCGAAAACCGTTGTTTCCGCCGGTTGCTTCCACTAATCTCATTGTGAACGGGGCGCCCAGATAGCGCGTGTCCCCCGACCCTCGACCAGGCTCTTACCCGCGATAGTCATGAAGATTGCCGTTATTGTCAATCCAAACGCCGGACGCGCCCACAGGCGGCCCGGCGACGCGTCACTGCGGCGGGCGATCGAATCGCTCGGGCACAGTGTGACATTCCACTATACAAAATCGCGCGGAGACGCCACACGCATCGCGGCCAGTCTCCCCAATGACATCGACGCGGTGGGCGTAATGGGCGGAGACGGGACGATCCACGAGACGGTCAACGGACTGCTTCCACGTCAGACCGCTTTGTTCGTAATTCCCCACGGCGCGGGCAACGACCTGGCAAGCCTGGTCTCGTGCCCGCGGACACCCGACGAACTGGCCGGCGTTCTCGATGAAGGAATGGCCGCCTCGCTCGACGTGCTTCGCTTTGGCGACCGCTACTGTGTCAACTCGGCGGGGCTTGGTTTTGAGGGAATGGTCAACCGGCACAGCCAGACCATTTCAATCGTCCGCGGACACGCGAGATATCTTCTCGCGCTTTTCAAATCTCTTAAGACTCACGTGTGCCCGCATTTCGAGATCGACGTGCATGGCGGCGAAAAGATCACAGGCAAGCGTCTCCTGGTTAGTGTCGGAAACGGTCACCGCACGGGTGGCGCATTCTATCTCACTCCCGACGCGGTCCCCGACGACGGACTTCTCGACATCTGCATCGTCGATCCCATGAGCCGGCTGCGCATGCTCGGTCTTCTGCCCCGATCATTCAAAGGCAGCCATCCGGACCACCCCGCCGTGAGGATGATCCGCGCCGAATCACTCACCATAAAATCGGACGGGTGGTACCCGATGCACATCGATGGCGAGTACCACGACGGCCGTGCCGATCAACTCGACATATCGGTAGTCCCCGGAGCGCTCCGCGTGCTGTGCAAACGCTTAGGCCCCAACAAGCTTCATAAAGAATTGATAAAGGTTATCTGACGCGTAAATCGCTGACCGGCGTGTTGGTGATGTTACGGGATTTCGCGGTTACTCGTACTGCAGTGTGGGATGGTTGTCCCCGCTCGCGGAGGATTTGGCAAACCCGTTGACGCGGTAAGCCGCCCAATCGGGCGCTTCCTCGATCCGGCCCTCCTCGATCGGTTCGAGACCGAGAACCACAAGCGGATCGCGCATATGTTTCTTGCCAAAATCTCCGGTGAGAAAAAGTTCGAGCACGTTCTTGTTATCCACAATGACATCGACGCCCTCTTTTCTGAGGTAATCGCCGAGGTCGCCATTCTTGAGCGCGTCGAGCGCCTTGTTATTCACTTTCCCATCGAGATTGATGACCTTCCGGTTGGCCAGGTACCCTATAGCCCCGCTCTGAAAAACACCGATCGTATCGTCGGGCGACGTGTTCTCATCAACCCAGCAAGCCATGTCGTAAAAACAATACACGGCGTGCGAACGGCAGGCGCATGTGTACGCCATGTATCCGAACGCGCCGACATACATAACGAGCAACACGGCCACGGCGGCGCGCGCCGGGACGAGCCCGACGGGAACACGGCGAAGGACCTCTTCGAGAAAGAGCCCCGCGTAGATGCACGCGACGAAATACAGCGGAAAGTAATATCGCGCGAAGAAGAACACGCCGAAAACATAGAATGAATAGGCGGCGATCATAACGACGGAGAAGAGAAGCAAAAACTGGAGTTCATCGAAACCTTTGCCCCCAAGACTGCGCCGACGGAAAACAACCAGGTATATAAAACCGGCCACAAGCGCGAGCCCAATGACATTCGCCACGATGGAGAGCGTACTCGCCGCGTCGAGCGAGACTCCGATCTTTTCGAGACCGCGGAAGAACGCATGAACGGGAGGCGCGAGTTTGAGCACCGAGAATGAATGAACGACGTGTCCCCACATGAAATTGATGTCGGGTCCGGAGTTCATCATGTCGGGAGTGCCGAGTCCGAAAAACGGCGCGTATGCAATCGAGAGATAACGCGTCGCCGACCCGCTGTCCTGAAAAATGTTCCCCATAGCAATCCCGCTGAAAACGAGCCACGGAGAGTAGACGGCGAGGGCAGCGCCGGCGGCCGCGCCAACATTCTTCAAAGCGCCCGAGCCCGCGCCCCGGCTCCGGAGTACGACGAGATAATCGAGCGCGATAACGAGGACGAGAAACGCCTCGTCAATCCGCGCGAGCACGGCAAGACCCGCGAGCACACCGAACCATACGAAGTGCTTGAGCGGGGGACGCTCGACCGAGCGGATCCGGCTCAGATAGAAATACACCACCGACGCAAACATACATAACGCGAGCGATGTTTCCAGACCGTTGGCCGCTTGTTTGGTGACGACCGGCGAGAAGGCCCACACGATCGCCATGAGCGCCGCTATTTTTGTACTCGTATAACGCCCGATGATCTTGAACAACAACACCGCGGTGATGGCGGTAAGCAACGCGGAGAGAATCAACGCCGCGTAGATCGGGCCGATCAGATCGGACCCGCCGAGCGCGTAAAAAGGAACGATCATAAAGACGTACAGCGGTTGAAAACCGTTCGTCGGGTGGACGCCGTCAAAGCTCACACCATTCCCGGTGGCTATGTTCTGGGCAATTTTGAACGCGTAGAAGCTGTCGTCATACAGGAAGCCGTTCCGGGCAAGAACGGAAAAATCCTGCGCAACGATCGCCACGTGGAAGACGAGCGCGGTTATGAACAGGCCAAGAATAAACAGCCTGGCGCGAGGGTGTGTCATTTAAGGAGTCTCAGTCTGTTAACAGTCAGTTCCCTATCGTTTCCTCTGGTTGAAGGACGTACGCGTACAGGGTCAATTGTACCGCAGAATACCCTCAATGTCAATTTGGTAACCACTAAGAGATATGGTGAAACAATTTCCCTAACGTTTTATCAAGATAAGAGATACACCGTTTGGTTCCACCAGAGTGAACGGCACCGGATCGCCGAGCCGGTGGACGGGCGTGAGAATGGTCGGGAGGGGCACTCTCATCCCGCTATCCCAGTGGTAAGGGAGGAGAAACGCCTCGTCACCGGGCCCGACGGCGATTTGGATTTGATTGAAATCCGCGACGATAGCCCCGACATCCACTGTCGGCCGGTTGACACGCCATAATCTGTAATGCGGAGATGCCCACGCAATTTCGGCCGCACCACGCCCGCCGGTCTCCCAACCCGCGGGCGCCGCGCCCGCCGCCTCGGAGGCCCGGGTAATGTACGCACGGGTCGCCGGGCTCGCCGTGACGATCCACCTCACATTGTAGAGATCGATGTAGCGCCAGAACAGGGCGGGTGAAATCTCCTCAAGCGGTTTGCCGAAGGTTTTGTCCTTTTGAAAGGTCGCGAAATGATGTTTCAAAAAGGTGAAAGGGTACGGGCCGCCAATCTGCTCGACACCGGTGTAGATGGGAAGAATCCCCGGCATGTGCGATTCCCCGTACAGCGCCGCGGGCCCATCCTCGATCATGAGCCGGCCCGAGGAATCGGTTTGATTGACGAGGACGTCGATGAGCGTCTGGACTTCGGGGGCGAACGACGTGGTGATACGGTGCTGGTACCCGGTTCTCGCCGACAAGAACGACAAGACGATGGGAGCGATGAAGAGCACTGCGAACACGGCACGTTCAAAAATGCTTCGCATGCTTGATGGCCCGGTACGGGTCCTGTCATCGGCCACCCCACGCGTGCTCGCTTCGCTCCGCCGCTCTGGGGGCCCCGCCGATGCCACCCGTACCTGTTCCGCGTGTACGGTCAAACGACCGGGTTTTGCCGCACGGGCCACAAGCCGACCCACACCGTCGAGCGCCAGCGCGGCGCCGGCTCCGGCGAGCGGCGCCGCGAAGAACAGTGTCGTCAGGAGGAACCGCCCCGGTTCGAGGTGTTCGATGCCGGGGAGATACACCCCGTACGAGCTGATTCCGAAAAGAAACAAAACCGAGGGGATCATCACCGCCGCACCTGTGGAGCGGCGCACGCGCCACGCACCGAGCACGGCAAGCGCGAGAAAAACGAGTGCGGGGAAACATCCGGGGTGGAAGAACTCGCAGACAAAATCGCGGGCGCCGCCGGTCTGAAAAAATTCCTTGGACGACGCCTTGGCGGTCATATTGGCAAGCATCGGCAGCACCCAGATCAAGTTGACGACAATCACGACCCCGCACCATAAGAGAAACCCGAGCGCCTTTTTGGATGTGAGTCGTTTTCGTTCCATCACGAACAACATGACGAACGGGACGGCCAGCGCGACGACGGCCGTCGGGTGAATGAGAAAGGCGACGGGCCCCAACACAAAGAACCAGAGTCTTTCTCCCGTCCGCAGAAATCGGCGAAAGAGCCCGACGACAAGAATCGAAAAGTGACTGACAAAGATAAACTCGAACATCCCCGCGTAACGGAAGTGCGACGCATACGGCCGACCCCAGTGCCAGAAGATGAGTAGTGCCCCGACGCCGAGAAGGGATTCCCGCCGGTCAAAGCCGAGCAATCTGGCGCCGCCGAACACCGTGAACACCATTGAAAGGTAACAAACAAGGATAAAGAACTTGAGCCCGCGCGCCAGCTGGCCCGCAGGAAAAAGCGCGCAAAACAACTCCGAGCCCTTGACATCGAGATCGAAAATCGCGCTCGGAAAGCCCGCCATGAAGTACGGGTCGTAGGCGTTGAGTCGTCCGGTCTCGAGCAGAACGTGCTTGGCCCGCCATGCCTGGTAATAGTGGAACGAGTGGTCGAGGGTGACAACGGGTTTGTCGTTCAGAATGTCACCGGGGGAGAAGAAGAAGAGTGTCGCGGCGAAGTGAACCAGGAAGAGACACAAGAGAAGCGTTTTTGTGTGGCGTTCGTAGAACGCCCCATCGGAAGCTCCGAGGAAATCGTGCTTTCGCCCCGCCCTGCGATTATCTATGATGTTGCCATCCATGAACGACACCGGCATTCTATCGAAGAACCCGAAACGGAAACCCATCTCAACCCATGAGTAACGGCCTCAAATTCATCGTTTTTAGCGCCCTCTGTCTTATCTGGAGTTCCACCTGGATAATGATCAAGGTGGGGCTGGACGGTGCCCCCCCAATAACAGCCGCCGGAATCCGATTTATCATAGCAGCTTTGATGATATTTGCAATCCTCGTCGCCAAACGAATCAAGCTACCCAGAGACAGGCAATTTTACATGCTGGCGCTGTTTCTGGGCGTTTTCCAGATGGGAATCCCTTACGCGCTCGTTTATTGGGCGGAGCAGCACATAAGCTCGGGGCTCACATCGATCCTCTTCAGCACGATGCCCTTTACCGTCGCTATTCTCGCGCGTGTTTTCATCGGTGACCCGATCACATTCCGTAAAATGGCGGGAATCATGATCGGAACCGTGGGCGTCGCCGTCATTTTCTGGGATAGCTCAACACTTGGGGGCAGCCAAAGTGTTTGGGGGATTTCCGCGGCTCTCGGGAGCGCGATCCTCGCGAGCGTCTCGACAATCGCCATCAAAAAATATTCGCGTTCCTACAATCCCCTCGCGTCGATATTCCTCCCAATGGTTATCGGCGGCGTGGTATTGATGATCGGCAGTTTCATATTCGAGGCGGGGCGGCCCGTCACCTGGAATTTTATCACGGTAACGAGCATCCTCTATCTCGCCGGGCTCGGATCGGTGGCGGCATTCGGACTCTACTACTGGATCATCAAACACATGGACGTCACGGTGCTTTCCTACCAAACGTTCATCATTCCGATTCTCGCATGTGTCATAGGCTGGATTTTTCTCCGCGAAACCATTACACTCAATATCGCCCTCGGCGGAGGAATGATTCTCGCAGGCATCGCTCTTGCTACGTTCCGTGGGTTCCGCAAAATAAGGAGTCCTGTTGTCTGACCTTGCGTACGCGATCGAAAAAGCGGCCGGGTATCTCAACGAGTCCCGGTCGCTCGCGGTGTCGACCGGCGCCGGGATGTCGAAGGAGAGCGGAATTCCGACATTCAGAGACGCACCGAATGCGCTGTGGGCAAATTACGACCCTGAAACTCTCGCCAGCCCCGAAGGGTGGCGGCGGGACCCAGCCCTGGTATGGCGCTGGTATGCCGAACGCCGTCGATTGATCGCCGAGACGAAACCCCACGCGGGACACTTCGCGATCGCGGAACTCGAGGACCAGTTCGAAGAATTTGTTGTCATTACACAGAATATCGACGATCTTCACCGAAGGGCGGGGTCGCGAGAGTTAGTCGAAGTGCACGGAAATATATTCCGTTATAAGTGCTTCGACGCGGAACACGAGATCGAGACGGTCCCAGAGGGGATCGATGAACCGCCACGGTGTTCATGCGGATCGCTGGTCCGACCGGCGGTCGTCTGGTTCGGGGAAATGCTCCCCGAAGAAGCCATAAGACGTTCTTATGTCGCAATTGACTCTTGCGATACGATGCTCGTCGTGGGAACATCGGGAACCGTTTTTCCTCTGGCGGGGTTTCCGTCGCTCGCAAGACGGGCCGGCGCCCGGATCATCGAGATCAACCCGGAGATGACGCCGATCACGCAGGATGCCGACTTGTTTCTCGAGGGCCCGGCGGGCGAAGTGCTTCCCCGGCTTGTCGAAAAGTTTATCTCACTGAGGTCTTCTTCGAAGTGACACGCTTTTTTGTGAAATCATTTCAAACCCACCGCCGGTTTGCCGCCACCGTCGCATTATTGGTATGCGCGCTCGTAGCGCTCGCCTCCCCACCCGCGCAAACGGCGGACGGGGACCTCATTCGTAGTGTCACCATCCAGCCATTCTATTTTTCGCCAGACGGCAACAGTGTCGCCGACGTCACCACCCTTCGCTTTGTGTTGAATGACACGGCGACTGTATTCCTCTTTGTAATGGAGAAAGACTCGACCACGGTCGTGGACACGCTCGTCGCCGGCGTGGAGAAACCAAATCTCACCGAGCACCTCGCGTTGTGGGACGGACGTTACTTCGACGGGACGCCGGCGCCCGAGGATACTTTCATCGCTTATGTGAAAGCGGTAAGCGTCACCGATGCCGATTCGACGTTCTCGGCCCACTTTTTTATCGATAACACCGACCCACAGGTGATGATCACCAATATCGCCCCCGGGTTCATCGCACCGGGTTCGAGCGACCCCGCGCAGACATCGGACACCGAAGTGACCTTCACGACATCCGACCCCCCGCCCACGGACAGCGTCGAAGTCGATATCGTCGTATACGGGCCAACGGGCGCTCGGGTCGAGACTTTCCCGGAAATACTCGTAGCGGCCAACGGCACCTACAAAGGGGTATGGAACGGGGACATCGCCACAGCCGACGGTCTCCACAAAATTGAGATCACGGCCACCGATCGCGCGCTCAATTCGAACACGACCTGGTCGTATGTCGATGTCGACCTCGACGGACCCGAGATCGCAATTACGAATATGGAAAACAACGTAACGATCGCCGCCGTGCCCGACAGCCTCTTCGGTTGGGCATGGGATCGAAACGGCGTCCGCGATTCGCTGTGGGTCCGTTACGACCCGGCGGATGACTTCGCCGAGGTCGACACGAAGTACATTAGGGACGACACACTGTTCTTCTCGGTGCCACTCGCGAGCCTGACCACCGAAGAGGGATCCTACACGCTTGGGTTCCTGGCAAAAGACCTGGCGGGCCAACGGCAAATCCAGGCACATGCGTTCACGTATACAACGGCGATGCCGCCCGTGCTCGACGAACCGGCCGAGCCGGTGACGCGGTCGCCCGAATTCATTCTCGACGGCACGGTAAGCGGAGCATCGAGCTTCATCTTGTACATATACCAGAACGAAACGCTCATCGATTCGATTTTCCCGAACGTCCCGGGCAACTGGCCATATCCGATGACACTCGCCCCGGGGCTCAACCGGATCTATGCGACGATGGGTGACGACGCGGGCAATGTCAGCGCGCCGTCCAACACTATTGAAGTCACGTTTGACAACTCGGCCGGGCTTTACATCCCGCAGCCTTTTAAACAAGGGGACGCATTCCAGATCAACTTGTCGAAGAATGCGTCGTCGGTAACGCTGCGGCTTTACGATCTCGGAGGAAACCTGGTCCAGATTCTTTACGGGTCCGACATTTCGATGAATGTGTCAATTCCGTGGGATGCGCTCAATGGTGATGGCGAGGATGTCAAGAAGGGGCCGCTCGTTGCCGTTGCGGCAATAGTCTATGCGGACGGATCTGCCCGCGAGATTATAAGAGAAATCTTTGTCTGCGAACCGTGAGATGTAACAAGACAATTATGAAACGATCGCTCGCATATGTTTTTGTTGCCGTCCTCGTTGTCGCGGCCGCGGCGCCGGCGTTTGCCGGGTATTCGCGCGGCGGCGGTTTTACGGCGCCCGGTTACGGCGCCCGTGCGTGGGGTCTCGGCGGCGCGGCGACGGCGATCGGCGCCGATGAAAGCGCAACCTACTGGAACCCGGCTCTGCTCTCGCACCTCGGAGAAAAACGCCTCGGATTCGCCTATGTCGACCTGGTTCCCGGAGCCGAAGCGCAGCAGTCCTATCTTGCCTTCGCGATGCCGCTAAAAGAAGGACCACTAGAAGAACCGGGTCTCGAATACGCGACGCATGCTCTCGGGGCGATCTACGGTAACCTGTCACTCGATCTCTCGGACGGCAAAAAGTACACCGAGAACTCGCTTCTCATCGGCTACTCTTACGCGCCCGCTTATTTTATATCGGTCGGCGCGAGCTTCGGAATGCTTTTCTCGGCGGGCGACCTCGACAACTTCGACGCCAAAGGAACCACGGTCAGCGCGGGGATCCGGATCGCGCTTCTCGAGAAGCTCTCGCTCGGGCTTGTCGCGCGCAATATGTTTTCAAAAATCTTGTTCGACAGCGGCGAAAATGTGTCGCTCGAACGCGCTTTCACGCTGGGCCTCGGCTATCAGCTCTTTGACACCGTGTCGCTCGAGGGTGATTTCGTCAATGCGTACGGGGGGCTTGCACGGATGGTTATCGGCGGCGAAGCGACGCTCTTCTCCGATCTCCTTGTTCTCCGCGGGGGGCTTTCGGCAATCACATCGGGTGAAAACAGATCGATCCCGCATTTGGGAATCGGCGTTCATTTCAATCGGATCTACATTGACTACAACGCCAACTTCGACTCCGAAGAGGCGTTTGAAAACACACACAGGTTCTCGCTTGGCATAGGGCTATAGCAATAACGTGCAAACGGCTGCCGAAAAAATAACCCGGTACCTGTGGCTCATCTCTTTTTGCGGACTCGCCCTCTTTATTCCCTTCTCCATCTCCGGCGCCAACATCTCGATCGGGTTCGGCTTCCTCGCGTCGATTATAGCGATGATTGCGCTCCCCGACGTGCGCCGGCGTTATATGGGGCTCTTCAAGGATCCGCTCTTCATCGCCGCGCTCTTGCTCGTCGTCTCTGCGCTCCCGTCGGTCTTTATGTCGGAGAACTTTTCTCGCGCGCGCGGTGACTGGGAATCGTACTGGCTTCTTATCATCTACTTCTTTGTCGCGTACAACCTCACATCGTTCAAGCTCCGCCGCGGTGTATACTGGATCCTCTTCGCGTCCGCTTCGATCTCGTGCCTGGTCTCGCTCGTCCAGTACCGGGGCGGTGTCGACGCCGGTTTTATCCATATTGACGGGGAGGCCCGGCCGGCGAGCACGTTATTCATCATGACGTTTGCCGGAATCCTCGCTCAAGTCATCTGCGTCAATTTCTGCGCACTCTTCAGACGGCGGCGCTTTGGCCGGATGGAGGGGCTCGTTGTTGCCGGGTTGCTCCTCCAGGCAACGGGGCTTTTTCTCACCATGGCCCGGGGCGCCTGGGTCGCGCTTCTCGGTGGGCTCGTCGTCGCGGTTGTTTTGTTGCGCCGCCGTGGGCCTCTGCTTGCCGCCGCGGCGATCCTTGCCGTCCTCGTCGCGTTTGCCGCGACCGATGACCGCGTCAGACGCAAAGCCGCGTCGATCGTTCAGGTTTTTAACGGCCCGACCGATGTCAACGTGTCAACGCGTTTTGTGTTGTGGGATGTGTCGTGGGAGCTTTTCAAGAAGAACCCGATACTCGGCGTCGGAATGGGCGACTACACCATCGAAGCCGAAAAGCTCATCGGCGAGCGCCACGTCGAAACGGCGACCGACTCGCACAATGTCTATCTCCAGGTCCTTGTCACGCGAGGGCTGGTTGGGTTTATACCATTTCTATTCTTCTGGTACGTTCTTCTTCGAATGCTATTCAGAATCCGCGCGGCGCTCGCCGCGAATAAAGGATTCGCGTGGCACTTCGTCACCGGCGTCATCGCCGCGACCGTCGCCCTTCTCCTCGGCGCGCTCACCGAGAACAACATCGACGACAGCGAAGTGTTTACGGTGTTTCTCTTGTTGGTGGGAATCGCGAGGAGTCTGGTGCTTTTTCCGGAAACGGAACAAGTCGAAGAACAAGTCTGAGCGGATATCCAATCAAACAGATTTTTTACCGATGATCAAGAGGATCCGATCGATCGCAAGCGCGGCGGTGAAGCGGAATATTGACAGATTCCCTCAAGATTTCATGTTTCAACTCAACAAGGATTAATTTGTAAAAGCTACGACTTGATCTGACAGACAATCGCCGGAGCGGAGTACCTGTCCGATCAAGTACTGACTTCTACATATTATCTCATTCTCATGTTTTTTTTGTTTTGTCCTTGACGGGTTTTTGAAAGCGCCGTTTGCGATGTCTCGAATAGGCTGTGTTTTCGATACACACGCGCGATTACGTAAAAGCACAGCCGCCCTCTTTTTAAGTTTGACGCTTTTGTTCCGACGGGTTGTTTTGTGTCGGCACGCGCCGCGCACGGTCCTCGAAAACCCCCATGTTATAATACATGTGTTGACGATCCTCCCCGTTGACACTTGCAGCTGTCGTAAGTCAACACACACGACGCCGTTCCCCGGGAGGTTCCTTATGGCCCGCCGATCGCTTTCCAACTTGTCCGACAACGTTCTTCTCTCGCGTCTTCACGAGCTCGTTAAGAACGAAAAACAAACCACCCTCTCGATCCTTCGTCATCTCGCCGAGGTCGACCGACGTGATCTCTATCTCGCGTATGGGTTCAGTTCGCTCTTCGATTACTGTGTCGGCGCCCTCGGGTACTCCCGGTCCGCCGCCGGAAGAAGGATCGCATCGGCCCGTTGTCTTCGCCGATTCCCCGAGGTACACGATCTTCTTGAGTTGGGCGAGGTGAACCTGACGACCATCGGACATGTCGCGTCGATCCTGAACGACGAGAATAGAGATCTTCTTCTTCGGGAGATCCGGGGCAAGACCGAGCGACAGGTCGAGTCGATTGTCGCCCGTTACAAGCCTCCCGTCGCCTACCGAGATCGTGTGAGACCGGTCCGCGTCACCGTCCCCGATTTGGGTCCAAACTCCAAAAATCGATGTAACTCGTTGATTCTTAACTCCCGGTCCGGGAGTGGCAATCGAAGTAATTGCGGGATAGTGCATCCGGACGGCCAGGGAGAGCAAGGACCAGGCGGCGGCGCGTTCGGCGCGACACAGCGCGAGTTCGCCGCGTTGGCCGCACCTCGCGAAAAAAGTCCGGACACTACGGGAATCGCCGGACACACCGAAAAGCGCTTGCTCATCCAGTTCCTTGCAAATGAGGCGTTCATGACGAAACTGAACGAAGTCAAGGCACTCCTCTCGAACAAGATACCGGGCGGCACCTTCGAAGAGGTCTTTGAAGTTCTAATGAATGAGTTTATCGACCGTCACAGCCCGGAGAAGCGCACACAACGACGCGAAAAACGTCAGGCGAAGAAGGTGGAAAAAAAGCAACAGAAGCGCGACACAGAGAAAAGTAACAAAAAGAACGTGGGTGGCGTTGACACCGACGATAACAAACGATCACGTCATATTCCGGTAAAAACACGAGACGCGGTATTCAAACGAGACGATGGAAGGTGCACGTACGTCGGAAGAAATGGCAAGCGCTGCGGCTCAACACACGGCCTTCAAATCGATCACATCAAGCCGTTTGCGAAGGGCGGGTCGAACACGCTTTCAAACCTTCGCTTGTTATGCGGAAGGCACAACCGGCATGAGGCAAAAAGAATACTTGGAGCGAATGCAATGAATCAATACAACAGGAGAGAGGTAACCGGTAACCGGCAACCTGCTAGTCCTGCTGAGGCCCAGAGAATCTCCATCTGCCAAACTCGAAGATCCGATCGATCGCGAGTGCTGCGAACATCACGATCACAGGCTCGATGGGGATCCGCATCCTGAGCGATCCGTGGAAGACAAGCGAGACGAAGGTGTGCATGACGATGAGCCCGGCGAGAAATACCCACCAGCGGCGGCGCGTGAACGACAAGGCAAAACCGACAACAAACAGCGGGATGACAAAAACCGCGTAGACAAACCCCACATCGAGCGTACTCGCGATTTTGCCCAGCACGCTTTGGTTGTTCCACCACCACCCGCTCTTGACACCACTCAAACCCACATCGCTTTTGAACCGCCAGAAACGGGCGAACTTTCGCCACACGAGAAGAGGAATGTCACCCGGATTCTCGCGGAGGAATTTCTTACCCAGGACGCGGGCCTTCTCGTCTTTGGGGATCTCCGTCAGGGTCTTCAAGTCGTCGTACCCGGGGAGCATGTAAAGCGGCGCGACACCCCCGTGATACTGCGGGTACTCGAGAACGGCGGCGTTGTTTCCCTGGTAGAAAGTGATCCCTCCGTGCGACGTAAAAAACATCGTCTTATCGAAGGCGATGTGGTTGCGGATCGCCCACGGCACGAGCATGAGAAAAACAACACCGACGAGCACTCCGCCGAGGAGGACGCGTTTGCCGAGCTTGCTCGCCCCCAACAAAATCATCCAGCCAACGATCCACAGCGCCACAAAAAGCGCCGTCGGGCGGGCGAGACACCCAAGCCCAAGGAGCACCCCCATAAGGGCGGCCCGCCGCCACGACCCTACAAGATGTGGCTCCTTTGGCGCGACGAGGAGCACGCCGAGGAGCAGAATCATATAAAGGTTCTCTGTTAAGAGATACGCGCTAATGAATATCAAAAAAGGATTTACGGCGGCGAGTGCGCCCGCAATCCACGCAGCCCTCGTGGAGAAGAATCGACGTGTGGCGAAGAATACGAGCGGTACGATCAGGGTCCCAAGGAGAACCTGGACGAACCGCGCGAGTGCGGTATTGGTCCCAAAGACACTGTAGAGCCCGGCGAGGACCAGCGAAAAGAGTGGGGGCCGTCGCGCCGTAAGCTCGTTGTTCTCGAGACGGTAGCCGTTGCCCTCGATGACGTTGACGGCAAGGTAGTGGTAATCCACCTCGTCCCCCGTGGGCGGGCGGTCCCACCCCACGACGAACCCGCAGAACACAAGCCGCGCGGCAAGCGCGACGAGAACAAGAAGAAGCAAAAATATTTTTGAATTCGTGCTCAGTACGGACTCCCTCTCTGAACCATGTACACACAATGTGAGGTTAAGTCTATCAGGCAAGGGGGATGCCGATAAACTCCAATTTTACGGGAAAACTTCGCCGGCACGGCAATTTCCCTTCCGCAGGTCTCACTGCCGGTCTATTATTCTGCGGAGAGGCCCCTGACGACAACCTGAAAAGGAATCTGCCAACGATGCCGCGCGATATCAAAACCGCATTTCTTCACGCAGTGAGAGGACTGACCATCCTCGCTTTGTTCGCGACAGTCCTGGGCGGTTGCTCGTTGTGGTCATCGGACTCCAAGCCTGACGAACAAAAAACAGACGCATTGACTGCCACCTCTCCAACCCCAACCAACCAATTGATCGAGAACCAAATTCTTGAACTCAAAACCCTCACCCGAGGACCCGTCATCGAACGAACCGGCGATGAGATCAAAGTTATATGGGAGAGCGAAGCGCTTTTTGATTTTGATTCGGCGATGCTGATGAAGGACGTCACCGGAACGATCGACGAGTTGAGCAAGATCCTCAACCGATACCCCGACACCCAAGTCGTCATCACCGGACACACCGACAACGAGGGATCGGAAGACTTCAACCTCAAACTCTCGAAACGGCGCGCCGTGTCGCTAAAGGACTATCTGGTCGAAGTGGGCGTTGCCCCATCGCGGCTGGAAGCATTCGGACTCGGAGCGCGCCGTCCCATCGCCCCAAATGACACCGACGAAGGCCGCCGTTACAACCGCAGGGTCGAGATTATCATCCGACCGAACCCACCTCCCGCCGCGGACGACAACTAATATGAACAAAAAAACGGGCCCCCGATGGAGGCCCGTTATTGATTTCACCCTTGAGCGGTGACGAACTCGAGAACCGAACGACTAGGAGGGGATCTCGGAGATCAGCTTCGCCTGGGTGAAGAGCGCCAGGTAGTCGCGGCCGCCCGCCTTGCTGTCCGTCCCCGACATGTTGAACCCGCCGAACGGGTGCACGCCGACGAGGGCGCCGGTGCACTTGCGGTTATAATAAAGATTCCCCACGTGGAAAGTGTCGCCCGCTTTCTCGAGATGCTCGCGGCTCGTCGAATACACCGCGCCGGTTAGCCCGTACTCGGTGTTGTTCGCGATGCGCAGCGCGTCGTCATAGTCCTTAGCCTTGATTATGGCAAGCACCGGTCCGAAGATTTCTTCGAGCGAGATCCGTGCTTCGGGGTCGATATTCTTGAAGATCGTCGGCTGGATGAAGTAACCGTCGCCGGCGGCGCGCATGCCGCCGAGTACGAGTTCACCTTCGGTCTTGCCCGTCTCGATGTAGTCGAGGATCTTCTCGCATGCCGCTTCGTTGACCACGGGACCCATATAGACGTCCTTCGATTCGTACGGCTTGCCCTGCACAATTGTGCTCGCCTCTTTTACAACGGCATCGACGAATTTGTCGTAGATGTCCTGGTGAACGATCGCGCGCGAGCATGCCGAACACTTCTGCCCCTGGAAACCGAATGCCGATGTCCACACGGCCTTGACCGCCCCGTCGAAGTCACAGTCCTTGTCGACGACGATCGAATCCTTGCCGCCCATCTCGAGAACGGCGCGCTTGATCCAGATCTGGCCTTGCTTCTTGATCGCCGCCTGCTCGTTGATGCGAAGACCCACCTCCATCGACCCGGTAAACGCGATAAACCGCGTCTTCGGATGCTGGACGATATAGTCGCCGACATCGGCGCCGCTGCCCGGCACAAAGTTAACGACACCGGCGGGAAGTCCGACCTCTTCGAGAATCTCCATGAACATCGCGGCGACGACGGGCGCGTCACTCGAGGGCTTCAAGAGAACGGTGTTCCCCGCGACGAGGGATGCCGTGGTCATGCCGATCATGATCGCGACGGGAAAGTTCCACGGCGGAATCACGGCGCCTGCGCCGAGCGGAATGTAACGAAGTTCGTTCTTCTCGCTCGGAATTTTTGTCAGCGGTTGTTCGCCGCCGTAACGGATCGCCTCACGCGCGTAGAACTCGAGGAAGTCGATCGCTTCCGCAGTATCCCCGTCC
This sequence comes from Candidatus Latescibacterota bacterium, assembly GCA_963791045.1. GTDB lineage: Bacteria > Krumholzibacteriota > Krumholzibacteriia > WVZY01 > WVZY01 > CAWBQK01. The sequence continues at coordinate 132,025 of CAWBQK010000001.1, forward strand.
GCCTCCGGCCAGCTCTTGCCCACTTCGTAGACCATGCCCGCCGAGAACTCGTGCTTTCTCTCACGCAGCAAAGCGGCCGCTTTAAAAAGGTACTCGGCCCGTTCTGCGGGCTTGACGAATTTCCATGTTTCGAACGTCTCGTTGGCAACACGGATCGCTTCTTCGGCGTCCTCTTTCGATGCCTTCGACACCGAGCCGATAACCATTTTGGGATCGGAGGGGTTGGTCGAGACAATACGGTCTTGCGTTTTTTTGCGTTTGCCGCCGATAATCAGATCGTATTCATTGCCCAGTCTGGACGCAAACTTGGCGAGTCCCGCTTCGAACGCTTTCGCGTTCTCCGGGTTGCCAAAATCGGTGAAGGGTTCGTTCTTGAATTCAGATACCATGTCGTGTCTCCCTTGAGGTAACGGCCAAAGGTAGCGTGGCAACAAAAGTATGGGTTTTGATTAAAAAAATCGTGCCCGTGCCGGGGCGGTAAAGCCGAATATACGCCAAACACAAACGACTGTAAACAGCAATCTCAAACGTCAAAGCGAGCGAGTCCCCAATGAAAACCCATGTCATTGAACAAAATGTCCGATATGCGGAAACCGACCGTATGCAGGTGGTTCATCATTCCACGTACCTGATCTGGTTCGAGATTGGGCGGACCGGACTGCTCTCTGAAGCGGGGTTTCCCTACCATGAAATGGAAAGAGACGGAATGATTTATCCGGTCATCGAATACACCTGCCGAATGGTCGGATCGGCGGATTACGGCGATACGGTGAGGATCGAAACCCGTGTCGCCGAAGTCAAGAGTCGCGCGGTCACTTTCGAATATACGATCACAAACCGGGGCGCCGTCGTCGCGACGGGAACGACCATGCATATATCGTCCGACTCGAACCGCAAGCCGCGGCGGATGGCCGAGCCGCTCATCCGCGCGCTCAAAGCGTACACAGTGCGCGGCAATCAATAGCGAATCTTAAAACCGACGAGTCCCTCGTCATCATCTTCCCACTCGAATTCGACACTGTCCACCCGCGCCGCCTGGGGACCCTTGCGAACTAACGCAAGCGCCTTCTCGCAAAGCTCCCGATCACCTTCGAACACCGCTTCCACACGGCCGTCGGGGAGATTTCTCACCCAGCCACTCAGCCCGAGCGCCTGCGCGGCCTGGCGCGTCGAATCACGGAAGAAGACACCCTGGACACGGCCTTCCACCCACACATGAAGATGCGGCATGCCGCCATCCTCCTTTGAATTTGAAATCAAAGGGCGCCGTCACAGATCAAAAATAACGCGGCCTCTGATACGGTCGCCGCTCTCCTCGACGGTCAGCCCGTGATAGGTCGCGGCCTTGACATCAAAACGAAGATCGTGCCGCCCGGGATCGGTTTTCTCACCCTTGAGAACACCTTCTGCGAACCACTCCCCCACCCGCGTGATCTCAACCGACCGATAAACCTCGCCGTGGGCGCCCCCAAGAGAGATCACCTCCGAGAGCCAGTCCACGAGAAGGTCCTCCGACGACGACGATTCGACTCTGATCTCCCTGTCGATCACGGGGTCCGGTTCGGCCCGGCGGATCAGCGAGAAGAGACCGAGCGTGGCGTTCGAGAGCATCTCCGCAAAGTCATCGCCCCACGCGTCGATCCCGATGTCGCCCGAATGATCGATTTCCTCGAAGGGCTTTTTCATTTATCGGCGCCTTCCAATCCCGATGAGACGTTTCTCAAAATCGGCGAGTTCACGAACGGCGACAAGAGACGCAACATACGCGGCTAGACCGACGGGAAGACCGATCGCAAGCACGAGCATTAGATGGACCCGATCCACGAGGAGGGTTTTGCAGCCCCACCAGGCGAGCGCACCCCCCATCCCCGCGATCACGATCCGCAGCACGGACACCCACGGAATGCGCCATTCGAGATGCGACTTCGCGACAAAATACACCATGAGCGGGTACAGCGCGAAACTCACGAGCGTCGTCACCGCAGCTCCCTGATATCCGTACGAAGGGACGACGACGAGGTTGAGCCCAATGTTTACAACACAAGTGACGAACACCATGACGAACATCAACCCTGTTTTCTCGAGGAGTTTTATGCCTTTGTGTCCGTACATCGCGAAATTCCACAGGAGCGATCCGACGAGAATATATGGAATGATCGTGTACCCTTCCCTGAAGTCCCGTCCCAGGAAAACCGTGACGAGTTCGCGCGCATAGACGATCGCGAAAACCGTCACCGGCACCGCTGCAATCAGGTAGTAGCGGGAGAAAGTCGATACGACCATCTGGATTTTTTCACGGTGCCCTTCCTCCCACGCGTTAACAATGAGAGGAAGCGCGGCGGAGAGAAGCGGCGCGGCGACAAAAGAAATACCCATGGCGACGAGCGTGTAGTTCGCCGCGTAAATTCCTACCTCCGCCGACGGACGGAAAAGCTCGATGATGAAACGGTCGGATAGATCGAGAACCTTGACCCCGAGCGCCCACCCGATAACGGGCAGCCCGTACCTGAAAAACTTCTTCAAGAGCGCCGTATCGATAACGGAACCGTGCCCCTTCAAACTTTGAAAAGCCCGAAGTTCGAACACCATCGGGCCAAGGAGAACGAGATACGCCACACTCGCGCCTATGACTAGGCCCATCACGTCCCTTGATACAAATAAAACAAAGGCCAGGGAGAATACGAGCCGGCCCACGGCAAAAGCGACCTGATAGCGAGAAAAGACGCTCGATCTCAAGTCGGCGCGGAAGGCGGCATTCTGGACAAAAAAGATCACGCCGGCGACCATCCACACGACCGCGGGCACATAGTATCTGCCGTACCCCCCAAGAACCGACACCGCGGGGCGGTACAACAAAAGCGCCGCGGCGAAAACACCAATACCCATCACCCACAGGATCACGGCCAGTTTGCCGATAAACTCACCCGTGCGGCCCTCCGCGCGGTATCGGGGAAGATATCTCAAAACGGATTGCTGGATCCAACCGGCGAGGATGCCGGTGCCGATCGCAACCACGGAAGTGACGAGCGCGTACTCACCGTATGGAGCCGGAGCGAAGATACGTGTAAAAATGGAGACGCTCAAAAAGCTAAGGAATGCGGGCAAAACCACGGCTGGAATATATCTAATGGTGTCCGACCCGAGACGAGATACGATTGCGTCAAGCATCGCGTCATCGGGGAGCGATGACGAATCGTCCGGGGTGGGCGGATCAGGTTCGTTGCGTTTCCCGGCCATGGTGTTTTCTATGTGCCGTCCGAGATACGGCGCATCGTGTTGAGTTTTTCGTAGTAGCTGCGAAGAACGTCACGCCGACGAATCATCCCCAGGAGCTTCGCGCGGTCTTCGCGTTCGACAACGGGGAGTGTGTCAACTTCGTTCTCCGTAAACTTACGCAAAACTTCGCCAAGGTTTTCATCGAGCGTAACAAACGGGATATCCTCGTTCGCCACCTCTTTCATAATGAGAAGATTGTCGAGATCCCGTTCGACGAGGATTTCGCGGACGTCATTTATCGAGAAGACGCCCGTCATCTCTCCCTTCTCGTTCACCACGGGAAAGTTTTGCTGATCGACCTCGGTCATTATCGGGATGAACTCGCGCAGCGTGAGATTTTCTTTTACATACTGAAAATTCGTGTCCGGCTGGAATATCTCGCGAACATAGATTTCTTCGAGAAGATCTTTTGCGAAATCGCCGTAATGCGCCGGCGAATCGATGCGTGTGGGAACCTGGTTCTCGTAGATACTCCAACGCCGCCCGATGATGAATGCGATCGCGCAAACCCACATCGCTGGGACGAGGAGGTTGTAGTTCCCCGTCATTTCGCTCACCATAATGATCGTGGAAATCGGCGCATTGGATGCCGCCGAAAAGAACCCGGCCATACCGACAATCACAAACGCGCCGGGCTGAGCGACGAGCGCCGGCGTTAACTGATGGAAGATCTTGCCCACGGCGCCGCCAAGGGCGCCGCCGATCACCATCGACGGACCAAACACACCACCACTTCCACCCGACCCAATAGAGAGGGACGTCGTTACGATTTTGCCCAGCGCTATCATGAGAAGAAGCCCAATCGCGACCTCGTTGTGGATCGCGTCCTGGATCACACCGTAGCCAAATCCAAGCGTTTGGGGGAGAAAGAACCCCACACACCCCGCAAGGAGACCGCCGATGGCCGGCTTGAAGTGGTTGGGAATCTTGAAACGCTTAAACAAGTCGCGAATACCGTAGAAACATTTTACATACAACGGCGACGCCAGGGCCACGACGATCGCGAGGACTGTATAGGGCCCCAACTCGAACGGATGCGAAAACGCAAAAGTGCTCCGTTCGAAAAGCGGTTCAAACCCCATGATGAGCCCGAATGTCGAATAGGCAACAATCGTTGTGACAAACGCGGGGATAATGACTTCGGTTTCGAACTCGGGTTCCTTGTAAAGAATTTCCGCGGCAAAGAGCGAACCGGCAAGCGGCGCGCGGAAGATACTCCCGATACCGGCGCCAAGCCCTGCGGCAAGAAGCACACGCCGGTCGCGCGCTGAGAGATTCAGTTTGTCCGCGAGAAACGATCCGAACCCGGCGCCGATCTGTGCGATCGGCCCTTCGCGGCCTCCCGATCCGCCCGAACCCAACGTTATCGCCGAGGCAATCGCCTTGACGATCGGCACACGCCCGCGAATTCTCCCGTGCTTGTTGTGGAATGCGTCGATCGCCGCGTCCGTCCCGTGACCCTCCGCCTCCGGCGCGAAGACATAAACGATGACGCCGGCGAGGAGTCCGCCGAGCGCCGGGATAATTATAAGAAGATAGCGGCGAAATGGTGTGCTGGTGGGCGCGAACAACGGAGGCTCACCATAAGGCTCATCGGGGCGGAAACCGGCGAGCGCGTCGAGAAGATAGTGCTGTCCGACCTGGCACAAGAAGTAGAACACCACGGCCCCGAGGCCCGCTACCACACCAACGACCACGCCGAACATCATGTACCGGCCGATCGACCGGACATTGAACACGGCGATAATTCGCAACACAAACCGCTGGAGCTTCGTCATTCGTAAAACCCGCGGACACCCGATCCGCCCGAATTGTGGTATGGGAAATTCCCTCTGAAGTCACGCACGAAAGGCGCGCGCGTGACGGCCAAAGGTACGTCTTACGGGGTGCTTTTGCAAGGTGTTTCAGGGGATCATCATAGGATGTTAGATGGGCCTTTTGTTCGACTTTTCGCCCACCGCCCGTTCACGCATTCGGGCGAAGGAGAACAAAAGGCCCGGCTGCCATCCTGGCGAAAAAGCTACAGGCGGTAGCGGGCGGCAATTGGCATCCTGCGCCCGGACCCGAAGGCCTTCGATGTCACCTTCAAACCCGGAGCCGCTTGCTTCCTCTTGTATTCGTTGATCCGAACCGTGTCGACCACCCAGGTCACCGTCTCGCGGTCGAACCCCGCCGCGACGATTCCGTCGATCGACTCGTGGTGGTCGACGTGGAGTTCCAGAATCCGGTCGAGGATATGGTACGGCGGAAGCGTGTCCTGGTCGGTCTGGCCGGGTTTGAGTTCCGCAGAGGGAGGGCGTTGGATGATCCGCCTGGGGATAACGGTATTTCCACGGTTGATATGATCGGCGAGTTTGAACACGAGTGTTTTCGGCACGTCGGAGATGACGGCGAGCCCCCCGCTCATATCGCCGTAGAGCGTGCAGTATCCCACCGAGAGTTCGCTCTTGTTCCCCGTAGAGAGCGGGAGATATCCGAATTTGTTTGAGAAAGCCATTATGATGTTCCCGCGAATCCGGGCCTGAATGTTCTCCTCGGTGACATCGCTCTCCAACCCATCAAAAGATTTCATGAGAGCTCCGTCGTATCCCTTCATCAATCCGTCGATACCGATAACCTGGAGTTCAATACCGAGGATCCCGGACATCTCCGTGGCATCCGCAAGACTATCCGGAGAGGAATACCGTGAGGGCATTGCGATCGCGTGGACATTTTGAGGTCCAATCGCGTCAGCGGCGATCGCGGCAGTGACCGCCGAATCGATCCCACCCGAAAGCCCGACGACAACTTCCGTGAACCCGCACTTTCGAATGTAGTCACTAGTCCCCATCACAAGCGCGCGATAAACCGTATCGATGTCATCTTCGACTTCATACCCGGGCGCGGGACCATCGACGTCCGTTTCGACCGTCACCACGGCCTGATCAAAACTCGGAAGCACGCACCGCGCACAACCCTTCCTGTCGACGAAGAGACTCCGGCCGTCAAAAACGAGTTCATCGTTGCCGCCAACCTGGTTGACAAAAACGAACCCGGAATCGTGGGCACGCGCATGTTCTTTCAACAACCTGTAGCGGACGGACTCCTTCCCCACGGAGAACGGAGACGCCGATATATTGATAAAGAACGACGCGCCTTTTTGGGCGAGCATTTTGACGGGGTCGTACGGATAGGGCCGCCTATTCCACGGATCGGGTTCGTTCCAGACATCCTCGCAAATGGTCAACCCGAGTTTTTCGCCTTTGAAAACCACAAACTGGTTCTCCGTCGCCGCCCTGAAATAGCGGAGCTCATCAAAAACATCGTATGTGGGAAGCAGCATCTTGGGTTGCCTGAAAAGCACTCGGCCTTCGGACACAAGAAACGCCGTGTTGAAGAGCGGTTTGCCGTCAGGGAGACCCGTGGGCTCGGGGTTGCCCAGAACGATCCCCATACCCGGATAAATATAGGACGATTCCACAACGCGTTTGAGGGCGAGCTCGGCGTGTTCGATAAACGATGGAAATTCAAGGAGATCTTTTGGAGGGTAACCGGTGAGAACCAGTTCGGGGAAAACAACGAGATCGGCGCGCGCCTCAGATGCAATATTCAGCGTGTCCAAAACCTTGCGTACGTTTCCGTCGATGTCCCCGACAACGGGGTTTAGTTGTGCCATCGTGACACGCATCGGACAATACCTCCGTGGCTCGGTTCAGGTGATCCCGTGGCAACCCTCCCGAGGCGCGAACCTATTCGGCCTCAGAGCCAAACGGAATGCCGACGCCGGTGAATCCGATTGTTCGGTCACCGATAGCGCCCATGATCTGAAATTTGTATCGTGATCGTTTATTCCTAACACATTACGGCCGTCGCAGTCAAGAAAACGCCACAGACACGCCCCAGACCCCGATTACGAGGATATTTTCACAGCTTCGTCGAGAGCCGACGCGATGGCGGAGGGACTCCCCGTCGCAATGGCTCCGCTCAAGCGCACCGCCGCCTCGCCGATTCCGATGATCTTTCCCACCCGCTCGAGCTTTTTGACCGAGTTTTTCATTTTCCGTGTGACCCGGCCGACCTGATCGAGAACCGGCCCCGCGTCATCGAGGGCGAGGGTGATCGCCATGGATGTGAAATCCGACGAAGCGTTCAAGAGCGACCACTCGATTGACTCGATGTCCCGCCGCTGCCTGGCGGTAATGTTGTCCCAGTTCGCAAAGCGGTATGAGCCCAGTTTGACCGAAAGCTTATAGAACATCTCGGCCAACCCGCGGGCCTCCCCAGCGGTAAGACGCGGCACCTTTCACCTCCGTTGTCAGAACGCATCCATGACGTCACGAATCAACTCTTCGATTGTTTCCGTGTATTCGAGAATGAACTTCTTCATCTCCTTGGAATCGAGATCGTTCCGGTTGTCATACAATTGCTGATGCCCTTTGGCAATCTTGCGGAGAATTTTTCCGTAGGCTCGGGCGGCGCCCCGTTTCGCGTCGAGCGTCGACTCTTCCTTTTGCCACAGGTCATAGACAAGAACGGCTGCAAGCGGCTCTTCTTCTCCCCCCGTTTTTACTTTTCCTAGAAAGTATTTCCGCGCCGCTTCACTTTCGCGATCGAGGAGCCGCAGGTAGTCCTCGCTAACGACATCATCGAGCATGGTGGTCAAAACCTGGATGTCGTCGTTGGTCCGCTCAATGGCTTTGCCCAGTTCGCTCCTCCGCCAACCTCCGCCGGCGACTTCGACCAGGAAACTCGACACACCTTCGACGGCCTCCACCCGGCGTTCGTCGAACGGGTACGTATCCCCGAAAGCGTCAGCCAGGTCGTCAAACTCGTCGTCGTAATCCAGCGTTTTCTTATCGGCCAGTTTCGAAAGGGCCTTCAAATAGTCGACAAGGACACGGTTGGTTTTGCGAAGGCCTTTCGCCGCTTTCTTATAGTCTTTGCAGGCAGAGCCGCCGGCGACGCGAAGCGAGTCGAGGGTTGGATCAGACACGGAGAGACCTTGATAATACTGCTGGCGAACACACGATCGGCTTATGTCTTTTTGGATACCGGCAAACTGTTCGCTCGCCGTCTTCGAGACCCCCGCATACCTCTTGACGGTGGTGGGAGCGGTGCAGCCGCTCGCGAAGAGAGCGGCGACGAGAACAATAACCGACACACCCAAAAATTTTCGTTCATTCTTAATCACGATTTTCACCTCGATATCTCGGGGTGCGGAAAACCTGGATGATGAACGGGAGGTGTCTGGGCTGTCGAGAGGGTCTCGTGCACCGACCGATGAAGGAGCTTCTACTCCTCTCGATTGTAAGACACACCGCCCTCCCGTGTCCATGCGGTTTGACTTGCCTGCCCCCGGTGGTCTATCTTTAGGACGAAGGTTCGGGTCGTGACGGGTCTCGAAACGGGCGGCTTCACATGTCCATTCTGAACGATTCGTTTTCAAAAGACCGGATGACGGCATCGGTGACGCGGCGCCGGTTTCTCGGGATCCTCGCGCGGTCGGCCGCTGTCGCCGGTGGCGCGGGCTTTCTCATAAACTCCCCGAATATCCCGAAGGCCATCGCCGCTAACTCGAGTTCGTCCACCGCAAAACTCAATCCAGCCGACGCGCCGCTCGCCAGATACTGGATCTCGTCGAACTCACGCGGCATCGACTGCTTGTCGTGTCATACGACCGATGACAACGTGGCCGGCGACCTCTTCGATCACGGCAAGGCCGTCATCAAGTGTGAGCTTTGCGCGCAAGCGTGCGTTATCCCTGAAGGAGAACGCGGTGAATGCCGCGCGCGGATGAATGTGGGCGGCACGCTGCGGAGCCTTGTCTACGGACGTCCCGTTTCCGTCCATGTCGATCCCATCGAAAAAAAACCGTTTTATCATTTCATGCCGGGCTCGGCCGCGTTCTCGATGGCGACCGCGGGGTGTCCGCTCCACTGCAAATTTTGTCAGAACTGGGAAATCTCCCAGTCGCGCCCCGAGGATTTCAACACCGAGTTCGTACCGCCCGACGCAATCGTACACGAGTCGCTCAAACGTAACGCGCCGGTAATTGCTTTCACATATAACGAGCCGACGGTATTTACGGAGTACCTGACCGATATCGCGCGGCTCGCCCGCGACGACGACATCAAATGCGTACTGATCAGCTGCGGGTTCATGAACGAGAAACCGCTCGACGAAATGTGTTCAGTACTGGACGCGATCAAGATAGATCTCAAAGGATTTGACAAGGAGTTCTACCGGCGAGTGTGCGGCGCCGAACTGGACCCGGTGTTGAGGAGCATCAAACAGGTTGCGAAGAGTGGGATCCATCTCGAGATTGTCAACCTCGTCGTGCCCACGCTGAACGACTCCGATGAAATGCTCACGGGACTGGCGAAATGGGTGGTGGATGAGGTGGGTCCGGATGTACCCATCCATTTTACGCGATTCCACCCCGATTATCAGATGCTTAACCTGCCGCCGACTCCGGTGGCGACACTCGAGAAAGCGTACGAGATCGCGAGGGACCAGGGTGTTCATTATCCGTTCGTGGGCAATGTTCCCGGTCACGAGGGAAATAACACCTATTGTCCACAGTGCGGCCAACCGGTCGTCTCCCGAAAAGGATTTTTTGTGTCGGATATTAGAATCGAAAATGGGCACTGCACGCAGTGCGGCGAAACCATCGCGGGGGTTTGGACGGATTGACCGCTCGTCCGCGAAAAGCCAGCGAGGGTGGCTCACGAGAGAGGTTCACGAAAGAGGCTCGAATGCGAGGCAGTAATATTTCTTTGGTCCGCTTTTTCTGTGTGATGGCGATCGCCATTTGTGTTGTGGGCTCTTCCCCACCCGGGGCGAAATCGTCGCGCGGCGGCGTCCGGCATCCCGCCGTGGCCGGACAGTTCTATCCATCGGATCCCGTCAAACTTGGGTACTCCATCGACGCTTTTCTCGATGACGCGCTCGAGCGGTTCGACGAAAAACCCGTAGCGATCGTGTGTCCGCATGCCGGTTACATTTACTCGGGGCAGATCGCCGCCGACGCCTACAAACAGGCGTCGAAACACAGCTACGATCTCGTCGTCATCGTGGGCGTTAATCATACGACGGGCGGGTTCCGGGACGTTTCAATTTACGACGGCGAGGGTTACAAAACCCCGCTTGGAATCGCGGAAATCGACGCGGAGCTTTCCGCCGGACTCATCGCGGCGGACAACGACTTTGTGTTCAACAAAAAAGTCCACGAACGGGAACATTCTGTCGAAGTCCAGATCCCATTTATACAGAGGATCTTTCCCGCGACTCCCGTTGTTGCGGCGATCGTCGGCACGACGGAACCCGAGCTGTGCGAGAAATTCGGCCGCACACTCGCCGGCATGCTAAAGGACAGGAACGCACTCATCGTGGCGAGCTGCGACCTGTCTCACTTCCCCCTCTACGATGACGCCGTCGAAGTCGACAAAAAGACGCTTGAAGCTTTCTCCACTATGGAGACAAGCGTCGTGCACTCGACTATCGAAAAACAAATGTCGCGGGGGGTGGCCAGCCTTTCGACATGCGCCTGTGGAGAAGCGTCTGTTCTCGCCGTCATGACCGCCGCCCGCGAGCTCGGCGCCGACGGCGCGCAGATCATCAGCTATGCAAATTCCGGCGACAGCCCCGTGGGAGACCATTCGCGTGTTGTCGGCTATGGGGCGGTCGCGTTTGTCAAAGGCGGCGAATCGGCCGAGGTTCCGCCGCTTCGAAACCCCCAGGACGGTGGCAAGACGGAATTCAGCGAAGATCAGCGGGAGGCGCTTCTCAAGTTCGCACGCAAGACCATTCGCCAGTATCTCACCGGAGGGACGGCGCCGCTCGCGCGGGGATTCGATCCGGTGGTCGAAACAAACAAGGGCGCTTTTGTCACCCTCAAGAAAGACGGCGATCTGCGCGGTTGTATCGGCCACATGATTGACGATCTCCCGCTGTCGCAGGTTGTCGGGTATTGCGCGCTGCAGGCGGCGTTCAACGACCGCAGGTTTTCGCCGCTCGAACTCGGCGAACTCGATGACATCGACATCGAAATCTCCGTTCTAACGCCTTACGAACAAGTCGACGGTCATCGCGATATCAAAATCGGACGCGATGGCGTTCTTATAAAAAAGGACGGCCGGTCGGCCGTGTACCTCCCGTCGGTCGCCGTAGAACAGGGCTGGACACTCGAGGAAACCCTCACCCACCTGTCGCGAAAAGCGGGACTCCCCGGTGACGGCTGGAAGGAAGGAACGACGTTTTACACATTCCAGGCGATCGTGTTTGGCGAGGTCGAGACCCACTAACCCACAGAGAGAATTCCGGTGATTCTTTTTCTCTTCTCTATCGGTCTCATTTCTATCCTCGGCCAGGTCGTCATCCTTCGTGAGCTGAACGTTGCTTTCTACGGCGTCGAACTTATTTTTATCCTCGCCATGGGTGTGTGGCTGTTGTGGACGGCCCTCGGTGCGCTTGCCGGACGACGCAATTATTCTCCGGCGGCGCACGTCGTCGAGTGGTTGTTTGTCTGTTTCGCCGTTCTACTGCCGCTCGATATCGCTTTTATCCGTTCGATGCGTGATATCTTCGGCGCCGTTCCCGGCACGTATTTGCCATTCGGCTATCAGTTGCTGGGGGTCGTGATCGCGCTCTTCCCGCCGGGAATACTTCTTGGCCTCCTTTTTCAATGGGCGGCAAAACGGTATGCGGCGGACGGCGGAACGCTCGCGACCGCATATGCCGTCGAAAGCGCGGGCGGGCTTATCGGAGGTCTTGCGTCGACACTTCTCCTCCAAACCGGCGTGTCCAATTTTTCCGCGGCACTCGTGTGCGGTCTTGCCGCCACGGTGACAGTGGTCGCCGCCCCGGCGAGCGGTCGTTCGCGCACAAGAATCGCGGGCCTGATCGTGTTTGCCGCCCTGCTGGTATTGGTATTTACCTCGCGGCAAATCGATCATACCTTGACACGCATCACTCACCCTTCGCTGGTCGACTCGAAAGACTCGCCGTACGGCAGAATCTCGATAGAGGAACACTCGGGACAGTATATCGTTTTTGAAAACGACGCGTTTTCATTCGACACCGAGGGCGCGGGGAGCGAGGAACTCGTCCACCTGGCCGCGATCCAAATCGACTCTTTGAGCGATGTGCTCGTCCTCGGGGGCGGGCTCGACGGCACGCTCCGCGACCTCTTGAAACACAATCCCCGGCGCGTCGATTTTGTCGAAATTAATCGCATCCTTCTCTCGGCCATCGACGCGAATCTCCCCCCCGGCTTAATCGAGCCAATGCACCCTCCCTCGGTGTCGACGACCATCGAGGATCCACGGCGCTACGTGGACAGGCCGGGTCGATATGATCTCATACTCGTGGGGATGCCCGACCCCGCATCGGGGCAGTCAAACCGCTTTTACACACGTGATTTTTTTGAGCAGTGCGCCGAGGCGCTTCGCCCAGGCGGCGTGCTCGCCTTCCGCCTCCGCTCTCCCGAGAATATCTGGACCCCCTTTGTCACTTACCGGAATTCGAGTATTTTCAACGCGCTCAAAATGGCATTTGTGGATGTCGTCGTACTCCCCGCCAGCGCAAATATTGTCATCGCGTCGATGGGCCCGCTCGATCGCGACCCGCTTCGTCTGTCCCGGCGCCTCGACACGCTCAACATCACAACCAATTTAGTCACAAGCCAATACGTCAATTACCTCTATACAAATGACAGGTTTACAGGGATCGCCGAGAGGCTCTCTTCGACCGACATTCCGGCGAACACCGACCTGCGGCCCATCTGCTACCGGTTCACCGGTATGATCTGGCTGTCGAAATTCCTGCCCGGTATGATCCACGCGGATATCCGTGGCGACACATCCGCATCGATTCCCCGCCGCGCGGCGATCATCCTCGCGGCGGTTCTCGCGATCGTTTTCCTCCTCGTGAAACGCCACCAGGGATTGCGAAGGGTCACGCTGGTTGCTGCGGCGGGTTTTCTTGCGATGGTGATGGAAACGGCGTTCATCCTTTATTACCAGTCGAAGTGCGGGGTGCTCTTCCAGAATATTGGCATCCTCATTATGATGTTCATGGCGGGGCTCGCCGTTGGCGCCATTTCTATCCGTTTCTTGATGGCGAACAAAAATATCCCGCGACCGATATCCGGGCCGAAGATTGGAATCAGCCTTTTTGGCGGTTTTGCCGTGGTGAATCTGCTTTTTTGGATCGGTTTGCGGCTTGGCCTCCCCACAAATCTCTCCTCGATTTCATTTTTTCTCTTTGGCGCCGGGTTTCTCGTTTCCGGTGTCTTCGCCTGGATGAGCCTCGACGGTGTTGACGACCAGCGGCTCGTCGTTTCCCCGCTCTATTCCGCCGACCTTCTTGGTGGGTGCGTCGGATCGCTCGCCGCCGGCTTGTTTCTGATTCCATTCCTTGGAATCGAACTCTCCACGGGGACCGTCGCGGTCTTGTCCGCCTTGTGCCTGCTGCTCATCTGAACGGCGTAGTTGCTAAAAAGTGCGCGTCAAAAACCAGAGGGCGCGCCGCGCGATCATACAGGCACAGAACCCACGCAACGAAGTATTGTCACCACCAGCCCAATCTGGTAATATTCGCCATCAACACGTGGTAGATTCTCCTGAAAAACACCACAGCCTTCAAAAGGAAGTCTTATGAGTAACCCACTTGATAGCACACCGACGCTGAGTCGTGTGCCGGCAAGTCTCGATGTAACACAGAGCATCACGGGGCTAGTCCTCGCGCTCTTTATGTGGGCTCACTTGCTTCTCGTCTCGAGCATATTGCTCGGCAAGGACGCCATGTACTACGTGGCTGGCGCGTTCGAGCTCAAATTTCTCACCGGATGGCAGCACGGATACCCGATTATCGTTACGATAATCGGGATAATTGTTTTTGCCCTCTTTATCGTTCACGCGGGGATCGCGCTGCGGAAGTTCCCTGTCTCCTGGAAACAGTACCGGATATTCCGGCACCAGATGGGGATGATGAAACACCAGGACACAAACCTCTGGTTCTGGCAGGCGCTCACGGGCTTTGTCATGTTTTTCCTCGGTTCGGTTCACGCCTACATAATGATCACCAATCCGGAGAAAATAGGACCGTATGCTTCGGCCGACCGTTTTGTAACCGGATGGATGTGGCCTCTCTATTTCTTGCTGTTGTTTGCCGTTGAGATTCATGCGGCGGTCGGGGTCTACCGGCTCGCGGTCAAGTGGGGCACGTTTGACGGAAAAGATCCGCGCAAAAACCGGAAGCGACTCAAGGTTTTCAAAAACGCGCTGACGACTGTATTTCTTATTATCGGCCTCATGACATTCGCCGCGTATGTAAAAATTGGAATCGAACACAAAGACAGGGCGGGCGAGCGATACTCACCCGCGGGACATTCATCGGCTTTGCTGGACCGAGGTGATATCGGATGAAAGTCGTCTATACGGATTCATTGGTGATTGGTGGCGGACTGGCGGGTCTCCGTACGGCTATCGCCACAAAAATGAGGGGGCTCGACACAATCGTTCTCTCGTTGATCCCCGCAAAACGTTCGCATTCGGCGGCCGCGCAGGGTGGAATGCAGGCGAGCCTTGCCGCCGCGATCAAGAGCGAGGGTGACAACGAAGATGTCCACTTCTCCGACACCGTCAAGGGGAGCGACTGGGGATGCGACCAGGATGTAGCGCGGATGTTTGCGCAGTGCGCACCCAAGGCGGCACGCGAGTTGTCCGCGTGGGGCGTTCCCTGGACGCGCGTCCGAAGGGGTCCACACCAGGTGATCATCAATGCGGAAAAAGTCACAATCAATGAAAAAGATGAGGCCCACGGGCTCATCACAGCCAGGGATTTCGGTGGAACAAAGAATGGCGAACCTGTTACACCGCGGACGGCACCGGACACACAATGCTGTATGCGATGGACAACAAAGGCAATCGAACTGGGGATCCCCGTCCACGAGCGCAAGGAAGCCATCGCGCTGATCCATGACGGCAAGACAGTGTTACGGCGCCGTGGTCCGCGACCTCATCACCGGCGAACTCATCGCTTATGTGTCAAAAGCGACCACCATCGCGACCGGCGGCTACGGCCGGATCTATTCCGTGTCGACAAACGCCGTAATCAGCGAAGGCATCGGATGCGCGATCGCGCTCGAAACCGGCGTCGCCGCCCTGGGCAACATGGAAGCGGTCCAGTTTCACCCGACGGCAATCGTCCCGGTGGGAATTCTCACCACCGAAGGATGCCGCGGTGACGGCGGACTGCTCAAGGATGTGGATGGTTACCGGTTCATGCCGGATTACGAACCCGGAAAGAAAGAGCTGGCCTCGCGTGACGTGGTATCGCGGCGGATGACCGAGCACATGAGAAAAGGCAAGGGTGTCCCGTCGCCATACGGAGGATCACCTCTGGCTCGACATCACCCTTCTCGGCAAGGAGCACATCGAAAAGAACCTCCGCGAGGTCAAGGAGATCTGCGAATACTTCCTCGGCATCGACCCTGTGACCGAGTACATCCCCGTCCGTCCCACGCAGCATTATTCCATGGGTGGGATCCGAACCGACCACACCGGTATGAGCCGTCAGCTCGACGGACTTTTCGCCGCGGGCGAGGTGGCATGTTGGGACATGCACGGATTCAACCGGCTTGGCGGCAATTCGGTTGCCGAAACGGTTGTCGCCGGGATGATCGTCGGTGAATTCGTCGCCGACTACTGCGAAGGCGCCGACATGTCGACATTCCAACCTCGTTGGTCGAGAGATTTCGTCAAGCGCGAGGAAGCCAAGATCACCGATATTATAAACAGATCGAGCGGCGAAGACGTTTACGAACTCAAAGAGGCCATGCAGCAAATCATGATGGACAAGGTCGGGATTTTCCGCAACGGAACCGATCTCGACCCAAGCCGTCGATGAACTCGAGGCGCTCGTCGCGCGAAGCCGGAATGTCGCGATACAAAACAAGATTCGCTCGTCCAATCCCGAGCTTGTCGATGCGATCCGCGTCCCGATGATGATCAAGCTAGCCGCTTGTGTCGCGGCGGGCGCATCCGCGCGAACGGAGAGCCGAGGCGCGCACTTCAGAGAAGACTATCCGGAACGAAACGACCGGGACTGGCTCAAACGCACCCTGTCGATCTGGAAAAACGAGGGTGACAATCTGCCCGACGCTCGAGTATGACGATCTCGATATCATGAAAATGGAGATGCCGCCGGGCTCGCGCGGTTATGGCGGCGCCACAATAATCGATCACCCGGACACCGAAAAAAGGGTCCAGCAGGTCGAAGAAATCAAGAAAGCGAACCCGAACGCCGACCGGTTCGAGATCCAGAAGGCGCTTATGCCGTACGATCTTCCCGAAAAATACAGGGGCAAAAACGAGCGGATAGGAGTTGGTTTCGAATGATCCAGGTTAACGAGGGAGAAGGCAGAAAACTCAAGTTTCACATCTTCAGGTACAACCCGCAAGTCAAGGGTGACAAGCCCCGGATGCGACATATGAAATCACCGAGGCCGTCGGCATGACGATCTTTATCGCGATCAACCAGATCCGGGAGAAGTTCGGACCGGTCGATCCAGTTCGATTTTGTGTGCCGTGCGGGTATTTGCGGAAGCTGCGGAATGGTGATAAACGGCAAACCGGATCTCGCGTGCCGGACGCTCACATCGAAGTTCAAAGATGGAGAAATCACGCTTCTTCCCCTCCCCGCTTTCGACCTGATCGGCGACTTGTCGGTCAACACGGGTAAGTTCAACCGTGCGATCAGCGAACGCGTGGGCACGTGGATACACGATGACGCCGTGGCGAACCCCGATCTCGACAAGCTCGAAGAACGGATGGACCCCGATCTCGCCGACGAGATTTACGAACTCGACCGCTGTATCGAATGCGGGTGCTGCATCGCCGCGTGCGCGACCAAGCGCATGCGTGATGATTTCCTCGGAGCGATGGGGTTTATGAAAGTCGCAAGATTTCAGCTCGACTGCCGCGACAAGAGGTCCGACGCCGATTGGTACGAGATTATCGGCAATGATGACGGTGTATTCGGATGCATGAGTCTCCTTGGCTGCGAGGACAATTGCCCCAAGGATCTCCCGCATCAGACCAAAATCGCGTTTTTGAGGCGGAAGATGGTCGGCGCGGTGTTTGGTTCAAAGTAACCCCGCACCCCACCGGCATAACCCTTCGAATAAGCCCCAACTGAGCATGTTTGGGCTCCCGGTGCTGTTTTCTAACGATGCGTATGAACTTACTAAAATATCTTGAGCAAATCCGCGGTGCCAGATATACGCTCGCGATCGTGGCAGTTCTCACCATGTTCGGATCGGTGGCGCTCGCTCAGGAACCTGCCACTCCCCCGTCGGAACAACCCCCGGCGGAGCCATCGATAGTCCCTCCCGCGCAAATCGTCGAGGCCTCGAATAGGATATCTGAAGCACTAAACAGTTACCGGCAAGGCCTTGCACCCAGCGACTTCGCAACCGATATTGACTCCCAGATTGTCGCCATCGCCGCCGAGATCGCCGACATGAAAATCAAAACCGACTTCTGGCTATCCTCGGATCTGGCGTTGTCCGCACTTGAAGAAATTCAGCGTGAATGGACTCGTCTGGACGACAAACTCGCTTCGTGGCTGAGGCAGTTCGATTCGAGGATCAACCCGCTGCAGACACAACTTGCGGAAATCGGCGGCGAACGCCAAAAGTGGAAATACACCCTCGGCGCCGCGGCCGACACCGGGCTTCCCCGTCGCTCGCGGAAAACATAAACGAGGTGCTTGTTCAGCTCAATGAAACACAAGCACTTATCGAAGCTCGCGTTGATGCCTTGAATCTGGTAAAAAAGAAGGTGAACGATAACAAGGCTCAAACGTCTTCCGCGCTCATAACAGCAAAAGGGGCCGTCCGAAGGGCCCGGTCGGGCGTGTTCGTCGCCAACAAGCCCCCGATCTGGAAGTTGTTCCGCCAGTCGACTGATGCTTCGGCGCACGCGAATAATCTTGGCGAGTCAGGGCTCTGGGTAGTCGCTGCTATTAAGAGATTTTACAACCTCTACGAGTTCCGCATTATCTGGCACGTCCTCATATTTATTCTTATTCTCACGGCCATGATCGTGATCCGCATTCGGAGCGCCAAATGGGATCTCGACCAAACGTCGCGGCAAACCGTCGAGCATGTTTTTAAGCATCCGGTCGCTACTGCATTGTTGATTTCCATTTTCGTGACTCGGTTAATATACCCCGATGCTCCGTCCGTCATCTTTGAGCTTGCCGCTTTTTTATCGGTCCCAATACTGGCCATTCTCGTCCCACATCTTTTTCCGCGTTCTTTTTTGAAGTACATCTATGTCTTGTTCGCGGTCGTTGTTTTCTTTCCCATAATTGATCTTTTGGCTGTAGGGAATATTTTAGGCCGCCTGGTTGTTTTGACGCTCTCGGGCGTTGCGGTATTCATCCTCTCGGCGTGGTCGCGTAAAAGCGGCCCGACGGCCAATCTTACCAATCCGAAGATAAGAGCCCTCATTCTGGCCGTAGTCAGAATCGGCTCGGCCATTATGTTCATTTCGTTTGCCGCGAACATTATCGGGATGGTCGAACTCGCCAACCTCCTTTTTTTGGGAACACTTGTTTCAGCATACGTCGCAATCCTCATATTTGTATCGCTTCGAATCATACGTGTTTTTCTGACGGCGTCCGTTAATTCGAATTTCTTCCAGTCGTTTGCGTCCGTAAGAAAGAATCGCTACCGATTGGTCAGCCGAGGGACAAGCTTATTACGGCTGCTCGGGATCTGTGCGTGGCTCTATTCGTCCCTGCGGTGGTTCGGGGTTCTGGAGTTCATGACGTCGGGTCTGAAAAACCTGCTTTCAACCCGGTGGACCGTCGGTTCGATGGCGATATCCATCGGCAGCATCGTGGCGTTTTTTGTCGCGCTGTGGGCATCTGTGCTCGTATCGCGCTTCGTTCGTACGATCCTCAGGGAGGACGTGCTTCCCAGGGCTAGACTTGGCCGCGGGATGCCGGAAACGATTTCCCTGATCGTAAACTATGCAATCGTCGCCTTCGGGTTCTTCATCGCGCTCGCCGCTGCGGGAATCGAATTGAGCGAATTCGCGATCGTATTTGGCGCGTTCGGCGTTGGCATCGGGTTCGGTCTACAAACCATCGTAAACAACTTCATCTCGGGGTTGATCCTAATCTTCGAACGCCCGATCCAGGTGGGTGATACGGTGGAGCTGGGAACCGGGGGACTCCTCGGAGTGGTCAGAAACATCGGAATCCGCGCGAGCACGATCCGGACGTTTTCAGGCGCGGAAGTAATCGTCCCGAACGGCGACCTCGTGGCGGGCCAGGTCACCAACTGGACGCTTTCGGACGTCTACCGGCGAATCGATGTCATCATCGGCGTCGCTTACGGAACGGACCCGCACAAGGTCATAGAACTCTTGCTCGACGTGGCAAAACAGACCCATGATGTTCTCAAGGAACCGGAACCATCCGTCATCTTCAAGGGATTCGGCGAGAGCTCACTGGACTTCGAGCTAAGAGCCTGGACGGACTCGGATCAATGGTATGCGCTCAAAAGCGATCTCACAGTGAATGTCCATGACGCGATCGTCACCGCCAGTATCCATATTCCGTTCCCCCAGCGAGACCTCCACTTTCGCTCGATGGATCCCGGCGCCGGCGAATCGCTCAATCGCATCAAACCGCAAGAAGACCCCGACTAAGCATCACTCGTAAACGCATACATCGATCCGCTCTATGTAATCGAGATTGGCAAGCGCACGAAGCACCTGTCTGAACTCTATTTGATGGGTGCTCCCGATGCAGAGATACTCGGCGCCCGAGCATCCGATTCTCCCCGGCGAGGTTCGATGCACTACAACCGTCGAGTCAATCGCGGCCACCTCTTCCAAGCAAGAGGGCTTCGCAGGGATACAGAACTCATAGTCCAACGCGCGCCTGCCGTCGGGAGGACCGAAGAGACCGGCATCATCCAGTTGTGACAGATCGAAGGTTATTTTCTGCATTGTGTCCAAAGAGGGTTCGTCGCCCGTTCCGCTACATCCCGCCAACGCAATACACGAGACCGCCAGGACCATCAACAGAATCTGCCTGCGCAACAAACCGTGTGTTCGTTTTGCCTTCATCCTTCACTCTCCATGAGCTGCCAGCACTCTCACCGCGCGGGCAGTAAGAACAAAAAACCCCGTCCACTATTAAAGCAGACGGGGTTCTGGACCTCAACAAAGTCCGGATAAGTCTAGCGTGTTTCTTTATACAAAGCGTGTTTACGTATTACTGGGTCGTATCTTTTCAGTTGAAGACGATCCGGCGTGTTCCGCTTGTTCTTTGTCGTCGTGAACATATGCGGGCTTTCCGTGCTCTTCATCTTAACTGTTTCGCGGCCACCGGTTTTTTTTGCCATGATCGAATCGTCCTGTCGTAGGAGCGCTAATCTAGCACTCGATATCCTTGATGGTCAGGCCCTGCTCTTTAAGGAAGGGCATGAGCCCTTTGCGGCCCACCGTGCGCAATGCAGCGGCGGACAGACGGACGCGCACCGAACGTCCCAGCTCTTCCACAAACAGGCGTTTGCGTTGGAGGTTGGGAAGCTGCCGGCGTTTCGTCTTGTTATTCGCATGCGAAACGTTGTTGCCCGCCATCGGGCCCTTACCGGTGAGTTTGCACTTCCGAGCCATGTCTCAACCTTTCGCGTCGATCATATCATGCGCCCCGTTTCGGGAAAACCGTTACGAGACTTTAAAGGGAAAGAGCCCGCCTGCGCCAACAGGCGGGCTCTCAAAAACCCGGCGGCGTCCTACTCTCCCACACCCTCTCAAGTGCAGTACCATCGGCGCTGTAGGGCTTAACTTCCGTGTTCGGAATGGGAACGGGTGTGACCCCTACGCTATGGCCACCGAAAAACTATAATCACTATAATGATAATTGCTACGGTGGGAAAAGGGCAGAGGAAAAGTAAATTATAAAATTATATTCTCTCTGAGACTCCTTTTGACCCACCGCGAGTCAAAAATTGACAACTTTGTAGGGCATGAGAACAGACACTTAGTCTTTTAGCTGGATTAAGCCGCACGGCCTATTAGTACCGGTCGGCTGAACATGTTGCCATGCTTACACCTCCGGCCTATCAACCTCGTAATCTTCAAGGGGCCTTCAGAGGGCCGAAGCCCTGGGAGATCTAGTTTTGAGGGGGGCTTCCCGCTTAGATGCTTTCAGCGGTTATCCCTTCCGAACATAGCTACCCAGCAATGCCATTGGCATGACAACTGGTGCACTAGAGGTTCGTCCATCCCGGTCCTCTCGTACTAAGGACAGCTCCTCTCAAATCTCCTACGCCCACGGAGGATAGGGACCGAACTGTCTCACGACGTTCTAAACCCAGCTCGCGTACCGCTTTAATTGGCGAACAGCCAAACCCTTGGGACCTTCTCCAGCCCCAGGATGCGATGGGCCGACATCGAGGTGCCAAACCTCCCCGTCGATGTGGACTCTTGGGGGAGATCAGCCTGTTATCCCCGGCGTACCTTTTATCCGTTGAGCGACGGCCCTTCCATTCGGAACCGCCGGATCACTAAGCCCTGCTTTCGCACCTGCTCGACTTGTATGGTCTCGCAGTTAAGCTCCCTTATGCCTTTACACTCTACGCGTGATTGCCGACCGCGCTGAGGGAACCTTTGGGCGCCTCCGTTACATTTTAGGAGGCGACCGCCCCAGTCAAACTGCCCACATAGCACTGTTCCTCGTCCGGATTCACGGAGCGAGGTTAGAGCCCTTACAAACCAAGGGTGGTATTTCAAGGTTGGCTCCACGAGGACTAGCGTCCCCGCTTCAAAGCCTCCCACCTATCCTACACATGATTTGCCAAAACCCAATATCAAGCTACAGTAAAGGTGCACGGGGTCTTTCCGTCCAGCCGCGGGTAAGCGGCATCTTCACCGCTACTGCAATTTCACCGAGTCCCTTGTTGAGACAGCGCCCAAGTCGTTACACCATTCGTGCAGGTCGGAACTTACCCGACAAGGAATTTCGCTACCTTAGGACCGTTATAGTTACGGCCGCCGTTTACTGGGGCTTCAGTTCAGAGCTTCGCAACCGAAGTCGCTAACACATCCCCTTAACCTTCCGGCACCGGGCAGGTGTCAGTCCCTATACGTCGTCTTGCGACTTTGCAGAGACCTGTGTTTTTAGTAAACAGTCGCTCAGGCCTGTTCACTGCGGCCTCAACCAGCTACCATTCGTAAGTAGGTCACCAGCCGAGGCACCCCTTCTTCCGAAGTTACGGGGTTATTTTGCCGAGTTCCTTAACAAGGGTTCTCTCGAGCACCTTAGGATTCTCTCCTCACCTACCTGTGTCGGTTTACGGTACGATCATCAATAGCACTCCTTAGAGGTTTTTCTTGGCAGTATGATTAGGGTCAGTTTGTGTCCAAAAAGGACTCCTCATCACACCTCGGAGTTAAGGATCTCTGGATTTTCCTGGAATCCCCTCCTACATGCTTAAACCGGGACTACCATTCCCCGGCTGACCTTTCACTCCTGCGTCACCCCATCGTACAAACGTGCCACCGACGGTTCAGGAATTTTAACCTGATTCCCATCACCTACGCCTTTCGGCCTCGGCTTAGGGGCCGACTTACCCTGAGCGGATTAGCCTTGCTCAGGAAACCTTAGGTTTTCGGTGGAGAGGTTTCTCGCCTCTCTTATCGCTACTCATTCCGGCATAATCACTTCTGCTTCGTCCAGCAGTCCTCACGAGCCACCTTCACACTACAACAGAACGCTCCCCTACCATCCAACTCCGAAGAGTCGAATCCGCAGCTTCGGTAATAGACTTGAGTCCCATGAATTATCGGCGCAAATCCACTTGACCAGTGAGCTGTTACGCTTTCTTTAAATGATGGCTGCTTCTAAGCCAACATCCTGGTTGTCTGTGCAAATCCACATCCTTTTACACTTAGCTTATATTTGGGGACCTTAGCTGGCGGTCTGGGTTGTTTCCCTCTCGGCTACGGAGCTTATCCCCCGCAGCCTGACTCCCGTGCTAATATAAACGGCATTCGGAGTTTGATTGGGTTTGGTAGCCTGGTAGGCCCCCTAGCCCAGTCAGTGCTCTACCTCCGTCATACATCACACGAGGCTAGCCCTAAAGCTATTTCGGGGAGAACCAGCTATCTCTGAGTTTGATTGGCCTTTCACCCCTACCCACAGCTCATCCCCTAAGTTTTCATCCTTAGTGGGTTCGGTCCTCCACGCACTGTTACATGCGCTTCAACCTGGCCATGGGTAGATCACTCAGTTTCGGGTCTACTCCATGCAACTTAATCGCCCTATTAAGACTCGCTTTCGCTACGGCTCCGTGCCGTAAGGCACTTAACCTTGCTACACAAAGTAACTCGCCGGATCATTATGCAAAAGGCACGCGGTCAGACGGCATCAAGTCCGAAGATCAAGAATTCGTCCTCCCACAGCTTGTAGGCATATGGTTTCAGGTACTATTTCACTCTCCGCTAGGGGTTCTTTTCACCTTTCCCTCACGGTACTTGTTCACTATCGGTCGTCGATGAGTATTTAGCCTTAGGAGATGGTCCTCCCGGATTCCCACAGGATTTCTCGTGTCCCATGGTACTTGGGAATCCGATCCAGAAAGAGTCAGCATCTTTCGCCTACAGGACTATCACCCTCTGTGGTCAGCCTTTCCAGGACTGTTCGACTAGATGTGACTTTTGTAACTTTCCGACCCTCTCAGCATCTCAGGTCCGATCAGACCCCACTACACCCGCCGCACAACGCATGCTGGCTTCCATATAGCTGGGTTTAGGCTCTTTCCCGTTCGCTCGCCGCTACTTAGGAAATCGAAGTTTCTTTCTCTTCCTGAGGTTACTAAGATGGTTCAGTTCACCTCGTTCGCCCGCAAGAACTATGTATTCATTCTGCGTGATGCGGGTTTACCGCACCGGGTTTCCCCATTCGGAAATCTCCGGATCAAGGGTTGTTTGCACCTCCCCGGAGCTTATCGCAGCTTGCCACGTCCTTCATCGCCTATCGACGCCAAGGCATCCACCATACGCCCTTAATAACTTAATCCAAAGGCGAAGATATCTGCTTCTCTTACCCTACAAAAGTTGTCAAAGAACGAATCTGGCATCTCTATTGCCAGGATCACTTCTTCATTGGTGGAGATAACCGGGCTCGAACCGGTAACCTCCGCCTTGCAAGGCCGGCGCTCTCCCAGTTGAGCTATATCCCCGAAGAAGTTCGTTTCCAAGAACCTGGTGGGCCTAGATAGATTTGAACTATCGACCTCACGCTTATCAGGCGTGCGCTCTAACCAACTGAGCTATAGGCCCGATAACCATTATCTCTGGTTCCGGAAAATTCCAGAAACGTTATCGAATAGTGTGTGAGGAGTTCATTAAACGAGATCTGTCGACCTAGGAGTTTCCTGTAAATCGCGAACGACACGCGTCACGCAAGACACCCAGACCGTGAGCTTACACCGACGTAACTCCTTAGAAAGGAGGTGATCCAGCCGCACCTTCCGATACGGCTACCTTGTTACGACTTAGTCCCTCTCATCAAGCACACCTTCGGCACCTTCCTCCCCGAAGGGTTGGTTCAGCGACTTCGGGTGCACTCAACTCGGTTGACTTGACGGGCGGTGTGTACAAGGCCCGGGAACGTATTCACCGCGGCCTGCTGATCCGCGATTACTAGCGATTCCGCCTTCATGGAGTCGAGTTGCAGACTCCAATCCGAACTGAGACTGGTTTTTTGGGATTCGCTCCACCTCGCGGTATTGCAGCCCTCTGTACCGGCCATTGTAGCACGTGTGTAGCCCGGGACGTAAGGGCCATGATGACTTGACGTCATCCCCACCTTCCTCCGGTTTATCACCGGCAGTCTCCCTAGAGTGCCCAGCATAACCTGATGGCAACTAAGGACAAGGGTTGCGCTCGTTGCGGGACTTAACCCAACATCTCACGACACGAGCTGACGACAGCCATGCAGCACCTGTGCAACAGCCCCGAAAGGGGAAGACATGTTTCCATGCCTGGTCCACTGCATGTCAAGCCCCGGTAAGGTTCTTCGCGTTTCATCGAATTAAACCACATGCTCCACCGCTTGTGCGGGCCCCCGTCAATTCCTTTGAGTTTCAACCTTGCGGTCGTACTCCCCAGGCGGGGCACTTAATGCGTTAACTGCGGCACGGAAGGGGTCGAACCTCCCACACCTAGTGCCCATCGTTTACGGCTAGGACTACCGGGGTATCTAATCCCGTTCGCTCCCCTGGCTTTCGCTCCTCAGCGTCAGTATCGGGCCAGAAAGCCGCCTTCGCCACTGGTGTTCCTCCAGATATCTACGCATTTCACCGCTACACCTGGAATTCCGCTTTCCTCTCCCGAACTCAAGGTCCGCAGTTTCAAAGGCGGGTCCACGGTTGAGCCGTGGGATTTCACCTCTGACTTACGGAGCCGCCTACGAGCTCTTTACGCCCAATGATTCCGAACAACGCTTGCTCCCCCCGTATTACCGCGGCTGCTGGCACGGAGTTAGCCGGAGCTTCCTCTGATGGTACTGTCAAACCACATGGCTATTAACCAAATGGCATTTCTTCCCAGCTGACAGGGTTTTACGACCCAAGGACCTTCATCACCCACGCGGCGTCGCTCGGTCAGGGTTTCCCCCATTGCCGAAGCTTCTCGACTGCTGCCTCCCGTAGGAGTCTGGGCCGTATCTCAGTCCCAGTGTGGCCGACCACCCTCTCAGGCCGGCTACCCATCGTTGCCTTGGTGGGCCGTTACCTCACCAACAAGCTAATAGGACGCGGGACCATCTCTAAGCGACAGCTTACATGTAGAGGCCATCTTTAACTATCGAACATGCGATCAATAGCGTCATGCGGTATTAGCAGCCCGTTAGAACTGTTATCCCCCACTTAAAGGCAGGTTTCCCACGCGTTACTCACCCGTTCGCCACTGTACTCACTCCCCGAAGGGAGCTTTCTCGTTCGACTTGCATGCCTAATCCACGCCGCCAGCGTTCGTTCTGAGCCAGGATCAAACTCTCCGTTGTAGAGTTTTAATCATGATCCCAACACATCGACCAGCAACCCTCGATCTTAGCGACAAAAAAACCTGCTCACGCGATACGAGATCGACGCGGCAGAGCTTTTAAATGTCGACGAGATCTCAATGAGAATTACCAGATCAATTGCTGGGCTTTTTTACAGGGATTGGTTGGCCAACACCGGAGTAAATAAATACTCCAGCACGGACCACAAACCCCGCAAAGTTTGAACTCCTCACATACTACCGAGTTGTCAAAGAACATAGAGACAGACCGGTCTAAAACCCCAGTCTGAACCTAAGGAACAATAGCTGTTTCCGTTATTGTTGAGGTGAGACGAATATATCCGTAACCCAAAGATATGTCAAGCGCTAAAATCCAATTATTTCAGAGTTTTTTGGGCTCCTTTTGTCGATCTTGGTAGAATTATTCCCATATATCGCACATGCGCCCTCAAGAGCGAATTGCCCAGCGACGCAGCAGCCTAACGACAATAAATACAGTTAGTTATGAAATCACCCAACAGGCATGGGGGGGTGGGCGGGCAGCTTAGGGGCACCATCAGGACGCCAAGGCCCACGGGAAAGGCCATCAGTCGACACGAACCTTCACAAATCGTCTCTTCCCCACCTTGATTGTGTATACGGCCCCCGATTCAAGAGTGAGATTCATATCCGTTATCTTCGAACCATTAACACTTACCGCGCCCTGCTTGATCATCCTGCGCGCGTCCGACGAGCTTTTACACACCCCTGAGTCGGCAATCGCTTTCACAACCCACAATCCTTCCACGCCCGCGGCAATCGTTACCTCGTCGATATCCTCAGGCGTATCGTGCTTTACGTGGATGTGATCGAAGTGTGCCTCCGCCTTCGCCGCCGCGTCTTCGTCGTGATACTGCGCCGCGATGTCACGGGCAAGGTCGCGCTTTATGTGAGACGGGTTTGTCGACGGATCCTTCAGACGTTCTGTGATCTCCGCGATCTCTTCGGATGATTTCGAACTGACGAGTTCGAAGTACTTCAATATAAGTCCGTCGGGAATGCTCATCGTCTTGCCGAACATCTCTTCCGGCGTGTCCGTAACCCCGATGTAGTTGCCCAGCGATTTGCTCATCTTTTCAACGCCGTCGGTTCCTTCCAGCAGCGGCAGGGTCAGAATGACCTGCGGCTCCTGCCCATAGCTCTTTTGGATTTCCCGCGCCATGAGAAGATTGAACATCTGGTCGGTACCGCCCAACTCGACATCCGCTTTCAACGCGACGGAATCATACCCCTGCGCGAGCGGGTAAACGAACTCCAGGAGACTGATCGGCTTGTTGGCCTTGAAACGCTTCTCGAAATCATCTCTCTCGAGCATCCGCGCCACGGTCTGCGTGGCCGCAAGTTCGAGCACGTCGACAAAATTGAGTTTCGCCAGCCAGTTGCTGTTAAATTCGATAACCGTCTTGTCACGATCGAGAATCATGAACGCCTGTGTCGTGTATGTCTCCGCGTTCTTGACCAGATCCTCCCGCGTCATTCTCACACGGGTTTCGCTCTTACCGCTCGGATCGCCAATCAAACCGGTAAAATCACCGACGAGAAAAACAACCTTGTGCCCGAGATCCTGGAACTGGCGGAGCTTCCTGAGCCCAACGGTGTGCCCCAGATGAATGTCGGGGGCTGTCGGGTCGAACCCCTGCTTTATAATAAGAGGCTCGCCCGTCTTCACCGAGCGTTCGAGCTTCTCGACAAAAAGGTCTTCGGGAACCAGATCCACCGACCCGCGTTTAATTATTTCGAGCTGCTCCCGTGCCGGTTGCATACGTTTCTCCGTCCTGGATTGAACCGAAACCGCCGGTGAGCCGGGGATTCGATGAAGTAACTCACTTCCATTCGATAAGTTAGCGGAAGTATAACAAAGAGGAGGCATCAAGTAAAGCGCCTACGCCCCCCCTGGGGCGGACGCCGCTGAAAACTCTTTTCGAATCTTCCAATAATTAGTATGTTTGCTCGGGTTGCGCGGTCGTTGGCAGCGCTTTTGCAACGAATCCCCGCGGGACCCAATCGTCATGGAGAAAAAACGAATCGGCATAGTCATACGGGTTACTCTCGTGGTACTCGTGTTCTTCCTCGGTTCTCTCGTGGGAGGATACCAGTACTTTGCCCGCGACCTGCCAAGCACCGCGCGACTCGAAAACTTCGAGCCATCGCTTAAGACGAGGGTATTCGCGGCGGACAGCTCTCTCGTCGGCGAGCTCTACCAGCAGAACCGCGTACTGATTCCTCTCGAACAAATGCCGGTCCACCTCGTTGACGCCATCATATCTGTCGAGGACAGAAAATTCTACTCGCACTGGGGTGTGGATGTGTTCGGTGTCATGCGCGCCGCGGGGAGCAACCTTCGCGCCGGCCACGTTGTACAGGGCGCCAGCACCATCACCCAACAGCTCGCTCGCAACCTCTTTACAATGTTCGACGTCTCGATAAGCAGGAAGATCAAGGAGATGATCCTCGCGCTCAAAATCGAGCGGACCTACTCCAAAGATGAAATCCTGGAGATGTACCTCAACCAGATCTACTTCGGATCCGGTGCCTACGGTGTCGAAGCGGCCGCGAGGGAATTTTTCGGAAAAAGCGCCACCGACCTCTCCATCGGTGAAGCGGCACTTATTGCAGGACTCCCCAAAAATCCGCGTGACTACTCGCCGCATTATCATCTCGACAGGGCCGTACAGCGGCGTTCCGTTGTTCTGGGTTCGATGGTTTCCGACGGCAAACTCGAACCGGCGGTCGCCGATTCGGTGGCGTTGACACCGATAACGATCGGCGAGGCCGCCGTCGGCGATCCGTTCGCCGCCTATTTTCTCGAACATGTCCGGCAGTATCTCGAGGCGAGATACGGAGCGGACAGGATCTATCACGACGGCCTGCAGGTGTACACCACCCTGGATCCATACCTCCAACGTGTCGCGGAGGACAGCCTCGAAGCCCACATGCTGCGGACGGAGAAGGCGCGGCGTTACGATCAAACTCGAGAGAGTTACAATGCGGCCGTCGAAGCCGGCGAAGAGCCCACCCTCGCGTACGTCCAATCCGCCGCCATCGCGATCGACGTGCAAACCGGCTACATTCGCGTCATGGTCGGCGGACGGAGTTTTAAGGACAGCAATTGGAACCGTGCCGTTCAGGCCAGGCGGCAGCCGGGGAGTTCTTTCAAACCATTCATATACCTGGCCGCGCTCGAAAACGGCTTTTCCCCATCCGACATCATCCTCGACGCGCCCATCGTTCTCGATATGCCCAATGGAGACGTTTACAAGCCCCGCAACTTCAAGGAAAAATTCGAAGGCGAAATCACCATCCGCCGCGCGCTCAACAAATCAATAAATGTCCCCGCCGTGCGGATATTGCTCTCGCTCGGTCCTCCTGCGGCGATCAGCTGCGCGCATCGCCTCGGGATCAAAAGCCCTCTCGACGCCGTGTACTCGCTGGCGCTTGGCACCGAAGAGGTAACGCTACTCGAACTCACAAACGCGTACGCAACGATCGCGGCGGGCGGTGTGCGCGCAGAACCGGTGTTCGTCAAGCGAGTCTTTGATCGTGACGGAAAACTCCTCGAAGACAACACAGTCTATCGCGAAGAGGTGCTCAGCCCGCAATCAGCCTTCTTGATTACGAACATGCTCGAAAGCGCAATCAACGAGGGAACGGGGCGCGGCGCCCGCCTGATGGGTTTTGTCGAACCGGCGGCGGGCAAGACGGGAACGACAAACGATTACACCGACGGTTGGTTCGTCGGTTTCACACCGGAACTCGCGGTCGGCGTATGGACGGGATTTGACGTCAATCGGTCGATGGGGAGAAACATGACGGGCGCAAGGGCTTCGCTTCCAACGTGGACGGAGATCATGAAAGCGTACTACCGCGATCATCATGGGGAGCCGTTCAATGAACCGGAGGGAATCGTCCATCGCGTGGTTTGCGAGAGAACCGGACTCCTCGCCACATCGCACTGCAAGAGGGCGCGCCGCGAGATATTTGTCGAAGGGATCGAACCGCGACGCCAGTGCGACCACTGCACTAAGGAATACACTCTGATCCGCGCCGTCCCGAATGTCGACGATTTTGACTCGCTCGACAAGAAACTGATGGAAGAAGACGACGACCACTAGTCCCCGCCACTACCGCCCTTTTCCTCGACGATACCAACCGACGCGCTGCATCCCAACCGCGTCGCCCCCGCCGCGATCAACTCTTCCGCCTGGCCGCGCGTCCGGATTCCGCCGGCGGCTTTTATGCCGACATCTTTTCCGACGGCGGAAGCAATAATCCGAATATCACCGGGGCTGGCCCCGCGCGACGCAAAACCGGTCGATGTCTTTATGAAATCAGCCCCCGCGCCGGCGCCCAGTAAAGCTGCCTCAGAGATTCCGTCTTCATCAAGATACGCCGTTTCTATAATGAGCTTGAAAACGGCGCTCCCCGAGAGCATATCGGCGAGGGCCCTCGTCTCGCTCTCAACGACATCCCGTCGTCCGGAAAGAAACGCGCCGACGTTCATCACGACATCGATTTCGACCGCGCCCGACGCAAGAAGTACGTCAGCCTGACGGAGTTTGTCCGCCGGCGGCTCCCAACCGAACGGAAAACCGGCAACCGAGCAAACGGCGAGTCCGCTTTGCCCCACACTCTCCACCGCCGTCCGGACAAAGCACGGCGGCACCACGACGGCGGCGAAACCGTAACGCTTCGCCTCGGAACAAACTCTTTCCACATCCGCTTCGCCCGCGCTCGATTTCAAAATCGTGTGATCGATCATGCCCGCGAGTCTTGCGCTGTTTTTGTCCACCATCTTCCTCACCTTCAAAAAAACCGGCATTCACAACCCGCGCTTCCAGTATCACGCGCGGGGTCGTCTATCCCGACACATCCTTCAAAAAACTCGTTCCCGGCATGTCGGCATCCACGCCAAAACACTCCGCAATGGTCATTCCGGCATCGGCGAACGTCGCACGTACCCCCAGGTCCCTCCCCGGCGCGCCGCGAATCATCATTTTTGAATATGCAAGCAGCGGCACAAACTCACGGCTGTGATCTGTGCTTGGAGTCGTCGGATCGTTACCGTGGTCGGATGTTATAATAAGAAGGGTGTCATCTCCAATGTCCGCCATGAGCTGCCGGAGATACGAATCGAAATCCTCGAGGCCGAGCGCATACGCTCTCGCGTCGTTTCTGTGTCCCCACATCGTGTCAAAGTCCACGAGGTTTGCAAAAACAAACGGCCACTCTTCCGTAGCGGCGATATCGAGGATGGCCTCCATTCCCTCTCTGTTGTTCTTCGTAGGAATGAATCGCGTGATCCCCCGGCCCGCGAAGAGATCGTGGATCTTGCCGATCGTAAGCACCGGGATTCCCTTGTCGACGAGCACGTCCAGGACGGTATGTTTCGGCGGCGGGAGCGAGAAATCACGCCGGCCCGCCGTACGATAAAACCCACCCACCTCACCGGCAAACGGCCGCGCGATCACGCGCGCAACGCCGTGCGGAGGGCACAGTATCTCGCGGGCGATCTCGCAGAAGCGGTACAGCTCGTCGACGGCGAGAACCGACTCGTGCGCGGCGATCTGGAACACGCTGTCCTGGGAGGTATAGAGAATGGGGCTGCCCGTATCGAGGTGTTCTTCTCCAAGCTCCTGGATGATCACCGTACCGCTACACGGTTTGTTCCCGATGACGCGCCTGCCGATCGAGTCTTCGAACACGGCAACAACCTCGCCAGGGAAACCGTTCGGGTATACGGGAAACGGCTCGTCTGGAATACAACCCATCAGCTCCCAATGCCCGCTGATGCTGTCTTTGCCCGGCGACACCGGCGTCATCCGGCCGAAAAACGCCGCCGGTTTTTCAACGGGAGGAACACCTTCGATGGACGTAATGTTGCCCAACCCGAGGGATCCGAGCACCGGCAACCGCAGGGTTCCAACATGGCACGCGGTGTTGCCGAGGCTGTTGCTCCCCACGTCGCCGAAATCGGAAGCGTCCGGCGCTTCACCAACACCGACACCATCAAGGATAACGCAGATGATCTTTTTGAAATTATTCAATGATCCGGCTTTGATTTGTCATGGCACAGGCGGGTCATGCAACGAGGAAATTCCTGCCGTGGTCTCAAACACTCACGTGGTTCGGGATCACTCCAAGAAGCGACTTGAACGCCTCAACCTTGCCCCGCCGGAAATAGGTCCGGGGAACACGCTTGCTGATACCGCAGAGTATTTCGTACGAAATCGTTCCGGCCCACCCGGCAAGATCGTCCAGGGATATTTCCGCGTCGCCGTCCGACCCCATCAACACAACTTCATCCCCGACACTCGGCCGCGGCGTAACATCGCTCAGATCGATCATGGTCATGTCCATGGTGACACGCCCCATAATCGGGACGATCGATTCCCCGACGATCATTCGACCCTTATTCGACAATCCGAACGGATACCCATGACCATACCCGACGGGGACGATTCCCATCAACGTATCGCGTTCGGTTGAAAATGTCCGGCCGTAGCTGATAGAAGTTCCCTTTGGCATGTCCCGTACCTGAACGAGTCTCGACTTCCAGCTCATAACCGGTTTGACCTCGAGTGAGCGCTGCGCGCCCGGCTGAAAATGACCGTATGCGAGAAGCCCCGGGCGGATCATGCGGAGATGGGTTTCCGGCAGACCGGCAACCGCCGCGCTGTTCGCGCTATGGATTATGGGGACGGTCGGCACCTCTATCTTTCAACTCTTCGACAAGCTCGAGGAATCGCAGCAGCTGGTCCTTCGTGAAATCCGGATCGCTGTCGGACACCGGATAGTGGGTGAATAGTCCACCCAGGCGGAGCCCTTCGAGCGCGTGGACTTTCTCAACGAGCTCGAACGCGTCTCCAACCGAAGAACCCGGTGCGGCCCATGCCCGTGTCGATCTCGACATGAACTTCGGTTGTGGTCTTTCGTCTTCGCCGCATAACCGGCGATCGCCCTGGCAAAATCGAGCGACGATACCGTCGTAGCAAAACCGTTGTCGACGACGCCGGGAATTTCATGTTCGAGGCTCGGGCTCAGAATGAGGATTCTCTTGCGGACACCGGCATTTCCCAGCTCGAGCGCCTCGTCAAGCGTGGCAACGCCGAACCAATCCACGAGCTCCCCGGCCGCCTGCGCGATGTGAACCGCGCCGTGACCGTAGGCGTCGGCCTTGATCGTGAGCAGACACCGACACGTTGTTCGCCAATGGATTTGCGAATCGCTTCCAGATTGCCGACTAACGTGTCGAGATTGATTTCAACCCATGTGGGCAGCTTTTTCACTTCAAGACCTCAAGAATCGTTGATGCACGGCCACTATCGATTAAAGCATATACCATGCCCGCAATCGACTGATTGCAGTCCAAGCTATCGCAACACTCACCGAACGGTCAAACAAAAAAAGGCGCACCGGAGTGCGCCTTTTCGACAATCTCAAATCTTTGGAAGCGGGATCATCCGGAAATGATCTGGTCTCCGTATTTGATATAGTTGGATCTCGACCGTTCCGGCGATTTTGGATTTCATCCGGTCGCCGTACGCCTCGACCTCGGTCATCGTCATCCCGCCCTCGAATGTGTATCCTTTTTCCGCAAAGAGCTTGAGGAAGAGTCCCAATCCGTCCGACGGATCCGTGACACGGAACTTGGCGTTAGCGCCGTGGATCATGTAGAACGGCCGGCCTTCTTCCATCTCGCGGGTGATTTTCCCGGTCACGCGGATCTTTTTGTCGACAAGACCGCGAAGAGCACCCGTTCGGTTGAACGGGATATTGTCGAGGTTCGTCTCCTCAAAACCGTCGAGCCCGAACTCGGCGGCATTCCAGAGTTTGGGATAGACAATGGCGCCAGCCTGGGTCATGAAAGTAGTATCGATTTCGGTATAAATCTTTTCGACTTTGAAATGAACATACGGCGAAAACTCTTTCACGACGGCTAACTGGAAATCGGCGCCCAGTTT
This sequence comes from Candidatus Latescibacterota bacterium, assembly GCA_963791045.1. Classification (GTDB taxonomy): domain Bacteria; phylum Krumholzibacteriota; class Krumholzibacteriia; order WVZY01; family WVZY01; genus CAWBQK01. Next base: position 166,373 of record CAWBQK010000001.1, read on the forward strand.
GCTGGCAAGTTTGTCCTCGAGACTACGCCCACCAATAAACTCGAGCAGATTGCCTTCGCGAATCAGACCGAGACTCCGGTTCAACGCGACGACTTCGGGGTTGTCGAATTTATACTTCATCCCCTTGCTAACAACTGTCGAACGCGTGACCTGTCTCAGTGAGACCTGCGCATACGGATCGACTTCACTGCCCTCATCACAAGCGATAAACAGCGATGCGAGAAGTGCGACGATGACTGCATTTAACACGATATTCTTGAACATTAAAAGCACGCTCCTACGTTCCGACTCAGATTGACTTCATCAACCTTGACACTACCCATTAGGGAACGATTTCAGGTGGGGATCAAAAAGCCGCCATGCGGTAAGAGGAAATTACCACTGGCGGTTAGCGTCTGTCAACCCGAAAAAAGAACACAATTGGATTGGCGGCCCTGGCCAACCTCCCCATCGTCGCATCTCCGCGTCCGATTCGCCCCCCCTCCCATACTCCCCGCGGGCGGTCAGATCAGCGGGATTCTAGCACCCGGCGGAGCCCTCAAGCGCCCGTCTAAAACCGCCTCCGAAACCCAGTTCGCGCCCCTGGAAGTCGTCCGATTCTAACTGCGAAGCCCGGGTTGGGCGTGACCCGCCAAAGTATTTTTAATCGTTTGAGGCACAAGGAGTTGGATGCACCAATAACCAGGCAAAATTACTTGACTTTTTGCCTGGTTCCGTGTTTTCTTATGTACAGAGCCCCACCTGACAACGAGTTACTCCAGTAGTGACAGATGTATCCCCGCGATAACAAGGATGGTCTCATGAGACGCAACTTACCCATATACCTAGTCTTGGCCGCGGTACTCCTTGCGATGCCCACTTGGAGTTTGGCCCGCTGGGCTCCCGAGACAAAAAAGAGCAAAGATACGTTCCCGGGTATGCAGCGTATTCTGGTGTTGGACGGGTCGAACGTTCACAACGTGGGCGAATTGCATATGCACGTGGCAAACTGGGGCAACTTCGGCTCGTGGCCCGGCTCCGGGCAGCAATTCTCCGAAGCTCCATCGGCGCAGTGGCCGGCCGGTAGCGGCGTTGAATATCTGTATACATCGGGTCTCTGGGTCGGGGCACTCAAAAGCGGTGTCCCCGCCGTTTCGACGGCGGCGTTTGCAACCGAGTTCAGACCTACGCAGGATCCCATCGACAAAATTTACCGGACAGCCGAAGGCGCCCGCGGGGGCAATCGGCTTCCCTCTCCCGATGCGGACGATGACAAAGACGGAATGGTGGATGAGGATTGGCTGAACGGACGTGACGATGACCTCGACGGCCTGGTCGACGAGGACTTTGCGTCGGTTTCCAAGCAGATGTTTAGTTGCTGGTACACCGACGATCAGCCGATCGCGATCCAGATCTTCCCGGAACACAACCCCTTGAATCTCCTGATCAAGCAGGAGAGCTTTCAGTGGGAGGAAGACCGCTTCGACGACTTTGTCGGAATCGAATTCAAACTCACAAATATTGGCAACGACATTCTCGAAGACCTCTATATCGGGTTCTTCGCCGACTGTGACGCCGGCGCCCGTACAACGGACAATTACTGGGAAGATGACGCGAGCGGGCATGTCGCGCCTCCTCCGCTGTGTACGGACCTCGGCCCCGTTCTCGTCGACATCGCTTACACGTACGACGCGGATGGAGACAACGGAACAACGCTCGGATACTTTGGCGTAATGTTCCTCGGACACACAGTTGACCCCACGGGCGAGACGGCGCCTGAGCGAGTCGGTATCAGCACCTACGCGAACTTTTCCGGGCAGCAGTCATTTGAAGAGGGCGGAGATCCCACAAACGACTTTGAACGTTACGAGCTGCTCTCCCAGGAGACGATCGAGCGCGACGCGGTGGTTCCGCGTGACTATCGAATGCTCATGAGCGCCGGTCCGTTCGTGGAGCTTTTCCCCGATAGTTCACTCGTTTTTCAGACCGCGTTTGTCGCTGGTGAGGGCCAGGCAGGGATGATCGCGAACGCCGCCAACGCCCAGCTCACATACGACGGCGCGTGGTTCAACCTCGATGGTAACAGGACGACCGGCGCCGACTACCGTGAGACGGCAGTCATCGGCCCCGCGGAAAACGTCGCCATCGATACCTGCCGTGCCGAATACCGAAACCCGATTCCGTTGATCCCGCGCGGCACGACACTCTGGATCAATAACGACTGCGCGAAGGAAGGGTTCTTCCAGCTCTTCTGTGGCTATACGGACGACGACAGTTTGAAATTCAGGACCGGGGTTGACGGGAAAGAAACTCAGATCAACTGGATCGTGGGAACCGCTCCGCCGGCGCCGAACATGCGTCTCGACGACCACTCGGCGGGCGGGCTTACAATTTACTGGGACAATTTCAGCCAGTCCGTTCCGGATGTCAAAACCCAGAAATTCGACTTTGAAGGGTACAGGGTGTGGCGGGCCGATAACTGGGGACGTCCACTGGGTAGTTCCGTAGAGAATGGTCCGGCGGCCGAACTTTGGAAGCTTTTGTTCGAGGCCGACGTGGTCAACAATTTTGGCCAAGACACGGGGCTCGACCGCTACCGCTACGAACCGCTCGTGAGCACACTCTCAGCGTCGCAGAAGAGCGATTTCATCCGTTCGATGGAACAGTACCTTCTCGAGTTCCCGGGCAAAGAACCTCCCTGTCCTCCCGGTGTCACACCGGAAGTGTGCGACACACTTTCGCGCCTTGCCAAGTGGTCGATCGGCGCGGACGGCGGACGTCAGTATTACAAGTATATCGATCGTTCGATGCACCTTGGCCGCCACTACTTCTATTCGGTAACGGCGCTGGATCACGGACTGGACGATGACAACAACCTCTTTGAAGGAAAAGCGGGCGATCCGTCATCGAACTTCCAGTACGTCCAGCCCAATTCCGTTTCGAGAGCGGCGTACGAATACCAGGAAGGCGACATCTACGTGGTGCCCAACCCGGCAACTACCGCGTCGATGGCTGAATGGCCAAGCCTCGAGCCGAACAACGACGATCCAACGGGTATTAAGGTAGAGTTCAGGAACCTGCCGCGTTCGCGGGGAACCATCCGCGTATACACGCTCTCTGGCGACCTTGTGGAAGAACTGCCGTTTGATGGAAACACCGGTATCGGAACGGTCCGGTGGGACCTCGTCAGCCGAAACATGCAGGATGTTGCGAGCGGTATCTATCTCTATTCGGTCGAGACCGACGACACGAACTTCGACCGGTTCGTCGGCAAGTTCGTGGTTATTCGCTAAAGCATAACTAATCGCTGTCTCAAAGCAAGAGGCCCTGGAGTTTACTCCAGGGCCTCTTGTTTCGAGCATTGTTTGCGGGGCCGGCAACAAAGCGGTTGTGCGGGGGCATTAAAAGAGGGTGACGGTTTGACCCATCACCCTCTTAACTTTCAACTCATGTCGCGGCGGCCGACAACCGATATCTAGCCGTTCACAAGTTTTTTCAATTCCTCCGTCAGCAAGGGAACAACCTCGAACAGGTCGCCTTCGATCCCATAGTCCGAATACTGGAAAATCGGAGCGTTCGGATCCTTGTTTATCGAAACGATCACTTTGGATGTTCTCATACCGACGAGATGCTGGATGGCGCCCGACACGCCGCAAGCAAAATAGAGTTTTGGATTGACGACCTTGCCGGTCTGCCCGATCTGTTTTGAATGCTCCGAGTAACCCGCGTCCACCGCGGCACGTGACGCGCCGACCGACCCGCCGAGTACATCCGCCAGATCCTCGAGAATCTTGAAATTCTCTTCACTCTTGATAGACCGTCCACCCGCGACGATGACTTCGGCTTCGGTCACGTCTTTACGCCCCGTCGATACGCCCTCCACCCCCGTCACTACCGCGCCGATCTGATCTTCCGTCACTGGAAGCGCGACTTCGACAACTTCCGCACCGCCACCGGACTTTTCAGCCGCGGGGAAAATATTCGGCCGGATGGAGGCCATCTTCAGCCCGTCTTTGGTCGACACCACGGTCGCGTACACCTTGCCCGAAAAAACGGGGCGCTTGACCTTGAGGGCACCGTCTTCGAAATCGACATCCGTGCAGTCGGTCATCAGGGCCGCCCCGAGGCGTGCCGCCAGGCGGGCTGACAGATCCTTGCCCGTCGCCGTTGCGCCAAACAACAAGACTCCGGGATCTGCTTCTTTGACCACGGCTTCGAGACCACCGGCAAAACCCTCCGTCGAATATTTGGCCAGAACAGGGCTCTTTACGGTGAATACTTTCTGTACGTCAAACCCCTTTGCCTCCTCGACCGCCTGGTCGACTCCGTCACCCAATACCGCGATGTGCACGCCGCCTCCACTCTTCTCCGCAAGCGTCTTCGCGGCGGTTACAAGCTCGCCGTTAATTTTTTTGAAATCGCCATCGCGAATCTCTGCGAATACCAGGATATCGTTTGTCATTTTTGTTCCGGGACGACGTCCCGACTCCTTTCCATTTCTTGAATCAATGTCCTAGATTACTTTCGCATCTTCGCGCAGCGCGCGGACCAGTTCCGTCACTTGCTGCGCCGGCTCCCCTTCGATCATTTTGCAGGGGGGGCGAGCGGACAGCGGTTCATAACCGACGACTCTGGTCGCGGAACCCGCCGCGCCCACCTGGTCTTCGCTCAAACCATCCAGGTCGGCCAGCGTGATTTTCTTTATCTCTTTCTTTTTTGCTTTCATGATACCGGGAAGGGATGCGTAGCGAGGCTCGTTGAGCCCCTTCTCACAGGTCACAACCGCGGGAAGCTTGACGTCGACGACCTCGTCTCCGCCCTCGACACTCCGTCGCGCGATAAACCCGGTCTTGTCATCATTCATTTCGAAACCTACCACGACCTGAACCTGGGGAATCCCGAGGTGCTCGGCGACGGCGGCGCAAACTTGCGACGAATCGTAATCGATTCCCTGCTTGCCCCCGAAGATAATGTCGAAACCCATCGAGCCCACGACACCGGCGAGAATCTTCGCATTGTTCAGCGAATCGCCGCCTTCCATCGCGGGATCCCATACGTGGACCGCTTCATCGGCGCCCATCGCCAGGGCCGTTCTCAGTGACTCGATAACCCTATCGGGGCCGAGCGAGATAACCGTCACCGTGGTATCGTCCTTGAATTTCTCTTTGAGTTGGAGCCCCGCTTCAACGGCGTATTCGTCAAACGTGCTCATCACCCATTTGATCCCCTGCTCTTCGACCGTCGACCGGTCAGAGGACAGTTTTATTTTTGTTTCCGTATCAGGAACGTTCTTTACTAAGACACCTATCTTCACCCTGGGACCTCCTGTTATCACCGTGCCGGGCTTTCTCATCCACCCGCGACCGGTCAGTTTCTCCTTGTTAGCCTCTCAGGTAGGCTCTCGAAACGACGATTCTTTGGACTTCGCTTGTTCCTTCGTAGATTTCTGTGATTCTCGCGTCGCGATAGTAACGTTCAACGGGGAAATCCTTGAGATAACCGGCGCCACCGTGGATCTGCACCGCGTCGCGTGCGACCTTGTTCGAAATTTCAGACGCGAACAATTTGGCCATCGCCGCTTCCTTGGTGTGCGGGACACCCCTGTCGCGCAGTCTCGATGCCCTGTAAACCAACAACCGGGCCGCATCGATCTGGGTGGCCATGTCCGCTATCTTCCATTGGATCGCCTGAAATTCGCCGATGGCTCTCCCGAACTGTTCGCGCTCGCGTGCGTAAGCAACCGAAGCATCGAGACAGGCCCGCGCAATTCCCACGGCCTGTGTCCCGATCCCGATCCGCCCTCCGTCGAGAGTCGCCATGGCGATCTTGAACCCTTCGCCTTCAGCGCCAAGCATGTTAGCTGCCGGCACCCGGCAGTCCTCGAAAATAAGCTCGGTTGTGCTTGAAGCACGCAAACCAAGTTTGTCTTCTTTTTTACCGACACTAAAACCCGGCGTGTCGCGTTCGACGATAAACGCGCTTATGCCCTTTACTTTTTGTTCGGGATCGGTTTTCACCAGAACGACGTAAACATCAGCATTCGCACCCGTCGTTATCCACAGCTTCGTGCCCGTCAAAACATAGTCGTCACCGTCTTTGACCGCACGGCACTGAATCGACGCCGCATCGGTCCCCGCGTCGGCTTCGCTAAGCGCATACGCGCCCAAATATTCGCCCGAAGCGAGCTTCGGCAGATATCTCTTCTTCAGATCGTCGCTCCCGTATTTCATGATCGGAGAGTTGACCAGTGAGTTCTGTACCGACATCGTCACGCCGGTCGAGGCACACGCGCGGTTGATTTCCTCAAGCGCGAGAACCGCACAAAAGTTACTCAGCCCCGACCCGCCGTATTCTTCGGGGACGAGCATTCCCATGAAACCCAATTCCCCGAGTTTCTTGACAATGTCCGTCGGGAATTGCGCCTTCGCATCGTTCTCAGCGGCAACCGGCATTATTTCGGATTCGGCAAACTCGCGCGCCGTATCCTGAATCATTCGTTCTTCTTCAGATAAATCAAAAAACGCTGACATACAACACACCCCTCGTTGGCCCCAAAAGTCCACGTAAAATCGAAGAGACTTTCCTGGAAAGGATTTACTGAGTAGGGTTTACACTTCGTGACCGTCTTGTGATCCTACACCCGGTCACACCGCTTGTCAATTGGAATTGGCCATGAGGGGCGTGGGAACCAATCCATACGAGCACGCGGCAACGGCGCTCTGCGCGCCCCTCACAAAAAACCCGGCCGTTCTCATCTGGAACGACCGGGTTCACACACTCAAGTCAGGCGGATGTTGTTTACTTCAGGAGAACGAGTTTCTTGACCGCCTGGTACTCGCTTCCCGCCGTGAGCTGATAGAGATAGACACCCGACGCGACAGGTTCGCCCGCATCGTTTCTTCCGTTCCACAAAACGGAGAAACCGCCTGCCTGCGGCGCCTGCATGTCGTCAACCAGAGTGCGAACGAGCTGCCCGGCGGCGTTGTAGATCTTCAACGTGACATGACCGCCGTCCTTGATCGCGTACTTGATCGTCGTTGTCGGGTTGAAAGGATTCGGATGGTTCTGGAACAAGGCGTTTGTCGCGGCGAGACTCGGGTTGCCGATGCCGGTTCCAACATCGTTGACGATAAAACCATCGTCGATTACGGACTCCTGGCCGTCCGGGTTGCGAACAACCACATCGTACGTACCGCCGGGAACGCCGTTGAGATCGAGCGTGCCGACGAGTTTCGCCTTGCCGATCCACTCAACGTCGGTGGCCGCGTACTCGATCATGGAAGGGTCACGGAGGAGGAATGTCGCCCCGTATACAAATCCGGCGCCCGCGACATCGGGGACAGGAACAACCTGATCGTTATCTCCGATAACGGGAGTTATCGACACGAGCGTCGGCGCGAAGTATCCGCCGCGCATATCCGCCGTCATCACGTTGCCCGACGGGCTGATATTCTCGACGGCCACATTGGTCGTGTAAGCGTTGAGGCTGTTGCTGTTCGGTACTGTCGCCGAATTAAAGGCCGTGTTGCTGGTGTTACCCGGGAACACATCGCCCGCGTCCCCGCGGTTCGTTCCGCTAAGGAGCTGACCCAGGCCGTCGGCTTCCTCGACCATCATGCCGCGAGCCGTCGTGCCGGGGTCTCCGTCCCCGGAGTTTCCCAGTGTGGTTTTCATCACATCGTCTTCGACATGATAGATGACAAGTCCCTGGCCGTTGAGATTCTGATCGAACTGCGCCCCAATACTGTTGCGGTTCTCGACAAGGAAGTATTCCTTCACCGGGGTCATGGTCCGGTCAACATGCCAGCCGTCTTCGTAGGCCTCGAAATCGGTCGCGTAGCTCTCGCCGCCACCGGTTACCGAGACATCATCAATCTTGAACGGACCCGTCGTGCCGGAGTTGAAATCACCGTCTTCATCCGCGTAGGCCCAGTCGGAATCGAAACCGAAAATCAATGTGTAGGCGGAAGCGCCGCTCCCGGTCAGATACGGAGTCAAGTCGATGTTCGCGGTCCCACTGCCAACACCGTGATACGATACAATTGTGGATACGGTTCCGTTGACCTCGATCTTGACGCGACCATAGTCATACCCCGACTCCGTGTGGTACGAATACTTGTACTGGAGCGAGACGGGATCGGCGCCGTTATACGAAAAGTCCCTGCACACCGCTTCGTCCCATCCGTTCCCGTATCCGGTCCCACCGGCCCAATTGCGGGTTGCGGCATCCGTTGCGGTCAAGCCGCAGTGCAGCGAATACGACCCGGAGATGGGTGTGTAGTTCTTGCGGCTGAACTTCTCTTCCATCACATTGAGCTTGTACGCTTGGGGCGTGACTTCCGAGTTATTCACCGTGTACATCTGCGACATCGGACCGACTTCGGTGGGTACGATCCAGCCGAGCCATTCCTTCGAGTATGCCGTCATGTGTACCGGGTTCGTGGGAATCTGCCAGTTCCCGGAGCCCATGAGACCCCACTCACCGATTCCCGCGCTTCCACCGTCCGTGTCGTAGTAATCGGGGAGACCAAACGCGTGCCCAAACTCGTGGCAGAAAACGCCGATCTCAATCACGCCGGCGCCGCATCCGTTCGTCGAACCCAAAGCGGGTTGGATAGTGTAGTCGTATATTTTGACAACGCCGCCGTTTGCCGACGGGTCGTTCGTCGCCCAGGGAGCACTGAACTCGGGCCAACCGACTACGACCCAGCGGTGTGACCACAGGTTGTCATTCCCGCACTCAGCGCCGATCTCCGGTTGGACGATCGCCACAAAATCGACGTAGCCGTCATCATCCCCCGAGTTGGGGAGACCGTCGGGACCGTCATTGTCATAAAGACTGAAGTCGACCCCGGGATCGGCAAGCTGGAGAACCTCTTTTATATACGCGCCGACCTTTCCCGTGGCACAAAATCCGTAACAACCCGCCCCACCCTCGTAATACGTATCCGTGTTCGACACCTGGTACCACCCATACACCGAGCCCGTAAGATTGAGATTGCCATAGGACATCTCATCATAGAGAGATGTCATCGACGCGGCCGGGGGAGGGCTAAAGAGTTTTGTTTGGAGCGTCGCCGTTGTGTACGGATCGGCGCCAGTGTTTGAATATTTTCCCATGAGAACGGGAACCTGAGAGGTACCCGAAACCATCATCGCTTTTTTTAAATCATCGGGCAAAGCGGCAAACGCCATTCCCGCTTGCGGGGTCATCGACAAAAACTTGTCGCGTGCTTCTTTTGCTCTCTCGGCTTTTTGAATCCATGCTCTCTCGAATTGAAATGCCTTCGGGTTTTCCGCGATACGATCGTAATATGCCTGTGGAATATCGACACCCGGTTTGGGCGGCACAATCTGCGCAAAAGCGCTCAAAGGCACAAGCATAACCGCGATGACTAGCATCAATGCGACCGACGATTTCATTCGCTGTCCTCCTTGGGATGGTGAGCTCGAGATCAAAAAGATACGACGGAACCAATACGGTTGTTGGAACGCAAGTGTGATGTAAAGCAAAATTCCGTCGATCTTTGTAAATTATACTACACTTTCGACTCCCCTGTCAATTCATAACCTATAACAAACAAATGAATTCCGTTAATTGCCTGTCGTCGCGGGAATTCCATATCTTGTATTCGCGCTCCGACGGTGCGATGTGAATTTCTTACTTGAACCATACGCCCGTTTCGACTATTTACAGATAATTAATCCGATTGAAAGTCGATCTCAACAAGCAGCCCAACAACCGAACGGAAAAAAATGGCAAAGAAGAAAGCCGGGAAGAAAAAGAGCAAAAAGACCGCGAAATCCAAGGCGCAACTCGTTGCGCAGCACCCGCGGTGCGCGCAGTGCATTCCGGCGAAATGCTGCCGGTATTTTTCGCTAGAGATAGACCGGCCGCGGTCCAAGAGAGATTACGACGATCTGCTATGGATGCTCGCGCATCAGGACGTGTCTGTTTATGTCGATAAGAAGAAGTGGCATCTGATGGTTCACACGCAGTGCAAATTTCTCGACATGGACACGAACTGCTGCACGATCTACGACACTCGCCCGCAGATGTGCCGGGAGCATTCTGTCGATGAATGCGAATGGAACAGCCCCTACGATTTCGATAAACACTTCATGTCGTACGAAGAACTCAGGCAATGGATGAAGAAGAAGGATCTCCTATAATAGAGAAGAGACCACCCGGGGCAATGGTGTGTCGAAGTGGGAAGTGAAATGCCCCGGATGGCTCTAAGTTGTGTCGTTTCGTCAGGCGCGGGTGGCGCCGATGGGGCCCCCGGAGGCCGCGAGTGTTCGCGTGCACACGCCGGGGTCGCCATACCTCGTGAATCCACGCTCGCAAAAGCGAGCGGACTTGGGGTAATCGGCGACAGGACCCGCGCCCTTCGGCGAGGATCCTGTGAATTCACCGGTTACTTCAGAAGAATCATTTTCTTCGTCAGTGTCGCCTGGTCGGATCTGAATCGATAGAAGTACACGCCCGATCCTACCGGGTTGCCCCTCATATCGCGTCCATCCCACATCGTGTCATACAGACCCGGCGCCCTTGTGCCCTCGATAAGGGTGCGAACTCGCGCGCCGGTCACATCGTATACAACCAGCGATACGTGCTGGGTTGCGCCCTGCGGCACCACGAACTCGATTCGTGTCGTCGGGTTGAACGGGTTCGGATAGTTCTGGTGGAGCACCGCGTGCGTTGTTGACACGTGTGGTGATTCATCATCCCCGATACCTGTCGGTTCCGCGAACCCGTAACACCCGTTGCGGTGCGAGTTGGCCCCAACTGTCGGCCACGGTGCAAGCGCCGCATTGTACGCGCCGCTCAGATCGAAGGCGTAGATGCTCTGGTCCCAACTGTGGACGATCATATCGATGTCGCCATCCTGGTCGACATCGGTAAGATACGGGGTCGACCGAACGGCATCCTCGGCCTGAACCGGATACCCCGGAACCATGACACCGTTGATGTCCCACGCATAGATAAACCGCGATTCGTCACCCAGCACGATGTCCAGCCCGCCGTCGCCATCGACATCAGCAACCGTCAGAGACGACGTGTCGGTGAAGTTGTTGGACAGCGTCTTTGGCCATCCCGGGTAATCGGAACCGGTATGATCAAAAATCCATATCTTGGTTGACGTTCCATCCCAGGCGTAGAGAACGCTTTCCAGATAGCCGTCATTGTTGAAATCAGCAATCGCCGGTGACGGCGTAAAGAAGATATCCCTGATCTTGGCGTTTCGCGGCCAGCTGCCCGCGGCCAGCGTTCCGTCGTGGTTAATAAGATGCGCCTTGCCGACCAGTCCCTTGGTCTGGACCAACAGCTCGATAAAACCGTCGTTGTCGATATCGCCGGCACAGATGCTTCCGCCGGCGTCCGCGCCAAGATAGTACGGAAATCCGGGGACCGCGGTGCCGTTGTCGTTGAGCGCCCACACGCTGTCCGCGCGCGTGCCGACAATGATCTCGTCTTTGCCGTCATTATCGAGATCGCAAACCGTCGGAGTCGCAAAATGGAAGCTCGTTACCGCTGTTCGGAAAAACACGCCGTCGGTCGACGGGTTGTTGTCACCGTCGCGATACTCGGTGCCATCGGCATACCACGCATAGATGACACCCTGCGAATCGATGGCGATGACTTCGCAGTCACCGTCCCCGTCGAGATCGCCGGCGGACGGCGCGGCACGGAAATCATGTTCGCCGACCTTCGGCCACCCGGGAAGCGCGTCGCCGTTATAATCCACACAGTAAATGTGCGCGATCCCCGTAACGGTCCCAAGATCCGCCGCGATAATGTCGAGACCCGGCTTATCGTCCAGGCTGGCGAGTGTTATCGGCGCGGTGAACTCATCACCGTCGGGGGTCAAAACTCCCCAGGTCTGCGGATCGTTGTCTCCGTCCCTAAGTTCGATTCCGTCGTGATGCCAGGCGTAGATGTACTCGTTGCCACATATGATCTCGAGATCGCCGTCGCCGTCGATATCACCCACCACGGGTGAACTCGTGGTGGTCGTCTTCATCTGGATCGGAAATCCGGGCATCTGCGGCGGGTTGGTGCTCGCCGAGAATTCGCCGGATATGACGCTCTCGTTCCCCGAACCATCTATTGACGTAATCACAAAATAGTACAGCGTGCTCGCGGACAACCCCGTGTCGAGGTAAACCGCGTGGTCGAGCGGGTCAACATTCGCCAACGTGTAGGGTCCACCCTGTATTTCCGAGTGATACACATTGTAGCGTACGACATCGGGTGTCAGGCTGTGCGGCCACGCAACCTCGAGGCGATCCGGCCCCAGGCTCGAATCGAACTCGATCGCCAAAGGTGGATCGGGCACTCTCAATTCGACCGTGTCTCTGTACACGCGGCCGAAGAGATCGGTCACCGCGACCTCGACAAGATTTTCGATACTCGTATTGGTCTCCTCGAGATGGAAGCCCGCCAGGTTCTCGCCCCCGATAATCGAGGAGAGATCCGGATAAACATCCGTCCCGTCATGTACGGTTACCTGACCGCTCAAGTCGGTCACGACGGCCGTCAGATCCGACGCCGTTCCCGTTCCGTAGTTTTTCAGACCATAGAAGAGGAGGAACTCCTCGTTGTCTTCGTTGACGCCGTTTCCATTCCCGTAAGGAGGATCGTCGTAGATACGCAACGTCGTGAGCGCCAGGTCGGGCGCGTGGACTTCCCTGCGGAACATGTCCGCCCATGTGGGACTCCCGTTGTTCTCGATCGAGAGGTCGAACTCTACCGACTGTTCGTCGACGATTGCCGCATCGAACATCACTCGAACCACGTCGGAAGCCGTCGCATTGGATCCCGAGCCGATCACGCCAAACGTTGCCGTGCTGTCGAGGACCGTCGCCAGAGCGTCGTCGCAGCGGAACTTTGCCGTCACGTTGCCCGACGAGGCCCCGCCGGTGTTTGTCAGTTCGAGTGTGAAGTCGATCGTCTCACCGGCATCGATGATGCCGTCGCCATTGCCGAACGTTCCACCGCTCTGGTCGTCATCGACCGTGAGCGACGCGAAGTTCACATAGGCGCCGGCGGAGGGATCGACGGTAATCGTGTCCTGGTGGCGGATGAGGTTCAACCCGGTCACCACAACGGTGATTTCACCGGGACTCTCCGCCGTAAAATCGAAGACGACGTTGCCGACCGCGTTGGTCGCACCGTACTGGTAATCGTCATTATCCTTGGAGAGACAAACAAATGCCGAGTCGACGGGCACGCCGCCCGAAGTGACATTTACAAGAACACTCGACGTGCCGAGACCAACATTCGCCACGTGAAACACATCGATGCTCTTCACCTGTGCCGTATAAAGCGGCATTTCCGGATCGGCGAGGAGCGTATAGATATAGTGCGTCCACAGATCGACATTGTCCCCGGCCACGGCAACCGGTGTCCGCGGCAGTCGTGAACGGGCGAAGGTCTCGCCGATATGGACGACGTCATCGTTGAACAAGAGTTCGTAATACTCATTCATATAGTTGCCGGAAGCATTAGGAAACGCGCTTTCGTTCGACCCAACGACGGATACAGCGCCGCCGTTCGGGTTGGCGAGATAATGCTCGGCAAGACAGAAAAACTCATACGCAGCGGCGGTACAGTTCAACATATAGAGGTTGAAATAGCGGCCCCCGTTGGTCAGCACGTCGGCGTCTTCGTTGAGGATACTCGCATTACCCACGGACATGTTGAACCGGAACCCGTGGCCAACATGGTTGATGTGGTTGATGCCTGTCTCCATCGAGTCGATCGCCGCTTGTTTATTCTCGTTTACCGCGTTTGCATAGAGCCAGTCGGTCTCATACATCTTTATAATTTCGATCGGTTTACCCTGGAGACTCGTCGCATAGATGAACTCGGCGAAGTCGGCGCCGTTGAGACTGATCGGATCGGGGTTTTTCCAATCCACCGGAAACAGCACCTCCGCCAGGAACATGTAACGATCCATATAATCGGTAAACAACGGCGTTTCATACGCGATGATCTTATCGATCATGAGCGAGACGTCGGCGAGGTCGGACCGCGGTATGCGGCCGTTGTAAACTTCCGCGTAGAGATCGGGGTTATCATAAGGAACAACACTGAACCCTTCTCCCCAATATTTGTCGTGGGTGTCGTTCCACGATCCGTCGAGACACCCGAAATACATGTCCGTGGGAAGTTCGGTTCCACCAAGATAGAAACGGCTGAGTGCGTATCTCGGCGGCATGATGTCGGTGTCACCGCCAAGAAGAACGTATGTGATTCCCCACTTGGCGTATGCGTCCTGGATAAAGAACCGTATCGTCTCGGGGAGATCGACACCGTTGCGCGTATTTGCCTCGATCCACTCCACCGTCCGCACCACCGTCGGCACGCCCTTTATCGTTTTCCAGTCGGCGAGACGCTGGTACTCGCCCGCCAAAGCGTCGGTCGTCACGATCAAGTAATCGACGGGGCTTCCCTCGAGCGACGGATAGGTCGTCGGCTGAAAGCCACCCTTCTCCTTCTCCACCGCCACCTCGTCGAACATGTAGCGCCCGTTCATCTCCGGGTTCACCACAAACGCTTCGAGCATCGACTCCACGCTCTTCTGGAAGCCTTCGCGGAAACGCTCGCGGACCACTGGAGCGTCTTCGGCGGAAGCAAGCGTCGTCGTGATCTCGACTGTCACCTTCTCGGTGAGAACCAGGTCACCCGAATCGACACGAACCGGAAAGACGGCAAACGAAGCGATCGCGCGTCCGTGGAGATAGCTTGTACCAAGGTAGCGCCCGAGCGCTTCGGGGAAAACCGTCCCCGCATCGGACGCGGCGGCAAGCGGCTCACCCCGGCCCACCGTGCCATCCTCGGCGACCATGGGGCCCGCCTGGGCGATTGCGGCACGGGGGAGCATTGTCAGCACGGGACCGTCGGTCGTGAACCGGAACGACTCAACCGTGTCCCCCTGCGGGAGAAGCACACTGATAATACGGTATGGAAGCTCGGGCGATCCTTCTTCCGCCAACAGATCGTAACCGGCGGCCGAGACCTGAATCGTCGCCACACCGGCGTCGGTCAGGACCGTTACGTAATCTTGCGGCAGTTCCAACGAATAGGTCAGTTTCTCCGCCTGAACATCGGCGAAAAAACCGAGAAGGATTGAGCTTGCCAGAATTAATACTACAACAGCGGGACACAGCGAAGGCATGCGCGCCATGGGTTCCTCCTTGGATCGTCAGACAGCGACCCGAACAGAAAGCGCATCTTCCCGCACGGAACGATATCCGACAATTCTTTTCAGAAAAGGCATTTGATACTGGTGGACCTAAGATCCCAAGATATTGGCAGAGCTAAACGCCGAATTTACAGCAGTAACAGTAAGGTTGGCTGTGCTCCTTAGAGAGTGCGGAATTAACTGGATACGGTCGACACACCATAACTAGAAGTCGTATTATAGAGGATTTCAGAGCAAAAGTCAAGATAGTACGTTGGGCCGAACCCCGCGATGGCAAAGTCATTTCACCGCATTGTCATGCGAAGATCGGCCGATCCTCCACGGACCCTTCCCGACCCCGTTGGACCTGTCAATTTTAGACGGCCGCAACGGACCCCAAACGGGTTGGTCGTTCTTCTTGATTTCCCACAGTTACTTCACACCAAGATCGAATTCCCGGGTCGATCTGGAGATCGGCGATTTGTCGGGCGAACTCGAATGTGGAAACTGGGGGTGGGCGTGTACGCACGTTAGTCGAAGCGGTGCCATTCGGCGTCGAAACCGCGGGGCAGGTTGTACATCGCCTTGCCGAGATTGATCTCATCGACTGCGGGAAATAGAACCCCGGGGAAGTGGGCACCGACCATGATGTGATCGCCGTCGGTACTGTGGTTGAACCCGAGGGCGTGACCCAACTCGTGGCGGACAATAACCTGGAACACTTCCAGGTTGTCCACGGTGTAGATCGTTTTCAACGCGACCCGCCCCTGGATCTGCATCCCGAATTCATCGCGCTTGGTGACGAGGTAATTCTCGCGGGAATCACCTTCATTGATATAGGTTATGAAGAGTCCCGTGTCGGGTTCCGAGTCGACAAACTCGAATATATCGACGCCAATAAAGCTTTCCCACTCGTCAAATATGTCTATGACGATCTGCTGGTAGTCGAGGTTGTTTGCCACCATCGGAGGCACATAGACGTAACACGGAGGATTCCACCTTTCGAGAAGGTTCTTCTCTGCGCCTTCGAGCTCGGTCAACTCTCGATAGTATGCGAGGAAGTTTGGATAATCCGTTGTTACGAGCGGATCATTCGGCAGCATCCAGAAATCACGAACATCCTTGTCCTGGATGTTGTAGGGAGTAAAGAGAATATCGAAAAACGCTCCAAGTTCCGCGTGGTTCGATTCATCTTCGACATAAATCTGCGAAAGTCCCGCGGGCAACTCCTCCAGCAAGTACGTTCCATCCGCCCCGGTCGTGGCTACAGACGACACCAACCGAAGGTTGACTCCGGGAATCGGATCGCCCGTCACGGCGTTGCGCACGGTTCCCCGTATCTTCATTCCGCGGGCCTGGGTCCATGACATCTCCGGGAGCGCCGAGAGGTTTCCAAAGTCGTCGCGCGCGCGGACCGCTACATAAACGGTCCTGGCCGGCGGCAAACCTTGAAGCGTCATGCGTTGAATCTCACCGGGGAGTGCCGGCCCGGGTTCACCCGTTCGGTCGCTCGATGAGTTCCAGGAGTGTTCATCCGCAATGGGCATCGGAGACGTTTTGACGATGTAGTGAGACGGAAGACCCGTCATGCTGTCGTCTCCGACGGCAACCCACTCGATGTCAACCTCTCCGGTCTCCACGCCGGGTTGGATCGAAACGATTTCGACCGCGGCCGGGGGTATGGAATCAGGCTCGGAAGCGACCATGAGCAACCACTCGTGCGAAACAAAACTTTCGCCATCTGTAACTACCGCACGGATGTTCACGTCGCCCACAAACGATGACGGATACGTGTAACGGCGCGTAACCGATACTATCGAATCGCCTATCGTATAAACATAGCTGAGTGATTTGCCTTCGGGTCCATCGCGCTGACTATGAAATCGATGGACGAACCGACAATGATGGTAACTTCAGGTTCGGGCGGATCCACGCGGACGAATTCAGGGGGAAGGTTTACCGGGATCACCCGAGTGAGGTTCCAGCGGATCTCCGACTGCCCGGCGCCGTCCGAGACACACCCGCGGATTTCCACATCACCGGGTTCGTGGACGACATAGACCCATTCGGATTCCGTCGCCGCAAGGCTGTCACCAAGCATAAAAGAGTACTGGAGGTTTTGTTCGTCGGGGTCGATCGCCGTAACCGAAAAATCCAGGGAATCCCCAACCGCCGCATGCAATGTGGGGGACCCGGGAGAATAGCTCTTGATCACGGGGGGACGCAAATATCTGTCCGGGTCATTGATGTCGCAAGCCACGAACGTCACCATCACAATGACACAGGCAGCCACAATCGTCAGGGGTAGAATAATAGAGTTTCTCATAAGCAGATCTCGTCAAAACGTACAATTCACGACGCGCGACGAGGTGGGGGGTCCATCTATAAGAAGTTACATTTCAAGACGGATGGCAAGCAAAAACTCCCCACGGAGACGGCGAACGCCGATCGCCCTCGCACCGCAACGACACGCATAACTTAATTTTAAAAAATAAGTTATGCGCCATTCTGGCTCTGGAGCCGACACGAACGCCGGACGGGACGCCAAAGGCCGCGAACGGCCGAGTGAGCGGTGGAATTGACCGCATCATGCGGGCCGAATCCGCGGAGTCATGGCCTGGGAAGAATCAGCGGTAGGCGATAATGGCGACGAGCAATCCAAAAATAAACCCAACGGTAACCTCGCCCCAAGTGTGGCCGACGAGTTCCTTGAGCCGCGAAGTGTTAAGATGGTGCGTGACAAGAAGATCGTCAACGAGCTCGTTCAGGACGCGGGCCTGCTTTCCCACTTCCTGCCTTAGTCCGGTGGCCTCGAATACCACGTAGAGGCTGAAGATCAGAGCGATGCTGAACACCGCCGAATTCACTCCGCTGTCGACACCAACCCCTATGGTCAACGTCGTCACCAGCGATGTGTGTGAGCTGGGCATGCCACCGGTGTCGAATACGCGCTCGAGACGAAACTTCCTCGTCCGGTAAAACGCGATCAACACTTTCATGAATTGGGCAAGTAGTCCGCTTGCCAGCGATGCGATACCGATCATGTGAAGCATAACGCATTATCCGTTCGAAAGACCGGCGGTCCTCTCAGGCAAAAATCGAAGAAACGGGCCAAAACCCTCCGATTGACATTAGGGGAGCAGGTACTATAAGATAACCGACCGTGAAAAAAATCAAGATCAAATCTTCATGTATGACGCATTTTGGCCGTCTGGACAGCGGGCTGGAAGCGCTGGCCCTCGAAGCGCTTGGGGGTGTAATGGCAGCGGCCGACCCGAAACGGGTCGAGCGGATTTATCTCGCTTCGTACGCACCGGCCGAACTTTGCGGAATCACCGACCCTTTCAGAAAACTGACCCGGGCGATCCAGGCCGAGTTTCCCGAACTTCGTGCGACCTTCCACGGGGTTTTCAAGACGGGCGGCGAAGCCCTTTACCACGCGCTGGAAGACACCCACCGTTGCGAGGGACAGACGATCGTTCTCGGTGTCGAGAAGATGGCGCATGTGCCGCCCTCCGAAACCGCGGGAATACTTTCCAACAGAGAGAATCCTCATGACCGCGCGTACGGCGCGACGCTTCCCGCTCTCGGAGCCCTGGTGACCCAGTCGTATTTGCGGAAACACGATATCCCCGAACATGCGCTCCATCTTGTCGCCCAAAAAAACCACTTCCATGGTTCAAAAAACCCGAACGCGCATTTTCAGAAAGCAGTCACCGTAGAGGAAGTGGCCGCGAGCCCTCTTGTCGCCGACCCACTCCGCCGCCTCCACTGTGCTCCCGTCTCCGACGGCGCCGCGGCGGTGCTTCTCGATCCGGCCGACGGCGATGTCTGGTATCGGGGTTGGGGTAAAGGAACCGACGTTTGTCTCTTTCAGGATCGTGACGACATTTCACGGTTTATGGCCACGGCCGAGGCGGCCACGAACGCCTGTGAGATGGCCGCCGTCACTCCGGCGGACATTGATATAGTTGAAATCCACGACGCGTTCACATCATTTGAAATGATCAACCTCGAGGAAATGGGTTTCTTCGATTTGGGATCGTCATGGAAAGAACTTGCGCAGGGAGGGTTGATTATCAACTCCCGCCTCGCCGTGAACCCGTCGGGCGGAATGAAAGCGCGGGGACACCCCATCGGGTGCACCGCCGTTTCGGGCAGTGTTGAACTCCACGAACAGCTCACCGGCAGAGCAGGCTCGAGACAACACCATCGCGCCCGGATGGGCATGATCCAGAGTGTCGGCGGCGTTTCAAACGAGAGTTTTGTTTTTGTGGTCGACTCCCTCACACATGCGGAAGGGAGCAACCGTTGACACGATCCGACGGCGACAAGAATCGGGGATTTACGCCCGAAAGCCTGACACTGTATCGCTGCGAGAACAAGCACGCCTTTTTTTATCCACACAGCAAGTGCCCCGTTTGCCGATCGATGCTGGACGAAATCACATGCAAACCTGATGCGACGCTGGTGAGTTACACAACCGTTCGCGTGAGTCCCACCGGCTCAGTATTCAGGCTCGGCCTCGCAAAGACACCCAACGGGGCAAAAACCCTCTGCATTCTCAACGAGCAACTGGAGGGAGTCGGCGCGGTAACCATCGTCAAGGACGACGGTCTTTACTATGCACTGCCGAAGACCTCCAAGAACACCGGCCAATAATCCGTCACCGGCGCTCGTCCGAGATATACCATTCGTGGAGATTAACGAAGAAACCGATCGCGTTTGGTTCCATACCGTGGTACCCGCGGCGAAGACCGACGACTTCGTGCGGGACGGAGAGAAAAAGAATCGGCTGATCGTCATAGATGATCCGCTGACACCGGTACCAAACCGGACGTGAGATATCGGGATCGAGCGTGGTCTTCGCCAGATCGATTAGCGAATCGATCTCGGCGTTTCTGTAACGTGAAATGTTGTAGCCGTCGGGCGGCATTGAACTGCTATGCCAAAAACTTGTCAGGTCGGCTTTCGTCGCCACTTTCCAGCCAAGAACGCAGCTCTCATACTCGCCGCTTACGACGCGGCCAATAAAAGTGTTCCATTCAAACGTCCTGGGGACGACTTTGACACCGATCTTGCGGAGATATTCCTGTGTCATCGTCATGATATCCGACCGGAGCTGATTCCCCTGGTTGGTTATCATCTCGAACTCGAAACGTTGGCCGTCCCTGTCAAGAACGCCATCGCCGTCCTCGTCTATCCAGCCCTTCGCTTCGAGTATTTTCGCCGCGCCTTCGGGATCGAAGGGTATCGGCGTCATCGACGGATCGTGCGCCCACAACACCGAGTGCATCGGCCCCACGCTCGGTTCCGCGAGACCTCCCCACAATGTCTGGATCATCTCGCCGGTGTTCACCGCCATCGCGAGTGCGCGGCGCGTGTCGCGGTCGTCAAGAAGCGGCGCTTCTAGATTCCACGACACGAAGTTGTGGTGCCGCGAGCGGTAGGAGATGATTTCGACATCCGGATACCCCGACTTGATTTCCGCCACCGCGTCCGTGGGTATCGACTCGAGACAATCGATTTCTCCGGATTTGAGTTGGGTGACAAGGGTCGTCATGTCGGGTACGATCCGGAACACCACACTGGCGAGATAAGGCCGGTCCTTTTCGAAATAGAGCGGATTTCTTTCGAGTTCGATGTACTGTTCCGACACCCAACGGGCAAGTTTGAACGGACCGTTCCCCACTGGCTCCCTGCCTAAGGGAGCGGTTCTGATCTCACCGCGCGGTATGGACTCGAGCACATGCTTCGGAAGTATCACACCGTCGTTGGCGTCCATCAGCTGATACGGATAGCGGCCGTCAAAATGAAATCTCACCGTGTTGGCGTCGACAACCTCGACATCCTTGATACGATCCTTGAGGTTCCGCCCGGGCCATGCCACGAGCGTGTCGGTCTCAAGAACCCATGTGAAACGAACGTCCTCCGCCATCACCGGCTCACCGTCCTGCCACACAACATCATCCCTCAAATAAAAAGTGATCGAGAGGCTGTCGGAACTGAACTCCCATTCGCGCGCCAGTCTCGGCTCGAAGTTCAAAAAGTCGCCCTGCTCCTCGAGCAGTGTCATGTACATCAGACTGATGATGTTTTTGGCCTCGATCGACGACGCGACCAGGGGGTTTAGGGTCTTCGGATCACTGAGAAGACCGACGACGACGTCACCACCGGGCTCGGGAGACGGCGCGCCGCCATCCGTCCCGCCGCACGCCGTTATCGTCAGTAGCAAAAGGCACAAAACGCCTTTTCTAAGTGGTTTTGAAAAGAGAGTCGTCACGTTTCTTCCGTTGGAGAAGATAGATTTTCAAATACAAGATCGACCGGTACAACGCAGTCGTCGAAGACAACAGATAACCATGAACGCCCGCTTTGTAACACTTGCCGACAATATAGTACCGCAAAAAAACACCCAGCGGCAGCACAACAACATCGCCGAGCCTTATTTTCCGCCGGCCCACCCGCTCCGCCGCTTCGAGTGTCGTATATCGGTTCAAGCGTTGAAAGCTCTCTCCAAGAGATTGATGCGTGTAATGGAAAAGAGGCTCCGCGAGATCGAGAAGTTCGCCGTCGGTTTCGATACCCTCATGAACAGGTCGCTGCGTCATCCTTCCACGCGACCGTCGAAAGAGACGCACCTGCCGGTCATCGCTCCACGGTCCGTACGGAATGTGTTTCCCAAGAAAAAAGTTGCTCCGCGGAATGCGGAACGCTCCGACGCTCTCATCAACGCCCCCCGAGAGACGCCGGTTGATTTCACCGGCAAGCGCCTCGCTCGCCTCTTCGTCGGAATCGATCAAAAGCACCCACTCTCCGCGCGCTTGATCGATGGCGAATTGTTTTTGCGTCGCAAAACCATCCCACTCCCTCAAGAAAATGCGGGCACCAAATCGGCGTGCGATGTCGACGGTGGCGTCTTCGCTGTGCGCATCGACGACAACAATTTCATCGGCGAATCGCACGCTCTCCAGGCACCGAGCGATATTCGTTTCTTCGTTTTGTGTTACAACGACGGCTGAGAGTTTCATAATGGGGTTCCCCGGAACTGTCCGGCGCGATTATCATCCCAGCCGGGGCACCCGCCCGTCAAGCGATCCCTTGCGCGGCCGATTGCAGAGAGCGGATGGACAAGTCTTTCCCGCCGGTGGGCGGGAGCGAGAGCAGACCGAGCACGAGCGCGTGGAACCCGGACATGGTGGTAACGCACGGAACCTTTTTGCTGATGGCGGCCATCCTGATGGCCTTTTCGTCTTCAACCGACCTGCTCCCCACGGGCGTGTTGATGACCATGGCGATTTCCCCGCTCTCGATCATGTCGAGAATCCGGCGGTCACCCGTGCTCACCTTTGGGGCTTCCTGGACGTCAACCCCGTGGGACCTTAAAACCTTGGCCGTTCCCGAAGTCGCGACCAGGGTGTATCCCATGTCGCGCAATCCCTTCGCGGGATACACGCACTCTCTCTTGTATCTATTTGCTACACTTATAAATACAGCACCAACCTCCGACAGTTTAAACCCCGAGGCGATCTGGGCTTTTATGAACGCTTCGCCAAATGACGGAGCGATTCCCATGACCTCGCCGGTGGATCTCATCTCTGGGCCGAGAAGCGAATCCACTTCGGGGAACCGATCGAAGGGGAGCACCGGCGCCTTGACCGATACGAGCCCGTGAACAGCCGGCGGCTTGTCGGGCATGGGCCCTCCCATGATCACCCGGACCGCTTCTTTCACCCAGGCCACACCGGTGGCCTTGCTGACGAATGGAACCGTCCGCGATGCCCGCGGGTTGATTTCTATACAATAGAGCATGTCGTCCTTGACGGCGTACTGCACATTGAGAAGACCGACCACTCCGAGGGCGTGCCCGATCCGCTCCGTCGTCGCCCGGATCTCTTCGACAACTTCATCCTCGAGACTCACCGCGGGGAGGACGCATGACGAATCGCCGGAATGAACACCGGCTTCTTCGATGTGTTCCATGATCCCGATGACGAGCACGTCGCGTCCGTTACAAACCGCGTCGACATCGACCTCGACGGCGGAATCGAGAAACCTGTCCAGCATGAGCGGCCGTCCGCCGCTCGCAACGAGCGCTCGCCTGAGTGACTCTTCGAGATCACCCTCGTCGTAAACGAGCCGCATGTCCATCCCTCCCAAAACGTACGGCGGGCGAAGAAGAAGCGGAAACCCGAGAGCACGCGCCGCGGCGACACCCTCGTCAACACTCGAGGCGAACGTCGACCTGGGCTGTCGCACATCGAGTTCGCTGAGAAGTTCACTGCAACGCCTCCTGTCTTCGGCGCGGTCGACCGCTTCGACACCGGTCCCGATAATTTTGACACCGGCATCGGTGAGACGGCGGAGAAGCTTTATCGGACCCTGTCCACCAAACTGAACGATCACGCCGTCTGGGTTTTCTATGTCGACGATCGACATGACGTGTTCGAATGTCACAGGCTCGAAGTAGAGGCGGTCGCTGATATCAAAATCGGTGCTCACCGTCTCGGGATTGCAGTTGATCATTATGGTTTCGTATCCAAGATTCCGGAGTTCAGCCGCGGCGTGCACGCAACAATAATCAAACTCTATTCCCTGCCCGATGCGGTTGGGCCCACTGCCCAGGATAACAACCTTTTTGTTTTTTGTAGGCCGCGCCTCGCACACTTCGTCGTACGTCACGTAGTAGTATGGGGTCGCCGCCTCGAACTCACCGGCACACGTATCGACCATTCTCACGGACGGGAGAATCCCCAGCTCCTTCCTTCTCGCCGACACGATCCCCTCTTGGACGCCGACCAGGTCCGCGATCTGGCGGTCGCCAAACCCGAGCCGCTTGGCCTCTCGAAGCGTTTCCCTGTCGATTGGAGTCTCCGCTTCAGTGATTTCGATTTCGAAGGCGGCGAGCCGCCGGATGTTTTCGAGGAACCATGGATCGATGGCGGTGAGTTCGTGGATATCATCGAGCGACCATCCCGCGCCAAAAGCCGCCTTGATCGCGAAGAAACGCTCCGGGCTTGGAATGGCAAGCCTCTCGACGAGGCGATCGTTTGTGTAACCGCCGAAAGAGTTGTCGAGACCACTCCACCCGGTCTCCAGCGAGCGCATCGCCTTCTGCAACGCCTCGTTGAAAGTCCGTCCGAGCGCGAGAACTTCGCCAATCGATTTCATCTGCGGGGAGAGGCCGTCATCGGCGCCTTTGAACTTTTCAAAATTCCACTTGGGGATCTTGATGACACAATAGTCAAGAGCCGGTTCGAACGACGCGGGGATCGAACCGACAATATCGTTGGTGAGCTCGTCGAGCGTGTACCCGAGCGCGAGTTTTGTCGCAACCTTCGCTATCGGATATCCCGTCGCCTTGCTCGCCAGCGCGCTCGAGCGTGACACGCGGGGATTCATTTCGATAACAATCATCCGGCCGGTCACGGGGTCGAGCGCAAACTGTACGTTCGCCCCACCCGAGATCCCAACCTCTTCCATTATTCTGAAAGCGCCGTCCCGCAACTGTTGATATTCCTTGTCGCTCAACGTCTGAACGGGAGCAACGGTTATGCTGTCGCCCGTGTGCGTCCCCATCGGATCGATATTCTCGATCGAACACACAACGACACAGTTGCCCGTGTGGTCCCGCATGACCTCGAGCTCGAACTCCTTCCATCCTTCGACCGACTCCTCAATGAGCACCTCACTTGTAGGCGACTTTCTCAAACCCGACGCCACCGCTTCGAAATAGGCGTCGCGGTCACGCGCCATCCCGGCGCCGCTGCCGCCCAGAGTGAACGACGGACGGACGATCACTGGGAGCGACAACTCGTCGAGCGCCGCAACCGCTTCTTCGATGCAGGTAACCACGGCGCTCTTCGGCACTTCGCACCCGGCCTCGATGGCCAGCCTGCGAAAACTGCGTCTGTTTTCGGCGCGCTCGATGGTGTCGACATCGGCCCCAAGAAGCGTCACACCGAGACGCTCGAGTTCACCCCGGCACGAAAGTTCGCACGCGAGGTTGAGCGCCGTCTGCCCGCCGAGGGTGGGAAGAACCGCGTCGCACTTCTCCTTCTTGATTATGGATATACAGGTGTCGACGGTAAGCGGTTCGATGTAGGTCGCGTCGGACAAATCGGGGTCTGTCATTATCGTCGCCGGGTTGCTGTTGAGAAGCACCACTCGTATGCCCTCTTCGCGAAGCGCCCTGATCGCCTGCGTGCCCGAGTAATCAAATTCGCATCCCTGGCCGATGACTATCGGCCCCGACCCGATCACAAGCACCGTGTTCACGTTATACCGTTTGGGCATTTCTCGCCCCCTCCCAGACTGACACTAACGGCGCGGGAGCGGCGTTCCCCACCCGTAACCGGACCCGTTTGGAGAATTCCTCGATTATGTAGAAAGCATCATGCGGCCCAGGCGATGCCTCGGGATGAAATTGGACACATTCGACGAGAAGGGATTCGACGGCAAACCCCTCGACGGTTCCGTCGTTCAGATTCGAGAATGTGACCCTGGCACCGGTGAAATCGCCATCGACGGCGTACCCGTGATTTTGGCTCGTGATCAACACACGTCCCGTGCGGTGACACATCACCGGCTGATTTCCGCCGCGGTGGCCGAACTTGAGCTTGTAAGTCTTTCCCCCCATCGCGAGGGCAGTGATCTGATGCCCCAAGCAAATTCCCAGGATGGGAATTCTTCCCAGCAATTCTTTGACCGACTCGATCGCACCGGGGACATCGGCGGGGTCGCCGGGCCCGTTCGAGAGAACGACAAAGTCAAAATCACTATCGAGAACGAGATCGGTATCGAACCCGCCGCGCTCCGTTTTGCGCGCGGGAAACACCTCGACCGCCGCGCCCAGGCGCCGGACGGCCGACACGATACTATCCTTGACGCCAAAATCGACGACGGCCACCCTTCCGTTCTCGCCCCTGTACCGTCGCTCCCCGCGACCGGCGACACCCACCACGAGATCCGCGGGCGCGGCGGCCTCTCGAGCCAGAGCAATCGCCGTCAGTTCCTCGTCGGGTTGAGTGGCGAGACCGATCACGCCGGGAATCGATCCCTTCTTCCGGATGTGGAGCGCGAGCGACCGGGTGTCGACGTCGCTCAACCCGGGCATTCCCCTGGCGATCATGAAATCTTCGAGACTCACGCGGCCGGGGCGCGGAGAGAAGAACGACGAGAGCTCACGGACAACGAGACCGCTTGCCGCGCAAAAAGTCTTTTCGTCGTCTTCCTCGTGAACGCCATAGTTGCCGATCTGCGGATACGTCATTACGACAATCTGTCCCGCGTAGGACGGATCGGTGAGTATCTCCTGGTAACCGGTCATACTCGTGTTGAAAACAACCTCGGCGGGAACGGGCAGTTCCCCACCGCCAATCAACCGTCCCTCGAAACACGCGCCGTCGGACAGCACAAGCTTGGCACGCTGCCTCTTGCAAAGGTTCACGCCGGTTCTCCCTTCCGCGATATGACCGGGCAAAAAAAAGACCGCCAAATGGCGGCCTGGGAACGGCAAATACAACATACAAAAAAGCCCCCTGCCGAGGCAGGAGACGGGATACACTGGTTTTCAATGTTTTTCATCGGGTCCCTTTCCAGCCTCTCTGGGCTAGTTTAAAAGGATCTTGCCGGTTTCGGAGCAATGTACCCGTCTTACGGTGATATCGTCAAGACGTTTCTCGCCCTCCAATGAAAATGTTTTGAACCCGGATCACAACACGCGGCAAATCAAGCCCTTGAGGTATTCCGATTCGGGGAAAGAGGGCAGAACCGGGTGGTCCGCACTCTGCGAAAGCCTGCGTAGAATCTGCACGTCCCGCCCCGCGTCGACGCTCGCCCAGGTGATGATCCGCGTAAAATGTTCGATATTAACCGCCCCCGAACAGGAAAAAGTCGCCAGGATCCCGCCGGGTTTCAACACTTTCATTCCGAGAAGATTTGCGTCTTTGTAAGCCCGCTCGGCCTTCTCCAGCCCGGCACGTGACTTGGCGAGCTTTGGTGGGTCGATGACCACCATGTCGAACTCCCTCCCGCCGTCACGAAACGTCCGGGCCAATTCGAATACATTGCCCTGGAGGAGTTCATAACGATCCGCGTCAACCCCGTTCAAATCAAAATTACTCGCGGCGAATTCGAGTGCGCCGCCGGAAGAGTCGATGAGGGTGGCATGCGCCGCTCCGGACGAGAGCGCGTAGGCGCTGAACGCCCCCGAGTACGAGAACAAGTCGAGAACATCTTTCCCTTCGGCGTATTCGGCGACTGCACGCCGGTTGTCGCGCTGGTCGGCGTAAAAACCGGTTTTTTGGCCCGACCTGATGTCGACGGCAAATGACAATCCGCATTCGGATACGTTGACCCGGTCGGGGGGAGAATCCCCCGCGGCGGCCCGGACAATGGTGGATAAACCTTCGAGTTTTCTGGAGTCGGTGTCGCTCCGCTCAAAAATCCCCGTCGGTTTGAGGGTTCCCATGAGCGCGTCGACGAGAATTGATTTCACACGTTCGACACCTGCGGTCGACGCCTGGATCACCAGAAAATCCGCGTAGCGGTCCACGATAAACCCGGGGAGGCCGTCCGCCTCGGCATGGACCATCCGATAGACATCGGTATCGCCGAGGGAGGGAATGTCGCCGCGGTGCGCGATCGCTCGCTTGATACGCTCCCGCCACCATCCTTCATTGATGACGACGTCCTCGTTCCAATCAAGCACGCGAGCATGGATCTGCGAACGCGGGTTGAAATATGCCCAGGCAACGAATTCGCCGTCCGACTTAACGACCCGCACGATGTCGCCCGAACCGGGATCACCCTCGACCCTGTCGATCGCGCCGGAGAAGACCCAGGGATGGCGGCGTCTCAGCGAGCGATCGCGCCCTCCGCGTATGTGAACGGTGGCAGGTTCCATATCACGTCCTAAATATTGAACCGGATAAAAAGAATGTCCCCGTCCTGGACGATATAGTCGCGGCCCTTCACCCCAAGCTTGCCGGCGTTTTTGACCTTTTCCTCGCTCCCGAGTTCGAGAAGATCAGAGAGACCGATAACCTCCGCGCGTATAAAGCCGCGCGCCAGGTCGGTGTGAATCTTCCCCGCCGCTTCGACGGCGGTGCTTCCACGGCGAACAAGCCACTGGCGGACTTCCGCGCTGGCGACCGTAAAAAACGATTCGAGTCCGAGCGAATCGATGCTCTGCCGCGTGAGCACATGGAGTGCTGTTTCCTCGATGCCCATTTCCTCCATGAACTCTTTTCGTTCGGCTTCGGATTCGAGCGCGGCGATCTCCGCTTCCATTTCAACGGCGAGTTGAATACACGTTATCCGCAACGGAGCAAACCGCTTGTTCAACTCTTCGATTCGCGCCGTGTCGGACACATCGCTGTCGGCGACATTGAGTACGACGACCAGCTCTCTTTGCGACAAAAGCGGATAACTTCGCACAAACTTGTCTTCGTCGGCGGTGATTTCGAGCGTCCGCAGCGGCTGTTCGTTCTCGAGATGATTCTTGAATCTTTCGAGAAGTTCGAGTTCCCTGGCCGCGGACTTGTCCTTGACCTTCATCAGGTCCTTCTCGATCCTGCCCATTCGCTTCTCGACAAACACAAGGTCGTGGAGAACGAACTCGGTGTTGACGTAGTCGATATCGCGGACGGGATCGACCGACCCCCACATGTGATAAATCGAATCGTCCTCGAACGCACGAACCACGTGGCAGAAAACCTCGACTTCGGCCAGGTCCTTAAAAATGTCCCCCTTCGAAACCGATTGCTCCTCGATTTTTTGCGGAAGGAGAATCTCGACGCGCGCCCTGGTCTGCTTTTTTGGCGAGTAGATTTCGACAAGAGATTCGAAACGATCGTCGAGCACCTCCGCGACACCGCGGAGCGTTTTTTTGGGATCCGTATTCTCACCCAACGATCCCTTCCCCACGAGGAGTTGGAACAGCTTTTTTTTGCCGGTCTGGGGGAGACCAATAATTCCTATGTTCATGATTTCTAAATTCGGGTTTGGGCCGGAAAAAGACAAACCGCCGATCCGCGCAACTGAACGTTAGTCGCGGAATCAGCGGTCCGTTTGGCTTGTTCAGCGAGCCAGGCCGGGCGGATTCACTCCGTCCGGTCTATAAGGGTTGATAAATCAACCCGCGTTGATTTCGACGAAAAGCTCGTCTCCTTCAACAACTATCGGGTACGTCTCCACGGGAGAAACGGCGGGAAGCGAAAGCGCCTCACCGGTTTTCAGATCAAAAATCGCCGCATGATCCGGGCACTGGACCCGGCATCCTTCGACGAGCTCTCCCTCGGAGAGGTATGCCATCGCATGGGAACACGTGTCGGCGATACAATAGAATTCATTGCCGACATGCGCGACGAGCAGTGGTTCGCCCTCGACATCGAAGGACTTCATTGTGCTCTCCGGCAGGTCGTTCGCCTTGCAAACTTTGGCCTTCATGCGACTTCCTCCTCCGCCAATTCAATTGGCGTGGACACAAAACAGAGGGCCGGCCGTTACATTCCCGGCCGACCCTGAAAATCCTAACCTTCTTTTATCGCGGCCAGCAGCTCGAGGATGGCTTTCTTCCCGTCGCCGAACATCATGAGCGTATTGTCCATGGCGAACAGCGGATTGGGAATTCCGGCAAATCCCGGGCTGAGGCTTCTCTTAACCACGATGACGGTCCTTGCCTTGTCGACATCGATAATCGGCATACCGGCGATCACGCTCTTGGGATCGGTGCGGGCGACGGGGTTGACCACGTCGTTGGCGCCGATCACCATACACAGGTCAACCGTCGACATGGTGGGATTGATCTCGTCCATTTCTTTGAGTTTGTCGTATTCGACATCCGCCTCGGCGAGGAGGACATTCATGTGACCAGGCATACGTCCCGCAACCGGGTGAATCGCATACTCGACCGTCGCGCCCTTCGCCTCGGCGGCGGTGGCAAGATCACGAACCGCATGCTGCGCCTGGGCGACGGCCATGCCGTAACCCGGAACGATAACGACGCGCTGGGCGGTATCGAAAAGCATCGCGACTTCTTCAGGCGACGTCGACTTGACCTTGCCCCCGTACACCTCATCCGCAGACGCCGAATCCTCGGTGGCCGCAAACTTGCCAAACAGAACGTTGGCCAACGAACGATTCATCGCCTTGCACATGATTTGCGTGAGGATAAGACCAGAGGCGCCAACCAGCGAACCGGCAATAATGAGCACGTTGTTCGACAGAACAAAACCCGTCGCCGTCGCGGCAAGACCCGAGTACGAGTTCAACAGCGCGATCACGACGGGCATGTCCGCGCCGCCGATCGGGATGGTCACCAACACACCCAGGACACCCGCGACCAATGCAAGTATCCAGTAGTACATGATCTGCGTGGGATCCATGACGATCATCGCGCCGAGTGCCAAGCAAGCGATCAAGAGAATCAGGTTAAGGGCCTTCTGACCCGGAAAATGAATGGCGTTCCCAGGGATCAATTTCTCCCACAGCTTGAAGAATGCGATAAGACTTCCCGTAAATGTCACCGAACCGATAATACCCGATGCAACGGTGGCAACGACCAACTGGGTCATCGAGCCACCCAAATCGATCAAACCCGATTCGATCAATGCGGCTCCCGCGACGAGTACCGACGCGATACCGCCAAATCCATTGAAAAGCGCCACCATCTGGGGCATCGCTGTCATTTGGATCTTGACCGCGAACACAAGGCCAATGAGCCCGCCGACGACAGCGCCAGCGATGATCCACTCATAGCTGACAATCCTCTGGTCGATCAGGGTGACGGCCATGGCGAGGAGCATACCTATTGCCCCCGTGAGGTTGCCCTTCACGGCCGTGCGCGGGTGCGTCAACCCTTTCAACCCGAAGACGAACATCGCTGAGGCCACGAGGTACGCCAGGTTAATGAATACTTCTCTCATTTTCGAATCCTTTGTTTCTCGCTCAAAAGTGTAAAGTCAACAAAAGAGGATGACTCGTTTGTCAGGTCCGGATTTATTTCCGCCTGAACATTGCGAGCATCCGGTGCGTCACCATAAATCCGCCAACCACGTTGATCGTGGCGAACACCACGGCCAGAACACCAAGTGTGGTGGTCAAGAACGTGAGCTTCGTGCCGGCCGACAGGATGGCGCCAACAACCGTGATTCCAGAAATAGCGTTGGAACCGGACATCAGCGGCGTGTGCAGCGTCGGCGGGACTTTGGTGATCACCTCGAATCCAATAAACATCGCGAGAACAAAGATCGTCAGTGATACGACGAACGCTTCCACTTCGCGAACCTCCCTGTTTATGCTCCCAGCAATTCTTTGACACGCGCCAAGACGACTGCGCCGTCCTTTGTAACCATCGTGTCTACTATGATTTCATCTTCCATATTTAGTTCGATCGCGCCGTCCTTTACCAGGTTCTGGAAAAACGTGGTGATGTTTTTCGCGTACATCTGGCTTGCGTGGTACGGTACGGTCGAGGGTACATTGAAGGGACCCATGATGTTCACGCCGTTGGCCTGAACGGTCTCTCCCGGTTTGGTCAGTTCGCAGTTGCCACCACGTTCGGCGGCCAGATCGAACACGACCGAACCCGGCGTCATACCCTTAACCATCTCTTCGGTTACGAGGATCGGGGCCTTCTTGCCGGGAACCGCGGCGGTCGTAATGACAACGTCACTTTCAGCAACGACTTTGTTCATCATTTCGCGCTGTTTGCGGTAGAACTCTTCGTCCATTTCTTTTGCGTATCCGCCGCTGTCTTCCGCTTCACCGGCATCGAGTTCCATCTCGACGAACTTGCCGCCAAGACTCTTTACCTGGTCCTTGACAGCGGGGCGGATGTCGTACGCGCTCACGATAGCGCCGAGACGCTTCGCCGTGGCGATGGCCTGAAGGCCCGCCACGCCGACTCCGACGATAAAAACTCTCGCCGGGGCAATCGTCCCGGCCGCGGTCATCAACATCGGGAAGATTTTCGGCAGCATGTTAGCGGACAAAAGAACCGCTTTGTACCCGGCTATTGTCGCCATCGACGACAAGACGTCCATGCTCTGCGCGCGCGTGATTCGCGGAAGCAGCTCGAGCGAAAACAGGGTTACACCCTTTTCGCCAAGCTCTTTCGAGAGCGCCGGCTCGCTAAGCGATTCCGTAAAACCAATAACTATCTGACCTTGACGGAATTTACCAAGATCAGCTCGGCCGGCCTCAGGGTTTGCGCCGTGAGTCCGGACCTGAAATACTACGTCGGACTTTGCAAAAATTTCGTCGCGGCCGACGATCTTTGCGCCCTTCTGCGTAAAGTGCTCATCGGTAACGCCCGCTTCGAGACCGGCACCCGTTTCGACGAGAACCTCCGCGCCAGCCTTTATGACGGCGGGAACGACGTCGGGAACGAGAGCAACCCGGCGCTCGCCGGGGAATGTCTCTTTGGGAACACCAACAACGATCGGTTTACCTTGCTCTGTCATGGAAACCGTAGCCTCCTCTCTTCACCTCGATGGGCGGCTTTATCTCATGTGTTTGTCGCCACCCACATGGACACAACGTGTAGAAAATGAACATCGCCCATAATATATGAGCGATATGGACAAATATGTATTTTGAAAAACCTTGTGATAAGACACGGAAAGATACCACGATTCAAATTTTTGAGAAAGCGAAAAATGTCACAATTTCACCCTGCGCGAGGAGTTGGAGAGGGTGGATTCGGCCCCTTTGAGCGAGACACCGAGGGAGCCAAATATAGGCGCCCCTAAGCCTCGCCGGCGCCGAAAAACGCGCCCGCCGGGACTACAAACCGAGGAGTTCGCGTAGGAATTTGGGGGGTGGCGATCCAAATGACAGCAGGGCGTCGTGAAACACCCTCAGATCCGCGCCCGCGCCGTTCTTCGCATCAAATGCCGCTCGGATATCGTTTATTTCGATGTTACCGACATAGTACGTGGAAAGCTGTGTCGACGTGAGGCAGGCCCGGCGCCACTTCCCCGCCGCTTCTCCCTGCTCCTGGAAACCTTCTTCGGTCATCAGCGTCACCGCTTCTTCCTCGGTCATCCCCGCCGAGTGGATTTTCTGATCGATTATGGCGTTAATGATCATCCTCAAACGCATTTTCAGCTGCTGCATTTTGACCTCGGGGCCTCCAAAACCTTTTTCAACCATGAGTTGCTCGCTGTAGGTTGCCCAACCTTCCACAAATGTGCCGCTGGCAAAAACCGCGCGGACCATCGTCGGCGCCTCGAACCGGTTGGCATGCGCAAGTTGAAGGTAGTGACCGGGCATCGCTTCGTGAACCGTCAAGTCGTAGAGCATGTGATCGTTATACTCGCGAAAAAACGAATCGACGCGTTCGCCGGACCAGTCCGCCGGAGTCGGCGAAATCGCAAAAAACGTCTCGGCCTCGCGGTCGAGCGGACCAGGGGCGTCGCAGTATGCGACGGCCACACCGCGCTTGAATTCGGGCATGACGATCAGGTTGACCGGTTCGGTGGGAATCCGAACGAGGTCGTGCTCCGACACAAACTGTGTGCATGATTCCAGACAGGACTTCGCCCTTTCGACGATGGTGTCGTTCGTCGGTCGCGATTCGGCGAGTTTGTCGAGAACCGCTTGAATCACTTTTTTTTGATCGGCGGGAGAGGCTCCCGCGAGGGCTTCTCCATAATATTCTTCATAAATCGGGCGCGCCGTCTCGTACATCTCCAACTGGGTCGCGGCGAGATCGGTTTCCGCACGCCGCGCGATGTCATTCATACTCAGTTTCGAGTCGATCGTGAACCCGAGCTTCTTCTCGAACTTCTTTTTGCCCAGGCGAAATTCTCCGTCCGACTCGGGGAGCAGATCGCGCTCCAGCCACGAACCATAATACTCGAGCGCATCCGCCGCCATCTCGCGCGCTTCAGCCAGCTCGTCGACGAACTCGGGCGCATCGTCCAGGAACGCGTCCAGGCCTTCGCGGACGAGGCCGATGGTCCCCCGGTTCTGGAGAATCGCCGTTTCGATATGGATCTTCGGCGGGTTTTTGAGGTTGGCCTTCGCCATCGCGGCGGCGCGCGGAACCATTTCGAGCCTCAACTTGAGGGAAGCCATCCTGTCCTCTAGCGGCGCAAAGTCCCTCGCAACCAGATCGTAAATCGCTCCGCCGACGTTGTAGCGAAGCGGGTTCCATTCGAACTCCCTCAGAGTCTCGAGAGAGTAAATCGACTTTTCGAGATGATGCGCGAGGATGTGGTAGTCGACTCGATTGACGGCGTCGAGCGCGTCGGGGTTTATCCGGCGGAGTGATTTTAAATAGGTCTTGCTGAGTTCGATGCCATCGGCGACGCCGGCGGCGCTGTAGTCGTTGAGGCGGCCGTCAAAGCGATGATCGCCGAGCGCCGTCGCCCTTTCCGGGTAAAGGCGCAGGTACTTCTCTATGTATTCACGACCAAGCGCGACGAAGGCGCCGTCGGGATCCTCGCCCGACGAACCCGCGCACCCGTTCAATAAAAAGGCGGCGCCGACAAGGAACATAAATGTTAGACCGGTGCGCATAAACATACTTTCCGCCAGAAATACAATTGTGTCTGGATCGTTAAACATACATTCGGGAAAGGACGAAACATCATTTCTTGTACTGGTCGATCGTGATTTTGGCAAAATCCTCGAGATAATCGAAACCATCGTTCCAGGTCGTGTACATGATGCCGCAAGCCCCCGGCGTGTTCGCGAGAGACTTGATCCACGCCTTCGCATTGTCCGAGCTTTCGACGTCATAGTATCCGCAGCCGATGGTTCGAAAACCATTGCGATCGAAATGAGCGAGGCTCTCGTCGCGGATTCCGAATTTCCATACCGCGATGATGAGATCCTTGGGAACGTGGTTCCACGAACCCGACGCATCACCTTTCAACAGATAGTAATCCTTCTTGGCATTGAGATTCGGATCGAGCATGTCCGACCACACCATCACCTCGGCGTCCGGATTCACGTCGCGGATCAACTCGACCTGCCGCGTGATACAAGATCCTATGAGTTCTCCCGCGGTGAGCCCCCGGTCTTCGCACGCCTTGCACCATCCTCCGTGACGGATTTCGTCCATAGACAGGAGGTAACGTTTTGGGGAAATCGCCTCGTCCACACGCCGCGCCGCGTCGCGCCAGATTTCGTACACCTGGGGTTCGGACATGCAGACCCCCATCTGCCCGCCACCCTGTTTTAGCGCCAGGCCCTGGTAGTAGTCGACGACAAGCTGGTCGCCGTTCTTAATCGCGCCCCCGGGAAAGGCGGTAAGAATCGGTTCGCGGTGGTCGAACTTGTACGACAACTTTTCGTCGACAACGGGCGCGTAATCCTTGCCCTCCGTGTAGACAACACCGGTCTCGCGGTTTCTTACGACCATCGGCGTGCCCGGTCTGTGGAGCACATTGATGAAACCCACCTCGGAGATACTCATGTCATCTATCCAAAAACGGCCTTTGGGACCGTTCCATACACCGGCGAAGACGCGCAGCTCGTCGTATTCGAGACTGTTGAAACCAAGCGTGACCTTCTTCCAATCCTGGGTCGATTCCAGCGACGGAAAGATGTTCATGAGCACGCGGCCCTCTTTGGTCATCACGGCCACCTGAAACCGTTTCGCGGGATTGAGGCCTTCGGTCTTGATCCACATGGACACTTCATAACTGCGAAACGGAAACACCGTCATTTGCTGCATCACGCGGCCCTTGCCGTCATTCTTTTTATATACGTTCTCCACCCGAAGCGACGACCGGCCGCTCTTGGATTGCGATTCATCAATGAAACTGAGTTCGCCGGGGAGGTCCTGAAGATCATACCCGTCGGCGCGGTCACCGGTGTGTCTCTCAAATCCGCCGTTGGTAAAACCAATGCCGGAGTTTTTGACGAGGATCGCGTTTCCGCCCCTGACGGTGAACGGAACCTTTCGCGCGGGAACCGCGGCGGCAAGATTTGCGTTGTGCGCGAGCTCACTGGCGCCATAACCCGCGGAAAAGATCAGCGGGACGAGGTCCATCCCATACTTGTCACATATCGCCTTTACTTGTTTGATCCTGTCGATGTAATCGTCGTCGCGGAGCGCGATTCGCGTGAAAGACCCTGACAGAACGATGCCGTTGTAACCGGTAATGGACGCCCTCTGCACGATTCTCTTGACCTCGGTAACATGCTGCTCCGTCGTAAAATTGCGTTGAATGAACACGTAGCGGTACTTGAGATCAAGATCGCTTTTTCGGGCGGCCTCGCCAATCGCGGCATTGGCGGCGGCGAGCAACACGAAAAGCAGCGCGGCAAAGGTTCGCTTCATTGGGTTCGTCCTCCAGTTCATGCAACGGTTCGGCCGAGCGCGAAACAAAGGCTCCGCGGCCGGGGCTTTCTGTCACGTCGCCGTGGTTTCAATACGGCGGGAGCGTTTGCCCAACCGTGGAATGTGCCGTAACGTGCGGCGGCGGATCGAACGCGGAACCCGAAGCAGGCCTCTCGCCGCCTTGCCCGTCGCCCGACTCGTAAACTTCAAAGTACCGCGAACGCCACCAACGACGCGCGAACCAACATCGCCACCCACCTGCACGGCCATTTTCGAGCCGTCCCAGATATTGCGCCCAATCTTCGTGAAGAACCCGATCGCCGAATTCATTCTGTCGACATACACCTTGAGCAGATTAAAAATCACGATCGCGACAAAGAACTCGGTAAGTCCTACGACGGTGAAGAAGACCCACGTCGATTTGAGCACGACGAGGCCCTGCACGCTCCACGAAAGTTCGTCGATCGACCGGTATATATATTTGACGATGGGCAGAAGGAACGGCAGCGCGTAGAGCAGCGATGCCTTCACCAGAAACTTCCACTGGTTCCATCTGATATCATCCGGCGCCGTTCCCACTTTGCGGCCCGCCGACTCCAGCTTGTTCCAACCCGTCCTCACCCGCTCGAGAAGAACGATCGTGACGATCGCGTAAAATATATTTTCCTTGTTGTCTCTGGCCTTGTTCAAGAATCCAAAAAACATTGGCCGTCACCTCCAAACAAAGTTAGCTCTCCCAAATAGTTCTTCCTCGAAAAATACGACGTGCGTTCGTATGAAATCAAACGCATTCTCGGCGAAGCGCTTAGATCGCCCTCTTTATTCCGCATTGGCACGCTTTTTTGAGAAATATACAAAAGATTGCGGACATCGCGGAACTTTCTGACTACAGGGAAGTTAGATCGAATTACAAATATGGACACAAACCGATTCCGGTGCTAATATCCTTAAGCTGAAAAAAAGTGAAGAAAACAAAAACAACGGGCCAAAGCGAGGCAATGTCATGATGAACAGAAGAACGTTTCTCAAAACGTTTTCCGCCGGAGTCGTCGGCGCACAGATGCTTCAACCCGATGATTTATTTTCCCTTCCCGCATCGGAAACAAAGCCCGGCATGTCAATAATCACGGGAACCGACCCGGCCGCGGCGACGACAAGGGCGGTCGACGCCATCGGCGGGATGTCCTCCTTTGTATCAAAGGGTGATGTTGTCATAGTCAAACCGAACATCGGATGGGACCGCACACCCGAACAGGCGGCCAACACCAATCCGCTTGTGGTCGCCACGCTGGTCGCCCTCGCTTTCGATGCGGGCGCCAAAAAGGTGAAGGTATTCGACAACACGTGCAACACGGCCAGACGTTGTTACACAAAGAGCGGGATCGAAGAGGCGGCGCGCGGCGCCGGCGCCGATGTGTTCTTTGTTGACGAGAGAAAATTCAAAAAGACAAACATGAACGGCGAAGTGCTCAAAGAGTGGCCGATCTACCGTGAGGCCCTCGAAGCCGATAAGATCATAAACGCTCCCATAGCAAAACACCACACGCTGGCGAGGCTCACATTGTCGATGAAGAACCTCATGGGCCTCATCGGCGGTTCTCGAAATCTTCTCCACCAGAAAATGGACACCAACATCGTCGACCTCGCCGCTTATTTCAAACCGTCGCTCGTGGTACTCGACGCCACCCGCATACTGACGGCCAACGGCCCCCAGGGCGGCAACCTCAAGGACGTAAAAACGCTCGACACAGTCGCGGCCTCGACGGACCAGGTGGCCATTGATTCATTCGGTGCGACTCTTTTTGAAATGACCGGAGAAGATCTTGGATACGTCCGGGAAGCCCACGCGAGGGGGCTCGGAGAAAAGGATCTGGCGAAACTCGAAATCCTGCGTGAGAATTTGTCGTAAAAGTGGCAACGAAGAAAAAAATATCCGGTCTTAAACGCTGGCGGATCATCTCACAAGCCGTCTTCTTCTTCCTCTTTCTCTTTCTTCTGGCGAAGACGGAATACCACGGCCGCGATATCATCGCCTATCCCGTCAAGGTCTTCCTCGAACTCGACCCGTTGATATTGCTCACGACTCTTCTTTCCGCCCACAAGGTTGCGGCAGGCTTGTGGCTGAGCCTGATTTTTGTCGCGATCACGATATTGCTCGGCCGTGTTTTTTGCGGTTGGTTCTGCCCGTTCGGCGCGCTCCATGATTTCGTCGGCTCTTTCAGCAGGCGCAAAAAGAAACCCGTTGAAACCAGGCTCGACACCTATGGTGTCAAAGCGAAGTATTACATACTTTTTGTCATCTTGTTCGCCGCAGCGTTCCAGATCCATTTTGTCGGCCTCCTCGATCCCATAGCGCTCATTATAAGGTCGTTTTCCCTCGCGATAAGCCCCGCATTCAATTATATCGTCCACGGCATTTTTGACTTCCTGTACAGATCGGATATCGGCGCCGTCACCGCTGTGAGTGAACCGGTGTATGAGTATCTCCGAAACAACGTGATTTCGTTCAGCCGACCGACCTTTTTCCAAGGCAGCTTCATCGGCATTCTTTTTATTGGCCTGCTCGCGCTCAACTTTGTACGCAAAAGATTCTGGTGCAGATATCTTTGCCCGCTCGGCGCCTTGTTGGGATTGTTCTCGAGATTCTCGCTGCTCAACCACAAGATCGCCGAGGGAGCATGCAACGACTGTAAGCTGTGCCTCGCCACGTGCAGCGGCGGCGCGCGGCCGTACCCGCAGGATGCCTGGCTGGGCTCGGAATGCGTGTTGTGCATGAACTGCCACAGCACCTGTCCGCAGCAGGCGATCGCTTACAAATTCGGAAAGCCGGAACCCGCGACCCGCAGCACCGACCTGAAAAGACGCCACGTTCTTCAATCGGGCGCAGCCGGGGTCGGAGCCCTTGCCCTCTTCAGACTGAATCCCGTCCGCGAAACCGGCGAAGCCAAACTCGTGCGCCCGCCTGGGGCGGTCGAAGAACAGGAATTCTTGAGACGCTGCATCAAGTGCGGCGAGTGCATGAAAGTCTGTATAACGAACGGCCTGCACCCCACCTTCATGGAGGCCGGGTTCGAAGGTATTTGGTCGCCGCTCCTTGTGCCGCGAATCGGTTACTGTGAGTTCAACTGCACGCTATGTGGCCAGGTGTGTCCGACAGACGCCATTGAACAGCTCGATGTCGAGACGAAGAAACATCGAAAAATCGGATTGGCATTCCTCGACAACAATCGCTGCATCCCTTACGCGTTCGGAATCAACTGCATCGTTTGCGAGGAACATTGCCCGACAAGCCCCAAAGCGATCAAGTTCGAGCCGCGTATCATCGAAACCGAAGACGGCGAGAAAGAAATCAAGATGCCCGTCGTTATTCCCGATCTCTGCATCGGGTGCGGTATCTGCGAGTATTATTGTCCTGTCGGCGAAAAGGCGGCGATTCGCGTGACCAGCGTCGGCGAGGACAGATCGGAAAAGAACAAGATAATTCTGTAGTCTCGCGCCTCCCGGAACGGACACGTCTCAGAGACAACGAGATCGTTCGTTCCCCACACTCCATTGGTTTCGCGTAGCGGCCGGGATGCGACTCAACTCAAAACCGGATGGAGACGACATGAAATCCATTCTCGCAATAATCGTCGTGCTTGCACTCACGACACCCGTGGCGGCGGACACCCTTATCAAGATCGAATCGCATACCGACGACTATTACTATGGCGGCCGAATTCACGCCGCGGTGGATGGAAGTTCCGAGATCTGGTTTGGCGGCGGAAAAATGGCTCACGTCACCGAAACCCGGATGTTTGTTTTTGACCTTAACGACAACCGCCTTCTGTTTGTGAACCTGGACGACTCAACCTATGCCGAAACACCGCTTCCTCTCGACTGGTCGGCGTGCGCGGACGAACGCACACTGGGGATCCTCGAACGGTACAAGCGGTTTGGAACTGTCGCAAAAGCCGGGAAGGGCGAGAAGATCGATAAATACAAATGCGACGTTTATTCGGTCGAATCGTGGATCAACACCGATGACGGACGTTACAACGAACGCGAAGAGACCGTGTGGATGTCGAAAGACCTGCCGCTGGATTGGGATTTCCACAAACGGGTGCTTCCCAGTCTCTCCAGGCTGCAGAATTATCATGATGATTTTGCGTCCGAGATGGCGGAGATGGGCGGGTTCCCCGTTCGAACCGTCACGCACGTCTACGTAAAAGGGTTCAGCGTCGATTCGTATGAGAAGGTCGTGGATGTAAGAGAAGACACGGCACCCAAAAACACCTATACACCCCCGGCGGGGTTCACCAAAAAGGACCGCATATCCATAGAAGACCTTCGCGGTTGATAACCATGAACGATAACCGGACAAGGAGATTGTCATGAAGAAGAAGACCAACGATAGCCGGCGTAACTTTTTGAAAAAGAGCGTCACCGGGATCGTAGGCGCAGCGATGGTTCCAACCGTACTGAACCGCAACCTCCACGCGGCCGAAGAAGACAAACCAAAAAAAGATTTCAAAATTATTAAACGCAAACTCGGAAAAACGGGGCTCGAGCTTCCGATCGTGAGCATGGGGGTTATGAACGCGGACAACCCCGACCTCGTCCGTGCCGCGATCGACGCAGGGATCGTCCACCTCGACACCGCACACAGATATCAACGGGGACGCAACGAGGAGATGGTTGGAGAAGTTCTCAAAGACTACCCGCGAGACTCCCTCATCGTCGCGACAAAAGTCCCCGGAGCACCCGTGGACAGGAAAACAGGCCTCTTTACCGAGGAGGCGAAGCCCGGCCCCTTTATCGAGATGTTCGAAACGAGTCTCAAACGCCTGCAGATGGATTATGTGGACGTTCTATATCTGCACAGCGTGGTCAACAGGGGCGCAACACTGTACGAGCCCTATCTCGAAACGATGCAAAAACTTAAGGAGCAGGGCAAAATCCGGTTCGCGGCCGTCTCGACACACAAAAATGAACCTGAAGTGATACGCGCGGCCATCGAGAGCGGTGTCTACGAGATCGTTCTTACCGCCTACAACTTCAGACAGCCGCACGTTCATGAAATGGAAAAAGCCCTCGAGGAAGCCAACAAGGCGGGCCTCGGAATAGTCGCGATGAAGACACAGGCGGGCGTGTACTGGGACGATGAACGCGAACACCAGATCAATATGAAAGCGGCGTTAAAGTGGGCGCTCAAGAACGAGAATGTCCACACCGCCATTCCCGGGTTTACCACTTTTGACCAGCTGGAACTCGATATGTCGATCATGGATGATCTCACCCTCAGCCCGGCAGAGGAGCTCGACCTCAAAGAAGACGACCATATGGGAAAACGCGGGTTGTACTGCTCACAGTGCGGCAAATGTGTTCCGCAATGCCGGGCGCACCTGGATGTTCCCACGATGATGCGGAGCCATATGTACGCGTATGGGTACAGAAATCTCGCCGTGGCGAAGGAGACATTTGAATCGGCGGGGACGCCCGAGCTGCCGTGTTCGGAGTGCGATGACTGCCGGGTCAAGTGCACGATGGGATTTGACATAAAAACCAGACTGAATGCCATTGCGAGGATCCGTCAGGTTCCCGATGACTTTATAGTGTAGTGGGGGCTCGACACGCTCGATCCGCCGAAATCAAAGGAGCCACACGAAGTGTTAGACATTAAAAAAGCGAAAGCACTGGTCTGTATAGTACTCTGCGTGTTCCTCTTCCCCGCCGCGGCGCCGGCGGGGGAAACGGCCGGCATGGCTGGGCTCTTCCCGGATCTCGACGGCTGGACGCGAGACGGAGAACCTGAATCGTATTTTCCCGAGAGTTTGTTCGAATATATTAACGGCGGCGCGGATGTTTACCTGAGCTATGACTTCGAAGAGGTAGCCACACTTAGCTACGACGGCGAAGAAAAGAGCAGCCTTACCATCGACATCTATCGTCACAGCGATCTTCGAAACGCGTTCGGTATCTACAGCCAGGAGAAATCGTTAACCGCCGATTTTGTATCGATAGGAACTGAAGGGTACCACGACGCAGGGGTGCTCAATTTCTTTCACGGACCCTACTAC
Organism: Candidatus Latescibacterota bacterium; assembly: GCA_963791045.1. Taxonomy (GTDB): domain Bacteria; phylum Krumholzibacteriota; class Krumholzibacteriia; order WVZY01; family WVZY01; genus CAWBQK01. The sequence goes on from CAWBQK010000001.1 coordinate 208,903, forward strand.
GTAAAAATCATGGGGTTCTATCTCGGCGACGATGACAAACCGCTGTTGACAACGATCGCGCGGGAGATCGCCGCGAAGCTCGGGGGCGATCCGAGTTTCCCAGAAGCTCTCGCATGCTTCCCGGAGGAGGGCCGGGTCCCCCATTCCGAGCGGTATCTGGCCCGCGATGTCCTCGGGTACGGGTTTCTTCATGCGGCGTACACCGCCGACTACGAGAGCGATGGGTCGGACCATCGCCTCTACATCTTTGAGGCCGGTGACGAGGCCGACGCCAAAAAAATGCTCGGCGCGTACTTCGAGCTTTCCGGAAAGAAACCCACAGAACTAATTATAAACACGAATACTTACAGACTTGTTGATCCGCGCAGGTCATCGAGCGGTCCATTGACCCTCCGTCACTCCGGGCGTTATTTTTGGGGGCTTTTTTCCGAAGATGATTCGGCGGCGGACGCGCTTGTCGCCGAGATCGAGACGAATCTCAAGAATGCCGGACTCACAGACTAGCAAAAAGCCCGCGGCATCCAAGATACCGCGGGCCCTCATTTCGACTCCCGACCGGTTATCCCCTACTCGGGTTTTTCTTCTTCCACCGGATCAGGACGGTACTCGTCGAAAATCTCGTCGTCAACCTTCGCGTTGAACTTGATTTTATCCCACTTGTATTCGGCCGTCTTGGCGCCGCCCTGGTATACGGTGACATGATATGGCATGCGCAGGCCCGACGTTTTCCGATAATCCTCGAGAAGGACGTGGGTGGCCCCGCTTTCATCTATCCTGCGAACCGGGTAATTCGTCTTCTTGTCGATATCAAAAAGAACGGTGTCCCCGTCGTCGATGATCCCGACTCTGTCAAAGCTCGCCGAGGCGAGAAGCGAGTCATCGGGAACGTCGGTCACCATATAAAAGGTGTCGCACGCCGTTAGATAATGGGCGAGACCGTCGACCGTGTTCATTGTCTTTGTTATCCGGTCCGTATAGCGCTGGTGCTGCCGGACTCCAAGGTTCACCATTACCCAAACTTCACCAGCGTTGTAGTAATAGGTAAAGAAGAATGGATGATCGTACGCGCTGAAATCCTGATCGATTTTCAACTTGTCCGGTTTCTTCACCCACTGTGTGCAATCGGCGTGAAGTTCGCCCCAACCCTCCCAATTGGAGATGAGGAGTCCTTTGTCGACCCTCGTCTTCCAACCGGTCGCTTTCTTCTCGCCACCCAGGGCTTTGACGGATTTTGCAACTAAATCCTTTGCCGGGTTGTCATTCTCACCCGCGTGTCCGGTACCCAGAACGGAGACGGCAAACACGAGGCCCAACAACACCGCAAATGCCAGTCCAAAACGGCCGCGAATTCTATCAGCGTTCATTCAAAACCTCCCCGCTACGGTCAAACCGTGAGTTCGGTATGAGCCTCGATGAGCTTGTCTTTCACTTTGATATTGTGCGGACAATACGCCACACAAGGACCCGAACACGTCGCGCATTGGTTTGCGCTTCGCTCCTGTGGAAGCGCCGCGTAAAGTCCCATCGCGTATTTCTCCCGCCCATAGTTGTTGAAATACAACTTGTAGCGGAGAATATCGTGAATCGGCACGTGGTTCGGGCACGCGGCGAGACACGCGTCGCAACCGGGGCGGCAGTAATCGCACGTGAGAAGAGTTCCGTACCCCTCCAGCGCCTTCTTTTCGTTGGATCCGAGTTCGGGATTGCCCGACACCGCGACAAACTCATCGATATCATCAAAGGTTCTCATGGAAACGGTGATCGTATCGATGTTGGGCTGTGCGAGCATCCACTTGAGAAGCGCCTGGCGGACCGTTCTGCCCTCCTTCATATACGCCGAATAGTCAATCTTGCGGGCCGCGGAGAGAGTTTTCATGGCAACGATGGCGGCATTCTTTTGCCTCGCCTTCGCAAGAACGGGTTCGAGCCCCTTGGTCAAATAGTTCATCCCCGGCATGATCATCTCGACATCGGTGTTGTCGAGAAGCCAGTTGAAGTCCTCGACCATTTTGGGTCCATGCGAACTTGCCCCCCAGCTGCGGATCTTCCCCGCCGCCTTTGCTTTTCTGAACGCGTTGTAGATGTTGTCGTTCTGGATCCGGGTAAGATCGCCGAGGTTCGGATCACCCACGGAGTGGATGAGACAACAATCCACGTAGTCGGTGTTGAGTCGTTCGAGACTCTCCTCGATCCCCTTGGTGACCGCTTCTTCAGTAACATCGGCGGTGATCAATTCGGGCTCGAGTTTTGTCGTGACAAAAAGTTTGTCCCGCTTCTCGGGGAAAATCTTTCCGATAACGATTTCCATATCATAGTACTGCCGGGCAGTATCCACATAGTTGATGCCGCGCTCGATCGCATACTCAAGAAGAGCCGGATCGGTCATCCCGCCGTTGCCGAAGGCGATATCCGATGCTTTCCAGCCCGTCTTCCCAAGCTCTCTGAATTCCTTGATTTGAGGTTTATCCGCCGCCGGTTTTTCTTCGGCGGGCGCCTCGGATTGCGGGCCGCCCAGGGCTTCTTTCGCTCCCGCGATTCCGACACCCACCCCCACGACAGAAGCAACGCTTCGCCCGAGAAAACTTCGTCTCGAGATCGTTCTATCAGAATCCGCCATTGTACACCTCGCTTTGAGTGAACCAGATGATCGGGGTACTGTCCCCTCTCGGGACGTTTGGTTTTTGACGATGAATTAGTCTCGCCACAGGATGTGACGAAATCAGGAAGAAGTCCTTATTGCGGGCAGGAGACCTGATTCTTTCTCCTCTGTGTCGCACCCGCGGCCGGGCGCGTATCGAAAGCAGTGCGGGCAGTTCAAAACGATTCTACGGTGTACGCTGCGCGAGGTCAAGCAAATGAACGGATTCAAAAATCGCTCGCGACGGTTTCCCTTCGGAGCGTTATCCATGGTTTAAACCCGATGGTAAACCTTATCCGGCACGATCCGGGCGAGTCCCGCGATCAGCCGCCATCGTCTGGTTATGTACACGCACTTTTTCTTTTTCTGGACGGCGTCGGCAATCTGACGGGCAGCTTTTTCGGGCGACGCAACCCAGAACTGGTTGGCGCGCCCTTCGATCATGGCCGTCCGGACAAAGCCGGGACGAATATCGGTGACTTGAATATCGAGTTTGTCGTACGCCGCGCGGTGGCGAAGACCGTCCAAGTATGTCGACACGAATGCCTTTGACGCGTTGTATGTTGGCGTGCCCTTGGCGCCGCGAATTCCCGCGATCGATGAAATCCCCACCAGGCGACCGTTTCCCCTCCGGCAAAAATAGCCCATCGACTCCTCCGCCATCGCGACGAACCCGGTCACATTCGTATCGATCATCTTCTTGATGCCCTCCCACCCGGCGGATCGGAACAGAACGCCCGAATTGATGACTATCGTCCCGACATCGCCCATTTCTTCAATGAGCCGTTTGAGAGTATCCACAGCCTCCCCGGTCCGCAGGACATCCATTTGCGCCGCGAAGACCCCGCCGCCAATTTCACTCTTCAAACTCTCGAGCATTTCCTTCCGCCGCCCCGTGACCCCAACGGCATGCCCCCTCCGGCTAAACTCGACAGCGAGCGCCCGCCCAATCCCCGAGGTAGCCCCGATCACAATCGTGTTTTTCATGTCTTGTTCCCGTCCGTGGCCGGCCGAAACGACCGGCGATTTGAAGATTATGCCCGGCATGCTCACTCGTTCATATTACCCTGGATTCGATCCGGCGGCAAAAGACGAAAAATGCCGATCCGGGGCCGGGAGGCCCCCTTGCCGAACCACCCCGAGCGGGCTATATTTAAATTGCCCCACGCGGTTTTTTTGCGGACTGTTTCATCCTCACATCTCACATCTCACGCCTTACATCGCGACGGTTCGCGCATCTTCACACTCCATCCTTCCCCGAAAGGAGAGGTCGATGAGAGGCTTAATCGTAACCGTGCTGGCAGTTGTGGCACTTCACTCCCCCGCTTTTGCCGATGCCCCAGGCGGCGCGATCGCCGTATTCGGCGATCCGCAAGGACAGGAATGCTATGTGTATGATCTCGCACCGGGACTCCTGCAAGTTTATGTCGTCCACCTCAACCATGACGGGATGGTAGGCTCGCAGTTCAAGGTCGAAGTCGCGGGTGATTTCGACGCCACGTATCTCGGCGAGTATCCGGCAGACCCGAATGACGTAGCCGTCGGTTATGCCTTCGAAGGCATCCAGATGGGCTACGGCGTATGTTTGCCCGGGCCGATTCACCTTCTGACGATGTCATTCTACGTCCAGGGCAGATCGCCAAAGTGCTGCGCTTTCGAGGTGGTCGCCGATCCAGAGGGAGCACCCCCGGGGCTCCTCGCCGTCAATTGCGACTTTGAACTCGTGGAAGCCGAAGGCGGCATCACCTATGTCAACCCGGACGGAACCTGCGCGTGTATGGTGCCTGGTATAACAACTCCGGTGCTTCCCACGACGTGGGGTAAGGTCAAGTCGTTGTACACGGCGAACTGAGTTTGGAGGAATTACGGGCAGGCAGTTGGATAACTGCGCGTATGAGCCGACGGGAATCAGTGCGGGCAACAAGTAGTCTTTTGTGAGAAAGAACCGGCGGCAATCAACGCCGGTCGTAATCGGATGGCTCCCAACGGAGTTGTACGCTGAACTTGGGATCGTCCGCTTTCATAGCGCCAAAAATCGCACCAAGCGCCGCCGCGGCGCCGATCATGGCCCAGGAGGTATCCTCGTCGAACATCCCGCTCGTCATCCCGGCGGCGCCGGCGATCATCCCAAGCGTCATACCCACACCAGCGCCTTCCCACGCGCATTCCATGCGCGAGAGCTTGACCATTTTGTAACCAAAGAAGCTCTGGTTGCTCGTTGAAAGATACGCGGAGAGCGGACGCGCCGTGTTGTTCCGGAACTGGAATGTAAGAGGATCGTCTCCGACTTCCGGGGTGAGAACGAGATTGCTGTCGAGCCGGACGGCCCCGCCTTTCGAGGTGTCCTGCGTGCCCGTTTTCGTTGAGTCCTGCGCCCACACCGATGAAGCGGCGAGACACCCGACGAGGAGCGTATTGAGGAGGATCCGGAGCACGATTCTTTCCTTCCGATGGTCGCTTTATCTACTATAGATACTACCAGACCGACCCTTTTGTTTCAATCTCTCGCGAAGCCGTTGAGAGGGGCTGCCCATCGGACGGCAGAACTCAACGGAGGGCCCACGGCTCAAAAACTTGGGGACAGAGCCGCTCGCAATGGTGTATCAATAGAAAGCAGTGTTGAACGGCATCTCGGATTGGCGTCCCGGCCGTCACAGGCCACCCTCTGATCAACATGATAAAGATAAAACAAACAGGGATTTTTGTCTTCTTGCTGGTTGCCGGCGCCGCGTGCTCGCGGAACACTCCCGAAACGCAGATCGTCCATACATTGGGCGGCAACCCGCGGCACACCAACGTCTACCAATCAGAGCCTGTTATTGAACCACCACAACCGGCCTGGATCTTTTCCGCGGAAAGCAAAACAACGGGGGTGCCGCTCATCGCGGGCAACGTCGTATACGCATCAACATCTTCAGGCGTGCTCCACGCGCTCGACGTCGAAACAGGGGCAGAGCTTTGGCGCTTCGACGCCGGCAAAAAACTCTACAACGGACCAACCGTCACCGGTGGCGTGGCATACCTCGGTTGCAGCAACGGAAACGTCTATGCTCTCGACGCCGCGACGGGACAGAAAATCTGGACGTATGAAACTGGGGGCGGAATTTGCAAACCGCCGGCAATACTGAACGGACTCGCCTACGCGGGCAGCCACGACAAGCTCCTTCACATCATCGACATAAGAACCGGTGAGGCGGTAAAAACGATCGAAGAGGAATTCGATCTCTGCTGCTGTCCAACCGTCGCCGGAAACACAATCTACTACCCCGACTGGGGCGGGAATCTATTCGCCCTGGATCCTTCCGCCCTGACCCGCGAGGAAATATTTTCGACAAACAGAGAGTGCAAATGGTTTACCGCTCCGACAGTCGTAGATGACATCGCGTATTTTGTCGACTTCGACAGCGTCCTCTATGCCGTCGACATCGACGCACGCCGAACTCTCTGGGAGTTCGCCGCGGACGGCCCCATCAGCCGAGCCCCCGCCGTCGACGGACGGGTTGCGTGTTTCTCGACGAGCGAGAGTCATTTCTACGCGCTCGACGCCGCGACCGGAGACAAAATGTGGGACGTCGAGGCCGAGGGAACCGTGTACGGCCACCCAGCGATCACGGGAGGGGTCGTCTATTTTGGCGGCGGCAATCGCCACCTATACGCATTTGAAATCCAGACCGGCCGTGAACTGTGGCGGTTCGAAGCCGAAGACGCGGTGGGCACACCCGTCCCACACGCGGGCGTGATTCTTTTTTGCAGCGGAAAAAGCGTCTATGCGGTCGAATGACACCTCAAACAGGAGGATATTCCTCATGCGGAATATGCGATCGAACCTGTGGGTGCTTTTTGTTTTCCTGGCCGCCGGGACACTCTTGCCCGGTAGCGCCGAGGCCGCGGAACCGGTCTTTTACAATGGCGGGCCGAAACACACCGGTGTCTACGATTCAGATCCAATCTCAAACCCGCCCCATCTTAAATGGACCTACGCGACCGTGGGCGCCGTGACGTCTCCCCCGCTCGCTCATGAAGGCATCGTCTACTTCGGCGACTGGAAGGGATACTTTTACGCGGTCGATTCCGCCACGGGCAAAGAGATCTGGAAACGCGAAGCCGGCGAGGCCGTCGCCGGACCGCCGAGTATCGTTGACGGAAACGTGCTGTGGGGTTCGCGCACCGGCAGTTTTTACTCACTCGACGCAAAAACCGGCGATGAAAACTTCACGTACGCCGCGGGCGGAGCCGTGTGCTTCCCCCCGTTCGTTCACGAAGGCAGAGCCTACTTCGGCACCCATGACAAACATCTCTACTGTGTCGACGTCCAAAACGGCACCGAGGTTTTTAAGGTCGAAATGGAAAACGGAATGTGCTGCAGTCCATCGTATGCAAACGACGAGATTTATGTGAGCGATTGGGACGGGCATGTATACGCGATCGATATCGATACAGGCAAGGAGCGTTGGCGCTTTAAGGCATCGAAGAAAATTTATCATGCCCCGGCAATCGAGGGAAATCTCGGGTACGTCGGAAGTTACGACAGCACTCTGTATGCGATCGATCTCAAAACGGGAAAAGAAGCCTGGCGTTTCAAGGCCGACGACGTGATCAGCCTGGAACCCGCCGTGGATGGGGACGTGCTGTATTTCAACACACAGCAGAGTCACTACTATTCGCTCGACGCCGCAACCGGCAAGTTGATCTGGGACCTCAAAAAAAGCGGCAAGGTGTATGCGAAACCCGCCGTGGCCCGGGATGTCGTGTACGTCGGGTGCGGCGATCACCACCTCTATGCGCTCGACTCGGAGACCGGCGCAGAACTGTGGAGCTATCAAACAGACGACATGGTGTGCAACCCCGTTATCTACGACGGGACCGTTTATTTTGGAAGCGGCTCCAAAGTCTACGCGCTCGAATAATCCGCCCGGTTCATCAACCGGCCATGCGATCCCCTCGAAATTCGGCAACGTATGTGCTAGGCTTTGCATCGGCAGTTGAAATGAGAGGTGTGCATGGACTGGTACCAGACCGAAATACGCCTGTCCCAAAAACCGCGCGGGTTCCATCTCGTCACGGCGGAGATCGAATCGATGGTGCCTGAAATTGGTCGTTTTGCAACCGGCCTTGCGCACATCTTCATCCTCCACACTTCCGCGTCACTGACCCTTAACGAGAACGCCGACCCCACCGTTCGCGCCGATATGGAATCACACTTCAACGAGATGGTCCCTGAGAACGCCCCGTATTTCCGCCACACAATGGAAGGTTCGGACGACATGCCGGCCCATTTGAAATCGTCGATTCTGGGCAGCAGCATCACGATTCCGATTACGGCGGGAAGACTGAACCTTGGAACCTGGCAGGGAGTCTACCTGTGCGAACACCGCAACCGCTCGGGCGGCCGGCGGCTCGTGATCACCTTGACCGGCCAAACGATTTAACTGGAATTGCTTGACGTTCTTTTGGATCGGGCATACCCACTCTCCCGGCTTGTGAAATCCGTCACCAACCGAAGTTTTTGACTTTTGTCATGTGAATAGTTGACTTATATCAACCATTATATTGACAATCAGCATGAGTCTTGCTAATTTTTCATCTGACCGAACAGAATTGATTGAAATCAGCCGTCATCTCGTGTGGCGGTCGAAGAAGTGGAGTGAGATCGAGTATTTGTTTGAGTAACCGCTTGACCACGGTAGCTCTTGATCTCATCTCCACACAAGAGGCCCGCTTCGATGCGGGCCTTTTGTGTATACGTCACCGGCCGTGTTCCGTGGGCTAGTCATCCGCCGTCGCCGCGCGCCATTCGTTGGCCGCCTTGACGAGGAGTTCGCCCGTCTTCCGTGTCGTCTTGTAACGACCCTGCTCGTCCTGTATCAACATATTGATGTCCGGCCGCTCGGTTTTGAGCCACGAGCGCATCAACTCCAACTCCTGCGCATAAGCCTTCAGTTCGGGGGTTGCGCGTCTCGACTCCCTCTGCACAAGAACTCCGTCCGTAAAAATAAAACGGGGGAAATGATGAAACTCGGTGAAACCCATTATCGACGCGAGATCGTTTCGCTCTATCATATCGACATCCACCGTGTCGCCTCGCACGACGATATTCTTGAATTCGAATGTCGCATTCACACCCGCTTCGAATTCGATGGGCGCGAGAAACTTCTCCCTCCCCGTCGCTCTTGCCCGGCCACGAACAACGACGACATCCGGATGGGTCATCTTCGTGAGCGTCTCCATATCGTGGGCCTCCATCGCCCGCAGATATTTCTCCGCCGTCTTCTCCACTCCGGATGACGAATCCTGTCCGCACGCGAAGACGATGAGGGAAGTTCCCACGATGGCAACCAACAGTAACAGTCTCTTCTTCATGATTTCTCCCTGGACGAACGACAAACGCACACTCGGCCGCGTGATCCGCACACAGGGCATGCGAGCAGCCTCTCAATAAGGATATAAAAAATCAAAAATGGAGTCGAGTGTGATCCCGACGACCATGTTTAGCACATTGTGCCGGGGGTGATGGTTTTATATATTGTCTCCGTAGGCACACCAGCACCAATAACATGTCCAACCACAAAGGGGACAATGGCTTGAGGCTTTTCTGGATCGGAATCATCCTTGTCGCCTTAATCGCGGGCACCGTATTATCGGGCTCGGATGAGCGATCGCTGGTCCTGGTTCCTTCAAAAGGGGCGGGAACCGCCCGGGAACTCCTCGGCGCCGGGGCCATGGTGGTCCGCGAAGTGGGCCCCTATCTTCTCGCCATAGCCGATGATTCAGCCCGCGGCGCCCTACGGGACAAAGGAATCGCCTTTGAAATCCTCGACGGAGATATCGAAGGACACACCTATTTCACCGCCGATATTCGAAACGAACGCCTCGCGCAAATCGCCGACACGCGGGTCGACATTCTGAAACGCCACGGCCGGGCCATTGTTTTTAAAGCGTCCCCCGAGATTGCCGAAACTCTTGCCGCCGAAGGAATCGAAATCGCTCGTGTGTTCATGAGCCCGATGCGGTTGATCCCTGAAATTAGACCCATACCACCCGCCGTCCCCACACAGATAAATCCGGCCATCGCGGAAATGGTCGACTCCGTTTCGATCGACCGAATCAATACGCGTGTCCAACGTCTCCAGGATTTTGGTACACGCTACTCGTCCCACGACAGCTGTCTCGCCGCGGCAAACTGGATCAAACTTCAATTCGAATCCGCGGGAATCGATAGTGTGTTTTTCCACAAGTGGGCGCAGCGGTACCATCCCAACGTGGTGGCCGTGATTCCCGGATCGGCAAACCCGGACAAGATCGTGATCATCGGCGGACACTACGACTCGGTCACATCGAACACCGATATTTGCCCGGGAGCCGATGACAACGCATCGGGGACGGCGTGCATTCTCGAGTGCGCAGGCGTACTCGCCGGGTATGATTTCGACTATACGATTGTGTTCATCGCATTCTGCGCCGAAGAACAAGGTCTTATCGGGAGCGAGGCCTGGGCGTCGGAAGCGGCCGCACGCGGCGACGACATCGTCGGAATGATCGCCGTGGACATGATCGGGTACGTGGCATCGAACGACCAGGTCGATCTCGACATCATCGACAACGCAAGCTCGACCTGGCTTCGCGAACGCGCGATGGCCGTGGGCGGGCTTTACGTGCCGCAACTCTCCGTGGTCCACGGCACCCTCACCGGCGGTTCGAGTGATCATGCGTCGTTCTGGCGGAACGGTTTCGACGCTATCATGTTTTTCGAGGACAGCGATCAGTACAGCCCGTACATCCACACCGCCAACGACATCGTCGGCTACAGTTACATCAACCACGAACTTGCCGAACGATCCGTAAAACTCGCCGCGGCGCTTACCGCCGATCTGGCGCGGCCGCTCGGAGTGGCCATCAACCACACACCCATCGCCCATACCACAGACGAGACAAACCCGCACCTGGTGTCGGCCAGCCTCGTTTCGGTGGCGCCGTTGAATCCCGATTCACTGTTCGTACGTTACACGACGGGCACGCAGTGGCAAACGGCGGCGCTCTCCCCCACCGGCGGCCCGGACGCCTACGAAGTCTATATCCCCGCGCAACCGGGCGGGACGGTCATTGACTATTATATAGTCGCCGAAGACTTGAACGGTGTGCGTGCCGCGCACCCGGACGACGCCCCGGACAACAATCACACATTCGCCATCGGCACACAGACTCTTATCGCAACCGATCAATTCGAAATCGAAAGCGGCTGGACGGTGGGCGATGTTGGCGACGACGCGACGGCGGGGTTATGGGAACGCGTCGACCCCAATGCGACTTTCTTGGCCATATTATTGAAGTCCAACCCGAGGACGATCACACGCCGGATCCCGGCGCGATCTGCTTTGTTACCGGACAGAGCGACTCCGGCGCAACCCAGCAGGCGAACGATGTCGACAACGGCGCGACGACGCTTTTTAGTCCCATATTTGATTTGTCGTCTTACCCGAACGCATGGGTGAGCTACCACCGCTGGTATACAAACGACACCGGTGGAAGCCCCGGACTCGATTACTGGGTCGTGGACGTGTCACCCGACGCGGGCGCGTCGTGGGTAAATCTCGAGTGGACCAACATCACTGACAGGAGCTGGCGCCGCGTCGAACACAATCTCCTCGACCACGTGCCTCTGACATCGACCATGATGTTCCGTTTTGTCGCGAGCGACGAGGGCGATGGCTCGGTCGTCGAAGCGGGGGTCGATGATTTTGAAATCACAACCTACCTCGGATCCGGTTCATCGGGGATTCCCGGAGACACGCCCCTGGCGGGCGCGGTCCGGCTCGATCAGAATTTTCCCAACCCGTTCAACCCCGAAACCACTATCAGGTTCAACATCCCGGCGCCGGGCGGTGACGTGACCCTGCGTATATACGATGTCCGTGGACGACTGATTACTCGTCTCGTCGACGCCAGGAATATCGTCGGGGAAAGAACCGTTCGCTGGGATGGGAAAGACGGCCGGGGCAACGATGTGTCTTCGGGTGTCTATTTCTACCGGCTCCAAACGGGCGATCAGTTCTTCTCGAGGAAACTCATCCTTCTCCGGTAACTCTCACCGGCCCCGATCAGAACCATACCCCGAACAAAAGCGCAATCCCGGCGAGGGCGACGAGGACGCCTGCGAATGCGCGGAGCGACACCTTTTCTCCCATCCACACGGCGAACGGCAGCACAAACAGCGGACTCGTGGAAATCAGCGTTTGCGCGATTCCCGTTTCGGTGAACTTGAACGATGTTTGCTGGAGCCAGATGGCGAGATACGTGCCGATGAAGGTGGCGAAGAAAATCATCCGCCACATGTCCCGCTTCTTGTGGATCGTAAATCGGTCCGCCGCCGGCCGAATCGCCACGATCCACACGAGAAGCATCACTACCCCCGCGGACAGGCGAATCAATGCCGCCATGAGCGGACTCACCGACGTGTGCATAAACGCAGCACGCGAGAGCACGGCGCCGAGGGCCTGCGCGAGGGCCGCAATAAGCCCCATGCCGATTCCCCTCATCAATCTCGATTGCGTTCCGTCCTTCCCTGCGTAACGTTCCGTGATGACCCAGGCCACCCCGCCGACGGTCAACGCGATGCCCACCCACGCCATCGGCCCAATCGCTTCGCCGATAAAAAACCAGGCGATTAAACCGGCAAGCGGGGGAGAAAGCATCAGAATGAGAAGGGCCCTGCGCGGACCGAGGCCGTTCAACGATTCGAAATAAGCGGTATCCCCGAGACCGATGCCGATGATTCCGCTGACGGCGAGAAGACCGAGGGCGAGCGGGTCGACCGCCGTCATCAGGTTGCCGCCAATGAGCAGCGTAATCACAATCAGCATGACGGCGATGACGCCTTTTACCAGATTGAGTTCGAGCGGCGCGATACGCTTTCCCGCGCGGCTGAACATCACCGTTGCTACGGCCCAGAAAAGCGCCGCCACAAGCGCAGAGGTTTCGCCTTTTACGTTCTCGAACCAATCCATAAAATTATCCGTCCCTGCGGCGGCGATTAGAAAGAACCGTATATTCGTTCGTAGTTCGGGTTGATTTGCCTGACGCGTTCAGAAAATGTCTCGTACTTGTCGGTGTTGCCGAGCGCTTTTGCAATGAGAGCCGCGTTATAGAGAATTTCCGGCCGGTTTGTGCCCTTGCGCAGGGCAAACGAGACGACGGACCAGGCGAGTTCCGTCATTCCATTCTGGTAATACGCGCGCGCCAGGCAGTTGTAACTATTAACGTCTTTTCTGTCGCGCGACTCCTCGGTCGCAAGCGCAAGCGCCTTCTTCGGATCGATGTCCCACTCGAGCAGAAACCATGCGTAGTCCCGGCGCAAAGCATTCGGATAAAGCGCATAAAGCCGTTCGTAATCTTTGGTCAGCTCCCTCACCAGCGGCTTCGAACGATGACGCCACCTGCAATCGCGATAAACACGGGCAAGTTCGGTTTTGAGCTTCAAACTCGGCGCGCCAGCCACGTCGATGGCGTCGAGAAGGCCGCCGTTCTGGCGAGAAGCGTCGATAGAACTTTCAAGCAGAGTCCTCGCCGCGCTAAATTCGCGCGAACACCTGAGCGCCGCCGCCTTCACGACGAGCGCGTCGACAAATCCGGGCAAGGCGCCGAGCGATGCGTCCGCGGCGTCTAATGATTTCTTCAAATCGCCTCTCGCCAGGCTCATCCGTGCGAGGAGGTCGTACGCCAGCGCCATATCTCGTCCCGAAATCCCCCGTCCCGACTCGGACGCCGGTGCGCCCCCTGCGCCCGCGGCGGATATCGCCTGTGAAAGCCGTTCCGCCGCCGAGTCGACATCGCCGATATCAAAGTCGCGCGCGGCAAGCCGCACCCTCGAGTGAAAGCCGTCATCCAATTGCATCATCTGGTTGTAGCTGGAGTCCGCATTCCTGTATTTGCCGAGCTCCATAAAAGCGTCCCCCAAAAGCTCCCACGACTGCGCGTTCTCGATATCCACAACGATTGACCAGTTCTGAACAAAGAGTACGTCCGTGAAACGCCCCTCGAAAGCGAGAGCCCTGGACATCAGGTTCAACCCGGGAACGTGCCTGTTGTCGATTTCGAGCGCATGGTAGGCGGCCGACTCGGCGAGAACGACATGGCCCAGGTCGCCCGACCGATCGAAAAGCGACAGATACGCCGCGGCGATTTCCATGCGCGCGTCGATTGACTTCGGATTCGCCTCCACACTCTCGGCCAGGCGTTCAATCTCAGCGCTGGTTTCCGATCCCGCGGCGAGGGCCGATGCGACGAGAACCGCTACCGCGACTACACAAAGAATAAGTTTGTTCAAGATCGTTCCCATCCGTGACTATTTTCGTTTTCGGCTTCCGCCGAGATAAATTGCAACAAGCGCGAGAACGGCGCCGGCGATATGGGTGATGTCCGTCGCCCTCGAAAAGAAAAGTATATCCCATACAAACGCCAGGGTCGGTTGGAGAAGAAGGATGAGACCGGCCCGCGACGCCTCGACCATTACAAGCGCCCGGCTGATGATGATCCACCCTATCGCCTGGCACACGATGCCGTATGCGAGCATCGATGCCCAGCTCTGAGAGTCGGGTATGCGAAAACTCTCGCCCTGGAGGGCGCCCTCGACACCCATTATAAGCGCCGACACCACCGAAATCACGCAAAGGTTGGCCGTCGCGGACAACCGTTGGAGCCGTGACTGCGACCTCTGCAGTACGAGGACGTAAGCCGCGTAAAGAACCGCCGTCCCGAGCCCGAAGAACAATCCCCGTCTTGTAGTCGGCGCTCAGTCCGCTCCAGTCGAAACCAACGAGGAGAACAAGACCGGTTACGGCGACGGGGATCGCGGCCAGATACCGCCAGTCAACTTTCTCGCGAAAGACAATAATTCCAAACGCGGCGAGAAAGAACACCTGAAAGTTGCCCATGATCGTGGAGAGACCGGGCCCAACATAGTGAATCGAGCGATGCCATAAGCTCAAGTCGGTCGCGAACAGCACCCCGCAAACCACGGCCAGCGCGAACGGCTTCCACCCGGCCCACAACTTCTCCCCCCGCCAGATCGCGATCGCCAGGAGGAACACGCCGCCAAACAGATTCCTGTAGAACCCCGCCATCGTCGGCCCCACATTGGCGAGTTTTACAAAAACCGGCGAAAAACTGATCATCGCCGCGCCGGCGAGAAGCAGGAGAATGCCCGTCCGGAGATCACCTATTCTATGGTTTGAGGAAATGATCGAGCCTCGTGTGTGGTGTCAAACGGCGTGAGTGTGTACCTGGGACACTGAATGTTAAGTGATTGCAACACTTTCCGCAAGTAAACAAAACTTGTTGCCTCCCGCCCGATTCCGTATACTCGGTCTGACTCCGGTTTTGCGAAAGGAGAACTGTTGTACCTCCCATTTAAGGGTGCCCAGGCGGGCATCGCCATCGGGCTAACACTCCTGGCCACCATTATTGTGATCAGCACGGTCGGCTTCAGCATGATTGAGGACTGGTCGTTTCTCGATTCGTTCTACATGACAATCATCACGATATCCACCGTCGGTTACAGGGAGGTCAGCCCGCTCTCAGCGGACGGCCGGATATTTGCGAGCTTTGTAATTATCATGGGGTTGGGTACGGCGTTCTTCACGACCACGATGCTGGGCCGAGTGATTCTCGAAGGCGAGTTCCGCGGCACCGTACAAAGGAGAAGTATGCGGCATAAGATTGACGGTCTACAGAATCACTGCATCGTCTGTGGATTTGGGAGAACGGGACGCATCGTTGCGGAGCTTCTCAATGAAGACGGGTACCGGTTTTGCGTCATCGAGAACGACAAAGCGGCGGAAGACGAACTGAAAGAGTTGGGGTATCTCTATCTGGTCGGCGACGCTACCGAGGCGGAGGTTCTTCGTGATGCGGGGTGCGAGCGGGCTCATGCCGTCCTCGCGCTTCTTCCCAGTGACGCGGACAACCTGTATCTGACGATGACCTCCCGCGAAGTCAACTCCGATGTCATGATTGTCGCCCGTGCGTTCGATGCCGCCGCGGAAATGCGTCTCAAGCGCGGCGGGGCGGACAAGGTCGTCTCCACCCACAAAATCGCGGCACACAGAGTCCTCCAGGCGGCGGTCCACCCCACCGTCGAGGAATTTGTCGATCTTGTTACCGACCGCCAGCAGCTCTCGCTATTCGTGGAGGAAGTAAAATTGAGCGCCAGTTCCGAACTCGCCGGGCTGTCGATAAAAGACTCCGGAGTCCGCACACGGTACGGGGTCATCATTGTGACCGTAAAAAAAGCATCCGGGGAAGTTATCTTCAACCCGGATGCCTCTGTTGTCCTCGTCGAGGGGGACACGATTGTCGCTATCGGAGAGAAAAACAATCTCAATCAACTGCTCATCGACACTCAAATAGAATCGATCGACTAATCACTCCCCAAGCGCCGCGTAACGAACGAGCACATAGCGGTGAGTTTCAGCCTTCTTCATCTCCTTCGCCAGCCGTTGATGCGGTTCCTTGTTCCAAACAGTGTATTCCTCGATAAACGCGTCGGCGACCGCCTTGTCTCCTTTGTATTGAAGCGCCAGCACTTCCCTAAGCATCGCTTCGACAGTCTCGTGATACACATCGTAATGAATGGTCAGTTCGTTCTTTCTCCGGTCGTACTCGAGCAACCCCTGTTCGAGAAAATAATTCATCTGCATGAGCTGCATGGTCGCATACGCTTGAGATTTCTTTGGCTGATTCTTCTGGAGAATTCTCCGAATCCCGTCTGCCTGCACCGACCTCAGCCGCTCCGTCGTGTAGTAGCGTTTTTTGTAAAGCCGCTTGGACACATAAAGTGAAATCAAATCCGCCTTCAGCTCTTCAAGGATCGACGCGTCCTCTTCGAACGCCACGTCGAGAATCCGGCCGTCTTCGGTGTAATCCGGGCCGAGATAGTGTCCGATCTCGTGCCACAGGGTTCTGAAAAAGCCGCCCCGCGGCTCGAGGTCATGGTAGAACTTTTCGCCCACCGCCGAATCGAACGACGACTTGCGAATCGCGAAGATATCGGGATCGGTGAGAATGTTGTTTCTCAGCAGAATCGTTCTTCCGTACTTTTTAGTGATATACCGCTCGTTCGGCAGGATTGTGGCCGTATTCGCTCCGCGCGACTGGCCGAAATCCGCTATGATGTTGTACGCGTTGACGGGAATATCCGTTCTCACCGTTTTCTTCGGTTCGTACGGGAGAATGTCTTCCATCTCCTGGAGCCAATTCTTGACCGTATTGACCGTCGAACTCATCGCGGGATCCCTGACAAGAAGGCTCATGGCAAAAAAACTTTTTACGCCGAAGAGACCGTCGTCGTACGTTTCGTACGATCCGATTTCGGTGTTCAGATTCTGGAACCGGCCCGTCACCCACGATGCGTCGCCCGCTTCGTAGTCGTCCCGAAGCAGATCCACGGCCCGGTGTCTCAGGTAGCGCGCCAGATCGATATCGTCCCCTTCCACGAGATCCGCCGCCTGATTGAGAAGATCGAAAACCCGGGTTAACCGCGGCGCGAACGCCACTGAGTACGGCACGGCGTAGAACGCGCGATTCGATGACTCGTCCAGAAGACCGTTCAGTTTGTCTTTCAACCCCGGGTGGAGCGAATCGAGAATGGGAAAGGTTTCGAGTGTTGCCAGATCGGCGTTTATTTTGATCGGCAAGCCCCGCCGCACCACGGTTCTCACGTGGAGAATCGACGACGACTCTTCCGGGTGTTCCGCCAGAAACGATTCAATCTCCTCTTTTTCCACTCCCCAGGGATAAACCGCTTTTCCCTTCGGTCTCTCGTCGACGGGGAGAAATGGCTCGACCTTATTGTCGAGATTTCTCATGACCGGGCCCTTTGCAAGCCGGTACAGATCGAGAAGATTCTGCGTGGCGGTTGGGTGCTCGAGCTCCGCGTCCAGCTTTACGAGCGCTTCGAAAGAGCTTTTGGCCTGAATATGACGAGAATCCTCATAGAGCCCCTGCATGATCTCGCCGACCTCCAAAAGTATCTTCACAGCGCCCGCTTCGCCCCCCGTCAGATGCGACATTTCCGGGTCGAGCCTGACCGTCACCGTCTTATCCAAAACCTTCTGGGAATCCTTTTCCCCGAGATACCCCTTGGGTAGTTTTACCGCAAGCGCCACCGAGGCAAGAAGGAGCGCCGTACCAACCATCCATACAAGGACGATCTTTTTACGCCTGTTTCGCATGTCTCTTGTTCCTTTCACAACCCCTGATACGACCCGATTACTCGTTGTGCCACACGTCGCCAATCTCCGGATACTTGTCCATATAACCACGGAAGAGTAGTTTGATTTCCTGCAATCTTTCCTCGGTCTTCGCCTCAAATCTCAGAACGAGTATGGGAAGATTGGACGACGCGCGAACGAGACCCCAACCATCCTCGAAAACCACTCTCGCGCCGTTAATATCGATAACCTTGTCAAAATCTCTTTTGAGTTCGGCGGTAAGCTGCTCGACGATTCCGTACTTCTTGTCATCCGGGCAATCGACATCGATCGCCGGAGTCGACACGTAGTACGGTGTGTCGTCAACGATCTCGGAAACGGTTTTGCCGACCTGCGACACGTACTCGGCAAAACGGAGTCCAGCGTACACCCCGTCATCAAATCCGTAGTAATTCTCGACAAAGAAAATATGTCCGCTCATTTCGCCGGCGAGCGCCGCCTTTTCTTCGCGGAGCTTCGCCTTGATGTGCGAGTGACCCGTCTTCCACATGATCGGTTGCCCGCCGTGCGCGATGATGTCCTCCTCGAGCGCCTGCGACACCTTGACGTCAAAAACGATCTTCGCGCCCGGCTGCTTCTGGAGAACCTGACGGGCCATCAGGATCATGTAGCGGTCCGGCCACACGACCTGTCCCTTCTCGTCCACAACCCCGAGACGATCGCCGTCGCCGTCGAACGCGACACCGAAGTCCGCTTTTTCTTTTAGAACCCTCGCGCCGAGCACTTCGACGGTCTCTTTCAGTGCGGGGTCGGGTTCGTGATTCGGGAAATCCGGATCGAGCTCGGTGAACTGTTCGATGACTTCGAGACCCGCCTCGCGAAGTATGCGCGGCGCAAATGCGCCTGCCGTGCCATTGCCCGTATCGACGACGACGCGAAGCTTTTTAGTAATGTTCACCCGTTCCGCAAGGTCCTTGGTGTAAGCGTCCGTCACCGATTCGGTGCGGACCTTTCCCTCGCCGGTCACAAATTTTTCACTCTCGACGACCTCGAGGATTTCGGCGATTTCGCTCCCAACCAGTGTCGTTGAAAAACCGCTGGCTAGCTTGAGCCCATTCCAGTCTTTCGGGTTGTGGCTCCCTGTTATCATTCCGCCGCCCTTTGATTCGAAGTGGTACTGCGCCCAATACATCATCGGGGTCAGACAGAGTCCGATGTCGATGACATCCCGACCCGTGGAGATCAAGCCTTTGACCAGGGAGTCTTTCAATGATTTCGAGCTATGGCGCGAATCGTGACCGACGACCACCGTATCAACGCCTTTTTCCGAAAGAAATGTCCCAAACCCTTTTCCGATCAACTCGACAACAGCCGGATTGAGTTCTTTGTCATTTACACGTCCCCGGATATCGTATTCCCGGAACATCGATTTTTCGATTTTCGCCATGAATTGCCTCCGTAAAGTGTATGGGCGCGTCGATCCCGCCGTATTGATGTCGAACTCCAAGACTCTACCCAAACACGGCGTCCGCGACAACCCAGAACTCGCACCTCCCTTCTCAAATGCCCCTTGCACGGCCGGCCCCGTGGGCCATAGAATCGTATCGGAGGTACATATAATGACACACAAACTGTTGATTTCTGGATTTACCGCAATTCTCGCGTTTGTCATCGGGACCGGCGGCTGCGCGAATGCGGACACCGCCGCCGATTCCGCGGACAAGGGAGCCGCCGCCCGCATCGACGGCAGGGTGATTGACGCGAACAACGCCTTCGCCTTCGGCCTGCTCGGTAACACCTGCGCATCGGGCGAGGACAAGAATATCTTTTTCTCCCCATTGAGCGTTTCGATAGCGCTCGCGATGACGTACAACGGAGCGGCGGAAGCAACCGCCGAAGCAATGGCCGGGGCACTCCGATATTCGGGGATCGAAACCGCCGATCTCAACCAGGCGTTGAAGGATCTCGACGACACGATGGCACAGGAGAACAAGGGTCTCCGGCTCACCATCGCCAACTCGTTGTGGGGAAAGCAGGGCGTCGGGTTTTCTGACGATTTTTTTGACGTAAACCGCCGTTACTACGATGCCGAAATCTCGGTTCTTGATTTCGCCTCCCCTGAGGCGCTCGGCACGATCAACGGCTGGGTCGACAAGGAAACCAACGGACTTATCGACAAAATTATTAACGTCGTCCCGCCCGAAGCGGTGCTTTATTTGATAAACGCCATTTATTTCAAAGGCACGTGGCAGACTGAATTTGACCCGGAACACACCAGCGATTTCGAATTCAACACAGCCGCGGGTGGGACCGAGCCCATTCGAATGATGAGGCAATCGGACTCCTATCGCTACGCGGAAGACGCAGGTATCCAGGCTGTGAGGCTTCCGTACGATGGCGACCGGTTCGCCATGTATGCGTTTCTCCCCGCGCCCGAATCCTCGATGGATTCGTTCCTCGATGATTTTGATGAAATCGCCTGGAAGGCATGGATGGAGAAATTCAACACGGCCAAGGGAGATGTCTTCCTTCCGCGTTTCAAAATCGAATACGAGTGCACCCTGAATGGCGCGCTCAAAGATATGGGGATGGAAATCGCTTTTGATCCGTCGAAAGCGAACTTCACGAAGATCGCCTCCTTATCGGGGAGCGGCGGGAATCTCTGCATCTCGGATGTCAAACACAAGGCGGTTGTCGACGTAAACGAGGAAGGGACGGAGGCGGCCGCGGTCACGTCCGTCGAAATCAAGGCGACTTCGGCTTCCCCAGATAAGCGCTTCACATTTGTTGCCGACCGTCCGTTCTTCTTTGCCATCCGCGATGATCTCAGTGGAAGCATCATCTTTATGGGGGTCATCCACCACCCATCATCCTGACCCGATTTATTCGCGGCTCCGGTCCATAAATAAAAAAAGAGCCCGGCCAGAAAGCCGGGCTCTTTTGCGCCACATGGGCGACTGCGACAATTCGATCAACTCACGTCGACTTTGCGTCCGACGGATTCGGGCTTTCTCGACAGGGTGACTCTGAGTATCCCATTCTCGAGTTTTGCTTTGATCGACTCGGAGTCGATCGTGTCACCCATCGTGAACGACCTTTTGTACTTCTCCGAACGGATCTCTCGGCGGAGAAGCCCTTCGGTCTCGACCGTGTCGGAACGCTCGGCGGTCACGACAAGCTCCTTACCTTCGACGGACACCTCAAGGTCCTTCTTGTCGACACCTGGGAGCTCCAGTGTGATCACATACCCCTGATCGTTCTCGTTTATGTTGACGAGCGGTGTCCGGAATCTTTCGCAGTCACTGCCCGGCTTGCACGATCCAACCATCGGGAACAAAGAGTCGAACATCGTATCGAACGTCCTGTTTGGATTGTATTTGGTCATAAACATCTTTCTGCCTCCTGTTTTTTTCTAAATTGGCAATTGGTACTCTTTCTCAGCTACCCACGCTATTGCAACGCCGATGCCAATAGCGAACTATATGCATAACATGCTTATAAATATG
>CAWBQK010000002.1:0-138234 GCA_963791045.1 Candidatus Latescibacterota bacterium
ATGAACGAAGCCGAAACCAGAGCCGAACACATCGACCCCGCGCTGAAGGCGGCGGGCTGGGGCGTGGTCGAGGGCAGCCGCATCCGGCGCGAATACCCCATCACGCCGGGCCGGATCGAAGGGCTGGGCCGGCGCGGCAAGCCGCTGATCGCCGACTATGTGCTGGTCTACCGCAACACCAAGCTGGCGGTGGTCGAGGCCAAGGCGTGGGATCAGGCGCTGACCGAAGGCGTCGGCGCAGGCCAAGAACTACGCGGGCAAGCTGGCGATCCGCTTCACCTACGCCACCAACGGCCAGGGCATCTACGGCATCGACATGGAGACCGGCAAGGAAGGCGAGATTGCGGCCTACCCCACGCCGGAGCAGCTCTGGGCGCTGACCTTTGCCAAGGAGGACGCCTGGCGCGACCGCTTCGCCGCCGTGCCCTTCGAGGACAAGGGCGGCAGCCATCCGTCCCGCTACTACCAGGACATCGCCGTCGAGCGGGTGCTGGAGGCCATCGCCGCCGGACAAGCAGCGCATCCTGCTGACCCTGGCCACCGGCACGGGCAAGACCTTCATCGCCTTCCAGATCGCCTGGAAGCTGTTCCACAGCCGCTGGAACCTGATCGACTGGAAGAAGGGGCGAGCCGACCCGGCGTCCGCGCATCCTGTTCCTGGCCGACCGCAACATCCTCGCCAACCAGGCGTTACAACGCCTTCTCCGCCTTCCCGGAGGATGCGCTGGTGCGGATCGCCCCGGACGACATCCGCAAGAAGGGCAAGGTGCCGAAGAACGGCAGCCTCTTCTTCACCATCTTCCAGACCTTCATGAGCGGCCCGCCCAAGAGACGGCGAATCCCAGCCCGTATTTCGGCGAGTACCCGCCGGACTTCTTCGATTTCATCGTCATCGACGAGTGCCATCGCGGCGGCGCCAACGACGAGAGCAACTGGCGCGGCATCATGGACTACTTCGCCCCGGCGGTGCAGCTCGGCCTCACCGCCACGCCCAAGCGCAAGGACAACGTGGACACCTACGCCTACTTCGGCGAGCCGGTCTACATCTACTCGCTCAAGGAAGGCATCAACGACGGCTTCCTGACCCCGTTCAAGGTGCGCCAGATCGCCACCACGCTGGATGAATACGTCTACACGCCCGACGACACGGTGGTGGAGGGCGAGATCGAGGCCGGCAAGCGTCTACGAGGAAGAAGGACTTCAACAGGATCATCGAGATCAAGGAGCGGGAGGCGAACCGGGTCAAGCTGTTCATGGAGCAGATCGACCAGCGCGAGAAGACGCTCGTCTTCTGCGCGACCCAGGCCCACGCGCTGGCCGTGCGCGACCTCATCAACCAGATGAAGACCAGCACAGACCCCAACTACTGCCAGCGGGTCACGGCCAACGACGGCGCGCTGGGCGAGCAGCACCTGCGCGACTTCCAGGACAACGAGAAGACCATCCCGACCATCCTGACCACCTCGCAGAAGCTCTCCACCGGCGTGGACGCCCGCAACATCCGCAACATCGTCCTGATGCGCCCGATCAACTCGATGATCGAGTTCAAGCAGATCATCGGGCGCGGCACCCGGCTCTACGATGGCAAGGACTACTTCACGATCTACGACTTCGTGAAGGCGCACCACCATTTCAGCGATCCGGAGTGGGACGGCGAGCCGCATCGAGCCGGAGACCTGCGACCAAGTGCGGCTGCGGCAGCCCCTGTGTCTGCGAGAAGCCGCCACCGCAGCCGTGCCCCGTCTGCGGCAAGCAGCCCTGCGAGTGCCCGAAGGAGCCGTGTCCAGGTCTGCGGCCAGCGACCCTGCGTCTGCAAGAAGAAGAGCAAGGCCAAGGTCAAGCTGGCCGACGGCAAGGAGCGAACCATCCAGCACATGATGTGCACCAGCTTCTGGCATCCCGACGGCACGCCCATGTCGGCGGCAGCAGTTCATGGAGCTGCTGTTCGGCAAACTGCCGGAGTTCTTCCAGGACGAGGATGAACTCCGAGCCATCTGGAGCGCACCGGACACCCGCAAGCGGCTGCTGGAAGGACTTGCGGAGAAGGGATTTGGGCGCGAGCAGTTGGCGGAGATGCAGAAGGATCATCGACGCCGAGAAGAGCGATCTCTTCGATGTCCTGGCCCATGTGGCCTATGCCGTCCCGCCCGTGACCCGCGAGGTTCGGGCCGCCAGTGCCAGGATCTACATCAACACCCACTTCAGCGCGAAACAGCAGGCGTTTCTCGACTTTGTGCTCCAGCACTACGTGAGCGTCGGCGTTGAAGAACTGGACCAGGAGAAACTCACGCCCCTGCTGCGGCTCCGGTATCACGACTCCATTGCCGACGCCATCGCCGATCTTGGCCGCCCGGAGGAAATCGGAGCTATCTTCGCCGGATTCCAGCGGTCCTTGTATCATGAGGCGGTTGCATGAAAATCGGGAAAATACGGGCTAACAAGGGCTGCACCGGACGGCAATTCCGCTGCGCTCCATTGCTGCCGACGAGCTTGCCGTTATTATAGAAAGGCAGATATGAACAGATATGACCCGTTTTGGCAGCAGAGGGAGCTCGAGCGGCTCCTGGCTCAGACTAGGCCGACTTTCGACATCTTAAACACACTCCCACGTTCGTTCTTTGACAGCATGCATCAGTTTGAGGAGTTGAGTCGGAAGTTCTCCCTTCCTCCGAGCTTTTTGACTGTCTCGGATGAGATAATTCGGGCGATGGATTCGAGTAACTTGTACTCAAGCCTACCGGCATTTTCCCAAGTCGATCATGGAGTACTACGAACATTTGAGTCATTGCAGCAGCAGATGTCTTCTGCCTTTGCTGCGGTGAAGGGCATTGGCTCGACCCTCGATTCGATATCGAAAGCGATGGCGGACTCTCTAGTAGGGTCCGAGGCTCTAATTGGAGGGTTAGAGTTTCGACCAATGGACATGGCGGTTTTGACGAGAGCACATGATTCTTTTGAAAAATTCGCGTTGGGCAGGTTGAGTATTTCAAACACGGCGAGTGATATTTTTCGGGCGAATACATTATCTGCAATTGCTGAAGTTGCTCAGTTTTTGCCCGATCTCGCATACACATCCGAATTAAGCGTTCTTATGGCCGCACCTGTGGTGGCGAAACTACAGGGATTGCCCAGGATGAATGTGTTTGAGGAGATCGATCTGGAGCTTGAGTGGCAAGATTTTCAAGTCCCAGATTTAGACATTGCCGGTGCGGTTGAAGGATCGTCCGCATCGAAAATGTTAGAGGTTGGTGGGCGGTTGGTAAGGCTCGTATATGAAATCAATGTCGCGGCAGAACGATCCGGTGAGGGAAATATTTTTAAGCCAACTACCACGACCATGTATGCGTTCCATGTGGTCCCGACGACAGTCGCCTCGGAGGAAAGTCGATTTTTAGAAGTTGTAGACGCATTGTTCTTTCTGCTTTATGAGGGCAGTGGGGATGGTTCTCGGCTAACATCTAAGATTAATGGTCAGCGTCTTGGTGCGCTGTGGCTATTGAAATACCTTCGGCTTGGGGCGCGCCATGATCTTGACCACGGAACGGACTCTGGGGCCAAGAAAAACTGACAGGTCGGTACAGCCTATATGAGTTAATTTGGCAAACCAGTCCCGAGAGTGCGGGAAGACTGGCTTGCCGCCCAACGAGCTCTTTATGAGCGCGTAGTTGAAATGCTCGAGGATATTTGGTTTAACGGGCCTTAGTCGGGTCGAAGTGATTCCATATAACAAGCGCTTTCAACTACCGATCGCGTTTGTCAGTGTCTTGTGGTGGCGCACAAGCCACGCCGGTCGCACTTGCAGGCGAAGCCAACGTTGGATGCATAAGAGGAAACTAATCAATGGCAAAGGTGAAAAAGAAGGATGTTCCTCCCCATATCGTCATTCCAGACACAAGTGTGCTCTGGCACGGCGACAAGAAATGTGTCGTTGCTCCAGTTTTTTCGACACCTTCTGGTTAAAGAACAGCAGCGAGTTCCATCTTGAGTTGGTGGTGCCTGCGGTGGTCAAGGGAGAACTGCTATTTCAACAGGTTGGCGTGGCACATCGAGCCACTGAGAAGGTCGGAGACCTCATGGCCAAAATAAGTACCATCTCGAACCATAAGTACGCCAACAAAATCAAGCCAGACGACCTGAAGAGCAGGATAGAGACCCGTTTTGACAAATGGCTAGCAGTCTGCCATGGATCCCATAGAGGCGGTTCCTGTCAAACGAGTTGACTGGAACCGCCTCATATATGATTCGATATGGCGCGTGCCACCATTCGTTGACAAGGACGATAAGGATTTCGAAAAGGGCTTCCGAGACGCTCTCATTCTCGAAACCGTGGTTGAGTACTGTCGTCATCATGCAATACCTGACACCAGAATCGCGTTCGTCTGCGGCGACAAACTCCTTTGCGAGGCTGTTTCCGGTCGCCTGGCAGTTGATCAACGCTTTTCGGTCTATGAGTCGTTTCTTGATTTCGAATCCTATCTAAGCCTCACCAAGCAAAAACTCACTGACCAGTTCATTCGCAACATATTGAGACGAGCTGGCTCAAAGTTCTTCACCAAAGGCGACGAATCATGCCTTGCTCGCAGGGCGGATGTTCCCGGCAAAATGCGGAAACAATTCCATCAGTATTTCAATGATCCTGCCTCTGCCCAGACTGATCCGATGGACATCCTATCCTCCATCGGTATCCAGTTCGGAGAAGAAGTGGAAGTATCTCTTAATGCAGGAATGAACTGGGTGGGCAGCACAGTTTTTGAACGCATCGAAAACAACAACACCTATTACTGGAAGACTACAGTCACTTTCGCACAGCTCTTCCAAAGAACAGAAACGCAATATGGAGGCATAGGCTTGGCTGGCATTACGGAAGTGACCAAGCAGCGAGTCTTGGTGCTTCCCGTAACGGTCAAGTGGCGTGCCCGCGTAACAACTGACGCGCGGTTCCATGATATCGAGACAGAGAATCTGACATTGGGCGAAAAGGACTCCCGCGCTCCACGGATGAAACCAGAAGTCCTTCGACCTGCGGAACATCAACGAAGCTATGGACAGCGACAAGGAAACGCACCTTCGCACCGCTCATGCTTCACGTCATGGAAGACGTTATATGGCTTGAAGGGAATGCAATATGCAGGACTACTCACAAATGTACTCAACTATGTCCGATTATGAAAATCACTACGATCCCAGCTGGTTTATAGAATACCCTCAAGTGGATCGAGAGTACATTTGGACATACCCGATTGCGCTTAGAGAAATGACTGGCCAGGCACTCTGGAACTCAACTAAGGATAACTTCGCTTCCAAGGAACTTTCTCTATACATTCATGTTCCGTATTGTCGCGCCGATTGCCCATTTTGCGCATTTATGAGAATACCGGCAAAATCTTCTCTCGATCTCACCAATTATGCCGAATGCCTTTCATCTGAGATCAGGATGTACGGCGGCATTCAAGGGCCGACCACCTCAATGTAATCTCTGTATACTTCGGTGGAGGAACGGCCAGTTCTTCTTCAAAGCCTCATATCGCGATGGTTTTGGAGTCCATTAACAAATCTTTCAATGTCTCTGACGATGTCGAAACAACCATCGAGTGCCACCCTGACGATGTCGATGACCGCTATTTAGTCGATCTCAAATAGATTGGAATAAATCGCATCTCATTTGGCGTTCAATCCTTTCAAACTCGATTCTTGAAAGCTATCGGTAGAAAGCAGGACTGCAAGCATTCACGGAATATCGTCAAGAAAGCTGTCGATATGGGCTTCCATTCCGTGTCCGTTGATCTCATGTACCGCTTACCTGGGCAATCACTACTGGATCTGGAATCGGACCTCAATGACATGGCTGGTATGGGGATTCATTCCATTAGTGCATAAGCCTGGAAGGGTCGGCGACCCGACTCGAATCTTCAAAGAAGTTCCAGCCATCGGATGAAGCCGATTTGGAAATGTTCGATTTCATACGGGAAGCCCTTCATCCATGGGTTTCCTACATATCGCTCAACCAGATTATGCACTGCCGGGTCACGAAAAATCGCTATCTCATGAACCTTTGGCGAGCACCGCAGGCTCACAATTTAGGCATTGGAGCAGGCGCTTTCAGCGGCCATTTTGCGGGCCACACGTTTTGCAACGTGCACTCGCCAGATGAATACTGCGAAACTGTCAAAGGTGGCCTTTTGCCTGTCATGCTTGGTCAAGCGATTGATCACAGAGAGGCGTTAGCTCGATATTTCGCTTTGGGAATTCGCTGTCTCATTATTCCGTTGGGTGATTTCAGCGATATCTTCGGAATTGCAGCAAAAGATGTCTTTGGCCAACAGTTCGATACTCTCAATCGACTTGGTCTTGTGGAATTCTTCAATGACGAGATGCGGATAACCAAGCTTGGTGAGTACTATGTGGACAATATTTCAAAGCATTTCTATTCGGAAATGTGCAAAGGCAAAAAGCAACCCTGGGGTTGTTATCTCCAGCATCTAAAACCCAAGTCCTACTTCTCAATTGAGGCGGGACAAATCACGAAAAAGGAGGACTGACACATGAGCAGCAAGCTCGAAACAATAGTCACCGCTTGGAATGAATCTAGGACCATGACAATGGAACTATCACACATCCTGACCCAAGAACAGCTCAGAAAGAAACAGGGGAGGCCTGGACTTAACACCGTTGGAATGCATTTATTGGAAATGGCGGACGTAACCCTGGCATACGCTGAGTCAATTGCGACAGGGAAGTTATCGTTCGGTAGGGTAAACGATAGCTACGCTGACGATCTACAGACACCGGACAAAGTAACGGCAGCGCTAACCGAGTCATCCGAAGCAATCGAAAGGAATATAAACGCAGCAGCCGGAGACCTGAAGATCAATGCCTTCGGAGAAGAGGTTTCGCTTGAAGAGATGCTGCTCACATTGATAAGGCATGAAAACATACATCATGGACAGATCATCGCCTTTTCGTACGCATCCAGCATCCCCATGCCGCAGTCATCGCATGACAATTGGGCATTGCCAATGGATGAATGAATATGTGCACGAGAGCACAAAATGGAATGTTGAAAGCTATGGTGCACACTTGGGCAAGCAATCAATGAGTAAGGATTTAGATCAGCGTCACGAATGCTCAACGGAAATTATAGTCCACGATTGGCATCTCACTGGGATAGGCTTCGGTGACACACATTACGGGCCAACGGCCGAGTTTTTGGTCGCCGAGTTAAAATCCCGCGGTCTGCGGCCCGGATATTCGAAATTGGATGTGGCACAGGTCTGCTTGCCGAGAACCTGATTTCTGCAGGGGCAGAGTTCGTTGGATTATGGGATCGCTCCGGAGAAATGAGGAAAGTGGCGGAGGGACGGCTCAAACAATATTGGGGTGAGCCTGTTGAATGGATAAATCCTGAGTCTCAGAGTGAAGATCAATTATGCTTCGGAGCATATTTAGGACAACGTATGTCACCATCGTTGTATGAGTTGGGCTCAATAATCGAGCATTCAGGTAAGATTCTAATTCAAGGAGGAATTCTTCTCCTTAGCTATTGGACGGGACGTGCGGCCAATTCCTTCAATGTAAATGACTGGCCGCCCGTGGACATTTCCATCAGACCCGAGAGTTCATGTATGAGGCTGAATAGTTGGGACTTTCTGGGACGAATGGGATCGATCATTGGCGCTTCGCCTGTCTGTATGTTGAAACCTCCGGAATGAAAGTCGAATTTGGTGAGTTTGAAATGCCTCGGTTGAAGGATGCAGACGTTGCAAACGAACTTATCGCTGCTGGATTTAAGCCATTTGAGATACCAAGGGAACAGATGGATTCAATTGGAATCACAGTTGCAGGAATAAAATGTTAAAAGCTTCTGAGGGTTAATTCGCAATGGCGTATCAAGTTCTGCTATGCATGTCACATGACTTTTCATATTACAGTGTTTCCAGTGTATTGGCAATTGAAGAAGCACTGATCGAAGCCGGACATGAATGCGCGATTGTGGCCAATCAATCACATATTGACCGCTTGCCTCAAAGAGATGGAATGCTTTTCTCGACACCATCGATTGATATGGAATCGCTGATCTCGTGCCCATTTGTATTGTCGTCCTGCGCAGATTATCTTACAGCAATCGGATTCGACAATTTCGAAAAGATCGAATTGACATATTCATCAATTGCAAATGCAATTGAGCGCTATAGGCCGGACGTCATTATTGCAGACTTTTGCGCCATAGGCTCAATCGCTGCTTGTGCGTATCAAGTACCCTTGATTACAACTCTTAGGTGGACCTACCATGCGACGCATCCAGAAAACCAGAATGATAAACATCCACGCGCGACAGCGGCACTTTATGCGTTCAACAGGCTTCTATCCAAGTTACATCTTGAAAAAACGCACAATCTGGCGGAGCTGATGTACCGTGACTCAAGCCGACTGATTGTTCCTTCCATTCCGATACTTGAACCGGGAATTGTAGATGGCCCCGATGTCCATTGGTTAGGGCCGCTCATATCGCGAAGATTGGAACACAATGGCAACACGGGGGGCTGGTCGGATAGCGGCCGCAAGGAGAAGAGACTGTACGTCTACCTTGATCCAGCCGTAATCGACATGTCGGAGCAATGTAGGTTGCTATCTGAGGCGTTTGACGACTCGGACTGGAGCATCAGGGTTTCTGTTTCCAGCGAATTAAAAAAGTGCCCGAGCAAGAAGACAAAGTACTCAATTACATGGTTCGCCCCCCAGGTCACGTATGATTGAATTGGCGGATACGTACATTACTCATTGTGGTTCGAATTCAACGCAAATGTCGATTCTCAAGCTCACTCCAGTGGTCGCTATTCCCGGAGACAGTTTGGAGCGACAGTTCAATGCGACCGTTTTGGAGCGATTGGGCTTAGCAAAAATATTGGAATTGGGGGAGGAAGGTTGCACCCCCAGGATGATACGAGACTTATGTGAATGCGCTCAATCCCTCTCTCCGAATGAGAATGCAGTGAGCTGGAGCAACCACATTCAGAGATGTAAAGGTGCTCGTCGTTCCTGAATAGTTGCGCGCACATAGTTAGGACGACATGAAAGAATTCGATACGGTCAACAGAACTCTGAAATCGCTTGCTAGTAAAAAAACTACCACCAAGGAACATCGTGCAATCGCAAAGGAACTCGCGCACGCAAAGGATGGTGCTTGGTTGCTTGAGAATTTTGTTGATGCTGCGGTCATAAGCGGTGAGATGAACTCATTGAAGATTGCTTGCTGGATACTTCCAGGATGTGGCAACAGTGATGTGAAGGGCGTATGGAGACGCTTTCTGTCAATCGCCGAATCAGATATGTGGGAAGTTCGGAAGAGGCCTCACATTGTTTTAGATTGCTGATCAAAGACAACCCGACGTACATTTCCACCGTTGAAAGGGGCCTAGGCAACTTAACAGTCAACCAGCTTCGCGCAATTGCAGTTGGATATGTTCGTTTCATGTCGGAAAGATACACAATCGAAAGAAAGATCCTGCGTCGGATTGTCGAGAAGTGCCTGTCAACGGAAGACCGGAAGCTTCAGCAGCTTATCGCCCGGTTCGTGATCGGCGATTATCTTTTCTATTGTTTGCCACAGGAGGCGTTGCGTTTTACTGAATCATGGGCAAGAGATGGAAACTCTGCAGAAAGAGTGAGGCTATCAGCCGAATCGTTGGACGCCTCAAGCGCATCGCAGTTCATGGGGCAATTTATTCATATCTTATCCACCATGATGCGATCGACAGATAAGTCGACAAGGCAAGCCGCCACTAGGTCGGCTAGGCGACACTTGATCGGTGGATATAAATACGATATTTCCAACTCAAGAGGAAGAGCCACGCTTAGTTCTTTACCTACTGATGACCCAATTCAGTCCTTTCGTGACCCTAACTGGCTAAGACAGACATATGGGCAGCAGGTTATTGACAAATTGATTGAAATCGCCGTTGAAGTACCTACTCCGTTCACAGTCATCTGTGAAGGCTTGATGACCTGCCAAATCAAGGCATTGCAAAGCAAATTACCCACGGACTTTGCTCTTCGGTATGGTGGTAAGGCATGGTTTCACCCTTGGATCGTTTCAGAGGTGAAGGCTTGCGGGCTTCCTGTATGTGTCTCAAGTAGATATGAGGCTCAGATCGCTCTTCTGCTTGGCTTTGAACCCCAATCTGTTCACTTCATGCAACCTGGTTGTGATGAATCCGACATATTGGAGGCTCAACGGAACGGTCTTCACATCTCCATCGACAGTGAATGGCAGGCCGATGTCATCTGTAGGTCTGCCGACTCATCGAAGAATCGTGAAATCGGTTTGAGGCTTTCATTGTCTTATATCCCAGCCGCAGACGAGGCAGTTGTCCGTTCGACTTCTCCACTTAGGTTTGGACTGTCAATGGAATCAATCCCGCGCATCGTCGAAAAATTGCGCCGCCATGGATACAGAATAACTGAAGTGATGGGACATGCCGGCTCATTGATTTGGCAACCCACTGCCTTTCTGTCCATTGTCAGAGAATTGGCCAACGTGGTTCCCTATCTTAATGACCCTGTCGTATTGAATATCGGAGGAGGGCTCCCATTTTGCTATGTCGATGAATGTGATCAGATTGATATTACCGAGCTTTCCGACATTCTCCTAGAAGAACGTCAACTAATCATGTTGAGATCACGAAAAGATGTGACTATTGCACTTGAACCCGCACGAATGCTTTCAACTCCATGCGCTCTTCAAGTAGCAAGGATTACCGATATAAAACAAAGTCATAATTCATCCCGATTCCTGTTCTGCGACGCTGTTCTGGCCTCACTAGGACTAAGCTTGCCTGTATCGATTTTAAGCGCATCGGGGGGTGGAGAAGGTTGGAACAAAGAAGTCGTCGTTAGCAACCTATGCGCTCCTGACGACTCAATTTCAGAACATGTTACAGGTGAAGCCCATGTTGGTGCCCTTGCCGTAATCGGAGGCGTCGGTAGCTACGTGCTTCCTTTGTCACATTCTCTGCAAGCGCAACCAAAGTCAACTGAAGTGCTATTGCGATCCTCTGGTAGTTGGGCAGTGTTGCGCAAGCCAGTCCCGAGTCTTGCATGCTTTCTGTATGCTCAATAAGCGTCTTACCCAATAAATGAGAAAGAGAAATGAATGGAATGGAACGCGATCAAAGCAGACAGTTGAGGGACATTCTGGTCCATGCATATAGACACACTCCCTTTTACCGTCAACAATTTAGTGATTGTGGTCTGACCGAGGGAGATCTATCACAATTTTCGATTTCCGATCTGGTCAGAGTCCCATCGGTTGATGAGCAATCACTTCGAGAACATTGGAATGATATGTCCGTGATTGATGGGAGTTCCTTTCGTGTAACCACAAGCGGTGGAACGACTGGAAAGCCAAAGCTGATGGTGAGGACAAGAAATGATTGGGAGAGCAGCCTTGACTCACACATAAAACTAATGAAGATTTGCGGGTTGAATGAATCAGATCGTATATTAATCGCTCTTCCATTTGATATATGGGCTATCGGCTACCTAACTCTTGAGTCGTGCAAGCTTATGAATTGTTTTGCAGTCCCCATAGGGGTGCGTATGAATGATGACATTACACTTGATTATGCCGAACGATTCAACATCTCAGCCGTAATTACAAGTCCTTCACGATGGGTTCATCTATCAAGGCAGCGACCAGACCTTCTGAAAAAGCTCGCTGGACTAAAAATGGTATTGGCAGGAGAACCGATCGCGGAAGCTGATAGGAAGAATCTCAATCAAGCATGGAACGGTACTGTTAGTAGTCTTTACGGTTCAGAGGAAACAGATGGGCTGGGGGCCGAATGCGGAATGGGCAAGACAGGCATGCACGTGTTGTCTGATAGATTTATTTTCGAAATTGCAGGAGATACATCACCAAGCACATCTTCAATTAACTCCGGATTTGGCGAACTTCTTGTAACATCACTGTATCACAAAGGGACACCGCTGATTAGGTACAGGCTAGGCGATCTCGTTGATATTTCAATTGAGGATTGCCCATGCGGGTGTGAGCTCCCCAAGATCAGAGTGTTTGGCAAGTGCGGAGAAGTCCTAGTATTTCGGGATGCTACGCGGGTGTTTGGTTACCAACTCGACGAATCGTTGACTGAAGCTATTGGGTCACAGGTAATGTTTCAAGCAGTAGCGTTAGACGGTGAAAACGATACAGAAATATTAGAAATCAGAATTTCTGACGATTTATCGAATGAAGTAATCCAAGCATTATTACATAATGTGTCGTTGATTTCCCTCGAACTTCAAGAGTCAATTCAGATGGGTGTTTTAACGGTCAGGGTAAAAACAGGGAATCTGCTCTTTGAATGCACGAATAAGGGAAAACAGCGCAGACTCCTGGATCTTCGGAAACATCCGATATCAAATGTAATGGTTAGCAGAAATACAAAAGAAATATCACTTCAGTTTAAACGTGAGGATAAGGAAATCAAGTAAAGACAGCCATATACCCACCGGCCATGCGATGCGTTGGGCAGACCAGAAGAGGAAGGCTGCCAAGTCAGAGCGATAAATAATAATGTAAACGCAGAATATATTCATACAGATGAAAGCTCTTCAGTAAGCAGTCATGCCGATCAGCAACTAAAAAGATCAATTGGAAAGGTTTGACAAAGTTTCTACTGCTTGAGAATGCGGTATAGCAAGGTTAATTCAGCCGATGCAAGAAACCGTGTGGCTGATTAATAGCGTTAGTCCCGAGAGTTCTGATCGAAAAAGAGCTCGGGGAAAATCACCTGTCGCCCATCAAGCGTCTGTCAACCACCCCACCCCTTGTACCCACCCCGCAGCCCCCTCCCAGATATACCCCCTTGCCATACCAGACAATTGTCTGCTATTCTTTGTGTACACCCTGAACCCAGGGGGGATGATGGTGCTCGGAGCGTGAACTCGAGCAATAAGAAGAGGTTAGGAGCTGGCAAGAGGGCCGGCGGAGGCCTCTGAGGCGCCCTGGAAGGGCCAAAAGTGCCGCGCCAGGAGGCCCGGAGGGCCAAAAACCAGGCCTCGACGACAGCACCGCGGGGTGAACGGAAGAGCACCATTGTCCCCAAAAGAATAAAGACACGATGATACGACCGGCATACACATCTTCGTACGCACCGCTGTGGTGCAAGTCGAACTATTCCTTTTTGGAAGGCGCGAGTCATCCGGAGGAACTGGTGGAGGAAGCGGCGCGCCTGGGGCTGCGCTCGATCGCGATAACAGACCGCGACGGTGTGTACGGTATTGTGCGCGCGCATGTGAAGGCGAAGGAGTGCGGCGTTCATCTGATCATCGGCTCGGAAGATCACACTCGACGACCAGTCGACAATCATCCTGCTGGCAATGAACGCAAAGGGCTACGCGAATCTGTGCGAGCTGATTTCAGACGGGCGGCTTCGTCACCCAAAAGGCGAATCGTCGGTGACATGGAAGGAACTCTGCGCAAGAGCCGAAGGGCTGATCGCATTATGGGGCGGTGAGCGCAGTCTAATCGCGGGCCCCACGCGATCCGCTGTTCATCGCAAAAGAACTTAAAGGAAGCGTTCGGCGACCGGCTGTACGCAGCTGATCGCACGCCACCGCCGCGCGGAAGAAGCAAAGGAAGAACACCGCGTGCGCATCCGCGCAATACGGTACAAGCTCCCAACAGTCGCCGCAACGGAAGTGCTCTACCACACACACGAACGCCGCGATCTGCAGGACGTGCTGACGTGCATCAAGCACGGGGTGACGCTTTCAACGGCGGGCCGCGTGACAAAACCCAACGCCGAGCACGCGCTAAAACCCCCGTTCGCCTTTCGCATGCTCTATGAAGACGACCCGCTTACTGGTCGCGCAAACGGAAGAGATCGCAGCACGGTGCACGTTTTCACTCGACGAGATCCGTTACCGCTACCCATCGGAAAAGCTTCCCGACGGCTCGACCTCATCGGACTATCTCCGAACACTGACATACGATGGCGCCAAAGAGCGCTACCCGCGAAGCAACGCACCCGAACGGGATTCCACCCAACGTAAAAGCCCAATTGGAAAAAGAACTCGGTGTGATCGGCGACCTGGAGTACGACGGGTATTTCTTGACGATGTGGGAGATCGTGCAGTTCTGCCGCCGCGAACACATCCTGTGCCAGGGCCGCGGGTCGGCGGCGAACTCGGCGGTGTGCTACTGCCTGGGGATCACCGCGGTCGACCCGGTGCAGATGGATCTTCTTTTCGAGCGCTTCATGTCGAAGGAACGCGCCGAGCCGCCCGACATCGATCTCGACATCGAGCACAACCGCCGCGAAGAGGTGATCCAGTACGTCTACGCGAAGTACGGCCGGACGCACGCGGCGATGGCGGCGAACGTGGTCCGCTACCGCGCCCGCTCGGCGGTGCGCGAGGTGGGCAAGGTCCTCGAAGTCCCCGACACGACACTCGACCGCGTCGCCAAACTCCTGTCGCACTACGACGACATCACGCGCGACTCGCTCGACCGCGCGGGGTTCGACCCCGACAGCCACGTCCACCAGCACCTCGCGCGGCTCGCCGCCGAGATCCAGGACTTTCCGCGGCACCTCTCGATCCACCCGGGAGGCTTCCTCCTCGGCCACAAACCGGTCCGCCAGCTCGTCCCGATCGAGAACGCGACGATGCCCGGCCGCACGGTGATCCAGTGGGACAAGGAGGACCTCGAGTCGCTCGGGCTTTTCAAGGTCGACCTCCTGGGCCTGGGGATGCTCACGGTGCTCAACCGCTCGTTCGATCTGATCGAAACGCACTACGGCAAACGCATCACGATGGCCGACGTCCCCGACGGCGACGAACCGACATTCGAGATGATCCGCCGCGCCGACACGGTCGGCATATTTCAGATCGAGAGCCGCGCGCAGATGGCGATGCTCCCGCGCCTCAGCCCCAAAAACTATTACGACCTCGTGATCGAGGTGAGCATCGTCCGCCCGGGCCCGATCACCGGCGGGATGGTTCACCCGTACCTTCGCCGGCGCAATGGCGAAGAAGAAATCACCTACCCGCACCCGTCTCTCGAACCGGTGTTGAAGAAAACACTCGGGCGTCCCGCTTTTTCAGGAGCAGGTGATGAAGCTTGCCGTGATCGCCGCCGACTACACACCGGGCGAGGCCGATCAGCTGCGGCGCGACATGGCGGCGTGGCGGCGCACGGGGCGTCTCGAACGCCACCGCGAACGCCTGATCATGCGGATGCAGGCGAAGGGAATTGAGAAGGAGTTCGCGGAGCGGGTGTTCGAGCAGATCCGGGGGTTTGGCGATTACGGTTTTCCCGAGAGTCACGCGGCGAGCTTTGCGTACATCGCGTATGTGTCCGCGTGGCTCAAATGCCATTACCCGGAGGTGTTTGTGTGCGCGCTCTTGAACGCGCAGCCGATGGGGTTTTATTCGCCGGCGACGCTCATCGACGATGCGAAGCGGCACAAGCTCACGGTTCTGCCGGTGGATGTGGCGCGGAGCCGGTGGGATTGTACGCTTGGAGGTGTGCGGGGAGCGCGCGGCGGGGAATGGGAATGGCAGTGTCCCGTAATGGCGGCGCGCCCATCGAACGGCAATGGCAATGGTGGCGGTTCGTCGAACGGCCATGCGCAGCGCATCGCGGCGGCAATCGCGGCAACGTGGCGGCAACGGCAACAACGGGCACAAGCCACACGCACCCTCACGCCAACCCCTCGCCGTTCGTGTGGGCCTCCGCTACGTCCGCGGTCTCCACGAAGAGTCGGCCGCAGGATCGAGGCCGCGCAACACAACCGCGCGTTCACATCGATTGATGATTTCATCACGCGAACACAACTAGAAGACGGCACACTCACGCGGCTCGCCGAGGCCGGCGCCTTCGAGCGATTCAAAAAAGAGCGACGCAGCGCGTTGTGGCACATCCGCGGGTTCGACCGGACGACCGCGCCGCGGCTAAAACTAAAAGACAACGAACCGCGCGTTCGCTTCGAAGACTTGACCCAATTCGAAACCATCGGGTGGGACTACGACATGACCGGGCACAGCACGCGCGGACATCCGCTCTCGCCCTTTCGTGAGGAGCTACGCGCGATGGGCCTTCCCGACGCAAAGACCGTCACCGCGATGCGCAACAAACAAAGAGTGAGCTACGCGGGGATGGTGATCAACCGCCAGCGGCCAGGGACGGCGAAGGGCGTGGTGTTTATGACGCTCGAAGACGAGACGGGATTCGTCAATATAGTTATATGGAAGAACGTATTCAAAAAACATATGGTGATCGCCAAGACCTCATCTTTCCTCGGTGTAACGGGGACTTTACAGTCCGACGGCGGTGTGGTGCACCTCGTTGCGCAATCTCTATGGGACCCAACAACTAAAGAGCGTCCGCGGCGCCGGCGCAGCCGCGACTTTCATTGATGCGATGTGTAAACCCACACCGACACCTGTAAAGTAAATTGGACACTTTTAACAAAACTGTGGAAAAAATAAGATTTCTTTAACTATAGCCTTGACACTCCGTCAATTAACTGGTAAACAAACTAATGTCAGGGGGAACCGAAGCGCAATCGTTCTTCGCGAACCTTGGCAGGGTGGCCGTACATTTACCGGTCAGGAACACCCCCCGTTAACAACCGGTATCCGCTGCCAAAAGTACGGTCGCGACGGAGCTGATCTCACGTGCTGCACTGCTCCGTTTGGCACTTCTACAGACCGGCCACTGGGTTCCGGTTACCGTCCCAGGCGGTTTCCTCGGTTCGAGGTGGTTAGGATCGTCAACGCTGTAGCTGAGTGCTGCCCAACTGCTGTGAACGGGTGAGATGCACGCCATGTGTGTCTTGCCCGTTTTCTTTTGAGTCAAGAATAACGAAGATCTATTTCAAGAAGACGAGCTTTTTGACCTCTGTAAAACTCCCCGCCTGGATACGGTAAAAATACACGCCGCTCGCCACCAGATTTCCGGAGGAATCCATTCCATCCCATGTGACATGGTGAATTCCCGACGGTTTGTCGATGTCTTCGAGCGTGCGGACCAGCCGGCCGGTCGCATCATAGACGGCCAGGAATACGGCCTCGTCTTGTGGGAGTCTGTATTCGATGACGGTTGTCGGGTTGAACGGGTTGGGGACATTCTGGCCGAGATGGTAAGATGCATCATGTCCCGGTGTGGTGTCGTCGTATATGCCGGTGCTTGTGCTGATTGTCGGCGGTGTTTCACTGTCCGAGATCACGAGCCGGTAGGATGTGATCTCATCGTTCAAGTCTCCAAGACTCAGAATCTCATCGTTATCCGTTAACACGGTGTCGGGAATCCCGCCGGAATTCCAAGCCTCGTCTATGTAGAAATACCAGTAGCAGTGGGCTTTGGGCATGGTGCCCTCAACCCCAACCTGAATAGCAGAGATCTCGTCGTTCCAGTGTCCGTCGAGTTCGCGCAACTCCATAACGACCTCATTCGAATTGCCATGCTTATACAGGTGCATAGCGTGGACTTCACCCTCATAATTGGTGTCTTCGCAGAATCCGAAATAGGTTCTTTCTTCGTCCGCCGGACAACTGAACTTCAATGAAGAAACTATGTCGCTGTTCGCCCCCAGGCTGGCTTTCTTCCCATCGCCGACACCAAGATTGGTGTTACAATCGAGATCATTGTATATCAACCAATGGGCGGGATAGTTGTCCCACGTATAAAGAGAGGAGATTCTATCGCCCCACCAATCGCTTACAATCTCCACTGCGACTTCGTAGTCACCATTGTCCACATAAACGTCGTACCGGATTTCGTCCCCAAAACCATCGCCCTCATCATCCCAAGTAACCCTGAGCCAGCAATACGGTCCATCTCCCACGCAAGCAGCCCAGGCAACGTGAAAGCACCCCAACAGCACGGCAACCAGGATCAACACGCCTAGCTGCTTCATCGTTTACCTCCCTTTAAACAAGGCACCACAACGCTTGACAAAACTGTACTCGCGGCGAATCCCGGGCACAGCCGGTCCGGTTATTTCGATATAGCTCTCCAGGAGAATGCTGCAGGTAGGCGAGCGGTGAATGGACGGTATCCCCCAACAAACAGGGCACAATCTTATCAGAAGGAAGGTTGAGTGTCACCTGAAAAATACACACTGGACAGGTGGTCACTATTCAAAGAAGCGCCATTCGACGACGACCGCTGGTTGCCGGACAAACCCGCCACCTTCGGGCCTGCTTATTGCACCTGCTATAATGAGGAGAGTGCCGAAGTCCAATCGAGGAGATCCGCGTATGAGAAGGTCGCTCGCTATCCTGTTGCTTCTTATGGTTTCGGGG
This sequence comes from Candidatus Latescibacterota bacterium, assembly GCA_963791045.1. Lineage (GTDB taxonomy): Bacteria > Krumholzibacteriota > Krumholzibacteriia > WVZY01 > WVZY01 > CAWBQK01. The sequence goes on from CAWBQK010000002.1 coordinate 18,310, forward strand.
ACATCCCTGGCGGGAGCCAGCGGCCTTCGGGTTGGAATCTACTCCAGCATGGGCGCTGAGCCCGACAAAACCCTCGCGTTGTACCGCGCCGTCGCCTCCGCGGGACACGCACCCATGGCCATCAACCAGGCCGATGTCTTGAACGGCCGCCTCACCACCACCAATTTCGACGTATTTGTTTTGCCGGCGGGCCAGGACGGGAAGCGCTGCTGCGCCGACCACTACTCGGACAACGGAGCCGCCCTCGGGAGCATTCCGGCGAAGGACGCCATCCGCGCCTACCTGAACAACGGAGGCGGAATGGTCGCCATTGAAGCAGGCGCTTATTTCGCGGCAAAGAACGGCGGCACACTGGACGTCTACGACGCCGACTATGAAAACATCACCGACGACATCGGTAAGAAAACCATCACCATCACCGACGCCACGTTCGGCGCCGGCACCCTCGAGTCATGGCACTCCTACGGCGGCGGCTATTTCGGGACCACACCGTCGGCCACGGTCGTGGCGATGAACGCTTCGGGCGAACCGGTCATCGTTCGCGACACATACGGCGCCGGTCGCATTATCTTGACCAGCATGGATCTCGAACTGCGCGGCGACAGCGAACTGGACTGGACTATCTGGGACAACTGGGCCATGGGCTCCCACACAAACTCCGCCGGCAACTGGGAGCTGCTGGGCCGGATGATCGGCTGGGCCTACAACGGCGATGCGTCCGCCCCCATGATTTCACCGGCGCCAAATCCCTCCGGCGCTCGCGTGGCAATCATAAGCACACGCACGAACGACGGAGGCGCGTGGCCGGGCTTACTTCCCGCCGTCGCACGATCGGTGGAATACGCGGGGCACATTCCGCTTTCCATCCGCATCGAAGACGTGAATAACGGCGCGCTCACCAACACCGAGTTTGACATTGTGCTTTTTCCCGGCGGTTATTCGTACGGGTATAAAACCGGCCTCGACGGTCACGAACAAAAAATCCGGGACTTTATTATGGCGGGAGGATCCTACTACGGTATTTGCGCGGGCGGGTTTTACGCCGCCGGCACGCTGTGGTGGGAGGGCAAGTCCTATCCCTATCCGCTCGACATCTACAACGGCGAACCAACGGGCCCGCTCGATGACATTGCCACGTGGCCCAACTACGCCCTGACACCAACCGACGTTGTCGACCCGTTGCTGGGCGGACCGTATACACTCATGCAAACCTACTACGGCGGCGCCCACTTTCCCATCCCGTCGGGCGAGCCGTACACACCGGTCGTCACCTATTCGTACAACGGCCAGTACTCGGGCACGAACAATATCGTGCGCTACATGTATGGCGAGGGTCATGTCGCCCTCACCGGCACGCACCCGGAGTGCCGCGCCGGCACCACAGAGGACTGGCTCTACTGGGATGACTTCGACGCCAACAACCAACCGCTCACGAACCCCGACAACCCGTGGATCTTCGTCGACAAGTTGTTCGACGACTGGCTCGCGCTCGCGACGGCTTCGGGAATCAGCGACGCGCCCTCGGTGCGAAACACGCCCCTGATGTCGCGAGCAGCCCCGAACCCGTTTTCAAACCGCGTGCGGCTGCGAGTCACGCTATCGGAATCACGGGCCATTCGACTGACGATCCACGACGTCAAGGGTCGCCTTGTCGCCGGCCTCTCAAACGGACCCGTCGGCGCCGGTGACCACGATTTCGTATGGAGCGGCTTTGACGGCGCGGGACAGCGGGTCCCGAGCGGGGTGTATTTCGTTCGGCTCGAATCGGCCGGATTCGTGGAGTCCCAGAAAATCGTCCTCATCGAACACCGCTAATTCGGCGCGCGCCATGTTAACAGCGCCGCCGACAGTCGGGACATCCTAAGCAACGCCCTTGACGCGAGTTCCAGCGGCGGGTACTATAATAGAGTATTCGAAAAGAATCGCCCCACTTCCCTTTCCGAGCACCCACCCCACGGGAAAGAGAACCTCATGACAGCCACCACATCGCAGCTTCGCGGCTCATCGAACGCACCATCGCATTATCCCTCTGCGCGTTCGGTTCGGCGGTGAAAACGGATTCACTCCAGGCGGTTGCAGAAGAAGGTTGAGGAAGTGCCGGCCCACAAAAGGAGGGGATTTCCATGAGTGGAAATCTGCGTCATCGAAGGCGATGGCTGTATGTCGCAGCGCTCGTCGCCATTTCACTCTGCATTTACTCCTGCTCCGATGATTCCACCAGCCCACCACCGCCGCCAGAGTCTCCGCTGAACTGCGAATGGACGTGGCAGCGCCCGCTCCCGACCGGGAATTCTCTGAACGACGTGTCGTTCGCGAATGCCGACATGGGAACGGCCGTGGGCGATTTCGGCACCATCGTCCGGACGACAGACGGCGGCTCAAACTGGACGAGTCACGAGAGCGGCACGGTTCAACATCTCTTTGGCGTGTCGTTCGCGGATGCCAACACGGGTACGGCCGTGGGCGCCGAGGGGACGATCCTCAATACAACCGACGGCGGAGCGACATGGACGGCGCAGTCGAGCGGCACGATCGCCGACCTCAACGGCGTGTCGTTCGCCGACACAGAACACGGCACCGCCGTGGGGACCGAAGGCACGATTCTTAGCACAACGGACGGCGGCGCGTCCTGGGTCATCCAGACGAGCGGGACGGACAATGACCTGCGCGGCGTCTCGTTCACGGTCGCCGACACGGGAACGGTCGTGGGCGCCGAGGGGACGATCCTCCGAACGACGGACGGCGGCGACACGTGGACGGCCCAGCCGAACGCCGCGGCGAACAACTTTTATTCCGTTTGGTTCACCGACACCAACACGGGAACCGCCGTGGCCGCCGGAGTGGTGGGGGCCGCGATATTCCGGACCACAAACGGCGGCGTCGACTGGCAGAGCCAGACGAGCGGCGCGCAAACCACGCTCAACGATGTGTATTTCACGGATGCCGACACGGGGTTCGCCGTAGGCTTTAACGGGACGGTCGTTCGAACGACGAACGGCGGCGTCTCGTGGGAAAGCACCATGGTCACGATGGCTCCCCTCTTCGGGGTCGCATTCACCGATGCGAATACGGGAACGGCGGTCGGCGGAGCGGGCACCATCTATCAAACAACCGACGGCGGCGACACGTGGACGACCCAGACGGAAGTCTCTCCCCGCCCGTTCTACGGCGTCGATTTCACGGACGCCGCGACGGGTACCGCGGTCGGATCCGCGGGAATGATCCTCCGAACGACGGACGGCGGCTCAAACTGGACGACTCAAAACAGCGGGGTCTTTCGTGAGCTGATAGGCGTGTCATTCGTGGACGCGAATGTTGGAGCGGTTGTGGGCCACAACGGAACAATTCTCCGAACCCACGATGGCGGCGCCACCTGGAGCCCTCAGACCAGCGGCACCGGACAGAATCTCTTTGGGGTTGCGTTCGTGGACTCGGCGAGAGGGACGGTCGTGGGTGCGGGAGGCACGATTCTCCGCACCGTCAACGGCGGCAACGAATGGACACCTCAAGCCAGCGTCACGAGCCTCGTGCTCCGTGGAGTGGCGTTCGCCAACGCGGAAAAAGGAATCGCCGTCGGCCCGGGCGGCACGATCGTCTCGACGGAGGACGGCGGAGCCACATGGACGCTTCGGGTCAGCGGGACGTCGGTGGACTTGAAGGGGATTTCGTATATCGATGAGGAAGGCCGAACCCCTCCGACCGCAACGGCGGTGGGACTGGATGGAACGATCCTCAGGTCGGGGGACAGCGGCGTGACGTGGGAGGCGCAGGCGAGTGGCGTCGACTCCTGGCTCTTTGGAGTGGATTTCACCGATGTCAACACGGGAACCGTCGTGGGACTCAGCGGCACGATCCTCCGCACAGTCGACGGCGGCGCGACGTGGGTGGCGCAGACGAGCCGTTCGAGGCATCGTTTTTTAAGCGTGTCGTTCACCGACGCACAGACGGGCACCGTTGTGGGGGATTACGAATCCATTATCCGCACGACCCGCTGCGGCGCCGACTAGAACTCGAAACGAAGGGAAATCTCCATGACCGCCGTTATACGATCCAACTGGAGATGGCTTCGAATCGCCGCTTGTCTCGCAGTCGCCGCGATCGCACTCGGTATGGGGGGCTGTTCGGACGACCCGGCGGCCCCCGAGCCTTCCCCCGCCGTCCCGCAAAACGGCGAGTGGGTCTGGCAAAACCCAATTCCGACCGGCCAATCCCTCTTCGGTGTCGCGTTCACCGATGCCCAGACGGGGACGGTGGTGGGCGCGTTCGGCACGATCCTCCGGACCACCGACGGCGGGGTGACGTGGGACACGCAAACGACCGGGGTCCCTCCGGCGGTCGATCTCAATGCGGTCTCGTTTACGGACGCGGAGACGGGGACGGCGGTGGGCGCGTTCGGCACGATCATTCGAACAACCGACGGCGGAGCCACGTGGATGAGCCGGGAGACTTCCACCATCGCCAGTCTAAACGGCGTGTCGTTTACCGATACCAACACGGGGACAGCCGTGGGAGAGGACGGCACGATCCTCCGGACGACCGATGGCGGCGCAACGTGGGTCAACCAGACGAGCAATACGGGCCGCTGGCTCTACGGCGTGTCGTTCACCGATGCCAACACGGGAACGGCCGTCGGGGCGGGCGGCGCCATGCTTAGGACGACGGACGGCGGCGCCACGTGGGTCAACCAGACGCCCCAGACAAACCATACGCTTCGCGGCGTGTGCTTCACCGACGCGAACACGGGAACGGCCGTCGGGGATTACGGCGTGATCCTCCGAACCACCGACGGCGGCACCCAGTGGGTCGAGCAAACCAGCGGCGTGGGCACCATGCTCCGGGACGTGTGGTTCAACGACAGTGAAACGGGAGTGATCGTTGGATTCACCAATACGATTCTCCGGACGACGGATGGCGGCGCGACCTGGACGACCTGCACGATCGAATCGCCCTCCGAATCGCCAAACTTCATACTGGCCGGCGTGTCATTCGGCGACGCGAACACAGGGACGGCGGTCGGATGGACGGGCGCGATCTTGCGGACCACCGACGGCGGAGCGTCGTGGGTGTCTCAGACGAGCGGCATGACGGCCCCGTTGTACGCGGTCTCGTTTGCGGACGCAAGTACGGGGACCACGGTGGGCGACGGCGGTACGATCTTGCGGACCACCAACGGCGGCGCCACCTGGGTGAGCCAGACGAGCGGCACGAACGTCACCCTTTTTGGCGTCACGTTTACCGATGCGAATACGGGAACCGTCGTGGGTGATGAGGGAACGATCTTACGGACCACCGACGGTGGCGCGACGTGGGAGAGTCAACGGTCGTTCTCTGATTACCCGCTCTACGGTGTGTCGTTCATTGACGAGAACACGGGAATCGTCGTCGGCCGCGGCGGAACGATCCTGAAAACCACGGATGGTGGCGCCATCTGGAGGCACATGACGACTTCATCCGGAAGGGTTCGCGCGGTGTCGTTTGGAGACGCCAACACCGGCGCCGCCGTGGGAGAGAGCGGTGACATCTACCGAACGACCGACGGTGGAGACACCTGGGAATATCAGGAGAGCGGAACGGAGTACGATCTGCGGGGGGTATCGTTCGGTTCCGCGAACATCGCAACCGCCGTGGGAATAGGCGGTACGATCCTGAAGACCACCGACGGCGGGGCCACCTGGGTGGCCCAGGAGAGCAACGCGACCAACCCGCTCTATGCCGTATCGTTCACCGACGCCAACAACGGAGCGGCCGTGGGCGCGGTCGGTACGATCCTTCGAACGGCGGACGGTGGCGCGACGTGGTTCAATCAGGCGGGGCCCACTGCAACCCCGCTCTACGGTGTTTCGTTTGTGGACGCCAACACCGGGAGCACCGTGGGCTTCAACGGGGTCATCCTCCGGACGACGACGCGGTAAGCGAGGTCAGGCGGCAAGCCGTCATTCATAGTGCATGGCCCACTGGTATGCCCCCCCCGGGTTGACGCGGACTCCGGCGCAAGGATAGAATCGACAAAATTGGCTTCCCCGGCCTGATAACCACAGGAAAGGTCTTCTAATGCGCACTTCACACGTACTGTACCTCGCGCTTCTCGCCCTGACCCTTCAGTTCTTTTCCTGCTCGGATGATCCGACGAGTCCGCCGCCAACCTCCGGCCCCGATCAGACGTGCGACTGGTTCTGGCAAAACCCCCTGCCGCAGGGCAATTCCCTGAGCGGCGTTTCATTCACCGACGCGAGTACGGGAACCGCGGTGGGAGGCAACGGCAGCATCATGCGCACAACGGACGGCGGCGTCACATGGGCGTTTCAAACGAGCGGTACGGACGTCCCGCTCATGGCCGTCGAGTTCACCGATGCCAATACGGGAACGGCCGTTGGATATTTCGGCACGATCCTGCGCACAACGGATGCCGGCGCCAACTGGGTCAGCCAGGATAGCGGCACGGACAACCACCTCCACGGCGTGACGTTCACCGACGCCGATTCGGGGTATGTTGTTGGCGCCGCCGGCACGATCCTGCGCACAAAAGACGGCGGGATCACATGGGAAAGCCAGACCATCGCCACGACGGATAATCTCCAGGCTGTGTCATTCCCGGACGCGATGACGGGAACCGTAGTGGGAGGAAACGGCACGATCCACCGCACAACGGACGGCGGCACAACCTGGGTGCTCCAGCCACCCGGCACGGGCGGCATGATGGGGTTTAGCGGCGTAACATTTACGGACGCCAACACGGGAACGGTGGTGGGATCGAGCGGGGCGATCCTGCGCACAACCGACGGCGGCGCGACGTGGGAGAAACAAACGAGTGAAGCGACATTCATGCTGGCTGACGTTACGTTCACGGACACAAACACAGGATTTGCAGTTGGAATGAATGGCGCCATTGTCAAAACCACCGACGGCGGGACCACATGGGTGAGTCAGACGAGCGGCACCCTGGCATGGCTTACCAGCGTATCGTTCACGGACGCCAATACGGGAACGATCGTGGGAACCGTCGGCGAAATCCTGCGGACAACCGATGGCGGAACCACGTGGACGAATCAAACGGCCCGCGTCGTCGACTTCGTCCCCCTCACAAGCGTGTCATTCACGGACGCCAACACAGGCATAGCCGTGGGAGAAGCGGGGACAATCCTGCGCACGTTCGACGGCGGAACCACATGGATGGATCAAATGAGCGGCACGTCCGTCAGCCTCCGCGGCGTATCGTTCACCGACGTGAACACTGGCACGGTTGTAGGGCATAGCGGCACGATCCTGCGCACAACCGACGGCGGAACCACGTGGGACAAACAAACGAGCGGCACGCCCGTTAACCTCCGCGGCGTATCGTTCACCGACGCCAACACGGGAACGGCGGTGGGTTTGAACGGCACGATCCTGCGAACGACCGACGGCGGAACCACGTGGGAAAAGCAAACAAGCGGCACGGTCAACACGCTCCGTGGCGTATGCTTCGCGGATGCCAATGCGGGAACGGCGGTGGGCTTGAACGGTACCGTGCTTCGCACAACCGACGGCGGGGCCACGTGGACGAGCCAACAAGTGGCGTGGTCAACCATCTCAATAGTGTGTCGTTCACGGTCGCGAGCACGGGCACGGCGGTGGGAGAGGGTGGCACCATCATACGGACGACGGACGGCGGCGCCACGTGGGTGACGCAAGCAAGCGGCCTGCATGAATCGATCGCGCTCTACGGCGTGTCGTTCACGGATCCGGAAGGAAGGACGACGGTGGGAATGGTTGGGAAAGCCGTGGGAAGTAATGGTACCATCCTTCGAACGGTGGACGGCGGGGCGACCTGGGAGATCCTGCCGAGATACGCCAACTACCAGCTCCTGGGTGTATCGTTCCCGACCCAAAGCACGGGCACGGTCGTGGGAGATGCCGGCACGATCCTCCGGACGACGACGTGCGGCGCGGACTAATTATCGGGCAGGCGCGAGTCGGTAATTTCAAATGAAATTGAACGGGTTCAAAGGAAGGCCATTTAAATGAGCGGTGCGCTGCGGGTTCGCTGGCGATGGATACACGTTTTTGCGCTTGTGGTGATTGCGCTGCAGATCTGTTCCTGCTCGGATGATCCAGTGAGCCCGCCCCCCCCACAGAACTGCGATTGGTTCCAGCAGTATCCCTCGCCGACAAACAACTCGCTCTTCGGTGTATGTTTCACGGATGCGAATACGGGAACGGCCGTCGGGTCTTTCGGCACGATTATCCGAACGACGGATGGCGGCGCCACATGGCTGAGTCAAACCAGTGGAACCAGCTACAAACTCAGTGGCATATCGTTCACAGATGCAAATACGGGAACCGTTGTAGGGGATGGCGGCACCATCTTGCGCACGACCGACGGCGGCGCCACGTGGGTGAGGCAGACGAGCGGGACGCCCCAGGCGCTGTATGGCGTATCGTTCACGCACGCCGATTCGGGATTTGTGGCCGGAAATGCCGGCACCATCCTGCGAACGACGGATGGCGGCGCCACGTGGGTGACCCAGACAAGCGGCACCGATGTTCCGCTCTACGGGATTTCGTCTACGGATGCCAATACCGCGACGGCTGCGGGAGATGACAACACCGTCCTGCGAACGACGGACGGGGGAACTACGTGGGAAGTTCAGAGGAGCGGCGGCGATAACTTTTTCTTCGCCGTAGATTTCACGGACGCGGATGCGGGAACGGTCGTGGGGTTTGACGGCATCCTCATGCGAACGTCGAACGGCGGCACCAAATGGGTGGGCCAGGCGAGCGGCACGAGACAAATTCTCTCCGGGGTATCGTTCACGGACGCCCTCACGGGGACGGTCGTGGGATCGAGCGGCACCATTCTCAGGACGACCAACGGCGGGTACAACTGGGAAAAGCAAACAAGCGGCACGGGCTTTCGACTCTACGATGTGTCGTTCACGGATGCGAATACGGGAACGGCGGTGGGAGCAGAAGGCACGATCTTAAGAACAACGAACGGCGGCGCCACGTGGGTGACACAAACGAGAGGCTCGACGTACGACTTGAACGGCGTGTCGTTCATCGATGCCAACACGGGAACGGCCGTGGGTGACCGCGGCACGATTATCCGGACGGTGGACGGTGGAACCAACTGGGAGAGGCAGGAGTGCGGGGTGACGATCGACCTCTATGGCGTATCGTTCGCCGATGCCAATAACGGGACGGCCGTGGGAGCGGAAGGCGCGATCCTTCGGACCACCAATGGTGGGGACACCTGGGTGAGCCAAACCAGCTTCACCGACGTGGACCTCTATGGCGTGACGTTCACCGACGTCAATACAGGTACTGTTGTGGGAAACAACAGCAAGATCCTCAACACGACCGACGGCGGCATGACCTGGAGACACCAGATTGGCGGGGGTTCACTCCGCTCGGTGTCCTTTGCGGACGCCAGTACGGGGATCGCAGTCGGATTAAGTGGTGCGATTGTCGGAACGGCGGATGGCGGCGCCGTGTGGGAGTGGCAAACGAGCGGCACTGAGCACGACCTCCGCGGCGTGTCGTTACCTGCTGTCACGACGGGGACGGCCGTGGGAACGTTCGGCACAATCCTGCGAACGATCGATGGCGGCGCCACATGGGTGAGTCAAACCAGCGGCACGGACCTCCCTCTCTACGCCGTATGTTTCACGGACGCGAATACGGGTACCGCCGTGGGGGCATCCGGCATCATCCTGCGGACGACGAACGGTGGGGCCTCATGGGCAAGCCAGGTGAGCGGAACGATTTCTCCGCTTTACGGTGTGTCTTTCACGGATGCTAATACTGGAACCGCCGTTGGATACCAGGGCGTGATCCTTCGCAAACCCAAGTGCCAATAAAATTGATTCCTGGAAAGGCTCGAAGCAGATTTACGTATGGCATTGAGCGGCTCCAATGGGAGGAACTTTCCGTGAACGAAGCTTTTCGGGTTAGTTGGAGATGGATTCACGTTTTTGCGCTTCTAATATTTGCGCTGCAAGTCTATTCCTGCTCAGATGATCCAGTGAACCCAACACAATCCCCCGAGCCTCCGCAGAGCTGTGATTGGTTCCGGCAAGACGTCGCACCGATCGACAACATTCTCTTCAGTGTGTCCTTCACTGACGCCAATACAGGAACAGCCGTCGGAGATTACGGCACCATCGTTCGGACCACGGACGGCGGTACAACCTGGCTGAACCAAACGAGCGGTGTCGCGAGTGACGTAATGCTCTTTAGCGTATCGTTCACGGATGCCAATACGGGGACTGTCGTGGGATCGGGCGGCACCATCCTTCGGACGACGGATGGCGGAGACCACCTGGGTGAGTCAAACGAGCGGCACGAATAACGATCTCAACGCCGTATCGTTCACGGACGCCAATACAGGGACAGCCGTGGGAGCTTACGGCACGATCCTTCGGACGACGGATGGCGGAACCACCTGGGTGAGTCAGACGAGCGGCACCAACACCGCGCTCTTCGGCGTATCGTTCACGGATGCGAATACGGGGACTGCCGTGGGGAGCGGACGGGCACGATTCTCCGGACGACGGATGGTGGTGCCACCTGGGTGAGTCAAACGAGCGGCAGCGGATAACTGATCTTTTCGGCGTATCGTTCACGGATGCGAATACGGGGACTGCCGTGGGAATGGACGGCACGATCCTTCGGACGACGGATGGCGGGACCACATGGGTGAGTCAAACGAGCGGCACGAGCAACAGGCTCTCTGGCGTATCGTTCACGGATGCGAATACGGGGACTGCCGTGGGAGATTACGGCACGATCCTTCGGACGACGGATGGCGGGACCACATGGGTGAGTCAAACGAGCGGCACGAGGCTACGCTCTCTACGGCGTATCGTTCACGGATGCGAATACGGGGACAGCCGTGGGAGATGACGGCACAATCCTTCGGACGACGGATGGCGGGACCACCTGGGTGAGTCAAACGAGCGGACGAAACCGTGCTTCATGGCGTATCGTTCACGGATGCGAATACGGGAACAGCCGTGGGATCGGGCGGCACGATCCTTCGGACGACGGATGGCGGGACCACCTGGGTGAGTCAAACGAGCGGCACGATGAATAGACTCTACGGCGTATCGTTCACGGATGCAAATACGGGGACAGCCGTGGGAGATCAGACGGCACAATCCTTCGGACGACGGATGGTGGGGACCACGTGGGTGAGCCAAACGAGCGGAACCTTAAGTGATCTCCACGGCGTATCGTTCACGGATGCGAATACGGGAACAGTCGTGGGAGCGGGCGGCACCATCCTTCGGACGACCGACGGCGGAACCACCTGGGTAAGCCAAACCAGCGGAACCTTAAGTGATCTCCGCGGCGTATCGTTCACGGATGCGAATACGGGAACTGTCGTAGGATCGGGCGGCACGATCCTTCGAACGACCGACGGCGGAACGACCTGGGTTAGCCAAACCAGCGAAGTGATATATAGCCTCTACGGGGTATCGTTCACCGATGCGAATACGGGCACTGTCGTGGGAGCAGCCGGCACCATCCTTCGGACAACCGACGGCGGAACGACCTGGGTTAGCCAAACCAGCGATGTGATGCATAACCTCTTCGGCGTATCGTTCACGAATGCTGCTATCGGGACAGCCGTGGGATCGGGCGGCACCATCCTTCGAACGACGAACGGAGGAACCACGTGGGTTCGTCAGTCGAATCACTGGTGCAACTCGCTCAACGGTGTATCGTTCACGGACGCCAATACCGGAACAGCCGTGGGCTATTGGGGCATCATCCTTCGAACGACAACATGTGGCACAGACTAATTATCCGGCAGGTCTCCCAGGCCGGATAGAATCAGAACTCTAATTGCCCAAGATATCGCGGTATCGTATAGATTAGAAGCGCCGTTGAAGTCTGGTTCTTGACGCCAGACCGAAGCCCCGGCCGCTGGTCCCCAAATCCCCAGGTGTGGTATACTTGCAGACGGCGATGCTTATGACACCAACGTCCGCCATACGCTTATCAACTGCCAGCCTGCTGATCTTCCTTCTTTCATTTTCGGCGACTCAGGCCAGTGACGAATTCTGGGATCCCACATTCGGTCCGCAGGGCATGAACGGCTTCGTTTATTCCATTGTCCTCGACGGCGTATCGGACGTATATGCCGGGGGGCGTTTTACAAAGGCGGGCGACCTTGACGTCGGCTATGTGGCCCGGTGGGACGGCGCCTCGTGGTCGGATGTCGGCGGCGGCGTGGGCGGCCCGGATGGTTATCACGAAGTCAGGGTGCTTTTTCTCCATGAAGGCATCTTGTACGCAGGCGGGCTTTTTCAAGGGGCGGGCGGCGGCGCGTCGGCGACCAATGTCGCCCGGTGGGACGGCGCCGCGTGGACCGGCATGGGCACGCTCGACGGCCCGGTTTATGATTTCGAAGTTTTTGATGGCGAGATCTACGCATGCGGTGATTTTGAAAAGAGCGGGAGCGTCATCCTCAACGGCATCGCGCGATGGGACGGCGTGCGATGGCGGCCGCTCGATTTGGGCTTGCGGGTTGTGACGAATCCGGGAACAGGCAAAGCAATGGACGCGGGCGACACCCACCTTTATGTCGGCGGCGATTTCACAAAAGCGGGCTCGATCACCGCGATCAAGACGGCCCGGTGGGACGGCGCCGCATGGTCGACGGGAACGGGAATACTCCAGGGTTACGTCGAAGCGATGCTCGTCGACGGCGCGGTCTCGACGGTAGCGCACTCGGTGCGTACACCATCGCGCCGGTGTCGGCGACGGAGTTCTGGGTGGGGGGCGCTTTCACACAGGCCGGCGGCAAATCGTCAAACTACATCGCCCATTGGCGAGAGGAACCATCCGTGCCCGTCGAGTCAAAACGCTGGGGCAACATCAAGAATATCTACCGGGGCGACTAGCGGGGCGGGGCGCTCAAGCCTTGCGTGCGACGATTGCTTTGAAATCAACCTTCGACCCCGTGTCGGGGTGGACGCTCGCAACGAACTCGAGGCCTTTCAAGATCTTGAACGCGTTCTTGCGGAGAAGCTCGCCGACATAGCCTTCGCTGTGACGATAGATTTCGAACCCGCTCTCCTCATCGACACGTTTTGAAATCTCTCCCGGGCGTACAGCCGTCCCGCTCCCCGTTCCAAGCTTGTGCTTCTCGAATGTGAAGACGAACACCCCGCCGGGCTTCAAGAGCCGCGACGCTTCGGCCATAAGCGGACCAAGATCCTCGACGAGATGAAACACCCCGCACACAACCACATGATCGTAGCCGCCATCGTCGTAGGGCAGCGGTGTGTGGCGCGCGTCGTGATGTTTAAGATCGCGGGTGAATTTCTTTGCGCGGCACACATCGAGCATATCTTTGGACTCGTCGACCCCATCGACAACAATCCCCGCGCGGTGAAAGGGCAATGCACTCAAGCCCGTGCCGATTCCAATATCGAGAAGTGTTTGTCCCTCGTCCAAATATTCGAACACGAGACCGAAGACGACTTCTGGCCCGTGCCATTCGTAACGAACGCTGTCCGCGTCGTACTCGTGCGCGTATCCGTTGTGGGAACTCATGATTGGAGCCGAGCGATTCCGGCGCCCGGCGGCCGGTTTACCTGAAACGTGCGGTCGCGTCCCTCGCGACCGCCCGGCGGCCGGTTTACTCGAGCCACTTTCCAAATAGAGTGAGGTACATCATACGGTAGATGTCGGTGTTGTCGACATTGTTGGGAAGCGCCTCCGAGTTCATGCCGTGCGCGCGGGCAACGACCCCGCCGGCAAAGTCGGCATCGCCCGCCCAGGCGATCCCGAACGCGAGCGCCTTGCCGGTGCGATCGGGCGCCGCGATAAACGGCGGCGTTTTCGATCCGTCGCGTCCGTCGAGCGGGGCGCCATCCTTCATCTTGCCGGGAAGCGCATTCTCGGGATTCTTGTGTTCGAGGACACACTGAATGCTCATCCCGCCGGCGTTGCTGTCGGCGGCGGTGATAATAAGTGTGTTGGGGTTCTTGTCGACGTATTTCAACGCGACACCGATCGCTTCGTCGGCGCGCCGCAGAGCCTCGAGTGTGCCTTTTGCGTTGTTGCGGTTGCCGAAGTTATCGGTGCCTTCCTCCTCGACGACGAGAAGGAATTCCCCGCCCTTCGCCTCGAACATGCGAAGCGCAAAGTCCGTCATCTCGGCGACCGACGGCGCCGTCTCGACATAGAGCGGCAGCCCTTCCGCTCTGAGTTCCTCTTCGGTCGCCTGGTTGAACGTGTGCCCCGCGGCGAAGACACCGAAGACTTTGTCGGTGGTTTCGGGGAGAGCGAGGAGCTCGTCGCGTGTGAAGACAACTTCGTAGCCGAGCGCCCGGGCGTGGTCGATTATATTCTCGCCGTCCTTGCGTTTGCCCGGCGCACCGTGACGGCCCATGACGCCCTTCGGCAGGAGGTATTCTTCGCCGCCCGCCATGACGACTTCCGCGCCGCTTTCAATAATCTTTTTTGTGATCTCGTCCGTCATCGCGCGCTCGTTGACACCGGCAAGGAATACTCCCGTTCCCGGCTCGGCGATCTGGCCGCTGTTGATGACGCCGACACTCAACCCCGCTTTCTGCGCCTCGGTCATGATGCTGTATTTTTTGCCCGAGCGCGAGGTGAGCGGGTAGTCGCGGCTCGCGCCGTAACTGAAGTATTTCGCTTTGACGCCGTAGGCGTGTACTGTCGCGCCGCCGTTCGAACTGCTCGCGAGCGAGTCCTTGAGGTGGCCGCGGTAGACACCCATGTGATCGAGCTTGTCCCAGTTGAGCATTCCATCGGGGCCGACGGTGAGGAGACGCAGCGCCGCCCATGCCGAGATGCTCGTCCCGTCGGGATGGATGAAGATCGCGCTGCCGCGGATGGGCGTCGAGCTCTCCGCCTTTTTGGTGCCGAGCATCTTCACCACGATCACCGCCATGATCGCCGTCAACAGCATTACAATCGCCGCTTTTATGATCGTCGTTTTCAAATCTCTATTGTTCATTCCAGGCTCCCTCGCAGTTGTCGCGGGCGTGGTCGCGGGCCGCGACCGGGCGGCCATCCACGATGATAGCAACAAACCCCCGCGAGGTGCAGGGGTTTGTTGAAGTTCCGATGACGCGGCAGGCCGCCAAAATCTACTCGTGGTGCTCTCTCATGTGGTCGAGATCTTCTTTGCCGAAATACGCCTCGTTGAATTCGGCTGTAAGTTTTTTTAGATTTTCGACATGCTTGAGATCCGTCGTCTGCTTGGTCTTCATCGCTTCGACAAGCATCCCGTGCAGGAGCGTGAGCTTCTTGAGATAGCTGTCACGCGTCGCCGCGTCGGCACCCTCGGACGGTTTGAGCCGCTGTGTCATAAAATACTGGGTAACGATTTCCTGGATTTTGTTGGCGTGCTCTTCCTTGTTGGTCGTCCAACGGATGAGCTGGTTGTAGTCGACGGGCGTTGCCTTCGAGAGCTCGTTGATCTGCTTCATCGATTTTTCGATCGTCTGCACGTGTTCCTTGATGAGATACACACGAACGTCGTCGTGATAAATCCCGCACGGGATCTCGCAGTGCGCGAGCGGCGACGACACCCAACCAAAAAGAATCAGCGCAACCGCAGCGACAAAACCGGCGGCATGAATGCGTTTCATATGGGGACTCCTTTGCTTATTCCTGAAAAACAGGCCTCTGATCTCTCTATTGTATGTGTATTGTGAAAGCGTCAATCAGATGTGGCCGTCGTATGTCATGTTGTGTGAAAATAAGCAATTGGCGCGGTACAGCCAAGCTGAATCCAACACTCTGGCAACGGGGCAGCGCCCCGAACCGGGGGCCGCGGCATAGCCAAGTTGAATCAAACAATCTGGCAACGGGGCAGCGCCCCGAACCGGGGGCCGCGGCCGAGCCAAGTCGATTCGCACGCACCCCGAAACGGACCCTGAATGACCCCAACGAGCCCCAAGAAGCGCCTCCACCTGGACCCGAACCTCCATATTGTGTTCGCGGTTACACTTATGGCGGTGATGGGGGTAGCGAGCGTGACCCCGGCTTTTCCCAGGATTGCTGAGGCATTCGGCATTTCGCCAAAACAAATTGGCTATCTTATTACGGTATTTACAGTTCCGGGGGTCTTTTTGACGCCGGTCCTGGGGGTCCTCGCCGACCGCACGAGCCGCAAGCGGATCCTCGCGCCGTCGCTATTTCTCTTTGGCGCGGCCGGGGTGGCCTGCGCGTTTGTCAATGATTTCAACACGCTTCTCATGCTCAGGTTCATCCAGGGTGTGGGCGCCGCGGGGCTCGGCTCGCTAAACGTCACCATCATGGGCGACCTTTACGCGGGGCACACACTCACGACGGCGATGGGGTACAACTCGAGCGTGCTCAGTATCGGGACGGCGACCTACCCGCTCATTGGCGGCGCGCTCGCCATGCTCGGGTGGCACTACCCGTTCGTGCTCCCGATCGTCGCGATTCCCGTCGGAATCGCCGTACTCACCGCGCTCGAGTCGCCGGAGCCGGCGAACCAGCAGCGGTTGCGGTCGTATTTTGCCGACGTGTGGCAGATCGTCCGCGGCAGGTCGGTCATCGGGCTTCTTCTCGCCGGGCTCGTCACGTTCATCGGTCTCTACGGCGCGTATCTGACCTTTCTTCCGTTTTTGATTTCCGATGAGTTTGGCGGTTCACCGCTATCGATCGGGCTCATCATGTCGGCCGCCTCGCTCGCGACGGCCGTCACATCGGCGCGCCTCGGCAGTCTTGCCCGCCGTTTCTCAGAGAAATCACTTCTCGCCACCGGGTACATCTTTTTTGCCGCGTCGCTTGCCCTGGTCCCGTTTGCTTCGAACATCTGGCAGCTCGTTCCGCCCGCGCTCGTCTACGGTGTCGGGTCGGGACTCAACATTCCCAACATTATTTCGCTTCTCTCCCGGTTTGCACCGCTCAACCAGCGCGCCGCCGTGATGTCGATCAACGGAATGGTGCTCCGGCTGGGGCAGACCCTGGGGCCGATGATCATGGCGGGGGTTTACAGTGTGTGGGGGCTCGATGCGGTGTTCTACGCGGGGGCGATTTTTACGTTGGGAATGTGTGTTTTAGCCGTTATTATGATAAGACAACCAGATGAACGGGGCGTGTAGCGTCGCCCTCACATAATCGACAATTTCGATAATTGAATCTTAAAAAGGAGGCTCCCATGCCCAACCATATCTATAAGAAAATCGAACTCACCGGTTCGTCGACGACGACGATCGAGGACGCCGTCAACGCGGCAATCGCCAAAGCGTCGGAGACAATCCGCAACATGGGTTGGTTCGAGGTCGTCGAGACCCGCGGCCAGATCCAGGACGGCAAGGTCGCCTACTGGCAGGTCACCCTCAAGATCGGTTTCACGCTCGACAAGGAGTAGGAGCCACGGCGGGAACGATTGGCGGTTCGAAGAAATCAATGGAGGCATCGCAGAATAGTCATGACTATTTTACGATGCCTCGTTTTTTGTTGTTCAGTCCTCATCGGCGATCGGCAGGACCCCGGCAAGGAAATGCTGTTCGGGTACCGAGCCCTCGAGAACGCTCTTCTCATTCGCCACCGTTTTGGGAACGCCCATCACGCCGTACTTTTGTGCGAGGTGGGGGAATTCCATCGTCTCCACCATGTCTGCCGTGATGAAATCGCTTTCCATCGCAAACTTGTGTGCCAACTGCACAGCCGGTGCGCAGTAGGGTCAGGTGGGTGTAACGAACACCTGGAGGTGAAGCGGTTTTTTTAGCCCGGCGAGCGCTTTCTTGGTGTCGTCGGCGAGGCCTGAGTCCTTCTTCGATACCATGAGGATCGATTCAAGGACGGTTGTGAACTCGTACCCCGATGGGATTCCGAAGAAACGAATTCCGTAATCCTTCTCTCCCATGACGACGGTCGCCGGTATCTTGTCGATGTTGTATGCGTGGGCTTTATCCTTGTCGGCAACGAAGTCGAGGACTTCGAGCGAGATCTTGTCCGAGAGTCCCGCGATCTCTTCCATCAAGCGGCGGGTCTCGGTGCAGTACTGACATTCCATTTCCTGCGTGAAGTTGATGATCCTGACCGGTCCGTCGAGTTCCTTGAACTTCTCCTCGACCTGGGCCCGGACTTTATCGTCGAGCAGCGCCATGTCACATCGCCTCCTTTACAAGCTGTCCCGATACTTGATCTGCACACCTTTGAGGAAATTGCGCAAGATCTGATCTTTGCATTCGCGGTAGTGCTTGTGATCCGGCCGCCGGAAAAACGCACTGAGCTCGGACTTGCCGATACGTTGGTCCGCCAGGGCAAGAATCTCCAGCACACCGTCCGCCTGAAGGTCCAAAGCGATTTTGAGCTTTCTGAAAATGATATTGTTCGTCAGGGTCTTCTCCGGCTCGGGCTGCGCGCCCTCTTTTTTGCCCCGTCTGTCGTTGATAAATCCATTGAGGAAAATCGCGAGCATCCGGTCCGGGCAGTTCTGATAGTCCGGATCTTCCTCTTTTTTTAACCAGTTGCTGATCTGCGGCCGGGTGACATCGACACCCGCCTGGCCAAACATGGAAATCATTTTCGAATCGCCGAGATCAAACGCATAGCGGATACGCCGCAAGACATCGTTATTGGTCACAAGTGTGTCCTCATCAGAAATACAACCGTTTCGAAACTTCCTACGATCTTACAAATTCCAAGAGAGGAATGAAATTCCCACCGTCCGCATCTTTGAGCGCCTTGATGTACCTGTTTCTGGTCTCACCCGAACTTGACAGGTCCTTTCTGCCCCAGGAGAACCGGGAATCGTGCAGAACGTTCTCCAAGAAAATGTCCGTCATGATGCGTGCGTGGCGTCCGTTTCCGTTGGGAAACGCGTGAATCCAAACCAGGCGATGATGAAGACGAACGGCCATTTCCTCTGGCGATTCATTTTTTGCAGTCATCCATACTGTCACATCATCACACAAAATACCAAGGGACATCGGGATTTGATGCCAAGAGACCCCGATGTTCTTGTCGGTCCGGCGATACTGCCCCGCCCATCGCCACACATTGCCAAACATTCTTCTGTGCATTCGCTTGATAAACTTCTCATTCACGATGTTCGTCGGCTTTGTCCGATCAAGCCAGGCCAGTGCCTCAA
Organism: Candidatus Latescibacterota bacterium; assembly: GCA_963791045.1. Taxonomy (GTDB): domain Bacteria; phylum Krumholzibacteriota; class Krumholzibacteriia; order WVZY01; family WVZY01; genus CAWBQK01. The sequence goes on from CAWBQK010000002.1 coordinate 37,406, forward strand.
CTATGTTGTCTTGTTCCCAGCGGTTCAATTCCTCACGCGTGGTGATATGCGTGAGCAGCAACCCTCCCAACTCGTCTGGGTCGACAGGTGTGGCGCCGTCCGGATATTTGAAGTTTATCATGAGTCGTCCCACAAGTCTGAAGGAAGCGTGCGGATGATTTCATTGGTCAAATCAGCCAGCGCACTCGCGTTATCGTTTGCATTCAGCGATTGATTCTCCAGGCTCATGGATTGAGACGCCCTTTCAAGTCGCCGGGCCGCGACCTTCTGGGCCTGCCGGGCAACTGTCTCTTCCAAGCTCGTGCGTGGCACAAACCCGTATACAAACACACAATCGAGGCCTTCAGCGACTCGCCGCATGGTTTTGATGGTCACCGCCCCGGGGATCTCTTCTTTCTCAATCCGCGCCACAGCTTGCTGAGCGATGCCGAGGCGGCCGGCCAACTGCCGGGCGGTCATCCCCAGGCCGTCGCGGATGGCCCGTATCCATCCTTTCGGCGGCGCGGTGACCTGGAGCAGGGGGCGGAGACGCTGGAGCGACGCGTCAAGCTGCTCCCATATCAGTTTTTTCTTGTACATTATTTCGCGCCTTCGAGTTCAGGCCGGTGCTCATTCGACTCAACCCTTTCAATACAACATATATATTGTAATGATGTCAAGGACAAACAACATATATATTGTACTTATGCGCCCGAGTTACAACATATATGTTGTATGGCAGGCTCAAGCCGGCGTTGAGCCTGGCTTTGGCGGTCGGGGGCTACTTTGCGGCAAGCTCGTTGAGATCTTTGACGAAAACATCGATCTCCTCGTCGGTGAATCCTTTCTTCCGGGCCGCTTCCTCGAGCGTGCCCCAGATGGGCTCACCGCACGCGAGACACTTGATGTTCTTTTCCATGAGATACGTCACCGCTTTGGGAAGCTTGTGAACGAGATCTTCTATGAGGATGTCTTTCTCGATCATGACTTCTGACTCCTGCGTTTTTGCGCGGTTAGGCACGGGTCCTGTCATCGATTACCCCGCGCGTGCCGGTTACGGCAGCACGTGGACCTCGATACGCGACTGCTGCCCCTGTGTTCGGTACACACGGTGCACCGCCTCGACAAACAGGACCTCCTCGGCGTTCACAATATCACCGACATAGGTCTGCGGGTTGCGATCGATGTACGGGAACCATGAACTCTGGATCTGCACCATGATCTTGTGCCCGGCCTTGAACGTGTGACAGATGTCCGCGAGATCGAATGTCACGCGCGTGGGCTCACCGGGGACAAACTTCTTCGGTGTCGACGGGTCATCGCGGTAGCGACCGCGCACGACTCCCGCGCGGACGAGCATCTGATACGAACGAAGCATCATGAGCTGCCGCGATCCGTCCGAGCCCATGTCCTGCGGAAAAACATCGATTAGCTTAACCACCCAGTCGGCGTCCCCCTTCGACGTCGACACCCACAAGTCCGCGGTGATCGGCCCCGCGATTGTGACATCGGATTCGAGCGCCGGCGTCTCGTACATAACGACATCGGGGCGCCCGTACGCAAACCGCTGGTCCTCGACCATAAACTCGGGCGGCACCGTTTTGGTTTTCCGGTGGGTAAAGGGCACCGGATTCTGCGGGTCGCTTATAAACTCGTCGAACCCTTCCGCGGCTTCCGCGGCCACCGGTGAGAACCCAAGAGCACCGTCCGCGCCGGGATAAAGACTCTTCGTCTCCACGCCCTTCGGCGGCCAGTTGTCGAATGCGCGCCACTCATTTTGCCCCGTCTGAAAAACAAACGCCTCGGGCAGATCGGCGCGGCCCTTGTCTTTTAGAAAATATTCAAAGAACGTGAGCTCGATATTCTGTTGAAAAAACTCCGGTGTGTTCGACTCGAACATGATGTCGCCAAGACCGTCCTCGGCCTCGTACTGACCGAGCCACCCCTCATGCCCCCACGGCCCCATAACGAGAATGTTGAACGCGCCGGGGTTTTTCGATTCGACCGAGCGGTAGCACGCAAGCGGCCCGGAAAGAGCGTGCGCGTCGAACCAGCCGCCGACCGTCATGACGGCCGGCGCAACTTTCTTAAGATGCGGCAGGAGATTGCGCGACTGCCAGAACGAGTCGTAGTCGAGGTGACGTGTGAGGTCGTTCCAGAACGGGCGCCGGGTTCGAAGGTAGAGGTCGTCGACATTGGACACAGGCCCCATGTTCAGCAAGAAATCATACCCGTCCGGCGGAATCCCCACATAGAGCATGTTGTACCGGGCGGTTTTTCCGGGAATCGGCTCACCGTATGTTGTAACAAAATCAATCGCGTTCATGAGCATGAATGCGCCGTTTCCAAAAAACTGATCGCGCCAGGCGTCCACGAGCGGCGCCTGTGGTGAAACTGCTTTCAAAGCGGGGTGCGCGTCGATCATCCCCGCCGCGGCGCAAAAACCGGGGTAGCCAATTCCCCACATTCCCACGCGGCCATTGTTGTTGGGAATGTTTTTGACGAGCCAGTCGATGGTGTCGTACGTGTCGGTGCTTTCATCGATATCACGTTCACCTTGCTTACCTGTAATGTGCGGGGTGAAGTATTTGAGTTGTCCGCTCGATTCGTAGGTCCCGCGGATTTCCTGGCGGACGAGGATGTACCGCTCGCGTACGAGCGTCATGTTGGGACCCTGCGAGCGGCGCGCCCGCTCGCGGCCGAGGGCGCCGTACGGCGTTCGCTCGAGAAGGATGGGATAGGTCTGGCCATCATTGGGGTGGTAGACCACGGTAAAAAGCAACGCCCCGTCGCGCATCGGAACGTGATAGTCGTCGCGCGTGTAGTTCGCGTCGACATATTCCTGAAATTCGTCGGTCGGCCGCTTTGGCGCGTCGGCGGATATATCGGCACCGCTTGCGAGGATGATGGCGAACGCGAGTACCAACGCTGTCATGGTGTGTTTCAAAGTTGTCGTGAACACTGACGTTTATCCCTTTCTCCGTGATGTCAAAAATCCGATGGGCAGGAACATCGGCACGCGTTTTTGATACTCTCTGTATTCGTCGCCGGACTCGGTAAGCCCCTTACCGGCAGCATCGCCGCCGAGCTGGCGCAGCCCCAGAAACCGCCTGAGGTCATAGTGCCGGGCGCCCGTGATAAAAAGTATCAATGCGGCCGCAAGAAGCGACGCCTGGGCGTACACGAAGAAGCCTTCCCAGCTCCACACCACCCGGCTCTCGAGCGATCGTTCGTACCAGGCAATCGCCACCAGAGTCAGAAGCGCCACAATATTATACAACAGCCGGTAGAAACGAATTCCACGCCCCGGGCGCCGTTCGAGGCGGCACATCACCGCTGGCGTTATCATCGCGCTGTGGATGACGCACCAGCATATCCACAACGCGGCGAGTATAATGTGTGATTTCATCACTGGTTCGGTAATAATACCACACCAGGGGCCATGCGTCCGGCAATGCACCCGCGTATCAGGGAGATATTTTCAGTAAGCATCTCAACCCCGGCACTCCGTGCTTTCGTTTTTTGGCTGCGGTAAGTTGTCAAATATGGCAACTTATGAGCATGGTGTGAAGTGACCTGGTGTCGGTTCAAATGACGGGAACATTGCTTTGACCTTTGATCAGATATTTTTGCTGAGCCTGCTCGGGGTCGTCCTCATTATGTTTGTTTGGGGACGGTGGCGCTATGACGTCGTTGCAATTGGTGCAATGCTCCTTGTCGCGGTCGTCGGCATCATTCCGGGCAAAGACGTTTTTCTTGGGTTCGGGCACCCGGCGACATTGACCGTGGCGATGGTGCTTATAATAAGCCGAGGCCTGTTGAATTCCGGTGTTGTTGACCTCATGGCCGAGCACGTGCTTCGGCCGCTCAAATCAACCACCGGGCAGATCGGTATTGTGTCGTTCGTGGCGGCGGGGCTTTCCGCCATTATGAACAATGTCGGTGCACTTGCGCTATTGATGCCGGCCGCCATCCGTTCCGCCACCAAAGCCGAGCGCCCACCGGCGGCCATCTTGATGCCGCTGTCCTTCGCATCGATCCTTGGCGGGATGCTGACACTGATCGGAACACCACCAAACATTATCATCGCAGCCATTCGCGAGGAGACGTCAGGTTCGGCATTCAAAATGTTTGATTTCACACCGGTGGGCGGCGGCGTCGCGCTGGCCGGGGTCCTTTTTGTGTCGTTGGTGGGCTGGCGGTTGATTCCCAAGAAACGTCGTGCACGGTTGTCGTCTGCAGAACTATTCAATATCAAAGACTACGTGACCGAAGCCATCGTCCTCGAGAAAAGTCCGCTCATCGGACGACGGCTTAGTGAGATTGACGACGAAGCGAACGAAAAGGAGTCAGACCTTCTCGGTGTCGTCAGAAACGACGTGCGCCTCGACATGCGGGCCGGGGGACGAACATGTCTGGTCGGCGACGTGCTGCTTCTCGAAGCGGCGCCGGAACCACTCGAAAGACTCCTCAAAGACTGGGGACTCGAGACCGTCTCGGCGGGCGACGGCGAAAAGCGACCGTCCAACTTGAGTCTCGCGGAAGTCGTGATCCCTCCGCGCAGCCGCCTGTTGGGGCGAAACGTCGCGTCGCTCGGGCTCCGCCGCCATTACGATGTGAACCTCATCGCTGTGTCGCGCGCAAGCAAACCGTTTCGGGGGCGTCTGCGCTCGTTTCGTTTTGAAACGGGAGATGTCGTTCTTCTCGAAGGCGACGCGGACAACCTGCCCGAGGCTATCGCTGAGCTGGGCCTGCTGCCGCTTGCTGAACGTAATCTGCGTGTCGGCCGACCCAGGCGGGCGCTTCTTGCGAGCACGCTGTTCGTGTTCGCGATCGCGCTCGCATCAATCGGTGTCCTCAGCCTTCCCGTCGCACTCGGCGGTGCGGCGCTCGCGATGATTCTTACCGGCCTGGTGCCGGTCCGTGAGATGTACGACCACATCGATTGGCCGGTGATCGTTCTTCTGGGCGCAATGATTCCCGTGGGACAAGCGCTCGCCGTCACCGGCACAACCGAGCTGATTGCCTCGAGCATCGTCACCCACTCGGCGGGGCTGCCGCCCGTGGCGCTGCTCACCATCATCCTCGTTCTTACCATGACCTTGTCCGACGTTATAAACAATGCGGCGACCGCGGTGGTGATGGCACCGATCGCGCTCATGATCGCTCAACAACTCGGTGTCAATCCGGACACCTTTCTGATGGCCGTCGCGATTGGAGCGTCGAGCGCATTCTTGACGCCGATCGGACATCAGAACAACGCACTGATTCTCGGACCGGGCGGGTATCGTTTCGGCGACTATTGGCGGATGGGTCTCCCGCTCGAAATTCTGATCGTGCTCGTCGCGATACCGATGCTTCTTCTCGTCTGGCCTCTTTAAACGCTCGCCAAACGCTCGCCTGGCTGGCGACTGGCTCCGTCAAAACCCCCTTTTCGCGGCATGCCGCGCGCGGTATACTCTTCGGATGATTTTCACCTGTAATCACCATTCGAGGAGATTTCCATGAAACGACTTTTTGTGTGCCTGCTCGTTCTTCTCGTCGCCGTTCCCGCCGTAGCGCAGAAACGCGCGCTCGAAATCGAGGACCTCTACAAGCTCAAGGGTGTCGGGGATCCGCACTATTCCCCCGACGGCAAGCTCGTCGTGTTTTCGGCGACCGAGTATTTTCTCGAAGAGGGAAAGTCGAACTCGGACATTTATATAATGAAGGCCGACGGGACCGACATGCGGCAGCTAACACACAACAAGGCGGCCGACTATCACCCGCGCTGGTCGCCCGACGGCGATTGGCTCATGTTTGTGTCCACGCGCGAGAACGGTTCGCAGATGTGGAAACTCCCCGTCCACGGTGGCGAGGCCGTCCAGGTTACTGATTTCTCCATGGGTGTGAGCGATCCGCGCTGGCTTCCCGACGGTAAGAGCATTGTTTTTTACGCGGAAGTCTTTCCCGAGTGCGGGGCGGACAGCGAGTGCAACAAGAAACTCGCCGACGACATGGACGGCGGTCCCGTCCACGCGCATATCGCGGACGACCTCCTCTACCGGCATTGGACGCACTACAAGGACGGGAAGCGCTTTCATACATTCCTCTATAATATGGAGAGCGACGAGTACACCGACATTACGCCCGGTCACATGGATGCGCCGGCGTTCCTGACCGGTGGCGGGCATGCGGGTTTTGATGTGTCGCCCACGGGCACCGAGCTTTGCGTCGTCGCCAACGCCGATCCCAACGAATGGGAGACGACAAACAAGGACCTCTGGCTGGTCCCGCTCACGGGCGGCGAACTCAAGAACATCACCGACGACAACGAAGCGTACGACGCGGAGCCCCAGTACTCGCCGAACGGCCGCTACATCGCCTACGTCGCGCAGATGGCCCCCACGTTCGAAGCCGATCTCGTGCGGCTCATGATTTACAACTGCGACTCCGGAGAGACGACCGATCTCACCGGGGACTTCGACTACTGGGTGGGTAGTTTCGAGTGGTCGCGGGATTCCAAAGAAATCTATTTCACCGCGCAGTACCAGGGCACCAATCCGCTTTACAAAGTCGAAATCAAAAACAAGAAGATCAAAGAGATCGTCAACTTCCGGACGATCGACTCATTCGACGTATCCCCCGACGGCAAGCAGGTCGTTGTCTCGCGCCGCGCGATCAGCGAACCCGCCGAAATCTGGACATCGAAGATGAACGGCAAGAACATGGAACGGATCACGTTCTTCAACAAGCCGGTCGAGGACGAAGTCGACATTCGCCCCGTGGAGGAAATGTGGATCGAGTCGCCGACGGGCAAGAAGATCCATACATGGGTCGTCAAACCGCACGGTTTCGATCCTTCGAAGAAGTATCCGTTGATCCTCAACGTCCACGGCGGCCCACAGGGGATGTGGTGGGACAGCTTCCGCGGCGACTGGCAGGTCTACCCGGGCAAAGGGTATGTGGTGGCTTTCCCCAACCCGCATGGGTCGACTGGTTACGGGCAGGAATTCACCCACGCGATCTCGCGCGACTGGGCGGGGAAGGTCTACCAGGACTGCATCGCCGTCGCCGACCACATGGCCGCGCAGCCGTGGGTCGATGAAGAGCGCATGGGCGCTATGGGCTGGTCGTACGGTGGTTACATGATGATGTGGTTTGCCGGACACACCGACAAATTCAAGTGCCTTGTGTCAATGATGGGCGTATACAACCTTGCGTCGATGTGGGGCGCGACCGAAGAGCTGTGGTTTCCGCAGTACGATCTCGGCGGCGCGCCGTGGGAATCCGATGACTACGTCACGTTGTCTCCGCACAATTACGCGTCGGAGTTCAAGGCCCCGACACTCGTCATCACGGGTGAAAAAGATTACCGCGTGCCTTATACGGAAAGCCTTCAGTTCTACACGGCGCTTCGCAAGAACGGCGTGCAGTCACGGCTTATCGTTTTCGAGAACGACGGGCACTGGCCGAGCTGGGTCAAGTCGATGCCGCTCTATTACAACGCTCATCTCGAGTGGTTTCACGACTACCTCGGCGGCGAGCCCGCGCCGTGGGATTCGCGGGATATGGTGAACAACCGGGCGTACAAAGATAAAGACGCGGAGGATGACAAGGACGATGACGATGATGACGATTAGCGTCTGGATTCTTGGCTGACCTCAGCACAGATACAAGGGGCCGTCTCACCGAGACGGCCTCTTTTGCATCAAGCGGCGAGTGTTGAATCAACCCGTCGGGGGCGGTTGGACGGTCTCAAAATGCGACGTACACGCCGGGCAACGCACTGCTTTGAACGCGATCGTCGACAAACAGAACGGACACTTCTTCTCGGTCGGGTCGCCCACAACTGCTTTCTCCTGGCCAAACTCCTCTTCGAGTTTTGAATCGAGTTGGTTGATCATGCGAACGATGAGAAACATCGCAACGGCCACAATAAGAAACGCGATGGTGTTGTCGATAAACACACCGTAGTTGACCGTCACCGCCCCGGCGGCCTGCGCGTCGGCGAGCGTCGCGTACGGCCCCGGCGTCGCCCCCCCTTTCAAGAGCCAGAAGAAGTTCGTAAAGTCCGCCTTGCCGAGAAGAAGCCCGATCGGCGGCATGATCATATCGCTCACCAGCGACTTGACGATCGTCGTGAACGCCGCGCCGACGGTGAACCCGACGGCGAGATCGATCATATTGCCGCGAAGCGCGAATTTTTTGAATTCGCCAGCGATTTTCATAATCACCTCCATGCACTCAGCCGGTACATATCACTGTTTACGATTTGAAATCAGAAATGTCGCCAGAGTCTACTTTCGTCCACCCGGGCGGATCGGCCGGCCGCGGCTTCTCGCCGTAGAAAAGATCGTCGAAGTATATCGCCATCCGGCGAAAGAGCGAGGAGTTCTTCACGCCGCGGCGCACGAGGTTGTGGAGCAAATTGTCGGGATGCGAGTACGGGCATACCTTTACGCACCGCGCGCAGTCGGTTCCTGCCGCGCTCCAATAAGTGTAACACGCTTCCTGGTCGATCTGCCAACGGAGCACGCCATCGATTTCTACTCGTTTCTCGAATGAAATTGCGCGGCTCGGACACACATCCGCGCATTTGCGGCAGTGCGTACAAAAGTCGAGGGTTGTATAGTCGCGGCGGGGCTCGTCGATAACGAGCGGGAGGTCGGTCGTCACCACGGAGATACGCACCCGCGGACCCAGCTCGGGTGTCATAAGCAGTCCCATCCGTCCGATTTCACCGAGCGCTGCGTCGCGTGCAACGAGCGGGCACACCACACGATAGTTGGCGTCGATGTGCGCCCGCGCCGGGTATCCGAGATTGCGGATGAAAACAGCGATCTGTGTCGCGATCATACCCGACTCAAGATACTGCTGGGCCGATTCCATCAAGGTGGGACCGAGCGGCGCGGCATCGATCATCTCTTTGTTCATCTCGACGGTAAACGCGATCGCGTATTTGTGATCGAGTGTCACCGTTTTGCCGAAGTCCGGGCCCCGCCCAATGACGGAGTACTTGTGATAATCCCTGAGTTCGGTCACGCCCACAGACACCGCGCCCGTCTGGAGCGCCCACTCTTTTATAAAGTGGGTGATGTCGGCGTCGTCGACATCGACGCGGTCACCCGATGGCTCCCCGTCGACAATCGAATGCAGGTTCTTAACGGTCGTGAAACTCGCGTGCGCCGCTTCGAAGGTCACGGGGTCGTAGTACCTGGACCCCTTTGCCATAAGACCCGGCTTCGCGCGGAACTTGTCGTCGAGCGGTTTGAGACCCGGCTTCTCATTATAGTAGGTTTCAAATCGTTCGGTTCCGGGCTCGAGGAGCTTCCGCGAAAACATGACGTCGCGTTCGTCGATCCGCCCACGAGGGGTATCGTCACCCACCGCCGAAGCGGGCCGCCCGGTTGGAAAACTAAACGCCCCAATTTTGAGCCCGGCAAGAATGAGAAGCGCCACGCCGATCACATTCTTGTCCGGGATATCCAGGACGCCGATGAGGACAAAGGGGAGCGCCGCGGCGAGCGACATGAGAAGCGCCACGCCGGCCGCACGCTTTTCGTTTTCGCGAAGAGAGACCACCGCCATCCATATAAAGCCCGCATAGAGGAGGGCACCGACGGCAATAAGTACAGTGGAGATAGTATCGAGGCTTTGGATCAAGAATCGCCGCCCAAGGATAAGCCCTTGTCAAATAGTCGGTTAGAACCAAAGGTCCCGTCCGAGCTCGCGGGCGCGGTCTTTGGTTCCCTTCCCGGACTTTAGCATCCCCGGGCACCGTTGCGCCAAGGATTTCCATGTGGGCGGTTTTGACCCCCACACCGAGGAGATGGTCGAACCAGCCTTTTCTTTTCGCGGGGCGCGGTATCGGAATCTCAAGCCGACGGGCCGCCGTGGAGCCCGCCCTTCACATGCGAAAAAATCATAACACCGAGCTGAATGAAGTAGGTCACGAGCGTGACGGCGCCAAATCTCCGCCCCATGAGAAACGAATAACCAACCATCGCCCAGACCCCGGCATAGAACACCGCGATGTATGGCCACAAGAGGCCGGTTTCTCTGAACGGGATCTTGAAAATGTAATCGAGAAGAAGTTCGATGAGAAGATAAAGAGCAAGAACGAGCGGGAGGACGACGGACCACCACTCGCGTCGCGCGACGGCGTTGGAAGCGGCCGCCGCACACACAGGCACAATCATTGCGACGATAATGAGCCCGAGCACATACTCGACACGCTCGAGCCCACGCCAACGCACATAAAACAACACCGCGAGCAAAACGTTGATGAGATTCGCCGCGCCAAAAACAACAAGATCGGCGGTTTTCAATTTGTTATCCCCTCAACGCTTATTTGTTCGCGGCGGCTTCTGGCGTGACACCCGCCGCATCGGATTGGATCCAGTAAATATCGGGAAACGGCCGATCCGTCGACCGGTCGCTCGTAAAGAACAACACCTTGTTGTCAGGCGAGAACACGGGGAAATTCTCTTCGCCCGGCGTATTTATCTCCGGCCCCATTTTCCGGGCCTCCGACCACGCCCCGTTCTCGAACCTGCTGATATAGAGGTCGCCCCCGCCGGTTTCACCGGGACGATTGATCGCGTAAAAGACGAGCGTCTTGCCGTCTCTCGAGATGGCCGGGTCGGCCTCGCTGCGGGCGGTGTTGATCCCGGTTCCGAGGTTCTCAGGCATCTGGAACTTTCCGTCTTTGAGTTCGCTCTTGTAGATGTCGTTCTCGCCATGGCCGCCGTACGCGTTTGATTGAAAGTAGAGCGTTCTGTCCGCCCCCACCGCGGGGCTCCGCTCGTCCATGCCCGAGTTGACCGGCGGGCCCAGGTTGGTCGGCTCCGACCACCCATCCTTCGTGCGTTCGACCTTCCATATATCGAAATCCTTCAAGAATCCGTCGGTCTCGAGCGGTCGATTAGAAACAAAATAGAGCGTGTTCCCATCCGGAGAAAACGCCGGTGAGCCGTCGACAAAGAAGCCCGTGAACGATGCCGGCTCTGGTTTGGACCATCCGTCTTTTGTGTACGTCATATGCATGACTTTTGGAAGCTGGCTCCGCTCGACGAGCGTATAGAATAGTTCCCTCATGTCGGGCGAGAAAGCAGGTCCAAACTCGATCGCATCACCCGATACGAGCCCCTGCGCGAACACAGATGGTGTGGCCCCGGGCACATCGCCGCCGGGGTAGGACGGCGGCTCCGAACTGCACTGAGTGAGCAGAACCGCGAACCCTAACGACAAGGCCACATTAGTCGCCTGCTTAAGTCTTGTTTGCACCATCACGCTTGGGTTCTCCTTTTGGCTGGCGGAAGATAAAGTTCGTGTGATTATAGGCCAGATGAGAAAAGAGCGTCAACCGCCCCGGCGGGAGGAGTCGGCCGCAGATGGGATCAGGCCACGGAGATCGGTACAGACCGCGGGAGGGAGCGCAAGCCGCGGAGGCGTGGGAGATGGAGGGACATCGACGGCGACCGGATTAATCGCCGCCGTTCATCACCTTGTCCGTGCGGCGGCGGATGCGAAGAAGCCTCAACAGCCACACAAAGAAGCGGCGAGTGAGGTCGAACGAGTCTTCCACGAGCGTCGTGGTCGTCGGCAGGAGAATCGCCGTCAAGAATGTCGAGGCAAACAGGCCGCCCATGATAACAAGCGCCATCGGGTAATAGTAGACACTCCCGATCGACGGTTTTTGAACGGCGATGGGAACGAGGCTGATCAGTGTAGTGATCGCCGTCATCAGAATCGGGCGAAGCCTCTCGCGCCCGCCGCGGATCATCGCTTCGTAACGATCCATTCCTTTGCGGCGGTAGCTATTGATATGTTCGATCATTACAATACCGTTATTCACGACGATGCCTATCAGGAGCAGCAACCCCACGGCCGCGGTCGTGTCGAAATCCGTCCCCGTCAAAAACAAAATCCATACTGCCCCGCACAACGCAAACGGCAGCGCGATCATGAGCCCGATCGCCTGGCGAACGGATTCAAAGAGCCCGGCCATCACGGCGAAGATCAACGTGAGGGCAAGCGCCAGATTCACAAGAAATTCCCGTGATTTCTCGGCGCGGTGCTGCTGCCACCGGCCAAACGTCCACCGGTACCCGTACGGCATTTCCATGCTGTTCATCGCGGCAGTGATCATCGGCACATACTGCTCCCTCGACCCCTCCTCGTACCGCGCCCCGACCCACACACTCGTCATGCGATCGTCGCGCTGGATACGTTCAGCCCCGGGCACTTCCTTGAACTCGGCGAGCGAGGCGAGCGGAACCTTCTCTCCATCAGAAGTCCACAACGGGGAGATTGCTCAGCTGCGCCACCGACTCTGTTTCTTTCTCATCAAGCGTCATTCGCATCTCGCGCTCGCCGTCGGATGTGCGGAACCGCTGCAGTCTGCGGCCGCGGAAGGTGAGCCCCACAACCTCGGCGGGCTGCATAGGCGACACACCGTATCGTGACGCGAGATTCCGATCGAGCTCGACGTGAAGCTCCTGTCCACCCTGTTCGTTGCTCGACTGCGGATCGCCAAGACCGGGAATCCCCGCAAGAAGAAGCTTGGCGTCTTCGGCGAGACTGCGCGAGCACTTCGGAGTCTTCGCCGGCTATCTGGAACCAGACCTGTTTGCCGCCCTGGTGACGCCAGTGCTGCCTGTTCTCCTGCACTTCCAGTTTGACGCCGGCAATCTCGGGCAGGACCTCTTTGAGCCTGGTTCGAACCTTGGACATATTTTCGGGTGTCGCGTCGCCCTCGTTGAGATAAATGCGCGTCAGCGACCACCGGTCGCTCCAGAAACTGTAGATCGACCGCGCCTTGAATTCCTCGCGGTACGGTTCGAGATGCGCTTCAACGCGGGTGACAAGCTTTTCCTTGTTTTCGAGGGTCATCTCTTCGCTGATGTCGTACCTCACCTGAACGAACATTTCGCTCTCGGTGGTGTCAAAATTCTTTTCCACCTTCATAAACGGGTAAATCGAGATGGCTACGAGCCCAAAACCGACAACCGGCGCCAGCCACCGGTGCCGGAGGTTGAACGAGAGAAGGCGAACGTATCCGTTTTCGATCGACGTGATCGTTCGGCCGCGCGGTTTCGGCTTCGACCGGATGAACCACGACGTGGCCATCGGTATAAGCGTCTGGCTAATAAATAGCGACGCGAGAAGCGTGAGACACACCGTGATGCCGAGCTCTTTCAAATAGATATTCATCTCGCTCGGCTTGTTAAAAATAAGGGGAAGGAAGACGATCACCGATGTAAGCGTGGCGGCAATCACCGCGGTCGATACTTCACGCGCCCCGAGACGCGAGGCGGTGTGGCGGTCGTACCCCAGCTCGCGATGACGGAATATGTTCTCCATCACCACCACGGCGTTGTCGACAAGCATCCCAATTCCGACGATCAGCCCCAGAAGAGTCAGCGTGTTGAGCGTCTTACCCTGCAGCCAGATAATTCCGCAGGTTACTACGAGCGAGAAAGGGATACAAACCGATGCAATAATCGTGGTTCCGACACGGCGCAAAAACCCAAACAGGATTACTGCGGCGAGGAGCCCGCCGAAGATACCGGTGAACGTCAAATCCTTGAGCGCACCCTTGATTTCATCGCCCTGGCTGAACCACACCAGAAAATTGATCCCATCGAGTTCGGGATCATCACCCATTGCGTTGATCCGTTCTTCGATCGCGGCACAGACTTCAACGGTGTTGGCTTTTGCCTCCTGACTCACCGTGATTCCGACGGCGAAGTCGCCATCGAGATGGCGGCCGTATTCGAGCGGGGGCTCTTCGTAAAGAACGTCTGCGATGTCCGAGAGCCGGAGCCCATCGGCACGGATGGGGAGATTCCTGATTTCTTCGACATCACTGAAACGCGCCGACCGTGCGGACGGCGAAACGCGACTCGCCCTCGGTGATCTTTCCGAGCGACATGTCGAAGTTGCTGTTTGCAAGTGTTTGCCGGAGCCCCCGGATGTCAACTCTGTGCGCTTCAATGTCGGCGATGCGGAGATTGACCGAACCTCGCGCGGATTGACGCCGTCGAGCCGCACCTGCGCGACCCCGGGCGACTCGCTCTATCGGCTTTATAATTTTGCGCTCGAGCAGGTCGTAGCTTTCGCTCAGGTCGCGTTTGGACGAAATCCGCCCCTCGAGGATCGGCATATCGGCGTCGCGCGAATCCCAGTTGCTCGAAACGGTGATGTCGCCGACGTCATCGGGCAGGTCCCGGCGTATTCGGTCGATCTTCTCCCACACTTCGACGCGCGCGAGCGACATGTCAGTCGACCAGTCGAACTGGAGGCGGACCATACCGCCGTCGCGGTCGCAGTGCGCCCACATTTGCCGAAGCCCCTTAACCGAACCCAGAGCGTCTTCGACCGGGCGAACGATCATCCGTTCGATTTGTTCCGGCGATGCGCTCTCATACGGCAAACGGACAAAAATGTGGGGTTGTTCGAAATCGGGAAGAAATGCCAGCGGCAGACGGAAGAGCGCTACAAGCCCGAGCACGACGAGACTCACAATAATCATCAGCGTCGTGACGTGTCGTTTGATGGCAAGTTCGGGCAGTGTCATGTTGCGTCTCCTCGGTATCCGGTCATTATACCGTTACGTCTACTTCATTGTCCGCGGGTGATTCAGCATCTTCGTCCGGCCCCGTCTTCGACGGCACAACCATGTATGCGGCGGGAATTACAACGAGCGTGAGAAGCGTGCTCAGAAAAAGACCCGACGCCACGGTGATAGCAAGCGGCGACCGCAGTTCGGCGCCCTCTCCCCAGCTCAGCGCCATCGGCATCAGCGCGAGAATCGTTGTCAATGTCGTCATCAAAATCGGCCGCAGCCTCAAGTGGCCCGCGCGAATAACGGCGTCGTACTTGGATACGCCGGCGCGGCGGAGCCTGTTGATTGCATCGATAAGAACGATCGCGTTATTCACAACGATACCGACAAGCATGATCGTGCCGATGAGAACGATCACCGTGATCGTGGTGCCCGTCGCGAGGAGCCCGGCGATCACACCCACAAGGGCGAGCGGGATGGTGAACAAAACGATGAAGGGATGGACGAACGACTCGAACGTCGCCGCCATCACGAGATAAACAAGAAAGATCGCCAGCGCCATCGCGAACCGCAGACTGGCGAACGACGCCTGCATTTCACGGTTCTGGCCGGCGAGTTCAGTTGTAATCCCTGCCGGCGGCGGCGCACTTCGAGCGCGGTGCCGATATTATCGATTACCGCTCCGAGGCTTCGCCCCTTCAAATTTGCGGTGATCACGGCGGCGCGCTGCTGCTGGAGCCGGTGAATCTCGGCGGGACCGCGGTCGAGTTTGACATCGGCGACGGAGAGAAGTCGAATCGGCTGCCCATCGGGACCGGGGAGCACGAGATTTCGGACATCGCCGATGGAACCGCGCGTGATCTCCTGGTTCCGGATACGCACATCTATCTGGCGGTCTTCCTCCTTGAATCGCGTGGGCACGACGCCCTGAACCCGATTTCTCAGTGTCTCCGAAAGCACGCCCATGTCCAGACCCAGCCCGGCGAGTCTGCGCCTGTCAAAGATTACCTGTATTTCGGGGTTCCCCGCTTCGAGCGACGAACGCACGTCGACAAGCCCAGGGACCGTAGACAATTCTTGTGCGAGTTCGAGCGAGTAGGCTCGAAGCTCTTCGAGACTTTCGCCGTAGATGACTATCTCGACGGGCGTTTTCAAGCTGAAGTAAGAGGGCCGTCCAAATTTGACGTCGAGATCGGGAATCGACTCGTACTGCTGGCGAAGACCGACAGTGGTGGCCGTTTCGCCGGCCTGGTCACCGCGTTTTTTCATGGCGATATTGAGCTGTCCGAGATTCTCCGCTTTTGTATTGAGAGACATTCCACCGGCTATAAGCCGGCTTCCAACGGTCGCGTAATAGTAATCGATTTCGTCATCGCCCGATGCGGCCTGCTCCATGGTGGTGATCACGCGGTCGGTCGCGGCAAGCGATGTTCCCTCGGGCATGTTGACTTCAAAATAGAATTCACCCTCGCTCAATTGTGGAATCAACTCGGTCCCAATAAACCGGAGTGAAAACAGGGCGGCAAAAAATAGCGCGAACGCCACGGTGAGCGTCGCCCAGCGTACACGGATTGCCCCACGGACAAAGCGGTCGTACGCCCGCGAGAACCACCCAAGCGTCATCTTCGCCTCGGTGTCTATAAGGGTCTTGCTGGACATCCCGCTCATTACTTGCCGCCGATCGCGCTGAGCATCGGGATCATCGTGATGGCCACCACGAGCGACGCGAGCAGACTTATCGTCACCGTCCACGCCTGGTCCTTGAACAGCTGCCCCGCGATTCCCTCGACAAAAACGATCGGGAGAAACACGGCCACAGTGGTGAGCGTCGAGGCCACGACGGCGGGGCCCACCTCCGTCGTTCCGTCGACGGCGGCCGGCACGAGAGCCTCGCCCTTTGCCTTTTTGCGAAAGATCGATTCGAGCACTACGATCGAGTTATCGACGAGCATCCCAATTCCAAGCGTCAAGCCCCCGAGCGACATGATGTTGAGCGAGATGTCCATCCGATACATTACGAGGAATGTCGCGATCACGGAGAGTGGGATCGACGTGGCGATAATAAGCGTGCTTCGCAGATCTTTGAGGAAAGCAAACAACACCAGAATGGCGAGAAGCCCGCCAATGAGCGCGGCATTGCGAACTTCGCCGATCGCCTGCTCGATAAAATGAGACTGGTCGAACATCACCGTCATCGTGTACCCGGGCGGGAGCTTTTCCTTCCATTCCTCGATCCGCTCCTGAATGAGCCGGGCAACGGTCACGGTGTTGGCATCACCCTCTTTGTAGAGCGCTACTTCGATACATTCCTTGCCGTTTACGCGCGAAATCTCCTCGCGTTCCTTGGTCCCCATCTGAACCGTGGCGACATCATTCAAAAGAACGAGACCGTCATCGCTCTGATAGATGATGAGCTCGCCGATCTCCTCGACACTGTCGAATTCGTTGACCGTTCTTATGAGAAATTGGCTGTTCTCGCCGCGGAGCGCGCCCCCCGGGAGGTTGACGTTCGACACACCCACGACCTGCTGGATGCGGTCGATCGGTATCCCAAGCGCGGCGAGCCGCTCCTGGTCGACATTTATCTGCACCTCATCCTCAAGCCCGCCCTTTATCTGCGCGGCGGCAACACCAAGAATGGTTTCGAACTCAGGTTTGATCTTTTTTTCGGCGAGCCGTCGCATCTCGACCAGATCGTCAGATCCGGAAATGGCGAGCCGCACGATGGGATCGAGAGACGGATCGTAGCGCAGAACGATCGGATCATCCGCTTCTTCGGGAAGAAGCAGGCGGTCGATCTTTTCACGGACCTCCATGGAAAGCATGTCCATGTCGGACTTCCAGTCGAACTCGAGCGTGACTTCGGACACTCCCGGCCGCGACACCGAGTGAATCGTCTGAAGCCCGCGCAGAACCCCAACGGCCTCTTCAACCGGGCGCGTGACGAGATACTCCACTTCTTGCGGAGCGGTGTCGGGAAAGTCGGTCTGAACCGTGAGAGACGGATATGTGATGTTTGGAAAAAGTTCGAGCGCGAGCCGCTTGTATCCCACGAATCCAAAAGCGGCTACCGCGAGGGCAAACATGATGACACTCACCCGGCGGCGCACTGCAAGCGCGACAAATGAGCGCATCAAGAACCTTCTTTTTTCGCGTGTTCGGCGCTTGTGGTGTCGGGCGCCGGGCTGGCAACGGGCGCGTCACCAAGAATTTTTATCGGCGAGCCGTGTTTGAGCGAGCGCTGCCCCTTGACGATGATCGGTTCTCCGTCCGATACGCCGTCGAGGATTTCGGCGTACGCATCGTCTTCAAAACCAACTTCGACCACGCGGCGTTCGGCCGTGCTGTCCGCCGCGACATAAACGATCTGATCACCGCGGTCCGTGAAGACAGCTGTTTTTGGAATCAGCGTCCGGCCCTCGCGCCGTTCGGTCACAATGCTTACCTCGGCGAAATCACCGGGGCGTGTGTTCTTCGGATATTCGACTATTTCAATGGTGACCTTGATCGTCCCGCTACTTGGGTCGATAATCGGGCTCACAAGTTTGATCCGGCCCTGGAGACGATCTTTGTTGCTGTCGAGAAGAAGCTGGACCGGTTGATCGGGTTTGAGTTTTTTGAATTCTTTTGAGGGAACGTGAACAATGGCAAGAAGCGGGTTGAAATCGGACACAACAAAAAGGGATGTCCCCGCGCTGACATTCTGTCCGACATCGACAAGACGGCGGACGACGGCGCCGGTGAACGGCGCGCGAATCACCGTGTGGGACAGGTCAAGTCGCGCCAGATCCTCGGCCGCTTCGGCGGCGGCCAACTCGTTCTTGGCCGCTTCGAATTCCTCGGCCGATACCAGCTGTTGTTCGAACATTCCGTCGAGACGGCTGTAGCGGTCTTTGAGGCTCGCCGTATTTGCCTCAGCCTGCCGCAAGCGATACTGGAACTCGCTCCCCTCGATCCGGAGCAGGACGTCTCCCCTGGTCACCAGGTCGCCTTCTTCACACTCAAGCGCGTCGACCACACCGGTGACACGGGCGAGCATCTCGGCCTCTTTCTCGGGGGCCAATGTCGCCGTAGCGGTATAATAGCTTGAAATTGAACCAAGTTGCGCCATTTCAACTGCCACGGGAACAGGGGGTTGGCTGGGGCCCTTACCCGGGCCGCCACCGTTACCAGCGTGCTGTCCGCCTCCCGGACCGCCATTTTGATTGCCGCACCCCGTCACCGAACCCGCGACGAGAACCGCAAGAGTGGCGACCGCCAGGAGTCGTCCCGGCCGAGCTAAAACCTTATATAATGAGAATCTCGCCGGCCGGCGGCTGTGGGGCGTGCCAAACTCGCCGGGCGCTGAGTGCAAATCGTTTGAAGACATGGCCTTGCAACCTTCTGTGGATAATTATGGGTTGGGTTCAGCTGAATGGCTGATCGCTGCGCCGAGAGGCATGTCCGGGTCATCTCGGCCGGCGATCCGCCTGTTGATTTTTAGTACGGAAATACCCCGCTGCTGGTTCCTAATAATATGTAAATACACCACATAAAATGCAAACGTGAACTCGCGGCGCTGCCGAGGCATTGATAGCGCGGGTGGCATCGATGGGGCCCCCGACGCGAACGGAGCGTCAGCGAGTACGCGCGGGGTGATCGATGACAGGACCCGCGCCCTAGCAGTGCCGATCAGTCGCTCCGGAGCGCGACCACGGGGTCGACGCGCGCCGCCCGATATGCGGGATAGAGACCGGCAAGCAGACTCACGAGAATACCAAACCCGAGCGCGAGAAAAATCAGCCATACGGGGAGAGCGAACGGATCGAATACCGGCATTTCTTCACGCTGCATGAATATTTTGAGTACCGCGGCAACAATCTTCGTCCCCACCCATCCAAACAATATGCCCACCGCGGCGCCCAGTGCACCGATCACACCCGACTCGACGAGAAAGACGAGGCGGATCTCGCGTTCGCCCGCACCCAGTGATTTCAAGATACCGATTTCGCGGCGGCGCTCCGTGATCGACATCACCATTGTGTTGACGATTCCCAGCGCGGCGGTAAAAAGCGCGATCACGCCAAGGACGCCGAGACCAACGTAGTAGTACACAAAGAACCTCTGGATCTCTTTCAAGTTCTCCGCAAAGCTGAACGCCCTGTAGCCAAGCGCTTCGACCGAGTCCGTAACCGTCTCGTGCGACGCGGTCGCTTCCAGGTCGAGCGTCACCCGCCGGTAGCCCCGGCTATCGTCCGTTCCGCCCGGCTGAAAGAGATTTCCGTCCTGGAGGGCGGTGAGAAGATCCGCCGGATCGCTCGACAGCCCGATCCCCGCGGATCCGAACCGGCGGGCCGTTTCTTCGGGGACGACAATCGGCGCCACTGCGATCGCGTACTCCTTGAGTTCGTCGCCGACGGCAATGATTGTGAGCGTATCGGCCACGGTCATCTGCCGCGTCATGAGCGCCTCGAAGAAACGAGACATGCGGCCGCTGAGTTCGCTACGAACCATCCTCTCCTGATAAGATCTGTCGTGGAGCGAGTCCATGCGGACCATCCGCATAAGTGTAGCCAGCTCGGTTTCCGGATTGCCGACCGCGCCGGCGATGGCGCTGTCCAAACTCGCCACACGCGTCGTCAACACCATTTCCCTTCCGATAAGCGAGTCGGGGTCGTCGATGCCGATCTCCTCGAGAAAACGCGGTGTGAGAATCGCCTCTTTCGCGTCCGCCGCCGAGAAAACAGCGCCGCCCAGAAGCAGTGAAAACGGTTTGATCTTCATCGCGTCGATCGAGAGCGCCCTCGCGCTAACCGTCACCTGGGTGTCGGCAACCGCGGCGGTCACATCGAAGTCTACATACGGGTAAGCGAACCTTACACCAGGTATCTCGGTGAGTATCGAGAGCGCGCGCCGGTCAAGTGCCGCCGTTTTTGTGGAATCAGTATCGTCGCCATCTTTGGGATAGACATTTACGCGCGTGAGAAAACCGAGTTCGTTGTACGCGCCGGTCACCCATTTCTGGTTGCCCGCGGCGAAGGAGAGCATCGCCACAAAGGTCGCGATGGCGATGACGACCCCCGCAATGGTCAGCGTCGCCCTTAGCTTGATCCGCCAAAGGCTCCCGATTGACAAGTCTATAAGATCACGAAAGTTCATTTACGTTTTCCGTTGCGTATCCGCGCGACCGATCAATCAACGATCTCGCCGTAGTGCATTCGTATGGTGCGCTGCGCGATACGGTTCGACATCTCCGTATCGTGGGTCACCATGACGACCGTCAGGCCGTCGCTGTGAAGCTCCGATAGTAAACCGGCGATCGAACGCGAGTTCTCTTCGTCGAGGTTCCCGGTTGGTTCGTCCGCAAAAATAATTTCGGGCTGTTTGACCAGTGCACGCGCGATGGCGACACGCTGCTGCTCGCCCCCCGACAGGTCGACCGGCCGGTGCGTCATTCTGTCGCCCAGGCCCAGGCGTTCCATAATTGCCGTCGCGCGTTTTCGCCTTTCACGCCGCGGCGTGCCGTTGAAATAAAGCGCCATCTCGACGTTGCGCAGTGCCGACTGATTCGTGAGAAGATTGAACGATTGAAAAATCATCCCGACTTTTGTCGCGCGGTAAACCGACAGTTCTTTGCTCGATAGTTTATCCAGCCGGTCGCCGTCGATCTCAATAAATCCTCCCGTCGGCGTATCAAGCCCGGCGAGAAGATTGAGCAGGGTCGACTTCCCCGATCCCGAAGAACCCACCACACCGATAAATTCGCCCTTATCTATAGACACGCTTACACGGTCCACGGCGCGCACTTCGTGGCGTGCGCGCTGGTAGTACCGGCAAAGATCCGTCGTCTGGATCCACGGACTCATTCGCTTATCCGCCCATCTTCGATCTTGTACACCCTGGCACTCCCGTCATTTCCCCAATCCATCATTACAGGTGTTGTAACAAAAATCTGGTGGCCGTTCTCGAGAACATTCCGGAGCCGCTCGCTGACTTGTTCGTCAAGTTCAGAGAAGAGGTCGTCGAGAAGCAACACGCATGGTTCGTTGAGTTTTTCCTCCATATACGAAAGCTCCGTCAATCGAAGCAAAACAGAAACAAGACGCCGTTGCCCTTGCGAACCAAACCGGCGGACATCGTGATCATCCAGAATGATTCTTATATCGTCACGGTGCGGGCCGATAAGAGTCGTCTTGCGCCGCGATTCTTCTTCCTCTAAGTCTACGAGTCTCGCCGTGAAATGTTCCTCACGAGCAACACCTTCCGGAATGTTTTCGACGAGATCCGATTCGTAGCGAACATCGATATTGTATCCGAGATCGAGTTCCAGAACGTGTTGTTTTAAATGATCGAACAGCGCCTGGACAAGATCGATTCTCTTGGCTATTAACGCGCACCCGCGCGTAACCAATTCCTCGTCCCATACGCGCCGCGAAGACCGTGACCCGCGCGATTTCAAAAGAGCATTCCTCTGCGTGAGCACACGCCGGTACAAGCGAAGATCATCGAGGTATATCCTGTCCGTCATGCTCCCCGTCATATCCAGGAAGCGGCGGCGCTCGGTGGGAGCGCCAGACGACAGCGCCAGGTCATGGGGACCAAAAAGAACACACGGGTAGCGTCCAACAAGGTCGGAGAGTTTAGGAAGTTCCTTCTCGGCTACTTTAACACGCTTGTCGCCCCGGCGTTCGATGGACATGCGCGAACGACGTCATCACCACCCGCTGCAATATTCAACGGATATTTCGACTCGGGAAAAAGCCTCTTCGAATTTTATAAGGTCGTTATCACGGCTGGTTCGAAACGAGCGGCCAAATTTAAAAAGCGAGAGTGCTTCGAGGATGTTTGTTTTACCCTGGCCATTATCTCCGACAAAGAGATTAACCCCGGCCGAAAATGACACCGGTTCGTGAACGAGGTTTCTGAAATGAGTGGTGGATGGCCGTGTTATGTGCAAAGGAATGGATGACCCTTTACCAGATCAGTCGTTGAGCCTCAGCGGCATCAACAAACAGTGGTACTGGAGATCCTCCACGTCTCCAACCGGGGAGAAGCATTCCGGCATTGTCACTCCTGTCGAGCAGGAAAGTCACATCGTCGGTTTCCATTGTTTTCAGAATATCAAGCAGATACCGAGCGTTGTAACCGATATCCATCGGATCATGCGCGAACGCGCAGTGGACCTCTTCAACCGCCTCGCCGACATCCGGTGTGTTGACGCTTATCGTCATTGCGTCCTTGCCAACAGCGAGCTTTACCTGGTGTGTGATGACACTCGAGAGAATCGCGACTCGTTTGCACGCGTCCGTGAACTCTTCTCTGTTAACAACAAGTTCTTTCTCGTTGCTCTTGGGTATCACCTGTGTGTAGTCGGGGAAACGGACCCTCAAGAAGACGCGAGTAAATAATACTGTCTTCGAGATCAAATGTGACATGGTTCTCAGCGAATACAATCTTGACTTGTTCTTTGTTATCGATAAGAGACTTTAAAAGATTGAGCGCCTTTGGCGACACAATGAAATCTTTACCTTCCACGTTGCCGTAATCCGCCTGTGCGAATAACTCGCGATAATCTGTGGCCGTCCGTCGCCACCATCGTCAATGTATCCTTGGCAACGACCCACAACACGCCGCAAAGCGCCGGCCGAGTTAGATCGTTGGATACCGCATAGATGGTCTTAGAGATCATATCGTTTATCACCGGTGTGTCGATGGAAATAGTCGCGATCGATTTTTGCTCAGGAAGTTTTGGAAACTCATCCGCCGCTTTCCCTACCATCCGGAAACGACTCTTGCGACACTTGACCGAAACCTTATCGCCTTCGACTTTGATTTCTACTTTGTCATCGGGAAGCGAGCGCACGATTTCAAAAAACTTTTTACCAGGGACCGCAACCTTTCCTTCGACTTCAACATCGCAATCAAGAATGGTTGTTAGTGATACATCAAGATCATTCGCGGTTAAATACACCTTTCCCTTTTTTGCTTCCATCAAAAAGGTTGAAAGAATAGGGAGCGATGTTTTTGTAGGAACGACTGACGCGATGCCCTGAATCTTTTTGGTCAGTAGCTTTTGATCCACTGAAACCTTCACAACCAAACCTCCTGAATTTCCGATGATTAAATTTCAATTTTGAGACGTCAGAGAACTATAAAGGAACTTCGGTCTGCTTTCAACCCCTCGAAAAAGCCATCGAGAAAGGCTCTCGCGTGGAGGGAAAGAGGGCTAAGAGTTCTGCTTCTGTTTAATAAAGAATAATACAGAAGTAGTAGTAGGCACTGTTGATATGTTGGTAGATCGCCCTCTTTGTTTTATCACAGCGGGTTCAACCTGTGGAGCGATGTGAAACGTTTGTTTTGTGAATGTCGTTAAGGTTGTTGTTATCCCCGGGGGTGTCGGTATTAACAAACATTCCACATCACATATCCACGATGGTTGATAACTCTAGGTGAGCTCCTTTCTCAACTGAAGAATCGTGGCCTTCAACTGCACGTCGGCGGCCATTTTTTCTTTTATCTTTTGAACCGCGTGAATGACGGTTGTGTGATCACGCCCACCAAAATGCTGTCCGATTTGAGTCAGCGAACAACTAGTAAGATCACGCGCGAGATAGATAGCTATCTGTCTCGGATAAGCGTACGCGGCCGTGCGAACCTTTGATTTCATCGCGTCAACAGGGATGCGATAGTGATGGGCAGTGACCTTTTGTATGATAGCAATGCTGGTTTTCTTGGGTTGGTGTGTGATGAAGTCTTTAAGGATCTCTTTGGAGGATTCCAAAGTGACGTCTTCGTTATACACACTTGCGTGGACCAGCAGCTTCACAAGACTGCCCTCGAGTTCTCGAATGTTGCTCTTAACATTGTCGGCGACAAACTCGAGTACCTCGTCGGGAATCGGCCGCTTTTCTTTTTCAACTTTTTTCTTCAAGATCGCAATACGCGTCTCGTAATCCGGGGGTTGAATGTCGGCAATAAGGCCCCATTCAAAACGGGACCGCAGACCTTCTTCGAGTGTCGGGATCTCCTTGGGAGGACGATCGCTCGTAAGAACGATTTGCTTTTCGGCGCCGTGAAGCGAGTTGAAGGTGTGGAAGAATTCTTCCTGGGTACTTTCCTTGTTTGCCAGAAACTGGACGTCGTCGATGAGTAGCACATCGACATTGCGGTATTTCTGACGAAATTCTTGACTTTTGCCCGTACGAATGGAAGTAATGAGCTCGTTCATGAAGATTTCCGCTGAGCTGTAATGAACCTTGATACCCGGTTTGGCGTCCAGTAGGTAATGGCCGATGGCCTGCATAAGATGTGTTTTGCCGAGGCCCACCCCGCCATAAATAAACAGGGGGTTGTAGACCTTGGCCGGTTTTTCGGCAACAGCAACGCTGGCCGCGTACGGCATCCTGCTGTTGTTGCCCTGGACAAATTCTTCAAACAGGTATTTGGGGTTTAGCGGCTCCCCACCATTCCCGTTCCTTCTCCGTGGAATCTGCACCACCGGAGGGGCTACCCGCCTCTGTGGAATTTCACCGCCGAACGCCGTTGGTGTGTTTAAAAAACACCGACGGTTCCCGGCCGATCAATTCCTCGAAGACGTAGCAGACCTTATCCTTGTGGTGTGCCTCAACCCAATCCATGGAGAATTTACTGGGGCATTCGATGGTTACGCTGTCGTCTTCTATCGACGACAGGCGCATCGGCTTGAACCAGGTCTCGAGGGTCTGTTTGGTGACCATCGTACTGACTCGCGTCAAGAAGTCCGCCCATATCTGGTCGTAGGTCCCGCCTGAAGGGTGGATGGACATCGTTGAAGCCCTTTCGTGATTTAAGCGAACCATCGCTGGGGACACTCCTCCGTTGGGCGGTGCCCCGGCCCTCTAACAAAATTCCTGTGTCGGGAAAAAAACCCGCCACTCTCGACAAAGCAAGCAGGTTGTTCAGCGCTTATCCACAATTGTGGAAAAACAAGCATCCATCTGAAAAACAACAAGATACGCCTGGCGGCGCTTTTAAAATCGGCAGGTTGTCCACAATCTGCTCCTGAGATGCGGGATTTCTTGTTGTTGGGATATCGCTTTAATGACTGAAGAAGACACTCGACTGAGTGAAGGAACGCTACCAAAAAACGCCGGGTGCTTTCAAGGTCAAAATCGAGTTTCCCACAACATTCCCCAAGACGATTGTTAGTAAATGGTTAGCATTGTATAAATTGTGGATTACTTTGTCGTATAAATGCCTTGACTTTACGCCCGTGCCGGGGTAGTTTCTATTGTTTGAGTGACAAATATTTGTTCTCACCCAGACATTAGTCATCCAGTCATCAATTGATACACAAAGAATCGACCGCCGAACGGCCGGAGTATAGCTGTGAAAAGGACTTTTCAACCAAAATTGCAGAAACGAGCGCGCGTACATGGTTTTCGCGCGAGAATGAGCACGAAAGGCGGCAGGCTCGTCTTGAAGCGTCGCCGCAAGCGAGGCAGAAAGCGTCTGGCCGTCTAAAGGCACAGCCGCCGGTTTCCGCCGGTTCGATCACCAGCGGGTGAAACCAGCCGGGGGCAAGGTGGTATGATGTCCCGCAACGTCCTGCGCAGCTCGTGGCAGTTTCGGCTCGTCTATGAGCGTGGCAGTAAAGCCTATTGCAAATACTCGATTCTTTTTTATCACAAGACGGGTGAAGAAGGCATCGGCCCGCAATTTGGGGTCGTCGCCAGCAAGAAGGTTGGCAATGCCGTCGAGCGCAGTCGGGCCAAGAGGTTGCTCCGCGAAGCGCTTCGTTCTACGGAAAATCGATTGATCGACCGGGATCTTTGGATCGTCGTCGTCGCCAGAAAAAACATACTAACCTGTAAGACGCCGGACGTTCTCGCTGATCTCGAAAATATGATGATGGGTGAGGGGCTGGTTCGGTAATATGCCTTGCAATTATATTGATATCATATAATTAGATCGAATTCTAATAAGGCGAACATTGTAATGAAGCGTATATTGAGCGCACCACTAATCGCTGCCATCGGCGCGTATCAGAAGCTCATTTCCCCGTTTCTCCCCAGGAGCTGCCGGTTCTATCCGAGCTGTTCCACTTACGCGATTCAATCCATAGAAAAATACGGTAGCTGGCGCGGCACGTTCCGGTCGATCCGGCGCGTTTGCCGGTGTCATCCCTGGCACCCCGGGGGCGAAGACCTTGTTGATTAATCTCCAACACTAGGAGTCCTACACTGGAACGACGACTTCTTATCGCTTTTGTCCTCTCGCTGTCGCTTATTCTGGCGTACCAGATCTTCTATTATGGCCCGCGGATGAAAAAGGTCCAGGAGGAGCGGCGCCTGAAGATGGCCCAGGAGCAGCTCGAAGAGCAAGAACAGCTCGCGCAGCAAGCCTTACGGGATTCACTCGATCGAGCTTCCCGTCCTAATAGCGAGTCCGACGCGGGCGAAGGATCCGGCGCGTTCGACACGCCGACTTCGGCCGGTGACGATGAATACTCATCCGAAACCACGCCTGGCGGCGACCTTCCCGCGGTCGCAAGCGGCGATGTGAGCCTCATCACTGTCCGCTCCCCTCTCTACGAGATGGTTATGTCGACGGCCGGCGGCGAAATAGTGTCCGTGCGGTTGACCAACTTCGAAACCGAGGGAGAGCCCGTCGAGTTGATCGTCCAGGACGATACGCCGAGACGGGGCGGAATGATCAATGTCACGCTTGTTGGCGAAACTCAGACCCAACCCCTTGCTAATGTTCTCTTTGAGGTGTACGCCGGCGCGTCCCCCACGCCGCTTGCCGATGGATCGGTCTTCCTGATCGACGAGACCACACCCGAGAAGGAAATCGTTTTCCGGGCGGTTGGCGCAGGCGTTAACGGGGTCGAACGGTATTATCGATTTACACACGACTCATATCTGATAAACGCGGGTGTTCGTTTCGCCTCGACACAGATTTCCTACGCCCGAGAGGTGAAGTGGGGATTCGGGCCGGGTATGCGCTCGACCGAGAAGAACGAAAAGGAAGACAAGGCGGCGATGCGCGCCACTCTGCGTATTGGTGACGAATTCCACCGCAAAAAGCCGGGCGATTTTGACGAGAACTACACAGGGACCGTTCAATGGGCGGCTCTTCAAAACAAATACTTTACGACAATACTGATGGCTCAGGCCCCTGCGGGCGGCCAGGTGTCCGCGACCGGCGTCAAGGCGGAGTCGTTTATGACGGCGTCAATCGAGTTACCGCTTTCCGAGAGGCTCGGGCAGGTCGATCAGATGATCGATGTTTATCTGGGGCCGATCGACTACAAAGCGCTCAAGGCGTTCGACCGGGGCCTCGAGAAGAATGTCGAGATGGGATTCTGGCTCTTCAGGCCGGTGAGCAGCGTCATCCTTTGGAGTCTCCTGTGGCTTTACAGGTTTATCCCAAATTACGGCGTGGTCATCCTCCTTCTTTCGGTCGTTACAAAGATTTTGTTCTACCGTTTGACCCACAAGAGCTTCAAGTCGATGCGCGATCTCCAGTCGCTCCAGCCGCGGATCCAGGCGCTGAAGGACAAGTACGGGGACGACAAGCAGAAGCTCAGCCAGGAGACGATGAGTCTCTACAAGGAAGCTGGAGTGAACCCGCTTGGCGGATGTCTCCCGATGCTTCTCCAGATGCCCGTTTTTATTGCCCTTTTTAATGTGCTCCGTAGCACCATAGAGCTGCGCGGGGCGCCTTTTGTGGGCTGGATGAACGACCTCTCTCAGCAGGACGTTCTCGCCACCATCCCGGTAACCTTGCCGTTTATCGGGAATGCGGTGAGCCTCCTTCCCATCCTTATGGGCGTCGGGATGCTCGTTCAGTCCAAGATCGGTGGTTCGATTGCCGGTCCGACGCAGAGTGCGGCACAGCCAAAAGCGTTCCAGTATCTGTTGCCCATCGTGTTTACGGTTCTCTTTTACCGCATGCCATCGGGGCTGGTGCTCTACTGGCTGGTGAACACGGTCATGTCGGTTGCCCAGCAGTATTACATCAACAAGGGAGCCGACGCCGAAGAGAAAGCAAACGGAACCGCAGTTGTAGATGAAGAAACCAAGCAAGTCGAAAACGAACAAAGCAAAACCAAAATCCAAAAAATAAGGACAGGTGATCATTACATGGCGCAAAACGTCGAATCCTCGGGCAAGACCATCGAACAAGCGCTGCAGAAAGCGCTCAAGGAACTCGACGCCCGTCCGGAAGATGTCGATATCGAGATCCTTCCCGGAACAAACAAGGGCTTTTTTGGCGGTCTCTTCGGGTCGAAAACTGTAAGCATCAAAGTGACCTTGCGGGACGCCAAGGGCGGCACCGAAGACCATGTCGATACTCTGAAGGTTATTCTCGCCAAGCTTCTCGGTCTTATGGGTGTCGATTACGATGTCACAATAGAAACGCTCCCCGACACGACATTTATCAATATCAACTCGTCGGGGCTGGACGGGCTGCTTATCGGCCGGCGCGGCGAAACGCTCGCCTCACTCCAGCACGTGGTCAACCGTGTGTTCACGAGCAGGACCGGTCAGCACAGCAAGATCACGATCGATGTAGGCGGATATATAAAACGCAAACACCGTCTTCTCGTCGAGCGTTCACGCAAGGTCGCCGACCGTGTGCGCAAGACGGGCAAGGAATTTGATTTCGAGCCACTAAAAGCCGCGGACCGCCGGATCATCCATCTGGCCGTCTCCGAGCTTAACGAAGTCACCACTTACACGATCGGAGACGGACTGCTCCGCAAAGTGGTAATCACGCCAAAAACCAACGAGGCTTCCGGGAGCGCGGGTCGCGACAACTGATCCCGCCCGGAGTGCCAGGCCCCTATGACGAGCGACCACGATTCTACGATCGCGGCGCTCTCAACCCCCGCCGGTGAGTCCGGCATCGCCGTGGTTCGAATGTCGGGGGGACGAGCGCTCGCCATTCTCGCCGGTTTATTCCGAACGAAGGACGGAACCGTACGTAGCGGTGCATGGGAGCACCGGCGCCTCTACTACGGCAAGGTGGTCGACGCTGACGGTGAACCGATCGATGAAGTTGTCTGCGCGATAATGCGCGCGCCGGAATCGTATTCCGGAGAAGACACAGTCGAGATCAGCTGTCACGGAAATACCGTTATCATATCAAAATTGCTGCGAGCGCTCTTCGACGCGGGGGCCAGACCGGCCGAGCCGGGTGAGTTTACAAAGCGAGCTTTCTTAAACGGCAAGCTCGATCTTATCCAGGCGGAAGCCGTCGGGGATCTCATTCACTCACGCAGCGAACTCCAGCAGCGGGTTGCCCGCGAACAACTCGAGGGGTCGCTCTCGGCCCGGATCAACGCCCTCGCCGACGAGTTTCTTGGACTTCTGGGGATCGTCGAGGCCAACATCGATTTTATCGAAGAGGGAATCGAAACGATCAACTATGACGAAGCGGTCGCGCTGGTCTGCGCGCACCGCGTGCGCCTGGACACGCTCCTCGGGTCGGCCCCCTTGAGCCGCCCCTTTCGCGAGGGGTATCGCGTGGGAATCGCCGGGCCGGTCAATGTCGGTAAGAGCAGCTTGTTCAACAAGTTAATTGGAGAGAGCCGGGCGATCGTTACCGAAATACCGGGAACGACGCGTGACGTTTTGCGGGAACCGATTGTTCTCGAGGGGCTTCTTTTTGTGGTTCAGGACACGGCGGGGCTCCGCGGAACCACCGACGAGGTGGAAAGCATAGGCGTGGGACTCGCCGAGTCGACGGTGGATGAAGCGGACATTGTTTTGTTTACGATTGACGGATCGGAACCGATTGACGACGAGGTGGAGGCGCGGATCGGAAGGCTCAAACCAGACCGAACAATACTTATTTTGAACAAAATCGATTTGCCGTCGCACGCGTCACTCGATAAATTGAATAAAGCCCATCCGTCGCTGAGGGTTCTGCCTGTTTCGGCGCATACGGGCGAGGGAATAAGCGACCTGACCGAAGCGCTTGTCGAACGGGTTGCGCGCGATGGACTCGATTGGATCGCGCGCGAACGCGTTGTTCTCAACACGCGACTTGTGTCGCTTCTGGAAAACGCGCGCGAGCACCTCGGCGTCCTTGAGAAAAATCTGGCGGCACGCGCGCCGCTCGAGATTCTCGCGCTGGACACGCGCGAAGCGTTGTCGTTTTACGAGTCGGCGACGGGGAAGCGCTACAGCGAGGATCTCCTCGATACGATCTTTTCGAGATTTTGCATTGGCAAGTAGGAGTAGAGTGCGGGCGGCGTGCACGGCGTTTTTGTCGACGAACCAGTGGTCGTGTCGTGACCGGTGCTACTATCGGCGAATCAGTGATCCGCACGAAGCGTAAGCGAGCACGCGCGGGCTTACCATTTGGGCTCTCGAAGCATCTGAGCCAAGTTCCCCGCACTTCGCTTCGCTCAGGGTATCGGCGACAGGACCCGTGGCAAGTTAAACGACAAGACCAATAACAGCTCATGACACTCAAGTATGACCTCATAGTTATCGGCGGCGGACACGCCGGGTGCGAAGCGGCTCTCGTAGCGGCGCGCTCAGGCGTTAGGACCGCGCTCGTCACCCTGACCCTTGACCGTATCGGTCATATGCCGTGTAACCCGGCGGTTGGCGGTCTCGCTAAGGGGCATCTGGTCAAAGAGTTAGACGTATTGGGTGGTGAGATCGGACACGCTACCGATATTGCTGGGATCCAGTTCCGTATGCTGAACCGCGCAAAAGGGCCGGCCGTGTGGTCACCACGCGCGCAGGTCGACAAGTTTCACTATCGCGAGGCAATGAAGCATGTCGTTGAAAATCAGATAAACCTTGATGTCTTTGAAGGGGAAGTGGCGGATGTCCTGGCCGAGCACTATCGTTTTCAAGGTATCGTGATGAAGACAGGTGTCAAGATCTTGTCACCCTATGGAGTGCTGACCGCCGGGACATTTCTGCGGGGCTTGATGCACATAGGGGAGAAGAAAATCACCGGCGGGCGCGAGGGAGAACCCCAGTCGAGCACACTGTCGAGCGCACTTTCGGCGGCCGGATTCCGAATGGGCCGGCTAAAGACTGGGACACCGCCGCGGATTCTTCGAAGCTCTGTCGATTTGTCGAAGCTTGAACCGCAGCCGGGTGACGATCCACCGACACCTTTCTCGCACCGGACGGAATCGCTCGATCTGACACAAGAGCTGTGTTACCTTACATTTACAACTGAAAAAACCCATGAAATTCTCCGCGAGGCTCTCGATCGTTCGCCCCTGTACCGAGGGGACATCGAAGGAATCGGGACCCGTTACTGTCCGTCAATAGAGGACAAGGTGGTGCGTTTTCCGGAGAAAGTCAGACACCAGGTGTTCGTCGAGCCAGAAGGCAGGGGGCACCCCGAGCTCTATCTCAACGGGATCTCAACGAGTATGCCCGTCGATATCCAGCTGAAGATGCTTGGGTCCGTTCCAGGACTCGAAACAGCGGTGATGCAGAGGCCCGGGTACGCGGTGGAATATGATTACTTCCCGCCGGACCAGCTCAAGCGAACTCTGGAGTCAAAACACATCGAAGGGTTGTATTTCGCGGGTCAGGTAAACGGCACCTCGGGATATGAAGAGGCGGCGGCTCAGGGGTTTGTCGCCGGGATTAATGTCGTTCAAAGGCTCAAAGACTTGGAAGCCTTTGTCCCAAAACGAGATGAGGCTTATATCGGCGTCATGCTCGACGACCTCACTACCAAAGAAATCGATGAGCCGTACCGAATGTTCACTTCGAGGGCGGAATTTCGGCTTCTTCTCCGCCAGGACAACGCCGACGAGCGACTGATGCACTACGGCGTCAAGTGGGGGCTTGTAGATGAGGCGGAGCTGCAAGGAGTTCAACAGCGGGTCAGCGACGTGGAAACGGTAATTGACCGGCTTGGCAAGGCGGTATTTCCCATAAGGGCCGGGAATGAGCTGTTCGAGTCGAAGGGGCTCGGGTCGGTAAACAAACCGTCCTCGCTGCTCCAGGTGCTCAAGCGGCCGGATGTCCGTTTTCGACACGTCGAAACGTTTCTCGAGGGGGAAATCCCTGAGTGCAACGTGTTTGACAATCACGTAGAGTGTTCGGTGAAATACCGCGGGTACATCGAACGGCAGGAACGCGACATCAAAACGGTCAGAGATATGGAGGGTAAGACGATCCCGGATGACTTCTCATACGAAGCGATCTCTGGGCTGAGCACCGAATCACGGCAGAAGCTTGTTGCCAAGCGTCCAGAAACCATCGGGCATGCCTCGCGAATCTCAGGAGTCAGGGCCTCTGACCTCTCCATCCTCGTCGTCCACCTCGAACGCCACCGGCGAAACGGTGGAAAATCGAACGAACAACCCACCCCGGAATCTAATGTCGACGGACAGAACTGAAGATATAGCAACAGTTTTGGCCGATGTGTCGGCCGAGGTGGAACGAGTTGACCCCGGTCGGATGACCGTACTCCTCGAAGAGCTCTTCCGCTGGAATCCCCAATTAGGACTCGTCTCCAAACAGAACACCCCAGAGGTAGTTGTCCGGCTCATCCGGCGGAGCGCCCAATTGTGGCGGTTTGTTACGGACAACGCCGTTCTGCCGATGCCCGGTGCGACGGGGAGCGCCGAAGAACCACCGCTTCGGGTGGCCGATGTGGGCTCGGGTGGCGGTTTCCCGGGACTCCTGTGGAAACTCCTCGAGCCTCGGCTCGATGTTACACTCATTGAACGCAAGGACCGCAAGGTCGCATTTCTCGAGCGTGCGATTGTGCGGATGCAGTTGGATGGGGTGGAGGCGCTGTCATCCGACCTCGCGGATGTTGCGAGGAAGGATGTTTTCCAGGGTGCGTTCGATGTGGTCGTGCTCATGGCCGTGAGCGACCCAAGCGACCTGGCCGCTCCGATCGAGAGAATCCTCAAGCCGTCGGGCTATCTCTGTGCCGTCCGAGGACGCGACCAGGCTCCACGGCCCCCGCGTATCGGCGAGTCGCTGAAAGAACGTGTGAAGGAGGAGAGAGCGGACGGGCGATTCCTCCTCTACCAGAAGATCTGACCTCTCGTTTATCCTCCAAAACTACAAGCAACAACAAAACACTATAAGTAACAACGTGTTACTTGAGTGTTTCACGTGAAACAATTAGAAGCGACGGGGAATCACATGCCCTGACGAGAACTTTTTGGCACAGGCCGGAAAAAGCTTGCTTTGGTCCGGCGGTTGCGATTAATGTTTCGAAGAACCCCATGCACGAACCGAGGAGATGCTATGATTCTTCGTAAGGCATTGTATATCATATGTTTATGCAGCATTGCGCTCCTGCCGCTGGCCGGATGTTCGAGCGATGACAACGGAACAACCCCCGACAACAACAACCCCCCGACGGTCGAATTCACAATAGACAAACTGGCGGTGCCCAGAGTGTCGGACATAACACTCACCGCCACAACCGATGACCCGGATGGTGACCCCGTCACGGTTAACTGGCAAGTGACCCGCGGGGTGCTCAACCAGTCGCAGCAGGGGCAGCCTTCTATCGGATGGATTACACCCCAGGTGGCAGGGCTGGACACCATTACAATTACCGCCGCGGACAACAAAGGCGGTTCGACAACCATCACCGAAACCATCAAGGTAGGGTGGCTCGTTTCGAACCGCATCCAGCCCCCCGGACAAACCTGGCGGGCGGTAAACTCGCCAATCATTGTCCGGCCCGGCGAGGACAAGTTCGTCATCACAGAAGGGGCGAGGCTGGTCATCGAGGCCGGGGTCGAAGTCCTATTCGATCGCCGCGATCTCGAGGCGGTCGTTTCCGGCGGGACGCTCGAAATGAACGGCGATGCCGTCGATCCGGTGGTGATTCTTCCAAATACGAAGACTCCGGAACCAGGGTGGTGGGCTGGGATACTCGTTGCCAGTGGGGAGCTTGGCCAGCCCGGAATCGCGGATCTGACCCATGCACGGATCGGCTATGCCACGTCCGCCGTTCGCGGTATCAACACGGCTGACGTCATGATCCACAACTGTGACATCAAATTCGCCTTCGAAAACGCCGTCCTCTACGAGGGAGCAGGGAATTTACTCGTTGAAAATTCGAACTTTACCAACAATGAACGCACCGCGATCCGTGTTGAAAGCGGCGTTTTGCTCCCCGAGAGCGTCATCATTCGCGGAGACAGTATTGCCGTCAACGGAGACCTGTCCGGCTCGACCCCTTACGAGGACGATGCGGCGATACTGATTAACCTTGACGATCCCTTTGGCACCGTTTACATAGATATTTCAGACAACGAGATATCGCGCAACGCATTTCCTGGTATGCAGTTAACGAATGCGGTCTTTCCGTTTGTCCATCATAATGCAATTTTTGCGAATGAGTTTGGCAAGTCGGGGACCCGTTTCAATATCCGCCTCACGGACGACTTCG
The DNA here is from genome assembly GCA_963791045.1 of Candidatus Latescibacterota bacterium. Lineage (GTDB taxonomy): Bacteria > Krumholzibacteriota > Krumholzibacteriia > WVZY01 > WVZY01 > CAWBQK01. Next base: position 72,312 of record CAWBQK010000002.1, read on the forward strand.
GCTCCCAGGGTGGTCAGGATACCATTGATGCCCGCTGCAACTACTGGGGTGGCTTCTACCCGAATCCGGCGGACTCGGTAATGATCAAGGCCGGCATTCGCGACGCGGATGACAACGCGACCATACTCGTCGATGTCATCGTCACGCCGTGGCTCAGCCAGTGGCCACCGGTTAGTCTGCCGCCGGAATGCCAGTAGGATCACCCGATCCGCATAAGTATACGTATTTGACTGACCGAGTTGATTTCTGCGCATGGGGGTGGAACGGCTTTGAAGGATTCGATCGAGTTTATCCAGAGTCATTTGACAATAGACAGCAATGCGAAAGGATCGGTGAGAAAGCCGTCTGAACCATGGGGAAAATAGTAGCAATAACAAATCAAAAAGGCGGGGTCGGCAAGACGACAACGGCGGTCAACCTGTGCGCGAGCCTGGCCGCGGCGGAGAAACCAACTCTGCTCGTCGACATGGACCCCCAGGCCAACGCGGGGTCGGGACTCGGTGTCGACAAACGAACGCTCGAGACAACCGTCTACGAAGTACTCCTCGATGACACGCTGATCGACGAGGCGATCATCGAGACGTTGCTTCCACATCTCTGGCTTCTGCCCGCCAACGCACGTCTGACGGGAGCGGAAGTCGAACTCGTCGGGCATGAAGGCCGCGAATTCAAGTTGAAGAAAGCGCTCGAGAAAGTCAGAGACCGTTACGAGTATATCTTTATTGATTGCCCGCCAAGTCTCGGGCTTCTCACACTCAACACCCTGTCCGCCGCCGATTCGATTCTCATACCGGTGCAGTGCGAGTACTACGCGCTCGAGGGCCTGGGACAACTGCTAGAAACGATTAAGCTCGTGCAGGCCCGGCTCAATCCCAAACTCGAGATCGAGGGCGTTCTGCTCACGATGTTCGACCGCCGGCTCAACCTGGCGCGCCAGGTTGTCGAGGAAGCTTCCGATTACTTCGGGGACAAAGTGTACGAAACGATTATTCCGCGGAATGTCAAACTGGGAGAGTCCCCCAGTTTTGGCAAACCGATACTTCTGTACGACGCCCAGTCTCAAGGGGCGCAAACATATCTACGTCTGGCAAGAGAGGTGATCAGCAGTGTCGAAGAAAGCGTTGGGTAAAGGGCTGGATGCCCTCATACCTCAAGGGGTTATGGAGACGCTCGATTCCGAGAAGGTTCATCATATCCCCGTCGGCGAGATCCGGGCCAACCCGCAGCAGCCGCGAAAGCGATTTGACAAAGAACGAATTCGATCGCTCGCCGAGAGCATTCAGGCCGATGGAATCCTCCAGCCGGTGGTGGTCCGCCAGCGCGGCGAGCACTACGAACTCATCATGGGGGAACGTCGGCTCCAGGCCGCGCGCCTTGCCGGCGCTCAGACGATACCCGCGATTCTACGCCCGGTTGAAGAGGCCGATGCCCTTCGTCTCGCGCTGGTCGAGAATTTGCAGAGGGAAGATCTCAACCCCATCGAAGTCGCCGAGGCGTACAAGGCGCTTGTCGACAAGTTCGGGCTGTCCCAACAGGAACTCTCGGGGCTCGTCGGTAAAGATCGGAGTTCGGTGGCCAACACGCTGCGGCTTCTCGCTTTGCCCGAGGAGATCCGGACGATGATCGTCGACGAGAAGATCAGCGAAGGGCACGCTCGAACATTGCTGGCGCTTTCGACACGCGCCGAGCAGCTTGCTCTGGCCAAGCGAATCGTCGAGAAACAATTGAACGTTCGGCAGACCGAGCTGGAAATCGGAGAGCGTCGTGAAAAACCGGCGAAGGGTAAGTCGAAGAAGGATAAGCCGGCGCACATCACGCTGCTCGAAAACGCGTTCTCGCAGCACCTGTCAACACGGGTGTCGATCGACGAGAAGCGCGGCGGAAAAGGAAAGATTGTGGTCGAGTTTTACAGCCACGACGATTTTGAACGGCTGGCGACACTCATGGAGATACCGCTTCCGCGATAATGAAAAAGTACCTGTCACTTATCGTCGCACCGCATGACAACGCGAATGTTCGAAACTACAAGATTTCGTACAGAATGTTGTACGCCCTTGGCGTTGTGATCGTGTTGTCCGTTGTGGTCCTGGTGGTTCTTACCATCGCGTACAGCCGTGTCCTTGTCAGGGCACAGCAAGCCGAGAGGCTTGTCGAGAGCAACGAGAGTGTCGTTATTCGAAAATCTGAAATCGACTCGCTCAGGGTCGAACTGGTTCGGCTGCAGACCATGGGGATCCAGATCAAGAACATGATGGGTGTAGGATTGTCCGCTGAGGACAGCTCGCTGGTCGCTAATTTGTCGCCCATCGCCAAGTCTCCGGCCATTTCAGGCACGTTTGAGACGGCCGATGCGACGGCTGCGCAACAAAAGCTTTTGCTCAAAGCGATTCCATCCATGTGGCCTGTAAAAGGTTACGTCACCAAAGAGTTTCACGTGACCGGTGGCGAGAAAAACGAGCACTTCCACCCGGGCATGGATATTGCAGCCACAAGAAATACACCGGTTCGAGCGTCCGCTGAAGGTGTCGTAATCACGAGCGGTTGGGATGAGATTTACGGGTATTTGGTCGTCATCGATCACGGTTTTGGGATTTCGACGGTCTATGGTCATAACACTCGTAATCTTGTTAGCGTAGGCGACCGGGTTGCCAGAGGGCAGACAATCGCTTTTCTGGGGTCCACCGGGAAAAGCACTGCTCCACATCTCCACTTCGAGGTGAAGAAAAACGGTGTGCCCGTGAATCCGAGAGATTACTTGCTCAACTAGACACCAAACGAAAATTGGACTTTCACGAACATGGGTTTTGTGTATAATCGTCGCGCGTAAGAGACCTTAAAGAGGAGGAAGATCGCATGTTTGGTAAGGAAGCAGATAGCCTCGGCGGCGGCGGAGGCGAAGGCAACCTCAACTCGATTCTCGGCCCAGGGTGCAAGGTTAAGGGCACAATCGAAATCCAGGGTACAATTCGGATCGACGGAGATTTTGACGGCGATATCAAATGCCCCGATACTCTTATCATCGGCAAGTCGGGTGTTGTCAAAGCCAACGTGACGGTCAAAAATGCTGTCATCGGTGGCAAGCTGCTTGGAAATATCCAGGCGAGCAACAAAATTGAACTTCAGACCGGCTCGCATGTCGAAGGCGACATCCAGACCACACGTCTGGTAATCGATGAGGGTGTGTTCTTCGAGGGTAGCTGCAAGATGGGTCAGGCAGCGACAACGTCGTCGTCACAGCGCCCGTCCTTTGAAAAAGAAACCAAGAAAGAGCTCGAAAAAGAGGCCGTTAAATAGCCTGAAGAGCAGGGATCGCCAGAAGAAAACAAGGGGGCCGCGGTTTTGTATACCCGCAGCCCCCTTTTGCTTGCCCGTGACGCACACGAGTCGACCGCAACAGGGGCCGCATTCCGGCAGCAAATCTGCCACAATCCAGCCAGGGTTAAGTTCAGCGCACCAAATTTTGTCCACAATTGGCCGCACGGGTGTTGATAAAGTGCCCTGCTCTGTGGAAAACCCCTAATTATATGCGTAGCAAGGAGATGGGCGGTTGGGGGTGGTGGCCGTTTCGGGCTTTTCCACAAATCACCCCGGGGTATTCGGCTTATCGTATAGTTTCAAAGAAGATAAGGTGCGCCGTTTCAACCAGCGACGCACCTCCCTGAGATTACCCTTTGATATTTAATAAAATGATGCCCTCGCACGGAGGACGAAATCAGACGCCTCAGGTTCCCCCGAACCCGATGGTGACCTCACCCTCATCAATAATCACGGGGACGTCACGCCGTCCATCTGTGTAACGGAGCATCTCCTCGAGCGCTTGTGGATCCTGCTTGACATTCCTGTAGTCAACAACGACGTTTCGCGATGCGTAGTCCTCACGGGCCGCAACAGTGTAGGGTCATGTGTCTTTGCCAAATATCATTACTCTGCTGGTCATTGTTCCACGCCTCGTTTTTTTGTGTTACCAGGTGCTTTAGTTCGGACTCGCCGCGGGTGGCGGCTCACGTTCTGGGTTGTTGAAGTTTCTGAAAATGACACCCCGCACTTCGCTTCGCTCGCCGATGGGGCCCCCGGAGCGGCGCAGCGTTAGCGAGTACGCGCGGGCTTACCATCAGGCCACTGAAGCATCTGAGCTGAACACCCCGCACCTCGCTTCGCTCGGGGTGATCGATGACAGGACCCGCGGCCAAGAAAACGGTTAAAGCGCCGCGGGTTTTTCCCGCCGGACTCGTCACAACGCAACGAGGATAGATGACGCGGCTGCAAATTGGCAAGCGAACAATCGAAAGCAACAATTTCGGCGAATGGTGGTATAATTCATGGGGCTTCGGCGCCGGCCGATGCCTTTCTTATAAAAAGTCCGATACGCCCACTCTCAAAGAGGAATCGATCGAATGACAGATCAGAACCAAAAAATGGCGGATGTCGAAGAGATCAAACGATTCAACCGCGGGTACGAAAAGATCCGGGGCGAGATCGGCAAGGTTATTGTCGGGCAGAAGTCGGTTGTCGAAGAGTTGATGATAGCGCTTTTCGCCGGCGGGCACTGCCTGGTGGTCGGCGTGCCGGGTCTTGCCAAAACACTTCTTATCTCGACCGTGGCCAAGGCTCTCGAACTAAAATTCTCCCGCATCCAGTTCACGCCGGACCTCATGCCGTCGGATATTACGGGGACCGAGATCCTCGAAGAGGAGACCGGGACCGGTAAGAGGACCTTCAAGTTCGTCAAGGGTCCGGTCTTCGCCAATGTCGTCCTCGCCGACGAGATCAACCGGACACCGCCAAAAACACAGGCGGCGCTTCTTCAGGCAATGCAGGAGCACGAGGTGACGGCGGGAGGCGGCACGTTTGGCCTGGAGCTTCCGTTCTTTGTCCTCGCGACGCAGAACCCGATCGAACAGGAAGGGACATATCCGCTTCCGGAGGCGCAGCTCGACCGGTTTATGTTCCATATCAACGTGGACTACCCGACTGAAGCCGAAGAACTTGAGATTGTCGAAACCACGACCTCTAGAGTACCGGAAGAACCCTCGGTCGTTTTGAATGCGGAAGACATTCTTCGTATCCAGCAAATCGTAAGAACGGTTCCCATCTCGAGCCACGTTCTCAACTACGCGATTCGTATCGTCCGCGCGACGCGCGACGGGGCGTCCGGCGCCGTAAAAGATTACGTGAGTTGGGGCGCCGGGCCGCGTGCGGGACAGCACCTCGTTCTGGGCGCCAAAGTCCGCGCGATCATGCATGGGCGTCCGACGCCGAGCCTGGATGACGTGCGCATGATCGCACCCCCGGTCCTCCGGCACAGAATCGTTACCAATTTCAATGCGGATGCCGATGGCGTGACGACCGACCAGATCGTCAAGACACTGCTCGACGAGGTTCCCGAGTAAAACCCGCCCCACGCACCGTCACAACGAACTAACAAGAGGCTTTTCCGGTGGCGCGAACAAAACGACAGGCCGTCAACAAATACCTCGATCCAGCCGTGGTGAGCCACCTCGGCAACATGGAGCTCAAGGCGCGGCTGATCGTCGAAGGGTATATCGCCGGTTTGCACAGAAGTCCCTACCACGGGTTTTCGGTGGAGTTTGCGGAGTACCGACAGTACATGCAGGGCGATAACACACGCCACATCGACTGGAAGGTGTACGGGAAGACCGACCGGTTCTACATGAAAGTGTTCGAGGAAGAGACGAACCTCCGCGCCACGGTGATTCTCGACAAGAGCGGCTCGATGGGGTTTGCGTCACCGGCATCACAGACGGCGAAGGTATCCAGCACGACCGGCGTCGAGATCGACAAGCTCACCTACGGCGGGCTGCTCGCGGCGAGCCTCTCGTATCTCATGATCCGGCAGCAGGATGCAGTAGGGCTTTGCCTCTTCGACGAACAAGTCCGCGCGCTTACCGCGCACCGGGCGGTGCGAAAACATCTCTTCTATCTCTTGAGTTCGCTGGAAAGGTCGAACCCGGTGCGAAAACACAAATCAGCCCGGCGCTCCACCATATCGCCGAACGGATTAAACGGCGTGGGCTCGTGATACTGATTTCTGATCTGATGGACAACCCGGAAGACGTTCTCATGGGACTAAAGCACTTCCGGCACCGCGGACACGAGGTGATTGTTTTTCATCTCCTCGATCCTCGTGAAATCGACCTCGATTACCGCGACGAAGTCGAGTTTCAGGATATGGAAACCGGACGCAAGCTTCGCGTTGAACCGGCTTTCTTGAAGGAAGAGTATTCGCAAAACATACGAGCCTGGATCGACATGCTGGACCGCGGGTGTAAATCCCACCAGATCGACTACAACCTGCTTTCGACGCACACACCGTTCGACCAGGCCCTGACTGCCTACCTGAACAAACGTGTTCGATTGACCTGAGGACAGCGACGTGCTTGGTTTTGGATTTTTGAACAGCCTGTTTCTCATCGGTCTTGGGGCGATGGCGCTTCCCATTGTGATTCATATCCTCAACCGGCGCCGGCTGCGCAAGATCAAGTTCAGCTCGCTCGATTTTATCTACGAACTCAACAAGCGGCGGATGAGCAAAGTCAATTTCCGCCGGTGGATCATCCTTATTCTTCGTACCCTCGCGGTCGTTTTTCTCGTGCTCGCGTTTGCGCGGCCGACCATCCAGAGCAACGCCTCGTTCTTTATGCCCGGCGAGGCCCCCAAACACGTTGTGATATGTCTCGACGCGAGTTACAGCATGAGCGCCGAGCATGAAGAGGGCACCGCCTTCACCATCGCGCGCGATCTCGCCAGGCAGGTGGTTGACGAATGCCACCAGAACGACCTCGTCAATGTTGTCGTTTTCGCCGACCGCACCGATGTTCTCTTCGAAGCGGGAACGCGGAACAAGCAGCTCGTCCGGGGCGCTCTCGACGAACTCACCGTCACCGCCGAAGGCACCTCGATTCCCGGCGCCGTCGAGACGGCGGTCGAACTGCTCGGCGAGTCCGAGATCGCGACGAGCGAGATTTATGTCATTTCGGATTTCAGGGAAGGCGCGGATTCGTTGGGCGGATTCGAACCGCCGGAGAATACACGCCTTATCTTTCTTCCCACGGACAGAGGGAACATTGACAACGTCAGTATCGATCGGGTGTTCACTCCGCGAAAGCTGATCCGGCCGGGGGAAGTCATTCGGATCGGTGTGGCGATGACCAACCACTCCCGCGAGCGCGCCATCGACTTTCCGCTCGAACTCTCCGTCGACGGCAAGCGGCTCGCCGAGAAGATCGTCACGCTCTCACCCGCCTCGTCGGTCACCGAGACATTCGTGATCTCGATCGCGGACTGGGGATCGCACAGATGCCGGGTGGCAAAAAACCGGGACAGACTCCCCCTCGATGACGATCGGCACTTTGTCATCGAAGTCTCGAGAAAAATTCCAGTCACAATCATCCGCGGAAGGAAGTTCGCCCCGGGGAGCGATTCGGATCCGGCCGCCGCGTATTTCTATATAGACAAAGCGCTCAACCCGCGCGGCGCCCAGGGCGGCGAGTTCAGCGTGAACGTGATCGACCAGAACGCGCTCACGGCGGCAAGCCTGCCGGGTAACGGTGTTGTTGTGTGGACCGATCCGCGGGAGATGGACTCGAGGCGTCTCGATTTGTTGACGCGGCATGTGTACGGCGGAGGCGCGATGTTGGTGTTTGTCGGCGGCGATCGGAACGACCTGTGGCAGGACGAAGGTTTCAGGCGTCTCCTTGGTGTCGAGCGTCTGACCGCCAGGGACAAAAACGACGGTGTGCGGTTGGGGTCTTTTGCCGGTACACATCCAATTTTTGAAATCTTTAACGAGGAAGAGCTGGAACTGCTTTCACAATCAAGTGTGACACGGTTTGCGGCGGGCTCGGGCGTCTCCCCCGACTCGATCCTCGCCTACTTCGACGGCGGGGCGCCGGCCGTTTGGGAAAACCGACACGGCCAGGGGAGGACGCTGGTTGTGGCGGCAAGCCCCGATCTCGCCGCCGGCAATTTGCCGCTTTCACCCATGTTCCTTCCGTTTGTTCACACGGCGGTGTCGTACCTGGCCACAGCCGGTCACACCGACCCCCGACGCGAGAATCTCGTGGGCGACGATTTGTATTTTGATCTCACGCCGAGGTGGGCGGCGCTCTCGACCCAGCTCCGCGTCAGGACCGAGACAAGGGACGCGACCGAACCCCAGCCGGACACGGCGCCTGTGTTGTTCGAATCGGGGCAGGGAGAGGTCAAGGCGATGGTGGCGCGTCCGCGTCACGTTGGGTTCTACACACTTATGGTGGACACCACGCGGATCGCGCAGTCGTGCGTCAATGTCGATACGAGAGAATCCAATCTCAATGCCCGCGAGTTCGACGACAACGCGACCGCTGGAGCGCGGGTAATCGATGTGTCGGGGAATCTTGCCGAAGACCTTCGCCGCGAACGGCAGGGCCGCGAAGTTTTTGCCGCCTTTTTGCTCCTGGCGCTATGTGCGCTTGTCGCCGAAGCGATTCTCGGCAGGAAAGCGTAGGAAGCGAACAACATCATGCCCAGATCCGGCAGAGACATCGATCAACACGGGGCGGCCTCGCTCGTAGACAAAGTGCGCCGCGTGGACGGAGTTCGTGCGATCGAACGGGCCCTCGGTGGTGGCGCGCGCCGGGTGGATGTGTCGGGACTCAAGGGAACGGCCGGGGCGTTTGTCGTGGAAGCGCTCAGGGGATCATTCGGCGGCACGTTTCTAGTGTGCTGTCCTGACGAGGAAACGGCGCGGGATGTTCACGCCGATCTCGATACGGTTTCTCCATCGAGGGTCGCGTTTTTCCCCGCCAAAGACATCTTTCCCCAGCGCTTCGATGTCAAAGAGAACCTCTCCGTCAGGGGAAAGCGCAACGCGTGTCTCGATGATATCCGCATGGGGCACGTCGATATTGTTGTGACGAGCCTTGTCGGGTTTCTCGAAAAAACCATCCGCGTCGATAAACTCCGGAAACACGTTCGCCGTATTGGTGTCGGCGATGATCTCGATCTCGAAGAGCTTCGTGGCCATCTCGTCGATGTCGGGTACGAGGCCATGTCGATTATCGAGGAGCCGGGACAGTTCGCCGTCCGCGGCGCCATTGTTGATTTGTACGACCCTTCCTGGGAAGACCCCGTGCGGTTCGAGCTTCTCGACGACGAGGTGATTTCGATCCGTGCCTTCGACATCGAATCGCAGCGCTCGAACGTCCAACTGGAGAGCGCGCGGCTCTTGCCCGCCACCGGGGTTATTGTCGGCGACGAGGCGTTCGCGGAACTCAAAACCAATCTGACGGAAAAAGGATTCGAGGCGGCGGCGATCCAGGATATCCGGCAGGAGATTGAAGACCATCGCTTTTCGTATCTTCTCAGGCGTTACGCGCCGGCGATGGGGGTTGACGGAGCGCTGCTCGACTTTTTCCCGTCACCTCCGACCGTATTTTTCTGGGACGAAGAGGGGCTTGCGCACGAATTTGAAAAACTCCAGGGAGAAATCGAGCATGTGAAAACCCTGGCCGGTGAGGCGGAGCCCGTGCTCGATCTCCACGATTACACCCACCCGCCCGAGTACTACACGTCCCGCGGCGTTGCCGCCGTTCACCACTGGAAACTCGCGCCCAAAGGCGACGCGGCGCCCCCCCATGTTATCTCGTTCCGGACGAATGAACATCCGACGGTGGTCGGCAAGTTCGAGACGTTTGTCGACACGCTTAAGTCGCTCAGGCAAAAAAACACGGACATCCACATCTTTTCTGAAAGTGCCGTCCAGCGCGAGCGGCTTGCCGATATGCTTGGCGATGACGAGGCTCTCGTTCATCTTCCCGTCGGATGGATCTCGGCGGGATTTGTGTGGCCGTCGAGCGGGCTCGCCGTTCTGACCGATCACGAGATATTTCACAGGAGTCTCCCGCGACCCACGGAGAGGGGGCCCGTGCGTCGAACGCAGGCGCGCCGGCCGGAGAATCTCCAGGTGGGTGATTTCATCGTCCATGTCGATTATGGGATCGGCCGGTATCTGGGTCTGGAAAAGGTCCCCGTCGAGGGGGGAGAGGCCGAATGTCTCAATCTTCGCTACGAAGGGACGGACCGGATCTTTGTCCCGCTCGATCAGATGGGGCTTGTCGAGAAGTACGTCGGCAAGGATGGTGTTGTCCCCGCGATCGACCGGCTGAGAAGCACGAAGTGGCAGCGGACGAAGGAGCGAACAAAGAAAGCGCTCGAAGATGTCGCGAGGGACCTGCTCCAGGTTTACGCGGAGCGCGAGGTGGCCGGCGGGCTTGCTTTCAACCCCGACGGGCAGTGGCAAAAAGAACTCGAAGCGTCGTTCCCGTTCGAGGAGACGCCTCACCAGCTCAAGGCCGCCGAAGAAATCAAGAAAGACATGGAATCGCCAAAGCCGATGGACAGGCTGATCTGCGGCGATGTCGGTTTCGGCAAGACGGAGGTGGCGATCCGGGCGGCGTTCAAGGCGGTCAGCCAGGGCAAGCAGGTGGCGGTCCTCGTGCCGACCACGATTCTTGCCCTCCAGCATTACAAGACCTTCAGCGAAAGGATGGCGCCCTTTCCCGTCAAGGTCGAGATGCTGAGCCGCTTCCGTTCGGCGGCCGAACAAAAGAAAATTGTCGAACAGCTTGGAAGCGGGCAGGTCGACATCGTCATCGGTACGCACCGGCTTCTCTCAGGGGACATTCGCTACCATGACATCGGTTTGCTCATCATCGACGAAGAGCACCGCTTCGGCGTGAAGAACAAGGAGAAGATAAAGACGGGTCAAACGGACGATCGATGTGCTTTCGATGACGGCGACGCCAATCCCGAGGACACTCTACATGAGTCTTTCGGGATTGAGGCGGATATCGGTGATTGATACGCCGCCCAGGAACCGGCACCCGGTAAAGACCGAAGTTCTGCCGTTTGACGAGGACACGATTGCACAGGCGATTCGCGCCGAGGTGCGTCGCGGCGGACAGGCCTTTCTCGTCCACAACCGCGTGGCGTCGATCCAATCGATACAAGCGTTTCTCGAGCGCCTCCTCCCGGAAGTTCGCTTCGGTGTTGCGCACGGGCAGATGGCGGAGAAGGATCTCGAGAAGATCATTCTTGATTTCATCGATAAAAAGTTCGATGTGCTCGTGTCGACGACGATTATCGAGTCGGGGCTCGACTTCCCGAATGTCAATACGATCATCATCAACCGCGCGGATCGCTTCGGGCTCGCCGAGCTCTACCAGCTCAGAGGTCGGGTCGGCCGGCGCGAACAGCAGGCGTACGCCTATCTCCTTGTGCCTCGCAACTTCTCGGTCAGCGAGAACGCGAGCAAACGACTGCAGGCGATGGAGGATTTCGAGGAGCTGGGAAGCGGGTACCGCCTGGCGATGCGCGACCTCGAAATCCGTGGCGCCGGAAACGTTCTGGGTGTGGAGCAGCACGGCCAGGTTGTCGCCGTCGGGTTCGATTTGTATTGCCGGATGCTAAAAGAGGCCGTCGACAAGCTCAAAGGCGATGCCGAGGTTGAGAAACCCGAATGCCGGATAGAGTCCCGGCTGCCGAGCTTTCTCCCCGATCGTTATGTCGAGGACCAGAACGAGCGGATGGCGATTTACAAGCGCCTCGCCCATCTCAAAGTCCCCGAAGAGGCCGACGAATTCGAGAAGGAAATCACGGATCGTTTCGGCGAGCCTCCAAGGGAAGCCATTAATTTAATTGAGCTTACGCGCATCAAGCTCCGCGCGATGCATCTTGGCATCGGTCTCGTCCAGTTCCGGCCCGGGCGGGTCGTTGCCGAGTTTCTCCCCGAGCGATCCCTCCACCCGCATCTTTGCGCGCAACTTGTGGAAACTTTTGAGGGGCGCGTGTTGTTTAAATCGGGAGAGACGTTCGGGCTCACTTTGGCGCTCGGACCGCACGCGGATCTGCTTGCGGAAGCCAAAAAGCTGTTGCAAGTGGCTTATTTTTATGATAAAACGTACAATCCCCCAAATAGGGAACATCCATCGTAGTCTTCGCGGAGAACGAACAAACGCACAGACGACAAGCGCTCAAAAACCGGGGCCACACCAGGCGTTCGGTGGCGGGGGCTTTGCTCGTTCGCCGTTGTGGTAACGAGGCCTGTATTTAGAATAAGATTCTCTGGCATTTCGATAAGGAGCGGTAGTTATGCGCGTTATAAACGGCGTATTAGCGGTGATTTTGATGTCCATGGTGACGCTCGTATCCTGCAGCAAAGAACAGGGAGAGCTCCCCGTGGCAAAGGTCGCCGACCGGGTGATCACACTTAGCGTTTATGAAAAGACATACTTCGCCGTCGACGACAAATTTCTTCCCGAGGATAAAGGGATTGAGGGAAGGAAAGAGTTCCTCGACACGATGATCAACAGGGACGTCATGGCGATCAAGGCCGACGAACTCGGATACGACAAAGACCCGTATGTCGTCCAGGGAATGGAAGCGTTCAAAAAGGTGAGCCTCCAGTCGGCCTATATGAAGATCATGGTGGCCGACAAGATCAATGTGACGGAAAAAGATCTCAAGGCCGGATACGAACTTTACAAAACAAACCTCCAAATCAAGCAGATCCTTGTCGATACTAAAGACGAAGCCGACGAACTCCATGCGATGCTCGATGAAGGCCAGGACTTCGAGAGTGTGTGCAAACAGTACTCCAAAGGTCCCGAGGCCCAGTCGGGCGGCAAAGTTGTCAACGCGCTGTGGGGAACGTTCGAACCGACATTCCAGGACGAACTCTTTAGTACGCCCGTTGGCGGCTACACCAAACCGCTCGACAGCCCGTATGGATATTTCATCATCAAGGTCCTGGCGAAGAACCAGCCGAAGAGAAAATCGTACGAAGAGACCAAGCCCGATCTCGAAATACTGATCCGTCGGCAGCAGGAGATTCGCCTGACCAACGAGATGTCGAACAAGGTCAGGGCAAAGCACAATTATGAGTACTTCGAGTCCAACATTCGTATCGTTTTCGACGCGTTGCCGATCGACCGTCCTCTGACAAGCCCGCCGGATCGGTCCCAGGAGGTTTATCCGCTTCTCAACTTCGAATCGAGAGACCTGGACAAACCGCTGGTTTCGTATGACAACAAGACGATCACCGTCCGTGATTTTTCGGATTTTTATGACCGCTCGTCGTTCTTCAACAGACCGCGCCGCGAGTACAGGTTCGGCGGGGTCAAGAAGTTCGTCGTCGATATCGTGATGAACGAAATCGTTCCGATCGAGATGAAAGAATCCCGGGTAGAAGAAGAACCGATGATCGCGCTGGCCCTCCAGAAGAAAAAAGAACAGTTCATGGTCGACAAGCTCTTCCAGGATCTCATCGACAAGCAGACATCGGTTCCACCGGGAGAGCTCCGCGAATACTACGACGATAACCTCGAGCAGTTCCGGCGCGACGAAGAGCGCCGCCTGGGAATCGTGCTCGTTGGGAGCCGCGAATTGGCCCAGGAGGCGCACGGCAAGATCGTGGGCGGAGAAAACTTCGGTCGGATTTCCGGCGAGTACTCGGTTGACGAACTCACCCGTGAAGATCGTTCGGGAGCTCAATTCGTCCGAAAAGGCCAGAACCCAGACTTTGATGAACCGGGATTCGCCCTCGAGAACGTCGGCGATGTTTCCGAGCCGTTCGAAACATCACGCGGGTGGATGATCGTCAAACTCATTGAGCGCAGACCCGAGCGGATTCTCCCGTTTGACGAAGCTCGGTCCGATATCAGCCGTGTGCTCAAGACCATCAAGAACGAGGAGCGGTTGAACTCGCTGCTCGAGAAGTGGCGGTCGGAGATCGACATCGAGATCTTCGAAGACAATTTGAAGAAAGCGAACCTGGAAGAAGAGCCCAGGAGAGCGGTCAAGTTCGTTTAACCGGGTGGTTGAGTTGCGGTACAGAATAACAGGAATGGCGACAGGGGGCTTCGTGCTCCCTATCGTCGTTTTGGCGACGGGCTTTTTGTTGGGGGGCACCGTTGGGTGTGAGCGGCGGCCGCTTAGGACTGAACGGGATGATTCTCCGGTTCTGGTCACGGTCAACGGCAAAGAGCTCACCAAGCACGATTTTGATATTTTTCTTCCCGAGGACTATCAGAGCATCCTCACGCCGCAAGAACGGCGCGATTATCTCGACCGGTGGATTACAACGCAGCTTCTTTACGAAGAAGCTGTTTCGTCGGGGATGGGAGTGTCCGCCGAAATCGAGGCCAGGCTCGAACAGTACAGAATGGATCTTGCCGCCGATCAGCTGCTCCAGAAAGTGATAGAAGAAAAAGCGGTTGTGACCGACGATGATGTTCTCGCGTACTACAATTCGCACAAAAACGAATATCTCCTGGAGTACCGGGTCAGCCATATCCTGGTCAACACTCCGGAGGACGCTGAAAAGGTCAAATCGCTTTTGAGTTCGAAGAGTTTTACGTATCTTGTGCAAAGATACTCTGTTGATAAACACGCGCGGGCGGGCGGCGATCTGGGGTATCTTTCGAAAGGGAACATGGTTCCCGAATTCGAAGAAATCGTATTTGGTATGAAAGTCGGGGAAATATCCGACGCCATCGAGTCCGATTTCGGGTATCACATAATAAAGATCATGGATATTCGTGATGCCCGGGTCAAACTCGAGTTCCTGGATGTCGCCGAGGATCTTGCCAATATTCTGACGATGCGCAAGAGACAAGCCGTTTACGACAGCCTGGTGACGGCACTTCGGGCCCGCGCCGATATCGATTACAGCGCGGATGCGCCCCAGGTCGGCGATATTGATGACATCATGCCGGAGAGCGAAACCGATACGGTGTCCGCGACACAGACCCCTTAACGCGGCCGGCAGAAGGAGACGATACATGCGCGCCCTCGCGCCACGAAATGCAAAGCCCCTCGCGATTTTCATTGTCGCGGTGTGCGTGATTGCCGGTGCGTTCTCAAGCCCCGTTCAGGCCCAGAACGATCTCGTCGACGGTGTGGTTGCCGTTGTCGAAGATGAAGTAATTCTCCAAAGCGATGTCGACCGTGCGGTGGCCCAGTATCTCCTCCAATCCGGGGCAACGAATCCCACCGAAGAACAACGGGAAGAACTTGAAAAAGAAGCTCTCAAGGAGCTGATCAGCAACAAGCTCGTCGTCGTCAAGGCCGCCGAACTCGGGATCACCGTATCGTTCTCCGAGGTCGAAAGCGCGGTCGACCGCACGCTCGAAGAAAACCGGAAGGCGATGGGGGGGAAGAGGCGTTCAGACGGCAGCTCGAAGCGGAGAACCTCACGATCGATTCCCTGAAAAAACTCTACCGCGAGCAGATTCAAAACCGGATGCTCGTCGAGCGGGTACTCGCCGGGCAGATCGACCGGTCAGCGATTGAGATTACCGATGAAGAACTCCTGGCGGCGTATGAGGAAAAGAAGGCGCTGTTGCCGCCGCGGCCCGCCGTGGTTCATCTCGCGACCATTTTTATCGGGCTCGACTCATCGACGAGCGCGCGCATCGCGGCAAGGGATGTTATCGATGGTCTTAACCGCCGCATCCTGGCCGGTGAGGACTTCGCCGAACTCGCGAAGGAATACTCGGAAGACCCGAGCGCGGAGACCGGGGGCAGCCTGGGCAAACTCAAACTTTCCGATCTCAGCAACAGGGCGTTTGCCGATGCGGCGGCCGAATTGGGCGTCGGCGAGGTGAGCGAGCCGGTGCTCACACCTTACGGTTTTCACCTCATTAAGGTCACGGGCAAGGACGCAATCACGGAAGAGGTCGAGTTGAGCCACATCCTGATCCGGATCAAGGCCGGAGACGAGGATGTCGACGATGTTTTCAAGGCGGCCAACGACGTTCACGCTGAGCTTGTCGCGGGCGCGCCGTTCGATTCGACGGCGATCAAGTACAGCACTGACACCAATACAGCATCGCAGGGCGGCGACCTCGGGTGGCTGAAGGCCGAGGACCTGCCCGAATTTTTTCAGGATGTTCTTCGCGGGATGACCGATGGTGAAATCAGCCCGGTACTCCGCGAGCCATCGGGTTTTCGGATCGTCAAGCTGATCGAACGAGAAGCATCGAGACCGTACGAATTCGAAGAGGTTCGCGACGAACTTCGCCAGCTTCTCGAACAGGAAAAGATGACGTCGATGTATGACGTTTATCTCGAAGAACTCAAAACCGAGTTTTATGTCGAGGTGCGCGACAACTAAGACATGAGAATCGATCTGGCGTTGAAGCACCTGTGCCTGGTCAAGAGCCGTTCGAGCGTCAAACACTTTTGTGATGACGGCGCGGTTCAGGTCAATGACCTGTCGGCAAAACCCTCGGCCACCGTACGCACCGGTGACAAGATAACAATCCGTTTTCCCCACCGCACAGTCACGTTCGAGCTTCTCGATGTTCCCGAGAAACAGTTGAGCAAGTCCGTTGCCCCCACGTATTATCAGATAATCTCGGATGAAGATACGAGGTACGACGATGACGACTTCTAACAAAAAAACGACCAGCCCGGAACCCGCCAACGCGTCGAGGCGCGTGGGGAGACCTGTGCTTGCCGTCACAACGGGAGAACCCGGCGGAATCGGCCCCGAAATCACCGCGCGTTTTTTTGCCGGTTTTCGTCCGGGGCGATCCACGGCCCTCGTGATCGGATCGATGAAGGTCCTGGGTCCTGTTTTCACCCGCTATGGTACCGAAGTATCGGTCATCAATCCCGGCGCCCGTGGGGCGCCCGGTGGGCGCGCCGCGGCCCGGCCCAGCATAGATGATTTGGCAGCTGTGACTTCGGACGTTTTGGCCGAGCGGGGTTCCCGGCGATTCCCCGATGTGTTAGTTCTCGACACGGCCTGCAGCGATCGCTTTTCCACGGGGCGAGATTCGCGCGGCGGCGGGCGCCACAGCGGAGTTGCGCTCGAAACGGCTTGCCGGCTGGCCTCCGATGGGGTCGCCGAAGGGATCGTCACGGCGCCATTATCCAAAAACTCTTTAAATATGGCAGGTTACAAGTTCACGGGGCACACGGAAATGCTCGCAAAGTATTTTCGCGCGCCCGACTGCCAAATGGTCATGACGTACCGACATTTTCGTGTCGTCCCGCTTACCCGGCATGTTCCGTTGAAATCAGTGAGCCGCCAGGTCACGAAAGAGAAGATCGTCACGGCGATCCGTGTCTTGGAAGCCGCTCTGAGAGAACAGTTTGGGGTGGCTCGGCCGACTATCGCCGTCGCCGGGCTCAACCCGCACGCGGGGGACGGCGGGGTGATCGGCCGCGAGGAAATCGAGGTGATCAAACCGGCCCTCGAACGGGCGCGCCGGATGGGGTTCAGGGTCGAGGGTCCCGTCGCCGGGGATGCGCTTTTTCAGCATGCGGCGAGTGGCACGTTTGATGCCTTTATCTCGATGTACCACGACCAGGGCTTGATTCCTTTCAAAATGATTTCGAAAAGACGGGGTGTAAACGTTACAGTCGGGTTGCCCGTCATCCGGACCTCTGTCGACCACGGTGTCGCATATGACCTTGTGGATCAAGGGGTTGCAAGCATTGACAGCCTCGCGGAGGCATACCGGTTGGCCGAGAAACTCGCCTCGAGCCGCAGGAAAGCGCCATTATGACGGATCCGTTGGAACCCAGAAAAGTTATAGGTATCTACCACCTCCATAAGCTCTACGAAGACCAGCCCATCTTGAGGGACGTGAACCTCCAGGTCGGCAACGGAGAATTTGTGTTTCTCGTCGGACCCAGCGGAGCGGGCAAGAGCACCCTGCTGCGGATGATCTACATGGACGAGGCGCCGAGCGAGGGACAGGTGGTGGTCGGGTCATACGTTTCTACAAACATGAAACGCTCGCAGATTCCGTTTTTGAGACGTAAGGTGGGGATCATATTCCAGGATTTCAAGCTCCTCGAAGACCGGGATGTTTTCGAAAACGTCGCGATCGCAATGCGAGTTATCGGTGTGAAGAATGCCGAAATCAAAAAACGCGTTATCCAGGTTCTCACCCAGGTCGGTCTCTATCACAAACGCTATGACCGCCCCGTCAGACTCTCCGGCGGCGAACAACAGCGTGTTGCCATCGCCCGGGCGATCATAAACAGTCCCGAGATTCTTCTTGCCGACGAGCCTACCGGCAATCTCGACCCCGAAGTCACAACGGAAATCCTCCAGCTGCTTCTTCGGATCAACAGCTCGGGGACCGCGGTGCTTATGGCGACGCACAACCACGAACTTGTCAGAAGCTTCGGCCAGCGAATTGTGTTTCTGCGCGACGGCACCATCGAAGAGGATATCCGGTTGGGACTCGCCGCGTTTACCAGGGACCGAGTTGGGATTTCACAACCGGCGGGACGGAGCCGCGATTGGGAGCGGGGTGACAAGCCGTGAGACCGCACCAGTTCTTGTATCTCGTTTCGGAATCGTTCAGCACGCTCGGCCGTCACAAAGCGGTCACGTTTCTCTCCGTTATGATAATGAGCCTGACGCTTCTTATTCTCGCCGTGTTCCTGCTCGCCACCGACAATGTGCTCACGTTTCTCGACCGCGCCAAAAGCGACATGACGGTGTATGTGTATCTCAAGGACGACGTGCCCGATTGGATTTTGCAGCAGCAGTACGCGCAGGTTCTCAAGATGAACGAGGTCGAGACCGTTGAGCTGATTTCAAAAGAACAGGCGATGGCCGAGTTCCGTGAAGAACTCGGGGAGGAACGCTCGATCCTCGAGGCGCTCGAGGCCAACCCGCTGCCCGCGTCGTTTCGGGTCACACTCAAGAAAGAGTTTCGGGAGAAGGAGTCGATCGAACGGTTTGTTGAGGCGATCGGTTCGATGACAATCGTCGAGGAGATTGGTTACGGGAAAGAGTTCATCGACCAGTTTGCCACGCTGACGCGGGCGTTTTTGTACGTGGATCTTGTTCTCGGGCTTATCGTCATCCTCTCTTCGGTGTTTATTATCTCGAATACGGTGCGGCTCACAATATTGAGTCGGCGCAAGACGGTCGAGGTTCTTAAGCTCGTTGGCGCGACAAACCGGTTTATCACGATGCCGTTCGTGATCGAGGGCGCGTTCCAGTCGGGGCTGGCCTCGCTTGTGTCGCTCGCCCTGCTTTTTGGGATTTTCCTGGTCACCCGTGGAATGATTCCCGACATCGCCTTTCTCAAGCCCGACAAGATCGCTCTCTATGTTTTGACGTGTGTTCTTCTCGGGTCGATCGGCAGCCTGGCGTCGCTTCGGCGTCACCTCAAACTTTAACCACCCCGCCGTGGGGGACGGATTTGTTGTGGCAAAAGGGATGGAATACAAACGGTGGTGGGGATTTTCGTCGACCCGGTCGACGTTGTCGGCTTCGTCGCCGTCGATGTTGCCGTCGACTCGGTCGATGTCGATTGGGTTGAGCGTCTCGCTCGCCGTTTTTTTCTTTGTTATGCTTTGCGCCTCGCCGGCGCGCCCGCAGTCCGGGTCGCTCGACGATCGTATCCATTCCCAGAAGGGCAAGCTCCAGGACATCGAAGTCCAGATCAAAAAGCACCGCGCCGACACCCAGCAGCTCAAGAAAAAAGAGACGGACGTTCTCAAACAGCTTTCGTATCTCGATAAGGAAATCGCCCTGGCGACGCGGTATCTTGCCGAGCTCGGCAAGAAGGAACGGCTTCTCAACCAGCAGATCGACAGTTTGCGGGCGAATATTTCGGTCGAGGGCAATGTCCTTGTTCGTCAAAAGGCGATTCTCGCCGAACGTGTCCGCCAGATGTACATGCGTGGGCCCGAGCATCAATGGGTGTTCGTACTCGGCGGAGAGGACATGTCTGACAAACTTCGCCGCTACAAATTCATGCGGATGGTGGCCGAGCGGGATGCCCAGCTGATCCACGCAGTCGATGAACGAAAGCAGGGGCTCGAACTCGAACAAGCCGGGGTGACCGAGGCGCTCGCAGATATTGCGGCGACCAGGTCGGTCCAGGAGGCGGAAGCGGCGAAGCTTCAGAAAAACAAGCGCACGCGTGTGTCGATGCTCAACCAGATCGGCGCCGATCAAACCAAGAACCAGCAGGCGATCAACAAACTAGAAAAGTCGCAAGAGCAGCTCAAAAACTTGATCGGTCAGCTCGAGCGAAGCCGCGAGGATCCCACGGGGCTTCCGCCCGGCGGGTTTGTAAAGCTTAAAGGGCGACTCGGCAAACCGGTTTCGGGCAAGATTATCGGATCGTTCGGTAAATCCCGCCATCCTACCTACGGCACGGTAACCTTCAACAACGGTGTCGACATCCAGGCGGCGGACGGTTCTCCGATCCGGGCGGTGGCGGCAGGCCGGGTAGAATTTGTCGACTGGATAGACAGCTACGGGAATTGTATTATCATCAATCACGGGGGCGGGTACTACACCCTCTACGCACACGCGTCCGACATTTTCGTGCGGCCCGACCAGAACGTGTTGGGCAACGATGTGATCGCCGAGGTCGGGGACACGGGATCCCTCCACGGTTACGCGTGTCACTTCGAAATTCGACAATCCAAACAGGCGCTGAACCCGATGGAGTGGTTCGCCAAATAGTATGCGAAGGGATTCAGGACGTGGGGAGTAAGAGCGGGCTGGAAGGAGCGGGGTTTCCCGTTTTAAATCTCGGGCACGAGTCGGTCGAGTCATTCCTCTCGTCGTGTCTTGAGACGCATGTTCCCGCGCTTCTTTTCACCGGGCACGAAGGGGCGGGGAAAGAACTGACCGCCATTAATTTTGCCCGGCGGTTGTGCTGTACCGAAGACGCGACGTGTCGCCTCGACGGCGCCCTGTGTCCGAGCTGTCAGCAGGCGCTTGCCCTCGAACACCCGGGGATTCATCTCATTTATCCCACCCCAACTCAGGGGGCGCGAGAGAAAGAAGGGGACGACGACCCCGATATCAGCAAGATCCTCGAAGAAAAACGCCAGGACCTGTTCAGCACCCACAAATTTTCGAAAAAGGTCTCGATACGGATTGCCCGCGCCCGCGCCGTCATCCGGCGGGCGAATTCAAAACCGTTCGGCAGTTCGCACAATGTTTTTGTGTTCGTCGATGCCCATCTGATGCGCGAAGAAGCGCAAAACGCGCTTCTCAAGCTTGTCGAAGAACCTCCCGGGCATTGTGTTCTGATTTTCATCACGCCCAATCCCGATACAATCCTCAATACGATCCGGTCGCGCTGCCAGCAAGTCCGGTTCGCGCCGCTCGACGCCGGTGTGATCGAGAAAATTCTCGTCGGTCACTACTGATATGGAGACGGAAAACGCCGCCGGAGTGGCCGCCCTCGCCCGCGGTGACATCAACAAGGCGAAGGAGATCGCCTCGGATTTTGATGACGAGGGTCGGCGTATCGTTTTTGGAATTCTCGAACGGCTGCGGAAGTCGCCCGGAGTCATGGGCGATGGAGAGCGCGCTCGTCGTTGCCCGGAGCACCAACCGGGACAGCGCCGCGCGGTTTCTGGACGAGCTGGCGCTCGGCATACCGCGACGTGATGACCGGCGACGAGTCGCTGTTTATCAACCGGGATCAGGCGGAGGCTTGAAGGCTCAAGTGAGGTTGGGATCAGCGAAGTTCTCCCCCGGATACTGGACAAGATCGTGGTGACCCGCGACGGGATCCTCCGCCGCAACCTCAATATCGATGCCGCGCTCGTTGATCTCTTCCTTGATATCAAGCACTTAGGGTGATAGAATCGTCGGACTTTCCGGGCTCGTTTACACTTAGTAATTTGCCGCTGCTAAGCGGGATCGACATAAGTTTCTCGCGCTTAGTTTCGCGGCGCCGAACTCGATAGCACATCGTTTCCAACTTGCCGCGCTCTAACGCAAGCAGGCGCACTCGAAACTTATGTCGGTCCCGCTCGGCCGACAACGACTACTCGGCGAAACGAAACTAATGTCAATTCCCGATTGGGTAAGAAGACTTGAAAACGTTTTATGTGACAACTGCAATCGACTACGTGAATGCGCGGCCGCATCTCGGCACCGCCTACGAAAAAATTGGTGCGGACTGTTTGGCACGGTACAAACGGCTCGCCGGTTTCGACACGTATTTTCTCATGGGTACCGATGAGCACAGCACCAATGTGGAAAAAGAAGCGCGGCGTCTTGGTAAAGACACCGGAAGACTACTCGGCGGAAATGGCGGCGGAGTTCGAAAAGGTCTGGGAGAGTCTTCACATCTCTTACGATCAATTCATCCGGACCGATCTGCCCATTCATAAGCGCTCGGTATCGCGGCTATTTCAGATCATTCATGATAACGGATACATCTTTCAAGGGACGTACGAGGGCTACTACTGCGCGTCGTGCGAGGAGTTCGTTCAGGAGAAAGATCTTGCCGAGGGCGGGCTTTGCCCCCGTCATCAAGAAAAGGCGCAGTGGCTCGAAGAGAAAAACTACTTTTTCGCACTCTCCAAGTTTAGCGACGCATTAAAGAAACATATCGAAGATCACCCCGAATTTATTCAACCGGAGATCCGAAAGAACGAGATACTCAACGTCATCGAACAGGGGCTCGAGGACGTGAGTGTGTCGCGCGTGGGCAAGACGTGGGGTGTGCCGCTTCCGATTGCCGAAGGGCACGTGGTCTACGTCTGGTTCGACGCGTTGATCAATTATATCTCCGCGCTGGGTTATGGAGATGACGATACCGCAAGTTTGACAAATACTGGCCGGCGGACTGCCATGTCATCGGCAAAGATATCACACGATTTCATTGTCTCATCTGGCCCGCCATGCTCATGGCGGCGAACGTGCCCATCCCGAAGAGCGTGTTTGCGCATGGCTTTGTCTATTCCAAGGGAACCAAGATGAGCAAGACGATCGGGAACATCCTCGATCCCGTCGAGGTGGCGGAGTTTTTTGGTGGAGCCGACCCGCTTCGTTATCTTCTGCTCCGTGAGATTGCGTTCGATCGTGACGGCGACTTCACGATCGAGCAGGCAGTGACGAGATATAACGCCGAGCTGGCCAACGAACTGGGCAATCTGTTTTCGCGTACGTTGTCGATGGTCAACCGTTACCGTGACGGCGCCGTTCCCGAATGGAGCGACGCGGCAAGCACGGATTACGAACGGCTTGCGGGCAACGTTGTCGACGAGTACTGCTCGCACATGGACGCGCTCGAATTTGACGAGGCGCTCAATGCGTTTTGGAAAACGGTTCAGGCGGCGAACCGTTATGTCGAACAACAGAAACCGTGGCAGTTGGCGAAGACCGAAGACCCGATAGGCGCTGGACACCACTTTGCGGGTGCTCCTCGAGGTCTTCAGGCTGAGCTCGGTGCTGTGCATTCCGTTTATGCCCGGAGAGATCGTCTGGAATGCGCGAGCAGCTCGGGCTCGAAGCCGATATTGCGAAGCTCACGCTTGACGAAGCCCGCAACCCGGGCGATTCCGGCTGGAAGACCGCCGGCGCCCCGTCGCCGCTTTTCCCGAAGATCGAAGCCGAGACCGAATAACTAATGATCGATTCGCATGTGCATCTCAATCTCCCCAATTATCGGGGCGACCTCGAAGAGGTTCTGGCAAACGCCAGGGAAGCGGGCGTGACCCGCATGGTCAATATCGGCTTCGACCTTGGGTCGTCGCGCGAGACCGTGGCGCTCACCGAACGCTATCCCTTCATCCTCGGCGCCGTCGGGGTGCATCCCCACGATGCCAGGTCTTATAATGAGGGGGTCGAGAAAGAGCTCGCCGGCATGCTCTCCCGGCCCTCGATCATTGCCGTCGGCGAGATCGGCCTCGACTATTATAGAGACCTTTCGCCCCGGGATATCCAGCAGGAGGTTTTCCGACGGCAGATCGCCCTCGCCAGGGCCCACGAGATGCCGATCATCATCCACTGCCGGGACGCGGCCGAAGACGTCCTCGAAATCCTCGCCGGGGAGGGTTCTCACTACAACGGGATTTTCCACGCGTTCTCGGGCGACGCGAAAATGGCCGAAGAAGTTTTGCGCCTTGGCTTTCACATTGGGGTGGGAGGTGTGGTAACCTTTAAGAACGCTCGTCTCCGCGAGGTGGTACCAGAGGTGCCGCTGGATTCGATAGTGCTCGAAACGGACTGCCCCTATCTTGCACCCGTTCCGTTTCGAGGAAAACGAAACGAACCGGCGTATCTGACTTACGTCGCAGAGACGATCTCACAGGCGACCGGGCAACCGGTTGAAAAAATTGTTGAAGTAACCAACACAAATTTTGCGAGGGCGATGAAGCTCGCAGTTTAACGAGCGAGAGCACGGAGAAGATTATGGGAGAAGGTTGCGATCATCTCGACGCAAGTCCAATCGGGAAATGCGCTATCTGTGGCAAGACAGTTTGCAGTGAATGCTACAGCACACTCTTCAATGAAATGATCTGTGATGAACACGACGGTCTCGAAGAAGAGTCCGCGTGGGAAGTCGTCGGGTACTATTCGGATGATTCCATCGCGGCGGACAAAAGGTTTTTGCTCGAAGACAATGGAATCAGTTCAATGGCCGTGGAGAGCGATGACGATTTAGTTGAAGTGTACATCCCCGCGGAAAAAAAAGAAGAAGCTTTCGTAGCTCTTCAGTCGGCGAACGATGAAGCAAGATCATGCGGTGAATGTCAGGTTGAGTATTCGAGCACTATCGATTCTTGTCCCCTCTGCGGTGAGCGTTCACCCGATGCGGAGGAGCTCGACTTGCAAGAGGAAGCGGAATAAGCCAGGGAAAGGTAGCCAAGAGGTAGAAGACTATGCGAGTTCTTTTGACGGGCGGCACAGGTTATGTCGGGAGCCGGCTTCGTGAGTTTCTGCGTGACAATGGACACACGGTGCGGATGCTCGTTCGCGCGCAAAGCGCGGACAAGATGAAGTCGATCGAGGGCGACGATTCATTTGAGATCGTTTACGGAAACATTTTTGATACAAACACGTGTCATCACGCCGCCGAAGGTTGCGATGCCGTCGTTCATCTGGTTGGAATCATTCGCGAGGATCCATCCAGTGGCATCACTTTCGAGGAACTCCATCGCGTCGCGACATCGAACATCATCGATGCGGCCACTCGTGCGGGTGTGGAACGAGTCGTCCATATGAGCGCGCTCGGCGCGAGTGATGACGCGGCGTCCGCGTATCACAGAACAAAACGCGCCGCCGAACTCATCGTCGAGAATTCGGGCATGCGTTGGACGATATTCAGACCGTCGTGGATCTTTGCCCCGGGTGATGAATTGACCAAAATGATAAAAGACGTTGTCGGCAAACCGGTGATCCCCTTGATCGGCGGAGGCAGCGCGCTGGTTCAACCGGTCGCGCTCGACGATGTATGCACATGTATGGCCCGCTCACTCGATATGCCCGAGACCCAGGGAATGATCTATGAACTTGGCGGACCCGATCGTGTGACTTACAAAAAAGTGTTCGAACAGGCGGCGGCGGCGCTCGGCCGCAAGGCCAACACGATGTCCGTTCCCGTGTGGATGATCCGGCCGATGGTCGGCGCGCTCCAGCGATTCAAGTCGTTCCCGCTGACGGTCGATCAGCTCAAGATGCTTTCGGTGGATAATGTGTGCGAAATCGATCGATACGTCAAAGCGTTCGAGCTCGAACCCAAGTCGTTTTCGAGCGCGATCCCCGGGCTTTTTGC
The DNA here is from genome assembly GCA_963791045.1 of Candidatus Latescibacterota bacterium. Classification (GTDB taxonomy): domain Bacteria; phylum Krumholzibacteriota; class Krumholzibacteriia; order WVZY01; family WVZY01; genus CAWBQK01. The sequence continues at coordinate 97,883 of CAWBQK010000002.1, forward strand.
CTGAGTGTGGGGAGCCGAAAGGTTCGCAGGAGCCTCTCTCGACTCTGTAGCCCGGCGCCTAAGGGCCCGGGCGGCTTGACGGGGCCACGCTGATAAGCTATAATATCCGCAAGCATCCCCTGCTAGGAGGTTTCTTCCCTACCTTATTGCTACCATTTTGGTACGTTTCTTTCTTAGATATCTGATACAATTCTGTATTTCTGTCGCACCATGATGGGGTAACCCATTGAAAAAGAAAACGTTTCGTCCAAAGAAACGGTTTGGGCAAAATTTTTTGCACGACCCGGCGATCGCCAACAAGATCGTCGACGCCGCCGGATTGTCACCGGGTCAGCCGGTTATTGAGCTCGGGCCTGGTAAGGGCTTTCTTACCAAGCCATTAGCCCAGCGGGGCGTGCGTCTGATAGCGGTTGAGGTGGACGACGACCTCTATAATGAGCTCGGTGTCTACTTCAAGACCCTGGAGCCCCAACCGCGCGAGACCGTTGAACTCCTCCATGAGGATTTCACCGGACTGTCGATCACGGCCCTTCTCGCGGAGCGGGGGTTTGACGGCTGTGTTCTTATGGGGAACATCCCGTACAACAAGACACGGGATGTGTTGTTTTCGTTTCTCGTCGACGAACACGAGATGATCGACTCGGCCTATTTGATGGTCCAGCGTGAAGTCGGCGAGCGAATCGTATCACCCCCAGGGAGCCGCGTGTACGGGATCACTAGTGTGATTCTCCAGAGTCTTTACGCGGTGAGATCGGTATTTCGTGTGGCGCCCGGATCGTTTGTCCCGAGACCGAAAGTCGGCTCGGTGGTGCTCGAGTTCAAACGGCTCGATGAACCGCTGGTCGGCGCGGATGAAATCAAAACGTTTCTGGCGCTCGTGAAGAATCTTTTTCAACAACGGAGAAAGACGATTCACAACACGCTCAAGGCGTTTTATTCGCTTACCGAAGCCGAGCTCGATCGCATCCGTGTCGCGACAGGTATCGCCCTGGAAAAACGGCCCGAAGCGCTGGGCAAAGAAGAGTTCCTCGTGTTGTCGAGGGCCGTATCCGAGGTCACGAAGTCAGAGTAATAGCAACGTTCACAAAATAGCACAAGGCGCGGCGGCACGAGTAGTGAAACGGTTAGTGTTGATAGTAACGATGATGAGCCTGTTCGGCGGTGTGCCGTTGGCGTTTGGCCAGTTGCCTGAGGCGCCGCCGGTGCCCGCGCAGGGCGACACGATTAGCGGAAATGTGCCCGGCACGGTTTCGGTTTTAAAATACACGGGTGGAATCAAGGGGAACGTCACGCGCATGTCTCTCGGTAACCGGCTCTCGGCATCGTTCGTGTTTCCAAGCGGACTCACATCGATCACGACGCTCAGCGCCGACGAGTCGAATTACAGGTTGCAGGACAGGAAAGACACGAACAAGAGTTTTACGTCGAACCTGGTGTATCCGGCGATGCCGGGGTTGATCCTGGACGGGACGCTTTCGGACACGCGGTTTTTCAACCGCGTCATCACGTTCTCGAACGCCTCGCAGGATCTTTTGAACAACGTTCAACGGGCGCAGGGAAACGCCAATTACGCGCGGCCGCTTGGGTGGGGTGTCGCGTTCAACGCGAAAACCTCGCTGGCCACAGCGAAGAGCGAGCAAACGTACTACAAAGATGACACCAAGGAAGGATCCACCCGCTTCGGCCTCAAATATGTTCGCGGCAAATATCTCACCGCTTCGGCGAGAGGGTTTTACAGGAAATCCGCGCAGAGCGCGAATACCGGCTCACAACAGTTCAAGGGGCTCGGCGCCGAGGAGGACAGCGTTTTTGCACAGGTCCGTGTCGTGAAGGATAGCGCTAGTGTCGTTTTCAATTATGAGCGCTACCAAATCGAAGAGGATTACCTCGAACTGCCCCGCGGGTCGTTTGGTCAGCAGCAGTTCGATCAGGAAGTGACACCCGAGAACACGAAAAAACACGTACGGTCGGTGTCGATGGACGCGGAAATGAGGCCTATGCCCCGTGTCCAGATGAAGTTGAACGCGGTTAACTCGGTAGCGGGAACATACTATCTCCGCGACAAAAGACGCGAGGGTAAAGATTTTGGGCAAACGTTTAAAGGGAGTGTTGGCTACACACCGTTTTCGAAATCCACTATCAGCGTCGATCTCGAATACAGGGACTTTCAACATTATCTTGGCCCCGAACGAACGGGTAGCTATGACGACATCAGAAAGAACATGAAGATGAGCTGGCAGCAGACTTTGACTCCGACGCTCAATTTTACGACGCAGGCGGGTGTGTCGCTCTCGCAGTCGTATTACTGGGACACCGATCGCGATCGCGACCAGCGTTATCAGTTTGCCAATGTCAGGATAACATCAAAACTTTTTCCAAAAATCGACGCGTCCGTATATTTGTCAGGAACAAAGACGGATTATGTAAATGTCCGTGCGAGCCTGTCGCAAAACAACAGAACGGAGACGCGGCTGGAGCTCCGACCCGAGTTTACATACAAGATCAATGAGCGAATCGAGCTCACGCAGAAATACGGACTCAACATCGAGTTTTCGGATTTCGTTTTTCAGGAGAACGAAAACTATCTCGACAGGACGATTGTTTTTGCGAACACGCTTCGCACGCGGATAATGACGAACGTGACGGTTAATTTTTATTACGCGTATCAGCATCACACCAAGGGAAGCTATCTCCGCGAGAATCCCGACGAAGAACGGATTCTCGATATCAACCAGAAAGACCGGCGCGACGAGATGAGAGTCGGGTTTCGCTATCAGATGAATAAGCATCTAGCGTTGTTGGGGCTCAACGAGTACAGCCGGCGGACGAATCTGCTGTCGTCGACCGCGCGTCCCTTCGAAGACGGCGGAGTGGAGCTCGGTGTCGAAGGAAGTTACGATTTTGGCGCCCAGCGCGGGCTCAAAATATCGATGAGACGTGTCAAAAAGTTTGGGCGGTTCAACGCAGATGCCCAGAAAGATTTCTGGGAAATGGATTCGTCGATCAATTATACTTTCTAAGGGATTGAAGGGAGATTCGATGAAGCGCGTATTGCGCATAAGCAAGATCAACTGGCCGGGGCTCGTGGCGGCGCTACTGATCGTCACGACGGTGGGGTGCTCTATATTCGATCCGCGCGAGGCGGAAGAACCGGGAAGCTCAGGCACGCCATTTATTGCTCCCGACGTCCCGTCGCTCGTATTCTCGAATTTGAAGAGCGGCCTGGAGGATCTGACTGGCGTGAACTACGAGAAGAGCCTGGGCGATGAATTTACGTTCATCCCACTGCCCTCGGATGCGAGCCAGCTACCCGGCGCGTTCGATAATTGGACGAAATCGGTGGAAATGGAGGTCACGAACAAGATTCTGGCCGACGCCACTTTGCTTCTCGTTTCTTTTATTAACCCAGAGCAGATCCGCGACGAGGCTGATTTTGCGGATTTTCGGGCCCCATATGAGCTGACGCTCACTTACAGCAGCGGTGACACTGAGGTGTTCAAGGGTGTCGCGCAGTTCGATATGCAGCGTCTTGGCGGAAATTGGCATCTTATTCGCTGGACGGATCAGGAGGGTATCGAAGGTTTTGCAACCTGGGGCTTTTTGAGGGGTACAACAAGAGGGAGCAACTGATCAAAGTTCCTCAAATAAAGGGGCTTACACAAATACTGATAATGCGGACATTGTAACTCGTTGATAATAAATAAAGTAGCGATGAGTTGCTCTTGACGTTGCCGGCTGAATGTGCTATTATATGTTCGCCTGCCGGTAATTTGATCAAGGGAAACAGAAAGGATAGGCATGAAACGGTTATTTGCCGTTCTAGTGATCGGGATAAGCGTGTTGGCGTTCAACTCGTGCATACTCGATCCCAAGGAAGCGCCCCCCGACAAGAATAAACCAACTGAGGCCTACAAGAATCTGGCCGAAGCGAGGGATAACGTCCTTTTCAATCTCGAGAAATCGTACAACGAGAGAAACATCAATCAGTACGACCAGCTTCTTGATGCCGGCTTTGTGTTTCACTTCTCGAATGCCGATATCAAGAACGGGGACGTATCAGTCGCACAGTGGGGTCGCGCGGAGGACCTCACGACGGCGGGCAACATGTTCGACCCGAACTTCAGCAGACCGGGACAGGCGCCGGTAAGTAGCATCGATCTGACGCTGACTTACGCGCCGGGCGAGGATACTTGGAACAAGATTACGCCCGAAGACCAGGTGAATTACCCGGACGAGTTCTGGTACGAAAAGACTGTCCGTTATCGTCTGACCGTCGAGGCCGGAGACTTTACGTACGTCGGAGACAATCTCCAGGCGTCTTACGTCGTCCGTTGGGCGGAAGTAGATGGCGAGAGCTTCTGGCGCATCATCGCCTGGCGCGATGACACTGGGAACTAACCCCGCGCCGATTCGAATGACTTCACAGCCCGGAAGGCCCCGCGTCTTCCGGGCTTTTTTTCGTTCTCAAAGAGAGTGGCGGACGGTGCGGACTTTCTTCGGCCCTCGTTTCGACCGGCACGGGTCCTGTCATCGGTCACCCCGCGCTTGCTCGCTTTTGCGAGCGTGGATTCACGGGGTATGGCGACCTCTGCGTGCGCTCGCGAACGCTCGACGTGCGCGGGGCCCCACCAATGCCACCCGTGCCTGCTCTTGAAGAGGACGGTGCGGTCTTTCGAAAGGCCCTTTCGCGGGAGCGAGCGAGGATCCACTGTCGGCGCAGCCGACAGTTAGCCGAGCGAAGCGGAGCGAGGGCCAGAGAAAGATCGCACCGTCCGTCCCGATGCGGTGCTTGACAGTGTGGGGTGGTCGTACATATAGTGCGAGGGTCAATCACCCGTGTCGCATCACGCAGCCGCCAAGTGTTCCCCGGTCATGCCCAAAAAGAAAAAATCAACACGCAAAAAGGGTACACCCGTTCGTATCAAACTCCTCATCGGTGTCCTCGTCGCATTCGTTGTGGCCGGCGTCGTTCTTGTCAAGTATCTCCAAACGCCCGCGGGGCAGGTCTTTCTTCTCGACCAGGGGTTTGACGATTACTACGAGCAGGTCCAGCTGCGGATAGACATCGAGCTTCGCAAGGAACTCCGGCAGCTCGGTTTGCGCGAGTCCTTGAACGAATCGTCGCGGCGGGTCAGCCTCGACAAACGAGACGCCGTGCGGTGGGAGTGGAGCGCCACCTTCGACAGGCCGAGGAGTTTGATCCGGGTGAACATCGCGCTCAACGAAGCGGTACGTCGGGGTGCCGGTGTTGTTCGTTCGAGCAAAGAGAACAAGGCGGGGGACGGTCTTGTTCTTGAAGTGGGTAGCCGCAAATACACCACACATCGCCTGAGAATCCAGCAGCCCCGGCAGGCGGCAAAGGAAACGCCCGCCCCGAAGATCATCAAAAAACCCAGGATCGCCATCGTTATAGATGATTTCGGATACACACGGGACAAAGTGGCCCGCTCGCTCATCGAACTCGATCTGCCGATTACGCTTTCAATTATTCCAACACTGCCATATTCAGAGTATTGCCTCGAACGGGCGGCGGAGGTCAAAAAGCTCTCAATTCTCCATCTCCCGATGGAGGCCGAGGCCTTCACCTCCGATGTCCAGGCGGTCCTCACCTCGATGCCCGATTCGGTGATCGATTCGCTGGTCACCTTTTACGTGTCACGGATGCCGGGCGTTGCGGGTGCCAACAATCACCTCGGGTCCGTCGCGACACAGGATGAACGTGTGATGACCGCCGTCATAAATGTTCTTAAGCCGCGGGGGTTGTTCTATTTCGACTCTTTGACTTCGAGCAAATCGATCGCGTATAATACTGCCAGGAAGCTTGGAGTTCCAACCGCGCGAAACGACCTCTTTATAGATGCCGACACCGAGGAATCTGAAGTTGTTGAAGCGCGGCTGGAGCGTCTGATCGACATCGCCCACAAACGTGGCTACGCAATCGGTATCGGTCACCCCAGGCGATGGACGCTTGAAGCGTTGGAGAGGGTTGCCGACAAGCTCGACGAATCGAATGTCGAGATGGTTTTTTTGTCCGAGTTGGTAGAATAGCTTCGTCGCGCGCGCGATGGATATCGGCCACGTGAGAGAATGACGTGACTGTATAAGGAGAAAAAAATGTTACGACTAGGTGTAAATGTGGATCACGTTGCCACCGTTCGCGAGGCCAGAAAGACCGTCGAGCCCGATCCCGTGGCGGCCGCCGTGGCTGTGGAGATGGCTGGAGCCGACCAGGTGACAATCCATCTGCGCGAGGACCGCCGGCACATTCAGAACCGCGACGCGCGTATCATCCGCGAGGTCGTCCAGACGGCAGTCAATCTCGAGATGGCCGCGACGGCCGAGATGCAGGAAATCGCCCTGGCCCTCCACCCGGACTCGATCACCCTCGTTCCCGAAAAGCGTGAGGAAGTGACCACCGAGGGCGGTCTCGATCTCAAAAACGCCCCGCCGGCCGTCGGGGACCTGGTCACAACTCTAAAAGACGCTGGGATAAAAGCTTGCGCGTTTCTTGATCCGGATATCGACCAGATCCGGCAGGCGGCACACTTCCGTTTTGACGCGGTCGAGATCCACACGGGCTCATACGCCAACGCCCCGGGGAAGAAACAGGCAGAGGAACTCCAGAAAATAAAAGACGTTGCGGCGGCAATCCGCCATCTGGGGATGGGTGTCCACGCGGGTCACGGGCTCACCTATCACAATGTCGCGGCGATCGTCAAAATCCCGGAGATCACCGAGCTCAATATCGGCCACTCGATCATTTCGAGAGCCATTTTTGTCGGCCTCGAACGGGCCACGAGAGACATGCTCAAAACCATGGGTCGGCTATAGGTTCTTGTCTGAATGAGATTTCCGTTGACTCTGACCCGATAACTAGTATAATTCTTTCTCTGTTTTAGTTGCTAATTTCTCACCCCGTTTCAAAGCAGAGCATTCCTTCTCAACTCGTGAGGAACTCTTAGCCGGTCGGGTTGTGGCCGGTGCGTCGCGGGTTTGTAAATGGATTAAGACCATGGGATCCGGCCCGATCCCGTGGATGGGTTGAGGTAGCCAGGGCACCGAAGTGAGGTCTCGAGGTTTATTTATGAAAAAATGGAGATATATTTTTATCGTCGCGGTTCTGTTGTATAGCGCGTGGTCATTGATCCCGACGATACGGTTCTACAGTATGTCCGAGGAAGCGCGCAATCAGCTCACTGCCGAACAAAAGGCCGGTTACGCCGATTCGGCGATCAAGCTTGGTCTTGACCTCCAGGGCGGTATGCATCTCGTCCTTGAGATTGATGACACGGAATTGGACGACGACGCGAAGAAAGATGCGCTCGACCGCGTCCTTCGAATTATCCGTAATCGCGTCGACCAGTTCGGAGTATCGGAACCGATCATCCAGAAGCAAGGGAGCAAGCGAATTATCGTCCAGCTTCCCGGGCTACAGGATGCCGAACGCGCCAAGAGCCTGATCGGGCAGACGGCGCTTCTCGAGTTCCGCCTCGTGCGCGAGCAAGACGATATCCGGCGAGTGATTCGCGATCTCGATCGCGCTCTCATGGGTGTTGAAATCAAGGGATCGGTCGTCGACACGACCGGCGCGGTAAACGATACGACATCGACGGCAAGCGCCGCGACCGATGTCGCCGCCGAGACTCCCGATGCGCCGATGGACACGACACTTGCCGCCGATATGCAGGAATCCACGGCTTTCGATTCGCTCATTCCGGATATTCCGGGGACCGAAGAACTCGAAGTTCCTCTCCAGGACATCGCAAAGGACCGGCCGTTCTCGTCATACCTAATGACGCTCTACAGCGGGGCCGCCGTTATCGATGAGAGAAACCGTGAGGCCGTCGACCTGCTTCTCAACACCGAGCAGGCCAAACGTGTAATACCAAGACAATCTGAATTTCTATGGGAGGCCGACGCCCGTCCGCTCGAGGGTGGCGGGATCGGTCGTCTTCTCTATTTGGTTGAGATTCGTCCGACACTTACCGGTAGCACACTCATCAACGCCACCACCCGTCCCGATCCGGACGATCCGAGTTCACTCAATGTGGCGTTCCAGCTCAACCGTGAAGGCGCGCTTATTTTCTCGCGCTTCACCGGTGAGAACATCGGCCGACAGATCGCGATCGTTCTCGACCGCCGTGTCAGTTCGGCGCCGGCCGTCCAGACAAAGATCCCGGGCGGAGACGGCCGGATCACAGGCAGCTTTACCGATGACGAGGCCAACGACCTCGCGATCGTTCTTCGCGCCGGTGCGCTTCCCGCGCCCGTCGAGATTATTGAAGAGCGAACGGTGGGTCCGACCCTCGGTCATGACTCGATCATCCTTGGGGTTCGAGCCGCGGTTATCGGGTTCATCCTCGTGATGATCTTTATGCTTATCTATTACAAACTATCCGGCCTGTTGGCGTGTGCGGCGCTTGTCGTTAACCTCGCCATCGTTCTTGCCGCATTGGCCGTGCTCGGCGCCGCGCTCACGTTGCCCGGTATTGCGGGGTTGATTCTCACGATTGGTATGGCGGTTGATGCCAACGTGCTGATCTTCGAACGCATCCGCGAAGAGTTGGCCAAGGCCAAGACGGTGCGAAGCGCCATCGACAGCGGTTACGATCGCGCGTTTACAACCATTCTCGACGCCAACCTTACCACATTGATCACCGCCTTCGTGTTGTGGCAGTTCGGCACAGGCCCCATCAAGGGTTTTGCGACGGTATTGAGTATCGGCATCATCGCGAGTATGTTCACCGCGCTCATGTGCACGAGGGTCGTTTACCATATGATCACGTCGAAATGGTCACTCCGGAAATTGAGTATCTAGACAAAGAGGATTTGAGACGATGCAGTTTTTCAAGAGCCCGCATTTTAATTTTATCGGTGTACGGCGCAAGGTCATTCCCGTTTCGCTCATTCTGATTCTGATTGGGCTTGGGTCGGTTGCGATCCACAAAGGATTCAACACGAGTATCGACTTTGCCGGTGGAACGCTCGTCGAGGTCCAGTTCGATCCAGCCGTGTCTCTTCCGGAAGTCCGCGATGTCATCGAAGGGGCCGGTTTCGCCGGCGCCGAGATCACCAACTTTGGCGGCGAACGCGAAGTTCTTATCAAGATCAAGGCTATTGGAGAGGCGGCCGAGGCGGCGCGCCAGATCGAGTCTACCCTCAAAGAATCATTTGCAAGCAATTCGATTGATGTCCGCCGCGTCGAGTCGGTCGGTCCCAAGATCGGCGGCGAGCTCAAGTCCGCCGCGTTCTGGGCGATCATCTATTCGCTCGCCGGTATCGTAGCCTATATTACCTGGCGGTTCGAGTTCCGGTTTGCCATTGCCGCGATCATCGCGCTCATCCATGACGTCCTCTTTACATTGGGTTTCTTCTCTCTTGCCAACCGGGAAATTTCGATTCCGGTCATCGCCGGTCTTCTCACAATTGTCGGGTACTCGTTAAACGATACGATCGTGGTGTTCGACCGTATCCGCGAGAACCTTCATTCCCGGAAGCGCGAGGGATACGCGAACGTCGTCAATTCCTCGATCAACGAAACGCTCTCGCGAACGGTCATCACATCGCTCACTACAATGATCGTGGTGCTGTGCCTGGTGGTAATCGGCGGGCCGGTTATCAGGGATTTCGCCCTGACGCTTCTCGTCGGTGTCGTCGTGGGTACGTATTCGTCGATATTTATCGCGAGTCCGGTGCTCGTCGAATGGGAAGAATTCCGCGTGAAACGCCGAAAACGCAAGTAGTAGATCTACTCCAGTGCTTCCAGTCGTTTACAAGATTCTCCTGGTTCTCCTCTACACCCTGATGGGGCTGTCGCTCTTGTCGACCGTCATTGGTGTGCCCGGCAATTGGATCCTCGTCGGCGCCGCTTTTCTCGTCGGGCTCTTCACCGGTTTCTCCAAGATGACATTCGTTTACTTTCTCCTCTGCCTGGGGCTCGCCGTCCTTGGAGAGGTGATCGAGAGCCTCCTCGGCATCGTGATCGTGGCCAAGCGAGGCGGGAGCAAGCTAGGTGTAATCGGCTCGGTGCTTGGCGGTTTTGCGGGCGTGATTCTCGGAAGCGGTATCGCCCCACCTCTTGGGAGCGTTATCTTTGGATTTGTCGGCGCGTTTTTTGGGGCGGTGTTCGGTGAGCTTCTCAAGAACCCCGAAATGAATATCGCGCTCCGCGTCGGCTTCTGGTCGTTCGTCGGACGGATGGCGGCGATGGCCGCCAAGCTCTCCGTTGGGTGCGTGATCTTTTGGATCATCATCACGACCACCTGGCCCTGATTTCGTCCTTTTTTTGCTACACACAGACCAAAATCATGGACACTTTTGAGGGTGGGATTTGTGTAACTCCTTTGTTATCAATGGCAGGGGCATGGCACGGGGATTGCCAATTTATACCTGATTAGGCTAACTGCCCCTAAGGGTCATGTTGTTATGATAAAAACGGTCATTGTTGGAGTAACGCTCGTATTTCTAGCGGTTTGGGCTATTGGCACACCTGCATCCGCCACTCTCCGATCCTCGTCTAACGACAAATCCAAAAAGAAAACACTGAACCAGGACCAGGTCAAAGACACCAAAGATACCGAGGTCAAAAAAGCGCCCGACGGGGAAGCCCAGTCGGGGCCGATTCTGGTGTTTGCCGACATAGAGGCAGGATGGAACAAGGAGCAGGTCGAGAGCATCCTTCAGCATTACGGCAAGGGCAAGGTGGCGATCGCCATCGAGGGTAGCGGCCCGACGGGCGGGAAGTTCAGCCGCAATCAGAGCTACTATCTGCTCAAGGATCTTTTTACCTATACGATCACGGAGAAATTCGAATTCGTCCAGTACCGGCATGTTTCCGACGGAGAAGATGATGTGTACGCCGTCGCGGAGCGCGAGTACAAACGAAACGACGATGGGCGGACATTCAAGGATAAGATTTATGTGTCCCTCCATGTCGAAGATGATCGTTGGGTTATTAGTGAAATCAAATCCGTCCGCTAGCTCCTCTTCTCACACAACACCAGCCTGTTTTCTGGTATCCTGTTTGGCAGCTTGAGGTAACCTGGAGAATCCGCTCTCGTGTTTTTGCGGATCTGACGTCTAAAGCGCTCTGATGCGCTGGCGTTTTAGTTTTTGGGGCTCGATCCAATACATGCGGACACCACTCAATAGAAAAAACGCCGCGAGAAAGAACGTCGCGCTTGCCGTATCACTCCTTGCATGGGTGATACTTTTTGTGCGTCAGTATCTTCAGCCGGAGTACATCGCGTGGCTCTCGCCACTCGTTCCGGCTCTTCTCGCTGTCCTCGCCCTGGTCCTGATTGTCCCCGTGGCGTATCCCACACGTCTCAAGGCGCCCGTCGTGCTTGTGTCCGTCCTGACAGTAATTGCGGGGCTGCTGCTTCTCGGCATACGCGACAAGAGCGAATCGCTCGAGTACGAGTGGAACGCAAACACAACACTAGAGATCGGTTCGACTCTCGACGCCGTGGGAAAGCGGATACAAGATCTTCTCGACGTATCGACTACGATAGGCGAGGACGTGACGACGTTTGTTCGCGGCGATTTGACCGTGGCGGATGCCGATACGATGGGCCTCCGCCTCGACGCCTTCGATATGCTCGGGGCGCTCTCCGAGCGGATCAAAAAACAAAAACTTCTGCCCGCCGGCACCGAGATAGGGATTCAGCTTTTTGACGCTTCCGGCAAACGAACGGCCTGGGCGGGGTGGCCGCAGCAACTCGATTCGCGCGATATGACGTTTGTTGCGAGTGGCAGTGAGCATGTCTACTCGCGCCAGATTTCGCTCTACCGGATATTGACCCACGTCATTCCGGTCTATCCCGCTTCCCCCGGCGATGCCGGCCGCGACGATGAAGATCCCGAGGCCCTGGTGGCGACGATCGTCGTCGATATGCCGCTCGAGGTGAATTACAAGGTCAACAACAAGTTCTTGAACAGCACGAGTCTTGCCGACGACATCGCCCGTGGGAGCGCGGCAAACATCCGATTTGATTATCCGCCGCCGACACTGAGTCTTCCGGAGAACGCCGGATCCTCGGTGCGGGAACCCGTTACCGCGGAACGAATCGGTGAAATCAGCGGAAACGAATCGGTCGGACTCAACGGCCGTGCCGCGATTCGAAGTCCGCACTCCAACCCTCTCTTCAATGCGACCGTCTACAGTCCGCCGTTCGATCATTTCGTCGATGGGAGAAACAAACGATTTGTCATATTCGCCGACCTCGCGGTTCTTCTGGCGCTGCTGATTCTGTTCGGCACATCTCTCAAGAATTTCTCCTCCCGGCTGGTGGGACCCGGAAATGTTCTCAAGGCGGCGTACCTCGTCGCCGTGTTTGCTCTGATCCGTTATTCACTCCTCTGGCTCCAGCCGGGGCTGTTTGCTTCCCAGGCGGATATGTTCGAACCGGCGGTGTTCGCTACGCCGATTCTTGGCGGGTTGATGCGAAGCGCCGGGGACCTCTTCATCACTTCGGTATTTTTTGTCGTTGCGTTGTACGGTGTGCTCAAGATCACACGCGAACGCAAAACTCCCGCCGGAGAGACTGCGGGGAACCCACCCGGGTATCTTTTTCTTATTAAAGGCGCGTTTGCCGGCGCGTTCGCGATGGGTGTATTTGAACTGGCGCGGCGGTTTATCGGCAGTGTTGTTACAAATGCCAACCCGCGGTTGGTGGGGGAGACAATTTCTATTTTTGACACGACGGTTGCCGTGCTCCACCTGAGCGCGTTTCTCATGGTCGCCGGAATTTTTCTCGCGGGAATGATCTTTGTCTGGGGTGTCTACCGTCTCAAGGGGCGCGCCGACACCGGGAGGGCATCGGTAGTCGCCTCGGTGGTCGTGATCGTTGTTTCACTCGTACTATTTCGAATCGACCTCGCCGTTATCTCACTCCTTGTTCTCTTATTCATGGTGTTCGCTCCGCGTATCGTCCAGCGGGAAGACCTGGTGTCGATTGTTACCGTTGCGTTTGGTTTTGTCATCATCGTTTCGGCGGCGGCGTATGTGTTCTTCAACGATGAATACCAGGAATTGAGACGTACGTTTATCCAGGAGAAAGTCGCCGAGGTCACCGATCCGTCGGACAACTGGAAGGTGTTTATCCTCGAAGACATTCTAGAGACGTTGTCCCAGGATATTTCGATACGCAGGGCGCTCCGGGACCCATACGAAACAAACCTGCAACGGCTTGCGTTCGACCTGTGGGCGGAAAGCTCGCTGAGTCTTCTGGGGTACAGTTGTTCGATCAACGTGTTCGACGAGGCGGATAGCATTGTGAGCCGCTTTGCCGTCGAGATGCCGTATCGAATCCGTTCCGGCGAGGTTCACGAGCGGCTCGAGACGCCATCGACTCAACAATGGGTCGTTTTTGACCTGACGACACAAACGCCGCAAGGCGCGGTTCGATTCTATCGGGGAATCGTGAACCTCGAGGATTATCTGCTGAACTCCAATGGCGTCGCTCTGCGTATTCCGATTGGAAAGATCGTCGTCGACATCCCGTTTTATTTTGAAAGCCTGGTGTGGGCGGCACGGACCGGACCCCAGACACCCGAGGTGCTGCGCAACGTTCAGGAAGGCGGGATCGCACCGCGACTCGAGGAAACCGAGGCGCTCCTTCTCGCACGCCTTCGCGGTTCGCGTGTCTTCGAGTCGTCGAGCGAGTATCTGCCCGTGGGGTACACGTTCGATCCAGGCGCGCTTGAGCGCGCCGCGAACCTGGGCTGGCCGTTATTGAAAACCGGTGGGATGACGTACAGGTTTCTTTCTCACCAGACCGACCCGAACGGCACCCAGCTCGTTGCGGGATTCCGCGTGCCGTCTCCCGCACAGCATCTGCTCCGTTGGTCGACGGTCCTGTCGTTGTACTTCGCCTTTACCGTGACGCTGATTATTTTGATCATCGTGTTGAAACAGCTTCCGTTTCTCAGCAGGGTGCTGCCAACGCTTACACCCGGGCGGCAGTTTGGATTTCAACAAAAACTCCTGGGTTCGTTTTTGGTCGTCGCGCTTCTTCCTGCCGTGATCCTCGGTGTGTTCTCGGTTCGGCTCATGAAGGACCGGTTCGTCGAAGAAAACAACAACGAGGCCGTGTTCCGGTCGAACAGCGCGGAGAAAGCGCTTTCCAGGCTCATTGTCGATGAACGGGATACCATTCTCGAACATTACGATACGGAGTCGCTCATCGCTGGAGATCTCCCGTCGTTCTGGTCGTACGATACATCGCGCCAACTCCTGGTGTGGGTCGAGTCGGCGACTCCGGCTGTGGAAACGGATATTCTCCCCGGCGTCAACGATGGTGGGGGTGGTGCGTTCGATGGTGATTACGCGGGCGAGGATTCGACCGTGAGCGCCACGGATGTGGGTCAGGATGGTAATTTAAACTTGGGCAATATTGTCCGACGGGTTTCGCCCAACCAGGCCTTTGTTCATTTCAATGGTGGCCGTCCGTATCTTGGCGTCGTGACCGAGCCGTTCACACTTGTGATTGATGGCGAGATGAAAAACTGTGTCGTTTATTTTGCACGGCTCGTAAACGCCGATCTTCTCGGCGAGGTTTCGGATCAGGTCGGCGCCGATGTCAACTTGTACGAGGGTGGAGAGCTGGTGGGAACGAGCCGAGAAGGATTGTTGTCCGGTGGCTTTATCAGTTCGATGATGAATGCCGACGCGTTTATGAAAGTATCGATGATGGGTGTCGATCAGTCGCTCGCCACCGAACAGGCGGGTCGATACCGCTACCAGGTGGCATACGTTCCGGTGCCGAGCCTCGATCCTTCGGCGAACGCGGCCATCGGCGTGCCGCTCCTCTTCAGGCCGGAGTCATACACCGTTGAGGTCGAAAAGGCGACGTCGGTGGTCTTGAGTCTTTTCGCACTGCTTTGCGCGGCGACAATCGGCCTCGGCCTTCTTCTCGCACGCGGGATCTTCGAGCCGTTGAAGGGTCTCCTCGAGGGGACGCGACGGATCGCGCGCGGCGATTTTTCGTTTACTTTGCCGTCAACCAGGCGTGATGAAATTGGCGCGGTGGTCGAGGCCTTCAATGAAATGACCCACCAGGTGTCGCACTCGCAAGCAGCGCTCGAGGAGCGGCGGCGGTATCTCGAGGTGATTCTCGTCAACATCGCGGCCGGCGTTATCAGTACCGACTCAGACGATCACGTGCGTGCGGTCAACGAGGCGGCGGAGCGTATTCTTGGTGTACGCGGCGACGATCTCGTCGGCAAAACGGTTGACGATCTTGTCGACGCCGATGTCCAGCCCGACTTCTTCAAGCGGTTCCGGGACAGCGCCCCCGACGGCTCGCCCGTCGTGTCGTCCGAAGTCGATGTGGTCATGGGCGGACACAAGCGAACTATCAAATACATGCGCACGGGGATGAGCACCGAGGGGCGTTACCTCGGGACGGTGATCGTGTTCGAAGACCTCACCGAGCTCATCAACTCCAAAAAACTCTCCGCGTGGGTCGAGATGGCGCGACAGATTGCACACGAAATCAAAAACCCGCTCACTCCCATCAAACTCTCCACGCAATTCATGGTCCGTGCGCACCAAGAGAAGTCAGAAGACTTCGACAAGATCTTCACCGAAAGCTCGGAGACGATCATCCAGCAGGTCGATGTGTTGCGCAATATTGCGAGTGAGTTCTCGAGCTTTGGACGCTTGCAGCAGCTCGATCTCTCCGTCAAACGTATCGTCCCGCTTGTCGAAGATATCGTCGCGCCGTATCGCCGAAACGCGTCGGGGGTAGGGGTCGCATTTGATGTGTCGTCGCGCGACCTCGAAGCGCTCATTGACCCCGAGGCTTTGCGGAAGATCTGCACCAATCTTATCGAGAACGCGATGGAAGCGATGCCCCAGGGCGGCGGGCTTCGTGTCCTCTGTGACGAGGTCCCGTATGACGGCGGCAAAATGGTTCGGGTGTCGGTGAGCGATACCGGGCCGGGGCTGAGTGACGACGTGCAGGACCGCCTCTTCGAGCCGTACTTTTCTACAAAAACGACCGGCACCGGTCTCGGGCTTGCTATTTGCCGAAGCCTCTCGCGCGAAATGGGCGGCGAGGTCACTGTCGAGAGCGGCTCCAGCGGCGTCGGTGTCGAGGCCACGCTTTATCTCAAACCAGCTTGATCCGTCTGCACGCCTTCCCGCCCGCTGGGGACGGTTGATCCATGCCTGCAACCTGCGGGGAACTCGTCAGACACAAAATCGATTTCTTAAGCGGACAGTCTCGATGGTTTTGTTGTCCCGCACCGGCAGGCCATGGTTCCACATTCATTCCTGCCTGGTGTATCGGTTCATCACCTCCGCGCCAAGCACTCGTTTGGCCTCATTCCGGTTGTGTCTCCCGCACAGAAGCCTCAGGTTATCTTTGGTGTTCCCGCCGCCTTTTGCGAATGGTTTGATGTGATCGATCTGGATCCCCCATGTCGAGTTGCAGCGCTTGTTATTTGCGCCGACATAAGTGCACTTCCCACCGTCGCGTTTGAACACGGCGTCTCTTACAGCCGCCCCGATGTGCCGCGTGCGTTTTTGCGCGTCGCCCTCACGCTCAACTGCGGGTCCCTGGTTCTCCGGTCGTCGTTCGTTCCCGACAGCCCCTCCTTTTCCCGTGGGTTTCTGCTTCTCGGTTCGTCGTTTGTCCCCGTCCGCCCTTTCTTTGCCCTTGGGCTCCCGATCTCGTTTCTCGTTATGTTTTTCGAGCTTCTTGGCCCGGCGTTTCTCTCGTCGTTCGTGACGCACCTCCGGACTGTGTCGGTCGATAAACTCATCCATCACAGCTTCGAACACATTCTCGAATGATCCGCCCGGCATTTTGTGAGACAGAAGCGATTTGACCTCTTCAAGTTTGCCCATGAATTCTTCGGTTGCGAGGAACTGGATGAGCAAACGCTGTTCGGTGCGACCGGCATCGCTCCGTTTGTCCGTGTGATTCTCGCGGGCGCCCCCAAACCCTCAACTCGCTCTGTTTCTCCCCGTCGGTCGAGCGCTTCAACTATTCCGGAATTACTTCGATTGCTACTCCCGGACCGGGAGTTAAAAATCAACGGGTTACGGCGATTTGCTGGAGTTTTGCCTGATTCGGGGGTGGCCACTCGAACCGGGCGGACGCGATCGCGGTAGGCTACCGGGTGGTTTATAGCGGGCGACAATCGACTCGACTTGCCGCTCGGTTTTGCCTCGGATCTCCCGAAGAAGAAGATCCTTGTTGCTCATCATTAAGGATCGATGCGACGAGACCCACGGTGGTCAGATTTGCCTCACCGGAGTCAAGGAGATCGAAAACTTCGGGGTAACGATGAACACACCTGGCTGTTGCGATTCTCCGCCCGGCCGCGGACCGTGAGTACCCGAGGGCGCCGACACAATAATCAAAGAGGGAACTGAAACCGTATCCGAGATAGAGATCACGTCGCTCAACTTCAGCGAGATGAACGAAAATTGAAAGGGTCGTTTGCTTTTCTTGCGCGACGAGTTTATGGAGACGAGAGAGAAGTATTTTGTCTGAGAGACTTGCGAGCGATCGATTGGAAGACATGGGGGACCTCCCGGGGAAAGGCGTCGTGTAGTTGACTTACGACAGATGCACATGTCAACGGGGAGGATCGTCAACACTAGTATTATAACATGAGGGTTTTTGGCTTCCGCACAACGCGCGACAACGCATAACACGACCCGACAATACAAAAACGTCTCGATAAAATCAAGACGTCCTCGTCGGACACACAGAAAAGCACAGTACAAAAACACATGGGTACCACAGCTCGCAAAAAGATGCTTTCAAAAGTCCGTCAAGAAAAAAGCGGCAGTGTGAAAAAAGTTTAGCATTACGAGCGTAAAGTACCGCTACGGCAAACAATCGTTATCGATTGCGGGCCCGGCCAGGCAGTAGTTGTGCGGATCCCCGATAGGCACTAACTATTTGCAGTGACAGTTGGACTGTGGTCCGGTGCATCGTCGCCTTCCTCTTCCGACACCATCTCGCCGTTGAACGCGCGGAGCGCCTCGACGATAAGCACGACGGCAAGTACAAAGAGAAATGCCGAAACCACGCGTATTACAACAAAGTCATTTTTGAAGAAGAGCATCACGAGCGCCAGAAGGGTGACCGCAAACATAAAGATCATCGGAATGATGACGAACCATGTTTGCCGCCCGGTCCGTTTCAGCCACACACCGACGGTGAGGAGCGCGAGCGCTCCGAGGAGTTGATTGGTCGCGCCAAACACCGGCCATATGGCGCGCCATGCGGGGATCACTTGCCCGGAAGCGTCCCTGAACTCGGTAAGCGCAAGCCACAGCGGCAAAACGAGCGTCGCCGTGGTGGCGATGAGATGCCATTTCATTCCCCAGCGATCAACAAACTCCTCAAAGATGTATCGGCCCAGTCGTGTTCCGGTATCGAGCGTGGTAAGAAGAAACGTACTGATCGCCAGAAGTCCGAACGAAGTCCCGAGCGCACTGGGAACGCCGAAGTTTCCGACAAAGCTACCCATTCCCGACGCAAAAACCTGCGCGGGCGAATTTCCCGCAAGGGCGCCGCCGGCAACGACAACGGCGCTCACCGCAATAAGCGCGAGAAGCCCCTCGACGAGCATCGACCCATAGGCCACCGGCCGCGCGGCGCGTTCGTTCGAGAGTTGCTTGGCCGTCGTCCCCGATGCGACAATCGAGTGAAACCCCGAACACGCCCCGCATGCAATCGTGATAAAGAGAGCGGGAAAAAGATAACCAATGTTGGCGTTGAACCCAAGGAACGCCGGCGTGTCGAGCTTGTACCCGCCGAGCATGATTCCACCTAATCCGCCGAACACGCAGGCGAGAAGAAGATACGATGACAGGTAGTCGCGTGGCTGCAACAGCACCCACACGGGTGTGATCGACGCGACAAAGCAATAGACGAGAAGAATCAAAGTCCACGTGGTCTTGGGATCGCCGTGGGCGAGCGCGGGTGGTGCGCCCATAGGGAAGACCTGTCCGAGATAGATCGCAAGAAACACCAACGGAACAAAAACAAACGACGCCTTAACGAGCGAGACTTTTATTCGATATACGGCAAGCCCGAGAAGGATGGCAAGGATGATGTACATCAGCGATGAACTCGCCACGCCGCCGTCCTTTGTAAAGCTGTCCGCGGTAAGATCGACAAAGACGGTGAGGACGTAGACCATGGTGAGCCAGATGAAAGCGAGATAGAGTTTGTGCGCGAGCGGACTCATCATTCGTTTGGCGACCTGGGCGATCGACCGCGCCTTGTGACGGATCGAGACGATGAGCGACGCGTAATCGTGAACGCCGCCGATAAAGATCGAGCCGAGAACGATCCAGATCACTGCGGGGAGCCAGCCGAAGAACGCGACGGCAATGATGGGCCCGACGATCGGTCCCGCCCCCGCGATCGACGAGAAGTGATGGCCCATAAGCACCGGTGTCTTCGCCGGCATGTAATCGAGTCCGTCGTAATTTGTGTGCGCGGGCGTCCGGCGGTCGGGTTTGATTCCAAAACGGCGGTCGAGAAAAGCGCCATAGAAACGATAACCGAGTATAAAGAGCACGACGCCAATGATGATAAGAATGACCACGGGGTGTCGGTCCTTTCGGATGGTCACGGTGAGCTAGTCAACAGTGGGTCTTCGCTCCAAGATATCCTCTGGGAGGCCATAACGTCAAGAGGGCCGCGGCGCCTGGGTGAAGCGCCGCGGCCCATATTCGTCGCGTGACAGAAACGTTCTGAGATCAGAACGAATTCTCCATAACGATCTCTTCGAGGGGGAGTTGTCCCGGCTTTGGCCAGGTGTCTTTCGTGCCCTTGCCGATCGCCACCATCGGTCCCATGACGTGGTCTTCGGGGAGATTGATCAGCTCCGCCACTTTTTCTATATCGAATCCGATCATCGGGCATGAATCATAGCCCATTTCCTGAGAGGCGAGCATCAGGGTCTGCATGGCCATACCGATCGACCGCTGCGCCTCGTCGCGCTGAAGCCACTCGCGGCCTTCGTGAAAGGGACCCATCCAACCAACGAGGAGATCGGATACTTCCTTCGGCGCGTTGACCCAGTATCTCTCCGGGTTCTTTTTCCATGCCTTTGTGTCTCCAGTGAAGAGAACGAGAAGCGACGCGTCGGTCATTTGCGACTGGTCGTTTCCGAACTCTTTGCGGATCTTCGCGCGAAGCTCGGGATCACGAAGAATCACAAAGCGCCAGTGCTGGATATTGAAGCTCGTCGGCGCCTGGATCATTGCTTCCATCAACTTCTTTTCTTCTTCTTTTGTGAGCTTGTGTGCCGCGTCAAACTGCTTCACCGCGCGTCTTTTGTAAATGGCCTCTATTGCTTTCATGTCCGGGTCTCCTTTGAATTATGGAATTGAATAATCGTTTTTGCTCGTACTCGAAAATGGGCCGTTCAGGGTCTTGTCCAATTTGTCGTAGAAACGCCCAAAAAGTTACTGTCTTTTTTCCGTGCCCCCGGAGAGACTCACGCCGGGCGGCTGGAAAGGGCGCCGGAATTCGCGTCTTTCCGGAGGGGCCGATTGCGTTTGGCGTCGTGATTGCCTATAATTTGGAATGACCTAAGATATTGATTTTCAAGGGTTCTCGGGTGGCCCGCAGGAGATCGATCGGCACGAGGGGCGCGTGGATAAACGCGCTTTTTTGACCGGAGGGAAAAGAGACCGTGTTTCGCCGAGCCACAACCTTTTTACTTGTTGTCATTGTTGGCGTTACGCTCGCGCCGAGCCTCGCGCCCGCAATCGGCGGCGACCCGGCCGGCGAGTACGGGGTCCGTATCGCCAGGGTCAAGTATGGCGGCGGGGGAGATTGGTATGCCGACCCATCGTCTATCCCCAACTGGCTCAGGGAGTTCGAGCGGCGGACGGGGGTCAAGACCCATCCGGAAGAGAAAATCGTCAGTGTGATGGACGAGAATCTCCGCGCGTTTCCCTTCCTTTATATTACCGGCCACGGAACGGTCCGGTTCAGCGCCGAAGAGATCGAGACGCTGCGCGACTACCTGGAATCGGGCGGATTCCTTTACGCGGACGACAATTACGGGCTCGATGCGTCTTTTCGCGAGTTCGTCCGCATGCTCTTCCCCGAGAAACAGCTCGAAGAAATCCCCAACTCGCACCCGATCTACCACGTTTTCTACGATCTCCCGGGATTGCCGAAGATCCACGAGCACGACGGTAAGCGCCCGCAAGGGCTTGGCGTGACGATCGATGGACGGCTGGCCCTTTATCTATCGTACGAATCCGACATCGGGGACGGGCTCGAAGACGCCCGGGTCCACGACGATCCGCCCGAGAAGCGGGAACTGGCCATGCGCATGGCTGTAAATATATTAATGTACGCCATTACTCAGGAAGCGCTGCCCTAGGGGGGCGCCGGGTGCGCGGGAAAACCGCGCGGATGAAGCGACAGGGCCGGCTATACGCCGCAAGCAAAAGAGTGTTCATGACCGACGGCACGCCAAATATGTTCGAGACGGAACTTCGCCGCGAGTTGAAGCGCATCCTCGCGAAGACGATGATGCTCCGCGCGGTCGCGGGGCTGCTCACGTTTGTCGCGGTCGCCGCGTGGGTGTTTCTCGCCGTTGTTCTGATTTCAATGTTGACGGGTGCGCCGGGCGCGTCCTTCGCCGTTGTGTTCAGTCGAACGGTTGTCATTCTTCTGATTCTGCTTTTTGCCGCGCTCGTTGTGTATCCAGTGCTGAGAACGCCGAGTCTAAGGAAGCTCTCGTTCGAACTGGAGAGCCGGCGTGATTTCCAGGATCTCGTTGCCGCGGGGTACGAGTTCTCGCGCGACGCATCGGCCGCATCGCGTTATTCACCCGACCTGATTCGCGAAGTGATCCGCCAGGCCGTCGGCTCCATAAAAGATCTCGAGATTCGTTTCCTTTTTCTCGACCGGAATCAGCTCGCGTTTATCCCGCTGGCGTATACAGCGCTCGTCATATTGATAGTCGTCGCGCTTGTGTCGCCGACGACAATACTCACGGCCGGCAAGCGAATTACGGCGCCGCGCGATGTCGCCGCGGTCGAGCACGAGGCCAACCTCTTTTGCTCCCCAGGCGACATAACGGTGATCTCGGGATCGGATGTCGAAATCGTAGCGCGCGACTTTGGCGGTTCGGAAGAAGCGGTCACAGCTCTCTTACGACCTGCCAGGGGATTCTGGAAAACGGAGCCGACGAACAGAGCGCCAAGCGACCGACAACGAAGGCGCCGCGACAGAGCCGCGAATACGTCTACACCTTCAGCGATATCCGCGGCACCCTGTCCTATTATTTCGAACGCGGCGAGAACAAGACCGCCATCTTTACGATCACCGTGGTCAACAAACCAGTCGTGACCGCGCTCTCACTGGTTTTCACCCCGCCGTCGTATACAGGCGAGGCGCCCGACACGCTCATCGATGCGGCGGAAGCGTCCACGCCCTCGAAGGCACACGCGTCGCAATTAAAGGGAAATCAAACAACATCCTCGACAAGGCGTGGATCCAGTTCGATGACGGCGAGAAGAAACCTATCGCCATCGCCGGCCGCGATTTCGAACTCGAATTCCCCGCACTTCGCGACGGCACATACGGAATCGTGCATGCGCGACAGCCTCGGTCACGAAACCGATGAACCGCTGGTTTATGCGATGGAAGTCTACGAAGACCATCCGCCGGTTCTCGATGTCCTCGAACCGGGGACCGATTCGATGCTCCCCAGAAATTTCAAGGTCGACCTCGGGTTCACCGCGGCGGACGACTACGGCGTCAACAGGGCGGCCGTCTACTTTCGCAAGAGCGGTCACGAGAAGTACCCGGCGCCCGAATTCCCCTCGGCCCCCACGCGGGCAAACGCGAGCTCATCGTGATGTACGAGTGGAGCCTCGAGGGTGTCGAGCTTTTTCCCGGCGACTATCTCGAGTATTTCATCCAGGTCGAGGACAACAACACGGTCACCGGCCCCGGCGTCGCCAAGAGCCGCATCTTTCACATTTCGGTTCCCACGATGGCGGAGCTGTACCGGAGCGTTGAAGAGGAAAGCTCGAAGCAGACCGATCTCGTACAGGAAGCGATCAAAGAGGGCCGCGAGCTAAAAGAACGCATCGAGAAGATAGCCCGCGAGATGAAAAAAACCGACGAAGTCGACTGGAGTCAGCAAAAGGAAATCGACAAGGCCGTCGCGTCGCAAGAAAAGATTCAGGAAAAACTCGAAGAGATGCACAAGTCACTCGACGACACGCTCGAGTCCCTTTCCGAGAACCGGATGACCTCGCAGGAAATCGGCGAAAAGATGGAGGAAATCAACCGCCTGATCGAAGAGATAAACAGCGAGGAACTCAACAAGTACATCGAAGAGATGCAGAAGGCGATGGAGAAGCTCGACCCCGAGGAGATCCGCAAGGCGCTCGAGAACGTCAATATGAGTGCGGAGGACATGCTCCGGAGTCTCGAGCGAACCGAGTCGCTCCTCAAGGAAATCCAGCGGGAACAGGCCGTAGAGGAGATGGTCCGCAAAACCCGCGACCTCATGGAGGCCCAGGAGAAACTGAGCGACGAGACTACCGACGCCGATGACGAGAACGAGATGGACGGGCTCTCGCAGGAGCAGGAAGAACTCGCCGAGCGTGCCGACGAACTCCAAAAGGAACTCGATGAACTCGCCAATAAGATGGAGGATCAGAAGCTCGCCGAAGAGATGAAAGAGGCCTCGCAAAAGAACTCGATGAGCCAGACATCGAAAGAAATGAAGGAAGCCTCGAGTCAGCTCCAGCAGGGGACAGAAGAGCGAGGCGCAGTCGCATCAGGAAAAAGCCCAGGACAACATGATTTCGCTGTTCAAGAGCCTGGCGAATATGCAAATGCAGATGCAGTCGTCGTCGAGTCAAAAAGTTGCCATGAACCTGCAGCGGCTCGCCAACAGCACGCTCGAGATTTCTTTCAAGCAGGAAGAACTCACGCACGAACTCCGCGAACAGATCTCCGCGCAGGACGGCGCCGATCAGACGAGGATCCGCGAGCTTGCCGAGGAGCAGCAGTCGTACGCTCGCGCGGTCGAACAGATAGCCAACGAGCTCCATGAGATTTCAAAGGTGACGCTCGTCGTTCCCGAGGCGCTTCTCGAAGCGCTCGGGCGCTGCATACAGAACATGGAAAGCTCGCTCCTTTTCCTCGAACAGGCGAAGCCTTTTATGTCGACGACGAATGCCACCCAGGCCACGACGACACTCAACGAAATCACAATCGACCTTTTGCGCGCGTGCAAGAACTGTTCGGGCGGCGGTTCGGGCCAGTCGCAGGGCAACCCGATGATGCAGCGCTTGCTCTCGGGTCAGCAGCAGGTGCTTCGCGAGACAGAGAATTTACTCGCCATGCGCGCAGGGCAGGAAAAGATGCGACAGCAGATGCAGGCCGAGGTGGAGCGTCTCAGTGGCGAGCAGCGCTCGCTAAAAGAGATCGCCGAGCAGATCCGTGACGACCTCAACAAGGAAGACACGCCGCTCGGCCGGATGGACCGCATTATAGACGAGATGGACGAGATCATCCGCGACATGGAAAGCGGGGCTCTCGATCAGAGCACGCTCGACAAAGAGGAGCGGATTCTGAGCCGACTTCTCGATGCCCAGCGGTCGATCCACTCGAGGGATTACGAAAAGAAACGGACGAGCGAAACGGCGGGCGAGATGTACTCAGACGCTACGGGGTTCCCGGCGTCACGGCAGCAGTCGCAGATGCTCCGCGAGGAGATCCGGCGGGCCATGGCGTTGAAAGCACCCGGCGAATTCGAAGACTTGATACGGCTCTATTTCCGCGCGTTGGCCGAAGAGGCGACGACCGGCCGGAGCGGCGAGTGACAAACACGGGTCATTAGATTTGAAAAAAGCCAAACGAAAATTCTTTTGTATAGTTCTTGTTGTTTGCCTCGCCGCGGTCGCGATGTCGGCGGTGACGCCGGTCGCGTTTGCGCAGGCTCCCAAAGTGATGACGCCGGACACGCAGAAGAAAAACCTGTCCACGGCGATTCGCGTCATCCGGCCGATGATGCGCGACGATCCCGAAAGCGCGATCCGGATGCTCCACGATCTCGAAAGACAGTATCCATACAACGCGCAGGTTCTCAATCTGCTTGGGGAGACATTTCAGGTCAGCGGACAGATCGATTCGGCAATCGCCGTTTACAAGCGGTGTCACACGGCAAAGCCAAACGATATTCGCTCGGGCGCCGAACTGGGAACGCTTTACATAGGGAACGATCAGCGGCAAAAGGGCGACGCGGTTTTTGCCGATATGATCACGCGGACCAAGGGGTCTATAAACACCTACAGGACGATTGCCACGGCGCTATCGAGAAACCGCTTCTACGACCAGGCGCTCCGGATGTACGAAGAGGGCCGCGAAGTAAACAACGGCAACTACATCCTTACTCTCGACATCGCCCACCTCCGAAGGACGATGGGTGATTTCAACGGCGCGCTCGACGAATACGTTTATCTTATTAACACGTCCCCCAAACACCAGCGTCTCGCGAAGGATCGGATTCTTGAATTGATTCGCGACCCGCGGGTGGGCCCTGAGTCGCTTCTCGATCAACTCGCCGAAGCGGCCGCGGTGGAGTCGCCGTACCGTCCCGCGATTCTCGAAACGCTCGCGCTTGCGTATCTCGAGAAAGGAATGATCGAGAAAGCCCTCGCGGCGGCGCTGGAAGCGGAAACGATCGGGCCGTCCGATGGCAAGGTGCTCTTTAGTCTCGCCGATAAAACCGTTGCCGAGTACCATCGTCAGCCGTACGAAGACCGCCCACGGTATTTCGACATGGCGCTGCGCGCGCTCGAAACATTTATCACCGGTCATCCGAAATCGCCCCAGCTCCCGCGCGCCAAGCTGATGCTCGTCGACCTTCTCGTGGATCTTGCCCTGGGCCGCGTAGAAAGTGCCGGTGGTATCGAACTGGAAACGGCGACCATCACCGCCCTCGAAGCTCTCGACTGGATGATCGAGTCTTTTCCCGGGACGGACCATGCCGAACAAGCCTATCTCAAAAAGGGTGACGTGGTTTTCCGTCTCAAGAAGCAACCCGAAGAGGCCGCCCTCATCTACAAAGAGGGGATGAGCAAATCGCGGTTCTATCCCACGACATTCGCCGAGCGCCTCGGACGTCTCTATCTCGTTATTGGCGATTATGAAAACGCCGAACGGTATTTTGTGCAGCTCATCAATCAGAAAGACCAGGAACTAAAAGAAGCGGGCGTGTTCTACACGGGGCTGCTTCTCAGCATAACGGGGGAATACGAGGCGGCACGCGATACGCTGACATCGATGGCGGAGGGAAACCCCGCGTCCCAGTTTACCAACGATGCCATTCGTCTTTCCTGGGTGATCGAAGAGGGGCTGCAGGGTGACCAGAAAGTGCTGGGCCGGTTTATAGATGCCCTCAAGTATGAAGTGGCGGAGGACACGACCAAAGCCCTCGGCGCGCTGGGCGATGTCGTTGCCAGGCCTGTCGAGACGCCGCTTCGCTCCCGGGCGCTTTTTCGCATGGGCCAGCTTTACCAGGGATCCGAGAAATCAAAAGACGCCCTCGGCGCTTTTGAAGCCTTTGTAAGAGACTACCCAACGGATACCCGCGTGCCCGACGCACACCGCAAAATCGCGCAAGTCTATGAATACGGGCTTGGCGACACGGCGCTCGCGCTCGAAAAATACGAAGACATACTGCTCAGCTATCCTCATTACATTTTTCTCGATGAAATTCGCGCCGACGTGACACGACTGCGAAATCAAATCGGAGCCACAGATGACTCTTCATAAACGCAACACGTTTCTCGCAAGAACGCTTATGATCGCGGTGGTTGTTTTTGTCGCCGCGTCCTCGCTCACACCGGATGCGGCCGTGGCGAATTCGCTCCTCGTCCCCATGGACTTGACGCAATCGAATCACCTCAAGGCGTACGGACTTGCGTTTCACGCGCTCCAGCAGGGGCACATCGTCCACTGGATCCTCAATTACAGAGGGGGAAGTTTTATTATGCCGGTGAGCCGCGAGCTGGTGCTCGAGGCAAGGCTCAAGGGCGTGTCTTTCAGTGAGATAAGCGGGGCGGACGTATCGCTTATTTATGCCCAGGTGGAAAAGAACAATATGGAGACGGTGGTGTTGGAGAAGGCGCCCCGGATCGCCGTTTACACCCCGCCGAACAAGCAGCCGTGGGACGACGCGGTGACGCTGGCGCTCACCTATGCCGACATTCCGTTCGAAAAGGTGTTCGATGAAGAGGTGCTTACCGGAGCGCTCGCGAATTACGACTGGCTCCACCTTCACCATGAAGATTTTACCGGGCAGTACGGCAAGTTCTACGGGGCGTATCGTTATGCGGAATGGTACCGGACGCAGCAAATTCAGTATGAAGCGCTCGCCAAAAAAATGGGATTCACCAAAGTGTCCGATGCCAAGCGGGCCGTCGCCGAGCGCATACGCGAGTACACGCTCAACGGTGGGTTCCTGTTCGCGATGTGTTCCGCTTGCGACACAATCGATATCGCTCTTTCCGGGCACAATATCGACATCGTTCCGCAGGAATTCGATCACGACGGAATGACGCCGGGTTTTCAGGGCAAGCTCGACTACGAAAGATGTTTCGCGTTTACAGGTTTTCGAATCATATCGAACCCGCTTGTCTATGAGTTCTCGAATATCGACACGAGCGACTATGCAAAGGCTCGCGGGGCCGATGTTGACTACTTCGGGCTCTTCGAGTTCTCCGCCAAATATGATCCCGTCGCGACGATGCTCACGCAAAACCACGTCAATGTTGTAAAAGGATTTCTCGGCCAGACAACGGGCTTCAAAAAAACACTCACCAAAAAGAGCGTCGTTATTCTTGGCGAGGACCCCGCTCACACCGAAGTGAAGTACCTCCACGGAAATCTTGGAAGGGGAACGTTTACGTTTCTTGGGGGACACGACCCCGAGGACTACCAGCATGCCGTCGGTGACACGCCGACCGATCTCGCGCTTCACGTCAACTCGCCGGGCTACCGCTTGATCCTCAACAACGTTCTGTTTCCTGCCGCGAAGAAAAAGAAACTCAAGACCTAGTTTCGGTTTTCTTATTAAGAGTCCATTCACAACTTGCTATGTGCTAGCGTGTTATAAGCTCGGGCCGGCACAAACCGCTTGACACTAACACCCATTTCGAGAATAATAAGCTGGATCCATCGTTTCTGTTGTGGCGGTGAGGACACCGATCTAGACGGGGCGATGGGCGGTGTGGTGAAATAGTAGATGATGGAACAATGGAATCACGTTTGTGATGCGGATGGAGGTGAAGAGTCCGAATTCAACCGAGTTCGGAGCTTAGTATGGAGAAAGCTTTTACAGAGTGTTTGAAATGTCGAAACGGTGTTTTGCTGCCATTGTCGGATTATGGTCGCGACGGCGCTCCGATTCAATATAAGGCGTGGGTTTGCAACAACCCAGAGTGCGGTTTTAACATCAGAATCGACAACGGTGAAATCAGTGTGGGGAGAGATATCAGCACTTCAGTGAAATAACATCATCTCGCATCTGAATCGTCCGGCGGGAACCAGGGAGTCTTCGTTTTTACGGGGTCTCCCTTTTTTATTTGGTATAGAAGGTACGCGAGCGCGATGAGCGCGGGAACGAGGGTCCAGATGCTGCGAACGTAAAATGGCGTCTGGGTAGAAGCGTCGATTGGGGTCGCTATGAGCTGGACGAATGCGACCGAATTCAACAGGCAATGCGCGAGAATTGGGTAGAACAGATTGGACGTGGTGTAAAACAAAAACCCCAGGTAAATCCCAAATGCGACCATACTGAGAAGCAGCTGCGGCGTGAGATGAATTACTCCAAAGAACGCGCCGGCGAGAAACAGAGCGACAATGCCCCCCATGTTTTTTTCGAAAACCCTCTGGATGATTCCACGGAAAATTATCTCTTCGCCCAGGGGAACAATGACGCACAGGCCGAAGAATGTGACAAAGATGGCCAGGGGGTCGGTGGGTTTGAGTTCCTTCAGCCCTTCGACATAGTCGACGGGCGGAAGCATGAACTTCTGGGAGAGCACATATATATAGTCGACGATCACGACGGCGAAAAACGTCGCGATCAAAACGTACAATCCAGTACGTACCGTCGGCCGGTGAAGCTGCAGTTGTCCTCGGAACCCGCCCTTAAAGCGCCGAACGAGCAGATAGACGGGGGCGATGATCCCGATAATGGGCGCAACGGCGATCCCGATCTGTAGCTGTCCGCCGATCATGAACAGCTGTTGGATGAACACGCTCCCCAGGATACACGTTAGACTGAAGAGCAACAGAAAGTAGTTGTTCAGCGTGGAGAATATATCGAGCTCTTCGAAATCCAGGTTGCTTTCGTTATTTTCATCCATTACGCTTACCCGAACGCTGTCGGCCCAACCCTTCGTTTGATATCGTGAATCGCCACCCTGATCCCCGCTTGTGGTCGTACGGTATTGTAGTGCAAAAACGGCAAACATCCAACAGTTAGTAGACCATGATAAAATTAGTCATATTCGATCTCGATAATACCCTGACGGATTTTATGAGGATGAAGGAGCGCGCGGTTGACGCGGCCGTGGATGCGATGATCGACGGCGGGCTTCGACTGCCCGCCGCGGAGATCAAAGAAAAAATCTACGAGGTATACGACAAAGAGGGAATCGAGTTTCAGAGTGTCTTTGACGTGGTTCTCAAGGATCTGCTCGGCGAAGTGAACCACAAGATACTCGCAGCCGGAATCGTGGCGTACCGCCGCGCGCGCGAAGCGTCGCTCGTGTTGTATCCGCACGTCAGTGTCGCTCTTTTTGAAATCATGAAGCGGGGCATTCGCCTGGCCGTCGTGTCGGATGCTCCTCGCAAAGAAGCATGGCTGCGGTTGTGTTATCTCCAGCTGCAGCACATGTTCGACAAGGTTCTCACTTTTGACGACACCGGCGAGAGAAAACCGAGCCCGAAGCCGTTCAAGCGCGTGATGAAGCATTTCGAAGTTGAGCCGCACGAAACGATTATGGTGGGGGACTGGCCGGAACGCGACATTACCGGCGCCGCGCAGGTCGGAATCACCACGGTATTCGCCCGTTACGGCGATACGTTCGGGACGGGGGAGAGCGGCGCGAAATACGACATCGAGGACGTCATCGACCTCGTCGAAATTATCGACGAAATCAATAACCAGTAGAGGCGGACATGGACGTACTGACCACAGAGCGGATGAGGAAGATTGACGACGAGACCATCGCGAGGTTCTGCCCGGGTCTCGAGCTCATGGAACGCGCCGGACGTAAAACAGCCGAGTTCATTCTGTCCCGCTTTTCCGAGGATAATTTCAAAGCGTCCGTCTTTGTCGGTCCCGGCAACAACGGCGGTGACGCCCTCGTCGTCGCGCGTTACCTCGCCGAAGCGGGGCGGGCGTGCTCCGTTCTCTATCTCGGCTCGCCCGATAAGTTCACCATGGATTCCTTGAAGAACTACCAGCGTCTTCAAAAACGCCTCAAAGACCACCAGCATTTGAGGGAGTTCAGCCTCACACGGTCCGACTGGCTCAATCTCGTCGGCAAAGATCTCGCGGACTCGACGCTTATCGTCGATGGAATCTTCGGAACCGGACTCTCGCGTCCCATCGACGGGCCCGGCCGGGAGATCATCCAGATGATCAATCAGAGCGATCTTCCCGTCGTCAGCATCGACACGCCGTCGGGTATCAATGGCGACACCGGCGAGGTGCTCGGCGAAGCAGTCATGGCAACAGCAACTATAACAATGGGTTATCCGAAGGTCGGGTTGCTCTTTCATCCCGGCAAGAGCCACACCGGAGAGCTCATCGTTGCCGATCTCGGTTTCCCCGAGGAAGTCCGCGAGGTCCATTCGTTGGGGCTCTATCTCCTCGATCATTTCGAAGCGTCCCGGCGGCTTCCACGCCGGCCGGAGGACGCGCACAAGTACCAGTGCGGCACGGCGCTCCTGATCTCGGGAAGCCGAATGTACACCGGTGCGACGCTTCTCGCCGCGGAAGCGGCGCTACGAAGCGGGTGCGGAATGGTGTACGTCGCCGTTCCGGAAGGGATTCGCGGGCTGGTCGAATCGAGACTTCGTGAGGCGATCACGATTGCGGTGCCCGAGACGTCGATGGGGACGATCGCGCACGACACCTGGTCGGTGATTTCACCTTATGTAGACAAAGCTGATGCGCTTATTGTGGGGCCCGGCATGAGCACTCACCCCGACACTTCCCAGTTTGTTTTCGATCTGCTCGCCCGGCAGCGCAAGCCGGTTGTCCTCGACGCGGACGGGATCAATGCGCTCGAAGGCGAATCGAAACGGCTCCAGGGCCTCGAAGTCCCGGTTGTCGCCACGCCGCACAGCGGCGAGCTCGCGCGGTTGACCTCGAAGGAAATTCCTTCAGCGCCGCTGGAGAGAATCGAGACCACCCGTAAAATCGCACAAACGCTTGGGATAACGCTCGTTCACAAAGGCGCGCCGACGCTGGTGTCATCCACCGGGGGTGAGGTGTGGATCAACCATCATGGAAATTCCGCCCTCGCGACCGCGGGGACCGGGGATGTCCTGGCCGGGCTTATTGGGGGGCTTCTCGCCCAGGGCGCCGATCCGCTCGATGCGGCCTGCGCGGGGTGCTATATCCACGGCCGGGCCGGAGAGGAGGCCGCGTTCGATGTGGGTGTCAGGGGCGTAATCGCGGGCGATCTTCTCGACTACGTTGGACTCCCGATCCTCGAACTCGAAGCCAACGAGGGCCTCTTCTAACTAATATCGGCCAATTGACAGGTGTCGCTTGACAGCCCGACAATTTATTATTAAATAGTATCCTTTATTACTATTCCGGATCCCGAATAATTGCCGACTTTTGGCAACCACCCCGCCACACGAATCACACAATAGAAAGGTGACCGCCCCATGCGATCGAGAACCCCGAGTGAAGTAGTTGAGTTCGCCCGCGATCACAAGGCCACCGTCGTCGATTTGAAATTCCTGGATTTCCCCGGAACATGGCAGCACTTCAGCATCCCGGTCGAAGCATTCAACGAAGATGTGTTCGAGGATGGATTTGGTTTTGACGGATCGAGCATCCGTGGTTGGCGGAATATCAATGAGAGCGACATGCTGGTGATCCCGGATCCGAACACGGCTTTCATGGACCCTTTCACAAAAGAGCCCACGCTGAGTCTCGTCGGCGACATTTTTGATCCGATCACAAAAGAGAGATACAACCGCGATCCAAGAGCGATCGCGATGAGGGCGGAGAATTATTTGAAGAGCACGGGGCTCGCCGACTACTCGGTGTTCGGTCCCGAGGCCGAGTTCTTTATCTTCGACGACGTGAGATTCGATCAGCGGGAAAACATGGGCTACTATTATATCGATTCGGCGGAGGGTAGCTGGAATACGGGCCGTGTGGAAACGCCCAACCTCGCATATAAACCACGGTACAAGGAAGGATACTTTCCCGTGCCGCCGACCGATTCGTTCCAGGATCTCCGTTCGGAAATGATGCTGACGCTGATGTCGCTGGGTTGTGAAGTCGAAACCCAGCATCACGAAGTGGCGACGGCGGGGCAGGCGGAAATCGATCTCAAGTTTGATACGCTCACACGCATGGGCGACAAGCTCATGATCTACAAGTATGTGATTCGAAATGTCGCCCGGGCGCACGGGAAGACCGTGACCTTTATGCCAAAGCCCGTGTTCAACGACAACGGTTCCGGGATGCATGTCCACGTCAGCCTCTGGAAAGACGATAAGCCGCTGTTTGCCGGCAACGGCTATGCGGGTGTCAGCGACATGGCGATCCATTTCATTGGCGGTATGCTTAAGCACGCGCCGGCGCTTCTCGCGCTAACGTGTCCGACGACCAACTCGTACAAGCGCCTCGTTCCGGGGTTCGAAGCGCCGGTCAATTTGGCCTACTCGCAGAGAAATCGAAGCGCCGCGATCCGGATCCCGATGTACTCGCCGTCGGCCAAGTCGAAACGCGTCGAGTTTCGTTGCCCCGATCCGACGTGCAACCCATATCTCTCCTTTGCGGCGATATTGATGGCCGGTCTTGACGGTATTGAAAACAAAATCGATCCGGGTGAGCCGCTCGATAAGAACATCTATGATCTGCCGCCGGCGGAGCTGAGCAAGATTCGCAAGACTCCTGCTTCGCTCGAAGCGGCGCTTGTAGCACTCGAAAACGATCACGAGTTTATGCTCAAGGGCGACGTGTTCAGCGAAGACGTGGTTCGGACGTGGATCGACTACAAGACAGAACGAGAAATCGTTGCGCTTGCGCAGCGTCCTCACCCGTACGAATTTTTCATGTACTATGACGCTTGATTCGCAGACGAAAACAACGACCGGCGCCGCCCGCGTGCCAAAACGCGCGGGTGACGCCGGGAGTTCACTCGAATCCTGCGGGACACGACCGAGTTCCCGCGTCATTCATCGATGAATCAACCCGATGACAGCCGGCCAAAACCAATCCCCACGATAAATGCAGAGGGAGAGTCCCTCTACGATTCCGACACACCGGTTAGCCGGGAGCGATTTCTCACGCTGTCGCGCAACTACCTCGCGATTCTCAAGAAAAACCTGCTCAATCTAAGGGCTGAAGGAACCACGGGAACTTCGTACGTTCGCGCGTACAGTCATATCGTCGACGCGATCGTGGGAGTGCTTTTTCAGAGGGCCGTTCAGGAACACGCCGCGGACCCGCGCGCCGTCGACATCGCGGTGATCGGCATGGGCGGATACGGCCGTGCGGAACTCGCTCCATATTCCGATGTGGATATTCTTGTTCTCTGTAAACGCAAAACACGGTTGATCAAACAGATCGCAGAATCGTTCGTACAACTCATGTGGGATGTCGGTTTTGAACTCGGGCACACCGTGCAGTCGCTCGTGGAAAGCGAAAGCACTCTCTCCCGTCACATGGATTCGCGGACGGCGCTTTTTGAGAGTCGGATGATCTGTGGAAGCGAATCGCTGTGGCGCGAAGCCGAGAGGCAGAAGGCGCGGATGATGCGGAGCGACCGCAAAGCGTTTGTCATGCAGAAAATCCGAGACGCCTCCACACGTTATAAAAAATACGGAAACAGTTATCAACTTATCGAACCGAATGTCAAAGTAAGCCCCGGGGGTCTTCGTGATTTTCAGACCCTGGTATGGATGGGAATGGTGGTCGACGGGGGCGGAGGTCTTGCAGCGCTCAGGAAAAGGGGACTTCTTCTGCCCGGAGAGTCGACGGTGCTCGAAGAGGCGTATGAATTTCTCTTGAGGGTTCGAGTCGAGCTGCACGTGTGTTCGGAGTCGAAACAAGATCAGCTGACCGTGGGAATGCAGAGAAAAATCATGGGCCGGCTCGGTTACGCCGACAGGGGCGGGCATCTCGCTGTTGAACTTTTTATGAAGGATTACTACGAGCACACGCGGGCGATCTACCGGATCACAAAGGATGTCATAGAAGAACTCGGTCACGGCGAAAATCTCGGACGGCTTATCGGCCGTAAGAAGACTCCGAAGTCGGCGGAGAGGTTGTCACTTCGTGTCGATCGGAGAAAGATACAGAAATCACCGCTTTATATTTTTGAGAAACAAAAAGAAGCGGGGCTCCCTCTCGACCGTGCCCTCAGACGTCGTCTCGAGAACATTCTCAAGTCCGATCTTTCGGGACGCCGGGAACGCTACAGGATGAGACGTGATTTCGCCTCGCTTCTCTCGAACGCGACCAACATTACACTGGTGCTGAGGTCAATGCACGAAACGGGTTTCCTGGGCGTGATCATCCCCGAATACAATTTTCTCACCAGCCTCAAGCGCTACGATCTCTATCACCATTACACCGTGGATGAACACTGCTTTCAGGTAGTGGGCAACATAGAAGCGCTCGTTGCGGTGCCGAGCAAACGGATGGAGCCGCTGGCGAGGATTTATACGGAAATCGCGGACAAACAGGTGATCTTCCTTGCCGCGCTTCTTCACGATATCGGGAAGATCGAAGGCCGCGGTCACGCGAAAAAGGGAGCCGAACTCGCGCGGAAAATTCTCAAACGGCTCAACCTCAAGGATACGCAGATCGAAGCGGTGAGCTATCTCATCGAGATCCACCTGCTCATGTCGCATTACAGCCAGCGCCGCGACCCGACGGATATTGGTACGCTCAAAACATTTACTTCGAGGGTCCGATCGCGAACGAATCTCAAGATGCTCTGCATTCTGACGTACGCCGATCTGAATGCGACATCGCCGCACGCGTGGACCGAATGGAAACGAGCGTTGTTGTGGGGTCTCTATCTCAAGGCGTACCAGTTCTTGGCGCAGAAAGAGAAGAAGCCGGAAACGGTGTACAAAACGCGAAAGCAGCAGATACTCCGCGCGTTTCGCGACGAGACCAGTCGGAGCGAGGCGCTCGAGCATCTCGACATGCTCCCCGGGCGCTACCTTCTCACGATGAACCCGTCACAAGTGAGGCGCCATCTCGATCTTATTAATGGGTTGGAGGGAAAGAGGGCGGTGGTAAGCCGTCAAAAGGGCCGCCTGGCGACGGAGATCTCATTCTGCACCCACGACAAGCCGTTCAGGCTTTCCCAGCTATGCGGTGTGCTGACGCTCAACGATTGCAATATTCTTTTCGCGAACGCGTTCACTCGAAAAGACGGTGTTGTCGTCGACGTGTTTCATGTGGAGGATGTCAGCGGAACGATGCCGATCGATGAGCCTCGCGTCGACAGGATACGCGATGATCTCGACGCCGTGCTTCGCGGCCGGATCGATATCCACGCGGCGGTCGAAAAACACAAGGACAAATGGAAACGGAAAAAACAAACATCGATCCCGGTGCCGCTGAAGATCGAGTTTCACAACGACATTTCACCGGACGTGACGATCGTGGATATTTTCACGGCCGACCAGCCGGGTTTGCTGTTCGCGATTACACGGGCGCTCTCCGTGGAAGGGCTCACGATCCACAGGGCGCGGATCTCGACGGAGGCCCAGCGAGTGATCGACTCGTTTGATCTGCAAGACAAGGACGGCTCCAAGATAACCAGCGCGACAAAGCTGCGAAAGATCCGATCCCGCCTCGAACAAGACCTCACTTAACCCGATTACTACAAAGATAACACGACGCGGTCCATTTATGGCCCGGTGCGCTCGACGGCGCGGGTCGTCCGATGGGGTCTTTCCGGGCCCTCGCTCCGCTTCGCTCGGCTATCCCCTTCGGGGAGGATCCTCGCTCGCTCCCGCGAAAGGGCCTTTCGAAAGACCCCATCGTCCTCTAAAAGAGAAGGTACGGGTGGCCGATGACAGGACCCGTGCCGGGCCTTCGGTTCGAGGAAATGGGTGACAGGACCCGCGTCGTCGTCTTCGCAATTGCGCGTCCTGGTGGTAATGGTTAAATAGACTGCTGGAGTTCTTCGAGGAAGAGTTCGTAGATTTCGCGTACGCGTGTCTTGAACTCCGTGAGTGTGGCGGCTACGCCGTTGTCGGTGCGGATCCCGAGAAGTTCGAGCGAGCGGTCGAGGTAGAGTTCGATCTTTTTCGCTTTCTCGGTGGTTGTTGGTCGCGAGAAGCCCTGCAGTTCGAGCAGAAAGTCGACCTGGTTGAACAGGGCGAATGCGTTCGCAAGCGATTGCCACTCGGACGCCGAGATGACGCCGGCTTCCGCGAGGATTTCCAAACGGTCGGGCGTGGTCGCATCGAGCGGTACGTCACGCCCGAGTGGGCGAGCCCCATCGCGCTCAGATATTCAATATCGTAACGGCCGCCCGGGGATCGTTTTGTTTCAAACAACCGTGCTTCGTCGGTGACAAGTGTTTCGAGCTGTGCCCGCGTGGTTGTGAGCGCCGAAAACATCTCAATCGTGATCGGCGTGCGGATGACCTTCGCGAGTTCCTCCAGAAAAGACTGCGACAGATCCGCGCTGCCCGACCACTCCGAGCACTTGGCGAACGCGATATGCTCCCACGGCGCCATCCGTGTCTGGAAGTAGCGCCGATAAGCAGCGAGATCCTGGACGAGCGGCGCGTTGGCCCCTTCGCCCCGAAGTCTGAAATCGATCTTGAGAAGGCGGCCGTCCGTGAACAGCTGGTTCAGTTTCTGGACACTTCGTGTGATCGGTTCGAGATTCCCGCCGTCGGCAACCACGAGAAGATCGGCATCGCTGTTGATCCGCGGCTCTCCGACCCCAAAAGACCCCATGGCAAGAAGCGCCACACCCGAATGATTTCCGACGAGGTGTTCGAACACCATCGACACCAACTCGCGCATCGTCGACGTGTGAGCGCGCGACATCGTTCGCGGAAACGACTCATCCCTGTTGTCGATCACCCACGCGGCGAGCAGTCGCCTGTCGATCGTTCTTCTGAGCGCGCCAACGAGTCGATCTTTGTTCGCCGTCGAAGAATTTGCCGTATAATTCTCGAGCGCGTCCAGCTCTTCTCCCGGCACGGTGAGAAGATGGTCCGGGTCTTCGAGCAGCAGATCGATGGTTCCGGGATTCTGACAAAGCATATTCGTGAGAATCGACGAAGTGGCCGTCAGGTTGCGCACAATAAACCGCGCCGTCGGTATTCCGGCTAGAAAGCCGTAAAAAGCGCTTTCGCTCTTCGTCGCGTCGGAGAGCCTCGAGAAATTACCGAGCGCGAGGTTCGGATCTCCCGCCCTCGAGCAAGCGTCGAGAAGGAGGGGGAGAAACTTCTGGAACGCGGCTCGCGTGGTGCGATCGACCAGGTGGGGGAACGATCCGTACGCAAGCGACTGCAGGATCGAGAACGCCTGCCGCGGTTCCTCGAACCCGTAGCGCGTGAGCGTCTTTTTGGCTATCTCTTCGTCGTCGGGAACCAGGGCGAGAACGGCCGATTCGGGCATCCCCTTGCCCGCGAAAAAGCTTTCGCCGAGCAGCCGGATCTTGTTTACGTGTGTGGCCAGCGCCGTTACAAAGGAGTCGTATGTGAAATCACCAAGAGGCCCCATCGATACTCGTCCCGCGAGGAGCGCGATTTCATCGGGCGACTCGGGCACCGAATGCGTCTTGAACTGATGCATCATCTGGAGCCGGTGCTCAACGAGACGGAAGAATTGATACGCGCGTATCATTGTCTGCATTTCGATCGTTTTAATGAGATCGTGTCCGTGCGCGCGGCGAATCCCCTCAAGTGTGTTCGGCGTGCGAAGGTCGGTCATCCGGTTGCCGTGGAGAAGCTGGAGCGTTTGCGTGATGAACTCGATATCACGGATGCCGCCCTCCATGAGCTTTATGTTGAACGCGCGCTCGTGCTCCGAAATGTTTTCACGGATTCTTACTCTCATGAGAGCTATGTCATCGACCGGCGAATAAGAGAGCGACGGATTTCGGAGGAGCCCCGATACATAGCCGAGACACTCCGCGCTAACATCCGGATCGCCGGATAGTGCCCGCGCCTTTAGCATCGCCTGGAATTCCCACGGTCTCGCGCGGCTTTCGTAATAGATTCTCATCGCCGTCAACGAGTTGACCAGCGGGCCGGACGCGCCATCCGGCCGGAGCCTCAAGTCCGTTCTGTACAGGTATCCTTCGGTCGTGATCGAGGAGAGTGCGTCGGTCAGACGAGCGCCGAGTTTGTGATACCTCGCCAGGTCATCGTGATCCGAATCCCTGCACAAATAGATCAAATCAATATCTGAACTGTAATTGAGTTCGCGGCCACCGAGCTTGCCGAGCGCGAGCACGGCGAATCCGCTCTTTTCCGCCGTGGCAGGAAGACCGGTGTCGGGTTCATTGTCGACAATATCGCTCCAGATGATTTCGACGAGCACCTGGACTATCGCCTGTGCGAGGTCGCTCAGATGTGCAGTCGTCGTTTCAATGTCCTGTTCGCCGAGAAGATCCTTCACGCCGATCCCGAGCAGCATCCTTCGTTGAAATCGTCTCGCGGCGTTGAGCTTGCTTTCAACCGAATCGAACTTGTCAACATCCGCGGCCAGGGCTTCTTTGTACGATTCGAGATCGTCTTCTGCTTCCCAGGTTGAGCGTTCGGTGAGCCAATACAGGTAGCCCGGGTTTCGAATGATGATGTCCGCCATGTACTGGCTCGAACCAAAAACCGTCGCGAGGATTTCTCGCAGCGGATCGGCGCCGGCGAGTGTGCTCAGGAATGTGGTGGAGACTCCGACGGTTTCTACATAGCGGTGAAAGTTGATGAGCGCGCCGGCGGGATACGGCGATTGAACGAGCGAAGTGATCACGACGGCGAGATGCCGGTGGGTTTCGGGTTCGCCGCCGAGCTGGTTTGCGATGGCGGCAAACGAATCGACGGCCGCGCCGGTGACCCGCACTCCCGCCGCGTCGAGGCGTGCCTCGACATCGGGCGCCTCCGGCCCCAGAACGATGTCATCGATTAAAGAACAAATTTTGTCGGGACGGGAATTCATGCGTATATCTTATAGTATGACCATTTTTCTTGCCAGATGTGAGTGTCTGCCGTACACTGTACCCGTCGATCAAAAAGCGCCATTTTCGTATTCTATAGTGCGGCATCACGTGAAAAAAATTGAAGCATATATCAAACCGTTCAAGCTGGACGACGTCAAGGCTGCGTTGATGGAACTAGGTGTCCGCGGAATGAGTGTATCCGAAATCCGCGGTTTTGGCCGACAGAAAGGCCACACCGAGCTCTATCGGGGCAGCGAGTACAAAGTCGATTTCCTGCCGAAGACCAAAATGGAGATCGTCGTGTCGGACGAGATGGTCGAACAGGTAATTGAAGTCATCCGGAAAGTTGCCCGGACCGGCCAGGTCGGCGACGGAAAGATTTTCGTGCTCGCCGTGGAGGATGCGGTTCGCATCCGTACCGGCGAGAGCGGCGATGGCGCGCTTTGACAGTTGGTGAAAGTAACCTGACACCCGTCGCTGGTTCGTTTAAGCTTCCGAACCACCGGTGGGTGAATTCGTTTTCACGCCGTATCCAGGAATGTGAACCATGATTGTCCTGGGAGTCGAGACTTCGTGCGACGATACGTCGCTGGCGCTCTTTTCCCCCGAGCGCGGCATCGTCGGTGAACTCACCGCCAACCAACTTATCCACGACCTCTACGGTGGTATCGTCCCCGAGATCGCCTCGCGCGCGCACATGAAGAACCTTCTTCCCGTGTTCAACGCGCTCATCGCGCGGTCGGGAATCGGCCCCGGCCGTATCAGCGGTATAGGGGTGAGCAACGGACCTGGTCTCGTCGGATCGCTTCTCGTCGGAGTGAGCTTTGCCAAGGCTCTGGCTTTCGCGCTCGACCGTCCCATCGTTGGTGTTCACCATATCGAAGCCCACATACTCGCCAATGAACTTGGCGGCGAAA
>CAWBQK010000003.1:0-107681 GCA_963791045.1 Candidatus Latescibacterota bacterium
GGTCGGACTCTCATTGAGGCTATCGTCGACCCGTGTTTGCGCGTCGTTGTATGTGACGCCGAGAAATCCTCCGAAACCTCTGTACCGCGGGGATTTGGCCCGGC
This sequence comes from Candidatus Latescibacterota bacterium, assembly GCA_963791045.1. Classification (GTDB taxonomy): domain Bacteria; phylum Krumholzibacteriota; class Krumholzibacteriia; order WVZY01; family WVZY01; genus CAWBQK01. The sequence continues at coordinate 105 of CAWBQK010000003.1, forward strand.
CGTACACCGAGAACGGCGCGATCTCTGCAAGCGGCGAGCCTGACGTCCGGTTTTCCGCCCATGTGTATGTCGCGCGAATGTCGAGATACGTCGATTCGACATTCAGGTTGACGCCCAGCACGGCGGCGTCGATGTTCTTATACGTAGTGAATTTCGTGCCGCCGGACTGCGCCTGTGTCAAATAAACGTAGTCCCAAAGGTGGGTGGCGTAGAGCTCCAGCTGTATCGGCCGGTACCGGAGAGATCCACGGAGGGTTGCCCGAACCGGTTGGTCCAGGTTTGGGTTGCCCGACCACCACGGTTTGCCCATTGGCTTTTGGACGGCGATGAAAAGCGATTCGGTTTCGGGCGATTCCGACGCGCTTTCCAACATGGCGCCCGCCACCCATCCCGCCCAGAGCGGCCGCGCGTAGACGGCGCTCACTGCATAGGTGACGAACGTCCGGTTGTCGGGGACGTCCGTGTACAGGGCCCGATAGAAATCGGTTCGGCTCTCGTCGCCGATTCTCTGATGCACCGCTCCTATCTTTCCAGAAAATGTGAAACGCCCAGTTTCGACGGACTTTAACAGCGCACCACCCAGCGTTTTGGTGTCGGGGATCATTTTGTTGTACAGGTCGTCACCGGGCAGGTCGAACCAGTTGTCTGCGTCCCAGTTTCGAAAATAGACGTCGTAGAGATTTCCCACCGCTCCGATGGTGAGGTTGGTCGCCTTTGTCTCCATGAACATCCCACCCGTCCGGAGCGCGTTGTCCATCAAATGATCGGTGTAGTTGAAGTAGATCTTGTGGTCATTGACGCCGGCCGAGGCGTTGTACACCTCGTTGGTCCGTTCGTCCATCAAGAGGTAAGGAAACGACACCTCCTCGGTGTACGAGAAATTGCCACCATACTCGAGTCTTCCTCGTTCGCCGATCACGCTGCCTTCGGCCAGCCGGTATGTGTAGTTGTCTTTGTAAGAATACAAGTCGGCGAACGACCGGTCGTCGGCATCGGTGAACGGATCCCCCTCAGAGTACCGCAGGGTTGCCCGATTGCGGTGGCTTTCGACAGCAACGACGGCATCCGCGCTCCTTTTGGCCGCACCCGAGAATGAAAGCCCGCCAGTAACCGACAACGGATCGCCGGGGCGCCTCCGCTTGAACTCGACAAGCCCGCCCAGTCCCGATTGCGCCGACGCCCCTGTTTTTACCAGTTCAACGCTTTCAAGTTCGAGCGGATTGACCCGGATGAGTGGAGAGTCCATCCGGTTCGGGCAGGCACTGTGATACCGTTCGCCGTCGAGGACTACGGTGATGTCCCCCCGCTTGAGGCCGTCCGCGTAAACATCCTGGGCGAAAAACACGCCCTTTCGGATCAGTTTGAAACCGTTTCGCCCAAGGATCCCTGACAGGTTGTCCTTGGCGAGTGGGACGTTTTCGCGACCGACGTATATTCTCTGTCCGACGACGTCGATCGGTTCCATCCAGTAGGTGACGAGCGTGTCGGTCTGCGACCACCCGCTCGAAGCCTGGAGGCCGACGATAACGGCAGCCGCGATTGCCAACCGTCTAGCATTCATCTGAATAACCTTGTGTTTCTAGTGCCGAGGAGGTGGAAATCCGTTGACGAGTATAGCGGAATCGGGCGAGGAACTCAACTCACGAGAGGCGGGAGCGCACTGTTTTCAAGGATACGGCTACTCGAAGAGAAGGTGAGATCGTCGAACCAGGCCGCGCCGGGTTCCTCGGTGTCATCGGTGTCGACCATGACGGCAAACGCGAGAATTTCCTTCGGCGGGATGCCCGAATATCGCGATATGATCGGCGACAACATCCCTCTCCTCGGCTATCCACTCTCCCGCGAGTTCCCCACCGCTTTGCAGGACAATCGTGCCGACATTCTTGGCGTAGGGGTTGCGATAGTCGGCGCCGGCCGGTTCTTTGGCCGCCCAGACATAACAGATCGCCCGTGTTTTCCAGGGAAAGAGCGGCTGGGAGAGCACCACGTAGACCCTTGCCGCATAGTCATCGCCATCTTTGGTTTTTTCGTCGACCTCTCCCCGGGAGGGGTTTCAATCTTCCATCGCCACGACAAACGGCCGTTCTTCACAGGCTTAACGTGAAATTTTCGCCACATACCCGACGCGGCCGAATGGCTGTTGAATTCGAGCGACCGGTTGCCGTCTTCATCGGTGGCCACGCGTGATTTGTTGGCCGATCGGCTGAATTTCTTGACGGTCCAGCTGCGTCCCAGCCGTCTTCGAAGCCGGCCAAAAGAAGATGGGTGCCCGGAACAGGCGGCGGATCATCCGCCGCGCGTTTCAGAGACACCCATCAATGTGACACACACCATGATTGCGATCTGAACGACAATCCGTCTGGTGTGCGGTCACTAGGCCCTTTCTAATATCTATTTGAGAAGAATGACCTTTCTGGTCGCGACCTGATTCTCGCCTTGAAGACGCACAAAATATATCCCCGATGCGACGTCTTGGCCCTGATTGTCCTTGCCCTGCCACGAGACTTCGTGGACACCGGCGGTCTCCACGCTCTCGGAGAGTGATTTCACCAGGCCGCCCCGGACATCATAAACCGACAACCGAACCTGTTGCGCGCTCGACAGGTCGTAACGAATCGTCGTGCCGGGGTTGAACGGGTTCGGGTAGTTCGGCAAGAGCGCCAGACCCGTGTCTTTGCTCCCGGGATGCCGTCGTCGGCAATGCCCGTCGCGAGATCGAGCCAGCCGATATCCGAGAAATGCGCCAGTGTGAGGTCGACATCCGACGAGAGGTTGCCGCTGATCGCCGGCTCCATAAGGAGACTCGGAAAAGCGCTGACATCCCAGTGGGAGACCGACGATCCGCCCTCGTACGGATTCGGCGCGTACATTTTGACGCGGCCGTTCGCAGTCTGTTCCGGCAAGCTGGTTCGGATCGAGTGCGAGTGTCACATTGACGCCGGTGCCTAATTGCGCCTTGATCTCATTGCCTGCGTCGAGCGTGATGCTCACTACCGGGATCGTTACGGTTGGGTCGTCTCCGCCGAGAGTGATCGGCGCGTCGCCGGCCACATTGTTGGCGATAACGACGGCAATCGCGCCGGCATTCTGGGCGTTCAAGCGCCTTGCTCGCGAACGTGCAGCTGCCGCGATCGATGAGCGCGATGTTGCCCGAGATCTGTGCGCCGTTTATGAGCGGTTCGCACCCGTCGCTGGTGGTGCCCGTGCCGTCATCCGCGAGAATGACGTTGCCGGTGACGCCCGTCTCGTCGAGCGAAGGGCCAAAGTTGGCCGTTCCGACGGGGTACATGGCTGGGGAGCGCGGGCGGGCTGTTGACGAACATGGTCGGCGTGCCGCCGAGAAGATCCGGGGCAAACAACGTGGAGGCCGCGCCGTCCCATACGAGATTGTCCGTGTTGACTGCGGAGGCCGCGCGCTGGCTGTTGGTCATGTCGTCCCAGTTGAGCCCGCTCGTGTTGTCATGAAGAAACATCTCGTATCGATCGGGATACCCGTTGAACTCGATGCCGTTGCTATACACAAGCGTGCTGAAACCAAGACCGTGACCGAGCTCGTGGAGGACGACGGGGAGGAGTTCGATATCCGTCCCTTCGTTGCCGTCAAACCCGTAGTACCAGTTGGTTCCCGCGAGACAGTTTTCGTTGTTGTCGATGGCGCTGTTGAAAGTGGCCGAAATGTCGTTGTCGCCGGGGTCCTGGTCGAACCGGCAAGTTTGTTGGCCAGCGCCACGTGGTACCAGGTGCCCGAAACTTCGGCGCCGGGGAAATCGCGGAAAACGGTCATTCGGACCCGCCGACCCCAGAACGGCGCTGGACGCGTCGCAGGTCTGCGTGTTGAACTGCGCTTCCACGCGGATGGTGACGTCACTGGGGAGAAGCGATCCCCATATGCCCGCCGCGTACTCGAAGATATTGAGCCGCTGGTCTCCGATGGTGGTGCCCGGGTTGCCGCCAACCGGCGTTGCGGGCGTGGTGTCGTTGAACCCCTCACCGGGGCCGTCAAGATTGACGATGACGATGTTTGCCGCGTGACTGATCGTGGAACCAAAAAGAATGACCAGGGCCGCGAAGGCGACCAGAAAAATGTGCCTGTTCATTATTGCACCTCCGGAGTCTGCGTTTCTTCAGATTCGGCGGTGACTTCTCCATTGATAACTTTTTCGATCTGGTCGTCGTCCTCTGTGCAGATTATAAGCTTGCCGTTCTTGTCGATCCGCGCGACCGATACGCTCTGAAAGCGCCCTTCGAGATTTACGGATACCGCTCCGTTGGGATGAACGACTTCTTTCAAACCTTCCGTGTCGCGCCGGAGCGATTCGAGGGTCTGAATGTCCAGTGTCGTTTTGGGCGCTTTTGACGAGATCTCTATGGCCCCCGTCTCGGGGTTGATCGTCGCGCGGAGCGCGGCGGCGCCGGGCATTAAACCCGCCGTGACTTCGGTCGTCCCAGGCGCTGTCGCCTGGTCCGGCGCTGGCAATACAAAAGCGCCGATCGCGAGAACAGCGATCGCCGCGACGGCCGCGACCGTCCATGCTGTCTTTTTCACTGGAGCCTCCTGATGGGTGGGATTGAACGCGGCAGGATGCGTCGAGAGAACTTAAACTCCTGCGGCATACCAATGTTGCTAATTCATGAAGTTGCTAACTTGCGGTATTATATGTAATTTAGAGGCCGAAAGCAAGTAATTCGAGCCCGCAACCTCGGATCGGCGGCGGCTCGCGGGCGGTTGTTCCTGCGAAGAAAGCACTTGGCCGTTTCTTTCCCCTGGTGCTATAAAGTAATCACTTCAATTTCCCCGCGCGCCTTGGGGTGAGGCGTGACCCAATCTCTGGCGAAAGGAGCACTCGCCAATGCTCAAAGAATTCAAAGAATTCGCGATGAAGGGCAATATGATAGACATGGCTGTCGGTATTATAATCGGCGCCGCCTTTCGGAGCGATCATCAAGTCGCTCGTCGCTGATGTGATCATGCCGCCCATTGGCGTTCTTCTCGGAAATGTCGACTTCTCCAACATCTTTATGATTCTCAAGGAGGGAGCCACCGCGGGACCGTACGCCACCCTCGATGCCGCCAAAGAGGCGGGGGCCGTCGTAATCAGCTGGGGCGTGTTTATCAATACGGTGATCAACTTCCTGATCGTCGCCTTCGTGATCTTCCTCGTTATTCGCAATATAAATAAGATGAAGAGACAAGAGGAAGCACCGCCCGCCGAGCCGACGACAAAGGAATGCCCGCATTGTCTCTCCCAGATTCCCATCAAAGCCACGCGCTGCGCGTTTTGCACGCAGGAAGTCAAAGCCGCTTAGCGGAATCTACTGAAAGTGTTCAATAACAAGAGGGGGCGGAAGCCCCCTCTTGTTGTGAGTACGCCAAGCCCTCGATACTACGGCACAATATTCCACAATTCGAGGTCGTTCAAGACCATGTCCGATGCGACTTCTGGAAAAAGATCGCCTCCGGCGCCGGGATCGTCGAGTAGAACGTCAGCCCCTCCGTGCTTTCCTGGAAGAGCGTCGAATAGATCACGCACGCCATCAGATACGTCCCCCGCGGCGAGGGGTGATTCCAGTCCGGCCAGAAGAGATAATGAAGGCGGGTGTCGACCGTCATGACTTCTCGCCACGCCCAGCCGACCGGCGCCGTGATAAACGGGATCTGGTTGCTGTACATAATCGTGTTGTCATAGATGTGCTGCTGCATCTCGAAGTAGTCTTCATCGTAATTGCCAAGCCAGGCCGTCCCATCCTCGAATGCCCACGGCATGCTGAAGACCATTTTTGTGTCGGGGCAGTTTGCCTTGATCTTGTCGCGGAGCGTGTTGAACGCAAGCCGCACGTCATGGTATTTGAAGGGAGGGAACATGATGTTGTGCGTGCCGGGGTACCCTATCAGCGTAGCCCTCTCCCTGGATGACAACGAAATCCCACTGCCGAGATTTGATTTTCGCGTCGGTCCCCGCGTTGCGCGCCTGGTCATCGATCATCCCCGCGGGGACGAAGCTCATCTCGACGATCACGTCTTTGCCGGCGTTTTCAAACATTTTGACAGCATGTCGGGCAGGTTGTTGTACATAAAATAGCTCGACCCGCACAACAGCACCGTTGTGGGAGGCGGCTTTTCGTTGACGTAAATCCTCACCGTGCTGGTGTCGCTTCGCCCGTGCTTGTCGGTTGCGGTCAATGTGACATCATGGGGATTGATTGACAGATCGGTCACCCAGAAGGACGTCCCTCTTCCGATCAACCCATCTTTGTCGGATACCCATACAAGCGAGTCTGCGGGCAGGATACGTTTGGTGTGATCGATACCGATGCCGGCAAAACGAATACTATCGCCTTCGATGTACGTGGATCCGCTTTCGGGGGAAAGGATCTCGGCATTGGGAGACTTGTTTTTGCCGGGGTGGAACGGATGATCAAAACGACATCCAGCGGAGACTAGTGAGGCCGCGAGAAGCACAATGGCGAGCAGGGCAAAACGCTTCATTTCAGTCTTCTCCTCTTCTGCATACACGAACGCTTGCAGCGTCTTCTGTGAATTGCCGACAGACTCTGGTGTTGTGGGAGAAAGCCGAAGCACTGAAATAATTATAACGCGACAAGTGATGGAAATCAAGCGGTTTATCGAGTTCACGGGCGGGTGGGCCGCCCGTGAACTCGATCCGGTTAGTCGAGCGTTTCAATCGATTCTTTGTAGATAACGCCCCGGGCTTCGAGGTACTCGAGTATGAACGTTACACACTCGGGCTGCCGCCCAACAAACTCGGGCGGATTGATTCCTCTTTTTGAAAACATGCCGTCGGCGAGCATCTGCAGGGCCGCGGTCGCGGTATAGCCCGTGGTGCGCGCCATCGAATGGGTCATCGTGGCGGAATCATGTCTGTCGACGAGATCGTATGTGTAACGGACTTTCTTTTCGTCCTTTTGTCCTTCGACCACAACCTTCATGATCGTGATGTCAACGTCGCCTTCCTTTAGCTGCCACTTCGGAAACAGGAGTTTCGCCGTGAAGTCGAGCGGCCGTATTTTCGTTCCGTTGATTTCGATTTCTTCCTGGCTGAAAAAACCGGTCTCGCGAAGAACGGCCATCTTTTCTATGTGGCCGGGATACCTCATCGTTTTTTCTTTCATGTTCGGAGCGTCGATTGTATCGGCGAGCGTTCGCAGACCGTCGCTGTTGAACGCTTCGAGGGTTCCTATGCCGGGGAAATCGAGATATTCGGGGTCGGAGAGCGCCGGACGGGTGACAAGGCGGCCGTTTTCGACGTAACGGGCCGGGCGGGTGTACTCTTCGATAACGTCGACGGGTGAGAACACGGCTTTGTATTCGTATGGCCATTCACGCGTCTCGGGGAGTCCGCCGACATAAATCAGAACGGTGTCGGTGGTGTCGAGAATGCGTTCAACATGGCCCGCGAGAACGTTGCTCATCCCCGGGGCAACACCGCAGTCGACGATTGCCGTGACTCCGTGATCCCTGGCCTTGTCATTCAGAAGAAAGCAATCCTCGGGAAAAAAGGCGATATCGACGACGTTCTTTCCCGCCTCGATGATTGTCTCCAGAGTCTTGAAACCCATAAACCCGGGGACGGCGCTCAAGACCAGATCCGCGTCGTTGGCGAGACCGCGCACGGCGTCACTCGACGACAGGTTCTCCCGGCGGGTGGTTATTCCGTGTGGTTCGAGTTTCTCCAATTTTTTGGGATCGATGTCCGCGACTGTAACCTCGAACGATGAATTCTTTGCCAGGTCGATGGCCATCGGTGAGCCGACGAGTCCGGCGCCCAATACGACAATCTTCATTTTGTCCTCCATAAAAATAGTTGTTTCAGTCAAATAGACCGAATAGACGAGATGTGTGTGGGATTACAAGCCCGTGAACCGGTTGCAGTAGCGGATGAGCGCAGAACGGCTGTCCGGATGATCCGCGCGGCGGAGAATATAATGTATGATGTCAAGCATGGCACCAATGTACCACCGCGGACGGGGGGCTGTCCACTCGATCGAAGAGGGGGCGCCCGGAAGTATTGACTGAACGCGTTTTTGGGGTTATTGTTATCATATTGGCGTGGAATCATTTGCGCGTCGACGCTCGACGGCGCGGCACTGGAAACAGGCGAGGATTTGGGCTCATGATTCAATACTCCGACAGATTCAAAAGGGCGGCGGCGCTCTTCATGGCCGCGTGGTTCTTCGCGTCGGCCGGACTGGTCCACTCCCTTCATCGCCATGCCTTGAATTCCACTGCCGGCGGGGAATCCCTACGTACCGCCGCGCCGCACACCTGTGGGGGTCACGATTCGAGCCCGCGCGCGAAACATTTTGCAGCGGAACAAACGTCGGAGTTGGACAAGCGGCACTCCTCCGCTTACTGTCTCGCGTGTCTTCTGATCAACACGTGCAACTCGGGCGCCGTCGAGTGGGCGTTCGAACCCCATTATCTTAACTCCGATGGCCTCATGCCGCGCGGATCCGAGACGGTCTGTTTGACCTCCCATGTGTCGCTTCGGCCGTCCCGCGCGCCTCCGGTTTTTACTTCATAAAGAATCACCACACCACGTGACAGAAACATCCTATCGGTCCGGCATTCGAGCCGTGGGCGTCGGCGGATGTGTTGTTGGTACCCAACGAAGAAGGTGTTCATATGCGAATCGCGAAGATGATACTCATGTTGGTTCTTGTCCTTGTTGTTGCACAGGTCGTCCCGGCCCAGGCGCAGGAGACATCCGAGCGGCAGCAAGACAACAAGGATGGGCAAACCGAGGAAAAGAAGAAAAAAGGTGCGGTGGAGGAAGAAGATGAGCTTGAAGCGCTTCGCCGGGCCGCTGACGCCGAGGCCAAGAAAGAAGAGGACAAAGAAGAGGCAAAAGAAACGACTTTTACGTCGGGAAACCTCGGTCTCCAGGCGCTAAACCCCGAAATCAGCGTTGTCGGCGACATGCTGGGCAACTACCAGTCGGGGAGTGACGAAATCGTCAACTGGGACACGGTGTTTCGCACCCTCGGTATTCACTTCCAGGGATATCTCGATCCTTACTCGCAGTTCAAAGTCGCGTTGGAGCTCTCCCCGATTGAAGCCGAATTGGGGGAGGTCTATTTCACGCGCTACGGGATTCCCGGTAATTTCAACATTACGCTTGGGAAATTTCGCCAGCAGTTCGGTGTGGTCAACCGCTGGCACAAGCATGGTCTCGATTGGTTTGATTTTCCGCTCGCCGTGTTGTCGATCTTCGGCCCGGGCGGGTTGAACCAGATTGGGGCCCACATCGAGTGGGGCGCGTCGACCGGCCCGATAACACACGGGCTGCTTACCGAGATAACCGACGGCACCAACCCGAGCATGTTTGGTCAAAACGCAAAAAACCGCCCGAGTATTCTCGCCCGCTATCACGCATACCAGGACCTGACTTCGAGCACCTATCTCGATATCGGGTTGACGGGCCTCTTTGGCTGGAACGATGCGTGGGGCGAAGAAGAAGATGCATTCAGCGAAACAAAGCCTGTTTATGTGTACGGCGCAGATCTCGTTCTCATGTGGGAACCCACGGATCGGATGCGTTACAAGAACATTCAGTGGAGAAGTGAAGCATACCTGGCGGACAAGGAGATCTACGCTCCGGACGGATCGGGTTTCGACCGTGTCAAACCATGGGGGCTCTACACGCTTTTGCAGTCGAGGTTGTCCCGGATCTTTGAGGTCGGTGTGCGCTACGACTACTACGCGCCCGACGCGAAGAGTTACGCGGACGAATCGCTCGCTCTGCTCGCCGTCACAACCGACGGCGCTTACCGAAATCTGTTCGGCGGTTGGGTGACGTGGTGGCAAAGCCCGTTTGTGAAATTCAGGGGTGGGTATTCATATTCAGACGGCAAAGGGACCGGGAGCGAGGTTCACCTCGTCACCTTTCAGATGGTGTTTGCCGCGGGCCCGCACAAGCACGAGCGTTATTAGACATACAAGGAGCAGAGCCAATGAAAAAGACATTCATCATCGCCGGATGGCTCGCCGTGGTCGTGGGCCTCGCGGGGAACGTGTTTGCGCAATCGAAACTGCGCGTCGTGACGACGCTTCCCGATTACAAGGTTATCGCCGAGTTCATCGGTGGGGACCGGGTTGAGGTAAGCGCCATCGTACAGGGTGACCAGGACGCCCACTTCATCCGACCCAAGCCATCGTTTGTTTCTCTCGTCCGCGACGCGGATCTGTTGATCTCGACCGGTCTCGATCTCGAGTTGTGGCTGCCTACCGTTGTCGACAAGTCGGGGAACACGCGCGTTCGTAGCGGCGAGCCGGGATACGTTGCCGCGGCGCAGGGGATGAAACTCCTCGAGAAGCCGGAGGTGATGTCGCGGTCAGAGGGCGGCGTCCACATTTATGGGAATCCGCATGTCAACTGCAGCCCGATTAACATGCGGGTCGCTGCGCGGAATATCGCCACCGGGCTTGTCAAAACGATCCGCGATGGAAAAGAATTCTACGAGGCGAATCTCGAACGATTTCTTGACACCGTCGACCGGCGCCTTTTTGGCGACGATCTCGTCGAATTCCTTGGCGGGGAAACCCTGTGCAAGCTCGCGGAAAAGGGGACGTTAATCGGTTTTCTCGAGGAGAAGGAATTTCGCGAGAAACCGCTGATCGATTACATCGGTGGATGGCTCGGGGAGATGATGCCGCTGCGCGGCACAGCGATCGTCACCTATCACAAGAACTGGGTGTACTTCGTGCGGCTCTTTGGCCTGGAAGAGGCGGGAACCGTCGAGCCCAAGCCGGGGATTCCGCCCTCCCCAAAACATGTCACCGACTCTTGTCGAACAGATGCGCGCGCGGGAAATCAAGATACTGCTCGGCGGCGAACTACTTCGACGAGCAAAAAATCCGCACCGTGGCTGATCGGGTGGGCGCGGTGGCGGTGATCGTTCCGCTCTACGTCGGAGGCGCTCCGGATGTCGATGACTACTTTCAGCTCGTTGATTTCTGGGTCGACGGTTTGCTCGCCGCGCCGCGAAAGACTCGGGCCTGATCGAGCCCGTCCAGACGGGCGGGAGGTAGATGTGAACGGCGGTCTTGAATTTTTTGCCGTGCAGATGACATTGATGGCCGTCGTGCTGGTTCTCCACACCTACATGGGTCTGCATATCATCCGGCGGACGATTATTTTCTGCGACCTGGTGCTCGCCCAGCAGGCGGCGCTCGGCGCGCTCATTGGAATCGCCCTGGGCGTGAAATACGCCACCGGCGGATCCTATCTCGTATCGCTCGTGACCGTTCTTGCTCGGGTCGGTTCTTCTCGCCGTGGTCAAACCAAAGAACCGGCTGATTCCGCGGGAAGCAGTGATCGGAATCATGTTCGCGCTCGCGCTGGTGGCCTCGCTGCTCCTGGGCGACAAGATTTCCGGTGGCGGCGCGTACGTGACCAAGACGCTGGCCGGTTCGATGCTTTGGGTCAGTTGGAGACTGGTGGGAATTACCGTCGCGGTGTATCGCGTGCTGATCGTGTTTCACTACCGATTCCGTGATAAGATTCATCGGGCTATCCGAAGACCCCGACCAGGTAAAGCATCAGCGCTGGTGGGATTTTCTGTTTTTTGCCACACAGGGGGTAATCACCGTGATGATCGTTCCCATCGCCGGTGTGCTGCTTGCCTATTCGTTCCTGATGATTCCGGCGGCAATTGCGGGGATGTTTTCAAGAGGGTGGATCCGCGCCGTGGTTATTGGTTGGGTTGCGGGATTTTTCGCGTGCGGCGCGGGTCTTGTCGCCTCGTACAAGTGGAATCTGCCCGTACGGGCCGAGCCTTGTCCTGTCGCTGGGTGTTGTTTTTCTTGCCGCCGTTGTGATCCGGCTGGTTCGACCGGGATCGGCGCAGGTTGTGGGAGGGGAGGGACGATGATGGAGATCATCAGAGTGCTGGGTTTGCCTTTTCTCGCCTGCGTCGTCATGCTGGCGATTCTCTCGTACATCGGTATCCACGTTCTGAAGCGTGAGGTTATTTTTATCGACATCGCGCTTGCACAGATCGCCGCCGTGGGCGCGATCGCCGGCCAGGTTGTTTTTCACTTTCATGATCAGCCGGTGCAGGCGTACGCGCTCTCGCTTGGCGCGACTCTCTGCGCCGCTGTTTTCTTTGCCGTCGTCCGCCGCCGGATCGTCGAGATCCCGCTCGAGGCGGTAATCGGCGTGTCGTACGCCGTCTCCGCGGCCGCGGCGCTTTTTCTTGTGGGTGTCGCCCCCGGTGGGCACGTTCATGTCCAGGAAATGTTGGCGGGAAGCATCCTGTGGGCGACGTGGAGTAATTTTATATGGAGTGTTGTTGTGTTCGCCGTTGTCGGCTTCGTTTTCTTTTTGTTCAGGCGGCCGTTTCGCGCGATATCCGATGATTACGATGCAGCGGTGGCCGATGGATACAACACGCTTTTGTGGGATTTTCTTTTTTATGCGTTGGTCGGCGTGGTGATAACAACGGCGGTGCGGACCGCCGGCGTTGTCGTCGTCTTTACATTTCTCATTATACCGGCGACGCTGTCCGCGGCGTTCGCCAGTGGTTGGGTCACGCGGCTCGCGATTGCCTGGGTGGTCGGCGCACTCTCCGCGGCGCTCGGTCTCTTGTTCGCTGTACGTTTTGATTTCTCCGTCGGACCCGCGATCGGTTTGTACCTCGGTGTCGGATTGATAACGGTTGGGCTCCTGAGGGCGGTTCGAGCATCGAAAATCGTGACCGTTGCGGGGGCCGTTGTCGCCGCGGGTGTCTTTGGCGTGTGGCTGGCGACCGGAACACCGTCGACGGGGTCGTCTTCCGGCCGCGCGCCGCGCGAAACGGTTCGATCCTCGTCCGGGAATGTCAGAGGCCACTCCCACGCGGGTGCGCATTCGCATTCCGAAGATCATCACCTGCACGAAGCGACTCACGACGCGGGTTCCAAGCACCACGAATTGAACGAACGCTCACTCGCCTCCGTGTCCGACGTGCCGGAGCTCTTCCGTTTGTACGAAAAAGGGACCGACGCGGAAGAGAAAAGCCTTGTTGTCGCCCGTCTTCTCGATGTCGATTCCAAGGCCGGTGTGGAAAAGGCGCTCGATTTTCTCGGAGGCGATCCACCGCTTCTCTTCCGGTTGACCGTCATCGACAAACTCGAAGAAATCATGGGAACCCCTGTGGACTACCAGATCGATGAGTCGTTCAACTCGCAGGTCAACCAGCGCGCCGTCGCCGATCTTAGAAAAACCGCAGGCCTGGACTGACGGTAGGCGTTAACGGCTGCCGAGCGCTTTTTGGCTTATATTTCTTAACTCATTCAATCATAGCTTGTTATCAGCGCATCAATTTTCTTGACTAGTCGCTGTGTTGGACTATATTCTAACTATCGTTGGTATGTTAGATTGTTGGCGGGGATTGATAATTAAAAGGAGAACAGTTTTGAACTCCGAACTCAACACCGACGTTCTCGTAATAGGCGGCGGTCCGGCAGGGATCCAGGCGTCCCGCATGATCCGAACCCAGGCCCCGGAAACCGAAGTTACTGTCCTGCGGCCCGAGCCGCACTCTATGATTTACTGCGCGCTACCGTACGTGATCGAAGGTCTTTTTCCGCTGAATAAGACCCTGAAGAGTGACAGTCTGCTCACCGATGTAGGGGTGCGTTTGCTTAGGCAGCAGGCCACGAAGGTGGAGCCGGATGCCCACAGGGTTGTCCTCGATGATGGTCGTGTGATCCGGTACCGCCAGCTGCTGATTGCCACCGGGGCAACACCGTTTCGCCCGCCTGTCCCTGGTATCGATCTTGAAAACGTAATGACAATCAAAACCGCCGCGGACACCGAACGTGTTTTGAGCCGGATGAAGAAGCCCGGGCTCAAAGCGGTTGTGGTAGGCGCCGGTGCGATCGGTATCGAACAGGCGACTGCCTACCGGGCCCGGGGTGCAGAAGTTCACCTCGTGGAAATGCGCGACCATGTGTTGCCGAATCTGGTAGACGCTGATATGACCGGCCCGCTCGAAGACGAACTGCGAGCTTTGGGCGTCAACATGCATATGGGAAAAGGGCTGACGAGGATAGAGGGAAACAGGGAGGCTGAACGCGTGGTGCTCTCAGACGGTACGTTTATCGATCTGACACCGGATCGTGATCTGGTGATGGTCTCGGTCGGCATGGCGCCGGACATCGGTTTCGTCGATGACGCGGATTTCGAAATCAAACCGGATGGACTCGTTGTCGACGAGCACATGCGCACCACGGTGCCGGACGTGTGGGCGGCCGGCGATTGTGTGGCATTCCGGTCGGGGATCGATGGGGAACCGGTGGGGGGTAAACTCGCAACCAACGCCGTGCCAATGGCGAAGATTGCCGCCCACGACATGCTCGGGCGACCGGCTCGATATCCGGGTTTCTTCAATGGGGCCGCAACGGTCGTCGGCCGCTGGCGAGTTGCCGGTACGGGGTTCACCGCGGAGTACGCGGCCACCCGCGGCCTGAATGTGTTCACGGCGCTCGGCAAAACTGCTACGCGCTTTCCGATGATGCCCGAAGCTGGAGAAGTGACCGTAAAGCTTGTCGTCGAACGCGAGAGCCTTCGTATTATCGGCGGCCAAATTGTGGGAAGTGAGGCGGTTGCCGAACGTATTGACGTGATCACGCTGGCCGTTCAGAGGAAGATGACGGCGCATGACCTGGCCGCTCTGAGTTATTCGGCTCAGCCGTGGCAAACGTTTTTTCCGGCGCGCAACGCCATAGTGGAGGCGGCTCAGGCAGCCGTCAGTGTTGAAGATTCTCTTGTCGAGCGAGGAGCCTCGTGAGCCGATCGAGTGAAAATTTGTCGAAGGATCTTGAAGGGTATCAACGCCTGGCCGATCTGGTCGGCGTATTGTCCAGCCCAATTCGCCTCGAGCTGATCGAGGCGCTGGCACAGTGCGCCCGCACGGTTGAGGTGCTCTCTCATGTGTGTGCGCTTCCGGTGAAAACCGTGTCTCACCATCTTCAGAAACTTCTCGCTGCCGGTCTGGTACGTCGGACGGCCCGGGGACGCGAGGCAGTGTATAGCCTTTCCGACGCATCGGTAGTCGGCCTGTGGGCTCACCTGCAGGCTTTCGCCGAGGAACAGGCAGCCAGACGGGAGAGTGCGGAGACCACTTTGCCCGGACACCTCGCATTGCAGGTCGGCCCGGGTGCTCTCTGGAGTCTGGTGGATGAGGGACGTGCGGCATTGCTCGACGTGCGTCCGGCAGCGGAATATTCCGCGGGACACATTCCCGGTGCGCGATCGATTCCCCTGCAGGATCTCGAACACCATCTGGGCGAGCTGCCCAAGGAACGACTTATCGTTGCCGTGTGCCGGGGACCTTACTGTCGTCTAGCGGATGCCGCTGTTTCGCTTCTTCAGTCGCGCGGCTTTGAGGCGGTACGGTATTCGGGCGGAGTACTCAAATGGAGGGCGGACGGCGGTGAGCTTCGCCGCGAGAATACCGACGAGAATACGGATTAGGCGGCGGAAGCAGTTTCGAAAACAAACAGCAGGGATGAAAACGCGGCGACGTATTTTATTCCACCGGTCCCCTGTAGTTTTCCACTCACAAATGTTCAAGTGTGACGGCCTCGAGAACGACAAAGCCGCCCCGGCCAAACCCCGTTTCAAAGGGCTGAATTTTGTCGATCAAATCCATCTCTCCAAAAACTGTTTGGACGACCTGAACCTTCCCAAAGCCGGCCTCTTTCAAATAGGAAATTATCTCGTTGGTAGAATAAAACGTAGCCGGGCGATAAAACTTATTTTTCTCTTTGTATTTCTCATACAACCGGCCTAGTGGGCTGGTCTTGTCCACCAAACCGATTATGAGACGGCCGGTCGGTGTCAAAATTCTCCGCGCTTCGCGAAAAGTCGCCAGGATATCATCGACAAAACAAACCGTCGTAACCATCAATGCGAAATCAAAAGATCGGTCGGGGAGCGGTAGGGATCTCCAACACCGTCGTGAACGATGAGCCCTTTCTCCCTCGCGTGTTCCCGCATGGCCACGGACGGCTCGACGCCTTCGCTTATGCCCAGCGGAATCGCAAATCTTCCCGTTCCGATTCCAATTTCCACCCCTTTTTCGTCCTTCTGTATAAAGTGGCGAACGGCGTCCAACTCTGACAGATAAACAAATCGGTGCTTGTCGAACCACTCCTCGTACTCATCGAGGTAGTCGTCGAAAGGTTGGGTTCGTGGCATGGGCCCCTCACTTTGAACGGATGGCGCCGGATCCGCGCCTGGAAAGAAAATCGAAAGATGATGATGTGATTATACGCCATTCAGTCAGCGGACTCAATTCCCGCGGCGATCCGGCCGGCCAGCGCACAAGCCGCACATAAAATATTATATGTCAACATATTAAGTGTCGGTCGTTTTGATCCGAACCGGAAATCATCCGGCGCCCGAATAGACATGTTGACATTTGTTGGTTATTTGGCTAAATTGCCAACTATGTAGATCTGCTCATTAGATCTGCTCATAGGAGCTGCCCAAAGGAACGATCGTATGGATGAACAAACACGCGCTCTTTTTGAAGCCCAGGCGGCTGTGATCAAGGCCATGGCCCACCCCACGCGCCTCTTCATTGTCGACCAGCTGGCGCACGGGGAGAAATGTGTCTGCGAGCTCACCGATATGATCGGCGCCGACGTTTCCACCGTGTCCAAGCATCTCTCCGTTCTCAAGAACACGGGGATCGTAAAAGACGACAAACGCGGGACCCAGGTGTTTTATACCCTGGAGATGCCGTGCGTTCTCAATTTCTTTACGTGCGTGCGTTCGGTGATCGAATCAAGGGCGAAGGGTCAGATGAAACTCATCCGTTAGAAGCAAGGTCGGCGCTGCGCGCCGGTTGTCGTGGTGAGTGGGTTCAATTACGATTGAAGGTGTGGTGACGATGTTCTGGAAGAATGAATGGAAAAGTCTCGCGGCGGTGACCGCTGTATTCCTCGGGTGTTATTTTCTCCCCGTGGGTTACGCGCGTTTTGATAACGCGGTGAACGAAGCGCTTCACCTCGTCCGCTGGTATGCGCGGGAACACGTTGTCCTGTGTTTGATCCCCGCGTTTTTTATCGCCGGGGCCATTGCTGTTTTTATCCGCCAGGAAGCGGTGATCAAATACCTCGGCGTACGGGCCAACAAGGTTCTTGCGTATGGCGTGGCGTCGATCTCTGGCTCGATTCTCGCCGTGTGCTCGTGTACCGTGCTGCCTCTTTTTGCAGGGATCTATAAAAGAGGGGCGGGTCTTGGCCCCGCGACCGCGTTCTTGTACGCGGGTCCCGCGGTCAACGTGTTGGCGATAATTCTTACCGCCCGTGTGCTTGGTGTCGAGTTGGGTATCGCAAGGGCGGTCGGCGCGGTTGTTTTCAGTATCGTGATTGGTCTCGTGATGCACTTCATTTTCCGGAACGATGAAACGCCGGAAGTTGGAGTCTCAAAGGGCCTGGGCGCGGCCGAGGGCAGACCTTTGTGGAAGGACGCGGTGTTCTTTGCATCGATGGTTGGAGTTCTGGTTTTCGCCAACTGGGGCCGCCCCGAAGGAATCAAGAGGGGTTCTGGTACGCGGTTTATTCGGCGAAATGGCTGATAACGGCGGGTTTTTCGGCGCTCTTCGCCGTCGTGCTGATCGCGTGGATGGGCGTGAAATGGTGGCGTGTCGCGCTTGCCGCGGCGCCGGCGATTATTCTTGCCGTCGTGCTGCCCGACAAACCCGTTGTGGCTTTCGCCGCCGGGATCGTCGGACTATCGGTGATTACCAGCACGGACGATGGTGAATCGGGCGCCTGGTTTGATTCGTCGTGGGAGTTTGCCAAACAGATCCTGCCGCTTCTGTTGATCGGTGTTTTGCTCGCCGGTATTTTTCTCGGCCGCCCAGGTGAGGAGAGGGCTGATCCCGTCAGAATGGGTCAGCCGCGCGGTCGGCGGAAATTCATTCGGCGCGAATTTCTTCGCCTCTGTCGTCGGCGCTTTTATGTATTTTGCGACACTCACGGAGGTTCCGATTCTCGAAGGACTGATTGGTAACGGGATGGGGAAGGGACCGGCGCTGGCGCTGCTTCTTGCCGGCCCCGCGCTGAGCCTCCCCAACATGCTTGTCATACGAAGTGTTATGGGCACGCGCAAAACACTGGTGTTTGTCGCGCTGGTGGTTGTGATGGCCACAATTTCGGGATCTTTTTACGGATCCGTATTCGGGTAGGAGGCAACAAAATGAAAAACATCAAGGTTCTTGGTCCGGGCTGCGCCGAAATGCGAAAGACTTTTCGAGAATGTCGAGAAAGCAGTAAGCGAACTTGGGATCGAGTGTGACGTCGAAAAGATTACCGACATCGAAACGATCGTTGGATACGACGTCATGCTGACGCCTGCACTTGTTGTTGACGAAGAGGTCAAATCGGCGGGCAAGGCGCTGTCCGTCGCGTGATCTCAAAACCATTTTGGGGGCGTAGACGGTTTGAATTCTTCAGTTAAGAGGAGAAGGCATGAGAGGGAAAACAATAGTCACAATGGTGCTGCTTGCTTTCGTTGCGGTGAGCGTCGTGTATCTGATCGTCACCGAGACACGGAAAACGCCCGCAACCGGAGAGCAACTGACGAACGGTCCGTGCAGTCCGTCCGGGGAAGGTGTCGAAACCATTGGGGTCGCGGATCGCCAAGGTCATCGTTTATTACTTCCATGGGAACAAGCGGTGCAATACGTGCCGCACGATCGAAGCGTTCACCGACGAAGCGATAACACGGGCTTTCCGGAGGACCTCGAGTCGGGCCGGATCGATATGGAAGCGGTCAATATCGACGAACCCGGGAACGGACATTTCGTTGACGATATCAAATGACCACGCAAATCGGTCGTGCTTGTTGATCGTTGAGCGGCGGCGAGCGAAAAGGTGGACGAATCTTGAACGTGTCTGGGATCTCGTCCGGAGACAAGGAAGGGTTCATCGATTACATAACCGAGAATACAAACACGTACATGGCGGAGAGCGATGGTTGATCTACTGGTGGTCGCGCTGTCCGCGTTATGGCTGGGAATTCTTACTTCTATCAGCCCGTGCCCGCTTGCGACGAATATCGCGGCGATCTCGTATATCGGCCGCGATGTGGGTAAGCCGCGCCGGGTTCTTTTTAGCGGCCTCCTCTATACAGCGGGACGGACGGTTGCGTATGTCGGGCTCGCCTTCGTTCTCGTCGCGAGTTTGATGTCGGCGCCGCATGTGTCGCACATTCTCCAGAAGTATATGAACAAAATTCTGGGGCCACTTCTCATTATAGTCGGTTTGTTCCTGCTCGGTTGGATCCAGACGGGATGGACCGGGGCTGGGCCGGGCGAAGGTTTTCAAAAGCGTGCCGGCCGGATGGGGATGTGGGGCGCCGGGTTGCTTGGATTCGGGTTTGCGCTCTCGTTTTGCCCGATCTCCGCGGCGCTTTATTTTGGAAGCCTCCTCCCGCTCGCATTGGAAAACGACTCGAAGATCCTGCTTCCCCTGGTATATGGAATAGGGACGGCTCTTCCTGTTGTTGTTTTTGCCGTGATCATCGCCTGGAGCGCTCATTCGCTTTCAAAGGCTTTCACCGGGATCACAAAGATCGAACGCTGGGCGCGGATCGCGACCGGATCCGTTTTTGTTCTTGTCGGAATATATCTCACGCTGGAAAACATATTTGGAATCCTTGGGTGAACGTTCGCACGGGATCACATTCGAGATAGGTGATGGTTCGTTAATCAGGAGTCCGTGGTGGCAACGAAAGCATGCGTGTCAAAACAGCCGCAGGGCCTGGGGTTTTTTGAACGGTATCTGACCGTGTGGGTTCTATTGTGTATCGGCGGCGGAATCGTTCTTGGCAAGATAGCGCCGGGCGTGGCGACATTTCTCGACGGTCTTGCCGTTTACGTCGACGACGCCCCCGTTGTATCGATCCCGATCGCCGTATGCCTGTTTTTTATGATGTATCCGATTATGGTGAAAATTGATTTTGTCGAAGTGCTCACGGCGGGGAAGAACATCAAGCCGGTTTCCCTCACGCTCTTCGTAAATTGGTTGATAAAACCATTCTCGATGTACGCGATCAGTCGTCTTTTTCCTCGGAACATTTTTTCTCCACTTCATCGGTCCCGACGCCGTGGATCATGTCAAAATGCCGTTCGGGCTCGATCTGGCCCCGGGCGCCGCCTACGGAGAGGGTACAGTCGTTCTTGTCGATGGCATCAAGATGCTGCGAGGTGCCGTTGTGGCGAAGTTATCTCGCCGGGTGTATTCTGCTCGGGATCGCGCCATGCACGGCGATGGTGCTCGTATGGGGATTCCTCGCTCGGGGCAACGACGCGGCACACGCTGGTGATGGTCGCGATAAACTCTCTAGCGATGCTGTTCCTCTATGGCCCGCTCGGCGGATTTCTTCTCGGTGTCGGACGTCTTCCCGTACCCTGGCAGGCGCTTCTTCTCTCGATCGGCGTTTATGTGGCGCTTCCACTGGTCGCCGGCTATCTGTCCAGAAAGTGGATTATCGCGGTAAAGGGACGAGCGTGGTTCGAAGACAAATTCCTCCATTTGCTCACTCCGATGACTATAATCGCGCTGCTTTTGACGCTGGTACTTCTCTTTTCGTTCAAGGGAGAGGTGATTCTATCGAATCCGCTGACGATTCTGTGGATCGCCGTTCCGCTCTTCATCCAGACCGTTCTGATTTTTGCCGTGACGTACGGAATTGCCCGCGCGATGCCGGCTCCCGTACCGGACGCGGCGCCGTCGGCGATGATTGGCGCGTCCAATCATTTTGAAGTGGCGATTGCAACCGCCGTCATGTTGTTTGGACTGTCTTCGGGCGCGGCTTTGGCCACCGTGGTGGGAGTGCTCATCGAAGTGCCGGTGATGCTGATGCTTGTTCGCGTCTGTCTCAAGACGTCGCGCTGGTTCCCCGGAAAGGCCGCGTGACCGGCACGGGAAGATCGGCTATAATGATCACCGGGTCGGTGGGAGAGTCCGCGGCCGATGTCGGGAGTCGAAAAAAGTTCAAACCATATGAATCAACTCCAGAATAATGACAAAGTGAAAGACCTCGCGGAGCACGGTATCCGGGCGACTCTTGTTGGGATCGTCACTAGCGCCGTCCTCGGGGCCGTCAAGATTCTTGCCGGGATACTGGGGCATTCGTACGCGCTCATCGCCGATGGCGTCGAGTCGGTTCTCGATATCCTCAGTTCTTTTGCCGTTCTGGGCGGCCTGAAGGCGGCCGCCACGCCTCCGACTCGAAGGTATCCTTACGGGTACGGCAAGGCCGAGCCCCTCGCCGCGCTCGTCGTTGCGACGGCGCTGTTCGTTGCGGCAATCGGGATCGCCATTCAGAGTGTTCGTGAAATCCTCTCCCCCCACCACGCCCCCGCGCCGTTTACGCTCGCCGTGCTTGTTGGCGTTGTGTTGACAAAGGAACTGTTGTTCAGGCGTCTGCAGAAGGCGGCGAACAAGATCCAGAGCACAGCCGTAATGACCGACGCGTGGCACCACAGAGCCGACGCCATCACGTCGATTGCCGCGTTTATCGGGATTTCAATCGCATTGATCGGGGGGCAGGGGTACGAAAGCGCGGATGACTGGGCGGCGCTCGTGGCCTGTCTGGTCATCGCCTACAATGGATACCGTTTGTTCCGTTCGGGTATCCGTGAAGTAATCGATGCCGCGCCGTCGCCCGCCGTTGAACAACGAGTACGTTCGATCGCGTCCGGTGTCGAGGGTGTGATCGGCCTGGACAAGTGCAGGATCCGCAAGAGCGGGCTCGTCACGTTCATTGAGATCCATGTCGTTGTCGACGGCGAGATCTCAGTGGACGAAGGGCACAACATCGCCCACCGCGTCAAAGACGCGTTACGGGCTTCGGAACTCGTCGTGCAAGACGTGACGGTTCACGTCGAACCTCCGTCCGAACTCGAACGTGATTCATCCGGCATCGATTGAGCAAACGCCTCGGGCTACTTTGGCGGATACTCTTTGAAGATTTTTTCTATCGCCTTGTCGATTGTTTCGTTAAGTTGTTCCATCGGTGCATCCTCTTTGCGCGCGTTCTCCGCAGTACCACGCCACACAAGCTGCTTGGCCTTAGCGTCGAACAGGTCGACGATCAATGCGCCTTGTGTGATTTCCTGAACGTTCGTGGAACCACCGACCATAGACGTCGCGTACAAGTCCATTCCGCTGTACATGGTCCGTTGCAGGACTAGCAGCTGAGCTCCTCCTGTGTGGTAAAAAACGAGAAGGTCCCCGCCTTCGTCGACCATTTGAAGCCCCTTCTTGGCGAGCTGTTCGTCGATGTCGCTACGGATCCTCTTCGCCGTCAGAGGACTCTTTTTGATGGCTTCTTTGGCGTCTTGTGGCAGAGTGTCGGGCACCACGTACCACGTGTACGTCTCGTAGCTATCGAAGTCGGCGTCCTTGTCGTAGTCGTACGAGGTGTAAATCGGATTGCACCCGGCGGTAAATAACACCACGGCTGCGATCGCGATCAAAAAGCGTGTTGTCACTGTTTTCTCCTTCGTAGAAGCTGGCTTATCCATCTTATTTGAACAGTATCGTTTTTCCGCCTGTGTCCGCATCCTCGAGCAGGAGGGCGCGAAGGTGCGGCCATGAACCCGCATCGACAACGGGAACAAACACACTGAGTTCGCGGTCGATGCTCATCCAGCCGCCGCTTATATCCGAACGCACGCTGAAGTGGCCTATCGTGTTGTTGATCTCGTATGTCTCGGGGGCGTGAATGATCTCTTGTTTTCCTGTTTTGATTCGGAGTTTGACGTGCTGCGTCATCTTGCCCGGGAGCACGACCGGCGCACCGCGATGTTCGTGGTAGAGGTGAACGTCGGATGGCAGCCTCTCGGCAATCCCGCCCGCGGGATCTCCGAGCGTGAAGCCGATACGGTCAAGAGCGTCCGCGTCCGGCGCCGGAATCTCGAAATCAAACCCGACCGTCACATGGCCCGATTCGAAGACATCTGGGTTGAACGCCATGACTTTGGAGCCGGGAAGGACGGATCCCGCGATTCTCCCAAGAAACGCGAGCGACTCGCCGTCGAGTCCCGCCATGTCCCCATACGGACAAAAGAGACCATCGGTGTCGAGGGTACCGGCGCCTTTCCACGCGCCGTTCTCGCCGGGTTCAATAGACAGGATCAGTTCGAAGCGGCTCGATCTGTCGGTATCGCCCAAAACCGTGATCGTCGCCGGGGCTTCGCCGGCGCCGGGGCTCCAGACAACACGGCCCTCGAACGCGACGGATCCATCGGTCAGCGCCCCGTTGGACGGATCATAAAACGCGTCGAATCGCTCGCCGCCCACATGAACGCCCACCTCGTCGAACCGAGCGAGCCCGGGAACATCAAGGTCGATGCCCGTCGTCGCGCTCGACCGGTATACGGGCCGGGCTTCGAGTCCCGCACGGCGAAAGAGCGCCGAAGCGAGCACCGCGCGGTCGAGACCGTGGCCGTATGCCGTGTCCCAGGTGCGTGAGGCCGGGCGAGGTGAAAACATCCAGTGTCGTGAACTGTAATGGATACTCCGAGAGCACTCGTCGACAAACGCGGCGACCGCTCGCGCTTTTGCCGCGCTCGTGTTTATGTTTTCGATATAGGTATCGAGTGTGTCCGCGAGTACGTCATCCAGAACAGCCGCCGCATCGAATCCGCCGGCGACCGCCGCGCCCAGTGTATTCCAGTCACTCCAGGTCGACCAGGTGACATAGGGCGCATAAACCGCGGGGTTCGAGATGACCGGGAATCCCAGCGCGGCGACATTTTCCAGTCGCCATACATATGTCGCCGTCGCGTTGACACGGGCGACCTCAGGCTCCGGTGAGCTGTTCCCGCCGGCGTACAGCAGCGATGCATCCTGCGGTGTTGTAACGCTGAGCTCAGCGAGTACGGCGGGATCGCGCTGGGCAAAAACCCAATGCCCATCGGCGCCGTCCGCAGAAGTCGTCGTTTCTATTTCATAAATGGTTTCCATGATGCAGGGGAGTTCAACCCCGTCATGGAGGAGCATCGTCTCGCGCATGGTCGAGTAGTCGTCCGCCGTCGCCACAGCGTAGGGAAGCGTCTCGACCACGGCCGTTGGACTCACCTCGGAGGCGTCCGGCCACCAGCGCTCATCGCGCCAGGTCCTGAGCGATTTTACCGTGAGTGTCGATGTCGCGGAGTTGAATGGGATCCTCAAGTCCGCATGGCCGCGGATGCCCCTCGCTGTTCCGATCCAAACGACACGGTGGATTCGCGTGCGGAGCGCACCGTTCTCCACGGTGACAGCGCGGCTTTCGAGGAGAAGGATGGCGTCGTGCGCGGACAGGTCGAATGCCTCCTGGGCACGCGACCAGAGCTGATCGAGATCATGACCTCCGGATGAGCCCATGCCCGCCGCCGCAACAACAACGGGCGAAGTCAAAACAGACGCGGCAAATAGAATCAGCATAAGAGTGGTTGAAAGCAATCTCATCACTTGCCTCCTTTCTCGATCCGGAAGGAGGATTTGCCGAACTTCTTGGCTTCATCCATAGCACGTTTGAACCCGTCGTATCCATCGGGTGGGATTTGTCGGCGCCTCACCTCGGCGCGCTGCGTGATAGTTAAGCTGCGCCCTTTTGATTCGCTCGTCCCCTTGAAATACGCGTATGTCTCGTCGACCTCGTCGGATGACGGCGGATCGACGGCCTTGTATCCCCTGGGCAACTGGATGTTTTCGGCGCCCTCGATCAACTGTGTATAATAGAGAAACACATCGGTTTTGCGGCCATCGCCCCATGTGGCCTGCCCCGAACGAAACAGCGAGCCGTCATTCAACACCACGTTCATCATGGGGCTCGTGAATTCGTAGCCGTCCGCCACCGGTACGGCAAAACGCGGGATGCGATACTTCACTTTTACCCACATGTCCTTGCTGAAATCATCGGGCGCAAAATTTTCGACAACAACACCTTCGACACGGTTGCTCACCGGGGAGAGTATCCTGGCGAACGTATTATTGAGTTCCTGCCGGCGGCTGCCGCTCACAAGACGGCGCAGACGGCCGTCGAGCGCGCCCGAACCCGAGAGCAAGAACGTTCCTTCTAGCGTTCCATCCTCGAGCAATTTCGCGTCGTGCGTGATGTTTAGCGGCGATTCGGCGGGCGGGCTGTAGTCGATGCGCGAAAGTGTCTCGCCCTCGGGTGTGCCCACGAGGTAATGCTGTTCGGCTTCGAGAAGCGACCATATGTTGTTGTTGTACGGCACCCAGGTTGGATCGTACATCTCGAAAGTGCCATCGCTCCTTCGGAGCGCACACACGCAGTGGTTGAACTGGTCGGCGGGGACCGCGTCTATTCGGCTTCCGGCCATCGTCATCGCTCCGTAGCTGTCCAGTCCCGCGGCGCGCAGCATCGCTATCAGCATCCCCGCGATGTCTTTGCAGACGCCGCTTCGTTGTTCGAAAATCATCTGCGCGGGATGAAGCGTGAAACCTTCTCCTTCGCCCATCGTTTGTCCGCTGTATCGGATGTTTTGTGCCACCCAGTGGACCAGCGCCTTGGCCTTGCGTTCGTCCGACGCGTTGTTAACGCCGGCGTCGGTCAGGATTTCGTCGACCTTTTCCTGTATGACGGGTGTTACTTCGAACTGATCCCGGTTTACGTCAAAAAACCAGCGGCTTTTTGCCTCCCAGCTTTCAGCCGTGGCCATCACGACTTTCGCGACAAAATCGCTCTCGTCGGGCTGTCGCGGTTCGCGTGTGCGCGCGGGGAGGTTCAACCCCCACCACGCGTATTCGGTGCGGCTCCCGCTGTACGTCGTGCTCGAATAGAGCGGGCCGTTGTAAATCTCCGAGTGGAGCCGTTTGTCCGATGGGAGACTGAGAATGTATCTTTTCTCGATGACGGGTGCCGCACCGGCGAAGAGCACGATGTCAAAGTATTCGCCCGGCATCGGCGGGATATAGCGGTCGTCGTCGGGGGCCTGGCCGGCGCCGTCCGAGGCGCCCGTACCCGTTTGCGCCGCTCCGTCGGCGAGTAGCGCGTAGGTGAACCCCTTGCGGAAGACAATTACTTCGATGCCGTCGTTGACATAAAGGCGGGGAAGCTGGAGCGTCTTGATCCGATCGCTCCAGTAGATCGCGGCCTGCGGAGCAGGAAGATCGTGCACCTGTGTCACGTCGACCGGGATGCGTTTGTCGCCGCGGATAATATTGACTTCTCTGACCTCGACATAGCTGCTTTGCGGGTCGAAATTCCACCTGAGGACGGAGAGGTTTCGGCATCCCACCTGGGTGAGAACTTTGTAAACAACTTTGCTGTCCACATAGGTGACGCCCGACGGCTTCATATGATTTTTTGCATAGTCGTACACGACGACGTGCGCGGCGCCATCATGGTCGGATGCGACACCTGCGTTTTTGACGCGTGAAAATACATCGGCGGGCGGCTGTTCCCCCGGCGGCAGGTTTGACTCGTCGGCCGAGCCGTTAACCGGTAACGCCAGCAGGACACAAGTGATGAGGACTGCAACCGATCGAAGACTCTCACGCCAAATAATGCTGTGCAAAGCAACCTCCTGTCTGCAACAATTGGATTCGCTGGTTTTGGCGGGCCGTTGAGCCGGCCCCATGGATCGTTTGGGTTTGTGGAGTTTACAGTGGATCGGGCGAATCGGCAACCGTCGCATTCCGCCCTCCCTGGAGACCGCGCCTGGCAGCCGTTTGCGGGCTTTGCCCTGTGTCGGCCGAAGAGCCCGTGTTGACCGAGGCCGAGCGTGTTGGCGTCGAACGGAACATTCAGAGTGCTTGTGACAAGCTGGGCGACAATTTGTGTCCATGATGATGCGGTCATTTGACGAGGAGAAGAGATGTCGGATGTAAAAAAATTCCTGGGACCGATGCGTGTTTCATTTCTGGTCCTGACACCGGCGTGTGTTGTGCTCGGGCTCGGGACGGCCGTTTGGTCGGGAGCGGATATAAATCCGTTTTATTTTGCACTCGCACTTGTCGGCGCCGTCGCGTCGCACGTCAGTGTCAACGCCTTCAACGAGTATTTTGATTTCAAGAGCGGGTTGGATTTCAAAACGGTTCGCACACCGTTCAGCGGCGGAAGCGGCACGTTGCCCGCCAACCCGGGGTTGGCTCGTCAGGCGCTCGGGACCGCTGTCGGAAGCGCCGTCGTTGTCTGCGCTGTCGGTTTGTTTTTTGTCAAGGCGTGGGGGCTTGCGATTGTTCCCGTAGGAATCCTCGGCGTTCTGGTTATTGTCGCTTATACACCGTGGCTCGCCCACAACCCGTTCTTGTGTTTGATCGCGCCGGGTTTGGGTTTTGGGACACTGATGGTTGTGGGAACTCATTTTGTCCTGGCCGGAGAATACTCGTGGCCGCCCGTCATCGCGTCTTTTGTGCCGTTCTTTCTTGTCAATAATCTTCTACTTCTCAATCAATTCCCCGATGTGGAAGCCGATCGAAGCGTGGGCCGCAGGAACTACCCGATTCTTATCGGGAGAAAGTCCAGCAGCATAATTTATGGATTGTTTCTTCTCTTTGCCCTGGTGTCGATTGTGGTGGGTGTTGTGCTTGGGTATTTTCCGCGTTTGTGTTTGATCGGCCTGGTTATGGTGGTGCCGTCGGTTGCCGCGTTTGTCGGCGCATATCGGTTCGCCGACGACATGGAACGGCTCGCGCCGTTCCTGGGATTGAACGTCATCATCAACATTCTTACCCCCGTCCTTGTCGCCGTGGGTTTCTTTGCCGGGTGAGGGGTGGAGCTCCGTACACCAAAAGTCACGTGTCCGGCCGTCAGAATCAGCCGAATCCGGTTGAAAAACAAAACTGTATCCTTTACACTGTAAGCGTTGTTAATAACCGGATTTTGCGGTCGTTTTTGCGGTGCACCTGAACGGCCGTCCGGTCCTGCCATGAAACCACCGGGGGTGGACGGAAACACCACAGGCTTAAACTCACATCTTTGGCGCATTCTCTGTGCATCAATACCAATATGGGGGGGTTGAGTTATGAGAAGTGCTTTTATAGGAATTTTCATATTTACCGCACTCGCGTTCGCGGCTGGAACCGGAGTATGTGGTGACATTTACTTCGAGGGTTGGGAGGGAGGGACGTTGGCCGGATGGGAAGCGGCCAATGCGTCCAGCGATGTGGTCGTGGGCGACGCCGGTGGAAACCCGGGTGGATGCCTGCTGATACGCGGCAGCTCCGACGGCGACGGGCAAATTGGTGTGATGACCATGACTCCCGGCGCGACGGGCAATTACTGGGTGGCCGGTGTGGGACTCATGACATTCGATATGGGTTTCGACGATGGGTGGTACTCGCGTGTCTGGCTCCGGATTCGCTCCGATGAAAATGTGACGAGTGCGTGGAGTTACAACGTTCGTATACCAAACGAACCCGGTGGTCGCTGGAGACAGGCGACAATCGAGTTTGACGAAACGTGGAGTGACTACGACGCGCAACTCGTCGGTTGGTCAAAGCAGCCGGGAGCCCTCAGTTTCACGGAAACGATGGCAAACGTTTACGCCGTGGAAATTGTTTTTGTGGCGTCGGAAGGTGTGGATGTCATCATCGACAATTTTCGTCTTGGTCCGCCTCCGGAATGTATTGCGGAGCTACCCACTCCGATTCTCGTGTTCAAGGGGAAAAGCGCGACCAATGATTTCAAAATCAGATGGGATTTTGAAATCGAGAACTGGTTCGAATTCTCTCCGGAACTCTTCCTGGCATCGCCGACTCTCCCACCCTGCGGGTCGATCAAGGCGGGGCCGAGATCATACATTCGGTTCGTGAGTTCGCGGGGGCAAGGTCTCGGGATGCTCTGTGGGCTGAACGATCCCGAGAAACTCAAGGATATCTATTTCGTCGCGGGAAATATTGGATCTCCGGACATTTATGTCGAGTTGATCGACCGCCGATGCGACGTGATTACAACCTCCAATGTTGTGTCGACCGAATTCACCAATGAGAAGCCTCTTCCGGACGCCGGAGAGGATCAGGTCGTTGAGTGCGGTGGAGGGCTCACCGCCGTGACCGTCGACGCATCGGGGTCCAGCGATCCGGATGGAGACGACATCACATTCGAGTGGTTTGCGCAGGGGGCGACGTTCGACGATCCGTCGGCGGCGATCACAGTGGGACATTTCCCTATGGGAACAACCCAGGCAATTCTCAAGGTGTTCGATGGCCTGACGTTCGCGACCGATGTCGTCGAGATCACGGTCGAGGACAACTCACCGCCGGTGCTCAATGTCGGGCTCAGTCGTTCGATTTTGTGGCCGCCCAATCACAAATACTATGATGTCCATGCCACCGTGACCGCCGATGACGCGTGTGGAGAGGTGGCGAGCATCACGCTCGTCAAATTGTTTGCGAGCGATTCGGCGGGGCGGACCGTGGAAATGAACCCCGAAACGGTGAGGGGGCTGACCCCGGGCGGGCTCGATACGGATTTCCAGATTCTTGCCGAGCGATGTGGCAATGAGGGTGAGCGACGGTTCGGACTCGTGTACATGGCGCTCGACAGGTCGCTCAATTTGGTTTCAGATACGGTTTATGTGTGTGTCCCGCACGATCGGTCCGGCCACGCGTTTTCATCGCTGGGGTTCGCGGCCAACGGAAAAGCGCTCGACCGGGACTCCGAGTCGTTTCTCCTGGTGGTCCCGTCCGTCCGGGCTCCCGAGTACAATATCGATGCCGGCGCGATAGATGTATCAAGCGTGCAGCTTGGTAACACGAGGGGCGTTTTGTCCCCGCTTTGCGTTTATGAGGGAGATGTCAATGGCGACGCGCTTCGAGACGCGGTCTTCAGATTCTCATCGCCCGAGTTGACGAGACTCCGAGAGCTCGCCGAAGACAAGCACGAACCGGTTAGCTTTTATTTCGAGGACTCTTCGAACCGGGTCAACACGGTTCTCGATATCTTCGAACTGGGCAAGCCCGTGGCGATTTCGATGAGGGATCTTCGATTGGTCGACGGGGAAGGCGTCGCGTTAAAACGAGAACTCCCGCGACTCGAGAAAGGTTCGGATGACGCGCTACCCCTGAGAGCGGCTCTTGGCCGCGCGTACCCGAATCCGTTCAATCCGACCGTGTCGCTCGATTACGTGCTTCCCGCGGCCGGCGACGTGAGGCTATCCGTGTACGACGTCAACGGTCGACTGGTGCGCCGGCTCGTTATGGAGGAGAAAGCATCCGGAGTACACACGGCGGTATGGAACGCCCGCGATGACACGGGAGAGGGAGTGTCGACGGGAGTGTATTTCGTGCGGCTGCGATTCGGAAATGTTGTCGATACGCGAAAGATTGTCTTGCTGAAGTAAATCGTTGATTTCGGCAATAGGAATCGGACAAAAAGCCCGGGAGGCGAAAAGCAGTATTTTCGCCGCCGGGCTTTCTGCCGTTATCCGCATTTCCACAGATTTTTTAGTGGATTGTCTCAGAGAGAAGGAACCCATTCCTCGAGCGCATCACGGACAGCGCGACTTTTTTCATCCACGCTTGCGAAATCACCTCTCGATATCTCGATCTGAATCCACGGCATTTCGCTCGAATGTGATCGGGTGATGAATCCGCCTTTGAATGGTTGGTTTAGAGCCACCGGCTGGCCAATTTTTGACGCGAGAATGGGGGCGAGTTTTTCAATCCACTCGGTCGGACACGACTTTCCATCCAGGTTGCCGAGGCACACGGCGGGACGGAGGGTGCCAGCGTCGGAAGCTATGGGGGGTGCAACGGCGACCATCGTATGGCAGTCGATACCCAATCGTACGTCACCTCTAGCGGCTATCTCGGAGAGGTGTCGATGATAAGGATGGTAGTACGAATTCAGCAACTGTCTGACGAGCTGTTCCGAGGGCGGCTGTTTGTACACCGGGATGTTAAAACACGTGTGGGTTTTGATTACGCCATCGGGTCGGCGGTCGTCCTCCGCCCGATTCAAGTCGACGGCGGCCCGCGCAATATCCGTAGTCACGAAAGCGGCGGCCGTCGCCTTCAAGGGTCCATAAATGTCGAGTGCCTGTTCGTCGCCGTCCTGGACAATGGCGGAGGCGTCGAGCGAAACCAGCGTCGCGATTTCATCGGGGATTCGCAAGCCGGCATGTGGGAGCGAGACGAGAATGGGCAGTGTCAAATTCGCGGCCCTCCCGCTGCCCCGTCACGCCTTGGATCGGCCGCCCCGTGAAACACTCCGCCAACACGTTCAACCGCCTGGACGCAGCCGAGATAAAACGCATACGGTTCGCGTGAGTCGACGGTGAATCCAAGTTTCTCCAGTCTGGGTATGATCCGGGGATCCATCCGGTCGGCCTCCAGTGATACTTTTCCCTCGAGCGAACAGTGAATCCTCGGCGCGTCGACGGCTTCGTAAAGTGAGTAACCTTTGGCGAGGCGGATCAAAACCTGGACGATGGACGGAGTGATTCGTTCGCTCCCCGGTGATCCTATGGCGAGCCAGGGTGTTCTGCCGCGGAAGAAAATGGTCGGGGCGACACTCGCCCAGGGCACTGCGCCGGGGCGGAGAAAATATGGATGAGAGTAATCCTTGTACTCGAAGGCGTTCATATAGTTGTTGTACAGGAATCCGAGCTCCGGGTTGACCACGCATGCTCCAAAGACGTTCTCGATCGACTGCGTCAGCGCGACGGCATTCCCGTGCCGGTCCATGACGGAAAGATGTGTCGTCTCGCCATGCGATCGGATTCGCCTGCGAATCTCACGCGCCACCACCCTCGCGTACTCGGGATCGATCATTCTCTGTTCCTCGATCTGAGGGTAGAAATTGGGGTCGAACGGCCGGTCACGACGGTCCAGAAAAGCGCGCCGGATCAATTCGGCAAGGCGACCCACACCGGCCGGCGTGTCGGGGTCGTACTGTGACGGCCGAAGGTGACTCAGGATATTCACCATTTCGATAAGTGTTCTCCCGGCCCCGGGAGGCGGCATGGTAAAAAATCGGGCCGAGTTGAAACTGCCGGTCAACGGCCGGCGTTCGATCGGCCAGGGGATTTGAGCGAGGTCGTCTTTACGCAAGAGCCCGCCGTTCCGAACCATGTCGCGGTGGATCGCCGCGGCGATTCCGCCGGTGTAGAAATCTTCCACGCCCCGCCGCGCCAGTCTCTTGAGCGTCTCCGCGAGAATCGGTTGCGACAAACGATGACCGACGGGTGGAGATTTCCCCCCCTCGGTTAGAAAAAAATTGGCTGCGTTGGTTTTAATCAAATGTCTGCGTTCTCTTCTTGTAAGCGCCCGCTGCAGCGGAGTGACTTTGTGCCCGGTTTCCGCCAGAGCGATGACGGGGTCGAGAATCTGTTTGAGTGTCAGCGTGCCGTATGTTCGGAGGGCGTAGTCCAATACCGCCGGCGTGCTGGGTACCGTTGCCGCTTTATAACCTCTGCGAACGTCCGCTGGGGAAAGAGAGTTGGGAACGGCGCGATACGGCGCGCGCGACGATCCGTCGAGCGCAACCTTTTTTCGCGTTTCGGCGAAATGAACCAGCATCATTGTCTGACCGCCCAGCCCGCTTGCCGCCGGTTCGCAGACACCGAGGGCGAATGCGGCCGCGACGGCGGCGTCGATGGCATTGCCACCCTCCTCCAGGGTGCGAACTCCTATTTCGGTCGCCTCGTGATGAGCCGTGGACACCATGCCGTTCGTGGAGACCGCAGCCCGCTGCAGGCTCCTCCATGGAAGCTGAGTCGGGCTTATCTTGATCGGGCCTGTCCCTGTCTTTTTTGAGTCCACGTTATTGACCTTCGTGTTGGAGAAGGAACTGCGCGAGGACTATTGTCCTCTGAATGAGTCCGATTCGCTGTATCGCTTCCTGCGGTGTATACAGAGACCTCGAGTGCGGTCCCATCCCGCAGACAACGGCTGTCTTGCCCGTGACAAGCCCACCCACGGAGGGCCAGAGTGATGAGCCGCTCTTAAGTTCAATTTCCAATTCCGCGGCCGTATTCGTCAACGCACTGGCGAGACGTTTGTTGGCTACGCGATCCTTCATCGGGGGACGGCTGGCAATGAGTTCAAGTTTCCATCGGAACGACGATTTTCCCAGGGTGTTTCGAATGCGGTTTTCGAGGTCGTCCGCTTTTGGAATGTCGAGGAAGCTCATCAACAGTGTCGCCGACAACCGATGCGGGGTGCGCATTGGCCAGTTCTCGCTTTTTATGTCCACGGCGGCCACAGCGATCCGATCCTTACGCGAAGAAAACTTTGAGATCGCCGCCAGTTTTTCGCCGAACCACAGAAGCATTTCTTTTTGTGGGTCAACCTGGCCGATGCGCCGCGGTGTTCCTTCGATGGTCAGTGCGTATTTCCTTTGTCCCCTGCGTTGGCGCGCGAGCTCGTCCTCGATCGTGCCGGGTCGGAGTACGATAACCCTTTTGGCCAGCGAGGAGGCTTTGCGAATAACGCTTTCGCTGTAGATGGCATCTCGCCCCTCATCGACATAAAAAAGGACGCCGATCCGCCGGTTCCGAAGATTCCTCTGGGCTCTAAGCGCCCGAAGGGCCATTTCGAGCATTACCAGCGGTGCCCGTGAACAGCCGATGCCTTCTCCGAACAACCATTCCGGGTCTCTCCTGAATGCTTCGGACGCCGCGTCGACCGGCCTCGGAATGTCGAGATGAACGATGAGCAGCGTCCCGTCCTTGACACCCTTCTTGGTTTGCCATGTCCACGCCGAATGTTCGTTACACAACTCCTCGGCTTTTTGCAGGTTCAACTGTCGGAGGATCGACTCGAAACGTGAGCGCGCCTCGCGCAGACCAACGGGATCAGATGTTCGGCTTCGTAACTGAACCCACTCACGGAGCTTCTTCTCCATCGTGTCGCGCTGCTGCGTCAGATAAGAGAAAGTGTGTTTTTCCGGATCGTCGGCGTTTTGGGTGATGTGAGGTGGATGAGGTACTCCGAAGTAGCGCGCACTTGCTACCTCGACGAGGCGGTTGATTAGTTTGACATAGTCGAGCCCCATGGATTCCGCGGCGTGAGTGTATGAGCCGTGTTCGCCCAGACTGGGAAGGCTATTGACCTCGAGAACGAAAAACTCGCCCTTGCCGTTCATGCGCATGTCGACGCGGGCGCAGTCATAACACCCAAGAGCGTTGAACGCCGCCAACGCGATGTCCTGGGCACGAGCCGTCTGCTTGCCGCTGAGCTTCGCCGGGCACTCGACAGTGATCGACCGGCCCGATTTTCCAGTCTTGTCTTCATAACTGTATATTTTGGGCCCCGACCGGCCGAACTTCACTTCGGCGGGTGGTAACGCTTCCGGAGGGTTGTTGCCGAGTAATCCGACGTTAATTTCGCGTCCGGCGATGTAACTCTCTACAAGCACGGGCTGTGAGAATTTTGCAAAAATGACCTCGGCGGCTTCTCTGAGTTCGTCAACATTCTTGGCCACCTTTATTCCAAACGATACGGATTCACTCTGTGGTTTTACAATCACGGGATATGGGAGTGGGGGCGGTTCGAAGTCCCGGTCCCGCAGCACGGCGAAGTTGGCTGTCGGGATGCCTTGCTGGCGAAAAATCATTTTTGAAACGACTTTGTCCAGCGCGAGGGAATGTGCGAGGGGCCCCGATCCGACATAAGGAATTCCGACCATCTCGAGTATGCCGGGAACGTGTGTGTACCGGGCCTGGCCCTGTATTCCATAAGAAAGGTTGAAGACCATCCCCGGGGTCTCGCCCTTCAGAACTCGGGGCATGAACTCCTCAAGTCTTTCGACGAGTTCTTTATCTCCTTCGAACGCCACGGCATTGTGGCCGCCCGTTTTCAACGCGTCGACGATTCGGCGGATGGTCTTGAGACCAATCTTTTCCTGGTTGGACATCCCGAAGAGATTGATGACGTTTTTGCTGGCCCGGTTGTATACGACTGCGATTTTCACGTGTTAATCCTTGAATGTTAGGACCTTTGATTCGAATAAAACAATTTCGGTGGAAACTCGTTTATTTCACACCGTGATGCTCGCACCAGATGCCGAGAGCGAGTAGCGCCCATAGTGTGCCCTCAAACGTTCCTCGGAAATACTCAGGCGAATTACCGAGCCAGCCTTCGACGCCGGGGAGGACGCGTCGAACCGCGTCCGAACCCAGCACCCTGCCACGCACAGTGTCCCCGTGCAGCCTCAGGAGCTCGGGGAGATTTCCAAATGGAAACGCGCGTTTGCGCTGTTTGATAATGCCTTCGGGCAAGTGGTCACGGCTCCACCAGCGGAGTATCAGCTTGGTGTTGGCGCGCCCGGGAAGGCGGCTCACACGCATCGACGGCGGCAGTGAGAGGACGAAGTCCACCAGATCACGGTCGAGAAACGGCATACGCAGTTCGGCGGACGAATCCATCGCCGTCGCGTCCGCGAACGACAAAATGTTTTCCGACAGAAAAGTGTGCAGCATGACCTCCTGCATCCTGTCGAGATCGGCCGCTTCGGTCAGGCACTTCTCGTAGAGTCGGTCTATCGTGCCGAGATAGCGATTGTCGGCGACGGGGCGCCTCCCGAACAGC
This sequence comes from Candidatus Latescibacterota bacterium, assembly GCA_963791045.1. Taxonomy (GTDB): domain Bacteria; phylum Krumholzibacteriota; class Krumholzibacteriia; order WVZY01; family WVZY01; genus CAWBQK01. The sequence continues at coordinate 35,617 of CAWBQK010000003.1, forward strand.
TGGTCGAGATCGTCGAGGGGAAGAGGGCGGTGGATGATATACCGCGCCGCTTCGGGCGTTCGTGCGGCCGGAACGTTCAGCAAGTTGCGGCGGCGAACATCGACAGGCTCGGCGCCGTAAAGGAACCGATCGAGAACCTTAGCCGTCAAAGCGCCGGGAATGCGGGCAAGCGCGCGCACTACCGCGAGGCGAAAACGGTCCTGGCTCAATCGATACCCGCCCAGAACTTCGTCTCCGCCATGCCCGCAAAGAAAAACAGTCGCCTGCTCGCGCGCGTTTCTTATAAGAAGCCATGTCGCAAGCGCCGCGCCGTCACCGACCGGTTCGGTAAGCGACGCAAATGCGGGAATCATTTTTTCCACACGGTCGGCCGGCGTTACCAGGAGATCCATCGCCGCCGAACCGTCTCCGTCACCCCCGGCTGTGTCCGCCGGGGCGAGCCCCGACGCCGATGATGTCAGCGTGAATGTAAACGAACGCACATCTTCGTTTTGCCGGGTGAGCGCCGCTCGGATGCTGTTGCTGTCGATTCCATCGCTCAGGAGAAGCGCCACGGGAACATCGCTGACGAGACACCGCCGCGACGCCTGCGCGAGAAGCGCATCGAACTCTTCGACGGCATCGTCCTGCTTTCTCTTTGGTGAAATCGGTTTGAAGTGCGGCGCGTACCATCTGTCGATTCGCACACCGTCGGCGTCGGCAGTGAGATAATGGCCGCCGGGCAGTTTGTTGATCCCCGCCATCACCGTCCGCGGGCTCACCACGTAACGCAGCGTGACATACTCGGCCATGCTCTCGGGATCGAGTTCGCGCGGGACCCAAGGAACTTCGAGGAGCGCGGGGATACTCGATGCGAAGCTCAGCGCAGATGCGTCCTGGTGATAAAAGAGCGGTTTTTCTCCGAAGCGGTCGCGAACGAGCCAGAGCCGGCGGTCCTGTGTGTCGTACACGGCGAAGGCAAACTGCCCGACAAGGCGGTCGAGAGTCCCCGGGCCCCATCGCGCCCACGCGTTGAGCACGACTTCCGTGTCCGTCGACGAGTGAAGATCGCCGGGGCCGAGTTCGAGTTCGCGCGACACGTCTTTGTAATTGTATATCTCGCCGTTGAAGCTAATCAGATACCGACCGTCGGAGCTTCGCATAGGCTGATGCCCGGCGTCGCTCAAGTCGAGGATCGCGAGCCGCCGGTTGCCCAAGGTAAGCAGGCCTTCGCTTTCGATGCCCTGGTCGTCGGGACCACGCCGCTCGATCTTCGCCGTCATCGCCCTGACGGCGCCGCGGTCGTCGGGACCGGCCTTGAATCTGAGTATGCCCGCGATTCCACACATGATGCGGGAGCATATCACAATTGGGCCGGTCTTGGAATCAGGGTACGCGGGGGCGCGCCTCCACGTAAACCGCTTGCCACGCGAGGCGCTTTTCCGTAACGTCTACGGCGTTGCGGCCCGTGCCGGCCGCCGGAGAAATTATGCCCACGAACCGCCAACCTATCGATTACGGTGTCCTGGTCCCCAGTGTCGGGGTCTTTGGCGGCGTGCGCCGGTTCATCGAGATCGGCAATGAACTCATCCGGCGCGGTCACCGCTACACACTCTACAGTCCCACTGGGGAAGCCCCCGCGTGGCTCGCGTTCGCTGGTGAGGCAAAGCCGCTGACGGCCCTGGGGGAAGCCCGTCACCAGGTCCTCATCTGCAACGATCCCTATGTTGTCGGTGATTTCGAAAAAGCCTGCGCCGATCTCAAGCTATTCTACTTCGCGCTTGAGAACATCAAGGATGAAAGGCGGGTCGCCCGTCATCCCGATTGGACGATCCTCGCCAACTCGTCGGGGCTGTGCCGGTACCTGCTGCTGAGGCACGGGGTCCGGGCGGAAAAGGTAATTGGGGGAATCAACCTCGAGACGTTCAATCCCAGGCCCTCCGCTGAGCCTCGCGACGATCACTTCCGTGTCCTCGTATTCGGCCGTCTGTCGAGAAAGAAAAAAGGAGTTCCCATCGTAGTAAAAGCCGTCGAGTCGCTCGCGCGTTCGGCGGGTGACAGGCCGATAAAGCTCGTTCTCTTCGATCACCTCGGGGAGGGGAACACCGCCGATCCGCGCGAGGATTTCCGTTCCTCGATCCCGTTCGAGTTTCATTTGAACCTCTCGCAGGCGGAACTCGCCGCTTTGTACTCGAGCTGCGATCTTTTTGTCAGCGCGGAGAAACGGGCCGGTTGGGCCAACACGGTGGCCGAGTCGATGGCCTGTGGCGTGCCGGTTGTGTGTACGCGGTCGGGAACCAAAGACCTTGCCGTCCATCGCGAGACGGCGTGGGTCGCGTGGCGACTCGACTATTTTATCCGCCGGGGCGTCAACACGCTTTACACCGATCCGGCGCTCGCACAAAAACTTCGAACCACCGCGCTCGAACGAATCGAGCGGTTCTCGTGGCCGCGCGTCGTCGACCAGCTCGAAGATGTTGTGGGAAGAAAGCTCGGCACCACGAAGTGAAGCAAACCCGGCGAAGCCTAATCCTTGACAATCCCGAATGATGTTCTCGTCTCCGTGCTCGATCGAAACTCATCGACAAAATTATCGTCGTGCGGGATGGGTTCCGATGAGTGATGCAGGTGATACTGTATCGCTTCGCGTGTGATCGTACGAACGGCGATCCCGCTGTTGACGAATCGTCTCCACAGATTGTTGTCCTCGAGTCCGCGTCCAATGATCCGCTCGTCATACCCGTTTACCCTGTAGAAATCATCTTTTTGGACGGAGAAATTACACCCGAGTATCTGGTAGTCGTCGCGCCCGAGATTGCGAAACGGATGGAGGATGGGAAGACAAAAGCCATTCCATCTGTCGATCTTGCCGGCATGCTTCCACCACCAGTGAATTCGTTCGACGCGTCGAGATTTGACGTCGTCGACACTCACGCGATCGGTCAATTCCTTGTCGAACATCACGCGCCGTCCCGAGAGAACCTGGTTGGGCCTCCGGCGTTTGTGGTGGCGCTCGAGAAAGCGGTTGTGGAGGATGCAGTCGCCGTCGATAAAGACGAGGTAATCGGTGTTTGCCCGTGTGACGGCTTTGTTGACGACAATCGTTTTGCGAAAACCGTCGTCTTCGTGCCACTCGTGCTGGATTGGATGCTGGAAGCGGTCGGCGTAACGGCCGATCGTCTCCGCGATCGCGGGGCCCGAACCGTCGTCGGCGACGATGATTTCAAAATCGCGAAACCGCTGGCTGAGAAGGCTTTCAAAAACAAGTTCGAGGAAATCATCGCGGTTGTAAACGGCGACGATGAGCGACAAACGGGGCGTCATTTCTTTGCCCCCGCCCCGCCGTCCGTCGTGTCGCGGGGAAGCGAGTCGGTTGAGGTGCCCAGACCGAGCTCGTAGAGTTTGGAGTACTTTTCGAATACATAGACCGAGTGAAAGAAGGCGATGATGAACCCGGCCACACCGTCGAGGAACCCACGTTTCGAAAAGTATACCTTGAGAAATTCGAAAAATGGCGTGAATACGATGTGGCGCACTCCCGCACGCCGTCCCTCTCCGTACATTTGAGTTGCCGCGAGTGTTGTGAACTCGTTCATCTTTTCGAGATGGTGGTCGATGTCACGAAAGGAATAGTGCAGGAGGTCGTTTTTGAGCCGACCGACAGTCCCCGTCAGTTCGACGGCTTCGTGAACCGTGTCTTCCGAGAACCTCCCCGCGTCACGGTGGAACAATCTAAGGATATATCCCGGGTACCACACGCCGTGCTTTATCCACCGGTTGAGGTACCACACCGGACGCGGCATCTCGTAGCCCGCGTTGGCAAAGTCCAACTCCTGTATCTCGCGGCATAGCTCGGGCGAGACGGCCTCGTCCGCGTCGATCGAAAAGACCCACTCGCAGGAGGTCTGCTTGAGCGCAAACTGCTTCTGCTTGCCGTAACCGGGCCACTCGTTTGTGATCACACGGGCGCCGCACTCGCGCGCGATTTCGATCGTCCGGTCTGTGCTGAGCGAATCGACGACGATCATCTCATCGGAAAACGGCGAGACGCTCTTCAAGCAGCGCTCGATATTGCTTTCCTCATTATAGGTGATGACGATCGTCGATATTTTTGGCATCAGTGTCTCTTTGTGTTTCGGTGCGACGTGCCAGGATCATGGGTAGGATACATCAGTTAGCCCCCGGTGACAACACGACCGGGCCGGAAGTGGGCATTCCGCGGCGCTGTATGTGATTCAAATTCACTAACTTATTAATCAGGAATACGTTACTGGCTTTGTTGCTGTTTTTCGATATGAGGACGTGGCATAATACCGAAGCAACTCAGAAATGGTGCTAAGAAACCCAAGAGACCGGTGGGACCAATGCCGCGATTCCAGGCTGCCGCCTCACAGAAAATCATTGTTTGTTGGTTCTCTTTCGAAAGGTTTTGATCTTGAGATACATCCTTTGTTGTTTTCTGGTGATGTTTCTTGTGTTGGCGATCGGCTGCGCGGATCAAGATCCGCCCGCAGCGGACAGGTCGGAATCACCCCCCGCGGCGGACGAGTTGAAGGCTCAGGCCCCCGATCCACAAAAGATCGCCGGCCGGTGGCTCCGCCCCGACGGTGGGTACATTCTCCAGATCAGCGACGTACAGGACGGCGGGGAATTGAAAGCCGCCTATTTCAACCCGAATCCGATAAACGTCGCCGAAAAAAAGTGGTCGATTAAAGGGTCAGAGCTGCACGTCTATGTCAAATTTGATGACCGCAATTATCCAGGGTCGTACTACCTCCTGATTTACAATCCAGAAGTCGACCGTCTTGTCGGCTCTTATTTTCAGGCGGTGCAAAAGCAAACCTTTAGTGTCGAGTTTGTCCGGCAGCAGTAGTCGAACACTGATAGTGTCGAAAGGGGAGCGAAATGGAAGTCACAAACGCGCTTCTTGTGGCGATGATGTTTATCGTCCTTATTACAATGGGTGTCGGAAATATCATCATGGCGCTTGCGGCGATTATTGACAAGCGTACGACACTCAAGGTGGATCCGATTCACACCAGCTGGGTGGTCCTGCTGCTTCTTGTCCACTTCAATCTCTTCTGGCACGTGCTGGATATCTTGACCATCGAAGAATGGAATTTTCTCGGGTTCCTGTATGTCGTGGCCGGTGCCGTGATTATTTTCTTTGCCACACACATCCTGCTGCCAGATGCCGCGAACGAGTCGACCGACGTGAGGGAGCACTATTTTGATTCCCCACACGCGGTTCTTTGGTTTGCTCGCCCTGCTGATGGCATGGAGTATTGGAGTGGATTTCTTGTTTGGCGACGGTTTGACCTCGGCGGGTATCGCGAACATCATCGGGTTTGTCTTCTTCGCGGGCCTGGCAATGTCCTCTCAACCGGCGGTACACCGGATCGGCGCGGGCGTGGGGTGGCTGTTCTTTGTAGCTCTAGTGGCCGCGAGAGGCGCGGGGATTATCGACTGAGTCAGGATGTGAACGCGCGACAAACCCAAACCACAGATCTGGAATTATGAAAATTGAATCAACACAGCAACCACCGCCGTCAAAAGGCCGCCTCATCTTCGGTGGTTTGATATTCGTCGCCGGGCAGCTGGTGCCGTTTACGGTTCCTCTTGTGACGCGCTCGGCGCTTCCCACCGTGTGGAAAACGATTCTATCGGCCGTCCTTTTGATCTCGCCCGAGCTTTTTATTCTTATGGCCGTGGCGGTGCTTGGTAAGTCGGGCTTCGATCATCTCGTTGGATTGTTCAAAAGCGCGTTCGGCCGCTTCTTCAAAGAACACGGACCGCCTGAGACGGTGAGCCGCGCGCGCTACCGTGTGGGCCTGGTCTTGTTCGCCGTTCCGATCGCCTTTGGGTGGGCGACGCCGTACCTCATCCACCACCTTCCGGGCTTCGAAGCACGGCCGTTTCTCTATGGAATCCCGGGAGATATTCTGCTCGTGGTGAGTCTGTTCGTTCTCGGAGGAGAGTTCTGGGACAAGCTGAGATCGTTATTCGTCCACGGGGCGCGAGCCCAATTCCCCAAGGGCTGAACCGGTAGTCGTCACTTTAGGTGAGGCCTGCAACGTGCTGTGGTTATGTCAGATGCGAGGCCGACCTACCTCTTCAATATCCCCTCGAATTCCGATCCCTTCCGCCATGTCGGATACGTGTCTTCCATGCTCAGCCGGTAGCCGATTTCAAAAAAGAGCTTCGCGTCGTTTGCAATTCCGGTGAGGTCGGCCGTCTTTGCGTCGTACTCATCGCGGGCCGGTGGTACATCGTCGACCAGTACTCCTTGATCTTGCCCGTCGTCCAGTCCCTGCCGTGTTCGGCATGATCGGTCCATCCTTTGACGAAGAGCGCCGGGACGCCTTTCTTGGCAAAACTGAAATGGTCGGTTCGGAAGTACATTCCGTTTTCGGGGAATGGATCGGGGGCCACATACCGGTTCTGCTTCTTTGCCGCCGCCTCGACATAGTCGTCGAGTTCAGATTGCCCGTAGCCGTAGACCGTCACGTCTTTCATCGGGCCCAACGGGAGAAACAATTCGTAGTTCAGATTCGCCACCGTCTTCTCGAGAGGGAAAGCGGGATGTTCGACGTAATACGCCGACCCAAGCAGACCGTCCTCTTCGGCGGTGACCGCGACAAAGAGGATCGATCGTTTTGGCGGAGACTCGAGTTCGGAAAACATACGGGCGGTTTCGAGCATACACGCCAGGGGAAGCGCGTTGTCCGCTGCGCCGTTATAAATAGTGTCGCCGTCGACGGCGGGCCCGATCCCCAGATGATCCCAGTGCGACGTGTACACGATGCACTCGTCGGATCTATCGGTGCCGCGCAGCAGCGCCACCACGTTCTTCGACGTGTCGAGTTTTATTTTGTTGTCTATCGACAGCGAGATCCTGGCGCCGACGGGGACGGGTTTGAAATCCCGATGGGCCGCCGATTCCGAGAGGGATTCGAACGACAGGCCGGCGTGTTCAAAAAGCCTGGCCGCTGCATCGGTCGTGACCCATCCTTCGAGCGCGCACAGTGACATATTGTTGTCGTCGGCCTGAAGGACGAGGGCGGGCGATGCCGCGCCGTTCTGCAGAACCGTCCACGGATACCCGGCGGCCTTCGTCTCGTGTACTACCATGATACCCTCCGCTCCCTGGCGCGCCGCCTCCTCGTACTTGTATGTCCACCGTCCGTAGTAGGTCATCGCGTTGCCGCGGAAGAACGCGTCGTCCTGAACGGCGAAACCGGGATCGTTGACCAGGACCACAACGGTTTTGCCCGTAACGTCCAGGTTCTTGTAATCGTCCCAGTCGTACTCCGGCGCCACGATTCCATATCCGGCGAACACGAGTTCGGAGTCTTTGATATGGATCTCTTCAACGATTCGCTGCGTCGAGGCGACAAAATCATCCATAAAATCGAGATGGATCGTGCCTCCGCCCGTCGTGATCGCCATCTTTTCAGACGGGGTGGCGTCAATCTGGGCGAGCGGCACCTCCTGGAAGAAGTCGCCGGAGCTGCCGCCTTCAAAGCCCATCGCCTCGAATTCTTTTTTGAGATAGGCGACTGTTTTGATTTCACCGGGGGTGAAAGGTTTCCGTCCTTCGAATTCGTCGGACGCGAGCACGAGAACATGTCTCTCCAGCCCCGCAATGATCGCGTCCGTTTCGGAGCCGGCTTTGCCTGTTTGCGCGTTGTCGCAGGCAATGACATGAGCGAGCGCGGCAAAGACAATGGCGACCGACAAAAATTTTTCAAGCTTCATTTGGCGCCCCTGTGGATTCGAGGTTGCATCCTGATGAAATATCAATGATTTTATATGATGAGGACTCGATCATGATCAACCGGTTTCTGATAATTGTCGCGGCGGCGCTGCTCCTAGCCGGGTGCGGGCGGGATGAAACGCCTGGGACCGTTGACGTGGTCAAGCCACCGGATGAGAAGGTGTCGAAGCCCGATGTGCCTGTCGGAGAACGAGTTGTCGAATTCGGTGAACCTGTCGAGTTTACGGCAGGTGGTTCGAGGAGCACCCGCAGTCACGCGCTTCAGTACCGTTTTGATTTTGACGCCGAGGGGGAGCACTTCTACAGCCGTTGGATTTCAACAGATACACGCGACCTTGCCGTCGTATCTCTGAACTGGGATGAGCGCGGAGCCTATGTCGTCAAGGCACAGGCGAGATGCGCAAGTCACACCGCCATTGAGTCCGAATGGTCGGAGGGATTGGAGATCGAAGTGGGTCTCGGTCCGGACACCGATATATTCCATATCGTCAATATGTACACGATCGGCCGTACGACCTATTCGGATACTCTCGACTTTCGAGATGCCATCCCGGACACGGTACCGTTCGGAAGCTGGATAACACTCTTTTACAAAGGCCAGGACACCACGTTTGCCGCGGCCGAGTGTCCCGACCCCCTCAACAAATGTCTTTCGTATCAGGTTCAATATTCGCGTGATTCGGACAGGGTTTTCGGAGCGGGCGCCACATCGGTCTGGTTCCCAAGTCCACCCGAAGATTCAAATCCCTACGGTACTACCGACTCGACCAGTATGAACATCGGCAGTCTCGAATATGCGATTCGGGTGCGTGCGTTTGACTGGTTCGACCGATTCGATCCATCGCCCGCCGAAATCGAAATCGTCGGCAACTTCGATCCCACACTCGACAATTTCGCGATAAGCAACGAAGCCGGCGCTATCGTCGGTGATTCCCAAACACTGTTCTGGAATTTCTGGGAACCGGCGGACAGTGAACTCGTTGTCGATGGCCCGGAGCTCAAGATCCGTAAGACGTTTTTCTTTGTCTTGGACGCGGCCGGTCACGACCATCCGAAGGAACGGCAGGGATCGGGTGTGTTTTCGTGGTATTACCAGTTCGAGCGTGGGGACGAGGAGGGAGTGTATGATCCGTTCGGCCGCTCGGGCAACTGGGTGGACGGGTTGGATGTGAACGCTTTGAGCGATACGATTCGATGGGTGGTCGAGTATCCGGTGTCGGACGTTAACGGCGACGAAGTGTTCAACAATCTGCCCGGGTGGATCGACCGCTGGTATGAGTTCTCGGTGATGGGGCGCGACATCGAGAGTAATGAAATTTTCGAGCAGTACGTGTTCTTCTACGGAGAAAAACAACTCGCCAATTCGTATCTCACCGACCTGCTCGGCCGCTGGACGGCGCCGGGCTCCCAACGCATCAAATTCTCGATTGTTCGCTAGCTAGTGTGATGTGAGGCAAGCGCGGGTGGCGGCTCACGTTCTGGGTTGTTGAAGCCTCTGAGCATGACATCCCGCACTTCGCTTCGCTCGCCGATGGGGCCCCCGGAGCGGCGCAGCGCAAGCGAGCACGCGCGGGGTAATCGGCGACAGGACCCGCGCTCAAATTCTCGATTGTACGTTAACCGAAGCGGCCGGTGACATAGTCGCCGGTTTCGGTCAAATGTGGATTCATAAAGATATCCGATGTGGGTCCGTACTCGATCAGACGGCCCAGGTACATAAAGGCGGTGAGGTCGCTGACGCGCGCCGCCTGCTGCATGTTATGCGTGACGATCACTATCGAGTACTCGCCGCGGAGCTCCCGCATTAGTTCCTCCACCTTGCCGGTGGCGAGCGGGTCCAGGGCGGAACAGGGTTCATCCATCAGGAGCACTTCGGGTTCTCCGGCGATTGCCCTCGCGATACACAACCGCTGCTGCTGACCGCCTGACAGACCAAGCGCGTTGTTGTCCAGCCTGTCTTTGACTTCATCCCAGAGTGCCGCGCCCTTTAGGCTCCGTTCGACCACTTCGTCGAGAACCTGCTTGTCCCGCTCCCCGTCGACGCGGAGGGAGTACACGACATTTTCATAGACGCTCATCGGGAACGGGTTCGATTTCTGAAAAACCATCCCCATGCGTTTTCGAAGTTCGATGACATCGACGCCCTTGCCGTAGATCGAGTCACTGTTGAGGAGAATGTCTCCGCCGTAACGAACGTTGTCGAGAAGATCATTCAAACGGTTAATCGAGCGTAACAGTGTGGATTTTCCGCAGCCCGACGGACCGATGATCGCCGTTATCTGGCCTTCCGGGATCTTCATGTTGATGTCGTGAAGAGCCTGGCTCGTCCCATACCAGAAGTTGAAGTCGCTGGTTTCCAGAACGGATGTTTTCTCGTTCACGGCATCGTGAGTTTCCGTCACGACTTTATCGCCGCGAGCGATTGCCGCGAGCCGGTCCGATGTTTGGGTCGTATTGGCGGTCAACTCGTCTGCCTCCTCGGCGAGGATATCAAGTTGTGATTGTGTCATAAAGTCATTCCTCGAAATTCATCAAAACTGGTTTGACACGAACTTTTTTCTCAATCGGTTGCGGATCAATATGGCCGCCACGTTGAGGGCGGCAATAATCAATATGAGCAGCAAAGTAGTTGTAAATACCATGGGCTTTGCCGCTTCGCTGTTCTGACTCTGGAAACCCACGTCGTAGATGTGGAAGCCCAGATGCATGAAACTTCTTTGGGGGTGAAAGAAAGGCGCCACGCCGTCGATCGGCAGGTCGGGAGCGAGTTTGACTGCCCCGACCAGCATCAATGGCGCGACTTCACCGGCGCCCCTTGCCATGGCGAGAATGAATCCGGTCATGATGCCGGGCATTGCGCGTGGGAGAACCACCCGGCGAATCGTCTGCCACTTGCTCGCGCCGCACGCATAAGACCCTTCGCGCATCGAGCTGGGAACCGCCGCGAGCGCCTCCTCGGTTGCCACCACAACGACGGGAAGCGTGAGGAGCGCAAGTGTCGCCGATGCCCAAATGACACCGCCCTTGCCGTACGTGGGGTTCGGGAGTGTGGCGGAAAAGAAAAGCTCGTCGATCGATGCGCCGACGATGTAGCAAAAGAACCCGAGTCCGAATACGCCAAAAACGATACTCGGAACGCCGGCGAGATTGTTGATCGCGATGCGGACGGCGCTTACCATGGGCCCCGCTTTGGCATACTCGCGGAGGTAAAGCGCGGCAAGAACTCCGAACGGGACAACGACGGCGGACATCAGGAGTGTCATGATCACCGTGCCGACAATCGCCGGCCACACGCCGCCTTCGCTGTTGGCCTCGCGCGGGTCGTCAGCAAGGAACTCCCGCCACCGTGACGCGTACACTCCGATCTTGTCCCATAGGTTCAGCCTGTTGGCGGGAATAGCACGGACTATTTCGGATAGGGCAAGCGTCGCTTCGCGGCCGTCAATCGTCGTCATGATCATTTGGTAACGTTTGTTTTCCCTCCGAAGCTCATCGATTTCCGCGGACAGCGATTCTTTTAGTTTTTCGATTTCTTTGACTTCGTCGTTGAACACTCTCGTGGCGGTCGCGTATTCCTGTGTCTCGACGCCTTTGTCGAGCTCAACGGCCCTCAGTTTGAGACGGGCTTTTTCGAGGCGGGCATGAACGGCTCCATAGTCGATCTTTTGGAGCTTGTGGAGCCGCTTTTGTTTTTTGATCACTTGGTCGTGGTTTTCGTTGAACTGATTCCAGACCAGTTCGGGGGAGTCTGCCGTGGTGTCACCGTCGATGACAAATCTCGTCGGGAATCCATAGAAACGTCCCCACGCCTGCCGCTCGATGAGCATGCTCCAGGGGTCTCTCTCCGTTTCGACGACGGCGAAATCGTCAATCCAGTGGAAATGTGTGTTGGTGATATCGAAGTTGCCCGTCCGGTACAACTGCCGGCGCGTTTCACCCTCTTCCACAAACGGTTTTGCGCGCACGGCGAGTTCCTGGGGGAGCTTGTCGACGGTCGACTGGTCGAGGGAGTATGTCTCCCGGCGCGTGATCTCTCCCATGTACTTCGAGCCATCCGCCAACCGGACGGTAACGATCTCTGACGGCCAGAATGTCATCGCTCCCTGGGCGAAAACAAGCGTGAGCAGGCCGACGATCATAACCACGCAAACGGCCAACGCTCCGCCGGTCAACCACACCATGGGTTCCCCGTGGGCGAGGAGCGAAGTCTTGCCCCTCGTGCGCGTCCGCGTTCGCGGCGCTCCGCCGCTCGATGTATCGTTTTGTCGTGGCTTGTCGTTCATATTTCTTACAACTGGTGTGCGCGTTTGCGGAACCGTAGGCGCACGATTTCAGCGACCGTATTTATCACAAATGTCATCGCAAAAAGAATCAATGCGGCCAGGAAGAGCGTACGGTAATGCGTGCTGTCTTTCACAGCTTCGGGCATTTCGACGGCGATGTTCGCCGACAATGTCCGGAATCCATTGAATATATTTATGTCGAGAATCGGTGTGTTGCCCGCCGCCATGAGAACGATCATCGTTTCGCCGACGGCGCGGCCGAGACCGATCATCATTGCCGAGAAGAGTCCGCTCATCGCCGTCGGTACGACTATGCGGATGGCGGTCTGCCACTGGGTGGCTCCGGCGCCCAAAGACGCCGCGCGCAGATGTTCGGGGACCGAGGAAAGAGCGTCTTCGGCGATTGTGTAGATAATGGGAATTATCGCGAATCCCATCACAAAGCCGACTACGAGGGCGTTTCGCTGTACGTAGGTGTCAAAAAACTGGCCATGGCCCCGCGGGTCCAGGCCGGTCTGCTGGAAAAGCCATGCAACCAGGGCGGCGATCGAGAGGGTCGCGACGGCGCCCACGCCTGCGCGCGTTATGTCGAGAAGGCCGAGCTGCGTCCGGTCGAGTTGTTTGGATTTGTTGCGAAACCACGGTCCCATTGTTCTTGTCATGAAGAAGACGACGGTCAAGGCCGATACCGGGATCATCAACAGGAACCATCCGCCAAAACCCGAGCCTTTGTTTCCGTCGAGCCACAGTGCGATGTCACCGAGAAAGAGAACGCGCTCGACAACAGGTCCGAACACGACGGCGAGGAGCATGCCGATGGGCAGCAGCGCAAGTAGAAGCAGCAGCCTGAACTGCGCAAAACGAAGCGTGACTCGCTGGGGCAGGAGCTGCCAAATATAGGCGCCGACAAGAATCGTCCCCGGAACCGTCACAAAACTGATGAGCGCGGTGGGGACGATTTTTTGGACGAACGGCGCGAAGACCAGCGCCGCGAGAAAGCCAAGAACAACACTCGGCAAGCTCGCCATGAATTCGATGAATGTCTTGACCCGAGTGCGAAGCGCCGGCGCCAGAAATTCACTGCTGAATATCGCCGCGAGAAGCGCTATCGGCGCCCCGAAGAGCATCGAGTAGAGCGTCGCCTTGAGCGTTCCGAACACGAGCGGCCACAAACCGAATTTTGGCTCAAAATCATCGGTGGCGCTGGATGACTGCCAGACATGCGACGGCTTTTTGTAACTCTCATACCAGACAGGAAGAAAAAGAGCGCTGAGAGTGGCTTCGGGATGACCAACATCCATCTCCCAATGCCACAGTCCCTTCGGCGTCAGTGCGATAATTCCATCATTCTTTGGCGCAATCCGCAGGCCGAGAACCGGTTCTCCGGGGTCGGCGACGAGGTCCAGGATTTTGGCGCCGCTTGTGACCTGGTAAACCTTGATCGCTCCTTCACTGTTGCCGACAGCTATGACGCGGCTTCGCGGCGATGAGGCGATCGCGGTTACCGGCGCGTCGCCTGTGTCGAAGTCGCGAGCGGCAACGAGCACGGCGCCGTCCGGCGTTTTTGCGTCAAGCGGTTTATGTTTGAATGTTGCGAGGACACGACCGTTTGTGTCTCCTGCGAGAAGGGTTGCCTGGCCGATAAGGAGTTGTACCCGCGTTAGTTCGCCGGAATCTCTCTCCAGCAGGCTCGTTCTTTCCGCGAATCTCGGATTCTCAATGTCCTGCGTGTCATATCGAACGATATCGCCATCCGGCCAAATCAAGACGGTATTACTTCCGCCCTCCAGTAAGGTCAGGTGCGTCGGCCATTCGCTCCTGTCTTTGATCCCAAGCCCGCCTTCGTTCACGAGCGGGTCGGGAAGCGTGGCGCTGCGGACCTCCTGAAAGATTTCTCCAGTCATCAGGTTTTCGTACTGGCGTACGGCGTTGAACCGCAGGACGCCGTCGGAGGTGAGTGTCGTCACGACCGGCCCCGCGTCGTTCACGATGAGGTCGAGAAGAACGACGCTCTGAGTGCTGTCGACGAGGATGGGCGGGTTGAGATTGATTCCGAGTTTTTGTCTGCGGAGTTGCCCTTCCGGCGTCATCTCGATAATCGCCGCCTCGTGCGACACCGCACTCCCGGCTTCGAGATTATTGAACGATTCGGGTAGCGACCCTGGTTCTGGAAAGTCGGTTACAAATCCGATGGATCCGATCTGTACGTGGCCATCGTCGAAACCAAAGGCGACGGCGTCGCCCTCAACAGGAAAGGCCCACGACACGAGCCGCCTGCCTTCGAACAACACCCGTTCTTCGAGCGGCTCGCCCGTATCGAGCCGGGACACTTGAATCGTGCCGTCGGGATAGAGCGCCCAGCCGATTACGCGATACTCGTCGACATTGAAATGGACGGGCGAAATGCCCGCGTTGTCAATTTCGAACCGGCTCGACTCATGTGATGATCCGGGAAGGAAAAGCGGGACCACAACGGTTACAAGAAAAAGACACATAGCCAGTACGGCAATGATCGTTCCTATGCCGCCGGCGGTGATTCCCACGGTCGCGACACGATCGGCGACCTTCACGGACATGCGCGTGTCGTGCCGTCGTGGACGCTTCCGAGACGTTGACTTTATATTGTCTTGTTTTTTTGCTGACATGATGTTGGACCGGGTGACGGCAAGGGCCGCCACCCAGTCCGGGAAAGCCTAAACGGATCACTATTATGTCGACGCGAATACCTCTCCGCGCTTGCGATCGTCTCCGATCAAAGACCGATCCTGGACAGGTCTTCTCCGGCGATCCGCTCGCTGATCGGGAAGTAGCCGTCCTTGAGGACATTGCTCTGTCCCTGCGAGCTGAACACGTACTTTATGAACTCAGCCCGGAGCGGATCGAGGTCGCCGCCCGGCTTGTAGTTTACATATAGGTAAAGAAAGCGCGCCAGCGGGTACTTGCCTGCGTAGGCAAATTCGGCCGTCGCGGGAATCAACTCGGACTTGGCATCGAGCTTGAGAGGCACGGCACGGACGTCGGCCGTCTTGTAACCAATACCGCTGTAACCAACGCCGTACATGTCGCTGGCGACGCCTTGTACGACGGAAGCGCTTCCGGGCTGCTCTTTGACCGAGTCCTTGAAGTCGCCCTTGAAGAGGGCGTGCTTTTTGAAATAGCCGTAGGTGCCCGACGCCGAGTTACGTCCGTAAAGACTGATGGGCTTGTTGGCCCACTCGCCCGTGAGGCCGAGTTGTCCCCAGGTCGTGATGTCTTCGGGATTTCCGCCTTTTCTCGTGCTTTGAAAAAATTGCGTCGAGCTGTTGAAGGGTGCGAAATTCGATCGGATTATCTTTGTGAACGTAAACGGCCAACATGTCGATCGCGGTGCTGACGGCCGTCGGTTTGTAACCGTACTTCTTTTCGAACTCGTCGATTTCTTCGCTCTTCATCGTGCGGCTCATGGGCCGAAGGTCGATGTTCCACTGATCAGCGCCGGCGGCGCGGTGGACGAACCTTTTCCTTCGACTTCGATGTTGACGTTTGGGATAAAACTTGTGGAAATCCTCGCCCCAGAGCGCCATGAGATTGTTCATGGTGTCCGAGCCGACACTCTTGATGTTCCCGATACTCCGGAAACCGGTTTGTAGGCTTGGAGCTTCGGATCCACCTTGACGGCTTCTCCGGCGCGGACGAGCTCTCCTCCGGCGATCGTGACCGCGAAACGGCCATGGCGCATATGACCAAACACTTGAAAATTGACATATTTTCCCCTCATTCGCAATTTTAGGGAATGTCTGGCGCGATCAAATTGAAGCGCCAGACAACGCCTGGCGCGATCAAATTGAAGCGCCAGACAACGCCTGGCGCGATCAAATTGAAGCGCTAGACAGCGTCTGGCACCATAAATGTATTGTGCCAGACCACGATCGAAGATGTGCCTGTTGCGGAATGTTAGGGAAATTGTTAGGAAAGGATTAGGATCGCATGCGAAATCGGTGAAAATCGAGATCCGGCGGGTGAGCGGAAAACATCTAATATCAATGCGTTACGCTACATATCCCATGAAGGGTTGCCCAGAAATTCGCAGCAGGCGAGCGGATCTTGCGGGCGCCCAATGACAAAGAAACCGGTGAGCGGATCTGAGGCGGTGCTTCAAGAATCCGCAATCGACGAACGAATCTCGCGGGCGGCCTCGACCATCGCGACCAGCGAGGGCCGGACCTCCTCCCAGCGCCGTGTCTTGAGCCCGCAGTCGGGATTGACCCAGATCTGGTCGGGCGCGAGCACTTCGACGGCCTTTTCGAGCAGATCGAACCATTTCTTCGCGCGATGGGATACGCGGCGAATGGATATCGTAGACACCCGGGCCGATTTCGTTCGGGATACTGGAATTTCTGAAGGCCTCGAGAAGCTCCATCTGCGACCGCGACGCCTCGATAGAGATCACGTCGGCATCCATTCGCGCGATCGCCTCGATGATCTCGTTGAACTCCGAGTAGCACATGTGCGTGTGGATCTGCGTCTCGTCGCGGACACCCGATGAGGCCAGCCGGAACGCCTCGACGGCCCAGCTCGAGATACGTCGTCCCATCGGTCGCCGGCGCAGCGGGAGTCCCTCGCGAATCGCCGGTTCGTCGATCTGGATGATCTGGATGCCGGCCGCTTCCAGATCGATTACCTCGTCGCGGATGGCGAGCGCGATCTGCCGGCATGTATCGCGAGCGGGGCTGATCGTCGCGAACGAACGACCACTGAAGAATCGTGACCGGCCCGGTGAGCATTCCTTTGACCGGTTGGTCGGTGAGCGACTGCGCGTACTGCGCCCAGTCGACGGTCATCGGGTCTGGGCGTTCGACGTCGCCAAAAATGATCGGCGGTTTGACACATCGCGATCCGTAGCTTTGAACCCAACCGTTCTCGGTGAACGCGAACCCGGACAGCTTTTCGCCGAAATATTCGACCATGTCGTTGCGCTCGGACTCGCCATGAACGAGCACGTCGAGGCCTGACTTCTTCCTGGAAGCGGATGGTCTTTTCGATCTCTTCTTTGATAAAAGCCTCGTACTTCGGCGTGTCCAGTTTGCCGCGTCCGATACGCCGCCCGCGCCTTGCCGGACCTCCGTGGTCTGCGGGAACGAACCGATCGTCGTCGTCGGAAACAGCGGCAGCCCGAGCGTTTCGCGCTGGACCTTTTGGCGTTCGGGGAAAGGCCGGTGCCGATAGAGCATATCGCTCGGACACGTCTTTGGCTCTTTTTTCGACGGTTCGGGGAGGTGAATGAGTGTCGACGATGGTCCTTCGTTCGTTGGAAAGCGGGTTGGTTCGAGCATATCCTTGACCGACGCAGCGCCATCATTCAAGGCCCGCGTCGAACGTTGTAATTTCGGCGAGTTTTTGTCTCGCAAACGCCATCCAGTCCATGATCTCGTCGTCGAGTTTTTCTCCAGTGCAAGATCGACGGGGAGTGGAGCAGAGAGCACGATGGGCCGACGATGACCCGTTCGGTGCCGATCGTGTCGATCGGCTTTCTCGAGAACTCCGAGCGTTTTCTCCAGATCGGCCTTCCAGATATTTCGGCCGTCGATTACCCAAGAGAAAGCGATCATGTCGCCGGGGACCGTTCAAGTATGGCGTCGAGCTGCTCCGGGAGCGCGGACGAGATCGATGTGGAGCCCGGCGACGGGGAGCTGCGAGTGTGGTCGAGATTGTCGGTAAGCGTCCCCGAAGTAAGTGGTCAATACAATCTTGAGGTCGGGCGCCGCGTGCGTCGAGGATCGTGAGTAGGCTGTCTTGAAAGCATCTTTGACGTCGGGATCGAGATCCAGGACGAGGCACGGTTCATCGATCTGAACCCAGGCCGCGCCGGCTTTGGAGAGGCGCTTCAAACGTCGTCGTATACAAAAAGAAGATCGTCGAGAAGGTCGAGAGGTTTGACATTGGGGGCCTTCGATTTGCCGAGAAGAAGAAACGATACGGGTCCGAGTAGGACGGGGCGTGTGTCGATTCCGAGCGATTTCGCCTCTTCGTACATGTCGATCGGACGAGTGGAAGCGAGCCTGAACTTTTGATCCTTCTCGAACTCGGGAACAATATAGTGATAGTTGGTGTCGAACCACTTGGTCATCGCCATCGCCGGCGCGCTCAACCCTTCGTCTTCACCGGCGCCGTCTGAATGTTTCTCCTGCACACCCCGCGCCATCGCAAAATATGTGGTCAGATCGACACGGTCGGTCGTCCCATGCGAAACGCTCGGGCACGGCGCCGACCATCGCGGCGGTGTCGAGGACGTGATCGTAAAGGGAGAACTCGTTCGACGGGATGTGGTCGATTCCGGCCTCTTTCTGGAGCCGCCAGTTGTCCTGCCGGATCGTTCGGCTCGCTTCATCGAGATCGGCTTCGCTGATCGCACCGGACCAGTATTTCTCGAGGGCCTTTTTGAGTTCACGTTTTGGGCCAATTCTCGGATAACCAAGTGTCGTAGCGAGTACCATGCGTGTCCCTTTCTAAATGGTCTTCGGATAGGCTATTCTGGGACGGGTCGTGGCGCAGGATTCGAGTGAATCCGCAGCGATCGCTATCGCTCCGTTGCGCGCCGAGGACCTCCGAATCGGCGCCATCCCGTGGTCGATGCGCCGTCAATTCGGCGGCGTCGTAAGTGGCCCAAAATATATACAATGGAGAATCGGCGGTCAATGGGAGGTTTCGTAGCCGAGGGTGGCCATGCGGGAGCCGCAAATCCGCTCGATGGCGGCGAGATTGACCGGTCCGAAGAAATCATCCCAGCGGACGCCCTTGTCGCCGGCGGGCTGGAACTGGACGTCCACGCGGTGCGATACGTCGTGCATGGGTTCGAGGCCGAGTGTTCCTGCAAGAGCTTCGAGAGTCCCGATTTTGTCGCCCAGAAAGTTCTCGTATTTGACGAGGTGGATCGAATCGCTATTTTCGAGATACGAATCGGTCACGTAATTCCAGCGTTCGGCGAGCATTTCTATGTAATTGGCGCCCTCGAGGCCGAGCCAACGGCCGTCGATGATCAATTCCCACGCTCTTGTGATTTCACCGGAGTGGTCTTCGGTCAGCCGTTCGAGATTGCCTGGAATTTTGAGGCGGTTGAGAATGCTCCGGAAATTATCGCGAGGATCCCGGATCACCATGACAAACGTGGCCTGGGGAAAGTACTCGGCGAGTTCATCGTAAAACGCGGACAGGCTTGGCTCCTTAATGATCGGTCTCGAGAAGTCGAGTTTGTTCAGTGAGACGAACTCGGCCATCGTGAGGCCGCCGGTTTTGACGCGATCGATTACCGGTTCTTTCATTTCCTTTTTCAGATCGAGCGTGGCGGGAACGCCGGTCATTTCGGAGAGCAGTGCGGCGATTGCCGTCGTGCCGGATTTCTGATTGCCCAGCATGACAATTGGGGCGGGATGCACGTGCGCTCTCATCGCGCGTACATGCGTCGCCAGTCGGTCGACAAAAAGACGCACCGAGCCGGGGAATGATTTCTTTTTAGTCGGCGATGTCACTTGGCTCTCCCTGGGTTGCCGAACGCCCCTGTTTGAGTTCGCGGACGATCTCAGCGATGTCACGAACCGATTGGCGTCCGCGCGGCAGCGCTATCCAGATTATTATATAGAAAAGCGCGTAAAGAACAAAGTCGAGCATAAGCGACACACCCACGGGAGCCGTTATCGAGAAAACGAGCGATGCCAGGTAAAGACAGGCTCCTGCCGCGATCGACGCCGTGGCGGGTCTCCAGATCGCGATGCCGAGGTCGGATACGCTGAGATGCGATCTGCGGAAGCAGTATACGATCGACGGGTACCTCAGAACGGTGAGCACGATACTGAAGGAGAGCGCCACACCGATCGGACCCCAGGGGAGAGCGATCACGTAAGCGAGAACCGTTGCCGCCGATGCAAAGAGTCCCCATGCAAGCTGGCGGCGTGTCGTTCCAAGCGACACGTATACCCACCCCGTCGCGACGTTAAACGCGCCGATGAATGCCGCCGGTCCCAGCGCGCGAAAGATCGGCACCGCGTCGAGCCACTGCGAACCGAGGATTGTCAGAATCGCTTTGTCCGCGACGACAAACAAAAATGCCACCACGGGCATTCCCGCGGTGACCGTGAGAAGGACGCCACGCCGGTAATATGAACGGTATCTCGCCGGGTCATTTTGAAGTCTGCTAAGGGCGGGAACGGCGACACTTGTTAGCGGTGAGTTAATTTGCTGTATCGGCAGCAAGAGAATCCGGTACGCATTGTTGTACAGACCCAGAGAGCTCGCTCCCGAGGACCAACCGATCAGCATCTTGTCGACGTTTCTCGCAAGATAGTTGACGATGTTAAAGCCGGTCAGGTGGGCTCCGAATGTGAGCATCGACCCCACGCCCGAGCCGCGGACGGGTCGACCGGGGCGCCATCCGCACGCCAGCCAGACGCCGGCCGTTGTTACGATTTCACGAATCACATGCAGGACGACGAGTGCCCAGTAACCCATTCCCGCGACGGCGCACGCAATGGCAATTATCGCCCCGATGAACATCGCCACGATCTCAATGACGGCGAGCGATGTGAATTTCATCTGACGGCGCAGAAGCGCCTGATGCTGGACCGTCAATCCGCTGAACAAAATTGTTCCCGCGAGGACAATGGTGATCGCGACCACACGAGGTTCCTTGTAGAACCACGCGAGCAACGGGGAAATTGCCGCCGTAACTATCATTATCCCCGCGCTGATCAGCAGGTTTATCCAGAAGAGCGTGCTTACCTGGCCGTGCGAGATCTCGGCGCGCTGAACGGTCGCCATGGCTAGTCCCATGTCCTTGAAGATGGCGATAAAACCGATGATAACGATCACCATCGCGATAAGTCCGAAATCTTCGGGGGAAAGCAGCCTGGCGAGTACCGCCATCGAACCCAATGTGAGGAGAAACTTGAGCGCCTGGTTGGCAAGGGTAATTGCGCCGCCGCGAACCGAGCGGCCCCGGAGGTCGGCGTTGAGATGGTCAACGCGCAAGAACTGGTCGTGCCCGCGGCTCTGATTGTTTTCGGTTGGCGTTTGGGAATCCACGAACACGTCTAAGAAAAGGTATACGTCTATTACATAGTGATTTATCTCAACTGTTCGAGACGATAGACGAATACGTGTTGAAGGTCAAGCGCACTTGACGGTAGCATGAAGCCATGTTGAAAACCGGTATCGTACTCGATCCCCGTTATCAGGATCATGAAGTGACCCACGCCCATCCGGAATGCCCGGAGCGGATCGGGGCGCTTGTTGATATGATGCGCTTCTACCGTCGGGATGGTTTGGTGCGCATCGAACCCCGCCGGGCGACGATCGAACAACTCGCGTTGATTCATGACCCGGCCTACATCGACCATGTCCGTGCCACGTCGGGGGAGCCCCATATTGCTTTCGATCCCGACACACATGCGTTTGCAATGACCTACGTTACCGCGCTGCTTGCCGCCGGCGGTTTCCTGGAACTGCTCGACAAGATCATGTGCCGCGACGTGGACAACGGGTTCGCGATGGTGCGCCCTCCCGGTCACCATGCCGAGGCCGAACGAGCGATGGGATTTTGTTTCTTTAATAACGTGGCGATCGGCGCGCGTTATCTTCAGAGGGAATATAATCTCGAACGGATACTGATAATGGATTGGGACGTTCATCATGGCAACGGAACCGAACGGAGTTTTTACTCGGACAAGAGTGTTTTGTATGTGTCGGCACATCAGTCCCCACACTACCCGGGGACGGGCGCAGTCGAGGATGTGGGGAAGGGCGATGGCAAAGGGTATACGGTCAACATTCCATTAAGGGGTGGATTTGGCGACGAAGAGTATATGGATTGTTTCCGCGAGATCGTCGAGCCGGTTTGCCGCAGTTTTGATCCTGATTTCGTTTTGATTTCGGCGGGGTTTGACTGTCACGTTCTTGATCCGCTCTCAAGTATGCGTGTGACCGCGGCGGGGTTTGCCGATATGGCCGACAGCCTTCTCGGGATAGCAAGTGAGTGCGCCGATGGCCGCTGTGCTGCCGTCCTGGAGGGTGGGTACGACCTGACGGCTTTGAAGGAATCGGTGGCGGCTGTTCTCGATTCGTTCGCCGGCGGAGAACGGCGGGTGGATGCCGCAATCGAGAGCCAGGCCGCGGCGACGGTTGACGCGATCAAGAGGGTGCAGAGTTTGTACTGGTCGTTGTGACGCGGGTCAGCGTATCCGAGACGTATCCGGTTTTGCCTGCTTGTTTGAAGGGAAGAGGTCTTTTAAGTATTTGTTTTTGAGTTTGTCGAGACCGTCGCCTACCAGCGCTTTGCCGACCAGGTCTTTTATATAGTCCGAATCAGGTCTGACGCTTATTCCCGATATATTTCCGCCCAGCAGAACCGGAACCTCCACCTCTCCGCGCTCATTCGTCAAATACGAGATCGCCTTGTAGTTCCGTATCAGATCGTCCGTGAGCCGCTTGGAAATGGTGAACGTCGCCGTCATATCGAGGCTTCGGTCAAAACCAATCGCTCCCTTGCCTTTGATTTTGTAATCCTCATGTTTGAGGACGAGGTTTCTGGCGAGAATCCGCCCGTTGTCGACCACGAAATCACTATTCAGATTTTCGATGAGCGTGTTCTTCTCCGCGAACACCTTTGGGTATTTTTGTTTGACGGCGTTTGGCACGAGATTGCTCATGCCCGTGTATGAACTTATTTCGTCGAGAATCGAATTCGCGATATTGATGTCGATGAGTTCGCCCTCGAAGATTTCCGCCAGACCGTCTCCGCTCAATGTCTTCTGAGTGTCCTCCCATTCTTTCCCCTTGCCCGAGATGTTCAGGTTGAGGTTGGCCTTGCCGCGGAGGCTTTGGCGAACCGAACCGGGGAGCGCCGTCATCAACTGGATCACGTCAACGTCCGTCGCTTTCAAGCGCAGGTCGAACGAATTGGTATCGTCGCCCGCTTCGATGAGACCGCTTCCAGTCAGGGTACCGTCCAGCGCGCGCAGCCGCACGTTGTCGATCCGCGTCTTTTTGCCGATCATTGTGTATGTCGCGTCGAGTTCGCGATAGTCGATGTCGGAGATGGTGCCGTCGGCAGACTTGAGGACTCCATTGCCGGCGGGTGTTTCGCCCATGATCATTCGACCGCTCGCCCTCACGTTTCTGAGTACTTCGGGCTTTTTTAAGTTGGGTTGTGGCGGGCGGATGTCGGCAAGGGCCGCCTGGGATGAAGTCGCCTGATACTCTACTGTCGGCGGGTCAAACCCATTGACCGTTCCTTTGCCCTCGACGGTCGTCTCACCAAGACGGAACGACATCTGTTTGATTTCGGCTTTGTCTTTGGCAAATGCAATTTCCGTTCTTATTTCGGTCAGTGGCTTCATCAGTTGGGGAAGAGTCGCCGCCGCGTCGGTTAGTTTGACGGTGCCGGTTATGTCGGGTTGGATCCCCTCGCCGAGGATGCCTTTGATTCGGGCGGTGAGGGCGGCATTGCCCGACAGTTTATAGGAAGCGACCATCGGGACGATTGTTTCCCAACCGGCAAGAGCGATGTCCCGCGCGTCGACGGTCACATCGATCGAAGGTGTCTTGCCGAGTGTGTACAATCCTTTTGCGGACGCCGCGAGCTCGCCAAAAATTATGGACGCGTTATCGATTTTCAGGGTTTCTCCAGCGAATTGCGTGTCGGCATCTATTGCCAGCGGAACACCGGCAGGTTTATTAAAACCTTGCGGTCCGGAAACCTGAAGATCGGCGCCGTTCAAACCGATTTGAATTGTCATCTCGGCGGGCGTTCCTTTGACGGCCGTTCGAAGAGCCAAGGGTCCCTCTATCTTGACGTCGGGCGGGATCGACTTCGCCATTTGCTTGAAGGCGCCCAGTGTTGTTGTAACGTCTATCGGATTGAGTTCAATTTCGAGTTCGAACGGCGTCGACATTGGATCTCCGCCATCGACAGGCACCGGGCCGAAGGATCCCTTTATTGCCGTGTTTTTCTCATCGCTCAGAAACGCCGCCTCGAGATTGAGGTCGATGGGCTTTTCGAGATCGAGATCCTTGACTGATGTTTTTATTTTTTGGACGCGGAGATCCAGCTCTTGCGCGTGATCGACATAGTGAATCTCGCCGTTCTCGATGCTCGCAATGCCGACGACGAGAGGAATAGCCGCGGCCGCTTGCCCCGTCCCCGATCCCGATACAGACGCTTGAGAGGCCTGGTTGGATTCGCCGGCTCCGCTGAAAGAGTTGAAGTTGAACACGCCTTGCTTGTTGCGGATGATCTGGATGACGGGGTCACGGAGAACGATGCGTTTAATTTGGAAATCTTTTTTGAGGAGCGGGAGGAGTTTGGCGTTCACCTGGAGATACGCCGCCGTGACGAATGGTTCCGACGAAAAGTCCGGGTCGTCCGCCACGACAAAGTTCTCGAGACGCACACCGAGTCCGCCCCGTAGTGTAACACCGATATCGCCGATCGAAACCTTGCGGCCAAGAGCCGTTTCTGCCCGCGTTAAGATGAAATCTTTGTTCTTGTTGACGATGCCCTCGAGGTTCATAACGAGGAGCGCGATCGCGCCGACGATGACGACGAGGATTATAGCGACGACGAGGAACTTTTTCATGAAAGACGGATCTCCTTGTTTGATGCGCTTTGCTTTTGGCCCAGCGCGGCTGTGTCCGAGGCAACACCTGCGATCTGCCTTGGGCTCGCACTACGCTGCGCTAGGGTCCTGTCATCGGATACCCCCGTAGGATAGATAAGCTACGGGTGGTGTCAAGCAAAGAGAGAGCCAGAGCGGGGGAGTAAGGCCGAATTGGCGGATGCTAATCGTGGATGTTGGCGATTCTGACGAGTTTTGGGATGTCCAGGAGGTGGATCTTCTTTTTCTCAGTGGTAATCAGGTTCTCTTTCTTGAACTCGGCGATCGTGCGGACGAGCGTCTCGATGGCGGTTCCGACCATTCCCGCGAGTTCTTCCCGGGAAAGCCTGATGTTGAGGGTCGAGCTGTCCCCATCCTCCGTGCCGTAAGTTTCCTTCAAGACAATGAGTGCCTCGGCGAGACGTTCGCGGACGGGTCGTTGCGCGAGGTGGACGATCTGCTCTTCGGCTCGCCGGAGTTCCCCGGTCAGAAGATCGATGATCCGCATGGAAAATTCGCCGTCGGCCCGAAGCAGTTTGAAAAACGTCTCCTGGGGGATGCAGCACACCACGGACTCTTCGAGCGCTGCGGCCGAAACGGTTGAAGGGCCCCCGGTCAGTAGTGAGCGGTAGCCGACGACGTCGCCGTTCTTCGCGAGACGCATGATCTTCTCGCGGCCTTCGTCACCGGTTTTGTAAACTTTGACTTTTCCCTTGTGGATGCAAAATAGGCCGGTCGGTGGAATCCCTTCGGAGAGAATGACCTGGCCCTTTTTGTAAATGTAGCACGCCTTTGTTGCGTCAAGCGCTTCGAGCGAGTAGCCGTCAAGGTCCGAAAGGATGGACTTGATGCGGAACTCGCACTCTGTACAATACGGTTTGTGGTACTGCTGGGTCATTTTTTATTTTTATCTTGCTTTTGAGTGAAGATGGGCGCCGGGTCGGACCGTGAGCCTGATCTCGGTAGCGACCGTCGGCTCCGTCCGCTCGACGGACGCGGCGCGAAGCACCTGCACAGTTGTCAATTATACAACATTTTGGTTCTTTTTATAAGTTTTTCCCTGACGGGGGATAATATAGCCTCGGAGGCCGGACTGTCAACGTTCACACAAGACCCGGTCGGAAATGTCCGGTGGCAAGACTACATATACTCGTCCGCGTCGGACGCGGCCCCCTCCGGGGCCCCTCGCCAGAAATCCAGAATCCTCGCGCCGAGAAGGATTAATATCGCGAGGAGGTACATCCACGTCAGAAAAACCGCCGCACCGCCGAGTGCGCCGTATATCGCCTGGCGCCGCGAGAGTCCCGCCGTGATCAACGTGCCCAGCTGCTGAAGAACGGACCAGGAGCCGGTCACGGCAAGTGAGATTACGACCGCGTGAAAGAGCTTCGGTGGTTTGACGGGGAGTGTCATGTAGAGCACCAGGAGAAATATCGCGAACACCCACACGGAAAAATACTTCCCCGTAATTTCGATAAGCGCCGGGTTCTTTTGAAAAATAGGAAGAGTCGCAAAGAGTTTGATCGAATAACCCGCAACGGCGGACACGGAGAAGAAGAGAATGGCCCCGACAATGTAAGCGAACGAGATAATCCGCCCCGTGAAGAAGCCGACCTTTTTCTTGGTGCCCATGACGGCGTTTATGCTTTCATCGAGCGCGTCAAAAAGTCCCATGGCCACAAGAACGAGCGAGAAGAGGCCGAGCAGTCCAAGCGCCTGCCAGTTCGACGCCGCGGTGTAAATTTGTTCGAGAAGTTTTTCGCCGGACCCCGGAGGAAGTATTTCGAGGACGTATGCGTGGATCTCGTTGGATATCCCCGGGTTGGTTCGAAGAAAGTACCCGCTGGTCGACGCTATGAGAAAGAGGAACGGGATCAATCCCAACAAGAAATAAAACGCGAGTCCCGCCGCCATCATCGGGACGCGGCGTTCGAAAAAGCCGTCCCACGCACGTTGGATCGCGCGCAACAAGCCCATGACAATGTCCTTTGCCGAGCGCGCGGCTTTTGTCGCTTCTTTCCCGACCTCTCTCGGGCCGAGAGGCGGTTTGTTTTGGAACTGTAGCTTCACGCGGTATCCCCGGCTTCCGAGTCGTTGCAAAATGGTCTCGGCCCACTGAGATCAAACCGCGGGCCGTGATTGTTCGGACGGGACAACCATAAAGGTATCCGGTTGTTCCGTCAACACCCCCGTTTTCCGACCACGGATGTTAACAAGTCGATTTGGGCTTTCATCGATCTCTGCTTTTATATATTCTTTCGATTGATCAACACACGCCTTCTCCGGCCATTTGGAAGGGACGGTGGCTATGACAGCGAGAACGGTGCTTGTCGTCGACGATGAAGAGGATATTCTCGAACTTCTCGATTACAATCTCTCAAGAGAAGGGTTTCGCGTACTGAGGGTCACGAGCGGCGAAAGGGCGCTCGAGGTCGCCAAATCGGAAGCGCCGGATCTGATCGTCTTGGATCTGATGCTCCCCGGCCTCGATGGGCTCGACGTGTGCCGGCATCTCAAGAAGGACGAAAGCACGGCGGGTATTCCCGTTGTGATGCTTACCGCCAAGGGGGAAGAGTCGGACATCGTTCTCGGGCTCGAGCTTGGGGCTGAAGACTACGTGACAAAACCGTTCAGTCCGCGGATTCTGGTAGCGAGGGTGAAGGCGGTTCTGCGACGTCAATCCAGGTCGGAGGTGGAAGACAAAACGCCGATAAAGATCGGCGAGATCGAAATCCACCCGGGGCGTCATGAGGTTTTTGTGGACGGAAAATCCGTTCAACTCACGTTTACCGAATATGAGATTCTCTCGTTTTTGTCCCGCCGGCCCGGCTGGGTATTCACCCGTTACCAGATCGTCGAAGCGGTACGCGGCGATGACTACGCCGTAACGGATCGATCGGTCGATGTTCAGATTGTAGGCTTGCGAAAAAAACTTGGCAGTTCCGGGAGCTATATTGAGACGGTTCGTGGCGTCGGTTATCGGTTCAAGGAATCGACGGAAGACGACAATTAATAACGCGTGACTCGAGGCAGAGTAACTCGACGAGATCAAGAGACCAGGACCTATGCACCGAAAACGCATTCTTTGGCAGTTGTATCCGGCATTCTTGCTGGTATCGATTTTCCTTCTTCTCGCCGTGACGTGGTATTCGTCGCGGGCTTTCAGAACATTCTATCTGAATGAGACCGTCGCCGATCTTGAAGCGAGAGCACTCATCTTTGAGCATCACGTCGAAGAGCCATTGACACAGGACGACTGGACGGCGGTCGACGAACTTTGCAAGCTCCTCGGCCGGGAGTCTGCAACACGGCTGACCGTCATCCTGCCCACCGGCGTCGTCGTCGGTGATTCAGATGAAGATCCGGCGAGGATGGAAAACCATTCCGATCGGCCGGAAATCATCACCGCCGCAACGACGGGTGAGACGGGCAGTTCCATACGATACAGCAGCACACTCGGTACGCGAATGATGTATGTCGCGATACCGATCCCCGGTACTGGGAGCCCGGCTGCGGTGGTTCGCGCCTCGGTTCCCCTGGGATCGCTCGACAGCGCACTCAATGGTATTTATGGAAAAGTCGTTTTCGGCGGCCTCGTTATCGCGCTAGTTGTTGCCGTCGTGAGTTTTGTGATAACGCGGAGGATCACGCGGCCCCTCGAAGAGCTCAAACGTGGGGCGGAGAGGTTTGCCGAGGGAGATCTCGCTACCCCCCTCGCCGTCCCCGACTCGGAGGAGATCGGGAGTCTCGCCAAGGCGTTAAACCGGATGGCCGTACAACTCGACGAGAGATTGGCCGGGATGATTCGGCAGAAAAACGAACAGGACGCGGTTCTCGCGAGTATGGTTGAAAGTGTGCTCGCCGTTGATTCGGAGGAACGGGTAATCAGCCTCAACCATGCGGCGGCCAAACTGTTCGATGTCGACCAGGACGCGAGTCACGGCCGACCGCTCCAGGAGATAATCCGGAACCCCGAGCTCCAAAAACTCGCGGGCGATACCCTTCGCAGCGTCGAGCCGATTGAAGGCGAAATGACGATCTACGATCCGGAAGAGCGGTTTCTCCAGATTCACGGTACGGTACTTCGAGACTCGCGAGGGGACAATATAGGCGCCCTCCTTGTTCTCAATGATATCACCAGACTCCGGCGACTCGAACGAGTTCGCCGCGATTTTGTCGCGAACGTTTCTCACGAACTAAAGACTCCCATCACCACAATCAAAGGGTTTGTCGAAACGCTGTTGAGCGGTGCGGTGAACTCTCAGGAGGAAACAAAACGATTTCTCGAGATTACCGCGAAGAATACGGATCGCCTGGATACGATTATCGAGGATCTGCTCGCGCTCTCAAGACTCGAGCAGGATACCGACAAAGACGACGGACTGTTCGAGGCTCGAAAGATCTCGGAGGTTCTTCGCCCCGCCGTCGATGCGTGCCGCCCCCGTGCAAAGTCGCGGAGTATCGACATCGAGGTGCAGTGTGATGACAATCTTGCGTGTGAAATCAATCCGAGGCTGCTCGAGCAGGCCGTTGTAAATCTCATCGACAACGCCATTAAATACAGCGAGCCGGGCGGTGTTGTCGCGGTGACCGCGCGGAAGTCGGACACAAATGTGGTAATTTCCGTTGAAGATCATGGGTGCGGAATCGAGAAGCGCCATTTGCCTAGATTGTTCGAACGTTTTTATCGAACAGACAGGGCGAGAAGCCGAGAGATGGGTGGAACGGGGCTCGGTCTCGCGATCGTCAAACATATCGCCATTATTCACGGCGGGCGCGTTGGCGTTGAAAGCGTGGTCGGGAAGGGGAGTGTCTTCACTATTTATCTGCCTTTGTGACGCTTTGGCCGTTTGCCTCCGTCGATATGAAGGCGCCGCACAACCCCCCTAACAAAATTCTAACTTTTCTCTCACACGCAATTAACACCGGTCACGCATTATCCGCCCCGACATACATGACATGGGAGATTTGGAAACGGCGGATTCAACGCGGCTCCGTCGAACGTCTACACTACTCTTCAAAGGAGGGGGAATTCTTGAAGAAGCATATCGTGTTCGCATGTGTGCTGGCTTGTGTTCTCACGCTCGCCGTAGCGTCCCACGCCAAGTCCGAACTTCAAGCTTCCTGGGACAAGGGACTTCGGTTTAGTTCCGAAGACAAAGGTTTTTCGCTCAAGCTCGGTGGCCGTATCCAGAACGACTGGGCATGGTTCAACCAGAGTGACGAGCATCTCGCTGCCTACGGCAACTGGCAGGATGGAACGGAATTTCGCCGTATCCGTCTGTACATGTCGGGCAACGTCTACAACAACATCATCTTCAAAGCCCAGTACGACTTTGCCGGCGCGAACGATCCGGGCAAGGAAGTGTCCGTAAAAGACATGTACATCGGCTACAAGGGCATCCCTTACGCCGGCACGTTCGTCGTCGGGCATCAGAAAGAGCCGTTCGGCCTCGAAGTACTCACAAGCAGTAAATACGTGACCTTCATGGAACGTTCACCGCTGACCATTTTCGACTCCGAACGAAATATGGGGATGGCTTTCCAAAATGCGTTTGCGAACAAGCGCGTCACGGTTCATGCCGGCGTGTTCAAGACCACCGACGACGGCGGAAAGGGCACCGGCGACGGACGCAACGCCATTACCGCGCGTGTCACGGGACTTCCGTGGTACGACAAGGATCAGAACGCTCTCTTTCACATTGGTGGAGCTTATTCTTATCGTTCCGTCAAGGATGAAGGGGAATGGGCGGTACGTCCGAGTTCGCACCTCGCCGGCAAAATGATCACCACCGGTGACCTGATGATCGAAAAGATCAACGCGATGGGTCTCGAAGGCGCCTTTGTTTACGGTCCGTTTTCCGCGCAGGGCGAGTACAAGATGTTGACGCTCGACGCTCCGATGAATGACGATCCAAGCTTTGGTGGTTTTTATGCTTACGGTTCTTTCTTCATCACCGGCGAGAGCCGTGCGTATAAAACGTCCCGCGCCGCGTTCGACCGTGTGTCTCCCAAGAAGGATTTCCTTGGAGACGAGAAGGGTCCCGGTGCGTGGGAAGTCGCGCTCCGCTATTCTTTTGTGGATCTCAATGACAAGGAAATCTACGGCGGCGAGCTGGCCGATATAACGGCGGGCGTCAACTGGCACCTCAATCCCAACACGCGAGTAATGTTCAACTACGTCTATTCGACGGCCGACAAGGTTGGAGAAGAGATGGCCGACAACGGCGCGGTCAACATTTTTGAGACAAGGTTCCAGATCGATTTCTAGACTAGCTATCTGAAATTGTTTTGCTCCTCAGGCACTGTTGAGATGGCGGGGCCGGTGTGTCCCGGCGGATGAATTATGGATTTACAATAGTGGGTCCGCCGCATACTATTTTATTGTATTACAGGTGAATGCGGGCGTGCGCGCCCGAAGTCTCGAGCAAGGTGGTAGAAAATGCGGCTGCGCCGCGACATCGACAAATTGAAGAAAAACATCCTCGCGCTCAGTGCGGTTGTCGAGGATTCGGTTCGGAAGGCCGTTCTGTCCGCCGAGAACCGGGATTCGGTAATGGCTCAATCCGTTATCGAACGGGACAAGGAGATCGATGCAATGGAGGTCGATCTCGAAGAGGAGTGCCTGAAGATGCTGGCGCTTCACCAACCGGTCGCGATGGACCTTCGTTTCATTATTGCGGTTCTGAAAATTAACAATGACCTCGAACGGATAGGAGATCTGGCGGCAAATATCGCCGAGCGTGTCATCTATCTCTCGGAGCACCAGGATGTCACCATTCCGTCGACGATCACCCAGATGATGGAAAACGTGCAGCCGATGCTCGCAAAGAGTCTCGACGCGCTCGTAAACATGGACAAGGCGCTGGCAACGGAAGTGCTGACGCTTGACGACGTGGTTGACGAGATTCACCGTAACGCCTATCTGGGTATCCAGAGCCGAATTAAGGAGAATCCTGAAAACCTTGCCGTTCTCATTCAGTGGATGAGCGTCTCGAGGTGCCTCGAACGAATAGCGGACCAGGCGACAAATATCGCCGAGGACGTTATTTATATGTTGGATGGTGAAATCATCCGCCACCAGGGTGGGGCCACGGAAAAATAGAAGCCGCTCAGATTCTTTCCAGCTCCCGGGCCGCCGCGATGCCTTCGGCCTCGTTCACACGGCTGAGAATCACACCGCCGATGACGAAGAGGACCGCGACGGAGACTATCGCAATCCGGGGATTCCCGGTCAACACGCCCACCCAACCCATCAAGACCGGTCCAACCACGGCGGCGAATTTCCCAAGCATATTGTAGAATCCAAAGAACTCCGCCGCCTTGTCCTTCGGAATAAGCCGCGAGTATAGCGAACGGCTCAGCGATTGAACGCCGCCGAGGACGAGGCCGACGGTGACGGCGAGCACGTAGAATTCCGCCACATTCTTCATGAAGTAGGCCCAGATACAAACGGCGATATAGACGGCGATCCCAATGAATATTCCCGTTTTCGCACCTTTTTTCTCCCCGAGTTTTCCGAATGCGATCGCCGATGGAAAACCGACAAACTGAGTAATGAGAAGCGCGATGATGAGGCTCTTTGCCTCGAATCCCAACGACAAACCGTAGTCCACCGCCATTCTGGTGATTGTGTGGACGCCATCGATGTAGCACCAGTACCCCACGAGAAAGATAAAAACCACCCGAAGGCGTTTCAGCTCTCCAAAGGTGCGGGCCAGTTGCCGGACTCCCTCGACGACGGCCCTGCGGTACCCCGGGATCTGCGGCGGCGCTTCCTTGACGAAGAGAAAAAGGGGAA
The DNA here is from genome assembly GCA_963791045.1 of Candidatus Latescibacterota bacterium. Classification (GTDB taxonomy): domain Bacteria; phylum Krumholzibacteriota; class Krumholzibacteriia; order WVZY01; family WVZY01; genus CAWBQK01. The sequence goes on from CAWBQK010000003.1 coordinate 68,080, forward strand.
TCGAGAACACGGTCCACCACACCGATACGGTGATGAACGACACCCGGACGGCATGGGCCGCGTCGGCGAGACCGAAAAATTCGGGTTTGAGGGTCATTGCGACGTTGACCGCGAAAAGAACTCCGCCTCCTAGATAACCCACGGCGAACCCCAGGGCGGATATGAAGTCCGCGCGCCGGCCCGATGTCACGCTCACCAGAAGCGAATCATAAAAGCTGTTGGCGGAAGAGAATCCGATAGTCGCGGTAAGATAAATGAGGACACCAACTTCCCATTGTCCCTTCGCGACGAAGTGGAGGGCGCCCGTCATGACGATCCCGAGAAGCGCGAACACCATGAGGAACTTTTTCTTGGCGCCGCCCTTGTCGGCGATCGCTCCCAGTACCGGCGAGAGTACCGCGACGATGATGCTGGCGATCGAGTTTGCAGTTCCGAGACGGAGTGTGCTAGTCACGGCGTCGGCGCCCGAATTCAGATACTGTTTGAAAAACACTGGGAAAAAACCGGCAACGACGGTTGTGGAGAACGCCGAATTTGCCCAGTCGTAGAGAACCCAGCCGAAAACGCTCTTCTTGTTTTTGGTATCGGGCATAGTCTGTGACGGGTGAGGGACGCAGGTTAACGCTGCACAAATGCCGACCGGTGCGGGGCGGCCCCGCGGCGGCGCATTCCGGTCCGGAGATCATCCCCGAACCCGGCCGTTGTGTCAATAATCTTGAAAAAAGGAGTTCGCCGCGAATTGCTCTTTGATTTTTACCCCCGAATGTAATAAAATGCGCGGTTGAAACCAATCCCTTCAATTTTTTTAATACATACCTACAGAAAGATGGGTAAAAGGAGGATAGGGCTGCTTATGGCTGACAAACAGTTCGACAGCGTTATGGATGAGGTGAGGAAATTCGAACCCTCGGAGGAGTTCAAAAAGGGTGCGCACATTTCCTCAATGGAAGAATACCAGAAGATGTTCGACCAGAGCATCAATGACCCCGAAGGGTTCTGGGGAACTGTTGCAGAAGATCTTCATTGGTACAAGAAATGGGACAAGGTCCTCAACGAGGATGAGGCTCCATTCTACAAATGGTTCGAAGGCGGAAAGACCAACATGTCTTACAACTGCCTCGACCGTTATATGGGTACCCCGACACAGAACAAGGCCGCCATTATTTTTGAGGGCGAGCCGGGTGACGAGAAAGTTCTCACCTACCGCGATTTGTGGCGTGAGGTCAACAAGTTTGCCAACGTGCTCAAGAAGCTCGGTGTCAAGAAGGGCGACCGCGTCGCGGTTTATCTGCCGATGATTCCCGAGCTTCCAATAACGCTTCTCGCGTGCGCGCGTATCGGCGCGATCCATTCGGTGATTTTTGCCGGATTCTCTGCCGAGTCAATCAAAGACCGCGTGCTCGACAGCCAGGCAAACCTGGTAATCACGTCGGATGGCGGGTACCGTCGCGGCAAGGTTCTCCCGCTCAAGGATATCGTTGACGAAGCGGTCAAAGATGTTGACTGTGTCAAGAACGTTCTCTGTTGCCGAGCGCTCGGTCGACAAAGAGTATCCGTGCTCGATGACCGACGGTCGCGACCACTGGTACCACGATATCGTCAAAGAAGTGGACAACCTCTGCGAGCCCGAACAGCTCGACGCCGAGGACATGCTCTTTACGCTTTACACAAGCGGTACAACGGGCAAGCCCAAGGGCATCATCCATACCACCGGCGGGTACATGGTCTTCACGTACCTCACCACCAAGTACATCTTCGATATCAAACCCGAAGACGTCTTCTGGTGCACCGCGGACATCGGCTGGGTCACGGGACACAGCTACATCGTCTACGGCCCGCTGTCAAATGGCGCGACGTGCGTTCTCTATGAAGGCGCTCCGAACTCGCCGGACGAAGGCCGCTTCTGGGATATCACCGAGAAGTACGGCGTTACCGTATTCTATACGGCGCCCACGGCGATCCGCGCATTCATGAAGTGGGGAGACGAATTCCCGCAGAAGTACGATCTCTCGTCACTGCGTCTTCTTGGTTCGGTCGGCGAACCGATCAACCCCGAGGCGTGGATGTGGTACCACAAGCTCATCGGTGGGGAAAAGTGTCCTATCGTCGATACGTGGTGGCAGACCGAGACGGGTGGAATTCTCATTACACCTCTTCCGGGCGTCACGACGACCAAGCCGGGTAGCGCAACCTTCCCGTTCTTCGGTATCGACGCGGCGATTCTCAACGAAGCCGGCGAAGAAGTGGATGCGGGCCTGCTCGCGATCCGCAAACCGTGGCCGGGAATTCTTCGTGGGATCTACGGCGATCCGGAACGGTACAAGCAGACATACTGGTCCAAGTGGCCCGGTGTGTACTTCCCAGGCGACGGCGCCAAGAAGGACTCGGAGGGTTACTATTGGATCCTCGGCCGCGTCGATGACGTGGTCAACGTGTCCGGTCATCGGATTGGTACCGCCGAGCTCGAAAGCGCTTTTGTCGAGCACCCTGCCGTGGCGGAAGCCGCGGTTATCGGTATCAAGCATGAGCTTACAGGCCAGGCCCTGGCTGCGTTCCTGACGCTTCGCGGCGGCATCGAGGGTGACGACGCCCTCTTGAAGGAACTCAAAGACTGGGTCGGAAAGAAGATTGGCAAGTTCGCCATCCCGGCGAAGTTGATTTTCACCGCCGATTTGCCCAAGACCCGTTCGGGCAAGATCATGCGGCGTCTCCTCAGAGACATCGCCGAAGGCCGTGCCCTTGGTAACGTGACCACCCTCGCCGACGCGAGTGTTGTTGACGCGCTAAAGGACAAATACACGGACTAGTTGATTCAAAACGGGAACTCGGTGGCGCATGTCTGTGTACAATGCGTCACCGAGTTTTTTTTGTCGCTATGGTCACTCAAGTTGTTTTGGGAGCCGACGCTTCCTGGAGGTCAACCGTATGAAACGTTTCCTTTCGTTTTTATTGCTGGGCACGCTGGTCATCTTTTTGGGGACCGCGCTTGCCGGCAAGAAATGTGACAAGAGCTGTTCCGAGTTCTCCTCTTGTGTCGGCGCCAAGGGCAAAGTGGTCACGCTCGAGGGCGAGATCGTCGAAGCCGGTTGTTACCTGGCCAGTGGTGAGATGGCCAAGGACAACGCCGAGTGCATCAAGAAGTGCGCGTCCGAGGGAATGCCGCTGGTCCTGGTTACGAAGGACAATGCCGTGTATCTGATCGTCAAGAATGCGGAGACGGCAAAAGCCTACGAACAGACTATCAAGCTTGCCGCTGAAAAGGTCGAGATCAAGGGGATCGTCCGTGACAAGGACGGACTCAAGGCCATCGCGGTTACAGAGATAAAGCAGCTGGAGCTTGCCTCCAAGTGATTCGCTGAACAGCATATTACAGCGAAAAGGGGACACTCATCGGGTGTCCCCTTTTTTTGGAGAAGCTTCGTCGGTAGTGCCTAGTCGTCCCAGCTGAGCATCCCGCCGGACTGGTATTCGGTCACCCGCGTCTCAAAGAAGTTCTTTTCTTTGCGGAGATCAATCACTTCGCTCATCCACGGGAAAGGATTCTTTGACCCGTATACCTTCTCAAGGCCGATTCGCTCGAGCCGTCTGTCGGCGATGTACTCGATGTACTCGCGAATAACTTCCGCGTTGAGCCCCAGCACTCCTCTTGGCAGGCAGTCTTTCGCGTATTCGTACTCGAGGTCGACGGAGGTCACGATGTGCTCCGTGATTTGTTTCTTGAAGGAATCGGTCCAAATCTCGGGGTTCTCCTGGACGACGGTGTTGATGAGATCCGAGCCAAACTCGAGATGCACCGATTCATCCCGGAGAATGAACTGGAACTGCTCGCCGACGCCGACCATTTTGTTCTGCCGGAGAAAAGAGAGCATCATCACAAATCCCGCGTAGAAAAAGATACCTTCCATGATCACGTAGTAACCGACGAGATCGTTCACGAAGCGTTGGATGTTGTCGCTGCCGTTGGTCGAAAAGCCGGGGTCCAGGATGGACTGTGTGATGTCGATGACATACTGATCTTTTTTGCGGATGCTGGGGATGTCGAGGTACATGTTGTACACCTCGTCGGGGCTGAGCCCGAGCGTGTCGCAGCAGTAGATAAATGTGTCGGTGTGCACCGCTTCTTCGTACGCCTGGCGGAGAAGATACTGACGGCACTCGGGATTGGTGACATGGCGGTACACGGCGAGAACGATGTTGTTCGCCGTGAGACTCTCCGCGGTGGAGAAGAACCCCATGTTCCACAGAACAAGCCGCCGCTCGTCATCTGTGAGCGCCGTGGGACTCCGCCACATTTCGACGTCTTTTTGCATGTTGACTTCTTCGGGTGTCCAGTTGTTGGCCACGCCCGTTTTGTAATGCTCCCGCGCCCACGCATACTTCATCGGAAGTATTTTGTTCGGGTCGGTGGCCGAACAGTTGAGAATCCGCTTGTCCTTATTCTCCGAACTCATTCGATATCCTTTCATAATTCGCATGACTATCATGACGCCGCGGGTTCGTCCGGCGCAGTCTTTCTTTGGCCCTCGCTCCGCTTCGCTCGGCTATCCCCTTCGGGGAGGATCCTCGCTCGCTCCCGCGAAAGGGCCTTTCGAAAGACCGCACCGTCCTCTCCGAGAGCAGGCACGGGTGGCTGCTCTCGTTCTGGGTTGTTGAAGCCTCTGAGCATGACAACCCGCACTTCGCTTCGCTCGCCGGTGGGGCCCCCGCGCACGTCGAGCGTAGCGGAGTGCGGGCAATCGCTGCTACTGAGGCCTCGCAGGTTGGGTCTTCGATCAGGCACGCCGATGAAACGCCCGATGCGAGCATCGTTTTCTCGGGCTGCCCCGTGTTCGAGGGGGTCGGCGATGCGGCCTTGGCCCCGTCGTATTTATTTGCGATGTCGAGAGTTGATTTCTCAACGGTCGACTTCGCGCAGCGTGCGAAGGTAGTACGTGGTTTTGAGCCCCATCTCCCACGCGTACCGATAGATCTCCGAGATGAACTTGCCCGACGTGCTCGTCGTGAAAATATTGATCGACTGGCTCTGGTCGATCCACTTGCCCCGGTGAGCCGCGTGACGGACGATCCACCGTGGGTCGATTTCGAACACTTCCTTGAAGCGATCCTTGATCTCACGCGGGATGTCGGCAATCTGCTGAACGCTTCCGTCGTAGTACTTGAGTTTTTCGACCATCGTGTCATTCCACAACCCCAACCGGTTCAACTCGTCGACGAGGTATCCGTTGACTATCGTGAATTCGCCGCTGAAATTTGATTTCACATAGATGTTTTTGTAGATCGGCTCGACGGAGGGAAAGCACCCGGCGATATTGGCAATCGTCGCCGTCGGTGCGACCGCCATACAGTTCGAGTTGCGCATTCCGTGTTTGGCGACATGCTCGCGAACCGGCGTCCAGTCCATCTTTGTGCCGGCGTCGACGCCCGTGGGAAGTCCCCGTTCCTCTTCGAGGGCTGCCAGCGTGTCGACGGGGAAAATTCCGCGATCCCACTTCGAGCCGGGGAAGCTTTTGTAGTATCCCTTTTCGAGTGCGAGACGCGAAGAAGCGAGTATCGCGTGGTAGGAGACAAACTCCTGGGTGACGTCGGAGAACGTCACCGCTTCGTCGCTATCGAAGTTGAGTCGAAGTTTATAGAGCGCGTCCTGGACTCCCATCACACCGAGGCCGATGGGACGGTGTTTCATGTTGGCGTTTTGGCTTCGATCGTCGGATAGAAATTGAGATCGATCACATTGTCGAGCATGCGAATCGCCGTCGAAATCGTTTCCGCGAGAAGTTCCCTGTCGAGTTGTCCGTCACGGATGTGTTGGACGAGGTTGACGGATCCGAGATTGCACACGGCGGTTTCGTCGGCCGAGGTGTTGAGCGTGATCTCGGTGCAAAGGTTTGAACTGTGTACCACGCCCATGTGATCCTGGGGCGAGCGAATATTGCAGGGATCCTTGAAGGTGATCCACGGATGCCCGGTCTCGAAAAGAAGTGTGATCATTTTCCGCCACAGATCGACGGCCTTAACTTTTCTGAACAGGCTGATTTCGCCGCGTTCGCGCCTTCTTTTCGTACGCTTCGTAGCGCCGCTCGAACTCCGTCCGTACACATGGTGAAGGTCGGGTGTTTCATCCGGAGAAAAGAGCGTCCAATCCTCGCCCCGCATGACTCGTTTCATAAACAGGTCGGGGATCCAGTTTGCCGTATTGGTGTCGTGCGTTCGCCTTCGCTCGTCACCGGTGTTTTTGCGGAGCTCGAGAAAATCCTCGATGTCGTAGTGCCACGCTTCCAGGTAGACGCAGGTGGCGCCGCGGCGTTTGCCGCTCCGGTTGATCGCGGCGGTGGTCGCGTCGACGATTTTGAGAAATGGAACGACGCCCTGGCTGCCGACGTTCGTGCTCTTAATCAGCGAACCCGTTGCGCGGATGTTCGTCCAGTCGTTGCCGAGACCCCCCGACCACTTTGACAGCTGGGCGTTGTCTGAAATGCTCTTCATGATTGTGACAGGTTGTCGTTCACAGTCGTCAGGTAACACGAACTCATTTGTGGATGCGCCGTGCCGGAATGAAAGAGAGTGGGCGTCGAGGCCACATAGAGCAGACGGGACAATGCGTTGTAAAACTCGATTGCTCGATCCGTCCCGCGCGCCGCCGTTCGGATCGCTCTCCTCAGATTGCGAGTCCCATCGCCACACGCATCCAGAACAACTGTGGTGTTTCGAGGATTTTCTGATCGAGATCCTTGAGGAAATACCGGTCGTAAAGGACCTGGGCGCCGAGGTACTGGAGCAGTGTGTCACGCTCGGGATCGAGCGCGCCGCACAGCTTGTCGAGATCGAGTTCGAGAAGACGGGAATCGAGGCGCCCTACGCTTACGCCCATGTTGATGTTTTTCAAGAATGCGTTTCTGTAGGCCGCCACGAAACCGTCTTCGAACTCGTCGATTCCAATTACTTCTTTATAAAGGTCGTTGAGCAAAAACCGGGCTGCGATGCGCGAGTACAATGGTTCTCTCTCGATTCTCGCGCGGATCGCCATGATGATGGCCTGGTTGATTTCACCTGTTGGGATTCCGTCGTAAATCGCGAGCAGGGTGTCGCGAATGATTCCATCCGTATCAACGGGGCCGTCGAACAGCCGGCAGCAATTGATGATCGCTTTTTCGATTTCCCCGCGATCGAATCGCGCCGACTGGCCGCCGCGTTTTGTGACCGTTATCTCCCGGCGGTTAATCCGTTCGAGAAGCTCGTTCCTCCGGGTTTCGCGAATCTCTGCGTGCTCGCGGCGATAGAGAATGTACGCCTTAGCCACGTCGAAATACCCGCGGCCCGCGAGTGTCTTTTCGACGATATCCTGGATATCCTCAACACCGGGAATCCGTTCGACGAACCTGGATTCGACAATCGCAAGGACATCGTCGGTCATTAATCCCAGGGATTCTCCGGGCACGGCGACGCCCGACGCCCCAAACGCCTTCTCCATCGCCCGCTCGATACGAACCCGGTCGAAGTCGACGACCGACCCGTTGCGTTTCTTGATCTTTTCGATGGCCATGTTGCTCCTAAAAGTCTTGTTTCCACAAAATATAGTAATTATCCCGGCACGAACACACTATATGTTGTGGTGCAGGGTCGGTTTTCCTTTGGTGAGCGGGAATTCTAATAATCGGGCGGGTGGGCGTCAAGAACTACATGCAAGTGAAAGAATTAACTTGTTGTTGATGTATATAATGCAAATAATCCTATATGGTGGCGCCCCCCATACAGGGGAATCAAATCACGCCATCCGGCCACCAGCGGCACCGGGGGGGCGTGTTACGCTTGCGTTGGGGAGGATTCCGCGGGATGATAGTCAGGAGGGGAGTCAGCGAATGAAAAACACACACATCAAAGACAATCTGGAAAGCGTTCGGGAGCGCATCGAGCTGGCGTGCTCTCGATCGGGGCGAGGGGTGGACGAGATTACGATCGTGGCGGTCACAAAGACCCACGGCGCCGAGGTCGTCGACGCCGTGGTCGAAGCGGGCATCGCAGACGTCGGCGAGAACAGGATCCAGGAATTTCTCGAAAAAAAGCAACACGTCACCCGGCCGTGCCGGTGGCACCTCGTCGGGACGCTCCAGCGCAACAAGGCGACGAAGGCGATTGGGCAGTTCGAGATGATCCAGTCGGTCGACCGGCTGAGACTCGCGGAGACCATAAGCCGTCTCGGCGTGGAACACGGCATCGACACGCGGGTTCTCATCGAGGTCAATACGTCGGGCGAGGCCACCAAGCATGGGGTCGCGCCCGATGAAGTCGTCGACCTCTCAGGCGCGGTGACCGAACTGCCCGGGCTCTCGCTCGATGGGCTGATGACTATCGGGCCGCTCACAGACGACGAGAAGGCTATCCGGCGGTCGTTCGAACTTCTCCGGGATCTTCGGGGCCGCGCCGAGGAAGGCCTCGGGGCAAAACTGCGTCATCTCAGCATGGGGATGAGCGATGATTTCGATATAGCCGTGGAGGAGGGTGCGACGATTATTCGCCTCGGCCGCGTGCTACTTGGGGCGCGCTCGACGCAGCCGCCGCGATGAAGCGGAAAAAAATCTACCATATTCGACGGATTCGTGTATCTTCATGGGCGAAGCGTTTATTGGAGCTGAAAAGAGATTGTGTAACTTATTGTAAATAAATATATTAAGTCTTGGTGAATGCGGGTTGTCTTTGGCTTGGATATTGCAAAATCGTCGGTGAGCTGATTTCTATCACCCTGCGCAATTAGGATAACCGATTTTAGTCCCGGGAGGACGAGACATGCGTTTGACACCGCTCGACATCAGAAAACAAGAATTCAAGAAAGCAATGAGGGGTCTGGACTCCGACGAGGTGCAGGCATTTTTGAGCACCCTCGCCGACGAGTACGAAGCGGTGATAAACGATAACAAGGCTCTGCGCGAACGCCTGCTCGAACTGGACGACAAGGTGCAGGAGTACCGCAACATGGAGAAGACCCTGCGGGACACACTTCTCACCGCGGAGCGGGTGACCGTCGACGCCAAGGAAAATGCGCGGCGCGAGGCGGACCTGGTTGTCAAGGAAGCGCAGATTGAAGCGGAGAAATCAGTCCGGGACATCAGAAACTCAGCCATGAAACTCCGCCAGGAGATACAGACGCTCAAACAGCAGAAGGACGGCTACCTGTCGCGCGTGAGAATCCTCGTCGAGTCGCACATGAAGTTTATCGAATCCGCCGAGAAGGATTTTGCGGAAGAGGAGCAGCGGCTGGAGAGCGAGCAGAAAGAATTCGAGACGAGTAAGACCACGACCGCGAGAGAGCCTCAATCACCGGAGCTTCGAGAGATCCTCGACGAAGTCATCGAGCGCCAGAAGACCGCACTTAAAGAAGAGGTGCCGGTGGACAGCTCCCCGGGCGGTGTCGAGAAAACCGCGGAGCGTCCGAGCGGCGATGTAGAGACTCCCGCTTCGGCGACCGACGATAAGACGCCTACGCCCCAGCCGGTTGCCCAGACCGCCGAGGGTGGTAGTCAGTCACAAGGGGCGTCGTCCAGGTGGTCACTCGACAAACTCAAAAAAGATATCCTCACCGGGGCGCCAAAGGACGATGAAACGAGTTGACGATCTCGCGGACGGCCGGATTTCGTTTTTGGTAAGTCTCACCCCCCGATCATCACGGGACACTGTCGTTGGGTGGACGGAGGCGGGCAATCTCAAGATACTCGTCACGTCGCCGCCCGTCGATGATGCGGCCAATCGAAGCCTCGTCAAACTACTGTCAAAGTCGCTCGATGTCGCCAGGAGAGAGGTGACCATCGTATCGGGACAGCGGTCGCGGGCGAAGCGCGTGACCGTCCCCGCTTCTTGCAAGAATCGGCTTTCAAGCTATCCGGACATCTGATAGAATACCGACCTTCGAGAATTTCCGCCGCTGAACCGTCTCGAAAACCCAGGCTCGTACACAATTTCACCAATCAAGGACGAGGAGGTTGTGGTGAGAGATCTTTACGATAAGATCCAGGAAGCCAAAGCCTATATCGAAGCGAAAACCAAGGCCCGCCCCCAGGTCGCCATCGTACTCGGGACCGGTCTCGGTGGAATGGCCGGGTCGATCGATGCCGACGTGTCGATTCCCTACGGCGAGATCCCGCACTTCGTCAAAGCGACGGGGCTGGGGCATGACGGCAACCTCATCATAGGAACTCTCGGCGGCAAAACCGTCGTGGCGATGCAGGGACGACTGCATTACTACGAGGGATACACGATGAAGGAAATCACTTTCCCGCTCCGTGTAATGAATGCGCTTGGCGCCGATGAGCTGGTCATGTCGAGCGCCGTCGGCGGGATGAACGTTCATCTCGATCGCGGCGATATCGTCGTGCTGACCGACTTCATAAACCTGATGGGGGACAATCCGCTCATAGGCTGGAACGATGAGCGCCTGGGTCCGCGCTTTCCCGACATGTCGGAACCTTTCGATCTCGAACGGAGGGAGCTGTTCGAGACCCTCGCGATCGAGAAGGGAATAAACGTGCGCCGCGCGGTGCTCGTGGGCGTGGCCGGACCCAATCTCGAGACGGCCGCCGAGTACAGATTTCTCCGCAGAGTCGGCGCCGATATCGTGGGGATGTCGACGGTTCCCGAGGTCATCGTCGCGGGGCACTGCGGGATAAAGACGCTGGCGCTGTCCGTCATCACCGATCTTTGTCCGGCGGACAATCTTCAGCCCGCCAACATAAAAGAAATCATCGAAACGGCGGAAACCGCCGAACCAAAACTTCGCGAACTGGTAATGGAATATCTCAAACGCTTGTAGGCTGTGATTTGACCCATGGAAAACAAACGATTCAAAGACGTCGCTAAGCCCGACAGTATCCCCGTCGCCGAAGAGGCGGTCATGGAATTCTGGAACCGGGGCAAAATCTTCGAAGAAAGCGTCACGCGGCACGATGGCGGTCCTCGTTTCGTGTTCTACGAAGGCCCTCCGACGGCGAACGGCAAGCCCGGCGTCCATCACGTTCTTGCCAGACTCTGCAAGGATATCGTTTGCCGATACAAGGCGATGACGGGGTACCAGGTAATCCGCAAGGCGGGATGGGACACGCACGGTCTGCCCGTCGAAATCGAAGTGGAAAAGCAACTCGATATCAGCCACAAGGAAGAAATCGAGGCTTACGGCATCGCCAACTTCAACGCGAAGTGCAAAGAAAGTGTTTTCAAGTACGAGAAGGAATGGGTTCGGTTTACCCAGCGTATCGGTTACTGGCTCGATCTCGAAAACCCGTATGTAACGTACACGAACGACTACATCGAAACGGTGTGGTGGATCCTCAAAAAATTCTGGGACGAGGGGCTTCTCTACGAAGGGCACAAAATTGTTCCGTTCTGCCCGCGGTGCGAGACGTCGCTCAGTAGCCACGAGGTGAGCCAGGGTTACAAAGACGTCGACGACCCTTCGGTCTTCATCAAATTCAAGAGGGCGGACAGCGAGGACCGTTTTCTCGTATGGACGACGACGCCGTGGACTTTGACGGCGAACGCGGCGCTTGCCGTGGGTCCGTATTTCGATTACGTGCGTGTCGCGCACGATGGCGAGACGCTTGTTCTTGCCGAGGCGCTTCTCGGAGTCCTCGAGGGAGAGTACGAAGTTCTCGAAAAGTTCAAAGGCGAGGAACTCGCCGGAGCGTCTTACGAACCGCTCTTCCCGTTTTTCAAGAATGCCGAGAACGGGTTCAAGGTGTTCGCAGGCGATTTTGTGAGTCTCGAGGACGGTACCGGAATCGTCCACATCGCTCCGGCGTTCGGCGAAGACGACTACAAGCTTCATTTGAACCAGGGGGTGCCCCTCCTTCAGCCGGTCACGCTCCAGGGGACGTTCACCGAAGACGTGGAACCGTGGGTCGGACAGTGGATCAAGGACGCCGACCCGCACATCATCCGTGCGCTCAAAGAAGAGGGCAAACTCTACAAGAGCGGAAGGATCACACACTCGTACCCGTTCTGCTGGCGGTGTTCCACCGCGTTGGTCTACTACGCCCGCCGGTCGTGGTACATAAAGACCACGGCGTTCAAGGACGAGATGATCGCCGCCAACAACAAGATCAACTGGATTCCAAAAGAAGTCGGCGAGCACCGTTTTGGCAACTGGCTCGAAAACAATGTCGATTGGGCGCTGAGCCGCGAGCGTTATTGGGGGACGCCGCTCCCCGTGTGGGTGTGCGAAAAGGATGACGAGCACCGTCTTGCCGTGGGCAGCGTCGCAGAGCTCAGAGAGCTTGGCGAAGATATTCCCGGGGACGACGAACTGGATCTTCATCGGCCGCAGGTGGATGATTTCATCCTTAAGTGCCCCGAGTGCGGAGGCCGGATGCGCCGGGTCAAGGAAGTCATCGATGCGTGGTTCGATTCGGGGAGCATGCCGTTTTCCCAATATCACTACCCGTTCGATGAAAACAAAATGTTCGACGGTCAGTTTCCCGCCGATTTTATTTCCGAGGGAATCGACCAGTCGCGCGGCTGGTTCTACTCGATGCTCGCGATTTCGACCTTCCTCAAGGGCGAGAGCTCGTACAAGAGCTGCGTCGTGACCGAGATGATCCTCGACAAAAAGGGTCAGAAGATGTCCAAGACGCGCGGCAATGTCGTCGAACCGTGGGACGTGCTAAACAAGGAAGGCGCCGACGCGCTCAGGTGGTATCTGATTTCGAGCAGTCCGCCGTATCTCCCGACGAAATTCGACAGGAAAGCCGTCGTCGAGGCATCGCAAAAACTTCTCGGGACGCTTCGAAACGTCTACTCGTTCTTCGCCATGTATGCGGAGATCGACGATTACAAACCGGGCGACGAGAAGGGCGAACCCAATCTCATCGACAGGTGGATCCTGTCGCGGTATCACACCACCGTCGCCGAAGCGGGAAAACAACTCGAGGCATTCGATATGACCCGGGCGGCAAGGGCTCTGCAGGCGTTTGTCCTCGATGAACTGAGCAACTGGTACGTCCGGCGATCGCGGCGGCGGTTCTGGAAAGGTGAGATGGGTCCCGACAAACTCGCCGCGTACGACACGCTGTACACGGTGCTCAAGGGGACGCTCAAGCTTCTCGCTCCATTTGTGCCGTTTGTGACCGAAGAGATCGCCCAGGCGGTTGACTGTGGGATGACCGGCAAGGCCGAAGTGGGGAGCATCCACCTCGAGACGTTCCCCGAAAGCGATCCGTCGAAAGTCGACGCGGAACTCGAGACGTTGATGGACACGGCGCTCAGGGTCTGCGCGCTTGGACGAACGGTGAGGAACGACGTTGGAATCAAAATACGACAGCCTCTCGGCGAGCTTGTAATTCACGACAATACGGGCCGGTGCGAGAGACTCACGAAGAATGCCGAGGTCGTCGATATCGTCCTCGACGAACTGCACGTTAAAAAGATCACGATTGCCGAAGAACTGTCGCGCTACGTTACGTTGAAAGCAACTCCGGCCTACCCGGTGCTGGGAAAACGTTTCGGCAAACGCGTCCCCGAAGTCGTGAAGCTGATTGGGGCGCTTTCGCAGGGTGACCTCGAGGGCTTTCTCAAATCGGGCGGGGCAACCGTGGGGTCGGGTGACGAGGAAGTCAAACTCGGCCGCGATGAAATGTCTGTCCAGGCGGAGGGGATCGCGCCGTACGGTGGGCGCCAGGAGCACGGAGTCACAGTGGCGATCAATCTCGAGATCGACGAAGCGCTCCGGCTTGAAGGCCTCGCGCGAGAAATCGTCAACAGGCTTCAGAACCTGAGGAAGAACGCCGGGTTCGAGGTCGGCGACAGGATTGCCATCAGGTACGACGGCGGCGAAGCGGCCGACCAGGTCTTCGCCGGGCAGGAAGAGTTTATCAAGACGGAGACGCTTGCCCGCTCCATCGAAAAGGGCGCCGCCGAGTGGAACGATATGACGGAGTTCGACTTGGAAGGGGATCGAATAAGCCTTTGGATTCAGAGAGAATCTGATTGACAAGGCATATAGGCGTTAGTATCTTATCATCGCTTTTCGACAACCCCTATAATTGACGAGAACGGCGCAATGCGCCATGAGGTTGGAATGAATAAGAAAGAACTGGCAAAGTTCGAAAAGAAGATCATGGACGAGATGGAACGTGTCCGTGAGAAGCTAGGCGTTATCGGCGAAGAGATTTCTGATCGAACGGCAAACAAGGCCAACGGGAGCCAGGGCTACTCCAACCACATGGCCGATATCGGCAGCGACGCAATTGAGCAGGAGCAGGCGTTCCTCCATGCCAGCCAGGGCACCGAATATCTCAACCGGCTGGAATTGGCCCTGAAGCGGATCCGGGACGGTTCGTACGGAGTCTGCGAGGATTGTTCGTCAAAAATTCCCACCAAGCGTCTCGAGGCTTACCTCGCCGCGCTTCTCTGTGTCGAATGCAAATCCAAACAGGAGAAACTCCAGAGGGGTTAAATAGTGGGGTTTCTTCTTCCAGCCCTGATCGTCGTACTCCTCGATCAAGCTTCCAAACAATTCTTCTGGATACTCGGCAAGAATTTCGATGTAATCGATGATTTTCTTCGCGTGACGCTGGTCCGCAATTCCGGCGCCGCTTTCGGGATGCTCCAGGGCGGCCGGATTTTCCTGGTCTTTTCGAGTGTTATCGCGGCGATATTTATTATTTTTCTCGCCCAGAGAATCCCCGCCGAGGAAAAGGCCAAAAGGATTTTCCTGGGGATGATTCTTGGTGGCGCACTCGGCAATCTCGTAGACCGTCTTTACCCGGGGCACGTAATCGATTTCATTGATATGGGCATCGGTGCACACCGCTGGCCCGTGTACAACATCGCGGATACGGCCGTGACCGTAGGCGGAATTCTGCTCATTGTTGCTTTTTCCCTGAAGCGTGAAGAAGGACCAGATCAAACGGAATGAACATCTCACGGCCGGGCCCGAAGACGAAGGCGCCCGTCTCGATGTGTTCCTAGCGGCCCACGTCGAGGGCCTGTCGAGAAACCAGGTCCAAAAGCTCATCAAGGACCGTTGTGTTACGGTCAATTCGCAGTCTAAAGCCGCCAACTATCAGGTCAAAAACGGCGACGCCGTCGCGATTGATATTCCGGAGACGGACGCAGAAGTCCGGGCTCCGGTCCCCCAGAAGATTCCAATTTGCGTTATATACGAAGACGATGATCTCGTTGTTATCAATAAAGATGCGGGGATCGTTGTTCATCCCGCGCACGGAAACTGGGATGGGACCGTCGTCAACGCGCTCCTCGGGCGGGGAATCGCTCTGGCACCCCTGGGCGGGACGGACCGCCCGGGCGTGGTTCACCGTCTCGACAAAGACACGTCGGGCGTTCTGGTTCTGGCGAAGACCGATCGCGCGTACAGTGGGATGAGCGAACAGATAAAGGCGCGTGAAATCAAGAAAGTCTACCACGCCATTTCGTGGGGAAATATCGGGGGGACATCGAGAACCATCGACGCGCCAATCGCCCGGCACCCGGTGCACCGGCAAAAGATGGCCGTCGCAAAGCGTGGTGGCCGCGAGGCTTACACCGAAGTGTTTGTGGTAGACACCTTTGATTATTTCGATTATATTCGGGTCATTATAGTTACGGGCAGGACTCACCAGATTCGAGTGCATATGTCGCACATTTCCCATCCGATTCTTGGTGATTCCGTCTACAGCGGGCGTCGGAACAGGGGTGTTTCGCCCGAAGGTTGATGCCCTGCTTAAAGCGATGCAGCGACAAGCCCTTCACGCGTCAATGATATCTTTTGTCCACCCCGTGACCGGGCGTCGAATGGAATTTAAGACGGCGCTTCCAACGGATATGCAATTGGCGCTTGAGCGGTTGTACCGCGGTAGAGAGTAATCAGGAGGTAAGGGTTTGAAGTTCAGCCAGAGAGATTACAAGGATTTCGTTGTTATCGATTTGAAAGGGAAACTCACAGGCGGTCCGGAGGCCGAAACGTTCCGCGACCTGTTCAAATCACTGGTTCAGCAGGGGAAAACCAAAGTAATCATCAATCTCAAGGATATCGAGTGGATTTCGAGTACGGGGATCGGGATCATGATCCGCGGTTTTAAGACGGTCCGTGAAGCTGGGGGCGATTTTGTGATCGTCCGTGTCGGTGACAGGACCCAGCAGGTCTTTAACGTGCTCAGACTCGACCATATTTTCAAGATAGCCGAAACTGAAGATGACGCTATTGCGGAATTTGAAAAGTAACTTCGAAAAAAAACGCGGCCGGGGTGCTGACGGGCGCTATATCCCTTCGGCGGTCTGGCGGTGTTTGTTTATTTAAATGAGGGTCAAGTGTCTGACTCTGGTTTCGTTCTTCTGGCGCAATTGATGGCAGGTAGAGCGCGGTATTCGGTTACTGCTCTTTAAGGAGGATAAGACTTGAAAGTCAATCAGAAAGAACTCTATGGCGCCGTCGTCCTGGAGCTTCACGGGAAATTGACCGGTGGTCCCGAGGCGGAAACGTTCCGCAACATCTTCAAAGATCTCGTCAATGATGGCAAAATGAATATCATAGTCAACCTCAAGAAGGTCGACTGGATAAACAGTACGGGACTTGGGATCCTGATCAGTGGGTACACATCTGTTCGCAAAGCGGGCGGGGACCTTGTGCTCTGCAATGTTGGTGACAGAATCGACAGTATTCTCTATGTCACAAAACTCAATCTGCTTTTTCAAGCATTCGAAAGTGCGGAAGAAGCCGCTGAATTCTTGAGAAAGGGCAACTCAGAATAGCTTTGTTGAGCAGGTAAAGCAATGAACCGTCCCCACAATACTATGGAACTGGTGATACCCAGCGATTTCAAATTTCTGGGTGCCGTCGACGCTGCCGTCCAGGATTTGGCACGGGAGTTCGCATGCGCCCAGAGATGGATTGATGACTTTAGCACCGCCCTCGTCGAAGCGTGCACAAACGCGATCGAGCACGGTAACAAATACGCGAAAGACAAAAGGGTCAGGATCATCGTGGAGCTGAACGATCACAAGATCATCAGCCGTGTGCACGACGAGGGTGAGGGTTTTGACTTCGAGAAATTTGTTTCCGAAGCACCCCCCCCGGATCCCCTCAGCGAGCGCGGTCGTGGCATCATGATCATGACGGCGTTCACCGATCAGCTGAGCTACACGTTTGACGACGAGCACGGCCTCTGTCTCGAGCTCACCAAGGCGTGCCAGGAAGACGAACCCGAATGCCTGGAGGAATCCGAATAACCCCGGGCGTTGCGGGTAGGCAATGTGAGGCGTTACCCCCCCCGAGGGAACCTTCCAGTCCGCGGACGCGTATTACTAATTGATCGTGGTTTTTCCAACGAAGCGTCGGGTCAAGGCAAATGGGTGTGTCATATACACTTCTGCTATCCATCCTCTACCTTGTCGGTGGTGTTTTAATATTTCTTCTCGGCCTGACGATTCTCAGGACGGGGAGTAGTAGCACGCCGACTCGCGCCACCGCTTTGATCCTCTTTTTTGCCGGGCTCGGGCCGGTCCTGAGCGCAACGAGCATAATCCTCCAGGCCACACTGAGACCCGATGCCGTTGTCTACCGTTCGATGGTTGAAAACTTCGAGTACCTCTGGGAGTTCTATTTTCCGTCTCTATTGCTCTTTTCATTGTCATATCCGCGCGAGAATAAGGTTCTTCGGAACTTTGCTTTCTTCGGGCTCCTGATCTACGTCCCTTACATTTTTCACCTCTTCACTATCATGGCGGGAGAAGGCTTTCTGAAAAGCGTTCTCGATATGTCCAAAAATCTACCGTTGGGGAAGGAGGTCTCGCTGGGGGAAAGGACTCTGTCGCTCTCTGACACGGGGAACATCGTATCCGTCATTCTCGCCACGCTGGTCAAACTCCACAAACAGCTTTTTCTACTGGTTAACTTTCTCTATGCGATGATCGCGGTCTTCTTTATCTCGAGAAGTCTCAGACGCCAATTGAACCCGCGTATCGTTGGCCAGCTGAGGACGGTGCTCATCGGTCTTGTCGTGAGCGTGACAGTGTATGTCGTGGCCAAGCTCACCGGACCCTGGGTGGGGGACAACGTGTATCTCGCGCTGATCAACTTTTCGCTCGTCGCGGGTGGTGGGTCGGTGGCGTACGCGGTGGTCAAGCAGCAGTTTCTTGGTATCCGTTTTGTTTTTCGCAAGAGTGTTCTTTATGGCGGCGCGGCCATAATGTACGCAGCCCTGTATCTCAGCGTTGTAAAACCGGTCAGCGATTTCTTTGGCGAGTACAGCGTGGCGAGCAAGGAGGCGTTCGAGACCGGTTTCATTATTCTCGCGATCATCGCGTTTCAACCGACTTTGATCCGTATCGAAGAACTCCTGGAAAAGGTTCTTCTGAAAGGAAAGGACGATCTGCAGACGCGGTTCAAAGAGTTGGCGAGCGAGATCTCCAATGTCACCACAGAAGAAGAGCTTGAAAGTGTTTTGAAGGCGGGCTTCGGCGATATTCTCAATGCGGCGTCGGTGGTGCTTGTCAGCAAAAACGACATACCGCGGACCCGGCAGTTGTGCGATGTCCTCGGGCGTATCGGTGAGCCAATTGTTCGATTGGATCTTATCAAACTCGCCGAAAAGGGGCGAATGGAGGATGAAGCCAACGAGGAAGCGGGCGCCGGAGAACCGGTGTTGTCAGAAAAAGCACTGGCACGCCGGCGAATCGAATCGGCCACGCAGCTTATCGGTGACGATGAAGTCCTGGTTCCAATTCTCAGGGAGCGCGTTTGTGTCGGATTCGTGACGCTTGGCGAGAAAACGCACGGATTGAGATACACGACGGAAGAGCTTGCGCAGCTGTCGCTGACTTCAAACCAGATCGGAGTTGCCCTCGACAACATCCGGCTGCTCCGTGAAAATGTCGACAAGAAACTTCTCGAAGAGGAACTCGAAATTGCGCGGCGTATCCAATCGCAGCTTTTGCCTTCGAGTTCTCCGGTCATCCCCGGGTATGATCTGAGCGCGTCGACAATTCCGAGTCGCCAGGTCGGGGGGGACTATTATGATTTTGGCTTGCTCGATGACGGCAAGCTCGTGCTGGTTGTCGCCGATGTGTCGGGCAAAGGAATTCCAGCATCGCTTCTCATGGCGACTTTGCGTACGGCGGTTAACTCAAACGAAGATGCGAGGAGAAGCCCCGCCACGATGATGCGCCGGATGAACACGCTTCTCTTTGAGAGTACGTCCGCGGAAGAATTTGCGACGCTCTTCTATGGTGTTGTCGATATCAAAGAAGGGACCATGAAATACGCGAACGCCGGGCACGAGTTTCCAATCCTGATTTCGAAAGGCGTGATCCATCAACTGGGGGAGAGCGGAATCGTCATCGGGTGTGTGGATGATTTCCCGTACGAAGAGTCGACGTGCGAAATCCCGAGCGGCGGAACGCTTGTTCTCTACACCGACGGGATCACGGACGCCGCCAGGGTGGGTGGCGAGAATTTTGGGGAGGATCGCCTGCGGGAGGTGCTTACCCACAATGGGCACGGCAGCTCGCAGGAACTCTGTTCCGGCCTTCTGACCGAAGTCCAGGCATTCGCCCGAGATGGTGATTATCAGGACGATCTGACACTTGTTATTTTGAAGAGGGAGTAATCCCGGTTGTTTTCTGACCTTTTGAAAACGCGGACCCGCTCCGGTGGCGGGGGGCGAGTATGGTGCGAATTCTCGGAATAGATCCTGGGGCGCGGCGGACGGGATTTGCCTTGAGTGATCCACTCGGAATTACCGCCCAGCCTCTTGAGACATTCGACGCGGTGGTTGGAGGGGAGCTCCTCGATCATATTGCCGGATTGGTGGAAGAGTACGATGTCGATGAAATCGTTGTCGGGTATCCTCTGGGGTTGTCGGGTCAGGTGGGGGAGTCGGCGGAGAGGGCGGCCGGGTTGGCGAAGATGATCGAAAGTCGCTTCGAGCGAAAGGTGACGCTCTGGGACGAGCGCTTTTCGAGCGAGGAGGCCAAGAGGGTGCTGCGGGGGCAACGCGCCAAGAAAACCGACGTCGACAAACTCGCCGCCATTATCATTCTTCAAAGTTATCTCGATTTTCGTGGGAGAGACGGTTGATGCGCCGGTTGGTTCTTATAATAGTAGTCGTCGCGGGATTGGGTGTGATCGCCATCGCCGCGGGGATGGTGTACAGCGGCGTGTATGTGTCCACGGAAACCAGCGGTGAGACCCCGGCCGCCGAGTTGTTTGTGGTGCGTGCGGGGGAGCCATTTGGGAGTGTCGCCGAACGTCTTGCCGAGAAGAACTTTGTCCGCAAGCCCCGGGTGATGCGCGGGTACGCTTGGATTCGTGGAATCGACAAACGGATAAAGGCGGGGACCTACAGCCTTAACTCTGGCGATCGCCCGAAGGACATCCTGGAAAAGCTCGTCGCCGGCGATGTGTTCAAAGTGTCGGTCACGATTCCGGAAGGTTTCATGGTGAATCAGATCGCGGGTGCGCTTGCCACGGCTCTCGAGATTGATTCCACGGCGTTTGCGGAACTTGTCGGTGACGCGGAGCTTCTTGAACGGGCCGGAGTGACGGGCCCGTCGCTCGAGGGTTATTTTTTCCCCGATACCTATCTGATCCCGTGGGGCATGTCTGCACGTGAGATCGCTGTGGTAATGATCGACAGGCTCGACGACGTGATGGACGCCCGGCGGGAAGAACGCGCCCGCGAGGTTGGATTTACGCGCCACGACGTGCTCACCCTTGCGTCGATTGTCGAGGCGGAGACGCGGTTGGCCGAAGAGCTGCCACTCGTGTCCGCCGTTTATAACAACCGGCTCAAGAAAGGAATGAGGCTCGAAGCGGACCCCACCGTTGCCTACGCGATGGGCGGGTACAAGGGCCGTTTGTACTTTAAGCATCTCGAAATAGACTCCCCGTACAATACGTACAAACACGTGGGCCTCCCGCCCGGGCCGATTTGCAGTCCGGGAGAGGCGGCGATAGAAGCGGCGCTTTACCCCGACTCGACATTCAAGGCTATTTATTTTGTTGCCAAGGGAAACGGCGGCCATATATTTTCTTTGACTTTGAAAGATCATCTGGCGGCGGTTCGAAAAGTGAAGAGAAACAGGGCAACCGATTGAGGTGATGCGACGATGATATCGACCGAAACGCTTCCCGGCGCCATCCGGAAAACTTTTGACGATCTTCGCTCGGCGCTCGATCGCCACAAGTCGCTCGTGGTGGCGTTCTCCGGCGGTGTGGACTCGAGTCTCCTCGCGTTCGTCGCTCACGAGGTGCTCGCCGACAGGATGCTCGCGGTGATCGCTGTGTCGGCGTCTCTTGCCGGGTCCGAGAAGAACGAGGCGATCGCGTTTCTCGATCATCATGCAATCCCTTACGAAATCATAAAAACCGATGAGATCGAAAACGAAGCCTACGCGGCCAATAACCCGGACAGGTGTTATCATTGCAAATCCGAACTGTTCGGAAAGTTGAACGACCTGGCCCGGGCGCGCGGGTTTGGTTCGGTCGCTCATGGGGCGAATGTGGACGACAGGGCGGATTACAGGCCGGGGACGCGTGCGGCTGACGAGAAGGATATCGCCGCTCCGTTCATGGAAGCCGGTATGGGAAAGAGCGAGATTCGGGAGCTCGCCAGGGCGCTCGAGCTGCCCCTGTGGGACAAACCCGCTTCCCCGTGTCTCGCGTCACGGATACCGTATTTCGAATCCGTGAATCCCGAAAAACTTTTTCAGATCGATCAGGCCGAACGTGTGTTAAAAGAGATGGGGTTCCGTGTGTGCCGGGTTCGGCACCACGGGAAGATAGCCCGCATTGAACTCCCGCTGGACGAGCAGCCGCGGCTCTTCGAGGAAGGCTCGTGGAAGGTTCTGGTGGAGAGCTTCAAGGCAATCGGTTTCGAGTATGTGACGCTCGATCTCGAAGGATTCAGGAGCGGGCGGTTAAACGACGAAATCGACAAGGAGTGATTTTTTTGGAAAAAACAAAGCCTTTCAAATTTAAATGGCCGTTTTTTCTTGCAGGGATGGCGGCAATTGTGTTGGGTTATGTGTTGCTGGCGTCGAGCGAGATGTCGTTCGCCCCGATTCTGCTGGTTCTGGGGTACTGTCTGCTCGTTCCGTTGTCTTTCTTGTAGTTAAATGTTTGATTTGTGGGCGAATAGCTCAGTTGGGAGAGCACCTGCTTTACACGCAGGCGGTCACAGGTTCAAGTCCTGTTTCGCCCACCATTTACCTCCCGTTCCGCTTTCTCTCGTTTTTTACCCGCCCGTATCATGTTTTTCAGTACAAAATGTGTGTTGTAAAGGTCTTTCGGCTCCGAATTGCGTGTTGACAAAACCCGCGTGCTTATGGTACAATAGTCGCTGTCGAGTAAGGCTGCACTACCACTGGTGGAAGTAGGTAGTCATCCCCTGACTTTCTTCCATTGGGTGAAGTGCCACCCATATTTGTGAGTGCATACATTCCAAACTTTTTGGAGGTGTACGAATGTCCAAGGTTGTACTCTTTGCAGCCTCACTGCTTTTGGTTGCGGGGATAGCTAGTGCGGGGATTATTGATCCTTGCGCTGGTGATGTCACGTACAACGGCTCCCAGCCTACATGTTACTTTGCGTGTCCGCAGGGTGATACAGATTCTTTTTATCTGCAGGGCTTCTGGTGGTCGTTCACGATCGTTGACCTCGTTGGTGCTCCGGTCGCTGACATCCCTGGAACAGATTTCTGGCTCGTTGACTGTGATGTCGCTAACGATCTCGCGCTTTGCGCGGGCTCCGCTTCGTCCGCAGCCGACTCAGCCACGAACGCCGCCGGTATGACAACCATGCATGATGGCTCGCTCAGTGCGGGCGGTTGCGCGAATGGTCTGTCGCCGGTCGTTCAAGGTTTCGTGCTTCAAGATCCCGGCGCCGCATGTGCGGACTACTGCTTCAATATTTTGGTGCGTAGCCCTGACATCAACGGTGACGGAGTTGTTAACCTCGTCGACTTGTCGATTTTTGCCTCAGCATATCCCCCGAATGCGTATAGCACGTGTTCGGACATGAACTGCGACGCAGCAATCAACCTGTCGGACCTTTCGAGGTTTGCGTTCCACTTTGGTCCTCCGGGCCATACGTGCAACTAGGATCGCAAAAGCGTGAAGCCTTGTGCTAACAGCGTACTCCTAAATGGTTTTGCGTCTTTGGTTGTACAGCAGACAGAGGAGTCGAAATGAGATTTGCAACCATGGTTGTCGTCGTGCTGATGGCGAGTGTTGTTGTCGTTAGCGCGCAGACGTCGCCATTTATTGCGGTTTACTTCGACCAAACGTTCCAGGTTGAAGCGCAGGATCCTTGTCCAGGGATTGGTGTCATTGACACTCTCTACGTCGAGCTCGTGAATGCAGATGTATTCGTGACCGGTGTTGAGTTTGCCGTGAATTACCCGCCCGAGTTGACTTGGATTGCTGACATAGACAAGCAGCCGGTAACGGCTGGGACAACCCCCACGGGGTTCTCCATGGGTTGGGCGATACCGCAGAACGGCTTTGGCGTTGCCATTGACGTCTGCAAAGTCATCGTCATTTGGAACTGTGACGGCTGCGCGACGACGGATGTTCCCGTCGACGTAGTGGCCAACCCGAACACGGGTTTCATCGGTTTCACTGACTTTCCCAACTATGCCTTGTTTCCCGCTGTCGGTTTGACGTCGCTTATTTGCCCGACGGTACCGACTCAGGATACGACCTGGGGCAAGGTCAAGTCTCTCTACGGAGAGTAAAGACGGAGCGTGAGGCTGGATGGACCCCGAGCGGGGTTCATCCAACGCCCACCGGCGGTTCATCCAGCAAACGCATCGTTTTTGAGAAGTAGATCGAAGGAAGAGATTCCTGAAGCCTTCTCAATTGTGAGCGGAACCCGACCGGTTCCTTACGGTTGATGCCGCTCGATTAAAGTGCTGCAACGTTCGTAAGACGGTCGTGTTCACTGTCTTCGCAAAGGAGAAAAGATGAAAAAGACACTGTTAATAACTTTGGTCCTGATGCTATCCGCCAGCATGGCGTTCGCTCAGGGTGGCAGCATCGGCATTTTCTCAGATGTCGCTGGTTCTAGCTGTAACCTGACCGATGCGGCTCCTGGGCTGCTGAGCTTGTACGTCGTCCATGTGCTTACGCCTGGCGCGACCGCATCGCAGTTCGCTGCGCCGGCGCCCGCGTGTATGCTTGGCGCGACGTATCTGTCCGACAGTTCACCGTTCTCGGTAGTCATCGGAAGTTCGCAGACCGGTGTTGCAATTGGATACGGCGCGTGTATCGCTGCTCCGATCCACGTTCTCACCATCCAGTTCTTCGCTAGTGGATTGTCAACGCCCTGTTGTTACTACCCAGTTGTTCCCGATCCGAACGTTCCTTCGGGAAGCATCGAGGTCGTTGATTGTACCGAGACACTTCTTACCGCGACAGGCGGCCTCGGTATTATTAATCCGGATGGCACATGCCAGTGCGACGTTCCTGTTCAGGATACGACGTGGGGCAAAGTTAAGTCGATCTTCGCCGAATAATTCGACGAACACCGTCTGACTATAGATTTGAAAAACGCCCGGCTTGTTGTGAGCCGGGCGTTTTTGCGTGCTGCCCCCGCCTGATCGCATGCGCAGCGAAGTCCTCTTTAGTGATTGTCTTCACATGAGTTAGGGTGGGCTTGGTTTGGGTCTTGACATGTAAGTGGTTGGTATGGTACAATATACGCTACAACAACTAATGGTATTTGCATAATGTTCATGAACTGGAGGTCAGTGCTAGCATCTTTGTGAAAGGAGTCGCCATGTCTATGCGGGTGCTTGTCTTGGGACTTGCGTTTATAGTCCTCTTCGTCGGCATTGCGAGCGCACAGGTTCCATTTATCGCGGTTTACTTCGATCCAGCCTACCAGGTGGAAGGTCTTGCGCCGCCGCCGTGCGACGATCCATGTCCCGGGTTCAATGTTCCTGGGGATCTCTACATCGCTCTCGTAAATGCGAACGCATTTGTGACCGGTGTGGAATTCGCCGTATCGTATCCGAGCCAGATGATCTGGCTGGCCGATATCGATACACCACCGGTGACCGTTGGTGCGACGCCCACTGGAATTTCGATCGGGTGGGGGACACCACAAAACGGTTTTTCGGCCGTGGATATCTGCAAAGTTCTTTTCCTGTGGAATTGCGACCGATGCGACATCGCGGATATTCCGATTGTCGTCGTTCCCAATCCGGCGACCGGGTTCCTCGGATACACGGATTTTCCCAATTTCAACCAGTTCAATGCGACCGGGCTGACGTCACTGATATGTGCGTGTGTGCCGGCCCATGAGACGTCCTGGGGGAAGGTCAAATCGCTGTACTCTGAATAGATGGTTTGGATAACAGCCTTTGAGTCTTGGCGTTATGAGGACGGCCGTGGTTTCTTTCCGAAGACACCGCGGCCGTTTTCTTGTGAGTGGCCGGCACGTCGTGGGTGGCAATTCCCGTAGCGGTAGATTATGGAACAATGTGAGAACGGGAATACCCGCATTCGTCCGCGGTGTGCCTGAATTGGCGGTTATGAGAAGGCGTAGTTTGTGCTATAAGAATACGTTAAGTAAGGTGTTCACAGTTGACTTTTGACGCATAGGTATGGTACAATCACTCAAAGCACACCTTGAGTTTTTGCAGCGTTTTGGACCTACATACTTTCCATACTTTTTTTGCCCAAGCAGGAGGTGCGCATCTGCATCTTTGGGAAAGGAGCTGTCATGTGCAAACGGGTCTTTGGGACCGGTTTCGTGTTCTTGTTCCTCGTTCTTAGCATCGGGGTGGCAAGTGCGCAAACGCAACCATTCATAGCGGTTTACTTCGATCAAACATTCCAGACCGAAGCGCAGGATCCATGTCCAGGGATTGGCGTTCTTGACACGCTTTATGTCGAGCTCGTGAATGCGAATGTATTCGTGACCGGTGTTGAGTTTGCCATTAACTACCCGCCTGAATTGAGCTATCTGCTCGACTTCGATAAGCAGGGGACGGTAATCGGATCGACCCCGACGGGTTTCTCAATGGGTTGGGCGATACCACAGAACGGATTCGGTGTCGCCATCGATGTTTGTAAAGTGTTAGTCCAGTGGACGTGTGACGGATGCGCGACGATTGATGTAGAGCTTCCCGTTGTGCAACATCCGTACACAGGTTTTATCGGTTTCACTGACTTTCCCAACTTTGACTTGTTTCCCGCAGTCGGTTTGACGTCGCTTATTTGTCCGACGGTACCGACGCAGGATACAACCTGGGGTAAGGTTAAGTCCCTGTACTCCGAGTAAGCCTCTGTCGGAAAATCGGCGGTAAGCATCCCGCCACGCTGGGTGAAGCGGTTAGATCTGTCCAAGACTCGAAAGCTCCTTCACCCAGCGTTTTCTTATTCACCGTCTGTCGGTGGTAAGGCCCCCCCCGGTCTCTCGTCTAATCGCCGTTTTTTCGCCTCGTTCGCCCGTGGGCTCTCTATCCTTCATCTGACCGATAGCAACACCCCCATTCCTCGCAATTTGCCTCTATTTGGATGTATTTGCCGTTATGGGGTTCTTCTCGTAAGTGGCTGCAAGCCAAAATCATGAGATTTCGTCGGCGTGTCCGGGCGCGGTCTCCATTCGGCGCTGTCTCTGTAAGCTATTGTTAGTATGTTTGTTGTGATTTTGAAGCAGGGTTCTGAGCCAACACGCGTGCCTCGAAGCGACTCCCCAGGCGGCAAGTTTGTGCCTGGAGCGGAATCTCGGTCTGTCTCTTGCAATCGCCTTTGCCAATGATTTCAGACCGTCAACCAAGGAGGTGCCTCGTGAAGGCAATGGTAACGTTAGCAGTGGTTCTCGTCGCTCTCGCGGCAGTGAGCGGTCCGGTCCAGGCTCAGACGACGCCGACCGTCGGTGTCTACTTCGATCAGGCTTATACTGTGATGCAGAAGCCCTGTGTGGGCCCCAACGTCATGGATTATGCCTACGTCGTTGCATACAACTTCGACGTGTTCCTTTCAGGCATGGAATACATGATTTCCTACCCGCCGAGCATTCTGTGGGTTGCGGACCTCGATATTCCGGCTGTGACAATCGGAAACACGCCGTCGGGGATCTCGATGGGGTTCGGCAGCACGCCGTTGAACGGCTTTGGCCCCGTATTGCTCCATCGTGTGGCTTTTCTGTGGCAGTGCATGGGTTGCGACGCGACAAACGAAGATGATCCCATCGTCGTTCTCCCGCATCCCGTGAGCGGCTTCCTCCGCGGAACCGATTTCCCCAACTTCGATTTTGTCTACGGCGTCGGTATGACGTCCCTCGTCTGCGCCACGGTTCCCGTGAACGAGACGACCTGGGGAAAGATCAAATCGCTATACGAGGAATAGGAATCCTGTGAAAAAATGACCCGTGGCGAAGAATTTTCGGTCACGGGATCATATGACAAGGCAAACGTCCTCCGAGTAACCACTTGGAAGGGCGTTTGTCTTTGTATCGTGCTTGTTTTTCCTCGTTTGGCGCTCGGGAAACAGTGGACTCAGAGGCCCAAACTGCGGTATAATATACATATGGCAAGTTTTTTGTCAGCCTGTTATCCACAATTCGGATGACAAAAGGCTTGACATTGCTTTAGAGAACGTAGAAAACTGCTTCTAAGAGGGGGTGATACAGGGTCGAGCGGCTGGCTCTTTCGGAAGGCCCGGGCCATGGTCCTGTATGTTACTTTGCCAAGGAATGTTGTCCACCGGTTCTTATTGGTTTGTGTCTGTTTTTGTTTCTCACTAGGAGGCGATATGAAAAAGGTACTGTTATTGACTGTAGTCCTGATGCTCTCGGCCACCATGGCGTTTGCCCAGGGAGGCCGTCTCGGTCTTTTTAGTGATGCAACGGGTGACGTAGAGAAATGCGCGATCACGGATGCCGTGCCCGGCCTGCTCAATATTTACGTGGTTCACATTGAGACGGCGGGCGCGACGGCGAGCCAGTTCATAGCTCCCCAGCCGGCTTGTATGGTGGGTACCTACTTGTCCGATAGCCAACCTTTCGCGGTCACGATCGGAAGCTCCCAGAATGGTGTTGCGATTGGCTATGGCGCATGTCTGAGTGCGCCGATTCACTGTCTGACCATCAATATATTCGCGTCCGGCGTCACGCCTCCTTGCTGTATCTATGAGATCTATGGCGACCCCAATACGACGAGCCAAATGATCGAAGTCGTTGACTGTGACGAAAATCTCATCACGGGCGTCGGCCAGTCGGGTGTCATCAACGCCGACGCGACTTGCGCGTGTGTTGATATCGTTCCGACCCAGGATTCCAGCTGGGGCAAGATTAAGTCGCTTTACAATTAAGTGACGTCCGGCCTCTGCCGGAGACAGATCTAAAACACGGCCTTCACCAGGTTATTCCCTGGTGGAGGCCGTGCCGATTTGGGGCTTCGAGGGGGGCTTGTACGACTGATGACCCCCAAGGCCTCTGTGGCCG
The DNA here is from genome assembly GCA_963791045.1 of Candidatus Latescibacterota bacterium. GTDB lineage: Bacteria > Krumholzibacteriota > Krumholzibacteriia > WVZY01 > WVZY01 > CAWBQK01. The sequence continues at coordinate 96,509 of CAWBQK010000003.1, forward strand.
TTGACGGCCGGTAACCCCCTGATGTATACTTTCTCCAAGCTTGAACCTTGACCTGACGAGCGTTAAACAATAATTTATTAACAGTTACCCAGCCTGTTCGCCGCCCCCTGCATATCCCCGATGCGTTGTTGCCGCCCCGTTTGGGTGGGAATCGGTTCGAACATTTGGAATTCCGGAGGAATCTCGCGATGCGTCTTTCCCAGCGATATTGTGCACGGTTGTTCGCCGTTGGCTTCGCGTTGGCCGCACTGATTGCCCCTGCCGCCGCGGCTGCTTCAGCCGCTACGTCCAGGGGGGGCGCGAGCCTTGTCACGGCTGATGCCACCCGGATTGTGTTCGAACTCGAATTCGATGACTTTTCGTTGAAACCGTCTGGTTTTGTCCGTGGAACCGAGGTGTTGGAGATCCCCGGGTTGGGCGTCCACGCGGCGCCCGGCGAACCATCGATACCGGGGCGGACGTATCTTGTCGCTCTTCCTCCCGGCGGTGAGCCACGGGTACGCCTGTCCGTCGTCAGGAGCGTTCCCCTCGGTGTGCATCGGCTCGAACCCGTTCCGTTTGCTACGGCGGGAAAGGACGACAATGATTTGGTTATGATGGGGAGCGACTATCGAATCGATGACACGGTCTACAATCGGGCCCGGACGTTGATCGCGGCGACGGCGGAGCCGGTTGTCCGAATCCGTCACCAGAGGGTGCTGCCGATCCGGGTGGTCCCGGTGTCTTATGACCCGGCCACAGGTGAGACGATAGTGGCGACGAGAGTCCGTGTAGAGATGTCGATCACAGCGGCGCAGGACGTGAAAACTGGGGACTCCCCCCTCGGCGGAAAACCGATCCGCGAATCTTCCGTTTGGGAAAGGATTTTTGAACGGACGCTTGTAAATCCACGCCAGGCGGCAAGTGGCGGACGGGAGAGGGGATGCGGCCGAGGGATCCGGCGCGTTCGGCACAAACCGCGGAGGCGCTTTCCGGCCCCCTCGTCAAACTTCTCGTCCGCGAAACGGGTCTGCACCGGGTGAGTGCGTCCAACGTTATTGCGCGGGGGATTCCCGGAGGCACCTCTATTTCGGAGCTGCATCTCTTCAAGCGTGTCTATGACGTGGATATGCTGGACGAGACCGCGGTCGATATTCAGTTCCGAGTCGTGGAAGATCCGGCGGGTGTGGGGGGTGTCCTCGACGGGCTGGACTGGGTTGTATTTTATGGTGAACGTCTGCGCGAGGATGGTTTTCAGGAAGACCCAATCGAGAAATTTTCTTACACGAATACCTATTGGCTGGGAACGTCCGGCGGCAGCCAGATGCCGGTCATAGACGTTCCCGTGGGGATTGTTAGCGCCGACACGGCAACCGCCGTTTTTCCGGCGAGCCATTATCTCGAACAGGACAATGTTTTCCTCGAGGCGACGCCGCCCAACCAGGTGGAGTTTTTTTATTACGATGTCGAAGGGAGAGCAGCCCTTGCCGTCCCGTTCGAAACCCACTCGATCGATCCAAACGGGTCGCTGGTTCTGAAGGCGAGGTTTCAGCGGTCCTGGGACACTCGGCATCCCGAGTCGTATGTCCTCAATCTCTCCATTGTTAATTCGAAGGGAACCGCCCAGCTTCCCACAGCGGAAGTTCTGAACTCGGCCTCGATTGTTTATCAGTCAGACCCCGTGCCCGCGAGCGAGATTGTCGATGGAACCAACACTTTTCGGGTCGATAAGACGGCCGAGCGTCCGACCCTCGGTGTTCTCCTCGATTGGTTCACGGTCGAGTATAACGCGAGGTACAAGGCGAAGGGCAACGTGCTCGCTTTCAATTCGGGTTCGCTCACCGGTCGCAACAGTCTGGTGGTGACGGGATTGAGCAGAACCGACGTGATGTTGTTCGATGTCACCGATCCGCTCCAGGTGCGGGAATATGGTCTGACGCCGGGACATCTACCCGATGTAGGAAACGGATATGCGCTCGCTTTCAGGGAAGACTTGTCCGGCCAGAAAAGTTACGTGGTTACTACAACCGCGGGAATCAGGGAGCTGCCCGCTTCCGATGTCGTGGCGAGCGACCCAAGCCAAATTATCGGGGGTTCCGCCGAGGCGGGTGTGGACATTCTGGTTGTTTCACACGCCGATTTTATCGACGAAATGCAGCGGTGGGTGAACTTCCGGAAAGCTCAGGGGTACCGTGTCCTGATGGTTGACGTGGCCGACGTCTATGACGAATTCAACGGCGGCGTCGCGAACCCCCGTGCGATCAAAAAGTTTATTCGCCACTTTTTCGAGAAGGGCGGCGCGAGCTTTGTAGTGCTCGTCGGAGATGCGAGCGAGGACAACAAGCATTCGTACCCCGAATCGGGAGAGAACTTTGTTCCGACGGAATCGTATTCGGAACGGGTGCGCGCGGGGTTCGACGAGGATGAAGTGGTGACGACGGACAAATGGTACGCGATGCTCGATTATGATTTCATAACCAATCAGCCGCCCGGCGAGGTGGATCTGTATCCGGATGTAATGATCGGCCGGTTGCCCGTCGGGAGCGCTCAAGAACTTCGCTACGTTCTCGACAAGATAATCAAGTTCGAACAACCGGCCGGTGACGAATTCTGGCGCCGGCGCGTCATCCGTGTGGCGGACAACGCGTTTTCCGGGGGGTTCGAGCTAGAATACAGATCGTCCGAGGAGTGGTTCGAGACGGCCGAGGAGAATGCGGCTAAGATGTTCGAAGAGGCGATGCCCGGCGGGTTCGATATCGTCCGCTTTTACCTCGCCGACAAATTGGAAAACGTCGAACCCGAACACGTCCCGGGGAGCAAGATTCTGGGCAGTATCCTCATAAATGAAACACGCGACAACGTGACTCCGGAGTTGATCAATGAACTGAACGAGGGCGCGTCGATTGTGAGTTTTCAGAGCCACATGAATCGCTATCTCGTAGCGCACGAATGGTTGTTCACCTCCTCCAACACGTATGGCATCCGAGATCACACGCGATTTACAAACTTCGAACGTCCGTGGGTTTTGTTCGGGATGGGGTGTCATATGAGTGACTACGCCCTCCACAAAGAACGCTCAAACGACAATCTCAACCGCAACCCACCGAACGGCGATGCACTCGGTGAGTTGATCCTACTCCAACGGGATGGAGCCGTCGCTACCTACGCGAGTACCGGTTATGAATACCTCCAGCCCAACGTCCTCTATACGCCCATTATTACGGAGGCGTATTTTGACAGCGTTCCGACCGACACGATGATCGCCTCCAATAAGGCGCAGGCGCGTTGGATTCTCGGCGAGACGATGATGGTGGCGGAGTACTGGAATCTTGTTCGAAATCCGTTCGGGTCGGGAGACGGTGCGAAAGGGCAGATTAAGCGGTTTCACCTCCTCGGCGACCCCGTGCTTCGGGTTGACGGTGGCCCACCGCGTTTTGATGTGACGGTTAACGGCGGCGAGTTTCATTCCGGTGAAACGGTGTCGGGCGGCGATGATGATCGTATCCTGGTGCGGGCCAAAGTATCCGACGAAGTCGCAATCGAGAAACTCACGCTCGAAATTGACAAGGTGGACTCGACCGAAATACTCACCGTCACCCCCCTCGTCGATGAGAACTTGAGCGCAGCGCGTGAATACGAGATCAGTTTTGAGCATCAACTCCAGGCGAAGAACTACGAAATTATACTCAGGGCGTCTCAGGCGGAGGACACGACGGCTGGCAGCTACCACATGGTGTCGGAGTTCATATTCGAAGTCCAGGCCTTCGCCGAACTGATGGTCAATGGAAGGCCGGTTGACGACGGTGACCTGGTTCCGCCAAGAGCGGACTATGTCTTCAAGCTGGAACTGCCCATCATGGTCGACGAGTCGCTTCTCCGTGTAGAAACCGATGGGGAAGCGGTGGAGCCGGTGACTTATTCGCACCCGACACCGGAAGATTCGACGACGTGGCTTGCGTCATTCTCGCAGGAGCTGACAGACGGCTCGCACGAAGTGGTCTTGTATGCCGATGATGTTCCATTTCCCAAGACGGTGATCGTGGGGTCGCGCGCGGGTCTTCTCGATATGATCGCGTACCCGAATCCCTTCGTGGACGAGGTTTACTTCGTTTTTACGAACGAACTCCCGATCGCGGACGGCGCTGTCGACGTATTTACGGTGAGCGGCAAGAAGGTGGCGCACATCGAAATACCGGTTCAGTCGCGCTCGCCGGGGCAGAACGCGGTGCGCTGGGACGGCCGGACCTACAATGGCGATGAAGTGGCGAATGGTGTATACTTATATGTGGCAACGGTCAGCCAGAACGGAGAAAAGATCACGCAGCGCGGCAAGCTTGTTCATGTGAAATAGGTCGCGCGTTTGGCAAGCGCGCCTGGGCTTACCATTCAGGTGGCTGAAGCATATAAGCATGGCAACCCGCACTCCGCTTCGCTTCGGGTGATCGATGACAGGACCCGTGCCGGGTTGTCATCTGAGCGTCGCGCCTTTTCAAAGGGAAAATGTCATGATCAGGATTTCGATGGTTCTCGCGGCGGTTCTCGTTCTCTCCCTGGTGTCACTCCAACCGACACCGGTGCAAACCCAAATTCCCGATCCATGCGAACCGGACGCAACGAGCGACGGCGGCTGTCTCTTTGTTTGTCCCGGAGGGGACGGGCAAAGGCTCGACGAAGTCGGTGCGACCATCGATGTTTCGGTGATCTATAACGGCGTGCCGGTTGCGGGGATTCCATTCAACGATTTCTGGCTCCTCGCATGCGATCCCCTGGACGACCTGGTCCTCTGCGGAGGATCTCAATCGTGTTCGGCCGATGGACCCACGGACGCAGATGGTCATACCACCATTAGCGGCACGATCATCGCGGGCGGATGTGCGAACGGCCTCGGGGTTGTCATACAGGGAATAGTCATTTACGACAAGGCAACGTCATGTACGACCGTGCTGTGTCTTCCGATTTTGGCCCGCAGCCCGGACGTCGACGGAGACCTCGTCGTCGGTCTCACCGATCTGTCGATTTTTGCGGCGTCGTTCAACCAGGAGCCTTACAACGAGTGCGTCGATTTTGATTGTAACGGTACCGTCGGGTTGACGGATCTTGCGCTCTTCGCCCAGCATTTCGGGCCGCCGGGACACAACTGCTGATCCTTTTCTGCCACCCCAAAAGTTTTTCCATTTCCAGGTGATTCTGTTAGACTCGTGCGGGCTATTTGTACGGCTCCGCATGAAGCCTGTTGGCGACCGGCGAACCGGGCGAAAAATGCGAAATTTCCGATTCCCGAAAGCAGTTAACGTCATGTCGAATCGAAAACAACAGATTTTCGAAGAGCTCCGCGATCTTACGACGGAGCGCAGAAACCCGAGAACCCGCGGAATAGATCTCGCGTCGACATTGGACATTGTGACGCTGATGAATGCCGAGGACCATATGGTCGCTGACGCCGTCCAACTCGCTCTTCCCTCGGTTGCGGATGCCGTTGAACTCGTTGTGTCTTCTTTCCGGGTGGGTGGACGGCTGATTTACGCCGGCGCCGGGACGAGTGGGCGCCTCGGTGTTCTCGACGCCGCGGAATGTCCTCCTACGTTCGGGGTGTCGCCCGAGATGGTTGTTGGGATGATCGCCGGGGGGCGGGACACCGTGTTTTTGTCGCGCGAGGGAATCGAAGATGACACGGACGCGGCGGAAAAGGACATCGAAGATTTCGCTGTGACACCGGAAGACACGGTGGTCGGAATCACCGCCAGCCGCCGGACGCCCTACGTGACAAAGGCGCTCGAAGCGGCGCGCCGGATAGGGGCGAGTACTGTTTTTCTTACGTGCAACGACCCCGTTGACATCGATGTGGATGTCCAGATCAATGTCATCGTAGGGCCCGAGGCCATCACCGGCTCCACCCGTCTCAAGGCGGCGACCGCGCAGAAAATGATACTCAATATGATAACAACGGCCAGCATGGTCAAACTCGGATCCGTCTATGAAAACCTCATGGTCGACCTGAAGCCGACGAGCGAAAAACTGGTCGAGCGCGCCAAGGGAATCATCATGATGCTCTCCGACGCAGACTACGAAGAGGCGGAAGATGTGTTCGACCGTTCCGGCCGGAACGTCAAGGTAAGCGTGATAATGATTCGCAAGGATGTCGACAGGGAAGAAGCGCTGCGATTGATCGAAGACGCGGATGGTTTTCTCGCACGCGCATTGGGAGAGAGGTAGACGATGGCGACACTCAAAGATATTATGGCGAAGAAGGAATTTCTCGCCGCCGGCCTCATGTCGGGAACGTCGATGGATGGAATCGACGCGGCGATCGTCCGCTTGCCGGCCGGTCGCGACAACGCTTCCGTCGAACTCGTGGCGTATCTCTCTCAGCCGTATCCCGACGAGCTCCGCTCGTCGCTTAAAGAACTCGCGTTTGGCGGGCAATGTTCGGCCGAAGAACTCGCGACGCTTCACACGGGTGTCGCGGTCAGCTTTGCCAACGCATTTTTCTCGGTCTGCCGCGAAGCGGGCGTCGATCCGAAATCGGTTGATTTCATAGGGTCGCATGGGCAGACGGTCGCTCACGTGCCGCCGACGCCCGAGCTGTCGTCGCCGCTGACCGGCACCCTGCAACTGGGCCCACCCGGTGTGATCGCCGCGCTGTCGAACGTTACGACCGTGGGTGATTTCCGGAGCGCCGACATGGCCCTCGGTGGACAGGGGGCGCCGCTTGCGCCGTACGCCGACTACCTTCTTCGACGCAGCGATTCGGAGAGCCGGATCATCCTCAACATCGGAGGAATCGCGAACGTGACATACCTCGCCAAGTCGGGGGGCGCGGACGAGGTCATAGCTTTTGATACCGGTCCTGGAAACATGATTCTCGATGAACTCTACCGTGTGCTTTTTCCCGACAAGGGCCGTTTCGACGAAAACGGCGTGATAGCCGCTTCGGGCACGCCGTCGGAATCGCTCGTGGAGAACGTTTCTTGCTTTCTCATATTTTGACAGGAAGCCGCCCAAGTCCGCGGGGCATCACGAATTCGGGGCGCAGTTCGCATGGGAATTCTTGTCTAAAGCCCAGGCCGAGTCGCTGACTAACCCGGACATACTTGCCTCGGCGGTTGTTCTCACAACGCGAAGCGTCGGCCGTGCCGTCCGCGATTACATCCAACCGACGGGCGAAGTTGACAAGGTGTTTGTCAGCGGCGGTGGGGTCAAGAACTTCGCGATACTGAGCAGACTCGAAAAAGAACTCGCGCCGGCGGATGTGCTTCCCATTGACGGTCTGGGGATTTCATCGGATGCCAAGGAAGCCGTCGACTTTGCCGTGTTGGCGAGGGAGACTCTTTTGTCACGACAAAATGTTCTGCATCGTGTGACCGGGGCATCGTCCCCCACGATTCTGGGAACGATTGCACCGGGGAGTGAATTGTGAAATACGCCTTAATAGGAATCACTCTCGCGCTTTTTGCGTGCTCGTGCGCGGCGCCCACAAGTACGACCAGGCCCGCGGGGCTTCCCGGCGACATGCCGGATATCCGCGTGCTGCTCGCGGAAGAACGCGGGTCGACGGCAATTGACGTTGCGAATGGAGTGTCCGTCAAGACGGAGGCGGGGATGACGCTTCTCGAATCAAGCGGCGCGGGGCGGGTCGTCGCGTCTGTTTCTCAGCGAAGCGTTGAAATAAAACTCGAGCCTTCGGGGCGTGTGGCGACGGCGGAGGGTGGTGTGAAAGTCGTTCCTAAGGGCGCGTCGTACCTTGGCTTCAAGGGGATAGATTATTCGGGCGCGATTGGATTGTCCGTTCTTTCGGGCGGGAAACTGAGGGTGACGAACACGCTGCCTCTCGAGACATATCTCGAAGGTGTTTTGCCCCACGAGATGGGCAACCCGGGCACCGATGGACTCGATGCGCTCAAAACACAGGCGGTCGCCGCGCGGACGTACGCTATCGGCAGGATAACGCAACGCTCCGCCGAGCCGTTCGATGTGTTCGCCGGAGTTCAGGACCAGGTCTACAAGGGGAATAAGGGAAGCAACAAGCTTGCGACGTCCGCCGTGCGCGACACGCGCGGCATGGTGATGGCGTTCAACGGCGAACTCGTCAAGGCGTACTACTGCGCGTGCTGTGGCGGACACACCTCCGATATCCGCCGTGTGTGGCCGAGCAGGGAACCCGCCGATTACCTCCATGGGATCGCCGATCGCGGCAACCGATCGAATCGATCGTTTTGCCATGAAAACAGGTACTTTCGTTGGCGGTATTCTTTTTCGGGCAAGCAAGCTCGGCGCTATCTGAGGACGACCCTGCCGAAGATTCTCGGTGTCCCGGTGGAAAGCATTGGAGACATCAAGGATCTTCGTATCGACGAGCGCACCAATTCGGGTCGCGTGATCAAACTCACCATCGTAACCAGCAAACGCGATTTCGTGGTCGAGGGCGACCGGATCCGCTGGGCGCTCGTGGTCGATCTTGAGAAGAATCGCATTCTGCCAAGCGTGATGTTCAGGCTCGAGAAGTTTATGGAGCTCGACCGGCTCGCATTTGTGAGTATCGTCGGAGGCGGAAACGGGCATGGAGTGGGGATGTGTCAGAACGGAGCGATAGCGATGGCCAAAAAAGGTTATACCTATAAAATGATTTTGAAGCACTACTATCCCGGCTGCCAGGTCACAAAGGCGTACTAATCATGACGGACGACAGAGAAGACCGATTGTCACCCGATATCAAGTTTCATCTTGTTCGAAAAATCGAATGCCACAAGGTGATTGGCTTGGCGGGTCCGGAGTTGCTTCCACACGAGTCAAAGTATCTCGAGTTTCACAAGCTCTCAGGCGTAATTCTCTTCGAACGGAATATCCAGAGTTCTCCCCAGGTGCGGGAACTCGTCGAGCAGGTCAATGAACGGCTCTCCGTCGACGATCACGGGACGCCGCTCATAATGGTTGACCACGAGGGCGACTTCGTGGCCGAGCTCAAGGAACTCATCGGCGTCCCGCCGTCCGCGATGGCTATCGGGGCGACGGGGGATCCGGCGTTTGCCCGGGAGGTGGCGTACGAGACCGGTGTCGCGATGCAAAAACTCGGCGTGAACGTGGTTCTCGCCCCCGTAGCGGATTGTTACTTCGATCCGGCCTGCTCGGTGACCGGTCTTCGCACCTTTGGAAAGGATCCCGATCGTGTCGCGGAATTTGTCTGCGAGACCATACGCGGTTACTCCGATGCGGGAGTGGTGACGTGTGTGAAGCATTTTCCGGGTCACGGATCGACAGGTGAGGACTCTCATGTGACCCTGCCGAAAGTTGACAAGTCGCTGGACGATCTGCGCGCGAGCGATCTCGTGCCTTTTGACAACGCGATTCGGGCGGGAGCCGACATGGTAATGATGTCGCACGTGGCGTTTTCGTTGGCATCGGCGGACGCGGGGGTCATCCCGGCGAGTTTTGACAGCCGGCTCATCGACGGCGTCTTGAGAAAAGAACTTGGATTCGAGGGCCCGATCATAACCGACGCTCTTGAAATGGAAGGGGCGAGGGCGCATGTGAAGGAGCGTTACGGCGGGCTTACCGGCGGTTTTGAGAGGTCAATTCTTGCCGGGTGCGATCTACTTCTTTACTCCCAGCCCGTGCCCGAGAGAATTGTGACGCAAAAAGACGGCGAGCCTATGATTGCCGTTGAAGTGATGCAGACGATAATCGACACGCTCGAACGGATCGTCGACAGGGAACGAATCGACAAGAAGCTCGAAGAAGCGGCCGAGGAAAACGAGGGGATACGAAATCTTCTTCAGATTCTCAATGTATCGGAAGCACGAATTGCCCGCCTGAGAGAACGCGCGGGGGAACGTCAACCGCCCCCCAAACCAAAGGCGGGCGGCAACGTCATCAGTCTCCAGGATTATGCGGTGACTCCGGGCGTCTACAAGACGGCGGCGGAACGAAGCATCATCCTCGCTCGGGATCCGCTTCCATTTGTTCCCGTCGGGAAATCGCGGGAGTGTGTGGTGGTCGGTATCGAGTACGCGCCCAGCGAATCAATTAAGCGGCAGGACCTCTCCGGTTTTGTTGATGCGCTCTGCCGGAATTTCCCGTCGTGGGAATCCATACCGACGATTGTTGATTTCGAGAAGGATGAAGAGGGGGGATTTCAGCCGACTTTCGAGGCGCCCACCGGGATGGTGATGGACGCGGCTCGTTTTGATCCGAGAGCCGACGATGGATTCGAAACTTACCAGGTGCCCGCCAACGCCGTTTTGCTACCCGTGTTCTCCACGCGGGGAATGCCGCCTCCGGAATTTATGGAGGGGCTCGAGAGTTTTGTCGTGGGGACGGGCGCTCCGTTTGTGATCGTCACCGGCTGGCCGATTTTTGGCTGGGTCCCGGGATCAGTCGGGGTTCTCCTGACGCTGGGAGCATCCGCGCAGGTTGCCGCCGCGGCGAGCGCCGTACTCAAGGGTGAATGCGAGCCCCAGGGTTCACTCAGGGACATCCTTTAAAGCCGAAAAACAGCCCTTTGAGGCGGGTTTTCAGGCCGAGTGAGCCTACGGTCCCAAATATCACCTAAAGGCTTGCCCAAGCTGCAAATCCGAATTGACAACAGCCGGAAACGGTGTTAACTTGTGTCCGTTCTACGACGCTTGAAATTTGACAAAAATTGGGCGGGGTCGTAGTTCAGTTGGTTAGAACGCCTGCCTGTCACGCAGGAGGTCGCGAGTTCGAGTCTCGTCGGCCCCGCCATTTAGTGTTTCTATATTCAATATGTTACGAGCCTCACCGTTGGGGCTCGTTTCTGTCAGGTGATCTTCAAGTGCCACTTTTGTGCCACTTTCCAGCTCACAAAGGCTTTCAACAGCAGCACGTTCGTGCTCTTCATCCGCGTTCAAATATTTCATTGTGGTTTCTATCCGGCTGTGACCCATTAGTCGTTTGATGTAGATGACATGGGCTCCTCGCTGGGCTAATCGAGTTCCGAATACGTGACGAAGATCGTGAAAACGGATGTGCGGAATACCCTACCGTTTTACTTGTGGCTTCTGTTTATTCCGTCCGCTTTACCTTACTTGCACTTACCCTGATTCAAACATTATATAAATTCTATGATATTTCGAATCCTACGCACCATAATTCCGGCGCTGAGGTCGGACCGTGCGTTATTTCCAGGAAACAGTTAAGTCCAATAATAACAGCGCGGACGACATTTTCAGGAGGGACA
>CAWBQK010000004.1:0-192007 GCA_963791045.1 Candidatus Latescibacterota bacterium
TGATCGAAGACCGTCATCCCGGCATCATCAAACTCTACGTCGTTCACTTTGGAAGCGACGGCGCGACCGCCTGCCAGTTCCGCGCGCCAAAGCCGTGGTGTTTCGATGCGGAGTTCCTCGGCGACACGAACGTCTTCCCCTGCACGATCGGCAACTCGCAGGACTTTGTCGCCATCGGTTACGGCCAGTGCCTTTCAGGCCCGATACACGTGCTTACCATGAATTTCTACGGCCGGGGGCTTTCAGAACCCTCTTGCGAGTATCCGATCCGGCCCTGGAGCGGCTGGTACTTCCCGTGGCAGAAAGCGATAGGCGAGGTGCAGATGGTTGACTGTAACCTGAACCTCCTCGATCTCGACCATCAGTCGGCGATGATCAACCCGCCCGCCGACATGTGCCCGGAGCCGGAACTTGCCCTGGTCGACTTCAAAACGACTTCGTGGTCGGATCCGCTCTGGAAAGTCGCCATCCGTCTCAAGAACACGGGCGACGCGATCTGCCAGGACGCGGAGCTCACGGTTTACGGCGGCCCCTCGTGGCTCGAGATTCCCGACCCGACGTGTTCCTATGGGGATCTCCCCGGGGGCGCCGCCTCCTGGGGCGATGAGGACGGCATCCTCATCGACCTTACCCAATGGGGCGGCAAGGCCTTGAGAGTCAAATACGACGTCACCTACAAGGACGTTTGCGGCCGAGTTCGGACCGTGACGCTCGATCCTGATTTCGACCTGATAAAAACATCGGTCGGAGAGCCGAGCATCATGACCGCGTCGGGCATGGGGCAAAACTACCCGAATCCTTTCAATCCAACGACCACGATTCCCATCACGCTGAGGGAGCCGGCGGGTGTCGAGCTATCCATCTTCGACTCGCAGGGCAAACTGGTTCGTCGGCTCGTCGACGGCCAGCTCCCCGCCGGCGAACGGCGCGTGATATGGGACGGCCGTGATGCGGTCGGGAATCCTGTGAGTACTGGCGTGTATTTCTGCAAGCTCAAGATGAATTCGGAGACGCAGACGCGGAAGTTGATGCTTTTGAAATGATCGCGTGTCGGATGCGCGAAAAGGCAAATGGTGATCCGGCACAGGAACTTGAAGAAAACCGCCGCACGCTCATTGAGGTCACCGATTGAATCGGGACTAAGGCAAGGGGTTGCGCCCTCATGCGGCGCAACCCCTCCACGACCTATCGATTTCCATCCAGTATCGAAACGTGCCCATTATTCGGGATCGCTTGTTTCGTCCTGATTCAGCCATTCCTCCCTCTTATCTTCCCAGTTACGGTCAGAAATGATCTTGTCATCGCTAATGATCATATCCAACTCTCTCTTCGTATACAGTGATATCCGGTCAAAATGTTGATCGTATAGATCTTTATCCCTCAACAAGTCATCTCGACGTTTGTAGGACTCAGCCACAACAACTGTTAAACATTTCGCACCTTTGCGCTCAATTTTATGAGAAAGTTTCTTTAACTTCTTCTCCAATCCTCGCGGATGAACAACTCGGCATTCATCGTCAAAGCATTCCGCACCGAGAATTATCAAAACTCTGTCATTCGGTTCCAAGAGTTCAACCAATATTTTGGGTGCCCCGCTTGCCCGATCACGGAACCGCTTTTTCACCTGGTCACGGCTCAACTCATGTTCCATCAGTATCGTCTCAAAACGATCATGATCACCAGTATTCAACAAAAACAAATTGGGCATCTTTGTCCCGTTACCCTTTTTGGCTTCCGTTTTCTTATTAGCTTGTTCGTGATTCCGCTTATCACCGACTTCCGTTAGGCCATTCTTCAGCACTTCCCGGACCGTCTTACTATATCCGTGAGTAACGATAAAAGCCTCTCGCTTTGGGGCACTGCTCATGATTTCGCCACAAACTTCCTCAAATTTCTTTGTAACTCCCCTCCGTCCGTGTCCAACAAGCACGCCAACGTACCAAGACAAATTCCGCAGAGCGAAAAGCCCAATAGATGCCGCATCCTTGATATCATCAACTTGTTTCTTGTCAGTCCAATTTGCCTTATTGCCAATAACAAGAATCGACAGATCTCGATCTCCTCTATTCTTGTTTTTCGCGGTATGTCCCTCTTTACCTCTTTCTACGCGTTTGTCTTCGAAATGCTTCCGCATGCGTTTAAGTATATCCATTTGTGTGTCCAATATCTCATTGACCGACACGCCCAAATCGCTTTGTTTTGAAACCTCAAGTTCCGCGACAGATACTTTTTCATCAGAAACGTTCTCTCCAAGTGTTTTACAGAGCTTTATTAACATAGAATTGAGATCGAATCCCGGGTGCGCCCGTTGTTTTCTTGTAGAAAAACAACAACTCCTCTTCACAATTCGTGAGAATTGAGCGCGACCTATCTCTTGGCCATCTATTCCACCATCGCTCCAACGTGTTTGCGTACCTTTCTGCGATCTCTTCCAGGGCACGAGCATAGATTTTCAAGGATGTTGAGGTGGAATCTGTCGACGACAAAGCATGAATATGCTCTGAGAGCCAGCCTTTCTGTATAAGCGCGTTTTGCGTCTCCACAATATTATCTGCCTCGTCCTTTATCATGGAGTTCTGTCCAATGAGACGAAGGAACCGAACAACGTTGGTCTCGTTAAGCTTTTTGTACGTGGAGGACATCTCCTCATAATTTCGGAGATATTTCGCCATCAATTTGGAACTAAGGTCTGGACTGTATTGCACAAGATGATCGCAGAGACGAAACACTGGTATAGCAAGTTCATCCGCCGCCTTGTATTTCATCGCCTTAATTCTTTTCAATTTGGTGTTCTGCCTAACTCGATCACTTCTAAGACATTCGATCACTTTTTGATTCGCAGGCGCATGCTTTTCGAAAAAATTCATGAAATCTTTCGCAAGTTCAGCACGCGCTTCGTTGGGTTTTAGTTTTTTCGCCCCTTTCTCTTTGCTCTCGGGGTCTATATTCTCTCGGTATTTTTTCTCTTTGTTTTTCAAATCATTTTCATACTTGACCAATGAGCCCATCGCACAGATATCCGCCCATTCTCGGCAACTATCTCTAATGTGATATGCCAGCGTGCATATGGCCTCTTTATCCGACCGCCCAGCGATGAGAACTTCGGCATAGGTATCGGGTGGCATTGTTTTCAACGACAGCTGGGCTCCCAATATGAAGCTAACAACCCCCATCAATATGAGCACAAAAACGCTCAATAACAGGAACACCCAATTCGCCTCACCAATCGTCTCCTTGATGTCAAACGTCACGAAGATCGAAAACAATCCAAAAAACAAGGCCAACGCGGGTCCCGGAGATTTCGTAAACGCAGCGTAGTATTTTCTGAACCCTGTTTTGAAGTTGTATATACGAGCGCCGTTAAACATTTAGAGCTCTCCACCTTTCGATGACACGGAAGCACTCGAGGTGGCTCGCGTCACGTTTGCAAAGAGTATGTATTGCGTTTTGGCCGAGTGGATGGTGCGGGGCATAAGATGCAGCAACTAAATGAATTGTAAAGGATTTGAATCAAACCCTCCAGCCCAAATATTCAGAATGAGTCCTGGGAAATCTAGAACGTCACCCCCACCACGAGATAAACTTCCTCCACGTGCGGGTTGATGATAAGCGATCCCGTCACAGGCAGCGAAAACGTCTCGGTAACCCCGATCTCCTTCGCCGCCGTCAAGCCGACATTGGTCACATTCGCGTGCTCGGTGCTGTAGTAATCAGGGTTCCTGCCGCTCCCGCCCGCCATCCCGAGAAAGACATTGAGATCAACGTCACCCGCCGAGAACGGATAGTCGAGCTGAAAATACGTGTTGTTTCCCCGATCGTTGTGGACGTTTACATATCCCGACAACGCCAGCGGGAAGGACTCGGATATGGTCACCGACAGACCGAACTCGATAGTATGGGCGCCCTTAACGGATTTCCTTCTTCGTCGACCCCATCGTCTCCGCCAAAGTCGAAGAACTTCTCACCGCCATTGGGAAGGTAATAGTCGATCACAACAGCCCCAATGGCCGTGCCGTTATCAAACACATATTCGTACCCGAGCCAGAAATCAATTTCATCATTCTCGTTGGCCTCGGTGGATACGCTGTATGCGCCCCACGCGCCCAGTTCGAACCCGTACCACCCGGCCGTGATTGATGGCTGGATTGACGGGTTCTCACCGATATTGACACCACGCCAGACATACCGGCTGTAGAAATCGACACCAACATTGACGTCGACCGGATCCGCCGCTTCCGCTGTTCCGACAGCCGCCATGATGAGGACGGTCAACAATAGGGTCACGTATGCAGATTTCCTTAACATAAGAGTTCTCTCCACTTGCGGTTGAAAATCGAACACCGAACATGCCTACCGAACAATCGGATTCTACGAAGACACGAAGCCCAACGACAAACATTATTCTTTGTCGACCTTTGAACGCCGTTGGCTGATTTCCAGAAAACGTGATATATTCCTGTCAAATCCCCTCGTATTCAACACCCCTTGAAGGACCATCATGAACCATCGTACCAATCGATTCGCCCGAATCGGCGTTGGCACCGTACTTCTGGTCATCATGCCCCTCATCGGTCAATCCACCGCGCCCCTGCCACTGCCTTACCTCCAGTTCACGGTGACCGGCGAAGTTCACCGCGAAGATGGCGGGTCGCCCGAGAATTTCCCGGTGGTGCTGGTGCAACTTACGGACTATGCCCTCGACGGGTATCATATCCTTCGGAATTCGACGGGCGCCGGGCGCGACGTCGCACTGACCGACTCCAATGGTGGGTTTCTGCTGAGCCTGAAGACCCACCTGGAACGCACTGATACTATTGCAGTTGCTGTAGCACTACCCGAGGGCGAGATTTACTTCGGTGAGCCCATATACGTCGACAGCCTCACGTTTGGCACGCACACCAACTCGTACAAGATCGAGAGCAGTGGATACTGCAAGTCCGACGACATCGTGGAGTACACCGAAGGGTACCTTTACTCGATTAACGAGCAATCAGTGACGATTCCACAGAATTGACAATGTTCAATCAATAACGTGTCGATCTGGTCTTGTTGAAGTAAATCCCCGGCAGTGAACGCAAAAACACCCCGCCCGATCGTTCGGGCGGAGTGTTTTCTTTTGAGGCAACAGTCGCGGATCCCTTTTATGGCTATTTCTTGGAGCGTTCCTGGAATTCCCTCGCCCAGTTCTGCACGACGGTGAGATCACGGGTGCAGCGGAGCGAGCTGAATCTTCGATGGTGGTTGATGGCAGCTCTGGATTTCACGGCCCCGGGAGAGGGAGTCCTATCGACGTCCCGTGGCGTCCGAATAGTATCGCGATATCCGCTCGACCCAACCGAGACCACGCATCTCGTCGGGGTCGTATTCCGGAGCGTTGCGAATCACGTCGCTTCCGATCGGCGTGTAGAGTTGATCGTCATTGGCGGTTCGCTCGACCCACTGGATCGGGATCAGCACCCGTTTCCCCGGCAGCCAGCTTCGCGTGCTGACGACGACACCCTGAACGTGCCAGTTGGACGTGCTGATGATGACGTCGGTGACCTTGCCGAATCTCCCGTCGCGCGTGGCCAATGGCTCGCCCAGAATATTCGACAACGTCCGATAATCGCCGCCTGGTTCGTCATATTCGCCTTCATCGGCCACGTCGCCCCGCCGGTCCGCGACGGCGATCGATCCACCGTTCGAGCCCTCCGCACCTTTCGATCCGGATCGGCGTTGCTCCGGTTCGAAGAACGGCACGAGGTCGTTCTCCAGCGCATCGACGACGAGACGGTCGGCGTCCACACGTTCGATGAGCTGCCGCGGCACGGCGCGGTCAAGCACGTTGAGCCACCTTCCCGTGCTCGCCACCACGACCTGGACCGTCCATACCACGGAGTCGAGAACCATATCCTTGACACGGCCGACCTGGCCGTCACGGGCAACCACATTTTTTCCGATTGTCTTTTTTGCGCGTTCGAGAGTCACCGTTGCACCTGTCCTCTTTTTGTTGTGTGTGCGATGCGCAATAGAAATGATCCGCTAAACGTTTTCCCTGACGTAGTCCGTTACAAACTGATTCCACCCCTGGGGTCCGACACCCTCCGCCCGCACGAGCTCGGGTATCTCGACGTCTTCCCACTTGCCCTCTGACTTCTGGACGAGCACCGGAACATCAACGGCCCTGAAGAGCGCGAGGTCGTTGAAGCTGTCCCCAAGCCCGACGAGCCGGACATCGCCGTGTTCGCCGCGATATAACGCGCTCAGGAGCTCGACGGCAACGCCCTTGTCGTGCCGCCCGGAGATGGCATAGAACCGGCCGCCGCGGCTCAGCCGAAGCTCCCGCTTTGCCAGTTCGGTTTCGATCGTGTTCAGCTCGGCTTTGGAGTGCTTCGAAACAATGGTTTCCTGGTACTCGCGTCGCATTGCGCATTCGGCGGCGTCCGTGTCGAGTCCGGTGATGTCGGCGACCTCCTCGGGGGTCAGATCGCCGTACCCTTTGAGGTCGATCCCCGTCTTCTCCCGGACCTCGTCGATGCCGAGAAGAATCGCATCGTACGCAGTCCCCAGTTCAAATACGTAGAAATCCTCCACCTCGCGGTGAAAGGTGAAATCATAGCTGAAATACCCTTTCTCGATGAAAATCGCCCCGCCGTCCTCGACGATAAAGGGATCACGCAGTCCAAGCGACCGGCGGATTTCTATCTGCTCGGCACGTGTTTTGGAGCTGCAAAGAACAACCGGGACCTTTTTCTGCTGCGTCGCGTGGAGCGCCGCCCGCGCGTTCTGGAATGAGTACGTCTCGCGATCGAGAAGCGTCCCGTCGAGATCGGTCACGATGACTGATTGATATGTTCCAGTATCGGGTTTCATTTGAAATCACCCCATTTGTTGCACGAAATACGCAACGAACACGATAAGAGCGGTATAGGCGACGAGCGACAGTTGCGACGGTCGAAACCGATCGACGGCGCCAAAATCGGGTCTGGCCAACGGCCCGCGGATGCCAAGGCCGACGGCCACCATAACGGCGTGGGCGGCCAGCGCTCCGGCAACGGTCACTGCGAAACCCGCTACGTTCCACCAGAGCCACGACACGTCCGTCAAGCGCCACAGAGCAAGATTAGCGATGATACCGTTGACCACCCCGAACCTTATTTCACCCCCGGTGATCAGGCGCATCCCGATCCCCACGAGGAACGCGGCGAGAATCGGCCCGTAGAGAAGGCTTCCGACCGCGTTGATAAGCACGATGGTGGTCTGACGCCCCGCTTCCCCGACGTTCGCAAACGAAAGCGCCGCCGCGATCACGAAAACGCCCCAGAAAACGGTCAATATTTTGGAGACCACCATGTAGTGGCCGTCGTCCGCGCCGGGTCTGACGTACCGCCGGTAAAAATCTTCCATCGTTGCGGCGGAGAGCGAGTTGATCGCCGAATCGAGGCTCGACATCAACGCCGACAGAATCGCGACAAAAACGAACCCGACGATCCCCGCGGGCAGGAACGCGAGGATGAACATCGGGACCATTCGATCGGGGTTCGCCGCGAGGGCCGCCCTCACGCCGTCGACCGGCATCCCCAACCGTGTCGCGATATGGGCGGCATGTTCGGGCGCGGCAAACACCGCTCCGACAAAAACACCCATAAGACAGTATAAAAGAACGACTGGGAACCGGCCGAATGCGTTCAGGTAGAGCGACTTCTTGACCTCGGGCAGCGACCCGACGGAAAGCTCTCGCTGTACTTGACTTTGGTCACACCCGTAGTAAGACGCGTAAAGGAATATCCCACCGATCGTCATTGGCCAGAACCCATATCCTCCATTACCAGTGAATCCCCACTGGCTAAAATCGATAATTCGGAGTCTCTCGGGCCCCATGACTTCGAACGCACCCGACCACCCAACCAGGTTGAGCGCCGTCGCCCCGCAGATGATGATTCCGATCATAATAATGAGCATCTGAACCACATCGCTCACGAGAACGACGCGCATGCCACCGAGCGCGTCGTACAGTATCGTAACCGCCCCGATAATGAGGATCGCCGAATTGGTCGACAGCGGTGTCGCCGTCGACAAAATCAACCCACCGGCGAGAACCGATACGGCGGTGGCGAGCGCGCGCCCCAATTGGAAAAGCAGACTCACAAGCGACCGGGTATCCGAGTCGAAGCGGTCTTCGAGATACTCGTATATGCTGATGTAATTGCCGCGGTGGAGTTTCGGGATGATCCACACCACGACGATGAATATCCCGATGGGGACGCCGAACTCGTAACAGAGCCACTTGAGCCCGCCGTCGGGTTTCAAAGCGACAAACGCGGGCGCCGACACAAAGCTGATCGCCCCGAGCTGCGTCGCCATGGTCGACAACCCCGACTGCCACCACGGCACCCGCCTGCCGGCAAGGTAATAGTCCCGGAGGCTTCGCTGCCGCGTGCACTGGACGGCCCCGAAGCCGACGATACCCAGGAGATAGGCACCGATAACGATCCAGTCGAGGTGTGTCATAAGTCAGCCACCGACGCCGTCATCAACCGACCCGCAGTTCTCTCCGGCTCTCGTCCGCCACGTCCTTTTTGAGAATGCGCCCAACACAGGTCGAGCCGATATCCTCGAGAAACTGATTCTCGTCGATCGTCGAGAGCGGCGGGAAATATCGCGGCTTCTCGAGCGTCTTCGCGTCGCGGGTGATGTATCCCTTCTTGATGCAATCCCGGCGAATCTCGGTTTTGAGCTCTTCGGGACAAAGAGGTGAATGGTAAATCACCTGCATCGCAAGGTATCGCATGCGGTCAATATGACTTTCGTCCCCCGCCTCATGGAGGTGTGGGTTTCTGGATTCGACCTGATAGATCTCGATTCTTTCCTTCATGAGCTCAGGGAGAGGGCTCTCGACAACGCCCCCGAACTTCTCGAGGATGTTGACGATATGGAACGGTTCGATCGAGTACCCCGACGAGTAGTCGAGGCTCATCGCGAGCTCCATCGACATTGCGTGCTCCCCGGCGTTTCCCGTTCGGATGATCTCGGTCTCGAATCCCGTGTAGTGCCCCATGAGCTTGTTGAGAAGCCGGTTGGTGTTGGCCGTCGACCGTCCCCACTTGCGGAAGAAGATCTTGGACTCGACGATCTTCGGCTTGCTCTGCCAGGCGATCCGGACCATGCTGTAATCCGACTCGGCGATCGAAAACCCGGCCGCGTATTCGCGGACGTATTCCTCCACCGCACCCGGGAAATAATTGTCCGCATCGACAAACCCGATGTACTTTTTGCCCGCGAGCTTCGCGAGCATCGTCGCCATGAGCATCCCTTCGGCCTTGCCGTTGTGGATGACGCCCTTCTTGTTGAGGATCGCGTCGTACCCTGCGTTTTTGAACGCCTTGGCGAACGCGGGATCCTTTTGGTGGACGATGAGCGCGCTCTTGCCGACAAACTGGCAAAAGTCGCTCAGGGCGTCGACCTCCATGCTGAACCGGTCCACGGGACTGACTGGGCTGTTCGAAACCACGATCGTCAAGCACTGGTGGGGCACCCCGCAGAGGACGCCCTCGATAAGCTTCAAACGCTCGCTCTTGACTGGAATAACGATCGCCATGTCACGGTAGATCTTGTTGAGCTCCCGGTACGGCACCGCCTGAATCGCGTGGGTTGCCTGCGGCATCACCGTTTCGTTTCCCCCGCAATCGAGCTCGAACACTTTTTGTAGATCACCAAATCGAATCGCTCCGAACCTTTCGACGTTTTTTGGCAGTTCCAAACGCATTACACTGCACCACCTTTTATATTCTCGCCGAGCGAGGCAAGCCTCTTCCTGGTGATATCCAGTTGGTGCTTTGCGTCTCCTCTGAGCAGACCTACGTGCGCGGCTTGTGTGTCGAGATAGTATTGCACCTGCGGCAGCGGTTCCCACAGGAACTCGTCGCCGTATTTGTATCCGTAACGAGACGAACTCCCGAGCTTTTCCGTCACCGAAACGTCCGGGTCGTACCCAACCGTTTCGAGAAGGCCGGCGGTGAATCCATGCCGGTCCGCCAACTCCTCGAATGCGTCATGGACATTGGCGCCGTGCTGCGCCGCTTCTTTCGACCTGAGCGCGACATCCTTGGGCACGCCGAGCACGACGCTCACCGCCCGGTGAATCCTCTTTCCGAGTACGTCCTCTCCCTTTTTGATCTTGTGTTGCGGCGCGATAGCAAACGCGCAGCGGATCACCTCCGGGTCAAGGTACGGAACTCTCAGCTCAATACTGTGGGCCATCGCTATCTTGTCCTCGCGCTCGAGACATTCCTTGTAGAGCAAAAACGCGTCTTCCCACGAGCGATCGACAAACGAATCGTATCCTTCGCGATCCACGATGGTCGGATACCACGGGTATCCACCGAAAAGCTCATCGGCGCCTTGTCCCGTGAGAACCACGCGTTCTCCCGCCTCCTGCGCCATTCGGATCGCGGCGAAGACGGGAATCGCCACCTCGACCTGATTGAGGCTGTGATCCTCGATCGTCTCGATGACTTCGGGGATCATCGCGTCAATGTCTTCGGCGCTGAGCCGTTTGATCTCGAGAGGAAAGTCGCTGTCTTGCGCGGTGCGCACCGCCCAGTCGATGTCCGACGACCCCTCGTTTCGACCCGCGACGTAACAGGTAAAAGGAACACCGAGCTTTTGAACGACGTGGGCTATGAGAAAACTGTCGATTCCACCCGAATAAATAATCCCCACTCGTTCTCTGTCGTGTACTCGTTTTCTGATAGCATCCTCGAGAACCCGGCCGTATTTTTCGATCGCCTCGTTCGCGTCGGTCACGAGCTTGTCTGTCTTCAACTTCTCGGGCTGCCAGAACACGCGAATTTGCCGCGAGCCAGGCTCGATAATCATCATTCGACCCGGAAGGAGCCGATTGATTTCGGCTTCGGATCCGTGGAGTGCGAAGAGCGGCTTCTTTTCCGATGCAAAGGCCGTCACACCCTCAGAGAAACTGTAATACAGCTGACGGACGCCGACACGATCGCGCGCGATCACCGTCGTCCTGCCATCCGTGGCGGCCAGCGCATACACTCCGTCGAGGTTCGGTAGAAGCCGCTCCACCGCACTCGCGAGATCGCCATTGTACTCGCGCTCGAGAAGCCGGCAGATGACTTCGCTGTCGCTCCCCGTCTCGAGTGGTTCATCGCCCATCACGCTCGACCACAACTCGCGAAAGTTGTAAATCTCACCGTTGTGCAAAACGCTCAAGCGCTCGTCGGACGATTGAAATGGTTGCACCCCGTCGGCCCCGCCGGTGATGGCGAGTCTGACGTGTCCGAGTCCAACCGTTCCTTTGAGACCTTCAAATTCCAGTTCACCCAGCGATCGCGCGCGCTGGCAAACCCGTCCAACCACAACACCGGCCCCGTCGGGCCCGCGGTGATGCTGCGACTCGAGCATCGTCTTCAACTGAGGTCCAAGATCGCGTACATTGTCTGTCGCGAGTCCGGCGATTCCGCACATGTTCAATCAGCTCCCTTTTGGGTTGTATGTTATTTCTTTTTTTTCTTGCCGGTATCGGACGTGGTCACCGGCCGCTGGATCGGCTCAGCGAGCAACGGCGTCGTTTCGAGGAGCGGCGCGGCGTCGAGCGCCTCAACGTCCATGAGGTCCACGATTCGCTGGAGCGAAAGCGCGATCGTCGCCTGCTCGATGTCCGGAAGATTCTTGAGCGCTGTCGCCAAACCCTCCTGCAGCGGTGACGGCGCGTTTTGGACCAGCGCGTGCCCCGTGGCCGTCGCCGTAACGTTCACCATTCGGCGATCCCCGGTGTCCCGGACTCGAAGCACGCACGATTTGCTCTCCAGACGGTCCAGGATACCGACGACGGTGCTCGGGCTCAGGAAGACTCGCTCCGCAATCCTTTTGAGCGTTAGCGGCCCCTCTTCGACGATCGTGATCAAGCAGATGAGCTGGGGGCCCGTAATGTCGTGAGTGCCACGAAGCTTTCTCGAGTGAAGGTCGACCCCCCGAATGATTTTTCGGAGTGCCTGCAGGATGCGGAGTTCGTATCGTTCGCTCGGGATCTCAGGCGCCTGACGATCTGTCTCGAGATCCACCGGGACGGCCATTGCCGCCTCGGTCGCGCTATCTTCTTCATTCTCAGCAGGTTGAATGATCGGCTCGTCAGACATCTGTCACCTCTATGATATCAACAGATAAGATTGTGATACAAATGTTTTGTGTTGAAACTATATTAACTTCATAGTAACGTTTAGGGATATGTGGGTCAACCGATATATTGAATTTCTTGCGGATCGTTCTCATCGCATTACACGTCAGCAAGTTACGATCGACAATTGCGGGTATATCTTCGCACGCGAAAGGAATAGTGTATTATGTGCGATATTTTGGTTGCCCTAGGCGACGCAACAGCGTCCAACCGGGTTATTTTTGGCAAAAACAGCGACCGCCCTGCGGGTGAGTGTCAGGTTCTCTTCGACTCGGCAACCGAGTCGCCTTCGCGGGACAGCATAATCCAAGCGGCTTTTGTCGAGGTCCCTGATGTCCCGGACGTGCTTCGGACCATCGGCACCCGTCCCTACTGGTGCTGGGGATACGAGACGGGAATCAACGAGGCCGGCGTCGTCGGGGGTAACACGGCAGTCTACACCCGGTCGTTCTGGCGGATGGACAATCAGGCAATCCTCGGCTTGACCGGGATGGAGCTTCTTCGCCTCGGTCTCGAACGGGGATCAACCGCCCAGGGGGCCATCGACGTCATCACAGTCCTTCTCGAGGCGTACGGCCAATGGGGCCCCGCCGTCATCGGCGCGGATCCCCCACAGTCGTGCTACGAAAACGCCTTTCTGATCGCTGACGCAAACGAGGCGTGGGTGCTCGAAACCGCCGGTCGGCGTTGGGTGGCCAAGCAAATCGTTTCGGGCGTCCGCGCGCTTTCCAACGAGCTTTCTATCCGCAGCAAATGGACGGTTGGAAGTCCCGGCATCGTTGAAGACGCCGTTACCAACAAATGGTGGTCACTGGAGGACGGGCCGCTCGATTTCGCCCGCGCATACAGCGATCACGAGCATTACTCGCGGCAAGCGTCGCACATTCGGTGGTCCCGGGCCACACAGCTCCTCCGCGACGCGCATGGCGGAATTACACCGGCAATGATGATCGAGTTCCTTCGCGATCACTACGAAGGGACGTTTATCCAGGGCCCACAGTTCGACGTTTACACCCCCGACTTCCTCACGATTTGCATGCACGACTCGCCGTCGGGGTTCACCTGGGGAAACACGGCGACGTCTTTCGTGGTTGAGATCGATCCGAACAATCCGCTGGCCACGCCCTTCTGGTGCTGTTACCAGCCGCCCTGCTCGAGCGTATACCTCCCCTTCACTATGGAGACGACGCTTCCGCCGGCAGTCGCCTCGCCCGGTACGGCGGGTTTTTTGTCCGAATCCCCGGCCACCGCACCCAAAGACTCGTTTAGCGACGAATCGCTCTGGTGGCGGCTCTATCGGGTGCTCGACGCCGTGAAGGCCAACCCCATCAAACGCCGTGAGGAGCTCCGGTCGTACTTCGATCTCGTCGAGCTGTCGGGACACCACTGGGTCGAGACCCTCCCCGCCCTGGGGGCGACGGAGCGCGCGTCGAAGACCGCCGCCCAGATCGAGTCACAGATGCTCGAAGTCGACGAAATTCTCGCTCGCCTCGAGACTAACTGGAACATTTCTCGCTAGATCCGGTAGAATCGGAAACATCATGAAAAAGAAGAAAAACACAATCTTCCTGGTCCCCCATACCCATTACGACGTCGTCTGGGCGATGACGAAACAGGACTATCTAAATATCCACAAGAAGATCCTCCGTCAGGCCCTCGACTTGATCGAGAAAACCGATTTCAAATTCCTTATCGAACAAGCGTATCTCCTCGAGCAAATCGAGTCTCAAGATCCGGACCTGTTCGAGTCGATCTCTCAGGCGATCGCGAGCGGGCGAATAGAGATCGTCGACGGCGAGTACCTCATGCCCGACCCGATGATTCCCGCCGAAGAGGTTCTCGTCCGCGAAATTCTCGTCGGAAAAAACTACTGCAAGGACAAGTTCGGGGTGGATGTTCCCGTCGCGTGGATGTCGGACGGGTTCGGACTCAACGGGCAGCTTCCACAGATCTACAAGAAGTCCGGTTACAAGTGGCTCGCGTTTCGCCGCGGGCTTCCCCGCTCCGTCGGCTCGCGCACCAGTGAGTTTATTTGGGAAGGAATCGACGGGACACAGATCCCCGCCCACTGGATGCCCTTCGGTTACCGGGCCGGTCTCGATATTACCAAGTGGCACGAGACCCACAAGAACCTCGCCGCCCTTGCCACCACGGGAAACGTCCTGATGCCCTGCGGAAGCGGCGGGATGCTCATTCAGGAAGAGATACCCGAGGCCGTCGCGGAGTGGAACAACACGAACCGGCGGCCACGCATGGTGATCGCAACGCCCCGCGAATTCTTCGAGGCGCTCGATAGAGACGGCGGCCCGTCGACCGTGTTCCGCGGCGAGCTCTACAGCGCGGACATGGAGGATATATTCCCCGATGTCGTCTCGAGCCGGATCGGGCTCAAGCTTGCCATCCGAGAGTGCGAGGATCTGATCAAGTCGATCGAGAAGGCGTCCGCGCTTGCCTATCTCCACGGACAGCGCTACCCCAAGGGACGGCTGAGCGACGCATGGCGAAAGATGCTCTTCCTCGGTTTTCACGATGTCGTCCCCGCGTGCGGAATCGACGAGATCTACGACGAGGCGTGGCAGTACGTCGACGACATCAAAAAGCTCGCCAACGAATTTTACGGATCGTCGCTCGACTCGCTTCTGCCCGACTCCAAGAACGGCGTCGGGGTCATGGTGTTCAATCCCCACAGTTGGGAAATCAAGGACTGGGTCGAGGTCGAGCTCAATCTCGGGACCGGATGGAGCGCCGAGCCGGGCATCTTCGAGAACGGCAATGAGATTTCGAGCGAGGCCCGGGATATCGAACGATGGGACGACGAAAGCATCCAGCGACTTCGAGTCGGCTTCGTCGCCACCGTGCCCCCGCTTGGGTATCGTGTCTATCAGGTTCGCCCGAAGGCCCGTAAGTTCAGAAGCAAGAAAATCAAGATCAAGGAAAACGAAGTATCGACGAAGTTTTTCGATCTCCGCATCCTTCCCGAAAGCGGAATCCTCGAAGTCTTCGACAAAGACGGCAACGAGATCCTCAAAGGCAACGAGGTCGTCATCGATGCCGAGGTGGGCGACCTCTACTTTCACAAGAGCTATCTCAAACAGCCAATCGGCTCTGAGAGCGGAGAAGGAATCAAGTTCGGGGTGTTCAAGCCCGAAGAGCTAAAGATCGAGAAAGGACCTATCCGGACGACGATCACGTACAAGGATTCTTTTTATTGTCTCAGATGGCCCTACTACCTCACCGACAAATACGAGCCTCTCATCTACAGGCAGAAGACGATCGATGTCGTCAAGAAGGTCGTCGTCTACAATGACATTCCGCGGATCGACTTTTTCACGGAGCTCGACTCCCAGCAGTCGCACATCCGCGTGAGGCTTCGTTTCGACACCTGTATGGCCGCCCCGACCTACACCCGCGAGACCCAGTTTGGCGCCGTCGAACTTCCACGATCCCGAACACTCGAGGAAGGCGTCAAGATGCCATCCCTCACGTGGCTCGCCGCCGACGAGGGCGGACGCGGGCTGGCGTTTCTGTCGAAGGGCGTCCCGATCAACCAGGTTCGCGGCGGCGAAATCTTCTGCACGCTTCTTCGTAGCGTGTCCGTGTTGTCGGCGGACGGCGTCAGCGGTCCCCTCATTCCCACACCGGGCGCGATGGAACTCGGTGAGCACTCATACCAGTACTCCGTCTTCCCCTACTCCGGCGAGTGGAAGACCGCCGACGTCCCCCGCGAAGCCTATCGGTTCGGCGAGGGACTTGTGCGGATTCCAGGTCGATCGAATTCCTACCCCCCTCTCGTACGAGACCTTTCGTCTGTCGCCCCACAATCTCGTGATCTCGGCTCTCAAAAAGGCCGAGCGCGACGAGGCCCTCATTTTGCGGTTCTTCGAAACCAGTGGCGATGCGTGCCACGCGAGGTTAAAGCTCCCGACCAATGTCCGAGGGGTCATCCCGGTCAACTTGATCGAACAGCAGGTGCCCGACACCAACAATATCGAGATGCGTGACCACTGTATCGAACTCGATGTTCGCCCGTTCGAAATCATCACGCTCAAACTTCTCTTTGATCGCGTGCCGTCGGTAAACAACAAGTAACTATACCCACATGATCATCCACATATTGGGAATTGGCGCGGGTCATGATGTATCTTTGAACCGACCGGCACATTTCCCTTTCGCAGAAGGCCGTCTATGGTATAATGGCCGTCTCAACTCTCCCCTGGGAACAGGAGTCCCATGAGATCCATCCCACACCCAATACGTCGTATAGCAATCATCGCATCGGTCATCTTGCTTATTCCGCTTATCGGCGTGAGCACCGCACCTATGCCACCGCCGTACAACCAGTTCACGATCACCGGATTTGTTTTGCGCGAAGACGGTGGCTCCGTGGAAAACATCCCAGTCGTTCTCGCGCACCTCACGGCCTACGAACCCGACGGCTATCGGATCATTCGCGATTATAGGGGCACAGGGCAAGATGTGGCCCTCACATACCCCGGGGGCACTTTCCATCTGAGTGTGAGAGCACCCGAACAACGTCCCGATACCATTGCAATTGCCGTAGTGTTCCCGGATAGCGTTATCTACTTCGGTGAGCCCATTTACGTGGACAGCCTCACATTCGGCACCTCCACCAACTCGTACAAGATCGAGAGCAGTGGTTACTGCAAGTCCAGCGACACGGTGGAATACACGGAGGGGTACCTGTACTCGATTTACGAGCAATCAGTGACGATTCCACAGGATTGACAAAAGTCAATCAACGATATGTCGATCTTGTCTTGTTGAAGTGGTTTCCCGGCAGTGGACGCAAAAACACCCCACCCGAATGAACGGGCGGGGTGTTTTCTTGGCGTGTTGCTTCAAGCCGGATCGTTCTACTCGGACGCCATCCCGAACATCGCGGCAAACGACATTTTCTTGTATCCGTCGGGCACGGCGAACTTGGCGTCAGGGATGTCCTGCTCGGTGATGTCTTCGACGTTCATCTGCTCATCGGAGCCTTCTTCATCGTGACTCACCGTCTTGACCAAAACACCCTTTCCGAAAAGCGCCAGGTACTCATCCGACCCTTCAGGCGACGGCTCGCCCGCCATCGCGCTCATCGACTCCATACAAGATGCAAACTGGCCGAGAATCTTCATGACGGCTTCGCAGTCTTTCAGAGCTTCTTGTCGTTGATGAGCCAGACCTCTTCGTAGATTTCACCGTCGGCCATGACTTCGTACCGGGTCGTCGCAAATCCGGCGACCTTCTTCCCGCGCCCTTTTCAACGATTTCAACCTCGGGCGCGTTCTCCTCGCCCACCATTTTCATCATCATTTCACGCTGCTCCTCGGGAATTCCCTCCATCATTTTCTCCATCATCTGTTCCATGTCCCGCACAAATCTCGTCAGCCGTGCCGCTCGAATACATTTGCGCGCATCGTCGAAGAAATGAATCATGCCCGATGTTCCGTCAATGATGAACGCCCCGCCCTCCGATTCCGCCCGTATCTTTCCCTTCGAGACATAAAGATCATCCCCGTTCATTTCGGACATAACCCAGCCGGCGTCAGCAACGGTCGCGGCGCCAAAAAGTACAACAATCGCGATCAGAAGAACTCGTGAGAAATTATTCATTGAAATTCCCCTTGGAAAATACTGTGGTGAATTAGTCATTGGATCGTCCCTGGAATTCCCTCGCCCAGTTCTGCACGACGGTGATCCCGACGTCAAAGGTGTTGCGGTGCTGCACCACCGGCTGCTGCATAATAAACGCTTCGCCGTCGCCGGACACCGCGTAGGTACGGAAGTTTCCGCCGACGAGATCGAGCGAGTTGCAGTCGACGACCTTCACGGGAGTTCCCAGAACGAGATTGCTCTCGGTCTGCACGGGCACTTCATAGATGTCACACCCGCCGCCTCGATAGTAGAGTGTATTTCCGCTGCGGCCCCACACCGGGAACTCGCCCCCGTCGATCGACACCTGCCACTTGCCTTCGCCGCTTGGGAAGCGCTTGACGTACACTTCGTAATCCCCCGACTCGTTGGATTCGTAAACCAGATACCGTCCGTCGGGTGAGATCTTTGGATTCAGCTCGCGTGCCGGCGTCACGAGAAACGCCACGGGTTGAACCCCGCCTTCCAGCGGCGTGTACCAGATATCCTCCTGGGTTTTCCCGCCTTGAAAATGATAGGCGAGCATCGTTCCATCACGCGACACCGAAGGTGACCGGCCTTTGACCAGCGCATGTTCAGAACCGGTCCCGTCCGCGGCGCGTACGTAGATCGAGTCTGTCGGAATGTTGTGAAAAAAGATTTCCGTGCCATCCGGGCTCCACGCCGGCGCAACCTGCGACCCTTCGGCGAAGGTAAACCGGGTCCTCGTACCGCGCGACATGTCGTGGATCCATATGTCAATTTCATCCCCGTCGTTACTGACAACGGCCAGGCGGCTTTCATCGGGAGACAGCGAGGGCTGCCCGAAGGCCGACGACCGGGTCGTAACCGAATCGCCAACCGCTCCATTCCGATCGGTCCAGCGAAGCACGAATTCGGAGTCGCTCGCCCCGCGGAGATACACCATCGTTCCATCTTTGGCAATCGATGGATAACTGCTGTCCGCGGCCACGAGGAATGGCTCACCGGTGACTTCCAGCTTATCGATTGAGAACGGCACCGCCCAAACGCCACCGTTCTGACCTGCCCTGCGATAAATTACGTGACCGCTCGAGCAGTACTGGGGATTAAACAAACGCTGGCCTTCGACGCGAACGATCTTCACGCGCTTGTCGCCGGCAATGAGCTCAACGGTGTCCGGACTGGTGTTAATCCCGTGGGAGACAAAAAGCACGCCGCGGCCGCCGGGAAGCCAACTGGGTTCGTGGTAATCCGCGTCCTGTTCCGGAACAAGATCGTAGAACAGTTTCGGATCCCCACCCTGTTCGCTGATCACCTGCAGACCTTCCGTCCCGTATGAAAAGACGATGCGGCCGTCCTCACCCCACGTCGCGCCCCGCCCCCCAGAGAAACTAGGCTGGGGGTCGCTCATCTTGACACTCGTCCCGCCGGCCGCCGGCACCTTGAAAACTTTCCCATTGGAGAGATAACCGATGTGATTGCCGTCGGGCGACCAGAACGGCTTGTCAACGTCGCCGTCGGTGGTGATTTCGCGCGGCTCCATCTGATCGAGGTCCTGAACCCAGAGCTTCTTATTCAGCGTATACGCGACACTCGTTCCGTTGGGTGAAATCACAGGCTGCCGCGGACCGCTGTTTTCGCCGCGTTCGACGACGAGGCTGAATTTGCGAACCGGACATCTCCGATGCGCCCGGTTTGAACTTCCACGCGGCCGCGCCCACAAGAAGAGCTGCGATGACACTCACGACGGCAAATGCGGCCACCTGCCGTACACCAAACCGCTGCGACGAACCACTCGCCGTCGGCATCGTGTCGTCCGCTTCACCGCGGCGAACCCGGTCGAGAATGATCCGTGCTTCACCAATGTCGCGAAGACGTTCGCGCGGATCCCTGTCTAGACACCGTCGAATAAGTTTTACGATGGCGGGGGGAGTGTCTTTGGGAAGCGCGTCCCACTCTGGCTCGCTCCGCAATACGGACGCGAGTGTATCGGACACGGTTTCTCCAACAAAAAGTTGTTTGCCCATGAGCATTTCATAAAGAACACATCCGAACGCCCACACGTCGGCACGTCTATCGACGCGTTTGCCGCGCGCCTGCTCAGGGCTCATGTACCCGGCGGTCCCGAGAATCACGCCGTGAAGCGTCGGGCTGCTTCCCATTATTGTCGGCGAGTTGGATATGTCTCCCGACATCGGATCGTTGTCGAGCGCTTTCGCTAACCCGAAGTCGAGCACTTTGACGGCGCCATCGGGTGTGACGACGATGTTGGCCGGTTTCAAATCGCGGTGGATGACGCCCTGGTCGTGCGCCGCTTCGAGCGCGTCGGCCACCTGGAGCGCGATCGCTATCGACTCATCGACCGGAACCGGACCCTGGGAGATCCGTTTCGACAGGTCATCGCCGGGGATGAGTTCTAGTACGAGAAAACGTTTGCCTTCGGCTTCTTCGATTCCATAGATCGCGGCGATATTTGGGTGGTTGAGACCGGCGAGGAGTTTGGCCTCGCGGTCAAACCGCTGGAGACGGTCTGCGTCGAGCGCGAACGTCTCGGGGAGGAACTTGAGCGCAACCTCGCGGCCGAGCCGGGTGTCGCGCGCCTTATAAACCTCGCCCATCCCTCCGGCACCGATTTTCTCGGTGATCTCGTAATGGGCAACTTGTTGTCCAATCATATGTTACACCTCTACGCCTGGTTGGGGGGTATGTTCCCTATATATATGAAGAGATGCCCTTGCAGGAAAGCACAAAATCGCCGGTTTTGGGAGGTGCCGGGGCGCCCCAGGGGGCGCCCCGGTCGAGTCCACTGCTCTCGGGACTCCGCGAAAACGGGGAAACGGAAATGGGAGGAGTCAATCCGTCCGTCTCCCCGTTTTCGCTAATGCGCAACGATGGGTGACCGCGAACCTGTCATTTCGACATGCGTTCGAGGCCTTGTAACGATTTCTCGAGCGCCCCTTCGGGGAACTCGTGGTCTTCGAGCTTGCCGCCATTAAACACCCCGTAGGCGCCCAGGTCGAAATGTCCGTGACCGCTGAGACAAAACAGAATCACGCGTTCCTCTCCTTGGTTCGTTGCGTCGTTGGCTTCATCAATCGCCGCCTTGATCGCGTGGGCCGACTCGGGCGCGGGCAGAATGCCCTCAGTGCTGCGTAAAGAGCAGCGCCGCATCGAAAACGTCTGTCTGGCCGTAGGCGCGCGCCTCGACCAACCGTTTTCTCACCAGATCCAAAGCAGCGGGCTGCCGCCGTGGTACCGCAGCCCTCCCGCATGAATGGCGGGCGGCACAAAGCTGTGTCCCAGCGTGAACATGGGAAGAAGCGGCGTGAGCCCCGCGGTGTCGCCGAAAGTCATACGCGAACGTCTCCCTTGGTGAGCGTCGGGCACGCGGTCGGCTCAACAGCCACCGCACGAAGGTTCCTTGCCCGCGAGCTTGTCGCGAAGAAACGGGAAGGCGATACCGCCAAAGTTCGAACCGCCGCCGACGCAGCCGATGACGACATCGGGATAGTCGCCGGCTTTCTCCATCTGATTCTTCGCCTCGAGCCCAATCACGGTCTGGTGCAGCAGCACGTGGTTGAGAACACTCCCAAGCGAGTATTTGGTATCGTCACGCGAGACGGCGTCCTCAACAGCCTCGCTGATGGCGATCCCCAGACTGCCCGAGGTTTTTGGATCGGGTATTGAGGATGTTGCCGCCCCGCCTTGGTGTGCATGCTGGGGCTCGAGCACCACATCGGCGTCCCAGGTCTGCATCATGATCTTGCGGTACGGCTTTTGTTCGTAGCTCACCTTGACCATGTACACCTTGCAATCCAGATCGAAGACGGTACACGCAAAGCTGAGCGCGCTGCCCCACTGGCCGGCGCCCGTCTCGGTGGTGAGCCGTTTGACACCCTCCTTGGCGTTGTAGTACGCCTGCGCCACGGCGGTATTGGGTTTGTGGCTACCCGTGGGGCTCACCCCCTCGTGTTTGAAATAGATCTTCGCGGGTGTGCCGAGCGCGCGTTCGAGTCGTTTCGCCCTGAATAAGCGGCGTCGGCCGCCACAGCCGGTACGCCTCCAGCACTTCTTCTGGGATGTCGATGTAGCGGTCCTGCGAGACCTCCTGCTCGATAAGCGCCATCGGAAAGATCGGCGCGAGGTCTTCGGGGCCGATCGGCTGCCGCGTGCCGGGATGAAGAACCGGGAGCGGCGGATGTCTCGAGATCGGCGCATGATGTTGTACCAGCGCCTCGGCATCTCACTTTCATCAAGAATGAATTTCGTTGGTTCCATCCGTCGATCCTCCTTTCGCTGGGCTTTGCCCTCGGGTACAGAATGTTGCAGTTCAAATCACCGGTTTGCCGACGCCCGGACCGGTCGCCGGGCATACAAAAAGGGGCCGCGATCATCCCGCGGCCCCTAAATAGAGAAAAGGCGGGAAACTTTAGTGTTCCCGCCTCTTCAATAGCCTGATAATACACGTACGGGCACACCTATGAGAAGGCGCGCCACCACTTATTCGTATTCAAAATAGTGTTCATACGTGCACGTATTATAACACATTCCATCCATGAAATCAACTCCCATGCGCACGCATGTGATTAGGCCGGACTAAGATGTCGATCGGCGGTGGAATCCTAAGGATGTCGGCGGGCGCTGGAGGGCAAAACGCGGCCCTGGGAATCACGTACCTTTCTCGAGTCTGTTCGGCTTCCGTTCGGGAGGGAACACCGATGAAAAGGTAGAGCACCATGATCCCCAGGGCTCTGTTGTGATTTCACACCTCATAGGCCTGCTTAGTCGCATCCGCTGAGGGGCAAACGTTGAGGAAAACGTTTGAAATCATCTCAGAGGAGAGCGTTCCTTTCTCTCCCCTCTTGTTGATACGCACAAAACCGCCTCGGGTTGCAAAGTTGTTCAAATTTTTGACGGGATTTTGAGAGCTTTGCAATGCGAACAAAAACGGCGTCCCGCTCGAAACGGGACGCCGTTAAATCAGAATACTGGTTCGGTGCCGGTTAACGTCTGTGCATCGATGGCGGGTCCGGCGCGTAAAGTGATTTCACCTTACCCCAGGTCGATTCCCTGACCTGAATACCACCACAGAAACATCCCGCATTCGGGTTCACGATACTCGTCATGCCGTCGGCATAAATCAGATACTGATCGCAGTCGACGACTTCGATTCTGCCCGACGCAATGTTGGGATCCGGGAGAACGGGATATTGACAACACGCCGCCGTCGCGCCCGACGCGAAATAGTTGATCGTCAGCACGTGGATCGGTGACGATTCGCACGCGCCATATCCTATTGCCACGCCCGTCTGCGAGTTACCGATCGCCACCGGGAATTGCGGGGTGTCGGACAAATACGAGGCCCCTGACATACACGCCGGCATCGGCGCGGAAAACTGACACGCCGTCGCCGCGACGATTCCGGTGTGGACCACGTATACCTCGAGAAGACCTGGTGCGCCTTCGGTAATGTTGCAGTCGGTCGCGTCCGTGGTTGAGTACACCCCGATCATTCCTCCGTACGAGGGGCCAGGCGGCGTATAAACGATCTCTACCATTTCGGTCCCACCGTTGGATGCAACGGTGACATGCCCGATCTGCTGACCGGGCGTGGGTACCTGTGCGGGATCAACGTTGATCGTCACGTACGCGCCGCCAACACCCGAAAGCGGCGGGGTGATTTCAATCCATGACGCATTGGCGCTCATCGACCATTCGAGCGTCCCATAACCCATATTCGAAATTTGAAACACACCTGACATAGTGGTCGATGAGAAATCGAGCCGGGGCGGGGTCACCGCCAAAAGTGGTTCGTTGTTGATCGACATCGCCACCGGTACGGTGCCGTCACCGCCGTTCGAGGTGATGAACACGTTTCCATTGTAATAACCGTCGGGGAGCCCGGTCCTGTCGACCGTTATCATCACGTTCGTGTTATTGACACCCGACATCGGAGCGGCCGAGAGCCACGTCTGGTCGGTCGTAACATCCCAGACAAGATCGCCGCTTCCCGCATTGAATATACTCAAGTTCTTCCCGGACTCCGTTGGAGCGAATGTCATCGATGGGGGCGAGACGCCGAGAGCAGGTTCCGTTACGTCTACGCTGAGAAGAACCTCCACGGTTTCGTTTCCGCCGTTGGATATTACTTCGATCAGGCCCGAGTAGTACCCGGGAACGAGCCCCGAACGATCGACGCCGACGGAGATCGTCCCGCCATTCGTCCCGGACGTCGGCGTAGCGTCGAGCCATGGGATTGATTCGGAAACACTCCAGTTGAGTGTCCCCCCGCCTATATTTGAAATCGAAAATACAAGGTTCGTCCAATCGCTTTCGAAATCGAGCGTCTTGGGATTGACGTAGAGGAACGGATCCGTTGTTGTTCCGCCACACATACACGGGATCATCGAATTGACATATGAAATTCCCCCCGTGGCGACGAGAAGATTCTGATCGCAGTCAACGACTTCGATGAGGCCCGTGTCGGGGTGGCCAAGAACCTGGAACGGACAATCCGTCGCGGACAACCCCTGTCCAAAAATATTCATCGTCAAAATGTGGATCGGGCTCGAGAAACACCCCCCGTAGCTCACCGAGAGTCCATTTTGAGAATCTCCAATAATGAGTGGATACATCCCCATGTCACCAAGCCACACCGCGTTCATACAGTCGGGTAACGGCGCGGCAAAACTCGCCGCCGTCACATTCACCGCGTTTTTGTGGATGACATACACCTGTAGGAGCCCCGGAACGATATCGGAAATACTGCAGTCGCTTCCTGCGGGGTCGGAGAAAAGACAAATTGAGCCGGTCTGAGCAAAGCTGAGTTGCGCGATGAGGATGGTAAGACCAGCAATCAACAGGACCCGTTTCATGGTCGCCTCCCGTGTTGCTGTGAAACGCGAAGGAATCTTTTCGGCCGCCTATATTATACCACAGATTCGTACTCGAACCCACCCTCGCAACTCACTCTTACTGTTCCAGCTAAGGACTCAAATATGAGTTGTTTACCATTTGCTAATCAAGATGCTATACTTATAAGGGAATAAAAACGTTCACTCTTTCCCAGGAGGGTCGATCATGCGTCGAGTAATCCTCGCCGCCAGCATCCTGATCCTTGTGACCACGGCACTCGCCGCGGCCAACCCCATCGCCTGGCCGCCATGGGGCGACATCATCCTCTGCGAGGATTCGCAGGGCTTCGACGGTTTCTTCGACACGACACCCGGTCTCATTACTATCAACGTCATCGTCACGGGTGTCTCGGGTGGCTCGGGCGCCGGGCTTACCGCATGTCAGTTCGCCGCTCCCATCGGCCAGTGTTTCAACGGCGTCTGGCTCTCTGACGGCCAGGTGTTTCCCGTCACACTCGGAGACTCGCAGACGGGCGTGGCGATCGGTTTTGGCCAGTGTCTCCAGGCACCCGTTCATGTATTGACGATCAACCTTTTTTGCTATGGCCCCGGAACCGACTGTTGCTTTGTGTGGGCGGTGCCCCACCCGGACGCCACTTCCGGTGAAATCGAACTCGTCGACTGTGCCTACACACAATATTTCGGAACGGGCGGCGCGGCGATCATTCAGCCTGACGCGAACGACTGCATACAGTACGTCCCGGTTCAGGAAACTTCGTGGGGAAAGGTCAAGTCGCTGTATGCAGAGTAGGCTCGGCCTCGCCGTCGTCCTGTCGGCCATCGTCGTTCTTTTGTGTCCCCACATGGGCTTCGCCCAGGGATTGAGGTTCGACTCCGAGACCATCGTCGTTAAGGTCAAGCCGGATCACATCCGTATCACTGGGACGTACACCATTGTCAATGACACACCCACCGACCGTCCCCAGCGACTGTACTACCCATTTCCAGTCGACTCCCTCCATCCTCCGGCTTACAACATCGAAGTGATGCTCGGAGATTCACTCGTTGAATTCAAAGCATCCGACATCGGGATACTGTTCTCTATCCCTCTTCCCGCCGAAGGGTCGGCGACATTCAACGTCTCCTACGCCCAGGACTGCCTCGACCATACCGGGTGCTATATCCTCATGACTACATCCACGTGGAATGTGCCGCTTCGCAAAGCCCTTTTTGAAATCCACATTCCGCCGGGAATCGAACTCGTCGCGTCATCGTATGAATTTGATTCCGTAGTTGAAAAGGACGACGCGCAAATCCACCGTATGGAGCGGAACGATTTCATGCCCGACGCGGACCTTTGTGTCGAGTGGCGTATCCCCGGAGATTAGACGTAGCAGGGAGTTTGGGCCCCCTCACTCTTCGGTTTTGATGCGTTGAACCCACCCACGTCATATGGCATAATCCACCGATCGGCCGGGAGGCTTCCCAGGTCAGGCCGACTGCAATACAACAGGAGGATCGTCAATGCCAACAGTTGAAATCGGCGGAAAAACCTATGAGGTCGACGGGGATGGCTTTCTCCAGGACCCCCAGCTCTGGAACGAGGATGTCGCCCGCATTTTTGCAACCACCGACGGGACCGGAGAACTCACCGATGAGCACTGGGCCGTGGTCAATTATATCCGTGAATACTGGAAAGAGAACGATCTTGCCCCGATGGTGCGAAAGATCTGTCAAAACACCAATCTAAGACTCAAACAGATATACGAGCTTTTTCCCATGGGCCCCGCCAAGGGCGCATGCCGGATCGCCGGACTGCCAAAACCCGACGGCTGCGTCTAGGAGATTAACCCGGTGACACTCTATCACTGGATACTCGCGGTTTGCTTCGGTATCTTCGCACTCGGCGCTTTGCGGCTCGCCCTCCAGGTGATCGCCGGCGGCGCCGGGAACGACCCGTCCCACGCCAGAGGCAGCGCGGTGCGCGGGGTGATCTATTCTTTTAGCGGGGCGATGTCCCCGTTTCACAAAGAAAGCGCCAAACGCCACATTCCAACCTATGTCGCCGGGCTTGTGTTTCACGGCGGCGTGTTTTTTGGAATGCTCTGCGTTGCGCTTCTGTTCTTCAATGTCAGGCTTTTACCTCAGATCACCCAGGCCGCCGCAGGCATAATGGCCGTCACGGCGGCGTGCGGCATCGGGCTTCTCGTCAAGCGGGCCGTCACACCAAAGATGCGCCACTTCACGGTACCCGACGATTATTTCAGCAACATATTGGTCGTGGGATTTCAGATTCTCACGGCGGCGACATTGTACAACGACAGGCTCGTCCCCGGACTCTTTGTCTACGCGGGACTCCTCTTTTTATACATCCCGCTCGGCAAGCTCAGGCACGCGATCTACTTCCCCTTCACCCGGACTTTTCTTGGAATGTACTTTGGAAAACGAGGCGTATGGGGCGGCAAGAGGAAGAAGGAATGGGAAACACCACGACACTAACGGACGATCAAAAGAAGGCGCTCTCGCTTCTGGCCGATCGAATGAACGGCAAGCTGCGAACGCATCTCAATAGCTGTGTCCACTGCGGGCTCTGTGACGAGTCATGCCACTATTACCTTCGCTACCGCGATCCTAAATACGTCCCCGGAAACAAGGTCGACCAGATCGCCAGCGTCTACCGCCGTTATCACACCGTCCTCGGGAAATTGATCCCAAAGTGGGTGGGCGCGCGCGATCTCAACGATGAAACAATCGAAGAGATGATCGATGTGCTATTCGGTGGGTGCAGTATGTGCGGCCGCTGTGCCGTTCACTGCTCGGTCGGCGTCGACATCCCCTACCTCGTTCGAACGGCCCGCTCGATGCTCGTCGAGTTGGGTCTGGTCCCCGAGGGCCTGCAGTCGACTATCGATGCGGCGATCAACACCGGGAACAACATGGGGATTCCCCGCGAAGAACTCGTCGATACGCTCGAATGGCTCGACGAAGACATCAAGATGGAGGTCGAGGACGACAAAGCGGGCATCCCCCTCGACGCCCACGGCAAAAACGTCCTCTATACCTTGAATCCTCGGGAGCCGAAGTTTTTCCCCATGTCGATCAGCGCGATGGCAAAGATCTATTACGCGGCGGGCGAGAGCTGGACGATCTCGACCCACTGTTACGATGTGACCAACTACGCGTACTATTCCGGAGATGTCCCGGCCGCGCGCGAGCTCACCCAGCGGCTTTTCGACGAGGTTGAGAAATTGGACGCCCAGACGCTTGTCCTCGCGGAATGCGGCCACGGATCGCGCTCGATCCGCTGGGAGGGCCCGGGGTGGATCGAGAAGGCATATCCCTACAAGGTCATCACGGTCATCGAACTCATCGCCGAATACATCCACACCGGGCGAATCAAGCTCGATCCGACGAAGAATACCAAGCGAGTCACCCTCCACGACCCGTGCAATCTGGTTCGTTCCGGCGGTGTGATAGAGGAACAGCGTTACGCCCTCAAAAACGCCTGCATGGACTTTGTGGAAATGACACCCAACCGCGCGGACAACTTCTGCTGCGGCGGAGGCGGCGGGCAGCTTTCGATGGGTGAGTACAGGGAGAGACGGGTCGACGCGGGACAGATCAAGGCGGACCAGATACGCGCAACCGGCGCCAACATCGTCGCCACGCCATGCCACAACTGCATCGATCAGCTAATGGAGCTCAACCAGGTCTACGAACTCGGCGTGGAAATCAAAACCGTCGGCGAGATCGTCGCCGAAGCCGTCGTCCTCGACAAGTAGCCTATTTCCCTACCTTATCCCTCAAAGTCGCAATCTCGCGAACCGCTTCGACAGCAAGATCAACGTGGGCCTCGGTATTGAAAGGACCGATACTGAGCCGCACCGTTCCTTTGAGCTTGTCCGTGCCGATATGCTCGTGGACCAGCGGCGCGCACTGGAGTCCCGTGCGGCAGGCGATATTGTAGTCGACGTCGAGCATCGTACCGACATGGCTGCACTCCATTCCGTCGATATTGAAACTCAAGACGGCGATATGATCCTCGGGGCCGTCCGCACAGTACGTCGTGATGCCTTCCGTCTCTTCGAGCCCTTTTCGGAGCTTGTTCCACAAACCGATTTCGTTGTTGTGGATGTTTTCCATACCTTCTTCTTCGATCCACTGCTGTCCCGCATTGAGCCCGGCAACGCCAATGATATTCAGCGTTCCGTTCTCCATCCGGTATGGGAATTCTTCAAGATGATAAGGGTAAGCCGAGCGCACACCGGTCCCGCCAAAACGCGTCCCGCGGATCGGAACTTCCTCGCCGATGTATGACCCGCCGATTCCCGTCGGCCCCATGAGCCCCTTGTGCCCCGTGAATGCGAGAAGATCGATATTCATCGTGTACACGTCAATAGGACGCACACCGGCCGTCTGACTCGAATCGACGGCGAAGTAGACACCGGCGTCCCGGCAGATCTTGCCGATCTCTGTTATCGGCTGGACGGTGCCGATCACATTCGAACCGTGATTGACCACGACTAGTTTCGTGTTCTTCTGGATCGCCTTCTTTATGTCCCCGGGATCGACGAATCCGCGTTCGTCGAACGGGACTTCGGTGAGTTCAATCCCGTTGTCGCGCACCAGGTGGTGGAGCGGCCGGAGCACCGAGTTGTGCTCGACCATGGTCGTGATCGCATGGTCGCCTTTGTCGAGCATACCCATAATAATCATATTCAGAGAATCGGAAGCGTTGTAGCTGTAGGTGAGGCGGTTTGGATCGGTGCCGTTGAAGAATGCCGTCAACATCTTGCGCGTGTTGTGGACGATCTCTTCGGTGGCCATGCACGCGTCATATCCCGAACGCCCGGGATTGACCCCGTGCTTCTGATAAAATTCATGCATGAAATCATAAACGAGCTTGGGTTTTGGAAACGTTGTCGCCGCGTTGTCTAGATATACCAACCCTTCCATTGATTCTCCTCGCTTGTGTGAACGCTTAGTGTGCCAAGCTTTTTCTGGTGGGTTTCCAAGATTAACAGTGTATCGAGGGCATGTCAACGCCTCGAGTAACGCGCGTTATCGCGCCCTTCAGCGCCTCCCCGCCGGTTTCCCTTTGCCGCCCGCGCCGCCGGGGCGTACAATCGCCGCATGTCCGGCACACCCCAATATGACCCGCAATTCGTCGTTCCGCTCGAGCATGCGAAGAAGGATTTTCTCGAAGTCCTTCTCCACGAATTCGAGCTGCGCACCCACGGCGACGGCATCCGTCTCGTCGTTTCGTTCGACGCCAACACCCCGGCGATTGGTTCTAGCGAGGGACGCCGACACGTCCGCACGCGTACCTTCGGCTTTGCCGCACAAGCCGCCGTCCACCGCGCGGCGCTCGACCGTTTCCGCGCGGAGCGGCCGAAGGTGTTTTCTTTCAACGACCCGCGGTTCCCTTTTCGATATGTTAGCGGCGGCGTCCTGCCCGTTGTTGAAGTCCAGGGCGTGGACCACTACTGCTTAATATATCGAGAGTGCTTCCCCGTCGGATGGAATCTCGCAAACGGCGCCTCGGATAATCTTCGCGAACTCCTCGATCCGTTCATCACCGTTGGCCGTGAGCTTCGCGAGGAACTCATCATCGTCGACCCGACGCACAAACGCCGCTTCGTTTTTGCAGGGGACGGGGATGCGTCGATCGACACTCACGAGGCCGACACGGCCCTCGCCCTCTGGCGCGAGCGCTTCGCCGCTTCGACGGAATCGTCGCTGGACTCGTTCATTGACGTTCCTCTCGCCGTCGAATGGATCGATGGTCCCGACACCGTTGAAGCCACCGCCGCCGGAGAAGGACCGAACGTGACATCCGGTTGTTTTCTGAATATCAACCCTGAAGACGGCGGGATTGAAGTGGATAGAATCGCTCGGTTCTCGCTCGACGAATCCACCGTTCTTTGTGACGGCGAGTTGACCGGCGCCCGACTGATCGATAGCGTCATTGGTCTGTTCGAGGTAAAACGGTTCAACCGTGCGCTTGAGGAGGGATCGACGGAATTTGTCCCCGATCGGTTTTTCTACGGCGGGGCGGCGCACTCGTCGACCACGCTTCCCCCTCTGGATGGGATTCTCCGTGAAGATTTCGTGCCGCGGATGCAGTCTTACATTCCAACGTGGGACCGCCGGGAGTGGGATGACGCGGCGTACAAGCTCGACCTTTGCCCCGCAACCCGCACGCTGGCAAAAAGGGCCGCCGCGCGCTGAACGATCAGTTCAACCCACGGCGGCCCTTCTTTTCGCGTTAGCCGTACCTGGCCAACCGCTATTTGATCATCACGAGTTTTCGGGTCATCGTGACATCGCCGGCGACAAGCCTCACAAAGTAGACTCCCGTAGCCACCTGCACCCCCGCAGCGTCACGGCCGTCCCAAACAATCTTGTGGATACCAGCGGAAACCGCTTCGTCGCGAAGCGTCCGGACAAGAGCGCCTCGCGCATCGTACACCCGAAGTATCACCCGGCCGCTGTTGGAAATCTCGAACGGTATTGTCGTCGACGGATTGAACGGGTTTGGGTAATTTGAGAGCAGCCGTGGAAAACCGGTGAGATCATCGGCATCACCACCCACCGGATCCGCATCGACTCCGTTTTCCTCTTGCGAAGACAGCACGAGCGGAACCGGCGCCCCCATCTCAAAAATGTCCGGTACGAGAAACGGCTCGCCCGCAGGGCTCGTGTATTGGAAGCCGATCGGTCCGAAGAGTGTCTCGTTTGCGGTCGCGGCATCGCCAGGCGTCATTTCCTGGACAATAACTCCGACGGCGCGGGATGAGAAGAACACTGCGAGGTCATCGTGACCATCGCCGTCGTGATCGACAATGGCAAAGCGTTCGGGTTTGATCGTTGAACGCGCGTTGCCAACATAGATCCGATCAGGGTCGAGCGCCACCGCGTCGAAGCCCTCTTTGACGAGAACCTCACCCTTCTTCTTGTCCATCCGGATCTTTGGCGGAATGGTGGGAATAACGAAGGCAAATTCGCCCGACGCCGGATCGAGCTCGAGACCGTTGGGCGAAAAACCCACCGACGCGAATGCCCGTCCTTCCGATTGATCGTGCGGCACGCGGACGTATGCTGTATCCGACGCCGAATTACCCGCGCAGTCCGTCGCCGTGTACACCATCGAATAGACCCGGCCCTCTCCCCCTCCGCGGCGTTCCGAGCGAAGCTTGAACACCGTATCACGCGTGCCCTGGATTGCGCCCTGTATATCGTCCACGGTATCGCCGTCGCCGATATCATTATCCGGTTCGTTGCTCCAAATCGAATCGAGAACGACGGTTGGAGACCCGGGACAGCAATCACGCGTGACGGCCACAACGGCGAAAATATCGACCATCGCGTGATTCGGCGGCCAGAGTATATCACGGTTGAGATTGACTGATAGCTGAGGCGGCGTGGTGTCCTCCACAGTCACATAAACGGTGTCCGAGGCATCGAGCGTTCCGTCCGAGACCATGAGAACCACCATCGTACTTCCAAGATCGAAGCCGCCCGCGGTAACAGCCGTTGCCGGATTGTCGAATATTACCCCGTCGGCCGACCACGAGTATGTCAACGCATCACCGTCAGGGTCGAAAGAGCCCGTTCCATCGAGTTGAACCGATGTTTTCCATTGTGAGAAAAACGAACCCGCGCACTCGACGGTGGTATCCCGCCCGCCGTCAGCAACCGGCGGAGCGTTGAACGTTTGATCCTCCTCGGAAGATGCGTTGAACGCCAAAATGATCGAACTCAACAGAAGACACACGACGGCAAATCCTCGGCGGCGCATGTCACTCCTCCTCTCGCACTTTTCGATGTATGGTCGCAATCACGGGGTATGAACGAGACGCACCTGTGCCCGAACGCCGAAGTGCGGGCGCAGAAAATCGGCAAAAAATCTTCCTTGCTGAATCTGACCGTAGACCGGCCGCGGCGGGACCGCCGCTTCGAGCAGCGATTGGGTGCATTTCGATACCGTGATGTTCTATGGTTAACCGCGAATGATGCTGAATGCCCCACCGTCGCCATGGCGGCGACGGCGATGCATAATACCACAGATCGTCATATGCGTCAATATATTACCGGACTTACCTGCGAATCCACTCAAACACAATGCCGCCTAGCGGCCTTTCTTGATCACTCTTTTCACCTCAGAGAGCTGGGCCTTGTTCTCACGGTACTCGTGTTCGAGCCGTTCGAGCTTTTCGAGCTCATCGAGGATCGCCGTGTACCGCGCGAAAAGGCTCTCGCCCTTGCTGCGTTTGTGGAGAATGACAACGCGTTTGCCAATCTTCTCATAGGTCTCGGTCATCTCGTGCTGGAGCGCCCGGTCGTTCCTCTGAAGCGAAATGAACTCCGGTGTATCCGACACTGCCTGCGACATCCGTCCGCCGACCTTTCGCGCCTCTTTCGTCGCGCGCTCGATTCCTTTGCGGATTTGCTTGGACATCCTCGACTGCGCCGCTCCGGTCTTCTTGGGTTCCGCCATGACAATACCTCCTATGTCACAAAATTAGGGTGTCGCGACAAGATATGCAAAACGTGTTTCGGTCTATTTCAATGCTTCCGTCGCGGAGAAATCACGATCGAGCCTGAAGCTCGCAAAAACATCCCCATCGGTCACCGGTTTGCCCGTCTGCATAATGCTCACGAGATCCTCGGCTAGACCGGGTCCGAGCATAAGACCCTGCCCGCATAGACCGACGGCGTAGTGGCAACCGGCGATTCCCTCGACGCTCCCGACTATCGGAGAAGCGTCGGGTGTCTGCGGGTAGCACCCGCGCCAGATCCGGCGCACACGGATGTTGGCAAGTTTGGGCAGAAGATCGACCATCTTTTGCGACACGATAGGAAGGAATGTTGCGGTCGAACTCCGGTCGGTGCCCGGGAAGATTGGATCAGGCGTCAAACAAAACACAATCTGATTCTCGTCGCCCTGGTAGAAATAACAGTTCTTCGAACCGGGAGTGGTTCGAATGTCCACGATCAGTGGATCGAACAAGCGCCCCACAGGTTCGGTGATTCCCGCTTCATGCGAGTCGGGATTAACCGGCAGATCGATCCCAACCAGATTGCCGATTTCACGCGCGTTCGCGCCCGCCGCGTTCAACACATGGGCGCACGCGTAATCGCCCTTGT
Organism: Candidatus Latescibacterota bacterium; assembly: GCA_963791045.1. Taxonomy (GTDB): domain Bacteria; phylum Krumholzibacteriota; class Krumholzibacteriia; order WVZY01; family WVZY01; genus CAWBQK01. The sequence continues at coordinate 33,802 of CAWBQK010000004.1, forward strand.
CCGTCGACACCGACGTCACGCAGCCGCCGCTGGTATTGATCGCGGTCACCGTCTCGTTGAAACGATACTCGACGCCTTCGTTCTTCGACTTAAAATAGAATGCCGTTGCACACTTCAAGGGCGACAAATTGCCGTCATCCGGCGAATAGGTGCCGCCGCGCAGATCTTTGCGACGAATCCCCGGAACGTGATCCACGATTTCATCGGGACCGAGCCAGTCGATATTGAGGCCGTGCGATTTTTGGATGTCGAGAAGCCCTTTGAGTGTGGCCTCATCCTTCTCGTTATAAACGGGAAACATGTACCCGCCTTTGCGCCAGGCAAGGTCATCGCCTTCTATTTCCCGCCACTGCGAGAACACGTCGATCGACCGCAAGCACACACGGATCTTTGCCGGGTCGGAGTGCGTCGCCCGGATCCCGCCGATGGCCGCCTTGGCCTCCCCCTGCGCCGCCGACGGTCGTTTGTCGAGCACAAGCACCGACATTCCCGCGCGCCTCGCATAGAGCGCCACGGGAAGTCCGATCGAGCCCGCTCCGATAATCACCAGGTCGTATGTTTTTGACGCCGTCATTCGCCACCCACCTCCCCATCTCCCTCATCCACACCGGCAAAGAGCCCAAGCGGCACCTCGGTCATAAGCGGCCGCTCGTTAAAACCGGTCACCTCTTCGCGCGGGATTCCCTCCTGCCTGAAAATAGATTGAATCAACGCGCCGCATGTCTTTCCTCCGCACGCGCCCATCCCAACCGTAAGCATCGCCTTCATCTGATTCATATCCCGCACACCCTGCCGGATTGCGTCGCGTATTGCGCCAAGTGTAATTCTCTCGCACCTGCACACGATCGTGTCATCATCAAGCCCAGGCGGCAGCACCGTCTCGATCGGCTGACACACCGCCTCGTCCTGTATCCGAAAGCCCGCGATCTTTGTCGCGAGATCGGCGTCGACCTCTATCTTAACAAGAGTCTTCTTCTGAACCAGCTCGGCAAAACCTTCAATACTGAATTCCGACGGACGAACGGCATTGTCCCCCAACGCGGGCATCCGCCGCGGGCTGAGCTTGACGATCGGCGCGTCGCAGATAAAGTCGCCTTTTCGGCCTACCGCTTTCACGATATCGCCCTTTTTGAAATCAACAATCAGCTCCAGCGGCACGGTCACATGCGCCTTGCCCTCGGGAACCCTCTTCTTCGAACGGTCGACGAGGGTTATCGCCAGCGCCGGACACGCGATCACGCACTTCGCGCAGCCGTTGCACGCGCCGGTGTGCTCGGGCGGTTCGAGAATGCCGCCACCGAGAATCTTTATCGCACCCTCGCTGCAGACTTCCGCGCATGGGTTGCACGGAATCGATTCCGTGCACCACATCACCGGGTGGGTGTCGCCGTCCGTCTCGGGGATCACGACGTCGATGTTCTCGCGGCCGGGTTTTGATTTCAAAAGCTCGGTCATCGTCTCCCACTCTTTGGGAACGTCGACATCACGACCGTACTGTTTGGCAATCCGTCGCGCGACAAGGCGGCCCGAGAACATTGCCGCCGACGCCTCCGCAATCTCTTCGGCGTCTCCCGCCACGTGGGAATCGAGACCAAACTTGAGCGCAGCCCTGTGGAACTCGCTTATCGACTCGAGTCCGACGGCGATGAGAATCGTGTCGCACGCATAGGTCCGGTATGTGCCGGGTATGACGTTCCACTTGTCGTCGACCTCGGCAACCGTTACCGATTCGACGGCGTCCTTGCCGTTTGCCGAAACAACCGTGGTCGATGTGTAAATCGGCACACCAAGACGCCGGAGCTTGTCGCCGTGAACCCAGTATCCGCCGATATCCGGCATCGCTTCGATGAGCCCTACAACGGCGATGCCCGCCTGGATGGCGTGATAGCCGGCAATCGTTCCGACGTTGCCGCCGCCGACAATAAAAAGTTTTTCCGATGGTCTTACGAGATCGCGATTGAGAAGCGTCTGAAACGCGCCCGCGCCATAGACGCCGGGCAGATCGCACCCGGGGAAGACGAGTGCTTTTTCGCGCGCGCCGGCGGCCACAAGAAGGCTCTTCGGTTTGATCAGTTTGTATTCGTCTCTGCTAACGACACCGACCTTGCTCTCGGCGAACACACCGACAGCCATCGTGGATGACATGATGGTGATGTTGTCGCGCTGCATCACTTCATGAGCAAGAATCTTCGCGATGTCTATACCGCGTGTACCCGCGTAACAGTCTTTGACCGACCCAAAGAACGGGTGGGTCTGGAGAACGAGCTTGCCGCCGAGCGTGTCCTTGTCGTCGACGACAATAACGGACATCCCCGCGTCGGCCGCCTCGATCGCGCCGCCAAGACCCGACGGTCCGCCACCTACGATGAGAAGATCGCACGAGAGTTCTTCAATGTCGTGGAGATCAACCGCTTCCCTGTCGAGATCGGGCAGCCCCGGGACACTGACGAGCGGCTGGACCTGCATTCCCTCTCTTACCGGCTCCATACACGCCTTGACCGGTCGGCCATCGGCGATCACCAGGCACTGGGCGCACTGTCCGTTCGCGCAGAATATCCCCTGTGGGGCGCCGTCGTGCGGATGGAGCCCAAAGGTGCGGATCCCATTGGCGAAGAGCGCGCTCGATACCATTTCTCCCTTACGGGCGGTGAGCGGCTTTCCCTGGAAGTGAAACGTAACTCTTTCGATTTCGGGAACTTGTATGACGGGGTGTTCTTCGACTCGCCTCATTCAATCAACCTCTTCTGTCTCCCACCGACGCGTTGGCTGTCGTTGTATATTCCGCTAGTATGATTGCAGTTAGCGGTATTTTCAAGCAAAGATTTTGGTGGTTGGGCGCGCGGCGGCGCCGCCTGATACTGGACCCAACATAACACAAAATGACCTTGAATCCCATACCCTGCCATCAGCCGTGAGTGGTATAATCCGGCCTCAAAACAACAAGACACGATTTCCATGTGGAGGCGGACGACTTGTCGCAGTACGAAATTAGACTTTTTTCAACAGTCTGCTTGGGCATCGACACGCCAGCGGAAAGGGCGGGTAAAAAATGTCTGTGTTTGTGACCCGATTTGCCCAATGGATTCAAGGATATTTGGACCTGTCAATTCCCACTCTGGAACGGTTCGCCTGGACCTTTCTTGTTCTATTGATCTATCTTGTCCTGCGCTTGAGCGTATCCGCCATCCTTCACAGAAGAATCAACGATACGTCCAAGAGATATCTTCTCATAAAATCCACGAACTACTTCCTGGGTTTTACGTTCGTGATTGTCGTGATGATCATATGGTTTGGCAACATCACCGGTTGGGCGGCATACTTGGGAATTCTGTCCGCCGGGCTCGCAATCGCACTCCAGGATCCTGTGACGAACCTTGCTGGATGGGTTTTCATCGCCGCGCGCAAACCATTTGCGGTTGGAGACCGGATTCAAATTGGAGAGCACCGTGGCGATGTGATCGATATGCGGCTATTCCAGTTCACGATCGTCGAGATCGGTAACTGGGTTTCGGCGGATCAAAGTACGGGCCGGATCATTCACATTCCAAATGGGTGGGTTTTCAAAAGCAGCACCGCGAACTACACAGCCGGATTCAATTTCATATGGAACGAGCTGCCCATTACGGTCACATTCGAGAGCAACTGGGTGAAGGCCAAAGAAATCCTTAGTGAAATTGCTACCAAACACTCCGTTCTAAGAGGCAATGAGGCCCAGGACCAGGTTCGCAAGGCTGCCCGCAAGTATTTGATTCACTTCCAACACCTCACTCCCATCGTTTGGACTTCCGTGGTGGACATCGGTGTTACGCTGACGATTCGATATATATGTGACCCCCGCAAGCGCCGCTCGACAGAGGCCGCAATCTGGGAGGAAGTTCTCGAAGGGTTTGCTCGAGCCGAAGATATCGACTTCGCGTATCCTACAACGCGATTCTACAACAACGTTTCGGAGGGTAAACCGGAAGCACGAGCCACAACCAACGAGGGGTGAGCGACTCCTCTGAGGTAATCGCCACCCCATCGTGGTCTCTGACCTGACTATAAGTATTCTCCCCTGCGCTTGAGGCTCAGTGTGATTCCACCGCCACCAAGACCCAACATGATCACGGACTGGACCATCGTCTTCCACTGAATCGTCTCCGACATGAAGATTGAATCAGCGAAGAACAAGACACCGGCAACCCCAAGTATCGCATAAACCACGATCATGATCTTCCAGGCGTTGCGGTTTGTCTCCGGAGTGTCGTCGGCGAAGAATTTGTTGTAGAGAAGCATACCGAGAAAACAAACCACGCCGAGTACGGCAAAGATCCCCCAGAACAACCGAATATGCGAGAGAACATTTGCCTCGAGCGCCACGCCCGCCTGCACGAGGTCGGCAGGTGGAACCACCGGGATAAGAATCTTATCGTACATAATCGCGCCGAAGTTGGCGCCGAAGAGGCTGCCGATCACGCCGTAAAGGAACGCGTATCCCATATACACGGCCACGTTGTCCTTTGGCGCGACGAGCCCCACGTAACTGTAATATTTCGGATGCGCCGTCATCTCACCAACAGAGAACACGGCGATGCCGATGAGAAACCACCATGGACCGCTTGTTAACGCAAGAAGCAGGAATCCAAGTGCTCCAATCACAATTCCGGCGGACATCACCGGGAGCGGCTTAATATCCCTGCATATTCGACTGACGAGAATCACACCGAGGATGATCGTCGCCGCGTTGACAATCGTGACGAACTCTGCATCGAAGGTGAAGAATTTGAGAACGGGAATGTGCGACATATATTCGGTAACGACTGCTCGGTTGACGAAGTCCCGCAGGTACCAGAGTGCCGATCCGAACATCTGGAAGTAAAGAATCCAGAAGGTCGAATAAACCAGGATCATAAGCATGAAGCGCGAGTCGCCAAGAACCATGAGCGCCTCGTGCGCGGTGTCCCGCGCGCTCTTTGTGTTCTCTGGCTTTCCCGCGGGATCTTTGTAGAAGAACACCGTGGGGATGAGCATCAGGAAACACCAGATGGCCGAGTTCAAGAATACGTACTGCCAGCTGATTCCCTTAAGAACATTGACGATAAACGGTGCGATGAAAGCGCCCAGGTTGATGCACCAGTAGTAAACGCCGAAGCCGAATCCGCTGTTCTCTTTGGTTGTGGTCCGCGCCACAGTGCCGGTAATGATCGGCTTGAAGAGACCGCTACCCGCCGCCATAATGAGCAGGAAGAGGAAGACGAGACCGTACGAAGTGAAGTTCCCCGCCGCAAAATAACCGATGGACAGAAGCGAAAACGCGACGAGCAGCATCTTGCGGTAACCCAACCGTTCGGCAAGCGCGCCGCCGGCGATGGGCATGACATATGTCAGGGCGTAGACGAATCCCTGGAGGAATCCGACCGACTCGACGCTGAACTTGAGATGATCATGGAGATAGACGGCGAGGATGGCGTTGAGACCGTAGTACGCCCCCCGCTCGAAAAACTCGAACATGTTGGCGAGCCAAAAAGTCCCCGGGAGGCCGCTCTTTCCCCCAGCCTTGGTCGTCACATCATCGCTCATGCAGGACTCCTTCCACGGATTTTCGTCGTAAGAACTCGAAAGCGCCGGGCGTCTTCACCGACACCCGGCACATTCGATGATTTGCGCCATTTTAGTACGAACGGGCAATCCTCACAACCCGTTATTTTCAATCGGGATAAGGAAAGAGCCTTCCTTGAAATCAGTGGAACGCCCATCGACGGGCTGCAAAGCTACTCAACGCGTCCAAGAAGCTCCCCGGCGCGCGATGCCACAGCGTCGGCGATTTCGTCGTAGTTCGACATCACGGCGACAATGTACCCGCGTCGAGGTACATATCGAGCTTTGCGCTAATCCCCGAGAACCCGCCGCTGTGCCCCACGACCTTCCCCAGGGAACCGTTATTGATTCCAAAACCAAACCCGTACCCCACTTCCGACTGCGGTGTCCACATGGTGTCGAGCGTCGCTTTGGAGACAAGTTTGCCGCTTTCGATGGCAAGCGCGAAACGGTGGAGATCGCCGACCGTGGAGAATCCGCCTCCGGCTGGCCCGCCCTTTATAACGTGCATGTACAGATTGTTTCGATAACCAAACTTCGTGTCGGAATCCGGCGTGTAACCGATCGCGAGATTCTCCACAGGGAGGTCCATCTCGTAGCTGTCCGAACGCGTCATCCCCGCGGGCGCGTAAATATTCTCGCGTATGTAGTCGAAGTAACTTCCTCCAGTAACCGATTCGATAACGACACCGAGGATCAACATTCCGGTGTTACTGTACTGGAACTCCGAACCGGGTTCGAAGGCAAGCGTCTCACCCTGTACGAGCGCCTTGAAATCATCCACATCGCGGAAGAGTGCGCGCGACCCTTTGACGTAAGCGTCATTGAAATAGCTGCCGAGCCCCGACGTGTGGCTGAGAAGATGACGGATTTTGATTTTCTTCGTCATCTCCAGCGGAAGCCAGGTTTCGTCAACGTATGCGCTTATTGCGTCGTCGTACGAGAGCTTGCCCTGTTCGACGAGTTGCGCGATGGCCGTCGAGGTAAACATCTTGTTCATCGACCCGAGATTGAATCGGGTCTCGATTGTGTTCGGTACGTGGAATCTTTTGCTCGCCTCTCCACACACATAAGTAAAGATAACGTCGTCGCCCCGGGCGACCAGCACCGTCCCACTAAAGATATCTTTGCCGTTGAGCATCTCTACGAACTCCCTCAGTTCGTCTTTGAACCCAGCTTCAGAGAGCGGCGCTTCGACCGGGAGATTCGATGGCCGCCGTGCATCCCCAAACCGGATTCCGGCAATCAGGTTTTTCCCGCCCTCATCGAATGACAACACGATACTGCGCCAGAATCCGATCTTCCGGTCTTTCAGGATGACGACCGTCTGTCCCGCCCGCTCGGGCGTGTATGTCCGCACGCTGTGAAAATCGATACCACTGGTGTTGCCGAACACTTCGAGAAAGACATCGACGTGCTCCTCCATCGGGACCATCGACTTGAATTCATCGGTGCACTCGTTCTCGATAAAAGCGCGAATTCTTTCGGGATCTCCCGAGTTAACCACGTCAATCACCGAACGAATGCGTTCGCCGACCGCCCCTTCGGGTATTTTGCTGACATCCGCGTACTCCTCGGCCTGCGCCGTCACGGACACCACACACACGAGACACACCAAAAGATAAAGCACGGCGAAGCGTTTCATTCGACGACCTCCATTCAAACCAAAGTATTTATGCTTTGAACGCAATATCTGATTGTACGGTTTGACCGTCTCGCGGGTTCCACCTATAATGAAGCCCACTTTTCATTCGAACACTACCAACGCGAGGATGGCCATGCGACCCCTTTGTTTAATTTCGCTAATTATTCTCCTCTTTTTGCCGACGCCTGACGTCGTTGCCACATCAAAAAACGCCCCGGTCCCCGGTGTTGGGCCGGCGCCGTTCGACCTGGTCGACCCGTTTATTGGGACGGGTGGATTTGGGCACACGTACCCCGGCGCCACGCTTCCCTTTGGGATGGTCCAGTTGAGCCCCGACACACGGACCTCGGGTTGGGAAAACTGTTCCGGGTATCACGCGTCAAACCCAACGATCCTCGGTTTCAGCCATACGCACTTGAGCGGCACAGGCGCCACCGACCTCGGAGATATTTTATTTATGCCCACAGTCGGCCCGCTTCAAACCGATCCCGGAGACGAGTCGGATCCTGGGACGGGTTACAGGTCGTCATTCAGCCATGATAGCGAGCACGCCGAGCCGGGCTACTACAAGGTCGTACTCGACGATTACTTGACAGACGTCGAACTCACAACGACCGCACGGGTGGGATTTCACAAGTATACGTTCCCCACATCGGTCGAATCCCATGTCATCGTCGATCTCACCCATGGGATCAGCGACCGCGTTATCGACTCCGGTATCGAGATCTTGAACGAGACGGAGATTACGGGATTCCGACGCTCACGCGGTTGGGCCCGCGATCACACGATCTATTTTGCCGCGGTGTTTTCGAAACCGTTTGCGTCGTGCGGCACCGTCGAAGACACCACTCTCACATTGAGCGGTCTCACGGCGCGGGGCACACGGGTGAAAGCGTTCTTTGACTTTGTCACTTCGGAGCATGAGCCAATCCTGGTCAAAGTGGGGATTTCACCGGTGAGTATTGACGGGGCGCGCAACAATCTCGATACCGAGATTCCGCATTGGGAATTCGACGACGTGAGATCGAACGCCAGGACGGTGTGGAGCAAGGCGCTCTCAACGATCAAGGTCGAAGGCGGCAGTAAACACGAGAAGATCAATTTCTACACGGCGCTCTATCACACGCTGATCTGTCCGAACCTCTACACCGATGTCGACGGGCGTTACCGCGGTGTCGACGGGCAGATACACACCGCAAAGAATGGCCCCGTGTATACAGTCTTTTCGCTCTGGGATACATTCCGCGCGACACATCCTCTTTACACAATCATAGCGCCCGAGATGGACGCCGCGTTTGTTCGCTCGATGCTTCTAAAGTATGACGAGGGCGGACACCTTCCCGTGTGGGAGCTCCACGCAAACGAAACAAACTGCATGATTGGATATCACTCGATACCCGTGATCGCCGACGCCTATGCCAAGGGTATCCGCGACTTCGATGCCGGGGGCGCTTTCTTCGCTATGAAGAAGAGCGCCGACCGCGATCACCGCGGCCTCGAGCCCTATCGCAAGTTCGGATACATTCCGAACAATCTCGAGAACGAGTCGGTGTCGAAAACCCTCGAGTACGCCTACGACGATTGGTGTATCGCGGAGATGGCGCGCCTGATGGGCCGGTCGCGCGACCACGAACGCTACCGCCGCCGCGCAAAATACTACGCCAATGTCTTCGACGCATCCACCGGGTTCATGCGCGCCAAACAAAACGGGAGCTGGGTCGCCCCCTTCGATCCCAACCAGGTGAGTTACATCTACACCGAGGCCACCGCGTGGCAGTACCGGTTTTTTGCCCCTCACGACATTGAAGGACTCATCGATCTTATGGGTGGCGACGAAGCGTTTGTTGCCGCGCTCGATAGTCTCTTCACCACCTCCCCGACGCTCACCGGCAACGATCAACCGGACATCAGCGGCCTCATCGGTCAGTACGCCCACGGGAACGAACCCAGCCATCACGTCGCCTATCTTTACAACTACGCGGGTTCGCCGTGGAAGACACAGCGGCGCGTTCGCGAAATCATGGATGAGCTCTATAAGCCAACCACCACAGGGCTGTGCGGGAACGAGGACTGCGGCCAGATGTCCGCGTGGTACGTCTTCAGCGCGATGGGATTTTATCCGGTCTGTCCGGGGTCGGACCAGTACGCCATCGGAAGCCCTATTTTCGATCGTGTCGAAATCGATCTCGGCGGCGGACGGACATTCGCCGTCGCCGCTTCAAACGAAATGGACGACGGCGACGCTATAGGTGACGGGACACACCCCTATATTCACCGGGCTCGACTCAACAACAGACCTTACTCAAAGTCGTTTATCACACACGGCGATATAGTCCGGGGCGGAGTGCTAGAACTCGACATGGGCGCCGAACCCAACACCGAATGGGCTGCCGCCAAAGCCGGCCGGCCAACCTCCTCGGTCGGGCTCGATGTCGTGATGAACCCGTTCTTCACCGCTACCGCGCGGTCTTTCCGTGACACGATGACCGTCGCCATCGGGTGTTATACGCCGGACGCGGAGATTTTTTATACAACAGACGGTCGCGACCCGTCGCGCCATTCGAACGCTTACGCGGGGCCGATCGTTCTCGAACAAACAACAACCCTCAAGGCCATCGCTTTCGGCACGAACATGGAACCGAGCATTATCGAGACGGCCGATTACATCCGCATACCCCACACCTACACCATTGAATACGATTCCCCCTACCACCGCGTGTACAACGCGGGCGGCGACAACGGGCTCCTGGACGGAATACGCGCGGAGGAGAGTTCTTTCGCCGACTGGCAGGGTTTTCTTGGTGTCGACCTGAGCGCGACAATCGACCTCGGAGAGGTTCGTTCGCTGCGCCGGATATCCGCGGGCTTTCTCCAGAAGTACTGGTCGTGGATTTTCCTGCCCTCCTCGGTCGAGTTTTCGATATCCGCCGACGGGAAAACATTCAAATCGCTGGGTGTGATTTCAAACGATGTACCGGTGGACTACACCGACACAATCGTCAAAGAGTTCACAAAAAAGGTTCGCCGCAAGCGCGCCCGTTATGTCAGAATCACGGCAACGAATATCGGCGTCAACCCGCCCCAGCACCCCGGCGCAGGACATGACGCGTTTATTTTCGCGGACGAAATCACCATCGAGTGAGAGGCCACGATGATCGAATTCACAATCCTCGACTGGGTGTGGATGATCCTGTACCTGCTGCTTATGATCGGGTGCGGGGCGCTGTTTTATCGCCTCGGTAAACGCTCCGAGGCCGATTTCTTTCTTGCCGGACGCGGTCTCCCCTGGTGGCTCCCGGCCACGTCGGTCTATGCGACGCACACCGCCACGGACACACCGATGTGGATTACCGGCGTTATCTACCAACATGGGATGCGCGGCCTCTGGTACACGTTCTTTTCGGCGTGGTGCGCGATCAGTGCGTTCGTCAGTTCGCGTATTTTCCGACGATCGCTCGCGTACAGCCAGGCCGAGTGGCAGAGCCTCAGGTTCGGCGGACTCGGCAGCGAGCTACTCCGCGGGTGGATGGCCGGGTGGATGGTCTTTTTGAACATGTTTATTCTGGGCTGGGTGGGGATGGCAATGGGCAAGGTTTGTCACTTCGCCTTCGGGTGGCCCGAGTGGATCGGGCTTATCGTCTTCTCGAGCGTCTGTGCCATTTATGTCCTTGCCGCGGGTTACTGGGGCGTGGTGATGGCCGATTTCCAGCAAGGGATCATCGCCTTTGTCGCGATCCTCATTGTGAGCCTTTGGAGTATCCACGCGGCCGGCGGACCCGACACCATTGTCACCAAGCTTCATGAAATGGGTGAATCGTGGCGCCTAAACCCCTTTGGCTTCACAGGTTTCTTCTCTGGAGACTTTCCAGCCGCCTGGTTCCTCACTATGCTGGTCATTGCCGTGATTGGCGGGTTTGGTATGGGTACGGCGATCGACTGGTACTCGGAAGCCCAGCGCATCCAGTCGGCCAGGACGGTCCGTGACGCATCCTACTCGATCTGGGTGGGGACGGCGGTCGTGCTCAGCAGAAATGCTTTTTGGGCGGCGGCGATTCTCGCTTTTTATGTCATCTCGCCGGGACTCACCGATCGCTCCGAATACGAGCTGGGATGGTTCAAGATGGGTTTCGACTACCTCCCCGCCGGGATGCTCGGGCTATTCCTCGCGTCGATTGTGGCGATCCATCTGTCGACCATATCGACGCACCTGAACCTCGGCGCGGTATACGCGACGCGCGACCTCTACCACCACTATGCAAAACCAAAGGCAAGCGAACGCGAACTCGTCTGGGTCGGCCGTATTTCGACCGTCGTCTTGCTCGTCGGTTCTTTTTTCTACGGCCTTATGATGGAAGAAATCACGAAGTGGCTTATCTTCGCGCTTTGGATCATGGCGGCGGGGGTGTGGCTCCCCAACATACTCCAGGTTGTGTGGTGGCGATTCAACTCGTGGGGTTATCTCGTCGCGTGGATGGCAAACCTGGGGCTCAGCTGGCTCGTCGTCTGGGTGCTTCCCGCTTTTGGAATCCTCCCCGGGCTCCCGGATTATCTGCAGTTCTGGATTCTGATGGGACTCGGCGCGCTTATTTACATCCCGGTGACGTACCTCACACCCAAAGAAAACATGGACCATCTGGTGAAGTACTACGTGATGTCGCGCCCGATCGGCTGGTGGGGGCCTGTGCGAAAAGAAGCGGAAGCCCGCGGCCTCGTCGCTGAGTCGAAGGTCGATCGATCGACGCCGATCAAACGCACGTGGAACGCCGCGGAAGCGGATGAATGGACACGCGAGGATTGGCTCGCCATCATTCTATCCCCGCTTTCCTACATGGCGATTATGGTAGGGCTGGCGCTGGCGCTGCTAAAGATATGGATCGGTGTCCTCGCGCTTGTCTTCGGGCTTGCGTGCGCGGCGGCGATGTACTGGATCATCGATCCGAAATTGAAAGCGATATCCGCGGAGTACGAAACGAAACAGAAACATTATCTGGAAGAACTCGACAAGATCATGAAATGGGAGACGACGGAATGAACGAAGGGTTGTCGGTACTTATAGGGATGTCGATCGCCTACGTGGCGTCTTTTCTGGGGATGGTGCTCGCTTACGTCTCTTATAAACGTCGCCAGAAGGAACGCGCATCAACGACGAAGCGAGATACCGATGTATAAACTTTTTCTCATGGCCACGATCTTCGCCTCAAACCGCCCGGTGACACTCCTCTGGGGCATCATCGTTCCCGGCGTCCTCTTCGCGTTCGCCTTCTTCGTCACATGGGCCCTCTACCGCCGTTTCGCCCGCAAACCTGACTGAACACAGGCTCCTCCGAATGAATCTTTCGCCGATTGGCCCGCGCTTGCTCGCTTTTGCGAGCGTGGATTCACGGGGAATGGCGACCTCTGCTTGCGCTCGCGAACGCTCGACGTGCGCGGGGGCCCCATCGGCGCCACCCGCGCCAACTTCTGTAGTCCCAATTGAGGCGGGGCGGTCTTTCCACTCGGCCCTTTCGCGGGAGCGAGCGAGGATCCACAGTCGGCGTAGCCGGCGGTTAGCCGAGCGAAGCGGAGCGAGGGCCGTAGAAAGACCGCCCCGAAGAAAAAAACCGCCCGTCGGATTGACGAGCGGCTTTTGTTAAACATAGTGGCTACGAACGATGCTACGACAGAATGTCGTGCGAAATGACCAATCTTTGGATTTCGTTCGTACCTTCGTAGATCTGGAGAAGCTTCGCGTCGCGCATCAGCTTCTCAACCGGATAATCGCGCATATAACCGTAACCGCCGAGGATCTGAACGGCCTCGACTGTCGTTTTCATCGCGACATCGGACGAATAACATTTCGCCATCGCGGACTCGCGGCTTGCTTTCCTATCATTGTCAAGAAGCCAGGCCGAGTGCCGCACAAGGTGACGGGCGGCATCGATTTCCATGATCATATCGGCCATTTTGAAGCCAATATTCTGGAACGAACTGATCGGTTTACCGAACTGCCTACGCGACTTCGTGTACTCGATGCAGTACTCGTACGCTGCGCGTGCCACGCCGACACCGGCGGCGCCCACACTCGCGCGGGCCTTGTCGAGCGTCTTCATCGCGACGACAAATCCGAGACCCTCTTTTGCCAGGAGGTTCGACTGCGGGATTCGGACATCATCGAAAAACACTTCCGCCGTGTTCGATGCGCGCTGACCCATCTTGTCCTCGATCTTGCCGATCTGGATGCCCGGCGTGTCGTTCGGAACAATAAACGCACTCATTCCACGGGTTCCCTTGCCCTTATCCGTACTGGCGAACAGAACGTGAAGATCCGCGACACCACCGTTGGTGATAAAACATTTCGATCCGTTAATGATGTAGTCAGAACCGTCCTTGACGGCGGTCGTTTGGACTCCACCGGCGTCGGATCCCGCTTCCCTCTCAGTGAGACCGAAAGCGGCAAGCATCCGTTTCTGCGAGAACGGTGTCAAAAATTCTTTCTTCTGATCGTCGGTGCCAAAAAGAAGAATCGGAGTAAGGGCCAGTGAATTGGCCATAATACTTGTAAAGAGCCCCGCGCAGCCCGCAGCGAGTTCCTCGCTGATGATCGAAGTATCCACCGCCCCAAGTCCTCCTCCGCCATACTCCGTGGGGATACTGCTGCCAAGGAATCCCGCCTGAAACGCCTTGTCCATCACGTCCCATGCAAAATCTTTTGACTGATCGTACTTCGCCGCGACGGGCTTCATTTCGTTGTCAGCAAATTTCCTCGCCATGTCCTGAAGAGCTATCTGTTCTTCAGTGAGCTCAAAACCTATCACATCGAACCTCCTTTTTGCCGTTTAGCCGAAATCCACTTATACAGGGCCGCGCCATATTTGTCAATTGAAGAGCCCCCTGCGGCGAGGAGGCTCCCGAGATTCTCAAATTTGCCCGAGAAATCGACCAATCAGGGCCGGCAGGGCGATAAGGCTCGCCTAACATTATCGCGGCATCGCCCGCTTAATCGTCCAGAGTGCTCGAGTCGAAGAGATCGATCATGACGTCCGTAAGGCCCCGTGAACCCCGCACACCCGGTTGGACCAAATGGCGCTCGTAACAGAACACGGGACCCACTGTCGGCGCGTAGATCACGCGTCCCGCGTCTATATTTCTGAAATAACCCTGTACGGTTCCAATTGGACCCGAAAGCGCCGTCACGCCAAAATCGATAATATAAAGACAGTCGATCGCCTTCTTGAATGTCCCAGCCTCTGTCTCCGCGGTCACGACCTTGTCCACCCGACAATAGAGGTAAACACCTTCAATGAAGCCCACACCCAATTGGAATTTGAACTCGTCGCCCGGGGACAAATCATCCGTAAGAAACTGCCATGCCGGGGACTGATTCAGATCACCGTATGTGACAATCTGGTTTTTAGTTTTCTGCCACTTGCCGCCGTGGACGAGAACTGGATAACTTATAAACGTTTCGGCAATCGGCGCATGAATCCTTTTCGAAATATCCAGGCGTCCCGGACCGATTCCGTCCGGGGTTGCGATCCCACCCTCGATAACGTGCCGCTTAACCAGATTCTGTGTGATGATATCGCCAAACTTAGTCTCCCCATCGAACGCGAGGTGATAAGACCCGTCAATCGTCTTCACGGTATCTCCCGCACCGACCGGATCGCCGGCGAGAAGCGCTTTGATTTCCGCCCAGCTCGGCGTCGGCGTCGGAGGGACGTCCTCCCTGTTTTCGTACATGACCAGTTTGTCCCAATCCCCCCACTGCCTCATTTCGAAATTGTAATCCCATGATGTCGAATCGGCATTTGGCCATATATTATCGAGCGTCGCCCTGGGTGAAATTCCAATGACGGGACACGTGACACAAGTCGAATCATCGTCGCCGCAGCCTGCCATCAACAACAGTCCGATCAGAAGGATGCAAAGAGCTGCTTTCACTTTCGACCTCCGTTACCAGGGGATCTTGGGTGTACCGATGACAACAAACGGCGACCAGTAAAACGGGTGTGCGAACGTCTCGCTCTGAATCAACTCGATTCGGGCGGCCCGGAGCGCCTCGCCGGCCGGCTTTTTGGACCCGGCCATTGTATCATAAAAGATGCTCATCAGTTCGGCCGTCGATTCGTCCGACACCGACCAGAGGCTCGCGACTACCCCGCGGGCCCCGGACCCTATAAATGCCCGGCTCAACCCCACAACCCCTTCGCCGCGCCCCAGACGTCCCCTGCCCGACTCACACGCCGACAGCACCACAACACCACTCTCCACCGGCAGAGACAGGATTTCGAGCGTGTAGAGATAGCCATCCTCACCATTGGCCGCATCGGGTGCGAGAACCACGTTGGAAGACACAGGTTCAACCGGATCCACCAGGCCGTGGGTCGCCAGGTGCGTTATTCGCGCGGCGCCCTCCCGGATCGACTCTTTGAATTGAGTCTCACTGGCGTCCGCTCCAAGAAATACACGCTTCTTTTTGGCATCGATGGGCGCCGAGATTCTTTCAACTTCGTCTCGCGAACTGGGCAGCGGGTCGAGTGACGCGCCCGGTTCATCATCAAAAAGCGAATAGTCAGGAGCACCAAAAGCAAGAAGCTCGATGTCGTACTTCCTGCGCTTCTTCGCATCATCGAGTTTGACAAAAATAGAAGCCGAAGGGGCGTACACCGTTTCGAATGACCTGGTTATATACGGCAGGTCCCTCCAGTCGGTGCCGGGATCCGCGTCGGCTGTAAGAAGAGTTTCGAAGGGGATTTCAAAAAGAAAGCCATCCGGGACAATAAGGAGCCTGTCGGCTTTGCCGATGTGGAGCTCAGCGGGAAGGACCAGGGCCTGGTAAAGACCGCGCGCCGTTTCTCTCAGCACGGCGTCCCCGGCGCCGGGTCGGCGGATTGCATCCCTGAATCGTTCCACATCGGTTTCGAGCGCGGCGCGGTTGGGAATCTCAAAAACACGGGCATTCTTTTTGTCGATCACCCAGAGAAGCGAGGCTGTATCGCCGAGCGCGTACTCGAGCATCACCGTATTCTTTGGCAGCCGTTTTTGCACATCAACGAGAGTGGTCACCGACCCGTGCGGATCGATTGCCCCCATCGATCCGCGCACACGGGCGTCGCGGAGCTCTGAGTAACGCGACTCAAGACGCCGGGACCGCTCTTCCGCCTCAGGCGTATCGTCCGTGATCGCGTAGAGCGAGTCCAGGACCGCTTCTTCCGCGGGGCTAGACCGCGCCAGAATGTTGCCGCTCCATTAAGTCAAGAAGTCCTCGGGATTTTGCCCGCTCTATTGTATGGAATGAGCGTGACACCCATGGATCGCCCTTTTCCCCGGACGACAACGACGCATAGAACCTGGCGACCTCTTCGTAAAACAAGCGTCGTTCACCGGAAAGAAAACCGGTTCTTGTTTCAGCTCCGCCGATGCGCGCGCGTGACTCTTCAATCTTCGACAGTGCTTTCTCATAGTGGTAGGACGCGCTATCCGTATTCGATCTCTCGAATGTGTGGGCTATTCCGAAATGAGCCGCAATTCGCAGATCATCGCGCTCGGCGGCCACCACCAGCGGCAGGAGCTCATAAAAACTCTCACGTGCTTCTTCGGTTTGCCCCAGGGCCGCACGATAGGACGCGATTCCCACTCTATCCTCGAGAATATTTCCCGTCGCGCCATCAGCAGTATTTTGTTCCAGCGCGAGCCGTCGAAAAGATATTGCCGCCACATAGTTTCTCCGCCACATTTCCGCATCAGCCGCCACCACACAAGCCGTCATGTATTCCCTCGGGTATCCGGCCTCTTCGGCCATCGCCTGGGACTCGCGCGCCATTTCAAGGGCCCGGTCATAAGCGCCGAACTCGATATAGAGCCATCCCAGTACATTCCGAGTTTCGATTTGATAATATGGATCCTCGAGCTCACGTGATTTTTCCAACGCGGCGAGAAGGTCATCTCGCGCACTGTCGAGTTCGCCCGTCTGACGGAAAGTCTCGGCCCGTGTGGTGTGATAAAGAACGGTCTTCTCGGGTTCGGGTTGTCTGCGAAGTAACGCGGGGACTTCATCCAGAAAAGTCATGGCCTCATTGCAGCGACCTTGTTCGTTGAGGTTGCCTGCCAGATTGATGCGACACGACGCTTCATCCTGGGGACTGTCCACCGTCGAAGCAATTTCGATCGCCCTGAGATAGGTCTCATTCGCGCGGTCCATCTGACCCATCTCCGAATCGATACTCGCCATACTGTTGAGAACCTCGATCATTTGTCCCGGGCTCCCGTGTTTCTCGAGAACCTCAAACGCTTCGTTGAGGTTCACTCGCGCGTCGTAGAACCGACTCTGTTGATAGAAAACATTCGCCCGGTACGTGAGGGAGATTCCAAGTCCTCCGAAGTCTCCGGTTTCGCGCCGCAGCGCGGCCGCTTCGCCGAAGTAGTGAGCGGCTTGTTCGTAATCCCCCTTTCTGAAGTTTATCGAACCCAGGCCGTTAAGGGTCTTCCCCTCGAGTATCCTGTCCTCTATCGCGCGTCTCTCGGCGAGCGCTTTCGTGTAATTCTCAACCACAGCGTCATTGTCGCCCCGGTACCAGTCAACGACCCCCAGACTCCCCCATGTCACCGCAATGGTTCGCCGGTCCCCGATAGACTCGGCGAGTTCGATAACGTTTGAAACATTTCGGCGGCTTTGTCGTAGTCACGGGCATTGCGAACGTCGAATGCTTCCGCTTCGACCGTCTTCGCCTGCGCCCTCACCCCACGTTCCTCATCCGTCCATCCCTTGTAGATGCGTACCTGTTCCAGCGGTGTTCCCGTCCCGCCGTTTTGCGCGTACAGGGCCGCCACACGTTCGGCGAACTCCACATTCTCGGCCTCGGCGCTTCTGTCGCCACCCTGCCCCGTCTCGAACGCCACGTCGAGAAGTTGCCCCACAACGGCGCCGACAATAATTCCGCGCTCAATCACATACGGGGTGAGAGCCGCGTCACCAGCCGCCCGGGCGAGCGAGTCCGCTTTGACAATAAAATCTGTAACGGGATCGGCGGCGGCGAAGCCGTCCGCGACAAAAACGAAAGAGAAACAAAACAGGATAGCGAGAGGAATAAAAAAGAGACGGAGCTTCTCACACCGAGCCATGGGCACACTCCCCCGGGACGAGTTGACGGACGATCGAGGTGTCCGGGAGCCGTCCGGAGACGGCCCCCGCCCGAATCGTCTATTTCAAAAGCACCATCTTCTTTGTAAGCGTTTTGTTGCCTGCTTGCAACCTGTAAAAGTAGACACCCGAACTGACGGGGCTTCCCGCCGCGCTCTGTCCGTTCCAGCTGACCTGTTTGAATCCAACGTCCATGACACGGTCGACGAGCGTGGCTACACGCTGACCCTGGACATTGTAAACGATGAGTGTCACCTGCTGTTTTTGCGGCACGGTGAACGCTATCGTCGTGGTCGGGTTGAACGGGTTCGGATAGTTCTGTTTAAGGGCAAGCCTGATCGATCTTGTCTTAACCTCCACAGCCGCCGACAGCACTTCGTTGCCGTCGCTGAGTACAATTCCCATTGAGTACAAATAGTCTTCACCCGGACGCGCGCCCTGGTCGAGAAATTCGCGTTTCTCGACGGCGATGAGTCCCTCGGTGTTCGCGATTGAGACGGCGGATGTCTTAACATCCCGCCGGTAGATCTTGTAGCCGGCGACCTCTTCATCGGAGATCACATCCCATGCGAGGTGAACGCCCACGTCGATCGCCTCGGCGACAAAGCTCTGGATAAATACGGGTACCGGCGCGTCAATCACTACGCGCACCGTATCGAGCTTGACCAGGTTCGGCACTTCGACCGGGGATACTCGATAAATGATCAACTGTTCGAGATGATCTCGAATCGCTGGGATGACCAGATACGCCGGAGGCGGCGCGAACGAGTCCCCCGGCGCCAATACCGGAGTGATACCGCCAAGCGATGTCGCGTCAGCCGCGATCATTGCCGCGGGAGACGCGGCGAGAATCCCGCCATCCGATCTCAATGCGGGTGGAACGGTTTCCGACAACGTGGCGGGTCCGACCGTCGACACCTCATAGGTGAACGAATAGTCCCTGCCCGATACGTTTTTCATCTCGAAGCCGCCGAGATCGAGAAACGGCACCTGCGAAAACGCCGGGATGGTCAAAAGATCGGCAATAAACTCGATCTCGACAAACGACGTATTGAGGAGCGTGACCGTCTTCGGCCCGGAGTTCGTCACGACGGCGGTACCGGTTCCCCTCGGGTCAAATACGAGTACCTCGGGATCCTCGCCCGCGTACACCGAGTCGACAACCTCCCAGGTGACCTGGAACGGAGGCAACGTCGACTCGTCGAGCGGAGATACCCCAATCGCGCCCTGGATATCGATTTCGATCACTTCAATGACGTCGTTTTCTTCCTGGATGAGATAAAGAAGCGTTCCGTCGGGATTGATCGTGACTGACTTGGTCTTGCTGCCGCCGCGGACGGTCGCAACGACCGTGTTCTCGTTCGCGCTGTTCGGAACGATGTCGACGATCAGCACGTCGCCGTCGGTTGTCAAAATGATCAGGAGCGATCCGTCGGGATTGATAGTCATGCTCTTTGACGACTTGCCCGTCTTGACCGACGCGACCACGCTGTAACTAAGATCGCCCGCATTCAATACAACGTAACCCTCGTCGGTGCCCGTGTAGAGCAAGCTCCCGTCGGGGTTAATGGTCACGCTCTTCGTTCCCTTGCCCGATCCCACACTCGCCACCACTGCATGGTGGTTTGAGCTTTGCGAGTCGGCATCGATAATGTCCACATTCTTTGTGAAATCAGACCCCGCGTTCACGCAGTACACCCACGAACCATCCGGGCTGACAACCACGTCCGTTGGGAAAGCGCCCACGACGAGCGTCTCCACGACCTGGTTGTAGAAAACCGACAGTGGATCCACATCGATTATCGACAGCGTTCCCGATTCAAAGTTCGGCACATATACGAATGTCCCTTCGGGATGCACGTCAATCGAGATGGGATGGTCCCCCACGGTTATGCCCGGAAGCGACGTAGCGGTGGTCATGTCCACGGGAATCACCATGTCCCCTTCGGGGCTTACCGTGTACGCCCGCGTTCCGTCGGGTGTCACCACGGCGCTATTGGTCGCCGTGCCCGTCCCAATCGTAGCTACAACCTCGTCGGATGTCACCGGATTCGGGACCAGAACGCTGAACGCGACCGCATTGGACGTGTCGGCGCCGTTATACACGCGGAGCGAGTTCTCTCCCCCGTCAACACTCACTGGAATGGTGACATTGAGATAGTCGTATCCCCCTTCGCTGGGGATCGCCTCGACCGAATTGAAGAACACCTTGTTTTGCGCCGCCGTGGGGTTAAAACCAACCCCGCCCAGGACAATTGTAACCGCCGACGTGGCGCTCGGCGGACTGACCGAGCTCAAATTGAACGGAGGCGCCGCTTCCGTGGTAAATACCTTGGTCGACGGATTATTGAGCGCCCCGGTGTTGATGTCCTCCACGCCGCTTGTCACTTCGAGTGTATACGACGTGCTGAACTCGAGTTGAGTGTGTGGTGTGATCGACACCAGGCGTGAATCGTCGGTGAACCCGAACTCGCCCTTGACCGCCGCCGTATCACCCGTTTTATGCAGATAAACAGTGTGTGTGTCAATCGTGGCGGTCGCCACACCGCGACTAAAAGTCAATGCCACGGTGGTTGTCACGGCTACTCCCGATGCACCATCGGCCGGCTGCACATCGACCAATTGCAGCGGAAGCGTCTGGGGATCGACAACCCCATCGGCTGTAAATGTCAGCGGTGATCCCACCAGGCCCTGCGCGGTCGCCGTTACCGACTGCGCGCCTACCGTCGAACCTAATGTCCAGCTGACTTCGGCGTACCCCGATGAATTTGTTACCGCCACCTGCGTCGTGGTGTTGGTTGTCGTGAACTTACCCCGCCGGTCACGACGTCGAATGTCACCGCGACTCCGGAGGCCGGTCCGTTGGTTCCAACGACCTGGACTCTCAGCTTTGCCGGAAGAGACTGGTCGATGGTGCCTGTTTGTGCGTCACCGGAGACTTTCACAATCGTGTCCGCTACCGCATAGTCGAATACCTGAAGAAGGTTGTCATCCCCACTCACGGCATAGAGCCGTCTGCCGTCGATGCTGTACTCCTGATCGACATTCCCGCCCGTAAAGAACGGCGTATCGAACAGCTGATAGGATTCGAAAATAGCATCATCGAAGTGGAACGAGCAGAGTCCCGATCCCGATTGATGGAACACAATTCGTTTCTCGTTTGGCGACACGTCGATATTTTGACCGTTGAGAGTCGGCGGCGCCCCGGAGATCCCAAAACCATAGGTGTGTTCCTTGTTGTATATCAGGGTATCCGGCCTGTCGATCTCGATGAGATACACATAGTGATAGTCGTTGACCTCATCGTCGGTCAGGACAAAACAATTGCTTCCGTCGGGCACGACCGAAATGGACAACGGCTGATTCCGGAAATCAGGAAGGGGCGGTACTTCCGGCGAGGGAAGCAACAGGGTATGCACGCGTTGCCCGAAGCTGACGCTTGTGGAATCCACGTCCAAGACTGTTACAGAATGCGCGCCGCCAAGAGTCGCGTAGGCATGGGACCCATCGGGGTTGAACACGATATCGGTCACGGCATTGACATGGAATGTATCAACAACCGCATTTTCCGCCGGGCCGCCGGCGTAAGTGTTCACATGCAGAATCACGCTGCTGCTCGCATCATTGACGAGAAGCATCTCGCCGTCGGGGCTCATCGCCATCTCCTGCGGAGAATTGAACATCCAGAAAACCGTCGACACGTCTCCAATAACCGTCCCGTACCCCGGACTTGACCGATCGATATCTATCACTTTCACCGAGTTGTCCAGCGGAACGCTCGCGTACGCCCTCTTGCCGTCGGGGCGAATAACGATGTCATACGCGGGGTCGGCGCCCCAGGACGCTTCCGCCACCAGCTGGTTGAACGACGAGCTGGCAGGATCGGTATCGACAATCGCCACCGTGCCCACGTCCGTGCCGACGACGAGTTGGTCACTCGTCGGTGACATGGCCATCGCAGCCCCCAGGTTCTTGTCCGTGTACAACTGCGTTGAAGAAGCGGATCGCAGCAGTTGCGTTTCCAGCAAGGTGGGCAGGACCTCGATGCTCACGATATTCGTCGCTTCGTCGCCGAGAGCGCTGACCTTCCTTATAAACATCGAGCCATTTCCAACGTTTGCCGAATACGGGATGCGGAAACTGACCGCCCTGCCGGTGGTCCGGATGGGTGCGTAGTTGTACCCGTTTCCTATCGCGTCGACAAACCGGCAAACAAGAGAGTCGGTGTAAACACCGAACCCTTCTCCCGCGGCGACAATAATGGCGCCCGCGACGCCGGCATCGTGCGAGAGCGTCTTGATGACGGGTCCAGAGCCAATTCCCAGAACGACGAGGCGCTGAGTGTCCTCCTCGAGGGCATAGGCGTACTGGCCGTCGGACGATACTTTCACATCAACAGGGTTCACGCCCGTCGGTATTGTTGATGCGACCGTCCGATATGTCGGGCTTCCGTCTATGAGATCGATTACATCGATGAAGTTGAGCTGCCTGTTGGCCGCGAACATATAAGACCCGGCGGGATTGATATCCCCGCCGCGGAGCGATCCGCTTGTGTTGATATCATAGACTTTTGTGAATGTGCCGATCGCAACGATGGTCACCTGGCCGCTCGCGTCGGTCACATACACCCGTTGTCCCGCCGCGTCGACGACCACGTCTCTGGGATCGGCGCCGACACCGACATCGACAAGGAACGAATCGGGACCGGCATGAAATACGATTACCTTACCCGCACCCGAGGGTACCATCAGGTATTGGCCGGCCGGGTCGAACGCCCCTCCCCTTCGAAGGTTCGCATCGGGCGAAGCTATTCCGCCGATCTGTTTTCCGTAGGTGCTGCTTCCCAATTTCACATCCCACACTTGCACCTCGCCCCCGGCGGTTGGAACGTACGCCCTGTTTCCCGAGGGTCGAACAATCACACCGCGCGGTACGCCGTGAACGTCGAACTGGTTGACGACGGTATTTGTCGCGATATCGATGACATAAACGGTGCTGTCGAGTTCGCTCGCCCCATAGACTCTCAATCCGTCCGGGCTGATCGCCACCTCGTTGAGACCACCGGATATGGGGATCGGCGTTGTATTCAAGAATCCGGCGAGCGCCGGATCGACTTCGACCGCCATCGCGCCCGCGCTTGTCGCCACGTAGGCAACATCCCCGTCGGGGGTAACGGCTACATCCCTCGGCACCGCGCCCGTAACCGCCGAACCCAACGAGTACCCGCGTGGAACACCCGTATCCTCTAAGACGACAAAGCTCACAGTATTGCTCGAGCCTGATTCGGTCGTCACATACACGTCGCCCGTCCCGGCCCCGGCCGGGACATTTGCGACCAACTGCGTGGCCGTCGCGCTCGTCGCGACCACACTAACTGTCCCGGTTCCCGCAGCGTCGGTAAAGATCACCACATTGTTCACGAGTGTCGACGAGAAACCATACCCGTTCACAACAACCACGGAACCCGGCACACCCTTGTTGGCGACAAGACTCGTCAGCGCGAGCGACGGCGCCGCTTCCGTTTCAAAGAAGAACTCATAGCCGGAGCTCATCGGATTACCGTATTTGTCGGTGATACCCGTCCTCAGCGTACACAGATAGGTCGTCGCATAGTTGAACAACCCCGTCGGCGTAAAAGACAGTACCTTCCCGTCCGGGCTTACCACACCGCTTCCACCCACACCCTGGAACAACGTGTTGTCGTATACCCGGAAATTCCCGGAGACGGAATTGTGGTCGATCGGCTCATCGAACTGAATCACAACAGCCGCGTCGGCGGAAACGTCTGACTCCGACATATTTGGGCTGTGGCTCACGACGCTCGGTCCGGTCGTATCCACATTTGTAACGACGACAAATCCGGACACGGGCCCGGCGATATTGATTGGAGCGCGGATCAGCGGATCCTCACTGGAATTGTCTCCCGTGTTCCAGTACTCGCCCGGGAAATTCGTCACCGCCGTTGTTTCAACAAGCGCATTGACATAATCGGGGAGCATATATCCGATGGAGGATGATCCGTCCAACGGTTGAATTGACAACCAGTAAACGCCCGGTGGGACGCCGACAAACTGAAACCCGCCGTCGGGCAGCGAAAAGTCCGACGCAACCATTTCGACGCTTGTAGTGTCCGTCAGAAATACCGCGACACCCGGCACGCCGGCACCGAGGTAGTTTTCCACGCGGCCTTCGAGCCGGTTGGCGAGTCCGGCCCATCCGCCGGCATAATACGCTTTCTGGAAGATCGTTTTGTCTTCGGTTTTTAGCGTTCGTGCCTCAATCCCCGATGGAAGCACATAGAACATTGTCGAGTTTATATTCGGCGAATGCGAGATGCCGTACATGTGCCCCGCTTCGTGTGTCGCGACGCTTTCGAGATCCACATCCCCACCAGTCCCAGTGGTCGAAAATGTCTTCGCGGGGTTGAATATCATATCGGCGTCTATAATCTGTCCCGGCCGATATAACCGGTTGTTGACCATCGTCGGTTCTATCGCTGAAGTGGCGATGCCTACGGCCAGAGTATGCGCACCAAAGTCGTAGTCGAAATCACTGAACGTCACGAAGTTCTTGCCGTCCCCGGCGACAGCCACATCCCAGTCAACCGTGCCACTGTACAGCGGGCTCATCTCCGTCCCGATCCCCGGAATCACACTCCACGTCGCCATGGCGTTCAAAATCGCCGAAAAGTCGGTGCCGTCACCAATATTGGGCGCCCCGTCCAGATGAATGTAATACCGAAGCGTATCGTTGGGTCCCCAGTATTCGATATGCCGCGCGCCGAGATAGTCATCGAGACAGCCGTCGCCGTCGCGATCAAAGAACGAAGCGTCTACCAGGGGACAGCTGTCGAACGCGTAGTAAACGCCGTCACCGTCCGCGTCCGGTTCATCGAGGGAAACCACCCATGCGGCGCCGTTGTCGTCGCTCGCATTGTCGTCACCTCGATGCCCGATCAGCAGATCGTCTATTCCATCCAGATCGGTATCCCAGAGCTGCGTGAGAGATGAACCGAAATCATTTTCGTCTCCAAGCGTGCCCCCGAATCCGCCGCTTGTCGCGCTAATCTTCCCGCGCGACTTGACAACACCTGTTGAATCGAGCAAAAGAATATACACCGCGCCAACGTCAGTCCCTCCGTCATCGTCATTTATCGCGGTAACCGCGAGTTCGTTTACCCCGTCGCCATCCATATCTTCGAGGGCGGCAGCCGCGTATCCAAACGCCGCGGACGCTTCCAGCGTGACCCCGAACAGACCGTCAAAGGAACTGATCTTTTGTTGATCGTCCACCCATCGGTCGTCCCGCAGCATCAGAATCCACACGGCGCCGGCATCCGTATTGCCATCGTCGTCGCCGATGCAACCCACGGCCAGGTCATTGATGCCGTCACCGTTGATATCCCCGAGATTCGCGAGCGACGTCCCGAAGTAGTCATTGTCATCGAGGACACCGGCGAACCCGCCGCTGGTCTCGTTGGTTTTTGACGCCGAATCCACCTCGATGTCATCCAACGACAGAATCCACACGGCGCCGTGGCTGTTTCCGTTGTCGTTGTCGTTTATCGCGCCCACGGCCAGTTCCTCGGTGCCGTCCCCATCGAGATCCCCCAGGTGTGCGAGAGAATATCCAAAGAAGTCACCGTCATCGAGTGTGCTTTCAAACCCGCCAGTAGAGGTCGCAATCTTGTAATGGGATTTGACCGTGCCGTCCCTGTTGAGAAAGAGTATCCACACGGCGCCCCTGTTGGCGTTTGGCGGCGTGCCGCCGTCATCGTCGAGGGGCGCTCCGACGGCAATATCCGAGACGCCATCGCTATCAAGATCCCCCATATCCGTCACGGATATTCCAAACTGGTCAAACGGGTCGAGGGCTCCCGTGAACCCACCGGCATTGACGCCGATCTTCTGGTGCCAGGCCACCGTTCCGTCCGGATTCATAAAACAAATCCAGACAGCCCCGACCGAGGCTCCTCCCACCTCGTCACCCGACGCGCCAATTGCGAGATCGGGAATATCGTCGCCATTGAGGTCGCCGAGATTTGCCATCGACGAACCCAGAGCCACCGTGTCGAGAATCAAGTCATTGAATCCGCCTTCGGTATCGCTGATTTTCTGGTGCGACCCAACCAGCTGCGACGCGTCCATAAAGAGAACCCACGTCGCGCCGCGATCTGTGCCGCCATCGTCGTCCTGTTCGGCGCACACGATAAAATCATTGTACGTGTCGCCGTTTAGATCGCCGACCATCGCCACGCCACTGCCAAACCAATCGATGACGTCCAGCGACCCCGCAAACCCGCCTATGCCTTCGCCGATTTCCTGTTGTCCGGCCACCGTCCCGTCGTCCGCAAGATAGACAATCCATACCGAACCGTTTTGCGCCCCCGACGCACTGTGTGCCCCCACGAGGATGTCCTCGACACCATCGGTGTTGTAGTCACCAATCGCTGTCACGGCGTTTCCAAAATAATCGACGATCGAAAGGGTGCCCCCAAAGCCACCATCCAAAGCACTTATCTTCTGCTCGGACAACACGGTGCCGTTATCGTTCATAAACAGAATCCATACCGCTCCGGCCCAATCAGCACCATCGTCGTCATATTTGGCCCCGACGGCGAGTTCCGTTACGAGATCGCCATCAAGATCGCCAATCGCCGTCAACCGATGCATCCAAAAAGTCTTCCGAGTCGAGCACGCCACCAAACCCCCATCCGTCGAACTGATCTTCTGTTGCGCCGACACCTGTCCGGTTGAATCCAAAAACAGCACCCATATCGCCCCAGCATCTATGCCCCCATCATCGTCTTGTGCCGCCCCGACGACGATATCTTCGAAGGTGTCCCCGTTGAGATCTCCAATTCCGCAGACCGAGTACCCAAAAAAGTCCCGGTCCAAAAGCGTTCCCGCGAAACCGCCATCCGTCGCGCTGATCTTCTGATGCGACTTAACCGTACCGTCCGTACGCAAAAAGAGAAGATAAACCGCACCCTTTGCGTCTCCGCCATCGTCATCGAACGGAGCGCCGACTACGAGATCCTGGACCCCGTCGTTGTCGATATCTCCGGGACTCCCGACCGAATACCCAAACCCATCATAGTCGCCAAGAACAACGGTAAACCCGCCTCGCTCGCTCGCAATCATCTGGCGGTATTTCACGGTTCCGTCCGAGTTGAGAAAAAGAATCCAAACGGCCCCGCGCCCATCCCCACCAAACGTATCCCGTCTCGAACCGACCGCCACATCGTCAATTCCGTCACCATCGAGATCGCCCAGCGACGTGATCGCATTGCCCATGCGATCGCCGTCATCGAGGGTTTCCTGAAATGAGGCCAGAGTGCCGTCGAGTTTGAACTCGGCTTTTACCTGGGCATCGGCGACACCGGAAAACAGAACCGAAGCGCTCAGCAACACCATGACACACCGTGCGCCAAACTCGGATGATGGGCGCTCGGCAAGCATCACTTTTTTAATTAGCTTACTCAGCATCGTTCCCACTCCCTATTTGCGCCCCAGCGCGTCGTTGATGAATTTATCGAGTGGCGTTCTGTTCGCCTGCAGAGCCGGTCCGCCGTCCATTTGCGACGGCGCTCCTAACACCTCCGCACCCTCGATCATCGGCCGTTTGACAAACGCTTCGCCCGAATCGGGATCGCGTTCTATTTCGAATTTGCCTTGCGAAAATCCGGCGACACGAAAATCACCGGTATCCATCCGATCAAGAAAGAGCAGAACCTCCTCACCATCCCGCCACGAGAGCGACCCATGAACGTGCATCCTTATCGTCCCCACGTCACCGCCAAGCTGGAGAACCCGGATTGTGCCACCACCCTGCCCCTTGTAGGTTTCATCGAGCACAACTGTCGTCTCGGTAAAAATCTTGGTGCGCCCTTCGTTCCAGAACGACCTCACTTCCGATACCTTGCCGCGCGCGACCAGCGCCGACTCGTCACCCATCTGTCGAGAACTCACGAACTCTAACTGAGTGGCCATGACAATTGGCGCTGCCATGGCGACCAGGACTATGGCTGCTACAAACACGATTGTTGATTTCATGATCAATGTCCTCTCCTGACGAGCCTATACGGCATTCGCGGCGAACCGGATTCGGCCCGGGTCGCCGACAAACAACAAATTCTTTGACGCGATGATGTTTCTATTTGAGCGGAAGTTGGACGAGGAAAACCCATTAGCGCAAGACCGCGCTTATCGCTCGACGAAAGCAGATATGACGAGGATGCCGACAGCTCGCCGGACATTACTCGGACCCCCCTGGATACGTAATGTTAATGTCCTATTATACCGCACAAACTAAAACGTGTAAAGCACAATGTAATTTGAACTTAACCGACAGCCCGCCAACAATTTGGCCCCGCGGATTCATCACCCGCGGGGCCATCACCAACCAAAGTGTCAAAAAAACCTTACACCGGACCCACGCCCGGGCAACGCTCTCGACTACTTCCCTTTAACGTATTTGACCACACCTTTGAAGAGGCTTTCCCCGTCAAGACCCGCTTCGGCGATCACCTTATCGGCCTGACCGCTGCCGAGGAAGTGTCCCTTCTCGAACGGATACCTGGTGTGCTTGCGGCCGTGTTCCGAACGAATCCACCGATACATCGTCGGCAGCGTGAAGCCGGTGATCCCCATAGCTTCTTCCTGAAGCGCGACGGGGAAAATCGCTTCCTGCTCGTCCGCGGATAGCGAGTCGAACAGTTCCGCACTGGCCACATAGTACACGTTGATATCGATCCCCTCTTTTGCGAGCATGGGGAGTGTCTCCTCAATAAAGGCGAACGTTATCCCGCTTCCCTGGAGGACCACCGTT
This sequence comes from Candidatus Latescibacterota bacterium, assembly GCA_963791045.1. Classification (GTDB taxonomy): domain Bacteria; phylum Krumholzibacteriota; class Krumholzibacteriia; order WVZY01; family WVZY01; genus CAWBQK01. Next base: position 62,973 of record CAWBQK010000004.1, read on the forward strand.
CCGTCGCCCTTGCCGCTTGCTGCGCGCAGTTTGTAGACACCCGTCGCGGCGGCCGACACAGGGGCGAGTCCGAGCGCCTCGCGGTCAAGAACCGGCTCGTTTGGACGCGTGACGAACGGCGCGATCACGCACGGGCGCTTCGCCAGCGTTTCCGAAACAACGGTGAACATCTCCTGTGGATCCCACGGGGTAAGCGTCATCACGGTACCCTTCGGAAAGTTTTCCTGGAGGAGCTGGAGCGCCTGCGGATCGGCGTGCGTCGGGCCGTCTTCTCCCGTCTTGACACCCGCGTGGGCGCAGATCAAGAAGTACGGGTTGTACGGTTCGCCCGGTACGATCGCGTCACGCGCCTGACCGCCGATCGCGTGAAGACGCGAGGCAATGTGGCCGAGCGCCGCGATAAACGCGCCGTAGGACGATCCCGCGCCGATGTGGCGGCCGTAGGACGACAACCCGGCGAGAATACCGGTCATGGCGTCCTCACAGATTCCGCCTATCGAGTAGATCCGCGACCCAGGGTTGGTCACCGCGTTGTAGTACCCTTCCGGGAACCCTTTGCCAGCGGTAAGAACGCTTGTCGAACCGAGAAGATCGGCGGCCGCGGCAAAAATGGCCCCACCGCTCGCCTTGTTGTAATAGTTGAGTACTTTCCCAAGTTCTCCGCGCAGGGTCGTCTTGCCCCCTGCTTCGAGTTTGAGTTCCTTGGGAATCCCGCCTCTTTCTGCCTCAGCCGTCTTGTAGATCGCTGTGACATCCGGCGCTTTGTCGCGCGGCTTGCGTTCGAGGCAATTCAGGCGCTCGCGTGAATCCTTCAAGCGCTGAGCGAACATATCGACGTTTACGAATTTCTCGTCGAAGGTCTTCCTCACAACGAGAAGCGCATCCCAGAAGCACTGCTCCATCACATCGGCGTCCGCCCCCCCACCGCACCGCTGGCAGTTCTCCTCGCAAGAATCGAACTTCGCGCCCGTCAACTCGAGAAGCGGCGCTACCGCATCGTAGAAACCGTCCGTGCAGAGTTTATGTCCCGCGCCGTGCGACGCGCGTCCCTCGATCCCATACTTCCAACCCTTGGTCGTGCGGTACACGATTGCAGTCGGCTGACCGTTGTCGATCGTCCGCGCTTTTCTCTGCGCGGCCACGATCTGTTGAAAATTCCGGCCATCCTCGACATAAATCACATTCCAGTCGTGGAGGTACGCGAACTCCATCGGCGTCCACTGAACGTAATCGCCGGGTTCCTTGCCGTCGCGGCATACATGGTTGGAATCGATCGAAGCCTGGTTCCAGTCGATGTGCATGATCGCGTTGGCAAGAGACGCCGTCCCAACCGCCGCCATGGCCTCACCGACACGCCCGGGTGTCATCCCGCCTTCGCCCTCGACGATGTGGACCCGCGGAGCTTTTGCGCCGTAGTAGTCGGCGGCGCCATAGGCAAGACCCATCGAAGTCGCAACACCGACACCCGACGCTCCCGTCGACAGACGCACAAACGGCGTCGCCGGTGTGGGATGTCCATCGAGCGGTTTGGAATTAAACTTCTTAAAGAGCGGTGTATTCGTGATCGGATTGCGCCGGAAACCAAGAAGGTCCTCGAGACGCAGCTGCATCTTCACATTTGAAGGAAGCAGATCGGAAGCGCCCGCCCGCACAACTTCGTTCCTGAGCGCCCACATGGCATAAAGTCCCAGGGCCTTGTGTCCCGCCGCATATGAAATCTGATCCGCATCCCCACGATCAGGATCGGACACGTCATAATCCATCGCGTCGAACAAAATAGCTTCGACAAAACGCCCCGACGAAATCGATCCGCCCGGATGACCGGACATGGGAACATAATTGTACATCACGGCGCACAGCGATCTGTAAACGCTGTCAAATGTCTCGAATGAAGTGAGTTCTTCATCCGAGAGCGGGTTGCCGACTTTTTTGAGCTCTTCGCTGATATCTATATAGACTGCTCTTCTCGGTCCAAACGCGAATGCCATCGTACGCTCCTTTCGCGAGCGGTTACCTCATACTTAATAGAGATGCTCTCCAGCTTCAAAGAACCGCTTGAAGCCATCCTTGTCGAGGCTCGCCGCCTCGATCCTCCGCACACCCTCCTTGAGCGATTCCATATCGGTCGCCGTCGAGAGCCGCAAGAAATGCTTTCCCTCACTCCCTATCGCGCCGAACGACCGTCTGTCCATCGTGGCAACGCCATGCTCGTAGAGTGCAAACATCTGGAACATCGTCGACGGACTCGTCACCTTCTTTGTTTTGGCGTCCAGCGATTCGTACATCTCGATCATGCCGAGTTTTCTGCAAGCGCCGCCAATATTGGGGAATACGTAGAAAGCGCCTTCGGGCTTGTTGCACGAGACACCATCGATCGCGTTGAGCGCGTCGACAACCATATCCCGACGCTCCTGGAATTCGGTAGTCATCGATGCGACAATGCCGCGGTTCTCATCACCATCGAGCGCCTGCTTACCGGCTTCCTGGATGAACGGTGGCGTGCACGAAATAATGTTGATGTTGAACTGCCGGAAGACCATCGCCTCTTCGACCGTGGGAAGCACGGCATAACCGAGCCGCCAGCCCGTCATCGCATACGACTTGGAGTGCCCGCTCACGAGAACGGTCTTCTCCGCCATACCCGGGAACGACACGATGCTCCGGTGTTTGTTTCCGTCAAAAATGATGTCCTCGTAGACTTCGTCCGAGTACACCCGGATGTCGGGGCTCGCCTTGTCGTTGATAACCCGCGCGATTTCCGTGAGGTCGGCTTCGGTGAGAACGCCTCCGGTCGGGTTCGAGGGCGAGTTGATTATCAGCACTTTTGTTTTTGGCGTGATCAAACGCTCAATATCGGACGCGTCAAAACGGAAGTTCTTCTCTTCCTCGAGATGGAGAGGCACCGGTTTCGCTCCGAGGAACGTCACCCACGATTCGTAGATTGGAAAGCCGGGGCTCGGATAGATGACTTCGTCGCCGGGATTGACAAAAGCCATCATCGTGTACGATATAGGCGGCTTCGCGCCGGTTGTAACGACGACTCTCTGTGGGTCGACGTCGATTCCCCGCGTCCGCTTAACCTGGGCCGCGATACTTTCCCGAAATTTGATGATCCCCTGCGGATCCGTGTAGTGTGAATTGCCGGCGTTGATATTCTTGATGCCGACATCATTGATATTCTGCGCGCTGTCAAAATCCGGCTCGCCGAGGTTGAGCTTGATGATCTTCATCCCCTTCGCCTCGCACCGCTTGATATCATCACCGATTTTGAATGCGTTTTCCGTTCCGAGATTCAATACTCGATCAGCGAACACGCCCATGGGAGCACCCCCGCGAAAAAATACAAAATTAGGTCCCAACACTTAAAACAAAAGGGGCAGAATATACATTCCGCCCCTGTCCTTGTTACCTGTGAGATTATCCTCTTTACGAGGACTTACTCCTTCGGTGTCCAGGCTCACGGCCTGGCGCTTTCCAGGAGACTCCGAAACTCCAGTCCTTTTGCCTGAGAGTTTCGATCGGCCGCGGCCGTTCTTGCCCCTTCGGCGCCCGCTTTTCGCGAGTCTCTCCTGTGAGCCCGGTATGATTAAAAGCGATTCTTGCATATTGGTTAACCAAAGGCAACAGAAAACGACGACTGGTCAGGGGCCCGAAATCCTGCCGCTTTTTGACATCTAACGGCCTCGAAATTGACAAATATCAAATGAAAAAGTGACCTGTTGTCCATTGCTGCCCGGCGGGTCAACACCGCCCCATTCACGCCACCACCAAAATCGCTACCCGAACAAGAACGAAGATTCTTTTAGCCGGCAATCTTCAACTAAATTTGCCGCGCGGGTTGTATTATCAGCGTTCTGTGCTATGTTTAGACCACAGGATTTTCGCGAAACAAGTTTCAACCTGCCGGACGTTCTCGACTGGGTTCGGGGCCACTCTTTTGTGTCCGCGAATGATTGAGAAAGACGCACGTTCGGCAGGTTGTTTTTTTCAAGCGCCACCTTCCCCCTCAAGCGAAAACCTTTCTCACAACAATCAACCCGATAATGAGCAACAACTCCACACCCGCAAGGAGGATTCCGCCTTTTTTAACGCGCTTTCCGAGATCCAACTTGTCCCGCCCCAGCTTACGAATGGCTTTTTTAAGCCGAGCATTCTCCTGATCGAGCCTCGCTTCGGTTTTTGCAAATATCATCGAACTCTTTATCGCTTTTCCCGAGCGGGACGCCTTGAGGGAATCGGGGATTTCACTGATCGCTTGCCCTTCCTTCGCAATGTCCTCACGCAGCTTTGCCTTCTCGTCGAACACGCGCGATTGCTTTTGCTGATTCTCGACTATGGACGTTCCGACTTTTCGAAGCTCGACAACATCTTTGGAGATCACCACGCCGCCGATGATACCGCCAATGACGATCAGGACACCCAACGTGACGCTCAATACACGTTTCATCTATTCACTCCGTATTTGATTTCATTGTGATCCATCGAAAACCACTTCGCCGCCGACCACAGTGTGGGTCACAGCGAGGTCGTGGAGATCGCTTTTCGGCACTTTGAACGGGTCAGAGGCCATAACCGTAAGGTCCGCTAACATACCCACTTGCACGCACCCCTTAATGCTTTCCATAAATCCGGCGTACGCCGCCTCCCGTGTAAATCCGCTCACGGCCTCCTCCACAGTCATGCACTCTTGCGAATACCATCCCGATTCCGGCCAGCCCTCGGCGTCCTGCCGTGTGGCGGCCGCGTAGATACCCCACAATGGGTTCGCGCCTTCTACCGGGAAGTCCGATCCGCAGCAGATCACCGCACCGGTGTTCAATAATTTTCGCCACGCGTAAGCGCCCACAAGCCGCTCGCTCCCCAATCTGTCGACGGCCCAGTACATGTCGGATGTCGCGTGCGTCGGCTGCATCGACGCGATCACGCTGAGCTCTTTGAAACGGCCGATGTCTCCCGGCGCCAAAATTTGAGCGTGTTCGATCCTGAGCCGATAGTCCCCTTCTCCCGCTTCGTCCATTGCCTCTTTGTACACATCGAGCATCAAACGGTTCGCGCCATCTCCGATCGCGTGCGTACAAACTTGAAACCCATTCTCGATCGCCAGCGTCGTCCAGCGTAGAAGCTCATCACGTGTGTGCATCAAAAGCCCCGCGTTTCCCGGCTCATCCGAGTACGGCGCGAGGAGAGCCGCACCACGCGATCCCAACGCACCGTCCGCGTAGATCTTCAACGCCCGAATGGTGAGGTAGTGGTCGGGATCGAGCTCAGGCCCGTTCCGCATGAATTCTTCGGCAAAGGATTCCTCATCGGATTCGAGCATCCCGTATACACGAAAGTTGAGTTCACCGTGTTCGACCAGATAGCGGAGCGCTTCGAGATCCTTCGCCCCGATACCCGCGTCATGGATACCCGTCAGTCCATAGCGGTGGCATTCGTCGATCGCCGTACGGTAGCGCTCGACCCGCTCCTCGAACGACGGCTCGGGTTTGACACTCGTCACGAGATTCTTTGCGTTGTCGATTAAAACACCGGTCGGATTACCCGACTCATCCCTGATAATTCTCCCGCCATCGGGATCCTTCGTGTCTTTCGTGATTCCACACAACTCCATTGCGCGCTTATTGAGCCACCCGGCATGACCGTCGACCCGCCGCAAATATACCGGGTTTGCATCGGTGCCGTCGAGATCGGCGAACGTGGGAAATTCCTTCACCGGCCAGTCGTTCTGGTCCCAACCGCGTCCCTCTATCCAGTCTCCCGGCGGCATCGTTTTCTGCCTGGCAAGAACCCGTTCGCGCGCGGCCACAGCCGAATCCGTACCTACGAGATCCACCTGCCGTAGCGCCTTCCCCAGTCCGCTCAAATGGGCGTGGGCATCAACAAGCCCCGGCAGCACCGTCTTGCCCGTGACATCGAGCACGCGTGTACCCGATCCCTTGAAGCGTTCCGCCTCCTCCCTGCTCCCCGTGAACACGATGTACTGGCCCCTGATGGCCACGGCTTCAACCCGCGGCTGTTCGGGGTTGAGAGTGTGGATGGTGTCGCCCACGACAATCAAATCGGCCTGTTGGGTCGAGCACGACATCATCGGAATGGCAAAAACAGCCAACAACACGACCAACAACACATGGAAGTTCTTCACGATTCTGGTCCTTTTCTAAGGCCGCTCTTTTTGTGAATTTCTGAAGAAGATAGAGAGACCGATTGTAATCTCGTGTTCGTTGAAATCCGCCACGGGATCGTTCAACACGCGTCTGTAGCCGTATTCTACACGGAAACCGGCGCGCCGGCCAACAAGCGATCGCATACCAATTCCAAAGCCGACAGGATAGCGGCCGTGACTGAAACTTCCGACTTCCTCCTGCCGCCATCCAGCGACCAGCGACACATATGGATAGTTGCCACTCCGTCCCCATTTCTTGCCCCAACTGACCGCGGCGGACAGATCGAATCTGTCCAGGGAGCTCACGTGCGAATAGCCCGCACCCACCTCGGCGCCCACCAGACCGTTTAGCCGTTCGGCAAACATCCCTGTACGCACCCGCAGTGTGCCGGTTTGAATCCCCTCGACGTTCGTAAGCGCCCCGGCGACACCCAACTCGATGGCGCCCGTGTTGATCGACACCGCTTCGGCCGAATCGATTTCGGTTTCGGTCTGCGCGTACGCAAACGTCGAGGTCACCACAACAAACATGGCGATCCAAAGCCCCAAGCCTGCGACCATTCTAACGAATCCACGCATCGACGAGCTCCTTTTCCGCGGGCTTGTTTTTTGGCGTGAAGTCAATGCTCTCATCGCCGCTCGAAACGGCGAGCCAGTTCCACCAGAGCACACCGCGAACCCAGGGGTTTTCCGCGAGGGCCTCGAGCGTTCCCCAGTAGAGGTCCGCCTGCTCGTCGAAATCGACGTTCGCCTCTCTTTGGAAATCATTGGGATACATTCCTGCGCCATCAATACTCCTGTATCCAATCTCGGTGATGAGTACGTCGCGACCGGCTTTTTTGTGGAGCAGGCGAAGCCGCTCGATCCACGGCTGCCAGGCCGTGAGAATTTCGAAACGGCCGGTGTCGAGACGCCCGGTCAGGGGCGCGTAGAAATTCACACCGACGATGTCGAGGTCTTTCCAGAACGGGACGAGGGGCGCTTCGTCCCACGAAGCCGCGTAGGTGATTTCACCATCATAAACGCTCCTTATATCGGCGATGAGTTCTCTCCAGAGGGACTCGTGCTCGAGCGTGCCGGCAAGCTCCGTTCCGATAACGAACTGCTCCACATCCATCGCGACGGCCAGCTCGACCCACTCGAACAAAAAAGCACGGTACGATTCGAACCACGCTGCGGGATTCGACGGCGAAATCTCGGCGCGCCACGTGCCGTCTTCGAGATCGATATGAGGCTTGATCGTGACCGCCATGGGGAAACTAAGAGACTTTGCCCGCACGATCGCGTTTGCGACCGCCTGCGTCGACGGCGTCCGGGAGGGGTCGACGCGGACCTCGACGGAGGCGGCCCCATCCTGATATGCCGTCACCACGAATGCGATCGAGTTCGCGCCCGTCTGTGACACATCGCCGACGGACTCCAACCCTTCGGCGCCCCCGTACCCGTCTCGTGTCCAATCCACAAGCGTTATGCCCCTCGTGACCATACCGGAGGCGTCCGCCGGACCGGACGGCAGGTCGGAGCAACTCGGCAACACGGCGGCCACAAACGTACCGACACAGCCGATACAAACGAGTGCCAAAAAATGAATGTTGCTTGAATGTTTGAAGCGGACACCTCTCGGGCGGCTATGCCGACACCGGCGCCGCCGACAAGAACGCCGCCGCCGTGCGGATGATTCAACCTCCGTACTGGAGATCGAACTCGGTGAGCAATTTGCGGAACGTTTCGGACTCTCTAATACCGTCAAAATCGGGATCGCCTTCGATCCACTCGCGAACGTTTTTGTATCCGCTGCTCAGTGTTTTGCCCAGACACTCGCACGCTTTGTTTTCGTCTCCGAGCAGCGCATACGTCGCGGCACAGTTGTAAAGTACCAGCCCGTCCTTCGGGTTCAAATCGAGAATCCGCCCAAGGGCGTCATACGCTTTTTCCCGATCTCCAAAGAGGGTGTAAATCACACAAAAACGGCTGAGGGTCAATGGATCGTCCGGGATGATTTGAAGTGTCTTGAGACCAACCTCAAGAAATCTTTTGGCCGAATCGTTCGCTGCGGTGACGTCACCCCGCCGCCGATGCGTCATATTGATATAAAGCCAGGGCTCGACACTACACGGTTTGATCTCGGCGCTTTCTTTATACCTTGCGAGCGCCGTGTCGAAGTCGCCCGTTACATCCGCGACGATACCCAGCCAGCGGTAGGCTTCGTAACACCGAGGCTTCTCCTGTGTAATGCGTTCGAAAGCTTCACGCGCTTCGGTGTATTGCTTGCGGTAAAAACAAACAACGCCGAGACTGAAACGGGCAAGCGCAAGCCCGGGGTCGAGATCGAGCGCCCGTTGCGCGGCCTCGGACACACGGTCGAGCCAGAAATCGGACCCGTCGTAGTACGCGTACATATCCGTGTAAGCTTCGGCAAGATTCGCGAGCGAGAGCGCGAACGACGGATCGCTCGCCGCCGCGAATTCATACATTCGGATTGCAGCTTCAGCGTTTTGAACGCCACCCGTCGACATAAACTCTCTGCCCCGCATGTAAAAATCGTATGCAACGGGATCGGTTGTCGGGTGTTTCGAGAAAACCTCCCGTTCCGCGTCACTGACGTGAAAACAGAGAGCATCAACCACTTCCGACGCCAGCGTCATTTGCAGCTCGATAATGTTGTCGAGTGTTCCATCGAACCGGGAGTTCCAGGTTTCGACACCGGTATTCACATCTATGATCTGAGCGTCTACTCGAATTTCATCACCCGACGTCCGTACCGACCCCCGCAAGACAGAATCAACTCCCATGCACCGGCCCAGCTCGCGCGGATCGACATCCCTGCCGCGACACGTAAGCGAGTCGTGTTTTGACGCGAGTATGAGTTCATCGAAGCCCGACAGTCTGGATATCAAGTTCTCGGTCAGTCCCGTCGCAAGGTAGCTCTTGTCCGGGTCGCTACCCGCACAGGCAAGGTAAAGAACCATCAGCGAAACCCGCGTCACCGTTTCCTCGGCGTTCAAAAACCCGTCGCGGGGACTGTCATCGGTTGGGCCCTCCGGACCCACACCCGCCACCACCCCGCCGGTTTCTGATTTCAAACGCTCTACGACATCGGCGACCGACCCGGGACGGTCGGAAGGATTTTTGTTCAATAGCTCGTTGGAAAGTTGAGCGAGGGAGAGTTCGTCGCCGCTGCGAACTCCCGCGGGAACCGGTGGCCTCGCATTGAACACATCGTGCGCGAGCGTTGCAGGATCTTGTCCCCGGAATGGAAGCGAGCCGGTGAGCCACTCGTATAGAATCACGCCTACCGACCACAGATCTGAGCGTTCATCGATCTCGCGTCCCTGAATCGCTTCGGGCGACATGTACGCAAGATCATATATCGAATGTGCCAGTGCCGGTGTGCCATGCATAAAGCGTCCCATGCCAAACCAGTACACCTTCAGCCCCCCACTTTCCGTCCGTGAAATCACCCGCGGGCAGAGGCCTCCGTGCAACACGCCATTTTCATACGCCGCGCCGAGCCCGGCGAGCAGCTCTTCGAGATCGCCAACAGGTTCTTCCCCGCCATCGATAGGGACCCCGTACGCCTCGCATGAGACGAGCACATGGTCATCCGCCTCTTCCACGCCGTACACCGCCGCGACATTTCGATGGCTCATCGCGGAAATGGTCAACATGTCCCTGATGAATTGCTGTTTGTCATTCTCGGTAAGAAAAACAGAGGTGGGAATCAAACGGAGCGTCACCGCCCTGCCGTCGGACACGTCTGTCGCACGACGGACTGAACCTGCGTAGTCCTTGTAGATCTCTTGTTCGAGTTGAAAGTGAGAGAGTCTCTCACCGGTCATGATTCGACCCGCTTGATAACAACGAGAGTGAGGTCATCGGCCTGAGGGGCATCCCCCGCAAACTCCTGGACGGCCTCGACGATGTGCTCGATAATGGCGACCGCCGGCTCCGTCTTGTGCTTTTCGATTACGTCTTCCAGCCGGTTCTCGCCAAATTGATTTTCATTGATGTCGAACGCTTCCGTGATCCCATCGGAGAAGATTACGAGAAGGTCGCCCGAGCCAATCGGCACGATTTCCTCTTCGAAGGGAAAGTTGTCGACGACTCCAAGAACGGTTCCGCCGGTGGAAAGGCGACTATCCCCGTTTTGAAGCGTGTTCAAATACGGATTTTCATGCCCGGCGTTGGAGAACGTTAGGTTGTGTTGGTCGAGATCGAGCACGCCATAAAAGAGGGTGGCGAATTTCTCGGGGTCGGTACTCCGGTACAGCAATTCATTCGCGCGGTTCATCCTCAGGCTTACCGGCACGTCATGGAGGGTTTGCCCACGCAGCGTCGCCTGCAGGTTGGCCATCAAAAGAGACGCCGGCAATCCCTTGCCCGACACGTCGCCGAGACACAACGCCAACTTATTATCGGACATCGGAATAAAATCGAAATAATCGCCGCCCACCATCTGTGCCGGGATGCTCCTGCCGGAGATGTCGTAACCATCGATCTGAGGGGCCGAATCGGGCAAGAGATCGAGCTGGATTCTCGAGGCAAGTCTGACCTCTTCCTGCATTCTGATGTAAGCCTGTTGTTCCTCGTAGAGCCTGGCATTCTCGATTACCTGCGCGGATTGCATTGCGATAATCGCCAACAACCTCTGGTCTTCCTCGGTGAAACCACCGCCGCCCTTTTTGTTGTAGGCCGTCAGAACACCTTTGAGTTCCGATTTGACCATGAGCGGAACGCAAAGAATCGAGTTAATCGATTCGTCCCAAGTAATTCCGCGAAACCGCTCGTCGGCGCCGGGCGAGTTGGAAAGAAGCGCCTTTTTGTTCAGATGCATCCACCCGAGCAGGTTCTGGCTAAGATGGAACTGCTCATGCTCCGACGATGTAACCATCGCCCGCACTAGTGTTTTCATGGGTTCGAGCGACTGCTCGCTGACCATCGTGATCACGGCCTGTTCGGCGTAGACCGATTTCAACGACCGGCGGATAATCCGATCCATGATCCCCTGCGAGTCCCGGGACGCTCCGATCTCGCGGGCCAGCTCGTTGAGCATTGAGAGCTCTTCCAGGGCACGCGTCAACCGGATGTTTTCCTGTTTGAGGGCCTCGACGGCGGCGGGAATCACCGGCGCATCCGCGGTATCAGGCTTGGATGAAAACGCCTGGGATATTTGCCCAAAAAACCTCTTCTTCGCCATGATCCCCCGATTCAACTCGTTGTCATTTAATTTGTGGATAAAGACTTGCCGGCATTGTGCCGGAACGTCGCACGTCAATCCTACCGGAACACCTCGATCTGGTCAACCCGGTAAGCACAAGGTGGCATATGTGCCGTAATTCAAGATAGTTAAGGAGCCGTCCCTGGGGCAATTGTTTTTGACCGCGATCAAAAATCAAATTGCCACAGACGACGTATCTCCTTTAATATCTGACGCCTAACTACACAGCGACCCGATCGCCCCAAACTCGCCCCCCCGTGGGGCTGGACCCTTGGTGCGAACTTTGCGTCTCAAAGGCTTGTGTTTGTCCTATTTGTAACCGATTTCGAATAGTTTATTCATGAAACGTAAGCTCCTCATCGGGTCGATTGTCAGCGGATTCTTCCTCTATCTCGCAATGCGGGACATCGAGTGGGGCGTCCTGTGGGGTGTGCTCGAACAGACACGCCCGTTGTACCTGATTCCCGCCGTGGTATTCACGCTGCTCGGGCACTATTTCCGAGCGTACCGCTGGAAGTTTATGCTGCTCCCCATCAAATCGATCAGCACGTGGAATCTTTTCTCCGCCACCTCTATCGGTTTTATGGCGAACAACCTGCTCCCCGCGCGTCTTGGCGAGATCGTCCGTGCCTACACGGTGGGGCGCCGGGAACAGATAAGCATTTCCGCCGCTTTTGCGACGATCGTGTACGAACGCATCGTCGATGTTTTTTCTCTCATCGTTTGTTTGTGGGTGACCCTCTCGAAGGTCCCCGGACCCGAGTGGCTTCGGACCAGCGCCATGTGGCTGATCGTTCTCAATGTCGCGCTCTTCGTCGTCATGTTTTTGATGGAACGCTACCAGCACCTCGTAAAAACCATTGTGACGAGAATCGCGAGACCACTGCCGGAACGTTGGCAGTCGAAGATTCACAGGTGGACCGAGGCATTTCTCGGCGGGCTCGCCGTGATGAGCAAGGCACACACGCTGATTCCAATAACGCTTGCGTCTTTCCCCGTGTGGATCTTCGCGATGCTCGGGATCTATTTCAGCTTTGGCGCGCTAAACATGGAGGTCCCGCTTTTCGCGAGCCTCACACTCATCGTTCTCGTCGCGATGGGATCCATGATTCCTTCCGCGCCCGCTTATCTGGGAACCACCCAGTACGCGTGTATTGTGGGCCTGAGTTTTTACGGGATAGCCAAGAGCGAAGCGCTCGCCTTATCGCTTCTGTATCATGCGACGCAATTCTTCCCGATTACACTCGTCGGTTTTTACTTTTTATGGAAATCAGAAATCAAGTTCGGAGATATATCGAAAGGCGGCCGCAAGGACGATGCGTGATTTTTCACTGGATATGTTAAGGGAGCTCCTTCTCGCGTTCAAACGCGAGGGGTATAAATTTGTTCGCTTCGAACACTACTGGAATAACAAGGCAACGTTTGATGCGGCCGACAAAACCGTGTTGTTCAGGCACGACGTCGATCGCTTCCCCGGTACGGCGCTTGCCACGGCAAAGGTCGAGTCGGAGATCGGCATCGCGGGTACCTATTTTTTTCGTGTCAAACCACACACGTTCGACGAATCGATCATGAAGGAAATCGCCACCCTGGGTCATGAAATCGGCTACCACTACGAGAATCTCGCCGACGCCGGCGGCGACTTTGACCAGGCGCGCGTTCTTTTTGAAGATTGTCTTGGCCGTCTCCGCGCGGTCTATCCCGTCGTGTCTGCATCGATGCACTCACGGGCGTTGTCGAAATGGGACAACAGAACATTTTGGGACAAGTTTTCACTCGACGAGTTCGGTCTCGGCGGAGAATCCTACCGGTCCATCGACCACAATCATTATATGTATCTGGCCGATTCGGGGAGGGACTGGAACGCGGATCGAAACGTTGTCTGGGACACCGTCGACGGCATTCAACCGCCGCGAATGGAACGGGGAACCCGCGGTCTCATTGACGAGATATCCACAAACCAGCGAATCGGAAGCGCGCAGCTTCTCATTCATCCCAACAGGTGGCCCGGCTCTTACTCCGGATATCTCGCACAGACCGGAATGGACGCGATGATAAATATCGCCAAGACAATCATCAAATCATTAAGACGACCGGGAGAGAGGAAATAAGAAATGGAATACCGGGAGTACCGTCAGGGGGACGAGGGTGAACTGAACGATTTGTATAATATCGTGTTTGAGCGCGACCGTACAATCGACCAGTGGAAATGGGAATACATCGACACACCGGGACGTCCGTCGAAGATCGTTGTCGTCGAAGATGAAGGCAAAGTAATCGCACATGAGGCGATGATCCCGATGCTGTTTCACGTATTCGATCGCGAAGTTCTTGGCGGCAAGATAGAAGACGCATACATCGACAAGAAATATCGCGGGCAAAAGCTTTTTGGCCCGCTCACCGAATACTGTATCGATGTCAGCGTCAAGGACGGTTACGAAATCACATTCGGCCTCACCGCCCGCCCCGTAAATTACCAGCTTCATGTGACCCGCGGGTATCACCACATCTGCTCGCTCAACGCGTTTTTTGCCGTATTCGCCCCGGGCGCCGTCACGGATGACATTTCGCGTGTCATTGGTGCGTCATCGCTCAAAAAAACCGCCATGCGCACAGTTCTGAGTGTGCTGTCCAAAAGATTTAAAACCAGGATCGCCCAGAATGCGGACAAACCCGACAGCTGTCGTATCGAACGAATTGAAAGGTTCGACGAACGATTTGACAGATTGTGGGAGGAGTTCATCGCCGCGAAAAAGACAATCACGCTCAAACGATCAAGCGATTTCCTCAACTGGCGATACGTGGACATTCCATACCGCGACTACGCAATATTTGCCGCGGTCGAAGGCGAGCGCGTCCTCGGATACCTCATAGCCGGCGCAGTCAACCGGCCGGACGAAGGAATCGAGGTTTTACTCGGAACAACGCCTGATTTTCTGGTCCTCCCGGGACACGAATCGGTGTACGAGCCTCTGGTCCGTCACGCCGTCGAATACTGGCGCTCGCAGAACGTTTCAATGGTCATTAGCTGGGTCCACCGCGACAGCGAGTTCGCGCGGCCGCTCGTCAGTGAACTCAAACGTATCGGATTGGTTTCATCCTTCGGACGTTATGACATTCCGGTTCTCGTCTTGAGACTCGCAGGTGATTTCGATAAAGAGTCGTTTTACGCTGAAAGCGGCTGGCACGTGACCCAGGCTTTTGGAGGGTGTTGGGTGTGAGACCCTGGTTCAGATATCTTGTCTACGCCTCACTGGCATTCCTCGTCGTCGCGCTTTACAAGTCCGACTACCTGGTCATGCCTCGGATACACTCGTTCCCCGCTCTCATCGCGTCTTTTTTGTTGTTGTTCGGCGGCTTTGTCGCGGACGCATTCTCGTGGCGATCGATCCTCGGCCGCACCGGTTATCCGGTATCCCCGCGATCAAGTCTCGCGGCCGTGGGACTCTCTTCTTTCGCCAAATACATTCCCGGAAAAGTCTGGGCGCTAATGGGCCGTGCCGGCTACGTCGCGGGAAAATACGCCTATCCGCTCGCCACCGTCACTTCGGCAACGGTTACGTGGCAACTGATCATACTGTGGCTGGGGCTTGTTTTCGGCGCGACCGGACTCTACATCCTCAATTCCCCAATTTTGTGGAGTTGGCCGATCCTTCTTATGTGGGTGGGTCTCTCGATCGTGATTTTTAGCGACACGGCCCAAAATGTCGCTCAACGCTTGTTGACGCGCATCCTCCGCAAGGAAATTCTGATTCCGCGGCTCTCGATGGCCTCCACCCTCAGCGCGCTCCCGTGGTTCGTGATCACCTGGGGCCTGATGATGGCGGGTTTTCACTTGCTCGTCGTCGCGCTCACCAGCGCCGATGTGCCCTTCAGTGTCGGGCTCGGCTTTCCGTTGTCTATTATTATGGGTATTCTTGCCATAGTCATTCCGGGTGGGCTTGGCGTACGTGAAGGCGCGATGGTTGGTTACCTGACGCTCGCCGGAGTGCCCATACAGGAAGCAACGGCCATCTCGATCGCCGCGCGTCTGTGGTTTCTGATTGCCGAGGTGTTCATTTTCCTGGTGGGAATCGCCGCGGATCCAAAGAGTTTCTCCAACCGGCCCCGATTGTAGCACCGCTCATCACAAATACTAATCGTTGCGCTGGCGGTTGTAATCCATATCCATCCAGATGGCAAACAGGATCGACTGGAAAGTCGTTATGAGCAGAAATACGAGGAGGATCATCGTCGTCCGCGGCGCCACTCCTTCTATCGAGTACATATAGAAGAACCTGACGATAAGCGGAATGATCAGGAAGAAAATATTAAAAACAGCAAAAAGATAAAACAGTACCAGCGGGTGAAAATCGCGAACGACGTATCGATGCCACAACCGCCGGAAAAACAGTTTGAACAAGAGCCAACTCGTTTTTGGGATGTACTTCCACAGCTTGATCTTGCTCTTCTCGCGACCGTAAACCGGTCGAACCTCGACATCCGACACCGAGAACCCGCGGATATTCAGCATGGTCAGAATATCGGCATTATATCCGTACCCTTTTGTCATCTGGGCAATCGGGATATTTCTGAGCACTGAATTCTTTATCACCGTGTATCCGCACTGCGGGTCCATAAGCGAATAGTATCCCGTCGCGAACTTGGTGAGAATTGTCAGAATGGCGTTGCCGAAAAACCGGTACTTGGGCATAAAATCGATGTTCTGGTGGAGCAGCCGGTTGCCTTTGACATAATCCGAGCCACGATCGATCACCTTGTCTGAGAAGTATCGACAGATCGTCGGGGTGCATCTGGTTGTCACCGGCCATTACGGCGGTAATATCGACATCGGACTCCGCACTCGCCAGGTAACCATCGATGAGTGACTGCCCAAGTCCCTTGTTCTTTTCGTGGTGGATCGGGACCACCCGGGGGTCCTTAAGCGCCTGTTCGTCGAGGAGTTCTCGTGTCTTATCCTTACTGGCATCGTTGATCACAAAGATTTTGTCGACATAGTCCGGCATCGTGGTCAACGTATCGAGAATCAAAAGCTCCTCGTTGTACGCCGGCACCACGATTCCGATTTTATGATCCTTGTACATACCAAGCCCTACTTTTTCTCGAAGTAATCTCTCGCCCAATCGACGGTCATCTCGAGCCCTTTGCGGAAGTCCGTGAGAAATTCCATGCCGAGATCTCTCTTGATCTTGGTGTTGTCGATATTGAACACCTTGATGTCACCAACCATCCAGTCATCATAGTTTATGACCGGATCCTTCACACCAAGGATATCCGCGACCATATCGGCGAGCTCGGTAATCGTGACCGTGATACCCGACGCACAGTTGTACACTTCACCCGTAGCGGCCGGGGTTACGGCGGCGAGAAGGTTTGCCCTCACGACATCCTTGACCCAGGTAAACGTCCTCTGCTGGGTCCCGTCGCCATAGATCGTGATCGGTCTTCCCTCGATCAAACGCCGCGTAAAGATCGACACAACACCGCCTACATCGCTCGACTCCTGCCGCGGACCGTACACGTGAAAGTAGCGGAGTACCGTGGTGTCGAGGTCATAGAGCAGATTGAAACACTTCGCGTACTTTTCACCGGCGAGTTTGCTCACGCCATAGTACGAAGTCGGCACCAGGGGATGCTTCTCGTCCTGCGGATAGTACTGCGCCTCGCCGTACACCGAACCGGTCGATATATGGACGAACTTTTTGATCCCGTGATCCCGTGCAAGCTCGAGAAGGTGAAACGTGCCCTCGGCATTGATTGCGAGATCCCGAGGCGGGTTGCTCAGACAAATAGTCTTCTTCGACGCCGCCTGGTGAAAAATTACTTCCACACCGGGAATGAGTTTTTCAAGCCCCGCCCTGTCGGTGACGTCGCATTTTTCTTCATGGAAATTCGGATAACTCTTGAGAGCCGCGAGGTTCTCTGGTTTACCGGCAAAATAATCATCAACACTGATCGTCTCGACGCCCATTTTGACGAGTTCCTCGACGACATGGCTTCCAATAAAACCCGCGCCGCCCGTTACCAGTGCCTTTTTGAACGGAAAATCCATTCGACCCTCCACAGATCATGTATGTGCAGCACGGGGCCTCCCGTGCTTTCAAATAATTAACTCGTAAACTCAACGATGGCGTCGACAACCTCACCAATCATCTCGTCGGTCAGTTCCGGATAGATCGGAACGGCGAGCGTTTCACGCGCGGCGGCCTCACTGTGCGGAAAGTCGCCTTCTTTGTAACCAAGATCGGCGAAACATTCCTGCATGTGAAACGGAACCGGGTAATAGACCTCGTTCCCGATTCCCTTATCTTTGAGAAAGCCGCGAATATCGTCACGCTTGTCGACACGAATAACAAACTGATTGTAAATATGGCGGCGCTCGGGCATCAACTCGGGAAGCACGACACCTTTGACACCGTTCATTTCCTGAAGTCCAACCACGACGCCCGCGTCCTGGAATTTTTTACGATAAATATCAGCGTTCTTTTGCCGGCCCTCCGTCCATGCGTCGAGACGCGCAAGCTTTACCATCAGCACGGCGGCCTGGATGGCGTCCAGTCTGAAGTTGCCCCCGATCATGCTGTGATAGTATTTGGGCTTCCCACCGTGACCACGCATGATCCTGAGTTTATCGGCACGTTCATCGTCATTCATAACAACCATCCCACCGTCCCCGATTCCACCAAGGTTTTTTGACGGGAAAAAGCTGAAACAGCCGTAATGCCCAATCGAACCGGCACGCCGGCCCTTGTATTCGGCACCGATCGCCTGGGCGCCGTCCTCGATGACGGCGAGATTGTGTTCCGATGCGATCTTCATAATCGGATCCATCTCCGCCACCTGGCCATAGAGATGCACGGGGATGATCGCGCGCGTCTTATCGGTGATCGCCGCTTCAATACCGGCGGGATCGATATTGAACGACATCGGATCGATATCTACAAAGACGGGTCGCGCACCGGTGCGGCTTACACAGCCGGCCGTCGCAAAAAACGAGTACGGGGTCGTGATCACTTCGTCACCCTCCCCGATCCCCTCGGTCATGAGCGAAATCAAAAGCGCGTCCGTCCCTGAGGACACGCCCACTGCGTGCTTACTTTTTGAATATTCGGCAACCGCTTCCTCGAGCTCTTTCACCTTCGGCCCCAGTATGAAGTACTGGGAAACCATCACATCGTCCACCGCCGCCATGACCTCTTCACGAATCGTGGCGTACTGTGCTTTCAGATCCAGCAGAGGTACACTCATTTTCTCTTCCTTTTGGAGTTTCTGATTCCGCCGCGTGCAACCGACCGGGCGGATGGGTTTTCGTCAGACAGGCTTTTCTTATTCGGGAGTCAAATGATCCCCGTGTACAAGGTCGTCATAATACACGCCGCCGACTCTCATGTCATCCGGCAACTGATCTTCCTCGCCAATATCAAGACAGCGCAGAACGCCCGGCTCGACCTCCTGGTACCGGAGTTTACTCTCCGGACAAGTGTATACGCCTTCTTTGTCCGGGTCCCTCAGCGGAAGCCCGTGCCGGCTCACCCAACCAGCCTGCTTCGCCGGTACGCCCATCATAAGCGCGTAATCCGGGACATCCTTCGCCACGACCGCGCCGGCACTGACAAACGCGTAACGGCCCACCGTTATGCCGCACACCACCGTCGCGTTCGCGCCGATCGTACAGCCCCGCTTGAGGATCGTCGTTTCGTACAAGCCACGGCGAACCACCTGACTCCTTGGATTCGTCACGTTTGTCAGCACGCATGACGGGCCGAGGAATACGTCGTCCTCGATTATCGACCCGGTGTAGATCGATACGTTGTTCTGTACTTTGACGTTGTTTCCGATCACAACACCGCGTTCAACGGTGCTGTTCTGACCGAAGATACAACCCCGGCCAATTTTTGCGTTTTTCATGATGTGGCAGAAATGCCAGATCTTTGTGCCGTCACCGATCTCGCACGGCAAATCGACCACGGCGGTCGGATGCGCCGTATAGCCTTCGCCGGCTTTGCCGAGACTGCTTGCCCCATCCTGGTAGGCAAGCGGCTTTCCCCCGCCGTCGAGCGATACCTGGCACAGCGTGAGAATACGAAGAACACGCAAACCCTCTTCCCCATCGGTTATCGGCTGACGCCGCTTCTCAACGCATTCCAGAAAATGACGGCACTCATTCTTGAGCGGTTCCGCCGCGGGTAAATCAACGACCTCGAGATCGGCCTTGACGGCGGTGGGAACGCGGTTTTTCCATTCGACTTTGTGCGGATATAAAACGAGTTTATCCTTGGCCGTGTCGTCGAATACGGCCATCTTTTCCGATCCGACAACAACGAGACGCTGCTCTTTGAACGGATGCAACCAGCTGACAAAGATATGACCGCGCACGCCGCTCGGAAAACGGAATTCGCTCAAGGTCACATCCACAACGCCCTTATTGAGATAATCTTCGCCGCGACAGGACAACGACGTGGGCTCCTCGTTGAGAAGCGCCAGCATCACGGAGATGTCGTGCGGCGCAAAGCTCCACAGAATATTTTCTTCGGTTCTTATTTTTCCGATATTCAGACGATTGGAGTAGAAATACTGAACGCGACCGAGTTCGCCCGACGAAATCAGACGGGAGAGCGTTTCGACGGCGGGATGATACCGCAGAATATGCCCCACCATGAGGATTCGCCCATGCTCGCTCGCAAGACGAACAAGCTCTTCACCATCGGGGAGGTTCGTCGCCAGTGGTTTCTCGACGTAGACATCCTTCCCCGCCTCAAGCGCCGATTTCGCAAGCATATGATGAGTTACCGCGGGAGCGCCGATGGCCACCGCTTGAATCGAGTCATCGCCCAGAACATCATCGAAATTCGTCGTAAATCCGACATCCGGGTATGATTCTTCAATGGTCGATCGCGGGGTCTCGTCAGAGTCGCACACTACCTTTAGCGCCCCGAGCTCGTGAAAATTCCGAACCAGGTTCCGCCCCCAATATCCCATACCGACTACGGCGACTTTGACGCTCATTTCATTCCCTTCGCTATGGCGACATCCTGGCAACGATGTCTCTCCAAGTTGCACTCCCAACCACCCGGCACGACGCGGAAATTGCACGTGGAAATGCGGTTTTTCAGCGGCGGCACCAATAAAGTAATCTATTCTAACACATGAGGATATGCATGTCGACACGGTTGTCGACCGGCCCGATTCGCCCCACATCCACGAGGCGCTCGCACAAGACCTTGCAACCACCGGGCCAGCAAACAGAGCCGGTGCCTTCCGAACATGCTTTTTTTATGGAATTTACGACGGTATCCCTCTCACCGTTCCCCCAACCCACAGTTGTCGTCAAGAAATCATATCACGGCCACAAGCCAATACGTATCCCAATCACATACAATAACTTACGAATCTGCCGCCGTCTGCGTGCGAACCCTGAACCCTGATATTCCCTGAGAAAGTCTACCAGGTAGGCACCGCCTGAATATCCGCCCCGATCTCCGCTCTGGATGAACTGGGTCCCCAGTCGGCTCAACTTGCCTGGATCGCCGCCGGGTTGGTTGCGGATTGTATCGCTCTCGGGCGCCCGCACGGCGACCCCCGCGAAGATCGAGCGCGCCACGTCGAATGACTCTTCGTTGTAACCACCGCCGGGAAATATAAAATATTTCGGCTCAGAGCCAAGCCTGTCCTTGATGATACGCCGAGATTCGACAAGCTCCAACTCATAACGCTGACGCCTGCCATCAGGCGATTCGTACGCCCCCGCCGCCGGGGTTTGTTTCCGCATCCGTTCGACCTCTTTGAAGAGGATCTCACGCCAGTCGGACTGCGCGAAAAAAGCGTCGCCATGCCGATGGTTTACAAAGGCACAAAGACGGGAAGCTTCATTGGCGTCGGGGAAATAACGAGTCGACTCGAGCGACTTTCCGTGCTCATACACCGGTGTGCCCCACGGGACCCGCGACCACGCGGGCCCTTCATCGCGAATACGATCGAGATAAAGCGGTTTGTCCTCCGGGTGCGCGTTCCAGTCGAGCCAGTGATAACCGTCACCCGGGTGATGAAAATCGACTATTTTCGGACCGGTCGGGTACCAGGTGTGTGTTAACGCGTGGCATTGAACCGAAAGAACGCCGGTTTCCATTACTTTCCTAAGTTCGCTCCACGACATAAAACCGCGCGCATCGGCGAGTGGCCGGTTGAGCGCATCGGGGCCCAGATCTCCGAGCGCCGGTCGAACACCGTCCCGCGGATCGACAAACTCCGGAGACACGAATACCGTCCCCGTAAATCCATGCCGCTCGAGGAGCGGAGCAACATAAATCCAGTTGTCCAGATACCCGTCGTCAAACGTGAGAGAAACACTATTGGCCGGGAGAGCCGTGTCACCGGCAATATGGGCTCGAATGTCGTCGAGCGTCGCCGACCGGTACCCCGCCCTTCGCAGGTGCCGCAATTGATCGTCGAATACGCGAGCGGGCAGCGTAAACGACGGCGACTTCCACCCATCGATCGCGTGGCCGACACTGTGATACATAAGAACCGGGATTGCCGTGCCCTGTACCATTCTCTCCTCAATTCGATCTATACGACCCGAATTTGTCGCCCGCCATGGCTCTCCGGCGGGATGTATTGTACCAGACCTGTGGATTTCATGACAGAAGTCATGATACAATCCCGGCTCGATGACAGTAAACGACAACAATCATAACGAACCAACCCTGTTCGTCGATCTGGATGGAACTCTTATTTCCGGGGATACGCTTGTGATTTCGCTCCGCGAACTCGCGCGCCACCGGCCCTGGTCGATCCTGCTGCTTCCCTTTTTTGTACTTCGAGGCCGCGCGGCATTCAAAGCCCACGTGGCCGATCGCGTCACGCTCGATCCCGCCAAACTTCCCTACCGTCACGATGTCCTGGAATTTTTGAAGGAGGAGAAAACAAGAGGCCGTACTCTGATTCTCGCCACGGCCGCTCACAGATCGATCGGAGAACCGGTCGCGGCTTACCTCGGCATATTTGACGATGTCATGACGAGCGATCGCGTTCAAAATCTCAAAGGACGGGGCAAGCTCGATGCAATACTCGAGAGAGTGGACAACGGATCCTTCGACTACATGGGCGACAGCACGGCCGATATCCCGCTGTTCGAAAAAGCGCGCGAGTCATTGCTGGTAAATCCCACCCCGGCGCTTCTGGCACGCGTCAAGCAAACGTGCCGAGTCGGACGCGTATTCGACTAAACCGACCGCACGCCCGACACTTTCAACCCGACAAACATAACGCCGGCGTTACCACGGAATTGACATCAAATCGGAGAATGACTGAATTGACGGCGGAAACGCGCGATACAAAACGGGCACATCTACGAACAACAGGGCGCCAATGACGATAGTACAAGCGACGATCGACACCATCAGATAGGGTTCGCGATACAGTTTTTCGGGAGCTTGCGCGGCGCTGTGTTCTTTGAAGGAAATGGACAGGTATGTCGCCATCACCCAGGCGACCATCGGGAACGCCAACACCAGCTCGAGCCGGTAGCGGACTATAAAGGCGCCGAAGAAGAGCATCGCGACCGAGGCATAAAACATGATCGCGACTATCAGCCGCTGCTCGTTGTATACGCCGAATGATTTCCTGTAACTTTCGGCCACTCCGGAATCGTTGATTTCCCTGTATTCAGCGTACCGTTTTATACCCATGAAGTAACTCCCCACCATCCAGTAGCTAAGCAGAAGAGACAAGGGCGGAACGGTCGTCGGACCGACGATAAACCAACCGAGAAGAAAACGAATCGGATTGTTCACTGCCTCGGAAAGAACATCGATGTAAGGCTTGTCTTTGGATCTAATGGGAGGGACATTGTAGACAATTCCCATCACCCACAACGCCAAAACGGCGACAACAAACGACGTCGATATCATCGAGCCCACCGCGGCGCCCAGGCCCATCAGGACCAGCCACTGCACATATCCGAGCGGAATGTTCACCTGCCCCGCCGGGACGGGCCGGTTTTTCTTTATGGGATGCTGACGATCGAAAGGCGCGTCGAGAATCTCGTTGAGAACATAATTGCTCGAAGCAATCAACCCCGTCGACAGCAATCCAAGAATCGCCCGAATGACGAGCGACGCCGCATCGAGGTTCTCGGGCTGCATACTGACGGCGACGATGATACCCGGCAACACAAACACGTTTTTGATCCAGTGATCGAAACGGGCAATCCGAAGATGCCCCGCCAACGAGGGCCGCGCCGTTTTTGGTTCAACTTTTTTTGGTAGCGTTCGTCCGCGTCCGTTCATTCGCCCCGTCCGTTTCTTTTCTTTTCTATGTTTTATGAATCAAAGAGAAAATCGATTCCGCACACCGGAACAAGATCGGTCAATTCGCCAACCCGCGCAATCACGAAATCACCTTCATCACGATTTAAGCAGAAATGGCACAGATTGTGTACATACACTAAGTTACGTGGTTGTTCGTTACAGTGTACAATTTACATCATGCCACAAAACCAGAGAGGATGAGCATTGTATTCATTTGTTATCATTATCGTTAGCTCGCATGATTCGCCGACGGGCACGGCTCATCCCGCCGGTATAAGTTCACCGGGTACCGCGAAAATACGCGGTGTTAGACCCAGAAGGTTCGGAAGATGACCCAGTTATCCACATCGCGGACCCCGAACCCGATGGAGCCCAAATTATATGAAATCTCCCGTTTTGGAAAGCGGGACGGAGGCAAACACTAATGGACAATATAGTAGAAACGGTCGTGTGGGTCGCGTTGGTGGCAGGGACCGCCGCCGTTTTGCTCATTGAGCTTCCGCGCATCTGTATATGGTGTCTTGAAATCGTCGAACGGACTCAAAACGTCCGGATTCACAAAAGGCTCCTGCATCGCAAACCAACTAAGGATGAACCTCAGAGCACACCAGATAAAGTTGAAATCATGTACCGGAGCCCCCCGCAATAAATTGTATCTTTGTATGTCGAGCGCTCACCGGTTCGCGCTCATTCGAGCAGGTCTATTATGCGTTACCTCGTATTTCTTGTCGGATTAGGATGCGCCATCATAGGTATTTCCAGCCGATTCGAGGGAATCCTGTTTTCCTTCAATTTTGGCGCCGAACTCATGTCGATTGGCAGCGCCTACTTCAGGAACGACACGCTGCTTATGCTTTGTGGCGCCGTGCTGATGCTCCTGTCGATTGCGGCGACACGCCCAAACAGGGTGTAAAGCGTTTCGACCGTGGCGCACACATATTTGCCTTGCTGAATCCTCTTCTTGTGCCGTGAAGGCCAAACCGCTATCCTCTTGTCCATTCTCATTGCGTACGAAATTTTCTCACAGCCATCCTGGAGTCATCGCGTATAACGCAGCCAGCGCGGCGGCGCCAGACCGCCGACAAACCGGGAGGAATGATGTCCGACTCGACGACACCCGAAAACCCAGCGGAAGAAACCACCGAACCCAGGGGCATCCCCAACCCCTTTACAGAACTCATCAATTCTTTCAAAGAGTTAAGAGACGCCCCTCCGGCATTCTGGCACACCAACATGGCGTACTGGCTCGACGGCGTGTCCTATTTCGGGATGATCACCCTTCTCACGATGTTCTTTCATGATGTGGCGGGTTTGTCCGACGGCACCGGGCACAAGCTGGTATCGATCTACACGGGGCTCATCACCGGCTCGATGCTTTTATTTGGGCCGATATCCGACAAACTTGGCGTCCGTAAATCCCTCATCGTCTCCGTCGTTTTGTACATCATCGGCCGTGCGGCGCTTCCGCTCGCGCCGGAGTTCCTCACACCGGGTTCGATCTCGATCATTGTCGTCTCCGCCATCGCCCTCATCATTGCGGCCGCCGGCAACGGCTTTATGCAGCCGTCGTGTTATGCCGGTGTGAGAAAATTTACCGACGAGAAAACGGCGGCGATGGGTTACGGACTTCTCTATGCGGGGATGAATCTCGGCATAGTGGTCATCGGTTTGATCTCGCCGCGGATTCGCACTGGAATCCACATCAAGGGCCTTGTTGATTTTGACGGGTTTGGCATTACCGGCGTGTTCTGGTTTTGTGTGCTGGTAAACCTTTTGATGCTTCTCTTATTGATCTTTTTCTTTACGCCCAAAGTTGAACGGGAAGGTGAAAAGATCGGTGCGGCACCCGCTGATGACGCGAAGACGGAGGGCGGCAGCGAAGGCAGGAGCTTTGTCCGGGATCCCATCGGCGCCACCGTCGCGTGGTTCAAGGGCAATCCCCTCTCCAACTCGCGCTTTGCCTTTTTTATTTTTATTTTGTTTCCGGTCCAGTCCTTGTTCGCATACCAATGGCTCGTGATGCCCCAGTACGTGACGCGGGCGTTCTCAGAGATTGTGGCGAACAACATGGAAAGCATCATCAACGTCGCGAATCCACTTATTGTTGTTCTCGGCGTTCCAATAATCACTGCGATGACACGCAAAGTCTCCGTTTATAAAATGATGGTTATCGGCGCACTGGTTTCCGCCGCTCCGTCGCTGCTCTTCATTCTCGGCCCCCACTTTCCCCTGCTAATGACCTACATTATTCTGTTCTCCATCGGAGAAGCGATGTGGCAACCACGGTTTCTTCAGTTTGCCGCTGAGCTCGCTCCGAAGGGAAAAACCGGGGCCTACATAGCATACGCGAACATCCCGTGGTTTCTCGTCAAATCCCTCGCCGGTCTTTATACGGGGAGAATGATGGAGAGATACTGTCCAGACGGTGGCCCGTTCAACACTGAAATGATGTGGCTCATTTATGGGGCTGCCGCGCTAATCAGTCCGATTGGACTCATTGTCGCGCGAAAATGGGTTGAGAAGGGACTCCCGAAGACACAGCCCAATTAGCACCCGCCCCAATAAAAACAAAAGCCCGGCGTCTGAGTCTCCGATGACCCAAACGACGGGCTTATCATTAACGCGTGACTTCAGAACGGCCGTATCACTTCAGGAACACCATCTTTTTGGTCAACGTCTCGCTCCCCGCGTGGAGCCTGTAGAAATATACACCGCTTGCCACGGCATCTCCGTGTGTATCGCGCCCATTCCAACTTTCCGAATACATACCAGGCGCCATTATCCGGTCGACGAGTGTGCGGACTTTACGACCCGACACGTCATATACGATGAGGGTGACGATATCAGGCTGACCGACAGTGAACCCGATAGTCGTAACGGGATTGAATGGATTTGGAACGTTCTGTCCAAGCGTAAGAGCAAGGGCCGGTGTACCGTCACCAATTCCGGTGAGGTCACCGACAACATGGACCGTCTTGTTAGCCGCGTCCGTCTCCACGATCCCGGAAGCGGACGCCGTGACAATCGCCACACCATTCGCGATAGGATCGAACGCCACTCCCCCACTCGTTACGGTGCCCGCGGACTGGTACGTGCCGACAGGTATCGTTACACTTACTGTGTCATCGGTTTCGAGTGTCGTGACAAAACCGGCGATCGCATCGTCCGAACTCGCGATCTGTGCCACCTTCGCGACCCCACCCGCGCGAACGGATTGGAGCTGGGCGAGGCCCGACAAGTCGTTCTCGGGAATACCCACCTGAACAATAAACTCGACGTCTCCTTCCACAATATCGACTGAATCCGGCAGCGATGTGATCTGTATAGCCGGCGCAACTATGTCCATCGCCATCACGCCATCGTTGAACGTCGGCACACTTGCCGTCAGAGTTACCGTACCCGTGGTGTCGTCGATTCCATGGATGTAGAAAGTTGCATCGGTTTGGCCCGCGGTCACCGGCACATCGATGACGGCAGTACCGGGCGTTGCGGCGCCCGACGCGACAAGCAAGATCCCTGCGTCGCTGCTTTCGATATGAATCGTCACTCCACCGTGATCGGATACTCCGAGCCGAGCCGTGACCACCCCGCTCTGGAGACCCGCGCCGACCGCAGACGGCGCACCGAGGTACGTGATGCTCTGATTCGTCACATCGACAACCCGGGTTCCGTCACCGGTCAGTACAAAACCGGGGATCGTCGCCGACACAATCGTTTGACCAACAGCCAGGCCCCGGATCGCAACGCCTCCCTCGGCAACCGTGGCGGGCGAACCTGAATTTCCACCGTATATATCAACGGCGACCGTACCACTCGTGTCGGAAAGCGTCACGACCTCGGCAGTCCCGGAGACCGAACTCACCACGGTCGCAACCAGCGGCGGCGCTCCGACTCGCCGTTTCTGAAGCGTGTTCACGCGTGTAAATGCCGCGTCGCCAAGCCCGACGTTTATCGTAATAGCATCGGGTGGATCGGATACATCAACCGACGCCCCAATGTCTCGTATGTCCAGCGCCGGCTGAACCACATCAATAATTTCACTACTTGATTCGAAACCTGGAACCGTCGCCATGATTGTGACCGAGCCGGTCGTGTCGTCAATGCCGTGCGCGTAAAAGTTGACCAGGGTCGACCCATCGAGGACCTCGACATCGACATAGACCTCACCCGTATCTTCTTCCGCCGCTGAGACGAGTACAATGTCCGGATCGGTGGATTCGATACGAACCGTCACACCGCCATGATTGGAAACGCTTAACACCGCCCGCAAACTCGCCGTCTGCAAACCCGACCCCACATCGCCGGGGAGTCCAATCCAGCTGATCGTCGGTGCGGTCACGGTCACGTTTTGTGCTGCCGAAGTCATCGGGAGGAACCCGGCGGCTGACACGGACACCGTTGTCACGCCCGGCGAAAGCCCGTTGAATTCGACGCCGCCATTGGCCACGGTGGTCGGCGACCTGGACTCACCGGCGGCCACGCTCGTCGTTACCGTTCCACTCGAGTCGGTGAGTGTTTGCAGAATTCCGATCGCCGCATTGGAATTCGTCGCCGTCACCGTCACACCCGGCGACCCGGGACGCACTTCCATCGCGGAAACCGTCGCGTTTCCGCCGGCAGGCACGCCAACGCTCACCTGAAAAGGATCGGGCGGATCAAGTGTATCGATTGTCGTTCTAAGCGAAGAGCTGTACAAACAAATCCCCGGAGTAACAATATCGACGGTGGTCGTTTCCGGCGTAAAACCGGGCGCTGTTGTCGTCAGCATTACCGTCCCAGTGGTGTCTTCGATTCCATGAATATAGAAGTAAGCAAGGTACTGTCCGTTGGCCATCGGGATATCGACTGACGCTTCCCCGACACTGTCACCGTGAACCGAAACCAGCCCGATATCCGTATCGTCGACTTCGACATGAACCGTGACGCCCCCATGCTGCGACGCGCCAAGTTGTACACGCGAAGACCCCGATCGAAGTCCAGCCCCCACTTCCGCCGGCACTTGATAAATGAGTTCCGGCTGCGTCACCTCAACGTCCACATACGCCGCCGTCGTCGGAAGGAAATTCGGAATTGATGCCGAAACCGTCGTGGTGCCCAACCCGATACCATCGAAGGCAATGCCGCCCGTCGACACGGTCCCCGCAGTCTGGTATTCGACCGGTGAGATCGTCACCGTCACGGTGTGACTTGTATCGGTCAAAGTCACCAATTGGCCCACCGTCGACTCCGAACTCACTACCGTCGCCGTAATACCCGGTCCGCCCGCGCGGGCCCGTTGTGTTTGATAAACCAAAGACAGGTCCGTCGCAGGAATTCCGACACGGACAACAAAAACATCTTCCGCGTCAAATACATCAATCGATGTGGGAAGTCCATGAATCTGGTACGCCGGGGTCACGATCTCAGCCGCTTCGGCGTCAGGGGCAAATCCCGGAGCGCTGACAGATATCACAACAATCCCTGTTGTATCCTCGAGCCCCTGGACGTAAAAAGGCACACCAATTTGTCCATCAGCGGCGAAGATATCGAGCGAACCGTGTCCGCCGTTGGTGTACGCGTCCGCCACCAGGGCCAACGATGAATCGCCGGATTCTATATGTACCATGACACCGCCGTGCGCCCCTCCGCTCAGCGTCGCGCTCACCGCGCCGGTTTGAAGTCCGGCGCCTATCTCGCCGGGAAGTGACGTAATGGTTATTTTGGGCGCCTCAACCGTCACCGTCATTGTCGCGGTGTCCGTCGTGATGAAACCCGGTATGGTCGCCGTTACGTCGGTTGTCCCCGCCGCAAGACCATCGAACCCCACACCGCCCCCACTCACCGTGGACGGAGTCTGTTTTTCCCCCGCCGCAATCTCGGCGGTGACAACTTGTCCCGTGGCAGGCGTCGTCACAAGTTCCGCCGCCGTCGCATTGGTGTTGGTTATAGTCGCTGTGAGTCCCGGACCGCCGGAGCGTACTTTATTGGTCGACACAAGATAAGCGCCACCTCCGCCCACAATTCCCACCTGGACCAGAAACTCGTCCACGGGGTCAAATACATCGTTAGACGCTGCAAGATTCCAAACCTGGACACCGGGCTGTACAATATCGCACGCCTGATTGACTTCGGCAAAACCCGGAGCGGTTGCCGTAATAGTCACCGTCCCGGTCGTGTCTTCCAACCCCTGCACGACAAATATTGCATTTATCGAGCCGTTTGGAACATACACGTCCACGTACCTGGCGCCCGCCGTAGTCTCACCCGGGGACACCAATGAAAGTGTCGTATCGCTGGTTTCGATACGCACGGTAACGCCGCCATGCTGACTGTCACTCAAACGTGCGTATATGGTGCCCGACTGCAGGCCCGATCCGACTTCAGAATCGAAATATATGAATGAAATTGACTGAGCTGTTGCGGAAGATGAGAGAAAAACGACAAGCATGAGGCCGAGAATACAGATAACCGCCCTCTTAGCACCGACTGCCGAGATCATGGCGCCCCCCCCTTGCGTGCATGTGAAGTGCAACTGGTTTAGCTATATAATTATATCACGACAAGCCGCGGGACGTCCATCCTTGTGACGCACACCTTTGCGGTTCAGTTTACACTTTGAGATCTTTTTTATTGAAAGCAAAAACCGCAGCGGAGACAAGAAGGGTCAGCAATCCAATGAGCAGCGCCATCGATCCGGCCTGGACCTCTTGCCCGATGGGATTTGTTTGTCCGTAGTAGTGAAAAAGCGAGAATTTGAGCCAGGGATGAACCGCGTCGGTCAGCGGACCAAGCACGTACATAAAATAAGAAGAGACGAGTATGACAATCGCGATCCCCGACGCTGGTCTTTTTTTGTGAAACACACAGGACCCCACCAAAGAGATTGCGCCGAACACAAAAATGACCGGGACCATGTTAAATGTCGCCCAAATCAATCGGGAAATGCTGGCGTCGAGACCGGTTATGAGAATCCCCGCGACGACACCCAATGCTATCACTATGTCCATCAAAACTACCGCCGTCGCAATCGCAGCAAACTTCTCGAGGAGGATACGCCAACGCCTGACCGGATTGGCCATGAGAAGATCGATCGTGCCATTCTCCTCCTCACCGGCAATCGCACCTGCTCCCTGCAGAATCGCGAATATCGAAAGAATGATCGGGAGCCACGAATCAAACAATTTCATATTGAGGAATTCTTCCGGAATGCTGAGTCCCGACTGACCGCCCACCAGTTTTTGCATGGCCGGCGGCAAAGATTTGACGAACCCGTCCAGGTCCGCCATGTGCTGGAACGACGGGTAGATCAATATCGTCAAGCAGGTCATCGCCCCGAGCCCGATTCCCCAGCCGAGTACCTGCCCACGGAGATCGCGGAGGGTTTTTGTAAACACGCTACCGAGCATCTTCCCCTCCTCCGTAGAGCGCGAGAAAGACCTCTTCAAGACTCGGCTCGTGGCTGATGAAATCAACCACCTCGAAACGCGCCAGTGCTTTCACCAGCGGGTCAATCGAACCCTGCACACTACACCGAAGACGTCTCGCGGAAACATCGACCTCACTGATCGGGAGGGTCGCAAAATCCTCCACTGTTACATCCGAACCAAATGTCACTTCGATCCGGCGAACTGCCTTGTCCTTGATCGCCGCCACGTCTTCTACAGCGACCAACTCGCCCTCGCGAACGATACCGACCCGGTCGCACACACGTTCCACTTCGGGCAGCACGTGCGACGAGAGAAACACCGTTCTTCCCGCGGCGCGCATCTCATCGACGAGCCGGTAAAATTCCTGTTGAACAAGGGGATCGAGCCCCGAAGTCGGTTCGTCGAGAATGAGAAGCTCGGGGTCGCTCATAAACGCCTGCACGAGGCCGATCTTCTGTTTGCTACCGTGCGACAGGTCGTTGAGCGGCCGAGACAGGTCGCTTCCCAGTCGCTCCGCGAGTTCTTCCACTCGCGAACCGTCAACGCCGTGTCTCAATGAGGCGAAATACTCGAGAAATTCACGGCCGGTCAAATGATCGTAAAACAGGAATTCACCTGGGAGGTAACCGGTTCGCCGCCGAATCGCGACGCTTTCCTTTCGTGAATCCAAACCAAAAAGAGTGGCGCGCCCGGACGACGGGCGTATCAGATCGAGAAGAAGGCGGATCGTCGTGGTCTTTCCGGCCCCGTTCGGCCCGAGAAAACCAAACACCTCGCCCGATCTGATTTCGAGGTTCAGACCCGAAACCCCACGGCTGTGACCGTAGAATTTCGTGAGGTTTTCAGTTATGACAATTGCTTCGCCCATCACCGTTCCTGTTATTCATGCTATAATGAGATTTCAATTTATCATCACACGCGCCAGGGAGGGCGTCAAGCGAATGCGAAATCTGTGGGTCTGGTCGTTATTGATGGTGTTTATATGCTGCGCCGGACCCGTCTTCGGTCAATTCGGACCCGGCGGCGATGTGGTTTTTGATAGCGGCGACAAAGCGCTCGCCATCCCCTTCGAACTCAATAGCGACAAGATATATCTCCAGGTTGAGATCAACAATGCCGGCCCATTCTGGCTCGTACTCGACACCGGATCGCCGGGGATGATTCTCGACACGCGGGTCGGAGACGAACTCGGCGTGACAACCGGCGAAGAATTCGAAGCGGGCGGGGCGGGAGAAAACCCTTTTGTTCTCGCCCCCGCGGACAGCATATTTGATGGGTCACTCCCCGGTATAACACTCCTCGACCAGCCCGCTTTTGTCGGCGGGATCGATGCCATCGTCGGCCCCTATGAGGGGCGGCGGCTCGACGGCGTTCTCGGCGGGTACAACATCTTTGCCAATTTCATCGTTGAAATCGACTACAACAAACAAATCATCGACATATACAAACGTGACGGATATACCCAACGCGATGGCGGGACCGTCGTCCCAATCCACATTGAAGGCGGACACTCGGCCATAGAGGCACAATCCGTTCTCGCAAACGGCGACACCCTCGCCGGCGAATTTATGCTCGATACGGGGCTCAGGGGCACGGTTGTTTTTAATACGCCGTTTGTCAACAAACATGAACTCATCACAGCGCTCTCCCCCACCATTTACACCACGACGGGCGGCGGTCTCGGCGGCCAGGTAAAGACCCACGTCGGACGTCTCGCCGACTTTGTGTTTGGCGGATTCCCGCTCGGACCCATTCCAGCCGGGCTCTCCCAACTCACACGCGGGGCCTTTGCCGGTGACTATGTCGCGGGGATCATCGGATCCGCCGTCTTGCAGCATTTTTATGTGGTTTTCGACTACGCCGGCGAAAGGCTGATCTTGTACGAAAACACATACAACGCCGGCCGTCTCGACTTCGACAAGAGCGGAACGTTCCTGGTATCCGATGTCGATGACCGCTCGGTGTACCGTGTTGTAGATGTCATCGACGGTTCGCCGGCCGATGACGCGGGTCTTGCGATTGGTGACATAATCAGAGGCATTGACGGAAGCAACGCCTCTGAAATTTCACTCGAACAAGTGCGCCGTTTGTTCCGTGGGGACGCGGGCACGCAACTTAAAATCGAATACGAACGAGACGGCCGTCTCGATACCGCGACACTTGTCCTCAAAAAAGTGATCTAGGCTCAATTAACAGAAAGAGATCATCATGCGGGTAGCGCTTTCTTTTATCCTCGTGTTTGCCGTTTTTGTCTCCGTCGCCCACTCCCAGGAACCATTCGATGGCCTGACCATGATTTCTCCCCTGACGACAAACGATAGTTATGTTATCGATCTTGATTACAACATCGTCAAGACATGGCATGGCACGAATCCCCCGGCAACCATCGCGCAATTGCTGCCGGACGGTTCGATATTCCGGCCGTGTATCGATCCGGACGCCGTATTTGGTCTTGCGGGCGGTGGCGGACGTCTCCAGTTTATCAATGCCGACGATGTCATCACCTGGGATTATATTTTCTCCGATGACACCAGACGACAGCATCACGATGCCGAACCGATGCCGAACGGAAACGTCCTTATCATCGCATGGGAGAGACATACACAGGCCGAGGCAATCGCCGCGGGGCGACAAGTTGTCGGGGGCGAAATGTGGTTGACGATGATCGCTGAGATCGAACCGGTTGGCGCAACGGGTGGTAATATTGTTTGGGAATGGCACCTTTGGGATCATCTCATCCAGGACGCCGATCCATCGAAAGACAATTATGGCGTCGTGGGCGACCATCCTGAACTCATGGACATCAACTACGGAAACGTGCCCAACAACGATTGGGATCATGCCAACGCGATTGACTACAATCCGGAGCTCGATCAAATCGTTATTAGTGTTCTAAAGATGAACGAGTTCTGGATCATCGATCACAGCACGACAACCGAAGAGGCCGCCGGCCACACAGGCGGGCTGCGCGGACACGGCGGGGATCTGCTCTATCGATGGGGAAACCCGCAGACCTACCGCAGAGGTGATGAATCCGATCAGTACTACTTCAATGTGCACGGCGCCAACTGGATCGACCCGTATCTTCCGGGAGCGGGCAATATCTTGACATTCAACAATGGCGACCGGCCGGCCACCAACGACGACTACTCCAGCGTCGAGGAGATTGTTCCGCCGTTGCAACCGGACGGCAATTATACGATCCTGCCGGGTGAGCCATTTGGGCCCGCCACTCCGGTTTGGTCTTATTCACAACCGCCCGCTTTCTACGGGTTCAACCGTTGCGGAGCCTACCGTTTACCCAACGGGAACACGCTGATTTGCGAAACCGCCGACGCCAATATTTTTGAAGTGGCGATGGACGGCACAAAGGTATGGCAGTACACGGCGCCCGCCGCGGTACACCGCGCGCCGAGATACTGGTACGATATCGTGGGTATAACGGATCAACCGAGCCGCGCTTCCGTCGTACTCGAGAATTACCCAAACCCCTTCAATCCACAGACCACGATCACGTTTGATTTGCCCGTCAACGGTCGCGCGCGGATCGATGTCTATGACGTCACGGGCGGGCTTGTGACCACGCTGTTGGACACACCTATGAGCGCGGGACCCCAACACGTCGCATGGGATGGCCGCGACCGTCATGGCCGGCCCGCCAGCTCGGGGGTCTATTTCTACAGACTGACCGCGCCCGGTCTGACGCGAACCAACAAAATGGTCCTGTCTAAATAACTAATCGGCGACCGTTAGGTGTTCGGGAATATTGTACTTCAAAAAGAACCGTCTCCCGGTCCTCTTCGCAGCGAGTAACGGCGTTCGGCATACGCCGCATCTTCCACCCAGAGCTTGCGGGCGCTCCGTCGGATCAGCGGACGTATTACCGAGCCAAACGTCTTTATGAAAAAATGAAATTGCGGGCGCTCCGACGTCGCGAGCGTTGCCTCGGTGACAATGGTCCGCCCCGGCTCTACGCGCGTCGCATGGGTCTCGACGACGGAACCAATCCCCTCCCCACCGATGATGGTCATCACAATCGTTCTGGGTTCCGGGCAGTAAAAACGAGCATCGACTTCCATACCGAAATTCTTAAAAAAACGATACACCACACGGACTGTTATTGAGTCCTCCCGCTGATCGATGACCTTGAGACGCGCAAACGAGTGCGGATGGAAGTGAGCGCCGTGCCAGGGATCGAGTCTGTTGGCGATCACATCCTCCGGTTCGCACCGCGCTTCTTTTTGTATAACGGCGTCGAGAAACCGCACAGGCCTCGGCGGGATTATCGGGGCGGGTGTGCTATCGTCGTCCTCGCAAATTCGGATCCACACAAGCACACCGTCATCAAATGAAATCACCGGCCGCCACTTTCCGTGCGGTTCACTTCCAAGAACGAGGCCGTGCCACGGGCACACCACGCAATCGTCCTTTACCGAACCGTCCGCGAGAGATGCTCCCATGTGCGGACATTCATCCGGCGCCACGACAACGCCCGCACTCGATCTCCACGCAACGTAGTCCCGACCTTCAATCCGAAATCGGCGGGGTTTTTCCTCGACATCCCGGGACGCCCCAACGACACACCATCCACCCGACGGAAGTTCGAGCGCCCGCTTCAGAGACTTTTCTACCCAGGGCCGACGCGCCTGGACCCAGTCCGGATCGGTTGATACCGGTTCGGCGGGTTCCAGTCCCCGTCCAAAGAGCTTTAATCCTCCGGATTCCCTCATTCCAACTCCTTCAAAGACGATGGCGCTCTATCTATCAGATAATCATGTATCAGAATGCAAAGCGTGAGAACATTCCACGCGGTGAAATCGAGTACACCGGCTCAGGCTCAACACCGAGCTCGCAAAGGTAATGATTCGCCGCTATAAAGCCCGACGCGGCGGCGCGTTCCATAAGCGCGCTCGGAAAAGGCAGTTTGACGAAATCCCCCGCTATTGAAACACCGGGGAACGGAGTCTCAACACCGGGCCTCTTTGCATAAGAACCCGGCGCGAACGCGGGGCAATCCTGCCGGACAAAAAACCGTTCATCGACAATCCGTGCGTCTTTTGTTTCCGGATACAACAAATGCAGCGCGGAAAGAAGCTCCCGCTTCAATCCTTCTTCCTGCCAATCGCTGCCGACCGCATAGGCGTGAAGCTCGACCACCGACCCATCATTTTTTTCGGACCACTCGCGGCTCTCATCCTCGAACAACTCGTACACGGATATATTGTCGATTGATCCCAACCCTGTCGTTCCTACGAAAGGCGAGCGCCCACTGGCCGAGGGTCGATCGAGCCAAATTCGCCAGACGGCAAACGGATTCGTGAGTGAGAGTCCCTCTACCGACGCGCGCCATTCGGGATGATCCAGGTCGGGTGAAGCGGCGACGATCTCCCGGATCGCCGGCACCGTTACCGCCAGCACAACTCCACCGGCATCGACTGACATCGACTCGGTCGAAACGCGCCATCCGTTGTCGCTTCGTCGCCTGATCCCCGTAACCGTTTCACCTTTGAAAATAGACACCCCGCGTCCACGAAGATAGTCGGCGAAAGGATTCCAGATCGATTTCGAAAACGGCGCGTTAGCCACATCAAAGATCAGACCCTCGGGGTTCCCTGTAAAATAGAAATGAAACATCATGAGGAGTTCACCCGCCGACATCTCTCGCTCGGGGTTGAAGAACGAGTGCGCGAACACGTCGAAAAGAAGCCGCCGCGCATCGGGCGGAAAACGGAGCGAGTCGAGAAACTCACCAGCATTCATGGTATCGCGTCGTTCGTACGTTTTCTTCACATCATAAGTCAGCATCTCCATCGCCCGCCGGGCGTCGACCCGGGCCAGGTCGCGGAGTGTCAGGGCCGGGGTTCTCGCTGTTAGCGCCATGACATTCCATGGGGTCCGGCGCGGGAGGTTTGAAAAACTCTGCACCTGGCCTTCCGCCCCAAGGATTGGGTAATCATCGAGCGGAACCAGGAACCCGAGCTCCGCGTCCAACCGCCGAAGAAGCGCTTGCAGGTTGTAGTACTGTCTGAAGAAAGCGTGAAAACCCCTTTCCATTTCGAAGGTTGTGTCGTCGACAAGCTTGTCAGTCCATGCACCGGCGCGCCCGCCCAGGAACGTCTCTTTCTCGATCAAAGTGACATCAACACCGCGCTCGGCAAGAACCGTCGCCGCCGAAATACCCGCGATCCCTCCACCGACGACCACCGCGGTCGCGGTCTCGTCGACTCGAGTTTTCCCTCCGGGCCGCGGCGACATATAAGTCTGTATGGGCCTTCCCATTATCCTTCCCTTCTTGCGACAAAGCTATGAACGACTCCACGCTGCCATCCATCCATTGCCTCTACCCGAACGTCGACGAACCCCGCTTCTCGCAAACGCGCCGTCAAGGTGAGGACACCGTCAAATTCGAGAACGCTCCGTCTCAGATACCGGAAGATCGTCGTCGTACCGGTGAAAACAAACCCGAGCGGGATTACGATTCCCGCCGTCACCGCCTTCCAGGTAATCTGACTCCGGCGCGAATCGGCAACCGAGTATTCGTGCAGGCAGATCGTCCCGCCGGGCGAAAGCAGATTGTTCAGCCTTTTGAGACAGAGATCGGGATCCGTGACGTTCCGAATCCCATAGGCCATCAGAATGCCGTCGAACGGACCCACAGCCCCCGCGGCGGCAGGATCCATTGCATTCCCCTCTATAAACACCACGTCGCCAAGGGTCTTTTTGCCTTGCGCGACGGCAAGCATTCCGGAGGACGCATCGAGCCCGGTAATTTCCGCGTCGGGATACTGTTTTCGTAGCGCGACCGTGGAAAGCCCGGTGCCGCAACACAGATCGAGAATCCTCGCGGTTTCGGGGAGGCCCAGGCGCTCGGCGCTCCAGCGAAGGTGCTTGGTGTACCCCGGGTTCAATGCACAGAGAAGATCATACCCTTTGGCAACGCGGTCGAATTCGGAACCGATTTCTCTTTTGTCCGCGGTTAGTCCGAGATTCTTTTCGTTTTTCATACGATCCTTTCGAATCCAAAGATCAATAGTTGAGCTTGATCCGGATCACAATTGGATCACCAGACGTCAAAAATGATGCAGCTTCAAAACTCGGCGGTCCAAACCGGCCTTTTGCGTTATTGGAAAATCCGTAACCCTCGCTCGGGCGGCCGATGACATCGGTTTCCATCGAGTCATTTCCGTTTTCATCGTGATACACCGAAACCGCGTAGCGGCCGGACGGCACCATTTCGATCGTGAACTCAACGGTCTCACCCGTGATCGGCAACTCCAGACGCCGGTACACTTTTTCCATTTTACCCGGGAATCCTTCGGGTGTATTGAAGAGCGCGAGTCGTATCACGCCCTCGCTGTGCTCAATCCCTTCGATAACAACCTTTACCGCCGCTGTCTTGCTCGTGTCAATTCCGGCTTCCGACGACGCCCGGCCCTCCACCCGTTTCGTACAACCGATGGCAATCGATATAAAAAGACCCGCAACAATCACGGCGATTATCGTTTTCAGATTAGTCATACCGGTAGAACGTCCTCGGGAAATTGCACACGGCGGCTCGGCGCCGCCAGTCGCGACCCTGATCGGAGTCGAGCCACTGCTCGACCTGGCACTTCGGCGATCGAGCATCCCAATGCCGCCGACGTGAGTAAGAGCTTTTGAGTCAATGGAACAACGGCTCGCCCGGCGATTGGGTCGCAGTTCGCACGTCGGACTCTCGAGCCGATCGCCGAATAGACATTTCTCGCCGTCCGAATCGATAGTGCGCACCGCCACGATAGAGCGTGCAGCCCCCTGTCGCCTGAAGCATAGTAGCGCTGAGCCTCATCGAGCAGCGCGCCCGTCGATCGAGCAACGGCATTTTGCGCATGTTCGGGGAACGCCTGCCCCAGTGAACCGGCAAGGCTTGGACATCCCTCCGCAGCGAGAATTTCTTCGGGGATGTACAACCGGCCGCGATTCCAGTCCTCGAGAACATCGCGGCAAATATTGGTAATTTGCATCGCCATCCCCAGGTGGACTGCATTTCGGGTTGCACGTTCATCCGTCACGCCCATCACGTGACACATCATAAGTCCGACCGTCCCCGCTACGCAGTAGCAGTAGCGAAGAAAAGTCTCCATATCGACGTAGATTGTGCCGACAACATCCATCTCCATCCCCGAAAGTAAATCGTCAGCGTAATCCCGATAGATCCCGCACTCTTCGGCAACACTTTGAAAGACCGCCAGGACCGGATCATCGAGGGTTCGTCCTGAATAGACATCATCAAGCTCTTTTCTCAGCCGTTCGAGAGCCGCACTTTCTTCTCCGGGCGCGGCGAGGTCGATGGCATCGTCGGCCCGTCGACACCACGCGTAGACCACGACGGCACGTTGGCGCACACCATGAGGAAGCAGCCTCGAAGCGAGGGAAAAACTCTTGGAGTGATGACGGATGATCTCGTCACACGTCTGCAACGGGTCTTTAATCACTTGAGAAAATCCTCTATAACGAGTTTAACCGTCGCCTTCGCGGAATTCATCACGCCGGGCACACCGGCCCCCGGATGAGTCCCCGCTCCAACGATGTAAAGACCGGGGATTCGATCGTCACGGTTGTGTGGCCTGAACCACGCGCTCTGTGTAAGCTTCGGCGCGCAGGAGAACGCCGACCCCATATACGTGTTGTAGACGTCCTTGAAGTTCTGTGGCGTGAACCACAACTTCGTCACGATATGTTTTCGAAGATCCGGGAGGTCCCTCTCGAGGTACGCAAGAATACGGTCCGCATACTCTTCACCGATTGTGTCCCAATCGAGCGGCGCGTTTCCGAGGTGCGGCACCGGCGACAACACGTAAAAGGTTTCGCATCCGGGGGGCGCCAAAGTCGGGTCCGTCACCGTGGGCGCGTGAAGGTACAAACTGAAATCTTCGGGGAGCTTATTGCCGTAAAAAATATCGTCGAGCAATCCCTTGTATCGCGGCCCGAACAAGATCGTGTGGTGCGCCACCTGCTCGTCGTATCGTCGGTTGGTGCCGAAATAGAGAACAAAGAGCGACATCGACCATTCCATTTTCTCCAGCCTGCGCTTCATCGGCGCCGCATCGGCAGCCCCGCCAAGCAACGTCGAATATGTGTGGTGTACGTCGGCATTCGACACAACGAGATCGAACGGTTCACGCTCTATCGCCTGAGTACTAACAAGATGCCTTGCGCGTCCGCTTCCCTTCTCGACGTCAATCTTTGACACTTCCGTCGTGAGCCGGATCTCTCCGCCCAGTTCCTGAAAGAGCTTGACTATTGCGCGGACAAGCGCGCCGGTCCCACCCCTGGGGAAAAACACACCCCACTCGCGTTCAAGGTAATGAATCAGCGTATAAATCGAACTCGTGTCGTACGGATTGCCCCCAACGAGAAGTGAGTGAAAACTAAGCGCCTCCCTGACATGCTCATTTTTAACATAACCGCTCACTGTCTTGTAAACCGAGCGATCCGCCCTCAAGCGTATGAGCGCGGGCGCGACTCGGATCATATCTCTGAACCGCAGAAAAGGTGTCGCGGCGAGCTCTGAATATCCAGCAATGAAAACGCGGCGCGCATAGTCCGTAAATTTGAGATATCCGTCCACATCGGAGG
Organism: Candidatus Latescibacterota bacterium; assembly: GCA_963791045.1. GTDB lineage: Bacteria > Krumholzibacteriota > Krumholzibacteriia > WVZY01 > WVZY01 > CAWBQK01. The sequence continues at coordinate 103,683 of CAWBQK010000004.1, forward strand.
GATTCCGCTCCCTGATTTGCGCGATCATGGATTCGGAGTCACCATTGTAATTGAATGTATCGCCGTCTTCCCAGATGAGACGATAAAAAGGATCGACGGGAATCATCTCGACGTAGTCTGCAAGAACTCGCCCCGTTTCTGAAAACAGCTCTTCAAAAATCATAGGAGCCGTTATAACCGTCGGTCCTCCGTCGAAAATAAACCCCTGATCTTCGTACACGTACGCCCTTCCACCTGGTCGATCGCGCTTTTCAAATACGGTGGTTTGGATACCCGCGTTCTGCATCAAAACGGCGGCGGCGAGTCCGCCGAAACCGCTTCCTATCACCGCGGCGCGCGGTGAGGATGTGCCGCTATTCATATGCTTTCTCCAGTTTTTGAACGTCTTCGCAAATATATTGCATGTGCGGCGAATCGCCGATCGCGTTGTACAAGTCGGTGACGGTCTGTCCGAGATGGGCGTGGATTCGATCATGGGCCATCGGCGCCAGGACTTTTCGCATTCTATCGATGACCTTTTCGGCATCCCAGTCAATCGATACGGCGTCCGCCTGCCTGGCGATTCCGGCGTATGTCACATCATCGCAATTTTCAGCGAGCCATGCCCACGGCCATGTAGGCCGCGCGTGGCGTATGTCTTCGATTCCCTTTTCTCTTCGCTTGAGGTTATTGATACCGCTCCAATCGTCAATCATTTGGAGTCCCAGGCCGAAATTGGCCCCAAACAGCGCCAGCGCCGCTGTCGTCGGTGACGACGCCCCGGCAGCGTGAGCCCCGATCAGCGCAGCCAGCTCCATCAGCGACCCGGTTTTCAGCCGGGTCGATCGAGCGACGACGATGGGAACCTGCTTCCTGGGCACATTCGTAATCTTCACCGTAAGATCGAGCGCCTGCCCCTTGTGGCATCTGAGCAAACCCAGGCTGATATCTTCAAAAAGCGCGAGGCGCACCGGCGCATCGAGTTTGACCCGAAAAAGAAGCGTCAGCGCCAAGAAATACATCCAATTTGCTGTATTGAGAGCGACCGGCACACCGTAGCTCCTGTGCAAGGCCGGCCCACCCCTGCGCGTCTCCGAATCATCCTCAATGTCGTCGATGACGAGGGAGCCGACGTGAAGCAGTTCGACCAGCACAGGAAGGACGTCGGGCGGTCCTTCGGCCGCCCCACCGGCGAGATGCCATGAGTGCTCGAGGACCGCGGCGCGAACGCCCTTACCCGAGCGGCTGAGAATATCCCGCGCCGGATCGAGCAGCGCTCGGTTCCAAAACGCCTGATCGAGGTCTTCATAATCGGCGCCTTCCGGCGGCAGACGCTCGAACAACCCTCGCATGAGTTCCGAGAGATCGGCGTCGGGTCCCAACAATTTGTCGGCGAGATTCACGACTGTTTTCCCCTTCTCGTTCGAAAACGAACTGATAACCCCGCGGGGGGCTTTCCGGCCAGCAAACGAATCCGGTCGAAAAATGTCATTCGCAGAGCATAGAAACGCCTGATCGTCTCAATAGGAAACCGATAAAACCGTTTGAATATATGCCACCGCGACTCCGGTGGATACCAGCGGAACAGAAAATTATTGAGCAGATGGCAGTACCGGGACTGGGACGCGTGGGGACGGACCAGTTCATCGAGACCCCGCCGCGCGAGTTCTTCTGTTGAGCTCGCCGCGATGTAAGCTGCAACTCGGGCGGCGATGGGAAACGAATATCCCGTAGCCGGATGAAACCAACCGCCCCGATAACCCGCTACGATGGGCCCCGCCGACCCGTTTGGGAGCGATCCCGTCCACGGCATCGGGAGCACCCCGGTCTCCTCGCGAACAACGGCCGAGATGACATATCCTCGCTCCTCGGCGTACCGCATGATTTCGGCTCGAATCGCGTCTACGTTCAATTTTTGTGAATGATGAAAATAGGTGTCCTCGATGAGCAATCTGTCGGACGCCAACGGGAGAATATACATAAACCGGAATCCGTTTGTCTGATCCACCGTCGCATCCATCAACACCGGCATCTTCAAATCGTGCGGTGTCGAAAGATCGACCTCGAGGCCCACAAATTTCTGAAAACCCGCCGTGAACTCGAGGCCATCGGCCTGCTCAGGTCCGCGGGCGTCAATCACGACAGTCCCGGTCACTATTGCTCCGCCGGAGAGGTGAACCCCGTTGCTTTCTATCCGGCTCGCCTCCTCGCCGAGGAACAAACGGGACCCTTCATGTTTTTCGATGACGTCACGAACCACGCGGTCCATGCGATCGCTCGTTATCGCCGATAGGCGCCATCGATCGTCCACTGAAAGCCGGGGAAACAAACCGAGTAAGAAGGCCATCGGTGACACACCAGACGGCGCAACCCAATCGAGAACCGCGGGCGCGACATCTTCGGAGTGAAAACACCGCGTGTGGTTACCGCCGAGCCTGGTCTCGCGTTCGACGATGGCGATACGCACAGCCGGATTGTGCGCCCTAAGCGCAAGCGCAATCAAACCGCTTTGGAGCCCGCCCCCAACAAGTATATATTCATATTCAGCTGCAACCATGATCCTAACTTGCTTCTGTTAGATCACAATATACCAACCGGGAGACGACCGCCACGGCAATCGTATAGTATTCGCATGTCGATTCGTCGCGGGAATCTTCGTGAGCGCCGAACAACCGGTGTATCCGTGCCCGAACCGGGGTTAGAAATTCATTTCATCGGGGGATCAACGGTGGTTTTTGGGTTTTTCGAAGACCATGAAATGCTGCCATGGGAGAGCAAAACTAGTCCCAAGCCATTTGAGCCCCACCGCCTCCATTTCAACGCGGGCCTGTCGTTCCGACATTTTGTGGAGAGGCTTCATCGGCACGTCCGGGTCCTCCGCTCGATATTCGACGAGTACGACTCGCCCGCCGGGACTGAGTGAGCTGAAGATGTTACGCATCATCTCATATGGGTGCGAAAATTCATGGTAGGCGTCGACAAGCAGAACCATGTCGACACTTTCGTCAGGCAGTTTTGGATCGAAGATGCTCCCACGCACCGGGATCACGTTGTCCACCCGGTTTCGAACCATCCGTTCCTGGATGAACTCGAGCATTTCGGGCTCGATGTCGACCGCGTAGACCTTTCCTTCTGGCACAAGTGGGCTGATCCGAAACGTGAAATAGCCGGTTCCAGCGCCAATGTCCGCGACGACATCGGTCTTGGAAAGCGAGAGTTTGCGGATAAGCACATCGGGGGCCTCTTCGGCCTCGCGATCACCGCGTTCGAGCCACTCGGCACCGCGATGACCCATGACCTGCGCAATCTCTCTCCCCATATAAAACTTGCCCGTGCCGTCCCGCGATGCCTTTCCATATGTATAGACCGAGTCCGCCGTAGTCCCCGCCGAAGCGGGGACGTAGGCCAGAGTAATAGTGCACCAAGCGCCATCGCCGTTATCGCGCGGCCCGGCCGACTTAACATGTTCGTTCATCCCTCCTTTCCGGTGTTTCCCGGATGATTTGCGACCCCAACGCCGTCCTCCAAACCTAACCGTCCCTATACACAGGAGCAAGTGAGAACGGATGAATCCCGACCCGCCTTACTCATGCAAATATATCATGTTGTTAATTAACACGTTAGAAGATAGTGGTGAAATTTATCAAGAATTCGGTTGACTGGATCTGTATGTCTGGTTATTGTCCAGGACAGTTACTAGACATTCCGTTCCCTTTGTCGAACTCTACTAATCTTGAAGGAGTCACCATGTTTAAGTATTCGATGATCGTAATTGGCCTCGTAGCCGCCCTTCTGCTCGGGGCATGTGCCGACGAAACCACCGGCCCCAATGTGAATGATGGATTGCAAGCAAGCAAGGCCGCCCCAAAAAAGGGAACGGACTCTATCGCGCAGATCGCCACGGATGCGGGCTTCGTAGAACTCGTCGGCGCATTGTCGTACGTGGATAGCGAACTTGGGATGGGGCTTGGTCGACATGTTTATGTACGGCAAGGATCAGTACACCGTATTCGCGCCCAACGACCTCGCGTTCGAGAACCTTTACGCACTTCTCAGCGACGTTCTCGATACACCGATCGACGAAATTACCGACATTCCCGCGGAAATAGTGCGCGACGTTCTTCTCTACCATGTTACTGACGGCCGCCGAGCGTCTAACAGTGTCGTTCCGAAGCGGGGCGAACGCGTTATCACGCCTCTGCTCGAAGAAGCGTTTTTTGTTCGCACCGACCTCTCGATTCGCGACGGGCTCACCGGTCTCCGTACCGATGCGCGCATCGACTCTCCCAATATTTCGGCGAGCAACGGCATCATTCATGCAATAACCGAGGTCATCGTCCCCCCGTCGGTGGTCGCAGCGCTCACCAGCTAAAAACGAATACCGAATCTGGACGGGTCGGGTCCAGCGAGGCCCGCGTCCAGCGAGAGAGGCCGCTCTTCCAAGAGCGGCCTCTCTCCATTTGCTATACCTCGGAATGATCCGCACGGCCCCATTCAAACGTGCAAAATAGCGCAGAGAAAATAAAGCGCAATCCTATTTTAACAGAACTGCGTCACGCGTGAGCGACTGCTTTCCGGCGGAAATTGTTGGAGCGTCAAACATTGAAATCAAATGCCGAGTGTCCCGGTTTTGATCCCATCGGAGGGGCTCGATCGAAAACATACACTGAGAAGAGGTGTCCGCAAGAGCTACAGAAGAATCTGCTCGGCTTCGGGCGCGCATTCTTGTTCGCGCAAACACTTCACGGCGTCGTTTACAGAGTTGAATGTGGAGAAGACGATACACAGCCTCGTAACCGATAAAATACTGTGAATCTTGTCCGTCACATTCGCGAGCACCAGCTCTCCTCCGGCATCCTTCACTAGTTTGTGGGCTCCAATGAGCATCCCGACACCCTGGCTGTTCGCCCAGGGCACTTTGTGGAGATTTACGATAATGCGAGTCTTTTGCTGTTCCAGAATTCCCTCGATGAACTCCCGGAAGGTATCCGAGTTTGCTCCCCCAACCAGATGACCTTCGATGTCCACAATAACAGCACCGTAGACTTCGCGCGTCTTGACTTTCATTGTCCCATGCCTCCTTGACCCGTTTCGGGTGGTCCCCATCATCCCAACACCCTGCCGTGGTCTCACCCTTAACTACCCCAAAGAGGCAACATAAGTTGCGTCGCAACGAACTATTTAAACCAACAAGCGTGAGCGCCCTCCTAACAGGTTCTCCCACAGTGTGTTACAAAACTCACTCAACGTGGCCAATCAGGCACTCCGCGCCCCGGCGTCCATGGCGCGCCGGCCGATTCGAGCTCGCGCTCGAGCGCCGGAAGGTCCGTGTCCACAATCTGGCGCAGATCCGTGGCAGCAATCGCAAACGCCTCGGAGGCGATTTCAAAATTCTTCCTGTGAGTTGCCGTCGGCGCGGACGTGGTCCCCCACAGCCCCCATATGATCTGATTGATTCGGTCCATGATTCCCGGCATCGCCGGTTCGCTGCGATCGCTCGTCGTCGGATCGCCTCTGAACTGTTCACCCAGATCCGCCAGCCTTAACTCAAGATCGCGAGCCCATCCGAGAAACGACGGATCGAGTCCCGGTGTTTTCTCAATTGTTTGTTTGATGTATCTGACACGGTTGGCGGCCTCTTTGACCACTTCGTTTGCGCCGAATACCGCACGCTGGAGCTCGCGGGTCTGTTTTGCGAAAGCCAATACCGACTCGCGATCCGCGGGCGGGAGGGACGGCTCACCGACGGGCGCCACTTCAAAATCGACGGGGCCCGCGATCGTGGTCATCCTGCCATCGATTCGTTTGTCGAGGGATACGTTGTACGATCCCGGAAGCGCAAGGGGTCCGTAACCGTCGGACTCGAGTTTTGTCGGCTCGAAACCCGGGTAACGGAAATCCCACGTCACGCGATGAATGCCCGCAGTCGTCTCGCCATCGACTCGCCGAACGACCTCACCACGGTTGTCTCTTACGGTTAAAACGATCGCAGGATCTTCCTCACGGTCTTCCGCCTTGAGTTCATCCCATGCGGGATAAAACACGTCGTCACCCTTTTTTTGCAGTTCGCTTTCCTTCTTTTGTCTCAACGCTTGCCTGGTCTCCAGAGCGTCCTTGAGATAGTAGGTGAACGTGGCGCCGAACGGCGGGTTGGGCGCCGTGAAGAAAGCGGCTCCCTGATATGCCTTGTCTTTGCCTGCCATCGGACGGGCTTCGACGTACATCAATGCTTTCTTCACCGGAAAGATCACTCCCTCCTTGTCGAGGGTCTCGGCGGTCAACCCGCGCAGCGGCGTGTAATCATCCAGCACGTAGAACCCGCGACCAAAGGTCCCCGCGACAAGGTCGTTTTCGCGCCGCTGTATGGCGAGGTCGCGGACGGAGATTGTCGGAATCCCCTTCTTGAGCTGCGTCCACTTCCCGCCGCCATCAACGGTGAAGAACACGCCAAACTCGGTGCCTGCAAAAAGTAGATCGGGGTTCACGTGATCCTGCGTCACTGAGTAGACCGAGCCGCGCTCGGGCAGGCTTCCAGAAATCAGTTTCCATTTACGCCCACGGTTTTCGCTCTTAATGACATACGGTTTGAAGTCGCCCTTTTTGTGGTTGTTGATTGCGGCGAACACAACGTTCTCGTCAAAGAGCGACGCTCGGATATCATTCACATAGGCCATTTCTGGAACATCGGCAAATTTATCCACTCTCTCCCAATTCTCGCCGCCATCCTCGGTGACCTGGATGAGACCATCATCCGTGCCCGCATAGATCAGTCCCTCTTTGAGAGGCGATTCGCTGAGCGCCACAATGGTCCCGTAGAACGACGTCGAGTTGTTCTTCGCAACGGCGTCGACACTCCACACCCTGTCCATCACTTCGAGCTTGTTGCGGTCGAGGTTTCGGGTGAGATCTCCGCTCACCGCCCGCCAGCTGTCCCCGCGATCGTCGCTTCGAAAGAGGATCTGCGAACCGTAATAGAGCCGTGTATGTAGATGCGGGCTGATAATGAGCCCCGAATCCCAGTTCCATCGAAGCGGCGGACCGCCGGCATCCTCCTGAGGTTTAATATCAACTCTCTCGCCCGTTTTCTTGTCGAACCTGACGAGCCCCCCGTACTGCCACTGCGAGTAAACGATGTTGGGATCGGTGGGATCGATGGCCGGCTCGAAACCGTCGCCAAACACAGTCACAATCCAGTCGCTGTTGCGAATCCCGTGAATGTTGTTGGTCCGCGTGGGACCGCCCTGAGTCGCGTTGTCCTGCGTTCCGCCGTACACGTTGTAAAAGGGCGTGTCATTGTCGACAGCGATTTTGTAGAACTGCGTCACGGGCAGATTCGCCGTGTAGCGGTAGTTCTTTCCGAAATCCCACGTCTCGTACAATCCGCCATCATTTCCAAGAATCAGATGGTCCGAGTCTTCGGGATCAAAGTAAATGGCGTGTTCATCGACATGTTTAAACTCACGGCCGAACCGTTCCCATGTTTTCCCCCCGTCGGACGTGACCATCACATAGGTATCAAGGGAAAACACGCGGTCAAACATGTGCGGATCCGCATAAATTTCCTGATAGTACTGGGGACTGCCCGAGATATAGTCGTTTTGCCGGACCCAGTTCTCTCCCCTGTCCTCCGACCGGTAAAAACCGCCTTTACCCTGCGCCGCTTCAACGATTGCATACAGGACATCGGGTTTGATTGGCGACACTGCAATTCCAATCCGTCCCATGTCTACTTCGGGAAGTCCCTTGTTTATCTTCCTCCAGTTTTCGCCGCCATCGGTTGATTTATAAATCGCCGATTCGGGACCACCGTTCAAGAGCACCCACACATGACGGCGTCTCTGGTAGGACGCGGCGTATAAAACATCGGGGTTACGCGGGTCGAAATGGACATCGGTAACACCGGTATTTTCGCTGATATCGAGGACGAGATCCCACGTCTTGCCTCCATCAATGGTCTTGTAAAGCCCTCTATCGCCCCCCGGCGACCACAGTGGACCCTGTGCGGCGACAAACACAACGTCCGTATCACGCGGGTCGATCAGGATTTTCCCGATGTGCTCAGAGTTTTTCAAACCCACGTTCTCGAAGTGCTTCCCGCCATCGATGGATTTGTAAACCCCATCGCCATATCCGACGCTCCGCTGGCTATTGTTCTCGCCGGTGCCGACCCAGATGACATGGCGGTTGCCGGGATCGATCGCGAGACACCCGATTGAATAGGACCCGTAGGAATCAAAAATCGGGTCCCACGTCGTTCCCGCATTCACCGTCTTCCAAACATTGCCGGAGCTGACCCCGATATACCATGTGCTCTTCCGCTCGGGATCGACAACGATGTCGCCGATTCGTCCCGACATAAAGGCCGGGCCGATTCCACGAAAAGACAAACCCGCCACGGCCTTTGCAACAGCGTCCGGCGGGTCCTTCTTGTCTTCGTCTTTCTTGGCTTTTGCGTTTTCGGCGAGACCACCAAAGATCACCACGCACGCGAACACACAACACAGCACCATGGCAAGCCGCGGCTTATTCATCGGAACTCCTTTTCGCGGTTTCGGAACAACAAGTGAGCATCTCAACTATATTCTCAATTTTTTATTTCTTTTCGCGATGTACGGGCGAACAAAAAGATAGAGCCCTGTTCCCCACAAACCGGTGAGGACGAGGGCCGACGGGAGAAAGATCCAAAGCTTCGCCCCCGGATGAAAAAAGCTCCCGTCGTGGATACTCTCGATAAGGTCGGAACGCCGGACGGATACCTGGAGGACCTCTCCGGTGTTGGTGTCGACCTGGACCTCGATACGGCTTTTACAGCGGACTTTGACCATTCCCTTCCACGGTCGTACGTCCAGGCGGTCGATATCATTCCACGTCTCGACTTCCGCTTCTGGGACCGACCTCGTTGCCGCGAGGATCTCATCGAATCCGATTGTGGGTTCTTTTGTCGACCCGCGCTGCGACGGCGGTTGAATCCAATCGGAATTCTTCTTGAGTTGCAGCATGACGCCGGTGACGATCACTATCACAAGAGGCAGTGCGATGAGAATCGCTCCCCAGCGGTGGAGTTTGCGATTCCATTTGGCAGCGTTCATAGAGAGGCCCCCCGGGACAGATGATGTTTTGTTTTTTTCGTGCCGTTGAGATCGAACACCCTGGAGGTATTCTTCATCCGATTTTGCAGAATTCAACTTGAAGGGCATTCTATCAAGGATCGGAGCGGCCGTCAAAATCAAGTATTTCTTGGCGGAATCCATTCACCTACTATGGCCCCGACCAATCGGACACAAGCCTCGAGCGCCGGCGTTTCGTCTTCGATACCTATCGCAAGCCAGTCATTCTGTGGGGAGGTTCGTATCGCAATAACAGCTAATGCCGGAACTATTCTGTTTGTGTTAGGCTAACACAATTGCAGCAGTGACAATCTTTGACTTGTTACTAAGGAAGGACGTCCGCATGAAGCGATTGATATCGCCGCAATCCGTTATTACCCACCGTCAGTTTTCTGCCTTCAAGGATAGGTTATGGCCCAAACAACATAGACCGCGATCTCGTCATTTTGTCGCATTTCTAACATGTGTGTGGGCTATATCGTTGTTCTGTCTTCCAACCGGCGTTCACGCCGATCTTGGCGATGACATCGCCGATACGTTCGAGGACATAATCAATGGCCTGATCGGAACCGAATTCGGACCGGTGCAATTCAGATTTGCCTACAAACCGCCGGACGTTGTACAGCCTCCGTTTCCGCCCGTATCATTCGACTCGGTCCATGTCGATGTCACGATTCTAGGATTTGCCTTCTGTAATCCATCAAATAAGTGGGCAACGCCGGATCCGACACCGACATTTCCCTTCAATGCATATGGATGCGAGAACGTCGCCACGGTCGGAGCAACTGCCACACCGGAGGCAACCAGTTCGGAGGTCGCTGTCACCGTCAGTGATTTCTTCCTGGATCTCGAATATGTTCGAGAAACGACCCTCGCCTGTCTCGAAACCCCTGGAGGAACCCACGCCGCTGACGCCTATCTCTTGACCGAGGGCACTGTCACTATGAGTCTGACACTCGAAAGAGTGGGCACGTGTCTTCACGCCGGCATCGTTCCCGGTTCGGTCGAAGTGATCCTGACAGAGAAAGAACACGGGTTGCAAACCGATGAATGTCTGGATCTTGTGTGGCCGCTCTTCTCCGTTTTCTTCTATGACATGGTCAATGCCACCGCGAGCGCGGCACTCGAATCAGCTCTTACGGGTATGATAGCAGATATCAACGCCGTACTCTGTCCATTGACACCTGTCGCACATTCGACATGGGGCGGAGTGAAAGATCGTTATCGGGATTCCCAATAAGATTGCTCACGGAACCGAAAATCGTGACGGGCCAGCCAACGGGCTGGCCCGCTCTTTTGGTTGTGGCCGGCACCCTCGCGGCCGTCGGCGACAACAAACAACCTAATGCAATTTCGCCCCCCACTTATCTTCCACCAGTGTATAGAGAACCGGCAGCACAATCTGCGTCAACAGTAGCGACGTGACCAGCCCACCCAACACCACAGTGGCCAGCGGGCGCTGGATCTCCGAACCGTTGCCCGTAGCATAAATGAGAGGGAGAAGGCCGAGGAGGGTCGTGAGCGCCGTCATAAGCAGCGGCCGGAAGCGCAGCTCGCAACCGCGCGTCACTGCGTCTATGGTGTCCATACCGTCCGCGCGAAGTTGATTGATGAACGTAATGAGTACGGTGCCGTTCTCGACGGCGATTCCGAAAAGAGCTATAAATCCGATCGTTGCGGGAACACTCAGATCCATCCGCAGCAGGACCATCGCCAGAATAGCGCCGATGAGAGCAAACGGCAGGTTCACCAGAACGAGGAGCGCGCTTCGCATCGAGTTAAAAGTCGAGAAGAGCATCAGGAAAATCAAAAGTATCGATATCGGTACAACGATACCCAGTCTGTGCATGGCCCGCTGCTGGTTCTCGAACTGTCCCCCGTACTCGACATAGTAGCCGGCGGGAAGCGCTTCCACCACCGGCTCTATCCGCTGCTGGACTTCGGTCACAAAACTACCCATGTCCCTGCCGCGAATATTCGATTCGACGACAACGCGGCGCATCCCATTCTCGCGGCTAATCTGCGCCGGCGCTTCTATCTGGTTGATTGCAGCCAGCTGACCAAGCGGTACGTTTGTCCCTTCCGGCGAAGATATGAGGATACGCTCGAGCGCTTCAATGTCGGCCCTGTACTCCTCCGGAAAACGCACCAGGACGGCGAAGCGCTTTTGACCCTCCACGACGGTCGAGGCGATTTTGCCACCCACGGCGGTCTCGACAATATCGTTGATGTCGGCAAGATTAATCTTGTGCCGGGCGATCGCCGTGCGGTCAACGACGATTTCAACCTGGCTGAATCCCGCTACCTGCTCCACTTTGACGTCCTCTGCACCCTCAATGCCGCCAATCGCGAACGCGATCCGGTTGGCGTTCTCCCTGAGAATCTCCAGATCGCTCCCAAACACCTTGATGGCCACATCGCTCTTGATGCCGGACACGAGTTCGTTGACCCTGAGCGCGATCGGCTGCGAAAAGGAGAGTCGAATCCCGGGGATCTTGCTCAATTCTATTTGAATGCCGTCAACCAGCTCTTCCCTGTTTCGGCCGGTACGCCACTCTCGCTGTGGATGGAGCATGATGAATACGTCGCTCTGTTCCGGGCCCATCGGATCCTCGGATATTTCCGCGCGACCGGTTTTGGTCACGACGGTTTTGACCTCGGGAAATCTCTCCAGGAGAACCCGCTCGATCTCGGTACCCACGGCAACAGATCCTTCGAGCGATGCCGACGGCAGTCGGACAATATTGACCGCGATGGCACCCTCGTTAAGCGACGGCAAAAACTCCGTTCCTATTAACGGCGTCAGGAGGAGCGAAACCGCCAGCACACCAAATGCTATGAGGATCGTTCGTCTGCGTCTCTTTAGTGTCCACGAAAGGACCCTCAAATAACTCTGTTTCATCACTCTGACCAGCGCGTTCTCCCGGGACACAACCCCCTCACGAAGAAAGAGTGAGCACAACACCGGCACGATCGTAAACGACACCAAAAGCGAACCGATCATGGCGAAACACACCGTAAGCGCGAGAGGCCGGAACATCTTGCCTTCCATACCCTCGAGCAAAAGAATCGGAACAAATACGACGATGATAATGACAATAGCGAACAATAGCGGACGCGCGACCTCGCATACAGCCCGGTACGTGATCTCAATACGGGAAGCAGCCGCGTTTTTGGCGTCGGAGAGGTGCCGCGAGATGTTTTCCGCAATAACAACAGACGCATCCACGATCATACCAATGGCGATCGCCAAACCGCCGAGACTCATCAAGTTCGCCGTTACCCCCTGCCATTTCATCATGATGAACGCGAACATCGCCGTCAGAGGAAGCGACAGTGCCACGATGACCGATGCCCGCAAATTACCAAGAAACAAAAACAGAATAATAACGACGAATATGCTCCCCTGCAGGAGCGCGAAACCGACCGTGCGGATGCATGCCTGGATGAGAGACGTGCGATCGTAGAATGGATCTATACGCACATCATCCGGCAGGCTCGCCTGGATCTTGGGCACGGTCTTCTTCACGCGGTCGACAACTATCTTGGAGTTCTCGCCCTTTAGCATGATGACCATTCCAGCGACGGTTTCGCCTTTGGCATCTCGCGACACCGCGCCCTGTCTCGTTTCGGCACCGGGCTGCACGGTGGCAACGTCTTTCAAATAGATGGGTGTACCGTCCGAAGCCTCGAGTACGATGTTCTCAATGTCAGATATGGTTTGGATAAGTCCCACGCTTCGAACATACGACTGTTCCCATCCCTGGATCAGAAAGTTGCCGCCCGCATTGGCGTTGTTCCTTTTGATCGCCTCCATGACCCCGTCAAGCGTCTGCCCGTATTTCAAAAGCTGGTTGGGATTGACAAGGACCTGATACTGCTTGACCAGACCTCCAAAACTGTTGACCTCGTTGACTCCCGCGAGTGACTTGAGCTGCGGGGCTATTATCCAGTCCTGGATTGTTCGAAGCTCCATCGGTGTCCGAGTGTCGCTCTCCACCGTGTACTGGTAGATCTCTCCGAGCCCGGTGCTGATGGGCCCCATCTCGGGTTCCACGAATTCCGGGAGCGTCTCTTTCGCCGATTGCAGGCGTTCGAATACAAGCTGCCTCGCAAAATAGGTATCCACATGGTCCTCAAAGACAACGATCACCTGGGACAGAGCGGCCTTCGACAGGGAGCGCACAAGTGATACATCCGGCAAACCCTGCATGGCCAGTTCGATGGGAAACGTGATTTGCTGCTCTACATCGACAGGGGCAAGTCCCGGCGCCTCGGTCAGGATCATCACCTGAACGTTGGTCACGTCGGGAAAGGCGTCGATGGGCAGGAGGTTCCACGCGAGGATACCGCCGAGCATCAATACAATGGTGGCGATGATCACCAGCAATCGTTGATGAAGGACAAATTGAATCAGTTTGTCGAGCATGTCCCTCTCCTAGTCTGCGCAACCGGCGCCCATTTTTTCTCGAAGGACGTCCGATTTCAAAAGGAACGCACCCTCGGTAACAATTCGATCACCCGGCCGCAGGCCTTCGAGCACTTCGACCATGTCAAAAAACACACGGCCCTTACGAATCGAGCGGCGGACATAGAATCCTTCTTTCCAGTGGATGAACACAAAGTCATCCCCCTCGTCGGACAGGAGCGCCCCCACTGGAACCGCAAGTACCGTTTGTTCTCCCCGCAGCCCGATACGAATCTTACAAAACATACCCGGCCGCAACAGTCCGTCGGAATTCAGGACCGTCGCACGCACCTTGATCGTCCGCGTTGTCTCATCCATGGTCGCCCCGATATAGTCGATCGCGCCTGCGAAAGGCGTATCGGGAAACGCGCTCACATGCACATCGACCGGAATCGGCCCGTCCTTTTCAGCTGTCAGAAGCCGGGGCAGATCCTTCTCGTAAATATCGACCCACGCCCACACGCTGCTGAGATCCGCCACGAGCAGAACGTCCTCGCCCGGCTCGACCAGCTCCCCCATCACAGCGTGTTTTTGAATGACTGTGCCGGCGATGGACGCCCGGACCGGCAACCGTCCGGTGTTGCCGTTACGATTATCCGTTCTCAACGCCACGAGATCATCATCGGTGAGTCCGAAGACACGGAGCGCATCCGAGGCCCCCGTCATCTCTGCGTTGTATTTCTCAAAAGCGATCTGAGCCTCTATCAAATCCTGCTCCGAGGAGATATTCTGTTCCTTGAGACGCTTTTCCCTGTCGAAATTTGTGCGGGAGAGTTCAGCCAGCGAACGGCTGAGTTCGTAGGCAGCGAGCGTTTTCCCGAGCTCAACGCTGCTGATCTCGAAAAGAAGATCGCCCCGTTCTATCCGGGCGCCGATATCGACATACACCTTTTCGATGATGCCGGGAATGCGCGGGCTCACATGCACAGCCTGGTTCTCGTTCAGCTGGATCTCTCCGGTGACATCAAGACCAATGGTCACCCGTCTCTCGTCCACGGTATCGATAGACAAGAGCCCGCCGGCGATCCCGGTTGAGTCTTTCATCAGATCCGGCGACACCTTGACGACGCCTATTTCATAGCGGCATTCGTCACACATATAGGTTGCCATATCATGTTCGCAACGAGCTTCCGCGATCTCGTTCAATGACAACAATGCGAAATTCTCTTCTGCGTCTCCGTGTTCGGCGTGAGCATTCACCGGTTCCGCGTTGGGCGAACTATCCTGCCCGCAACCAATGCACATACCCATTACCGAGGATCGCCGCGATCGCAACGCTCCTTCGCCCGCCAAAAGAAACAATCCGTCTCATGTCCGCTCCTCCAACTAGGATGATCCGCCTTCAAAAAATGAATCTAGTCCGGTTCCGACGAGACTCTCAACGAGCGCCACAGCACGGTGGAAACGAGCCAGGGAGTCGATGAGACGCGCATTCGCCTCTGCAAAGGTCCGCTGCGAATCCAGGACTTCCAGGTAACCGAACTTGCCCTCGCTGTAGCCGCTCCGTGCCGCTTCGAACGCCCGCCCGGCTGCGGGGACGACTTCGTTCTCCAAAGCAAGAGCTTCGGCGCGGGCACTCACCAGCGCTTCATATGATTCCCGCAGAGCCGTTGTTATACGCAAATGGGCCGCTTTTGACCGGCGCTCAGTTTGCGCGATCTTGTAACGCGCCTCCTGGATGCCTCCCTGATTTCGATCAAATATGGGTATCGGCAAACTTATACCCACCGTGAAAGCATAAACATCGCCCTCCCCAAACCATCTCATGCCTCCGCTGAGCGTCAGGTTCACGGCCCGTTGTGCCCGCTCAAGAGCGAGCCCGGCAAGACGGTGTTCCATCTCACCGGCCCATCGGGCAACGGCCGGGTTCTCATAGACGAGCGAGTCCAGGGATTCGAAAGATGGTACTTGCTCCACGTAGTCGAGGGTGCCTGTCGCTTGCGAAAACTGCGGCGCGTTACTCCCCCAGGTTTCGGCCAATCGCTTTCTCGCTATTCGCAAATTGCTCTTCGCCGTTACCAGTTTAATTTTTGTGTTGGCCAACTCGATGGCCGCTTTGGTTTCTTCGAGAGGCGACACCTTGCCCGCTCTGACCCGTTCCTTCACCACACCTGCCATCTCCTCAGAGAGACGGTATAGATCTTCCATCAATTCGAGTTGACTTTGCGCGGTGAGAACGTCAATGAAGCTAAGTGTGGCGTCGGTCAAAACCGTCAGCCGTTCTGTTTCGTAGTCATAACGGGCGAGTTGGGTCTCGGCGTCCATGACTTGTCTCCGGGCACCGCGCTTGCCCCCTAGTTCGATGACTTGACTCAACCGAACCGTCGTTTCAGCCACGTCGAGACCCGCGAAAGGTCCGTCGCCGCCGAACTCCTCAAGCTCAACTTCGAGTTCAGGGTTGGGCCGCAGGCCGGCTTGCAGAGCGCGGGCTTCGCTTATGCGTATACTCCAGGAAACGTCCGCCAGCCGGGGATTTTGCAGAAGCGACAGGGCAAGGGCGTCCCGAAAATAAAGCTCCCCAGCCGATTCACGAACTTCCGGTTGTGTCGATGCCGGCGGTTCTGGATCCGCCGGCGCCAGGTATGCTTCGGTCTCGTTTCCGAGCGGTCGCGGCACCGGCGGAGTTGTATCGATTCGATGGGACGCGCATCCGGTGAGGACGAAAACGGCCGTCATGGACATGGTCGTCAGATATCGTCCGAACATGAGAAATTCCTCACAAGTGAAAAGTCATCGCATCTGTGCGTGTATTCAATCGCTAACGCACGAGCTATGGCGAAAAGGATCGAATCCAGTAAATAGATTAAAAACGCGGATTAGTTGGCAATATGAGCGAAGGCCTAAAGGAGAAGGAACGTGGACTTGATGGGGATCATCGCAAGTTCAGCGGGATTTACAGCACTCACGAACAGCTTCTTCGCACCGGAAGCGGTACCGCTCACCGGGATGATCGAATGCTGAACCGGAATCATATCCGAATTATCTTTGTGCGACGGTACTTTGAACGGATTTGCCGATACCAGGGTGTCCGAACAGGGCCCGCAAGAGCTGTGCCCTGCAGATTCCAGATCGGATGCGGCGAAGAACAGAGACGACGGCATATGGGCTTGCACGGAAGGGGAACAGCACTCGTCGAAGGTCTTCTCGACGGCGAAGTGGCCCTCTTCTCCACGGCACAGAATCACCCCGGGCAAGAGTCCCTGCCCCAGGAGCGCGATAATCACCGCAAAGATCGCCATATGACGGCTGTATTTCATGTTGTTTAACATAACGAATTCTATACCGTTAGCCAAGAAGAAGATGGAGGCGGCACCCGGATTCGAACCGGGGAATAACGGTTTTGCAGACCGTCGCCTTAAACCACTTGGCTATGCCGCCTCAAGAAGGATGGTTTTGAATTTTCACCGCCCTGACCGCGTCAACTCAACTTAGAGACCGGTTAGAGGGCGTTAACCCAAACCAATATGTAGTCAGACTCTACGCGAATACTACCGTCTCCAATCCGCAAAATCAACAACCGTTTTTGGAGGTGCAAATTACGGGCCACAGGACAATATCCCGCCGCTCACTTCCCCTCTGCACTCGGCGGTTCGATCCGCCTAAGCACACGGGCGGGGACGCCGCCCACAACGGTATAGGGTTCCACGTCCGCATTCACCACGGCCCCCGCTGCAATCACCGCATGATCACCGATCGTGACCCCACCGAGAATGACCGTATGCGCCCCGATCCAGACATTGTCCCCGATTCGAATCGGACGGCCGAAATAGGCCTGGTCCAAAGTATCCGTGTCGATCTTTTCAAAATCATGGTTGCCGCAGACGATGACGGCTTGCGCCGCGATCAAAACATTGTCGCCCATGGTGATTCCCCCCTGCCCCGCGCTAATCACCGCATCAACCCCGATCCAACAGTTCTCTCCGGTCACAATACCCTCATTGGGTTTTGCGTTCGACACGTATGAACACAGATACGCGCCGCGCATGACCCTCGTCCCGGCGCCAAGTTCGATCGCCGCAACGGACGAGTGCAAACGACAATGGCGATCGACATACACGCCCCGCCCCATGCGGATGGTATCCATATAAAACAACTCGACGCCCGGTTCGACATATGCGTTCTCGGAGCCTTTTGCGAACAGCGGCCGGTAAAGGAACGACCGTATCAGCAGACCGGGAGGCCCCGGGATCCACGACACCAGCGTTTGCAGGCCCTGTTCGAGGAGGTATCGCGCCGTACTTCGTGCTCGCGTTTTGAGGTAAAGCATGGCCGCGTCCGATGACGCGTCCGACATGTAGTCGCGGAGGCTTTCTTTTTCGGGGGACGAACCGGTGTCGTGCGGTGAATCACTCATCAGATAAGCTCCCACTCAACCGTCACCGAGTCGTGAGCGTCGACATCCTCGGGTTCGATATCCGGCATCCTCGCTTCACACATCATCTCGGACGGCATCGAATAACCCACCGATCGGAAATGGATCTCGGACCATCCGTATTCCATCTTTAGTACTTTACCCAAACGACAGCCAGCCGCGGACGCGATGGCTTTCGCATTTTTTTGTGCCGTTTTAGTGGCATCGACGAGAACGGCTTCCCGAACCGCCGCCTTATCCGTCACTTCAAAATGAATGTTGAACTCTGCCTGGATCGACTCGGTCGCCACCGCTTCGAATGCCTGGTTCAACCTATCGCGATCGACGGGAAGTTCGAGACGCAGGTTGTGCTTGGCGATCCACCCGTTGAACACCCTCTCGTCTTCTACATATTTATAATCGGCGTCCACATCGAATCGCGTTGTCTTGAGCTGCTTTCGATCGATGTCGACACTGGAGAGTTTCTCACGAAGTTCGGCGACGCGCTCGTTCAGATCTTCAACCGCGGCGGTGTATTCCCGGCTGAAAGAGTTCATTTCAAATGTGATCACCGTCATATCCGGCGGGAGGCTGACGTTCCCGACCCCCTTTACCGAGATGGTGGGTTCGTTGCCCATAAGAGCTCCTTCCTGTGGATCGGTGATTTTTGAGGCAGGCAATAAAAATGGAGCGGGAAACGGGATTCGAACCCGCGACATCGACCTTGGCAAGGTCGCGCTCTACCACTGAGCTATTCCCGCTCCTTTATTGGTGTAAAGTATATGCGTAAAACGAGCTGTGTCAACCGCAATTTGCTTTGTGACATAGGATTGACAGCAATTCCTCAAGACAGCCGCCGCCATCGACGCCCGATCCGGGCCACCCGGCAGACTCCGTCCAGGCGATGAGCCGCCTACAGGCCGTCGGTCCTCTCCGGCATCAATATCGTGCCCGACACAATCCACGCATCGCCATATCCCGCCTCGCGACATCGGTCACGAAGCGCTTCAGCAGCCTCTCTCGTGGGACAGTCACCAACACGGACCTTATAGACACCATCGACGTGGTCGACATAAGCCGGAGTTCCAATCCGCGCGGAAACGGCCGACCTGACCGACTGCGCCGCTTCTTCGCTCCCCGAAGCCATAACCTGCACCCGGTACCCGTCCATTGTTTTACGGGTTGTCTCCGTGGTCTGCGCCGGCATCTCCACCGGCGGCGTCTCCACGTTCTCGACGGCAACGGCGTCATCGGTCACCGGCATTTCTTCAAATGTCTCCGCGTTGTCGACTTCTTTTTTTACGTCCTTTTCCGCGAGCGGCGGCACGTCCCCTTCGCTCTCCAGCTTGTACGGCTCGGCGCTCGGATCGGTGGGGGGCGGCTTCTTCGTGGCGGTGTTGCACCCGCCGAGGAAAACTCCTGACACAAACATGACCATTATAATGAGGACCAAAATTGCCTTCGGCATAGGAACTCCTTGTGATGTAACCGCCGTATATAACCGGATACACAAATCCGGCATCCGGGTGCCCAGATTAGCAGAGGTTTTTTGATAATGGAAAGGGGAATCTCTCTTTTCCGGTGAGCCACCATCCGCCCCGACACGCCCCGCGACCGCCCCATCACCCTACAAGAGGTCCAGGTAGTACTGCTCGACCTCGTCGGTCACGCGGTCCCAGTTGAACCGTTCCTCAATCCGCTCGCGCCCCCTTCGTCCCCGCTCGGCCACAACGGTCGAATCCTTCAGCAGCTCCTGAAGCAAAAACCGCAAGTCGCTCACATCATTGGTCTTGAAGTATACGGCCACATCCCCGCCTACCTCCGAGTTCTCCGGAATATCACTGAGCAGAGCGCATCGGCCAAACCCCATTGCCTCGCACACGGTAATGGGAAGTCCCTCAACCTCCGAGGCCAGGACATATAAATGGGCATTGGAATACAGTTCTTCGAGAACCTCGCCGTACAGATCGCCGGTGAAAATCACGCGGTCGTCGGCCATCTCTTCGAGCCGCCGGGAGTAATCCGTCCGCGGCATCTCGCTCCCGACCACCACCAGTTTGAGCGGGGTATCGACCGACGCAAACGCCTTGAGCAGAGTGTGGACTCCCCTGTCGGGTATGATCCTTCCAACGGTGAGGATGTAGTCGCCGCCCTCGAGCCCTATTTGTTTGATCCGGTTCGGAGGTTTGATCGGCAAGATCGTCGCGCCGTTGGGGATATAGCGCGCACTCACCCCATACTTTCTTCCAATGTAGTCGCGCAATATTTCCGAAACCGCAATGACACCGCGACTCGAGCGAATCGCCGTTTCCTCGCCTTTCAACAGGGCGCGTTTCGCCCACTTGCCCCACTTCACCTGCCGCCAGTCGAGCGCATGGATGGTGGACACCACGGTTTGACCACCAAGACGAGCCACGGGCGCAAACGCCGACGGGCCGATTCCATGAAAGTGAACAATATCGAACGATCGCCGAAACGCCGTCTCGAGCGCGCAGAAAAAAGTGTGTGACGCGGCATCAAGATGTTTGGTGGGAACGCTGGGGCGATAAACGAGCCGGACACCCTTGTATGTGAACCCAGTGGGTCCTTTGTTCAACCCGTCGACTTTTGCAATCGCCGCGTCTTCGGGTTTAAAACGATTTCGGCAAAAAACGGATACTTCGTGACCCCGCGCGGCAAGACGTGTGGAAATCTGATCGACATGCGTTTCGATTCCGCCGAACCGGGCGGGTATCCCTTTCTGACCGATCATGGCAATTCGCAAGAGCCGGCGCATACTACTACACCTCTCCCTGCGGACCCAATCGCACGCTCGTAAAGCGATTCGATCGTGTCGAGATGACGCGCTTCGGTCAGCTTATCGGAGATCGCCTTGCGCCCCCTATGACCGATCTCCGCCGCGCGTGTTCCATCCGTCCACAAGGTTCGAATCGCCGTGGCAAGCGCGCACGCGTCCCCCACTGGAAAAACGATTCCGCCACAGAGTTCGGCCAGTTCCGGCAGACCACCCATGTTCGAGACAACAATGGGAACACCGAGATCCATTGCCTCGAGAACTGTGAAAGGCGCGTTCTCGGGACTCTCGGTCGGGAGCACAACCGCCGTTGCCCGCCGTATCACCATATCGAGTTCGGGTTTTCGCAGATGCCCGGTAAAAACGACATTTCTTATACCCGATGATGTAACGCGCTCACGAAGCGCCGATCCCAGAGGCCCATCTCCGCAGACAACCATCGCGACATCGGGGATTCGACACACCGCGTCGAACAACGTCGGCAGACCTTTTTCAGCGCTGAGTCTTCCAAAATACAGAATGTATTTCTCAGGGAGATCATCAAGCCCACCGCTCGCCGCGGCTCCATCACTCGTCTCAGCCGGCACGTAGGGCGGAACATACACTACCCTGTCATCCGAGTAACCCGCTTCGACAAACGTATCGCGCATAAACCGGCTCGGCGCAAAAAAGAAACGGATGTCGTCGTACACGTGTGTCCATTTCTGATAGTACGCCTCAAGCGAAAGGAGCGCGCTCCGCGCAAACGATCCATCGTGGCACCGCGTGGTTGCTGCTTTCAAAAAATGGCCGCCGCGGCACTTGTAACAATACGCTTTCCCGTCAAAAAGCGAGTAGTTCGGGCACACCAGCTTGTAATCATGAAGCGTCATGACAACAGGCACGCCGGCCCGAGTTAGAACCGGAATGATCGATGGGGTTATCTGATGGTAGATATTGTGGAGGTGGGCGATATCGGGCTTCACCGCGGCGATGAGACGCTCAATATTGCGTGCCGCTTCCTTCGACCTGATAAACGAAACGCCGGCTGTGACATCGTAAGATTTGGCGTCACGAGCGGCGTAGTCCTTTTCGCCGACGAAATAATCAGAGAACGGGGATTCAAGGTTTTGCGGATGGCGCATCGAGAAATGACTCACATTATGGCCGCGTTTCTCGAGGGATTGCGACAACGAGAACAAATACCTTTCGGTCCCCCCCTTCTCGTAATAGAACTTGTTTATCTGTAAAACATGCATCCCGCAGCACAATACATATAATGACTAGTTACCCAGGTGACGTTTTGCCTTTTCGACGGCGATCCACGAGAGAGCCTGCGGCATGTTGCGCTTGAGCGCCGATCTTGCCGTACAGATCATCCAGCATTTTTCGCATCCGTCGATTTCTTTTCTGACTTTGTCAGCGGCATCGCTTTCCCAAACCTCTTCGAAGGTGTGTCCCTTGAGATCACCCATCGCCGAGGGCACGGTGAGACACGGGTATACGATCCCTTCCGGTGCAAGGTAAAAGAAATCAAGCCCCGCGCTGCATTTGAGAATCCGGCGCCCCTCTTCGTTGAAGACGAGCGAACCCTGCTCGAAGTAAGCCCGCATCCAGCGTTTTGGATGATAGCTTAGAAGTTCCTTCTTTATAACATACCCGAGGGCGTCGGCCAGTTCGCCATTTTGCACACCCTGGTTTTCCTGCGTGCTGAAATAAATGTCGGAGTTCTGCGCGACGGCGGTCGTAAACTGGAACCCAAGGGACTCGGCAAGGTCGTACACTTTTTCCATCTCGCCGACATTGTCGTTCATCGCGGTAAACCCGATACGGACGTTCTTGAATTCGCGTTCCTTGAGAGCCTTCAGCGTGCCGAGCGATTTGTCGTACGCCCTGGGTATCCCGCGAATCTTGTTATGAATCTCGCCAATTCCGTCGAGAGAGACCCCGATACCGATATTGGGGATGTGCTTCCGGAGATCCTCCATCTTGGTGATGATTTGATCCTCACGAAATCCATTGGTCGACACGACTATCCTGGGGCCGCCGCACTTGTTATGGACCGTTTTCACGATATCGACGAGATCTTTGCGCATAAAGGCTTCGCCGCCCGAAATATTGATATCCCGCAGCGTCGAAGGGACCTTGGCGTAGTCGTCCACGGTCAAGAATTCCTGCGGATCGATCTTCCAGATGTTGCACATCTGGCATCGTGCATCACACCGATAGGTGACGGCAATAATTGCGTCGGTGGGGTATGCGGGCTGACCCATAACTGTAATTCCTTATATTACAAGGCGTTGAAACAACGCGTCAAATTTCGCTACCATCTTTTCGACGGTGTACCGTTCCTGGACCGTCTCGCGGGCCCGCTCGATAATTTGTTTCGTTTCTTGTGGTTTGTCAAATATATGACATAAAGCCTCTGAAAGTCCAACTGCATCGGCTGGAGCAATGAGCTTGCCATTCCACCCGTCTTCTATAATATCCCCTACCGATCCGACCGCGCTCGCCACGACCGGCGCGCCGGCCGCCATCGCCTCGAGAACGGCGAGCGGAAGCGTTTCCACGGCCGGGTGTGACGGGAGCACGACCGCGTCCGCCATATGGAGAATGTCGGGGATGTCATCGCGTATACCGAGAAAACTGACGCTTTCCTCCAGGCCCAGGCGCGCCCTTTCAGTCTCGAGTCGCGCTCGTTCCGGTCCGTCTCCCACGGCGAGAAACTTCACTCCCAAATCGGGTCTTGTGTCGTTGATCGATTTCGCCGCGGCCAAAAGCGCCGAGTGCGCCTTTTCCGGCCTGAGAACCGCCACCATCGCGACCACTTTGTCATCTTCCCTCAAACCCAGTTCCGTGCGAAGCGCCGCGACGCGGGTCGGATCGACGGAGCCGAAGCGTTCGGTATCGATCCCATTCTCGATGATAACGATCTTCTCCCTTTCAACCTCTTCAACATCGTGAAGATACGAAGCGTGGGCCTCGCTCAACGCAACGACCACCGTGGTTTGCCGCATAAGAAGGCGATCCCACACCGTGAAGCTCCTCGTCGTCTCCATTCTCCCCGTCGAATGGGACGCCACGACGCGAACCGGCACCCGCGCCAGAACTGACGCAATACGCCCCCAGAACATCGCGTTGTGGTGATCTATCGAGAAGAATATGTCCGGTGAAAATGATCGCAGAATCGGCACGAGCCGCGCGAGAACCAACGGATCGGTACGGTGCCGCTGGAGACCGTGGTGGTAACGCACGCCCTCTCCCACGATGCGGTTCCCTACCGTGCCCGGGTCTTTGAGAAAGCAAAGCTCCGAATCGTAGCTGTCAGCCGGAAGCCTTGTGATCAAATTATATAAAACGTTTTCCGCTCCCCCGACCTCAAGCGTGGAAGCGATAAACGCGATCTTGATTTTACTCACGGATGGATATGAATGATATCAGACGTACGGACCGCAATCGCGGATTTTGGTTACACAATTTAGATCGTGGATCGACCCCTGGACACGCGCCGGGTTCCCGTAGACGACCACCTCGGGAGGGATGTCTTTTGTGACCACGGCGCCGCTCCCGATGAGTGACCGCTCACCAATCGTGATATACGGCAAAATCGTCGCGTTGACGCCGATCTGGACACCGCGCTTCAGAATCGGACCCCGCATGCACTCTCGGGAATCCGGACATCCGGGGTGGATATCGTTGGCAATCGTCACACCCGGAGCGAGAAACACATCGTCTTCGATCGTGGTGAATTGAGCAATGTAGCAGTTGCAGTGGATCTTGACGTTCATTCCGATCGTGCAGCCGTAATCGATGACCGTGTTGTTCCAGATGTTGAAATGGTCGCCGATCTCATTTTCTTCCCGGATCACGACGTTGTGACCGGTTTCGAGATGGTCACCGATTGTCGTTCCGGCATAGATGACCGACCCCGAACGGATCGAGGAATCGGATCCGATCCTGAGGATGGAACTGATTCCCTTCCGCGGAGACAGGTAGGCAAGCAACACGCCCTCATCGACCCGGGCGTGGTTACCCAATACCACTTCACCGATGTTCTGCAAAGAATACCTCTATCTCTTTGAGCCAGGTCTAAGGCGAGACCATGGTTCCCGAATTCGAGAGCGATCGGTTTGCCGCTTCAATAACCCGTACCACATCGAGACCGTGTTCGCCGGAGCTTCTCGGTGTGTCGCCGCTTTTGATGCAGTCTATGAAGTGTTGGCAGGCGATCTTGAGCGGTTCGCTGTCATCAAGCTTGGGGATAAAGATATCGCCAAACCGATAAGAAAGCTGGAACTCGCCGAACGTATCATAATGCGCGGGAACATCGACGCCCTTGTCATATATACGTATTTTCTCGAGCGAGCTGATATCGTCGTAAACAAGCATTTTCTTGCTGCCCACGACGGTCGTCTTGCGGATCTTATTGGGGTTGAGCCAACTCACATGAACGTGCGCCATAATCGAGCCGGGGTACTCGAAGTTAAGAAATGCGACATCCTCAACATTCTGACGGATGTAAGCGTGTCCGTGCGCGGCAACACTCTCGGGCATGCTGTCGAGCACGTAATTCAGAATCGAAATATCGTGAGGAGCAAGATCCCAGACGACATTGATGTCTTCCTGAAATAGTCCGAGATTGACCCTCGTGGTGTTGACGTAGAGGATATCGCCGAGCTCGCCGGACTTGACAAGCTCCTTGATCTTGTTGACCGCAGCGGTAAACACAAAAGTGTGTCCCACCATGAGAACCAGATTATTTGCTTTGGCCGTGTTCACGAGCATTTCGCTATCGGCAACGGAGGTGGCAAGTGGTTTCTCTACGAATACGTGTTTACCCGCTTCGAGTGCCTTCATGGCAATCTCGACATGGGTGCGGGGTGGTGTCGCGATGACAACGGCATCGATGTCATCCGCACCGACGAGCTCGAGGTAATCGCTTGTGGCCTGAACCTGGGGATACAGCGTCTTCATGTGAGAAAGCCTGTCCTCACTAAGATCCGCGCATCGCACCACTTCTGAATCGCTCAGCTGGGAAAAATTTCTAAGAAGATTGGGGCCCCAGTATCCACAACCAACAACACCAACTTTTAGCACGACTCCTCCTATATGTACGTATCCGTATCCTGTTAGCTCTCAAATCACCGTGGGCTAGTGTACCACGAGCTTGAGCTAAAGACCTCCAGTACCGTACAGCATAACCGGCACCGTTCGAAGTATAATTTTGACATCCAGAAGAAGCGACCAGTTTTCGATGTAATGGAGGTCGAGAGCCACCATTTCATCGAATGCAACCGTGCTGCGGCCGCTGACCTGCCACAAACCGGTCAGACCCGGTTTGACCGACAGACGCAGTTTGTGCCACTCCTGGTAGTGGTCCAGTTCATAGGTGAGCGGGGGACGTGGGCCCACAAGGGTCATCTCTCCCTTGAGGACATTCAAAAATTGGGGAAGTTCATCGAGGCTGGTTTTTCTCAGGAATTTTCCAATAGAGGTAACCCGGGGATCGTCGACGATTTTGAAAACACCGCTGTCTTTTCCGTTCGCATCGCTCGATTGCCCGTTAATAAAATCTTTTGCGAAATTTCTGTGGGTTTGATCGTTGTTGCCGTTTGTCATGGTCCTGAACTTAAGCATGCGGAATTTCTTGCCGTTCAGACCGACCCGCTCCTGCACATAAAGAACCGGGCCTTCGGATGTAAGCTTGATAAATAACGCCAACAGAAGATAAAACGGAAGACCAAAGACTAGAACTAAAAGAGAAGCACCGATGTCGATGCTTCTTTTGATAAATAACTCAAGATTGGATCGCTCGGCCAAACCTTGATCGAACACATCCGCGGTCGTTTCGGAGATACAAGCAGGCATTACCTTCTCATCGATGTACCCGAGCGCTGCGATGTTTTTTCTCACTGCTGCTGTCCTTCACAAGTGGGGTTAAGCAACCTTATGACCTCGATCCGAAATGAACAATTGCAGCGCCCACTCGGCCCTTGAACCAGTGTGGGTTGGTCGATGAAACACCGGTCAATATGGTCATGCTTTGACCGCACCAGAAACCTCGACCGATACTTCCGTTGTCCGGAAGATCTTTGTTCAAATCGGTTCTAGTTGGGAAAGCAAAGCAAAAAAAGGTGCTCTTTGGACTTTTCCCATACATGCTGTTTTGCCCTATCGGTGCCAAGACTCGAGGAAAACTCCCCCTGACTCGAGGCACCTATTGTAGCATACCAACCGACGTATTTCCAGTAGTATTTTCGCTTTTGGGCTATCGGGAGGCCGTTAAATACGGGGATTCTTGACATCGATCATCGAACTAACAAGTTCGACCAAACGGGTACGCTGAGCTTCCGTTGCGTATAATTCCCCAACCTTTCTCGCCGCGGAAGATGAGAGCGTCTCCCGCAAATCCGGATCGGCAATCAACCGTTGGATCGCAGCGGCAAAATCCGTAGGACTGTCGGCAAGAAGATAATCTTTTTCCGGTTCAAACGGCATTCCGGCAATCGCGACCGACGTGCAGATAATGGGAATGCCCGCCGCCATCGCTTCGAGGATACGGATCCGGAGACCACCCCCAAAACGAAGCGGCACAACAAGACACGTTGCCCGATGAAGATACGGACGGACATCCGCCACCGGTCCAATCACTTCGACATCACCCTTCAGACCGAACGACTCAAGGGATCTGGGTAGGTGCCCTCCTACAATGCTGATAGACATTCCCTCCGTGCCGTCGAGCTTGGGATATATTTCACGAGCGAAAAAAGTCAGCGCGTCGCGATTGAAGGACGCTCCCAGGTGACCCAGGAACAGCACCTCCCCTCCCGCTCGCCCCATTCCCGATGGGGCGAATGCATCGACGTCAACCCCGAAGGGCATCACGTTCACGGTGCAACTGTCACCGCAAAGCGTCGTGACCGCCGCCTTGTCCCTCTCCGTGAGCGCCCACACATGTTTGCTCCCCCGGTACGCGGCAATCTCTTCCTTCTGCTCGAGCAGCCACCGTCTGACCGCACTTATTTTCTGCGGGAGATTTCTTTCGAGGAGAGCCACCTGGCGATTGACGAACATATCGATATCATGCGTCAGGAGAACGCATCGTTCGAGTGGAAAGACCGACATCATCCTCGCCAACTGCCAATATTCGACTATCACGAGATCATAGTGATCCCTCGAAAGACGCCGCGCCTCGGCAATGAACGCGCCCGGGCAATCGTATAGACTTTTGAGCGAGCGCCGGGTGAGAAGGGATTTGATGTAATAGAAAATTTTGAATCCCAAGCGATGGACGAGCGAGCGCCGGTTCGGCGCCAACACCGTCACGACTCTGTAACACCATTTATCGAGTTCCTTCGCTGCGTTTTCTTCGTCGCGCGACGTGATTCTCGCAAGAACCGTGACGTCAAAATCCGACTGCAGAGCCTGGATCAATGCAAACGAGGCAACCCGTGTTCCCTGGTTCGGCGGGTACGGAAGGATCGGCTTGATTAGAAGTATTTTTGGCCGCGCGGCTTCGGTCACCCTGGTGTCCTCCGTGTTCGCAAATCTCCCCCGGCCGCGCCGAGATAAAGTTCTTCCATCCGTTCGATGTGATTTTCAAGCGTAAAACATTTCTCGAATCGTCGCCGGGCATTCGCACCCAAATCGAACCGGAGACTCTCCTCGCTCACAAGCCGTGCGATGGCTCCGCGCAGCGCCGCCACATCGCCCGGCTCCACGAGAAGGCCCACCTCGTTGTCAGGCGCCGCTTCGGGGATTCCATCGATCAGAGTCGATACCACGGGAAGCGAACACGCCATCGCTTCGAGGATAACATACGGCATTCCTTCCATAAAGGACGGGAGAACGAGAACGTCCATCGCGCAAAGAATCTCTTCGATTGTCTTCTCGTCAACCGATCCGAGAAATCGAACTCGCGCTTCCATCCCTTTTTCCTTCGTCACCCGTTTGTAATCCGCTTCGCGTTCCCCGCTTCCAACGACAAAAAGCCGCCATCTTTCCGCTTCGATCCCCTCCACGGCTGCGAGAAGGTCATCCAGCCCTTTCCTCGCGATGAGACTCCCCACATAAACGATTCCCACAACGCCGTCGTGCAGTTCCAGTCGGCGTCTCCCTGCAAGACGGAGTTGGGAGCGGTTGTCGCCCATACTCTTCGCCACACCGTTGTAAATCACTTCGATCTTGTCCGGCCGCACCCCCTGGCGCGCGATAAGCTGTTCAACATTCGACGTGCATATGGTGAGTACTTTGTCGACCCATTGATACGAGAAATCCTTGACGATCGCCCGTTTCCACAGCCGTTCCACCCTGGGAAGATGCTCGGTCACGATAACGGTTCTTGTCCCCGCAAGACGCGCCAGCGGCGCTATGAGCCCCATCTGGCCATCGTAGGGACCCGGCACATTGACGTGGACAACATGCGGATCGATATCGGAAAGGGCCTTAAAAACGGGCACCGCATCCAAGGGAGAAAATG
This sequence comes from Candidatus Latescibacterota bacterium, assembly GCA_963791045.1. GTDB lineage: Bacteria > Krumholzibacteriota > Krumholzibacteriia > WVZY01 > WVZY01 > CAWBQK01. The sequence continues at coordinate 132,840 of CAWBQK010000004.1, forward strand.
GCATGTTCATGGGCGCCCTTCGTACGGCCACTCCCGCCCCGTCGAGACTGACGCACCATTCGTCGAGCCCCTCCCCCACCTTCGCCAAAACCACCGGGTCGAAGACGTCCCGATCGAGGCCGAGCGCAAGAAGCTTCACATAACGCTCGGCACCACCCGCATATGCCGAGTCGACAACGAAACAAACACGGACTCTCTGTGATTTCTTCGACAATGTGACCTCTTCAAGGGCGCGACGGGAGCGCCCGTACTCCCTATCTCACAAGATACTTTTTGATTTCGATCTCTGTACAGGCTTTGCCGACACGCGAATCGTCATTAAAAAGAAAATCGCGAATCGAGTAATTCGGGAGCAGCGGCTCTTCGACCAGCTGCAGCTGAACCTCGTAGTCCGTCTCGTTAAGGTCGGTGGGCAATCGGATATCGAATACTTCAAAACAATCGCGCGACACCGGCCACTCTGCCGGCCGGTAGTATCCGCCAAACGGACGATGATCTATGCGAAACCTCCTGAATGCGGCTTCTCTTCTCTCCCGGTACCTGCGAACGTACTTATCGCCGGGATACTTTGCCGACGATTCAAAATATTCACTGTCTTCAAAACGCAATCGAAGCGTCATTGGCAGTTTCTGCCGGATCTCCTCCGCCCCGCGGTATGACAGAGTTACCCGCATTTTCTCTCCCGGAAGACCGCTCTTCGGGTCAAAACGTATCCCGGTCACTTTGGGCTCAGATCCCACCGTTGACGTCGAGCACCGATCCATCCTCTCCTCCGGGGCCGTCTCAAACGGATCGAGGGGATGCCAGCTTACCCTGACGAACTCAAACCCGATCACTTCGTACAAAGCCACCTGATCGGTGTGATACACACGTTTGAACACCTCTTTGAAGCCGCCAAATTTTTTGTCGAGAACTGTTTTGAAAGCCGGATCCCAGTCGGCGAGAAAATCATGATAGGGTCGTGAGAACGATCCGTTTACGAGCACATACTCGACACCGAATCTTTTGATATCGTTGATGGCTTCGATCTGCGTCGTGTAGGGTGAGAGCGCGCTATGAATCGCATTGAGTCGTTCGACCGCGTAACGGTCGTTCGGGTTGCCGTGCTGCCCCAAAACGGCAACAACGCGCGCATCACTGAATGCGCTCAACGCGTACCCTGTTACCGCGTCCGTTAATACCACGCTCTTTTTTGGAATCTTTTCATTGATAAACTCGATCGCCCCCAGGAGTTCCTCGTTCACCGGCGCACGCGCCCTCCCCGGCCGCACAGATTTGATATCATCGAGAAACGCATTCCCGCTCAACACAAACGGCCTCACAAGGACCAGAAGGCATCCGATGGCGGCGGCTCTTTTCAACAGACCTCCGCGGCGTCCCCAGGACACAACCGAACCGACCACCAACGCGAGTATTACCAGCGCGGGAATTCCCAGGAGAAAACGGTGGACCAGGTAGTTCGCTTTTGAGTAAAACAACGGCGCCACGAACGGATTGAGCGCCGTCACCACTATCGGAATACTAAGCGCAAAACTCATCCAGCCGTAACGTTTGTGCTTTCGAATGAACGGTAAAAACAAAACAAAAAACAGCCCCACAAAAAATAAAAGCCCGTTCTTACGGATGATTTCCCCGGGGTTTGGAATAAAAAACTGATCTCCAATCCGGAAAAAATAGAGTAATCCGTGTGGATGCGTGTGAATTATGTTGCCGCCGCCGTAAAATCCAAAATACTTCCACGCGAGGACGATCCCCGAAAGAACCCCGATAACGGCCCCGAGACGGATAATCCCGCCCCGAGTAAATCCAAACACGCGGGCGCCGACGAGCAAACCCACAAACATAAAACCGACATGGATTACAACATCGATGTGGACAAGGCCGCCCCCCAATGTAACAAGCCCGATAACGGCGAGCGTCCTGCCGTCACGCCACTTGGCAAAGCGCAAACTCAACACCAGGAGAACCCAATAGAACACGAGCGACAGATGCTGTCCGTATCCGACCGAGCCGAAGAACTGACGGCCGATCCCGCCCTGGAACATGAGGAACAACACAAGAGCGAATGCGACAAAACCGGGCGCGGGAAGCAGCGCCGCCGCGAATCCGGCGAACCCGAGAAAGGCCACGGGCGCCAACACAACGGGGAGCCAGTTCCACAATGTCAAAGGGTCAAGCGATGAGAGCGACGCGATCCCCGCCAGGAGCGGGTGAAACGCACCGGACCTCGGATCGCTTTGAGGAACTTCGCCGTCGGCAAATACGACCGGGGCGAGAACTTCAGCCGGCGTCATCGAGTTGTCCGCGGCGATACTGCGCAAATACCCGAGATGGACAAAACCGTCCCCCCGGTAATCCAACGCCGGCGGCGCCAGGACAAAAAACAACGCCAGCCCCAGGGCGAGGCCGGCGTAAATAACATTTCTTGGGGTCTTGTACCAGGCGTCTGTCGATCGGGGCCGTGGCTCTTCTTCCTTCATTCTGACAATCGTACCCGCATCGATAAGGAAAATCAAAGCGGCCGCAATTTCCAAGACGACGACGTATGTTCGAAAAGACAAAGCGGCAAGCCAGCACACCCACGACAACACAACAAAAACACTCAGACCCGCCAGAAATGCCGTGGGAATGCGGGTTTCGGGTGTCGTGAACTTCCCCGAAAAGAAACGACGGAGGAGCAACTCTCCGGGCACAAGGGAAAACAGCCCCATGACAAGCAAAAAACGGATAAACGCTGGGAACACGCCGATGAGGCCCGATGATACGAGCCCGACGAGAATGAGACCGAGGACCGGTAGCGATAGTATGCGGGACCGCTTCCCTATTGGAATCTCTTCTTTACCAGGAAAACAAGGTTCTTAAAACCGTCACGCCACTTTTCCAGCTTCACTTCACCAATTCGCGGATGATATTTGACATGATATTCGCTGAAGCGAATGTCTTTCGAGCGTATCGCTTCGATTTTGATTTCTTCGGACAACGGCATACCATCGCTCGTGAGGTTCATGAACGGCAAAACCTTCGTGCGGTATATCCACATTCCGGACTGCGAGTCTTTGATATTTTTGCCGTAGAGTATGAGCATGGCGATGGTCAAAATCATGTTTCCCATCTTGTTCGTGCCCGTCATGGCCTCGGGGTTCTGCATGGGAAACCGTGCCGCCGATATAAAGTCGAGATCATTGTCGACGAGATAGTCGATAACTTCCTCGATCTGCTCGGATGGATACGTGCCGTCGCCATCCATGGTGACCGTGATGTCTTTTGTCGCAGCCGGCAAGCCCGCCTTGTAAGCAGCCCCGTAGCCCTTGCGTTTTTCGAACACTATTTTCGCGCCGAGCGCGGCGGATACCTCCGCCGTTCGGTCGGTGCTGTTATTGTCAACGACCACCACTTCGTCGACGCTTGGAGGCAATGAACGGATGACGTGCTGGATGCCTTCTTCTTCGTTGTAGCATGGAATTACCACGCTTATCGTCAAATCTCTGTACATCGATTACCTCCGTTAGCGCAAACCGGCGTTATCTGCTCATGAAATCGAGAAATTTCCTGACCGCCGGTACCGGGACTGGACCAATCAGATCGAGTTCCTGCGGCCCTATCAGCCGCAACTTCTTGACTGACAATATGATAACAAACGCACACAGTGCAAGAGCAATCGTCAGCTCGAGGCCGCCCTTTATCAGCCCGGTGAACGGCAGCAGAAGCAAAACCGGGCTGGACGCAAGAAAACACTTTCCGATATAACCAAACGGGATTCGTGTGCCCTTCACATACCTGGATAGCACGACACGATACAATAGCGGCGACAGGGAAATCACCAGGGCAACAGGTATGATGGCGCCCATGATTCCAAACCGCGGTATCAACAACAGGTCAAGCCCGACGTTGATGACCGCGAGCACTATATATACTACCAGATTTACGTGGCTTTTCTCTATAACATAAAGCGCCATACTCAGCGGAGTCCCAAGAAACGATATCGGAAATATTGCAAAGAATAACTGTGTGGGAAGCGCCGCCGGCGCCATGGCCTCGCCGTACAGAATTGGAACAATCCTGCCACTGAGGACGATTCCAATCACACATATAGGGGCCGAAAGGAGAAACAGCATCCGGTAATAACGGTCAATCGCTTTATTCAGGTTCGAGGCATCCCTTGCGTAAACCTCCGAAACTCCCGCCATTATTATCGGCCACACCGTCAACGGTATGAACTCCAGAACCGTCTGCGGCATCCTGTATGCGAGATCGAAAAACCCCACTTCGGCTGCTGTTCTGAAATGGGCAAGGAAGAGCGTTTCCGACTGTCTCCACACGATTACGTTGAGGATTCCGATCAAAGTGAAAGGCAAAGAGAATTTCAGCACCCGCATCCGGTCGACACGGGCCGACTCTCCCTGGGGTCTTTCGATATGGAGAACCCCCCACACCTTTCGCGCCACGACCAGAGTACCCGCGAGGTTTCCCGCCGCGGTCGCTGCGAACACGCCCAGAACCCCGTAGCCCATGGGAAGCAGAATAAGGAGAAATCCGATAAAGACGGAGTGGGCAACAACGTTCGCCGCACTCAGGCGTTTTGTGTCGTAATACGCGTTGAGGATTTGCGAGAATAGTTTCCACACCATCTCGAAGACGAGAAGGCCGACCGATATCCAGAGTATTCTGCCGATTCCTTCGAACCCGAAGAACGACTCGAACCAGCCCGAGAGAAGATAGCACAAACCGACAAGAACGACCCACGCCAGGGTCTGAACCGCGATTATTCTTCGAACGAGTATTCTCGCGCCCTTGCCGTCCCCGGCCACTTTGAACACCGGTATGAACTTGAGAACGGCCTGGATCAAACCCATCCCCGCAATGATACTTACAAAAACCAGCGTCACCCGAAGCAGGCTCAGCACCCCATAGTCGTCCTTGCCGAGCGATCTGACAACAATCACACTGCTCACGAAACCAAGCACAAAACGCGCGATGCGCGCGCCCACACTCCAAAACATCGCCTGACCGACCTGGTGCTTCGCCTCACCCATCAAAACCCCTCCCGCACCTGGCGCGCCAGCAGTTCCTTGAGATCAAGTATTGACCCGGGACGTGGACACTTGTTGTTATTCGTGAGAAAGCATCCCAGCGAATAGGGATCTCCGGGATGATAACCGTGCATTGCCGCAACGGGCTCCTGCCCCATGTAGCTCGGAACGATCAGCTTGCCCGGATCCACCAGAAAAATCACCTCGCCGTAGGCGTCGTCATCAAACCCGCAACCGAGCGATTCGAGTTCGGCGTCCGGGATCACCCGCCCCCAACGAGTCGAGTTCAGTTTTTCGATAAGATCGTCTTTAATACCGGGTTTGCACCAGAAACGCGCCATGGTCGAATCGTAAAACGACAGAAAATCCCGTCCCAACCGGAAGCCCCAACCCTCTATTGCGCTTTTCAGGTCAACTACCGTATCCACATCGGTCATCCCGTGGTCGCTAAAAAGGAAAAGACTCGCTTCCCTCCCGGCGTCCTCGGCCGCAGCGATGATTTTGCCTATGTAATCCTCGTATAGTCTTAACTTGTCAATCACTTCGTCGTGACCGATGCCCACGCGGTGCATCAGGGCGTCAAGTTCGGCGGTGTAAAGAAACAACACGGATTCATCCGAGTCGACGGCCCGCAAAAGCGCTTCGAAATTCTCTTTTTCAGGAGTCTTGTAGGTCCATACACGATACCCGACATCTTCGCTCTCCAAACGGTCGAAGAACGACTCCTTCTTCAGGCCGCCGGCCGTATATGGGTCTCCACGCTGCGCCACATCGAAATAACCAAGCACGTTTAATGGAATTTCGTAGAGGTCGTAGTACCCTCTTATCGTTTTTCGTTTTTCAAGAAACCATTTTGTAACAACGCGCATTCGCCACTCCAGCGCATGCGGAAGTCTCGGGAGATATCGAAGCAGCTTGAAAGGAGAACGATCCGGAGCGTAGCGGTACATCGCCCAGGATCCATGAGCAGACGGTGGTGTGCCGCTAAGAAGCGACGGGATCGCCGCGGAGCTATACCCGAGGACGGTGTCTAGCGGTCCGCTCGACGGGAGAAGATTTTTGCAAAACCCCGTCCCGCGGACGATCTCCCAACCCAACGCATCAACGAGTACTATGACGGTGAGCGGGGCTCCCGGAGACGGCGTCATGTGGTCTCCTTGAACATCTTTCGGCTTCGTTCGGAAAGCGCCCCTTCGGTGTACCCGAAAGATCTCGTCAATTCGTTCAAACAGCTCAAATAACCGCTTTCGAGTTTCTTTACCCGAACGTTGGCCCCGGCAAAATTTTCTCCATCGTGCTCGAGCAGAACTTCGACGGCGCCCCAGAGTCGAAGCGACTCAACCGGCGAGTACCTCGACAGCCTGTCCGCGCGATTGATCAACCGGATCCGGGAAACCGACATTCTCTTGGCGAGGGCAAGAACTTCCCGAAGGTTGCTCTTCCAGCGACCCTTCCGGCAACGCCAGGCTATGAGATTCGCCCAGCTGCTCGTGTCACCCGCACCGAGTCTACCGGCGATCATCCGCCATACTTCGAGAAGAATCGACTCTGCTTCATCGCACGCTTCCGGCGGTCCTGCCCCGGGCTCTTCCGTGCCCGAGTAAAGCGCCTCGAGCGACGCCACACACTCGTCGAAACACGCGTCGGTTCCGGTCGGACAAAAAACATCTTTTTCGGATCCCGTCAGGATTGCACGGAAATCGGAAATCCGATCCGACCATTCGGTCGAATACCTGCCGAGCGTGATGAGAATCGCCGTAGCCACGTCTACACATGCTTTCAACCGTGTATAGCGAAGATAGCGTTCGATCTCGGCTGAACCACTCAATTCGAGCTGCGAGGCCAGGTCGCGAATTTCGGAGAGCCTGTTTTCAAGGATGTACATCGCTTCCGTCGGGTCGATTCGCGCAACCTCGAATATCTCAGCCTTTTTGGGAGTTTCCTCGTTTCCGAAGAGCAACGTATACCTGGGGAATATTTCCACCGTCCCCGGTCGCGATTTCTGCGCGAGGAAATCTTCTATTGAAAACACACCAATATCAGGCTCAGGAAAAATCCTGAACCTCTCCCCCGTTCGAGCAATCTCTGCTAAGGCATTCCGAACTCGTCCCCGCGCGTTTTCGAGGCCGATGCTGTCTTTGATGATGACGTAGATATCGAGATCGGAGTAGATCTCAAGGGTGTCAGATTGCAGACTGGACGCGACCCGATTACGAGGCACACTGCCCGCCATGAATATCGAGTCGATATTGTCTTTTCCAAGAATGTCGAGAATCGTCCGAACGATTTGTTGGGCGAAGTTGGAGAGAATCTGGTTGGCTTTGGAATTCATTGGAGTCGCTGACCGTCGATCGGCTCGAAAGTGCTGAACACACTCGGCAAGCTAAATACGCCGATAGATAAAGTCAGGTATGTAATACCTTTTACGGTTGAGAACAACTCCCAACATTCTTCCATTGAAGTTCTTAATTGACTCGATGGCGCGTGCGACGGCCTCCCTCTTTGTCCTTCCCGAATGCACAACCATTACAACGCCGTCGACAAACTCCGCCATCGGTGGTGTCTCCGGCGCGCTCAGCACCGGCGGCGCATCGACAATTATCGTATCAAAATTCTTCAGCGCCTCCGCGAGAAGCCTCGGAAATACCTTGTTCAGGTGAAGTTGAATGACGGTTGCATCCTGGTGTCCTACATGTAAAACACAAAGGGCGTCCTCTTCGGTTCTCTGAACGAGCTCCGCGAGGCCGTTGCCCGAGGTAAAATACTCGGTGATCCCCGATTCGCCGTTTGTCGAGAAAACATCCGAAAAAGTTGGTCTCCGCGCGTTCATCTCGCACACAAGAACCCGCTCGTCGCCCTGCATGGCCAGGATCTTGGCGAAATTCGCGGCAATCGTCGTCGTGCCCTCACCACCCATCGCACTAGTAAAGAGAATCACTCTTTTGGTTTTGCCGGCCAGTTCCACCTCAATCGAGTTACGAAGAATTCCGAGCTGGCGCAGAAGCTCGTCGGAAAATCCGGCTGTTTCCGCCACGCGGTGGGTATTCTCCCGGGATGCCGATGGACGCGGCGTCTGTTGCGTGACGCTCTCGGCGGTAGATTTCGAGTCCTCGGCACGTTTACGCCTCTCATCCTCGGCCCGGCGCATCGAATCGAACATTTTACTCATGCAGCACCTCCGGATTCAGCTCGCCATTCCTGGACGCCGCCACTGAGTTCATTCGCCGTTGCTTCAACCATATCCACTCCGATTGTCGTACTCCGCTGAAGACATCCGCGCACCATCACCTGGTCACAAATTGTGTTGATTAGTCTTGGGATGCCACCGGAGTATTCAAAGATCGCCCGCTGAGCGTCCGACGTAAACTTGATATTTCCATTCGACATTCCTGCCGTCCTCAGCCTGAAATCTATATACTCCTCGACTTCGCGAGCCCTCAAGTTTCTCATCTCGAGAACACCGGGGATTCTCTGTCGGAGCTGTCGAAGGCTTCTCTTTGTCAGCATCTCGGCCAGCTCCGGTTGCCCGACGAGAACGATCTGGACGAGTTTTTGTTGATCGGTTTCAAGGTTCGAAAGCAGTCGCAACTCTTCCAAAACCTCCGGCGCCAGGTTTTGCGCCTCATCGATAACGATAACGGGGTTCTGGTGCTGCGCGAAACGATCGATAAGAAACGAATTCAAACGACTAAGCATCTTAACTTTGCTCGTGTCTTCAATCTCTATTCCAAAATCCTGAAGGATCAAATAAAGCATTTCCTCGAAGTTCACGTTTGTGTTCAGCACAAAAGCAACCTCAAGGCACGGGTGAAAAGTGTGCACAAAAGCTCGTACGATCGTCGTCTTGCCAATCCCCACTTCACCGGTAACAGCCAGGAAGCCCTTTTTGCCAAAAAGCCCGTAAGCCACGTACGCGAGAGCCTCGCGATGCCCTTGACTCCGATATAGAAATCTCGGATCGGGAGTTGACCCGAAGGGCGGTTCGTTTAGATGATAAAAGGCTTCGTACATGCTACTTCTTTTCGGATATCTCCGTAATCGTCGCAAGAACCCTCGATCCAATATACTCTTCGACTTCCGCGGGATTCTTCAGCGAGTGATCCATACTCTCGAAGAAAAACGCGAGACCCAGGGCGACGATAATGCTCAAAAAAGGACCGACTGCTAAACGGATGACATCGCCGCTCCGACGCGGCCAGGCCTTCCCCGGCGGCGTCAGAGTCGTCACCTCGAAATCGCTCCTCGACGCAACGGCGATCTCCGCTTCGTTCTGTCTTTTCAGCAGCGTCTGGTATTTGTTCTCATAAGCGGTAATCTTGCTTTCGATCCGAGAGAGTTCTTTTTGTTTTTCTGGAACACCCGTAATCTGTCCTTCGATCCGAGCGACATCCGCCTCCAGCGACCTCTGTTTGGCCGACAGGGCTTCATACTTCGAGATCGCAGCCTCGTGAGCGTTGACGATTTCCTGTGACAACTGCGATCGAAGATCCGAGATCTGATTGTCGACAGAAATAATCGAGGGGTGTTTCTCCGTGTACTTCGTCAGCAATTCTTCCCTGTCGGACATGGCCTTCTGGAGCGCAAAACGAATATCCGTCAAAATTCTTGATTGAATCGGCCCGTCCGAGGTCGTGGTCGATAACTTATCTTCGAGAACTTCGGCGGGCAACTGCGTCAGCTCCTCGAGCCTTTTGACGCGGATCATCTGCGCGGACAACTCACTTCTATTATCGGCGACCGCAACCTCCAGACGCGAGAGTTGGAACATCAGGTGATTGCCTTCTTCGGTCACACCGAGGTATTCCTCCCCCTGCAGAAACTCGCTCTTTCGCCGCCTCCATTCCGTGACCTCTGTGAGCGCTCCGTCGATCTCCGATTCAAAAAAATCAGTTACCGCGGGCGGCGCGCTTTTCTTTTCGTAATATGCGATATAAGCATTCGTAACCGCCGCACAGCCGTATTGGCACTCGATGGGATCGAGTCCTGAGTATCCAATCAAGATTACGTTGGACTCGCCGACCACGTCGGCCCGCACCGACCCAGCGTTAAAACTGCGGGTGCCTTCGAGGTTATTTGCCTTTAACGAATCGGCGAAAATCCTGCGCGCCTCTCCAAAAACCGCTTCGGAAAGGATAACCTCGAGCTGGGAGCTCATCTCCTCGGCCCAACCGAGATATCGCGCGTTCGCATCGAACACGGTTGACCGCTCTCCCCTCTGGACAAGAATTCGCGCGCTTGCCGAATATGTGAGCGGCTTCGAGACTTTCATAAAAAAGATGAAGAAAGTCGTAAGACCGAAAATCGCAATAATGAGGTATTTCCAGCGAAACACAACATTGAGGAAGTCCCTCAGCGTCGCTTCTTGTTTTTTTACATCGTAGTCAGCCATAGCCACATTTCGAAGAGGTCGATCTTCACGACCGTCCGTCTATCTTGCTCTGATATACTCGTATTGATCTTGCAACGTCTTTATTTGCCAGCCTCTGAACATGATATCAACCGGCGGGCGGATTATCTCGTCGACCGTGGTCATAAATTCAGCGGCCGACTCGAGGCGTGTCTTGGGAACATAAACAATGTCATAATTTCTCAACCAGAAGTCGTTGCCCACGTTGTAACCGCTGGTGATTGCATCAAGATTGATTTCGATCCCGACGATCTTGTCGAGGCCCTCCCGCCTGATAATAACGACGTGCTTCGATTTCGCGCCTCGTTTGAACCCACCAGCCTCCGCAACCGCGTGCAACAGAGAAATCCTCGTCTCGTAGTCAAACCCGCCGGCCCGGTTCACCTGTCCAAGGACATAGACAATTTTATCGGCGGGGTCGGCCACGATTACCGACAAATTTGGTTCACGCAGCACCTCGGAGAACTCGGCGGTCAGCGTGGAATCAAGCTGCATCGGGGTTAACCCCGCAGCCATAACGTCGCCGACATACGGCAACGTGATCCGGCCGTCCGAACGGACAAGAAGTCCGTTGGTCGTCAATTCGCGGTGGATAAAAAACACAACGTCGAGCTTGTCTCCAACCGCAATGTAATACTCGTTTTCCTGCTCTGGAGCACTGGTGTCGACCAGGAACTCGCCGAGCTCTTTGTCTGTATATAAGTCGCCCCGAGGCTCCAGCTGCTCGTTGTTCGATGCGCAGCCCAACCCCACCGCGAGGACGATAACAAGCGTGATAAATATACGGCCCATAACACCCTAGAAGATAATCAAAAACGTTAAAAAAATGAAGAGGTTACACAGCTTTCTACGTCACCCCCCGGCGGGGTGCTCCGAGAAATACCTCCGACCCACAACTGATTGATTTTGACTAAGTTATCAAGCGAGACTATAGCTGTCAAAAGGAAAAGAGGCAATTTGCATGCCAGCTCTATTTAGTAGGCTCCTTTTCTCGCGATCACCGCGGGGATGGTTTTCAGGAAAATGGCGAGGTCTGTACGGAAGCTACGGTGCTTGATGTACTCCATATCCAGCCGCATCCACTCGTTGAAACTTAGCTGGCTGCGCCCCGAAATCTGCCACAGGCAAGTAATTCCAGGTGTGACTTCGAGCCGTCGCAGGTGCCAAGGCTGGTAGTTTTCGACTTCGCTGGGCAGCGGCGGGCGCGGTCCCACGATACTCATATCGCCGCGAACAACATTGAAGATCTGTGGTATCTCGTCGAGACTCGATCGCCTGAGGAATCTCCCCACACTGGTTATCCGAGGATCGGTCCGGACCTTAAAGATCGGCCCGTCCTTCTCGTTGAGCGACTCGATTTCGTCTTTTTGCCTGTCGGCGTCCTGCCGCATCGATCGGAACTTATAGAATTTGAATAGCTTCCCATTCTTGCCAACACGGTCCTGTTTGAAGAACACGGGTCCCGGTGTATCCAACTTGATCATCACGGCGAGGACCGGAATGATTGGAATCAGCAGTATCAACGCGGCAAACGACACTCCGACATCGAAAATCCGCTTGGCGAGAAGATACAAAAATGGCTCGCGCACTTCAAAATCCTGCCCCAGCGCCGCCTCGACTGCTCCGGACGATGCCTGGAAACTCCTGTGTTCAATCTCTTGCTGTGTACTCATAAGATCACTCAAGCCGGTGTATATGATTTAATTGCAAATAGATCTCGTTAAACAGCACACGAAAACCGCACCCAGAATGGAAAAGAATGCGGCCAAAAAAATACCCCAGAACCTCCTGTTGCGGTCTTCGACTAGAACCTGTCTCGACGCTTTCCACTAAAGCGCCGCGCTACGACAATTTGGCTCTCAGCAAACTCAAGACCTTAACAGTAATCTAGGGCATACCTCCGTTTAGTATCCCCCGTATAGTACCATTTCGAAGGGGTTTTGTCAAGCCGCACGGCGCCGCGCGAAACCTCCCAAGTGGTCACGTCGTGACGCTTTCCCCTGCTTCGTCGTCCCGTGACGAGGAGTTATATTCCCTGATACGTCGATCGAGGATCTTGCCCGCCGCCACTGTCAGTCCAAAGATCATCCAAACAATATATATATATACGAAATCAGTATGTCGCTGATGGTCCGTACGGAATTGCCCCACCAGGAACATCGCCAGGATGACGTGAATCGCGCCCATCCCAACACCCAGAAAAGTCTCCCGAGCCAGCGGATGGGAATACCGCATCGATATTCTGAATAACTTGTAAGCAATACCTATGAAAGCGCCAAGCCCCAACAGGCCCAGGGTATAGAAGTAGAAGAGATAGCCGTTGTGCGGCCAGAATGTGCGGACAAGCCCCTTCCCGGTTTGATAGTACGGACCGTGACCGATGAACACGTGATCGAAACAGGCTTTGAACACCTCCTCCCAGATGCCTACCCGGCTATCGGGAACCATCCCCTCGAACTGCGTTCCCAAAATCCGGTCAGTTGCCGATGCCGCCAGGGTAAACTGATCCAGCGCGGTCTGTGTCACGCCAAAAACAAGAACCACCGCGGCAATAATCATCACATAGCGGAACAAAGTCATATAATGCCGAAACACAAAGAGCGAGTAGGCGAACCCGAAAGCCACGCTGACCACGGCGCCGCGGTTAGCCGTCGAGAGAAGAACGGCGAATGTCATGACACCCACGCCGGCCCAAAACAACTTCTCGATGATATTCCTGGATCGGATAAAATGTATTACCATTAACAGAAGCGAGAACGAAGAGTAGTCCGACAGAATGCTGTGTGAGCCGACCGCCCCTCCAACCCGGATGCCCTCGATGCGGTATCCGAGAGTTCCCTCCCCCAATCGGCTTTGAAACTCGATCCAACCGGGAATCAAGACGAGCCCGGGAAAAAACAACTCCATCAATCCCGTGAAAGCAACAAACCCCCCGGATATCGCGACGACTTTGGTCGTGGCAGTGAACGTCTTTTCCGTGTCCACAAACATCACGATGAGATAGAAGAAAGATATGGCCGTCAACTGCCGCCAGATAAGCTTGACGCCCTCGCTTATCCCGACATTTGTCTCGACGTTGAAGAGTGACAACACATAGGCAAGCAAAAATAGGGCGATCCACCTGTCCACGGAGGTTCTTTCGAAGAGCTTCTGCCCCGTGGCGCGCGAGCGGATGATCCACATGAGAGTGATGAGGGTCATCAGGATGATATTCGTGCTCGTCAGCACCAGTCCGCTCGGGAACGGGAACATCACGATAAAGAAATATATCGTGTAAATCATTTCGAACTTGAGGAGGGCGCCGATCACGACAAGGAGGAGAACGGCCTTGATCATCCGGTGCTGCGGCCTGACGACCTGTTTGCTCAGGATATACGAGGACGCCATCATGACGACCGATATTGGAACGATCCGCCAGAACCAACTGGACACAAACCGCCGCACGTTGTCAAACGTATCCAACCGCAACGCACGTTCCTTTCATCCGAGCCGTCGAGATACTCAACCGATGAGTTCCCGTCCAGCAGGCCCGTCAAATGTAGCCGAGCGCCTTAAGCGCCCGAATCGTATCTTCGTCCGCCTCCGCCTCCATCGCCTTGCGGAGTTCCTTGGCTTTTTTGAGGTATTCGAACAAACGTGCGTGCATCCTCTCGTATTCATCGGGGTGAGTCTTTGAGAGATCTCTTGTTTCGCGGGGCGTTTCATCGATGTCAAAAAGGAGAAAGGAGTCGGTCGTGTCGACACGCATGATCTTCCAGTTCCCGACGCTCAAAGCCGTGCAGAAATCGCCTTCGGATATCGACTCAACTTCGATACTCGTGATCTCTCCATCGAGAAGAGGCACCAGCGAGCGACCCTCTGCTTCCGCAGGGATATCGGCGCCCGCGAGATCGCCGAGCGTTGGAAGCACATCGACATGACGGACCAGGCAATCCACACGGTTCCCACGCTGGAAACTTTTGGACGACCAGAATATCAACGGCACATGTATGAGCTCCTCGATAACCAGGTTGTTGTGGTAGAGCGAACCGTGCTCCATAAACTCGTCCCCGTGATCGGCGGTAATCACGACTATGGTCTCTCTGTCCCCGCTTGCCACAACAACGCGTTCGATCAGCCGGCCGATTTCATCGTCTGCGATCCGTATCGTGCCGTCGTAATAATCCACCAGTTTTTCGAGTTCGATGTCCTTGAGTTCATCGAGCCTGTCGCTCCTGAGAAGCTGCGTCGTCGTCTTGAAAAGACCCATCGGAGTGGGCACGTCGCCCGTCTTTCCATATAACGTGTCGTAAGGAGGAGGAGGCGCGTACGGATGATGGGTGTCCATGTAATGCACGTACATAAAAAACGGCCTGTCCTCGAGCCGATCCAGCCACTGAAGGGCGACATCGGTCACCTCGTCGGCGTCGGGGTGCACGTTGACCGCAAACCGAGGTCTCTCGATGATTCCCGAATGCCGGAGGAATTTGTACAACCCCAGGTTGTAGCGCTCGGCGTAAAACTCTTCGAGACGATCGAACCCCTGAGTAAGATTGAATTTTGTTTTGAGATAGACATTATTCATGAGCCCGACGGTCGTGTAGCCCTTTGACGAGAACATTTCGGCTATCGTCGTGTGATCGTGCGGAAGTGGCCGCATGAGTTTACCGCGACCGATTGCCCCGTGGAAGGACGGGTACAGGGACGTAAAAAGCGCCGGCATCGCAATGATCGTCCGGTTTCCCTGTGAATGCGCGTTCGAGAACATCACTCCTTCGCGCGCCAGGCGATCTATGTTCGGCGAGGTTTCGCGGCCGTAACCGTATATCGACAAATGATCCGCTCTCAAAGCGTCAAGAACGATCATCACAACGTTCGGGCCATCCAGACCAGCCGCCGCCGCTTTTTCCGCTGGCAAATGCGACTCGGCGCGCCCCGCCGCAAAATGTGCAGCGGCGAAGAGAATAATCCCTCCAACAGCGATTCCGGCACCGAGCCTGCCGCCAATTCGCGAGAACAAATTTCGTTTCCGGAGGGAACGGGCAAAAATAAACGCCGCAAACAAGAGCACAACCAGCAGCGCAATAAACATCACACCCTGCATTGACATCGGCGTCGACCGGAGCCGGCTCATCGAATAGTTGCGGATCGTGTACAAGACTACGACCGCAAAAATCGCACCCGCCGCGTAAAACGGAACGTACAAATCCGGATTGTCGAACCGGCGCAATAACGAGCTAAATATCCCGAATATCAACCCCGCAACAAATCCCGTGATAACGCCAAACAGCAGATATATTTCGAGCAGTCCCGGGAGGGACATACCGAGATATTCCCACCGCCCGGAAAAGCCGAGAAACGGTTCGATGATGAAATACGCAAACCCCATCAACAATCCAAAGATCATCCCGGCAAGCGCGTGTCCTGCAAATACCCGTGACACAGGCCGGGAACCGGTCGTCGTCATACCCATCACTCCTCGTTTAACAATGTGTAAAGCAACGGAAGCATTATCTCATGATGACCGTGAAATGCGTAACTCTTGCCCGCCCCCTTGAACGGCCTTGTCAGAACGTTTTCTTTCACCCTGTATTGGGGGATCATATCGAAATTCGCCGCAGTCACACCGGCGGGCTTGCGTCCAAGGTTGTAGCCGACCGACACCGCCTTGAGAAACACCTCTGGCAGCACGACGGCGGAACCAAAAACGAGGACAACGCCGTTGTCGAAGAGCTTCCCGACCGCGGCGCTCAAAATTCGAAAGTCCCGCATCGAGAGCTCGCCCACCTTCGCGGCGGGAAACCCGGGGTGCTGGTGTGTTATATCGGTTCCGAGCGCAACATGGACGGTGGCGGGCACGTTGTTCCGTGCGGCCGCAGCGAACACGCTGTATTCCTCGTGCGCCGCCTTGCTCTCGACGATATAATCACCGATCGACTCACCCAGACCCAAACCGTTCTCGCTCCCATGTTCGCACGCCGCCTCGAAATGGGCCGCCGTCTCCCGTGACATCCCGAACCGCCCGGCGGGCAATTCAACGGCCACGTCTTCCGACGTCTTGCCATAGAACGCCAGTTCCAGATCATGAACGGTCGCGGATCCGGTCGTCGCCAACGCGGTGACATACCCGCGTTCAATAAGCGATTTCATATACAACGACAAACCGCATTTAATAACGTGCGCACCGATCAACCATACGATCTGTTTCTTGGCGTTGCGCGCCCGTCGCATCGCGTCGACCACATTCTTGATGTCCGCGCCTTTCAAGACCGACGGAAACATATCGATCAAACCGTCCGCGTCCGCACGTTCGGGGTCAACAAAACTATCGATGTGAACTTTCGACTCCCGTCCTTCAATGGGTACGGGCTTGATTCTTCTCAGGTCATCTTCATCGTATCTAGTCGCCATTTCTGTACCTGTCCGCTAGTTTGAATTCTTTCAAAACCGCCGACACTTCACCGATAATCACTTTGCTCTTTACGAGCACGGGAATCTTATAACGGTCGTCCGTTACCCAGATTTTCACACGGCCCTTTTGCTGGAATATTCCCGGATATCTAAGAAACGGTTCGACCACAAGGCAATCAAACGTTCCCGCCTCGACGGTGACGCGTTCTTTTCCGAGTACTTTTACAACGAGGGGGTAGTTCTTGCCGTCCGTGTTGTTCGCGATAGCGACCGTATGGCCGACACCCAGAGGCAGCGTCCGGACGTAATACATCGACGACAATACATCCTGGGTTCGCGGTGGTATGGGGATCTCCTTGTCTTCGTAGTAGGCGACGTGTTTCTTTTGATCGAACAGGACCTTGCGGTCATTCTTGTATTTGCCTTCGCGTAAATGTTTTTCATAACGGAGACTGACAAGTTCCGTAGTGTCCATCAAAGACACGTAACGGTCACGCACCTTGTAGAACACGGAGAACACGTCATTGGTTCGCGCGTTCGACACGATGTAGTAACACGGTGTGCTGTCGATCACGGCAATATTTCGCACCTCGAGGGTCGCTTCCCCGGCGTTGATGATCCCGTACTGAACCGCGTAAACAAGCTTTTCACCGACGCCAAAACCGACAAACACGGGGAGAAGACTGTCGACCCCCGCGGCGGCAACATCGACGAGCTCGGGAAGCGAGTCCCCCGGTGACCACGATGTATCCGCGCTCTCGATCGCCTGCCGTATAGCGAGCGAATCCGCCCGCGATTGCGCCGACGGTGATTCGGGCAACAGAGCCAGTCCGGCAAAAAGACAGATCGTTATCGCAAGAGCAATATGGATCGCGCGGCTGTTGGAACACCAACCCATGTATTTCTCCAATTTCCGCGGGCTATTCATCGCCCACTGTTCCTTTCCAAAACGGTCCCGCCGATGCTGGGCCGCGTCACACAATCTTTTCCGCGGGCGCGAGCACACGTTTGTACGCAGCGAGTGTCTTGTCGACCATCGTCTCGTACCCGTACGAATCGGACTTTTCTTTTGCCCGGCGCGCGCACCCGGTTTTCAGATCTTCATCACCAACCATACGGACAATCGCCGCGGCCAACGCCGCAGGATTACGCGGAGGTGCGAGCAAACCGGTCTCTCCATCCGTCACCAGGTCCGGAACTCCACCCGTCCTCGTCGCAACCACCGGAACACCCATAGCCTGGGCGTCCATTATTGACGTGCACAACCCTTCAAGATATGAAGAGAGCACAAAACAATCGAAACGGGAAAGAACCTCCAGCACATCCTTGCGAAAACCGGTGAGCGTGACGATATCCGCCAGACCTTTTTCGGCGATCAACCTCTCGAGTTCAGGCCTAAGTTCGCCTTCACCGACAATGAGGAATCTCGCGTTTGGAATCTCACGACGCACCAGGTCGGCAGCGCGCACAAAATCGGATTGGGATTTGTGCGGCGCCAACGCCGCCACGTTGCCGATAACTATGGAATCGGGGTTGAGCCCGAGTTCCGCGTCGAGATATCCGTTGTCTCCGACGTTATTGAATTTCTCGAGGTCGATCCCGCTGGGAACCAGGTCGATCTTGTCCTCGCCGACGCCACAATCAACAAGTACGTCGCGCACACCGTTTGAGATCGCCAGAAACAGGTCGACGCCGTGGCGGTACTTCAATGCGCCGAGTCCGAAGCGGCCAACGGGAAAATCAACACGGCGGCTCACCACCAACCGGGGCTTGCGCTCGCCTCCCCATCCAGGAGCGCCCACGGCCAATCGCGCCACGCCGTGAGCATGCGACGAATGGCAATGAATGATGTCATACGAGCCCGCTTCGATGTATTTGCGAAGCGTCCACGCGGCGCTCAGATCGAGTCCTCCGGCAATGCCAAGAGGCAAGCACGGGACTCCGAGTTGTTCGGCTTTTGACTGGATGGCCGAATCGGGCGGCGAGGCGAGCTCCACACCTGTACCGCGTCGAACCAGGCCCTTCATCAAAAGGAAGACCTGACCCTCACCGCCACGCCACGTCGCCTCAGAGTCGACCATGAGTGCTTTTATGTCTTTGTCTTCGATCATTAAAAAACGGTCCTTTCGGACCCCGGCATAATACTCCATATCGGCCCGGCCGCCAACTTCAGGTCGACGAGACCCACCCACACCCCTTCAACCTTTTTACACCCGGCGGCAGGAGAGAGAGCCTTCAATTCGGAGAATAGTATGTAAGCTATTATCATGCCACGCGGTTACACCAATTACGACCACCGGGGTCAAATCGAAAATTCTCCGGTCCGCCGGGGTCAATATTCTACATAACACATTACAATACAAGAAGATAATGGACATTCTGGCAAAATTCGAGTTTTGAAGAGGATCCGGACATCCAAGCCACGGGATCCGGCTCCAATTCAATGGGGTGGCCCGGGATTGATCAGTCGACCGGCAATACTTCCAAAACATCCCCCGGCGATATTTGGGTCATACAGTGAACATCCTTGGGGCATTCGAAGAGCCGGCACGGTGAGCACTGCGGCGCCGGATAGAGATAAGGGTGGCTCTCGCCACCCATATGCCATTCGTGCGGGCTCGTCGGACCAAAAAGAGTGACGGTGGGAACACCCGTCGCGACGGCCAGATGCTTCATCCCTGAATCGATGGTGATGATCGACCGGAGGTTCCTGAGAACACCGGGAACATCCTCAAGAGGAAGCTCCGGACCCATAAAAACGCGCTCGCCCGCCGCCGATACGATTTCCCCCGCGACATCGCTTTCGCCCGGCCCCCAAAGCACGACCACATCGTTTCCCTGTTTGACGAGCAACCTGGCGAGATCCACAAAATTCGCACGCGGCCAGGCTTTGGCGGGATAGGGATTCCCGGGGTTGAGCGCCACGACGCGACGGGTATCCTCGAGTCCGGACGCCAGGAGTTTCGCGCGCCCATCCTCCACGGCGCCATCCGGCACCGGGATAGTATTATCCGCGGTCCCCACCACCTCCGGAAAACCGGCCCGCCGTATCAGGGCCAGGGCCGACTCGTGCGAGTTCCTTGCATAGATGTTCTTTCCCTCGAAAATCGCCCGCGGCTCGACATCCGTGTAGAGGGCCTTTCGAACGCGAACATCAAAGCCAACTCTCACCGGCGCGCCCGAAAGAAACGTGAGCACCGCGCTTCGCGTGTTGGAATGAAAGTCGAGCGCGCACACAAGATTCAGTTCTCTCAGATAATCGACATACTCCGCGTACTCGCCCCCCCCTGTCGACATTTTGAATGACGGTGGTTGCGGGAGAAGCGTATCGATATAGTCCACGTTTTTGAGTAGCGCATGGTAACCGCGATCGACGACAAACACGATGTTGTGGTTGGGTGCGGCACGTTTGAGCGCGCGAAGCCCGCCGAGCGTCGCAATCACATCTCCCAACAACCGCAAACGTATCGCGAGTATTGTCGATGTATTCATCGGATCGTGTTCTCGAATCATATCGGATTCCGCTTGTCTTCGCCGGACGACGCGGGAGTCGAACGCCCCAACACATCGAGCAGGTTTTCCTCCACCATCTCCGCCGTCAGGTTTCGCAGGCAGCTTATGTGACCGCACACATGGCTGTGGCAGGGCCGGCATTCGATAGGGATGAACGCCGAAACATAGGGTCCGTATCGCTCGTACGGAAACCAGATATCGGGTTCGGCGCTCCCGAAAATCCCGACCGTCGGTGTGCCGACGGCTACAGAGACGTGCATGATCCCGCCATCGCTTATCACAAGAGCGTCGAGCGCTTCGACCACCGCCGCGGTTTCGCGGATGGGAAACGTCGGGAGGTATACGGCGCTCTCACCCAGATTATCCCGCAGTTCATCCTGGTAAGCTTCCTCGCCGGGCCCGATCAATACGACGAGTTGAAATCCGTGACGGTCGGCAAGGTTCTTTCCCAGCGTGGCGAACTGATCGACGGGCCAGCGTTTGACTTCCCACTTCCCCCCCGGATGCAGTCCGATAAGTGGTCCTTTATCGGCAGACACGCCAAATTCACCGAGACGCCCGCGCGCGCCTCGCTTCTCTTCCGAACTCAAAGTTAATTCCGGCTTCCCGGGAGTGACCCCCTCGATCCCCAACGGCGTTAAATGAAACAGGTGGTGATCGATGGCGCTTCGAATAGACCGGGGCGTTTGCATTGGGTGTGTGTAGAGATGGCGTCTTCCCCTGCGTGCTCCACCGATTCGCATGCGTGCACCACTGAGCCAGGTGAGGAGCGCGCTCCGCGGGTTCGAATAGAGATCGATCGCCACGGAATATTTGCCGCGCCGGAGATCGGCAATCAAACGCGCGGTCGCCATCGGTCCCTCTCCACTCTCGGGCACCCTGAGGACTCGATCAAAAAGAGGATCGCCTTCGAGTACCGCCGCGCCATCCGCGCGCGCGAGGTAATCGATTTTTGCGTCGGGGTATTTGTTTTTAATGGCGTGGACGGCGGGAAGCGTGAGGATTACATCGCCGAGATACTGGAGACGGCTGACGAGTATCCGGCCGCCCCCGGACAATTCGTCGGAAACCCGTTTTTCCAAACCGCTTTTCAACGAGGGTTCACTCCTCACCCGTTCTTCGAACGGCGGATTTGCTCCATCACTTCGCTGGACGCGTGAGTTTTCGGATCGCCGACAATCACCGTCTCGATCCCGAGCGATTTCGACAGCTCTCTCTCGGGAACCGTCTCAACGGTGTAGTCGGTGCCCTTGGCATGAAACGCGGGGCGAAGCGTCTTGAGCACCCGCGCAACGCTTTGGCCGGAAAAGAGCACGACGGCATCGACCATCTCGAGCGAGGAAATAAGCTTCAGCCTTGCCGTTGCCGGCATTACCGGCCGATTCTGCCCTTTGAGAATTCGGGTGCTCGCGTCGTCGTTCAGGGCGACGACAAGAAAGTCGCCACAGAGCTTCGCTCCGTAGAGATACCGGATGTGACCCACGTGAAGAGGATCGAAACAACCGTGGGCAAGAACGACCCGTCCCGGTTTTTTCCTGTCTATCCAGGTTTTGAGTTTTACGACGCTTCTGTAAACCGGTGCACGATCGCTTCTCATGACTTATCCACCCTTGTCTCTTCCGGTTCGCGACACTTGTCACGCAATCATATCGTTTGTGTCTCTCCGCGCATTTCCGACGGGAGCTTATCGTATCAGTCCGTTCCTCTATTTTCGATATTCATTTTGAGGAAATCACGAGCGGCATCAAGAACGCTTGCGATCGTAATCCCCTCGTAACATTCAAGTTGCGTCGGGCACTCCCGCCGAAAGCACGGCGAACAGTGAACCGGATGACGAAGCACGCGAACCGTTTTGCCCAACGGCGCCGTCCACGTCGGTGAGGTCGACCCAAATATAACGACAACCGGCACACCCATCGACGCCGCGATATGCGGCGACCCACTGTCGTTTGCGATCACAGCGCGCGCGCCGCCGAGAAGCGCGACGAACTGCCCCAGGCCCGTCGCTCCAGAGAGATTGTAAACCCCGGAGCAACCATCGGCTATCGAATCGCACAGAGCCCTCTCGCCAACCGCTCCGCCGAGAACAACCGGCATCTCGGTCGATAGCATCCGGACCAGCTCTTTGTATTTTTCCTTCGGCCACGATTTTGTCGGCCCGTATGTCGCCCCCGGGACCACAACGACGTAGTCACCATCGGCGACTCCCGCGTCCTTCAATATGGCATGCAGTTCTTCGCGATCACTTTTCATCGCTACCACGGCCGGTCGATCGAACGAATGTCCCGCTTCGACGCCTAGCCGCTCGAGCAGCATCCGCCCGAGTGTCACATAGGTGGTCGACAGGTGTTCGTCGCGAAGTCCTTCCTCACCCAACGAAACATTGAGAAGCGCGCCTCTGCGATCCGCGCGCACACCACACCTCACCCCAACACCACCCAGATAAGGACCCAACGCACTCGAGAAAGACGGCGGTAAAATCACAACCCCGTCGATACACAAACGGCGATGCAACCGGGCCTGTTCCCAAACCCGCCCGAGACGGCCGCCGTCTCCGAGGATTACAACGTCCTTCGCTTCATCGAGTCCGAGATACACACGCGATGCGTAGCCACGCGACACAACGGTCACACGCACGCCCGGCGCAGCGGCGAGATACCCGACAAGCGGTAAGCTCATCACGGCGTCACCCACCCAGGTCGGCGCGACCAGCGCAATTTTTTTTGCATTGGAATTCATTGGAGAAATCAGGTGACGAGCCCGAACTGGAGATCGTAGAGCCGCTTGTATACACCCTTGGAGCCGATCAATTCTTTGTGCGTTCCGAACTCTCGAATCTCTCCGTCCTCGAGAACGAGGATTTTGTGCGCGTTCTGAACCGTCGAGAGCCGGTGCGCAATAACAAATGTCGTCCGCCCTTTCAAGAGCCGGTCGATCGCTTCCTGGACAAGAATCTCGCTCTCCGTGTCGAGGGCACTCGTCGCCTCGTCAAAAATCAGAATCTGCGGATCTTTGAGAATCGCCCGGGCGATCGAGATACGCTGGCGTTGCCCGCCCGAGATCTGGGTTCCTCTCTCCCCGATCACCGTGTCATACCCGTTCGACAGCATCGAGATGAACTCGTGAGCATTCGCCGCCTTCGACGCTTCAACGACCCGCTCAATGGCATAATCACCGACGCCGTAGGCAATGTTGTTGCGAACCGTATCGTTGAACAGAATGACATCCTGCGTCACAATCCCCATTAGCGAACGAAGCGATTTGAGCCCAACGTCCTTGATGTCCACGCCGTCGATGAGAATACGTCCCGCCGACGGATCGTAGAACCTCGGTATCAAATCAACCAGTGTGCTTTTCCCTGCTCCGCTCGGACCAACCAGCGCGATAACCTCGCCTGGTTTGACGGCGAGTTCGATGTTCCGGAGCACCGGGCGATCTTGAATGTATTCAAATGAGACGGACTCGAATTTGATTTCTTTTTCGAATTTCGCCTCGCGCGTTACCCCGGGTACATCTATGGGCTCGGTTTTTGTATCAAGGACGACGAACACGCGCTGCGCGCAGGCGAGGCTCTCCTGGATGGTGTTGTTGAGTTTGCTCAGATTCTTGACCGGCTGCACTACCCAGATCATCGCGCCGACAAAAAGCACGAGATTTTCGGGGCTGATCGACTTCGAAAGAACGAGATTTCCGCCGTAAAAGAGGATGACGACGATCGAAAACGCGCCGAGAAGTTCGGACGTCGGAGAAGACACCGCACCCCACAATTTCATCTTCAAAAACTGCCGCATGTACTTGAAATTGAATTTCGAAAAACGCGCCTCTTCGTATCCGCTCGCGTTGAACGCTTTGACGACACGCATCCCCGCGATACTCTCGTCGAGGACGGCGGTCATGTCTGCCATTCCTTCCTGCGTTCTGTGGCTCCGTTTCTTGAGTTTTTGTCCGATAAAGTTGATAAGGAGCAAATTGATCGGAACGACGGTGAACGTCAACACCGAGAGTTTCCAGCTCACGATCAGCACGACGAACAATCCGATGACGGTCATGAGGCCGTTACGCACCACACTCGCCGCAACCCCTATTATCGCGCCTTCGAGCCTGTTGACGTCATTTGTCATCCGGGAAATGATATGCCCCGTCTTTTCTCGTTCGAAAAACGAGAGTGGGAGCATCATGATGTGGGCGTAAACCTGATTTCTTATCTTGAAAAGCACCGACTGCTCGAGGTACACCGTCAGATAGGTCTGGAGATACCCGAATATGTTCTTAATTAAAAAAAGCGCTACGAGAATCATGCAGAACCGAAGCAGGCGCTCCTTCGCGTCCCCCGCGTACATTCGCTTCTCAAACCACCCCTGCGCGCTGTTCTTGACACCCTCGATAAACGGCGGCAGCGGTATCCCCTGAGCGGCGCCCTCCGGCGCCGTCTCCACTTGCTCCACCGGGAGACCATCGTCCCCATACAACACGATCCGCAAGAATGGGTGGATCAATGTGAGTGACACCCCGCTGAGAGACGCGAACAAGGTCACCGTCAAAAACAAGAGGATGAGCTTACGCCAATACGGCAGGACGTATTTCAACAACCTGGAATACGTTTCCATTCGAATACCCTTTTTTTAGAATCGGGTTATTCTACACCGGTAAAGTGGAGGAGGGTATCAATTTTTGAGTTGAATTCTTCGAGGGAGAGACGCTGGCCCTTAACCCCTTGCAGAATTTGCACCCACGGGGTTCCCTTGGGGAGCCAATTGTCCGAGTCGTGACGTGTAAAAAGTCCGACGGTGGGAAGTCTCATGCTCACGGCGAAGTGGAAGTAATCGGTGTTCCCCGCGAGAAGGATGTCCGCGCAGGAGAGCAGAGAGATTCCTTCCTTGGCGTTCTTGGGCTCGATATCGATGACGTCCGCACGAATCTTCGACCTGAACGCGGCGAGCCGCTTGGCATCGAGGTTGTTCGACAGGACAATGACCTTGCTCGGTATTCGGCGGGACACCTGATTCACCAGATAGGTAAACGATTCATCCACCAGCCGGTGCTGGCCCTTGCCCATACCCGGATCCACGGCGATAAGCTTGGTGCTCTTGTTTGGTTTGTGGAAATGAACCTGCTGTTTCGCCCAGCGGACATCCTGATCCGGAAGGGCCCATGATGGAAGCGGCCCCTGAGCGTTCAACCCAAGTGCGGTAAGAAACGACCGGCATTTCAATCCCTCGTATACCTGAGAGTCACCAACACGAATTTCGCAGTTCACGAAAGGAAAACTCTTTTCGCCCGAATACCCGACCCTCACCCGTGCCTGCGCGCCCAGCGCAATCATTGCCCGCGGAAGGTTGAATTCCGAACCGAGCAGAAACACGACGCCAAAATCCCGCGAACGGACACGCTTGACCAGAGAGAAGAACGTCGTCGAAGACAACGCGAGATGGGTCGGCTCGTAGCTGATCATCTCGTTGACCTCGCCCATCGACCGCACAAACTCGCTGTTTCCCTCGCGCACGAGAAAGGTCACCCGCATGTCCGGGTAGCGTTCCTTCAAGTACTTGAGAACGGGGGCGAAAAAGAGGATCTCTGTAAGCTCCCCGGAGTCTATAACGAGCACACGGGAGTGGTTCCCGATGTCGCCGGGAAGTGAAAACGCCTCGGTTCCGGCCATACGACCGATAAACGGGCTCAGAAGCCCGATCATCTTGTCACTCTTTGGGAGAATCGATGTTACGCCCATTTTTTATCCATTCGTGGGTTATCGATTGTATTCTTGCAAGTTGAGGGCCAAATCACTCCCAGATAATGGTTTTCTCGATCGCTTCGGCCGCCATGGTAACCCCGATGAACGTAAGGTCTTTCTTAATTGTCTCAGGGATTTCCTCGAGTTCTCTCCGGTTCGCCTTCGGGAAAATAATCGTTTTGATTCCCGCCCGGTGCGCGGCGATGATCTTGTCCTTGAGCCCTCCGATGGGAAGAACCTTGCCGGTCAGGGTCAACTCGCCCGTCATCGCATAGTCGTTTCTCAGAGGCTTGTCGAAGAGCAGCGACGCGATGGTCGTCGCAATCGCAACCCCGGCGCTGGGCCCATCCTTCGGAACGGCGCCGGCGGGGACGTGGATGTGGATATCGTGTTTATCAAAGAAATCCAATTGGCCCGATTTCGGCAAATAATTGGCGCGGATAAAACTCACCGCCGCCTCGGCGCTCTCCTTCATCACATCACCCAGCTGCCCGGTCAGCTTCATGACCCCCTTGCCGGGCATTTTCAACGCCTCGATAAAGAGGATCTCGCCACCGGTGAAAGTCTTTGCCATCCCAGTGGCGACACCCACCGTGGGTTTTTTGAGCGCGAACTCACGGGTGTACTCTTCGATACCCAGGTACTTACGGACCGTCTTCTCCGTGACCTTCACGGAACGCTTCTTCCCCGATGCGTGCTTCTTGGCCAGCTTGCGGCAAATCGTCCCTATTTTTCGTTCGAGTTCACGAACGCCCGCTTCGCGCGTATAGCCGTTGACAATATGGCGGTAACCCTCATCGGTCACCGTGAGCGCCTTTGCCGGCAAACCGTTCTCGTCAACCTGCCTCGGAAGAAGGTAGCGCTTGGCGATCTCGATTTTCTCGAGCGTGATATACCCCGGAAGATCCATCACCTCCATGCGGTCGAGAAGCGGTCGCGGAATCGTGTCGAGAAGATTGGCGGTCGTGATGAACAGAACCTTGGACAGATCGCACGGCACGTTCAAATAGTGATCCTCGAAGGCGTTGTTCTGGGCGGGGTCGAGGACCTCAAGGAGAGCGGCCGCCGGGTCACCCCGAAAATCGTTTCCCAGCTTGTCGATCTCATCGAGCATGAATACCGGGTTGCTGCTGCCCGCAGTCCGCATCCCCTGGATTATCCGTCCGGGCAGGGCGCCAATGTAAGTCCTGCGGTGACCGCGAATCTCGGCCTCGTCTCGCATCCCGCCGAGCGAGATTCGAATAAATTTTCGCCCCATCGCGCGCGCAATCGATTTACCCAGCGAGGTCTTGCCCACTCCGGGAGGGCCGACAAAACAGATGATCGATCCCTTCATCGACTCTTTGAGTTTTTTGACGGAGAGAAACTCAAGAATTCGTTCTTTTACATCTTCGAGATCATAGTGATCTTCGTTGAGAACTTTCTCGGCCAGCGATATGTCGAGATTGTCTTCCGTCGTAAATTGCCAGGGCACTTCGAGCAGCCAGTCAAGATATGTTTTAGACACTGTGTATTCGGCCGCGCCCGGCGACATTTTCTGGAGACGATCGAGTTCCTTTTCGGCCGCCGCGCGCGCCTCATCGGTAAGACCAGCCTCATCGATCTTGCTTTTTAATTCGTCTATTTCAAGAGTCCTGTCATCCTCCTCGCCAAGCTCGCGTTTGATGGCACGGAGTTGCTGCCGGAGATAGTACTCGCGTTGTTCCCTGTCCATCTCCTTCTTTACGTCGGACTGGAGCTTCTGTCCAAGCCGGTGGACTTCTATCTCGTCGTTAATGTTTTGCGACAAGAGCTTGAGCCGTTCGAGCACATCGGATTCCTCGAGAAGCTTTTGCTTGATCGAGAGATCGACCTTCAAATTGGTCGCGATCACGTCGGCGATCCGGCCCGGCTCGTCGAGGTTGCTGATGATTATCTTGAGTTCTTCCGGCAGATTCTCCGACGCGTCGACCAATTTGGCAAACGAGTTGACCACCGTCTTGACGTACGCGCGGAGCAGCTCGCTCTGATCTTCGATCTCATCCACAACTTCGATTCTTGCCCTAATATACGGTTCTTTCTGCGTGATTTCGACGAATTCTAATCCTCGCGACACCCTGCCCGAGAAGCCGCATTTCTCCGTTTGGAAATCGAATCATCTTTTGTATATGAACGGCCGTCCCTAACTTGAAGACATCTCAGGGCCCGGCTTGGCCTCATCCGGGTCCGTTTGCGCGAAGGCCCCAATAATTTGCGGTCGGCAAGAGCCTCGTCGGCCAGTCGGAGCAGATTGGGATCGTTGAGAAGAAGCGGCACCGTCATCAGCGGAAATACAACCGCATCATTGATCGGAAGTACGGCGAGCTTCGTTCGGAATGCTGGCTCAACTGGATGAGATCTGGTCATCAAAATCGACCGGGTTTTTGATGCACACTGAACGACTCCTTACACTTCGCGACGAGTCAGTTCCACATCGTCACTTCGATATTTCTTTTGTCAGGCTGATCAAACGATTTCTTGAGACGGACCTCGAGAGATCCATTCGAGTAATTCGTGTGAATGCTCTGGTTGTCGACGGTACAGGGATTTCAATATGCCTTTGAAACGGCCCAACACGGATTTCCATGGCGTGAAATTGTTTCTTGCACCGTGGCGTGATTTCTTTCCGGACACCCCTGATCGTCACCACGTTGCCATCGGTGAACACATTGATTTCCTTCAGATCCATTCCCGCGATATCCATCGTCACCACAATTCCGTTTCCGTGTCGTAAACATCGGTCGGGCGGCGCCCATCCAAGGTTCGGCCGCATTTTGAGCTTTTGATCGCTCGGAGACATCTCCGACATTAGCATCTCAAATAGCTCGCGAAGATTGTGAAACTCCCGATCGACGAGATCGTGTTGTCGGGTTTTCGTGGTTGGATCGAACATCGTCTTACCCTTCGTTTCAATCGTTACCCTGTGAAAACAGGCAAGTTCAGAGCATAAGCGAGAATAGAAAACGGTATGGAGAAAGTCAAGACAGGAAGGGAGAAAGGGCGGTTTCCGACAATAGCCGACCCGCACCCCGCGCGTACGCTGAGGAGCGAGATGAAACCACCCCTTCACGAATACCCGTGACTATTGGTTTTTTTTGGGCGTCGACCCCGCGGTCTCGCTGGTCGCCCGTCCAAGTTTGAGCGTCTCCTCAACGGTCCGATCCACACGCGGCACGCTCTCGGCCGTCCCTAACGAGGCCGCAGCGTCCGTGTCGACCATCCAACGCGACAGAATCTGTTCTTCGAAGATCAATTCGTAACTCACAATCTGGCCGGTGTGCTCGTCCTTCGCGTAGTACGCCCAGTACTCCGCGTCGCCGTGCTTCCAACCTCGGCGGGAATTTGGGATTCCCCACGACGCCAGCACTTCCACGATGCCCATACCTTTGACGACTCGACCCTCGGTGATGTGCTGATTGAACTTCCCGTCAGGGTGATTCTCCAGATACTCGGCCCGCAAATCCGCCTGTCCCTCGTCGAGGTGGGTCGACTGGGGAAGCGAACTGCACGACGCGATCAACGCGATTCCAAAGACGAGCGCGCACACGCAACACGTCCATTTCATGAAGTTCCTCCCGTGCTCGGAACACTTGCGATTCCCGATCGCGCGCAAAAAAAATCCACGGCTACGCCGCGGACCGGTCTCAATACCCCTTACAACCAGGATTTCGCCTGACACCATAACATCGTTGACTTCCCTTCCGTTAGGTCATCACTTGGTGTCATTCATAGAATAGCATAAGTCGTCCCAATTGAGAACCGGCGGTGAAGTTTTTTGAGGTGATTATTTTTTTAAAACGAGAACTGTAACCCCATCCAGGACAATGCGTTCCGATATCTCGTAGTTTTGTCCCAGAAGTTCGAGAAGATAACCGTTGGAGTCGTCGGCCCACTCGCGGGCGCGAATGTACCAAACCGTATCGCAGTTTGCGAAAACGTCTTGCACCTGCTTGTCGACTTTTTCCGGGGCCGTGCCCGGTGGCGCGTAGACCGAGTAGATCACGTTGGGACCGTAAAAATAGTGTTCGACAATTTCGGTGACGGTGTGGGTGAGAATGCAGTCTCCCGGTTCGGCACGGGCTTCGACCAGGCGAACCGCACCCCTGACATCATCACGCGCATAGCGGCCGTCAAAGTAGTAGTTGGCGGCCGAAATCAACAATGTGATGGAGACCAGGGCGCAAACCACCCATCGAGTCCTACCCCCAAAAGAGACGACACCGGCGGCGGCGAGACATAGAAACGCGGGAAACGAGAGCAAGACATAACGGACGTTGAACGCCTTGGCGTTCTGCCAGCAGAGAAGCAGCGTAAGCAACAGCGGCACAAGCAGATACAACCCAATCTGCACCCACGGCAATCCGCGCCGAAACGTGTAAAAAGCTCCTTTCAGCCCGAGGACACCGAACAGGACTCCGATCCACAAAACGGGAAGCCAGTGAGACCGCACCACACCGGCAAGCGACGAGTCGTAATGAAGCTCGCGCGTGGAAGGCCCCAGCGAGAACCCGGACCCGAAAACATAAAACAGGTACGGAACGGCTTCCGCGCCTATCGTCGTGTCGCCCCTCAATCGCTCTTGTGTAGCGATCTCTCCCGGTTTGACGGGAGTGACGAGTTTAGTCACGTCGATGAATGTGTATATTCTGTAAATCCAGGGAGATAAAAGAACGAGTACGAGCACTCCGACAACAGCCCACTTGAGGATTCGCCCTCCGATCTTCCCATTCCTCATTCTGAACACATAGATTATCGAATGGACCGCAAAGAGGAAAGCCGCCGTAAAATTCGAGAGAGCGGCGCACGAAATCCCAACCACATAGAGGACAAAATCGCGTTTAGTTTCCTTCTCGAGAAGACGGTGAAACACGTAGCTCGAAAACATTGCGAAGAAAAACAAGAAGCTGTAGTTGCGGATTTCTTGCGAGTAATAAATGTGGAGAGGATGTATGACGAGAAGGACACTCGCCACCCGCGCGATTTTTTCCCCCAACCACAGTTGGACCCACCGGTAAAAGAACACAACAGCGAGCACACCGGCGGCGACACTGGGAATTCTCAACCAGGCATCGTTGACACTCACAAAATGAAAGAGATAAACGGTGAATGAATGAAGTGGTCCGTGGATGTTATACTTTAGATAGTCCCAAATCGTGAGGCCGGGATCCGGGATGCTTACAGACAGCGTGAGCATCTCGTCGACCCAAATGCTCTGCCCGCCAACGCGGAACAACCGCATCGCGATGGCGCCCACGGTCAGGCAAATAAGAAATGAAAGATTCTTTTTCTTCATCCGGAATAAAGCGGTTCGATCAAGGATGCTGGCGAACGTGACACCGGAAATTCACATAGGCCCCGCCGGATGGTCGTATCCCGACTGGGCCGGCATCGTTTACCCTGCAAAACAGCCAAAAACGTTCGATCCATTGGCGTTTCTGGCATCTTACTTCAATCTCATTGAAATCAACAACACATTCTATCGTGTTCCCGCGCGCCGCACGTGCAGCGATTGGGTCCGCCGCGTTGACGACAGACCCGGGTTTGTTTTTACCGCGAAAGCACCCCGGGATTTCACACACAGGAAAGTTCCGGCCGCCGATCACGAGATCCAAGCGTTCAAGCTGGCCATCGAACCAATCTATGAAAAAGAACGCCTCGGTGCGGTCCTGCTCCAGTTCCCCTGGTCGTTCCGGTTGACGCCCGGCTCAACCAAAAAGATTAAGAGCCTCGTCGACCGAATTGCTCCCTTCCCCACGGCGGTCGAGGTCAGACACGGCAGCTGGCAGGGCCCGGACGCAGCGGCATTCTTCAGAGACTCGGCAATACCAATGTGTGGTGTCGATCAACCGCTCATCGGACAGTCATTGTCACCGGATACTTATTCGCCCGGCGAGGCCGGCGCGTATTTCCGCCTCCACGGTCGAAACCGGAAAACCTGGTTCAACAACGACGCCGGTCGTGACGAACGCTATAACTATCTTTATTCCGAGAAGCAACTGGAGGCGTGGCGCGACAAAGTTCGCGATGTACGGGAGAGCGTTCAGCGCGTGTTTGTCGTTCTCAACAACCACTTCCGCGGCCAGGCGGTGGCGAACGCGCTCCAACTCGACGCGATGATATCCGGCTCAAAATCAAACGCGCCGCCCGGCGTTGTCGCGGAATATCCACATACCGGCAACCTTCTCGAAGCCGCCGACACGGGGCCGCCCGCCGCGTTGCCCGATCGCGGGACTCAACTTTTTCTATTTGGAAACGACCACGATAAGAAGAATGACGATAATCCCGATGAGGATCGCTAGTTGGTTTTTTGTGGCGAACGTTTTGGGGGACTCGAAGTGATTCGCCGCCGGGACACCTCCAGCCTTGACGGGGTTGGCACAAGAGAGTCTGTCGGCGAGCGAACCCGAACGCGATCCGGCCACCCGGAACTTTCGAAGACAGATAGAGCAGAACGCGGCCCCGCCCGTTTTCTCCCAACCGCATGACGGACACACGATAGTTTCATCCGAAGCGCCGCCGCCCGACCGTAAATCCGCGGCAATATCGCTGTCTTCTCCCGGGATGACCAGGTGATCCTCGAGACGTACTTTGCCCCCGATATCTTCGAGAACACTTTTGAGACGGTTCGCCTGAGCCGAGGAAATATTGCTTTTCACAATCCGGGGCAGATCCGCGATCACCTGGCGAGCCCGCGGCATAAACACACGCGTGCGCATCGACAGCTTTACCGCAAAACTCCCGGCGGTATCGAGTGAGGGATCAAAACCCTTCAAAACGACCCGATAGAATTTCTTGGTTTGAATTGTGACTTTCTCGGTGGTTCGGCTCATCAAGGAGTCACATAGCACTGACCGTACCACCCACAAAAACGAGTGAGGTCACAAAAAAACAACCCATACACGGTTGTCATAAATAACGTTACAAATTTACGCCCCGGCGGGCGCCACCGAAGCATCACTCTTCGGCCGTCGCACATACCAATCCGCTCTCTACATTTTCAACGGTTACCGAGGCGACACAAAATGTAACGACGGTGCCGCTTGTGGCCGGGGTGTCGAAAATCACCTGGGCGTAATTCGAATCAACGCTCCCCTGGTACTCGGTCGGAAACGGTTGCCCGAGAACCGTCACCTGCGTGTAAATCCTGTAATTCGCAACGACCGACGGATCGTCGACGTCCCAATTCAGATCGAAGGTCTGGTTGTCGGCCGTCGTGACCGTAAGGTTTTGAGGTACCGGCGGCCCCGTCACGCCGAGCGGCGGCGGCATGTCGTCATGACGAGCGCACGCGGCGAAAACAAACAATGCTATGACGACGATGAGCCTCTTCACCTGATCATTCCTTCAGCTAGAACCGGATGGTCTTCGTTACCATGACCTTTTCGGGTGTAATCATCAGCCCCAACTGTTGATCTTCGTCGATCTTGTACGGCTTGCTGATCAGCACATCCACAAGGTTAATCGCATATGTAGCTATGAAAACAGTGACCATTGTGTTGCGCCACTTAAGCCTGTCTTCGCACGAGTTGTATTCGGCCTGCATCTGGCTGTAAGTCGCGTCGAGATCACCGATGTTGACGATTTCTCCGTTGTTCAGATCGTCTTCATACGCGGAATACTGCCGTCTTTGGGCGTTGTATTTGTCCACCGATTCGTTGTAATGAACCTGCGTGAGCAATATCCCAAAACCCGAAAACACAGCGAGGCCGGAATAGATGGCCGCACGTGTATAGTGCCCCTGGTGGGCCTGGCCCAACCCCGGCACAAGCAGAGATCTGACGAGCGCCTTATCGACGGCAAATGCCTGGGTCGGCAGCACCGCGAGGAGGAGAACAACCGCCGCCAGACGCACTACTGTACTCCGGAGGCCGTCGCGCTTCGAATTATGTGTTTTGTCAGGTCTTTTACTCATAATGAGGTCTCGTTTCCATGCATCTACGAAATCGAAGCCAGAATGTTACTTGGGTTTCGTCGGAAGTGCAATTTTTTTCTTTTTTTGACATTTTCGGCTTTTTGACGGGCCGTGAACGTCGCCGCCAATGCCCGGCATGAACGACTCCCGGGAACCATTCAATCACAGAGGTGTAGAAAACACAACGTTTTTCACGATTGACACCCTTAGGGGTTTGAGATATTCTAGCGGTTCTTCAATTGCAATCCGACACAACCCCACAGCGTCGCAACGGCAGGCATCCGGAGGACTAGAATTGATCGAGGTTCGGCACCTCACAAAATTTTACGGCAGCCACCGCGGGATAGAGGACGTTTCCTTCGAGGCCGGTACCGGAGAAATCCTGGGTTTTCTCGGCCCAAATGGCGCCGGCAAGACGACCGCGATGAGGATTCTGACCTGTTACCTGCCCCCAACAGCCGGAGAGGCCCGGGTGGCCGGGTACGATGTCATGAACCAGTCGATCGAGGTTCGGCGGCGAATCGGCTATCTGCCGGAGAACGTTCCGCTCTATCTCGATCTGTCCGTCACCGAATATCTCGACTACGTCGCACGCCTCAAGGGAATGCCGCGGTCGGCGATTCGCCGCCGCATCGACGGTGTAATGGACGAGTGCGGAATCGACCATGTGCGGCACCGGACGATCGGCAAGCTCTCCAAGGGTTATCGCCAACGCGTCGGACTCGCGCAGGCGCTGGTCAACGACCCCGAAGTTCTCATCCTCGACGAGCCGACGGTGGGACTTGACCCGAGACAAATTGTAGAAATCAGGGATCTTATCCGAAGCCTGGCGGGACGGCGCACGGTTATCTTGAGCACACACATTCTTCCCGAGGCGAGCCATCTGTGCAATCGGGTGATTATCATTAATGAAGGAAAACTCGT
Source organism: Candidatus Latescibacterota bacterium (assembly GCA_963791045.1). Classification (GTDB taxonomy): domain Bacteria; phylum Krumholzibacteriota; class Krumholzibacteriia; order WVZY01; family WVZY01; genus CAWBQK01. The sequence goes on from CAWBQK010000004.1 coordinate 167,765, forward strand.
CACGATCGACACTCCGGACAACCTCAAAAGCAGGCTCCAGAGTTCGATGGTCATTGCGCTCACGCTTCGCGGCGAAGAAGAACCGCTGCGCCGGTTTCTCGAATCCCTGCCTGACATTTCGGCGGTGTCGTTCCTCGATTCGATCGATCCTGGCACACACACCTATCGTGTAGAATCCCGCGACAACAAAGACATTCGCGAGGCGCTTTCGCGTTCGATCGTGGAGGCAGGCATCGGACTCGTCGAGATCAACACCAGCGGCCTGAGCCTCGAAGACATTTTTGTCAAACTGGTAACACAGGAGGCGATCGATTAGATGTCCCGAATGATCGCCATATACAAACGTGAGTTGGGCTATTTCTTCAACTCGATCGTCGCGTACGTCGTGATGATGGTTTTTTTGTTGATCGCCGGCTACTTTTTTTACAACCTCGTCGCGTTCTTCAACCTCGCGTCGATCCGAGTCATGCAAAACCCCGCGGCCGCCCAGCAGTTGAGCCTCACCGAGGGTGTGCTCCAGCCATTATTCGGCAACATAAGCGTGGTTCTTCTCCTCGTCATACCCATGCTGACGATGCGGCTGTTGTCCGAAGAACGAAAGATGGGAACCGCGGAACTCCTCTTTACGTATCCGATCTCGGATTGGGACGCCATTCTCGGGAAATACTTCGCCGCCGCGACGGCGCTCGCAACGATGCTGGCGCTGACGCTTGTCTACCCGCTTCTTCTCTCCCGTTATGCAGATCCGGAATGGGGCCCGATATTGACGGGTTATGCGGGGCTTCTGTTGCTCGGCATGTCGTTCGTCGCGCTGGGACTGTTCTTCTCATCGCTCACCGAGAACCAGATCGTCGCCGGGATCCTCACGTTTGGATTCTCGCTTCTGTTTCTTTTGATCGGATGGTTGATCCCCTACGCGACGGCGGGCGCGGCCCGCGTCATCGCGGAAGTGTCGATACTCGAGCATTTTGAAAGCTTCTCGCAGGGCGTTATCGACACGAACGACATCATTTTCTATCTCAATTTCTCGGTGTTCTTCCTGTTTCTTTGCTCGAGGGTTCTCGAGTCCAACCGGTGGAGGAGCTAGTCCGAATGAAAGAGCGAGCGCTCCAGATTATCGGGCTGACCGGCGTCGCGCTGATGCTCGTCGCGGCCGCGCTCTACACGGTGAATGCCGACGAGCAAGCGCTCACGCCCGTCTTGTTCATCGCCGGGCTCGCCCTTCTCTCCCTTTACGCCCTCGTCAATTTCCGCGTTATCGTCGCTTTCTTCAGCAAGCGCTCGGCACGTTACGGCGCGAACATGATCGTCGTCATTTTTGTATTCTTCACGATTTTGATAATCATTCAGGCGCTATCGATCCGTCATAATTTTCGGCATGACCTGACGCGCAACAAACGTTTTAGCCTGGCGGGACAAACGACAAGCGTCCTCGACAGCCTGGCACAGAACGTCGATGTGTACGCGTTCTACCAAAAAGACTCCCCGGATCGTTATCGAGCAAAAAGCGTGTTCGAGCAGTTTTCCCATCGCACGCCCCATTTTCGCTATGAAATCATCGACCCCGACCAGAAACCACAACGTGCCCGTGAAATGAATATCGTCACCTACGGAACCACGATCGTGCAGGTGGGAAGCAAAAAAGAACAAATCAAAAACGTGAACGAGGAAAACCTCCTCAACGCGATCACACGCGCCTCCCGCGATATCGTCAAAGTCGTCTACTTCATGCGAGGTCATGGCGAGAAGGATCCGACAAGCGATAAGCCCGCCGGATACTCAATCGCCGCGGAAGCGGTAGAAAGCGAGAACTACGAGGTTCGGACGCTCTCGCTTTTTGATGAGGAATCGGTTCCCGACGACTGCGTGATTCTTGTCGCCGCCGGCCCGCGAACGGATTATTTCGAGAGCGAGACCGCCAAAATCCGGCCGTGGCTCGAAGCGGGAGGGAACGCAGTCTTTCTCCTCGATCCGCGGACCGATCTCCCGAACATCGAAGCGCTGCTTGCAAACTACAGAATCAAAATAAACAACGACGCCATTGTCGATCCCTTCAGCCGTGTCTTCGGCGGGGACTACTCGGTGCCGGTTGTCACCAACTATGGCGACCACCCGATAACGGCGGATTTTGATGTCGCGACTTTCTTCCCCACCGCAAGATCAGTGATGATTTCCGATGACCAAAAGGAAGCGGTATTCATAGTCTACCTTGCCAAAACAGGCAAGTCGGCATGGGGCGAGACCGATCTCGAACTTATCGAAAAAGGTCAGGCGGTAAAGGACGAGAACGATACTCCCGCGCCGGTGGCGATCGGCCTCGTCGCGGAGAGACGATACAAAGACGGGATGCCCAATGTGCTGGGTACGGATCACAGCAAAGTCGTTGTATTTGGAGATTCGGACTTTGGAGATAACAGCTCGTTCCGGCTCTCGGCCAACTCGGATCTCTTCTTGAACATCATCAATTATCTCGCCGAGGAGAAAGACCGTATTGCCATCCGGGCCAAGGAGGGACTCGGCGACAGGCTCTTCCTCACGGCAAGCCAGGGTCGGTTTCTATTCCTCGTAACGGTGATTTTACTCCCGCTTTCGGTAATAGCGTTCGGAGGCTTCATTTTTGCCAGGCGCAGGCAACGCGGTTGACCAATGAGACACCGATCGACACTGATACTTCTGGCGATTGCAGTCATTGCCGCCGCATATTTTTTCCTCGTCGAACAACCACGGCACACACGTAATATCGAAAGCATAAAAAGCGACAACCCGATAACCGCCGCGTTTCCAAGTGCCGTCGACCGAATCGAGATATCTCGACCGGACATAAAAATCAGCTTCGACAGAAACGAGGGACACTGGCGGATGCTCACGCCGATCGTCGACAAGGCGGAGGATTCCTCGGTCAACACCCTCCTCTATTCGATCGCAAGGGCCGAACTCGAAAGCAGGATCGAAGCGAACCCCGCCAACCTCGCTGATTTCGGATTGGATCCAGCCGCGGCGGACGTGACCATCGAAGGGAAACTCGAACGCAAGGGGTCGCGCGTGCGCGTGATCATCGGCGATTTCAGCCTCACCAAAAGCCATTGTTACGTGCGCGTCGACGGATCCGACGACGTTTTCCTCGCCCCGGCGGGTCTCCGCCGCTATGCGACGAGGCCGCTCTTTGACTTTCGCAACAAACGCATAACGGAAGTGCCCGTTGGAGAGCTTAGCCGAATCCTTGTCACCACGGCCGACCGGTCGACTGACTGGCACAAGGACCAATCACAAAAATGGTTCACGGTCCAATATGGCGATTCGATCCGCGGCGACAGCTCCGCCGTCGAGGGCATGGTGAGGGAGCTTCGCGGGCTCCGGGCCAAAAACCTTCTCCTGGAAGGGCGGAGCGAGGCCGACAACCTGTTCGCGGAATCCCAGGGCGCGGTATCAATGTGGTTCTATGGCGACACGCCGCCAACCGTGATCGAGTTTGGAAAAAGAAAGAATGGACGGTGCTACGTATCGAACTCGGCGGATGGGAGGGTGGCGCTCGTGGACACAACGGTGCTACGAATCTTCCGCCGAACCGTCGCCGATCTCCGCAACAAACGCCTCCTCGACTTTGACACCGACCGTGCTGCCAGGATAACACTCGACACCACCGACCGGTCGGTCACCATTGTCAAAAACGATTCCGGTTGGAGCTTCGCCAATCCCGAATTTGGAATGATTGACCAGACACGCGCCGATAGGCTTGTGAATAAACTCCGATCTATCGATTTCCTCGAAGTGGATGCAGAGCGACTCGACAACAGGGACGAGTACGGCCTTCAAAGACCGGCTTTCGAATTCACCATTTTCGATGACCAGGACTTCCCCGTTGACCGGATGTCCGTGGGACATCGCCTCGCCGGAGATCGCCTCGTCTATGTCACCAGCCAGTCCACCGGCGTGCTTGCACGGATCGACGGCGCGTTGATTGAACACCTCGCCGATGAATTCAACAGTCTCGGCGACCGGTAGCCCTTGCGGATCCAATTAATCCCGGATAAGATCATCGAGAGACTCAAGTGTGCTCGGTATAACAGGGGGTAACGCGATGACAGATCCGTTCCGCGTCCGGAAGCCCGCGGTCGCGGGCAGTTTCTACCCGGATGATCCCGACCGGCTCAACAACGACATTCGCTCGTTTCTTGAAAACGTACCAAAACACACATCCCGCAACAAACCCCTCGTGCTTATCGAGCCCCACGCCGGGTATGTTTATTCCGGTCAGGTGGCCGCGTACGGTTACAAACTCCTACAAAATACGGAAATCCGAACCGTGGCGGTGATCAGTCCGTCGCACATGGAATCGTTTCCGTTTGTGTCGGTCTTCGATGGCGACTCGTACGAAACCCCGCTCGGGCGAATCGATGTCGACCACGAGCTGGCCGAGGCCATCGCGTCCACCGCCCCCGATTCGATAAAGCTATCAAGCAATGGACATATCTTGCCGGGCACTTCCCGCCAGGAGCATGCCCTCGAGGTTCAACTCCCCTTTCTTCAGCACGTCCTCAGTGATTTCTCCATCGTCCCGATTGTGATGGGCGATCAGAGTTGGGAGTTCTGCGCCGCACTCGGCGCCGCGCTCACCCCGCACTTCGAGCGGCACGATTTTCTGGTGGTCGTCAGCTCGGACCTGTCTCATTTCCACGAGTATGAATCGGCGAATAAGATGGACGGCACATTTTGCCGTCTGATGGCCGACATGAACCCCCGGGAATTGTACGACTCGATCCGCAAGCATGAATCCGAGGCATGCGGCGCGGGCCCGGTAATCGCTTCGCTGATTGCCGCCCGCGAAGCCGGAGCCGACGAGTGTGTCATTCTCAACGCGGCCAACTCCGGCGACATCACCGGCGATCGTGGATCGGTTGTCGGTTATGCGTCCGCCGTGGTTCGCCGCGGCGGCGCACACGCAGAGGAAGAGGCCGAAGAGACTTCCGAAAACGAAGCGTTGTTGTCGGCAAGTGAAGAAAAATATCTCATTGCTCTCGCCCGTCACGCGATTGCCGAAACCGCAGGCGTCGATGTGGATAAGCCCGAGCCCCTCGATACGCCGGGCCTCATGGATACCAAAGGCGCGTTTGTCACAATCAAGATCGGAGGGCGTCTGCGCGGGTGTATCGGAATGATCGAGTCACTACAGCCTCTCACCGAGACGATTGGGGATATGGCGCGCGCGGCGGCTACCAGCGATCCGCGCTTCCCCGCAATTTCAGAGGATGAGTACCCCCGCGTCGAAATCGAAATCTCGGTTCTCTCGCGCCCCCATGCCACCGCCTCGTGGGAAGAAATAATCGTCGGGCGCGACGGAATCATAGTCGAGAAGGGGCTCAGTCGCGGACTATTGCTCCCCCAGGTGGCAGTGGAAGCCGGCTGGGACGCAAAAACCTTTCTGGAATTTACCTGCGAGAAGGCGGGGTTGCCGCCCGGCGCCTGGCGGGACGAGGACACAGAAATACTCACCTTTTCCGCCCACGTATTCGGCGAAACAGAAACAAAGGGGCTATAGATGCAGGATTGTATCTTTTGCAAGATAGTAAACGGCGAGATTCCATCGACGAAAGTCTTCGAGAATGACGAACTCCTGGCGTTCGAAGACGTCAACCCGGTGGCGCCGGTCCACGTTCTCGTGATTCCCAAAAAGCACATCGCCACGCTGAACGACGTCGAAGAGACCGACGAGGGTCTTCTCGGGCGGCTGCTTCTCACAGCGAAGGCTATCGCCCACGACAAGGGTTTGGGGGAAAAGGGATACCGGACTGTGTTCAATACGATGCGCGGAGGCGGGCAGCTGGTGTTTCACATCCACATGCACATTATAGGGGGACGGAAGCTCGAGTGGCCTCCGGGTTGAGCCGCACGGTCAATCAAAGTACTGGTCTTCGAGTATGCTTTTGAGGTCGTAACCGCCGTCGAAATCTTCGAACCTGTCGCTGTCCTGCTTCTTCAACACACCCGCCTCGACCAGGTGATAGACGATCCGCCCCACGTCGCTTGCCTTCTCGATACCCCACACGGTTATCACCGTATGCGCAAGAAGTCCGTAACGGTGCTTGGCGTATCCCGCCACACCGTCGAGAAGTTCCGCCGCCGTGATGTGGCGGTGCTCATCGAGTCGGCTCAACGTATAATCGAGCGCTTCCATGACGAATCGGAACGCTTCGGGCTTGTAGCGCCCGTCGTTCTGGCAAATTTTTCTTACCGCTTCCCAAAACTTGACATCTTGACCCATGCTGCAACCTCAAAGAAGTGATTCGTAGAGCGCCACGTATTCCGCGACAATCTTGTCTTTGCCAAAATCTTTTTTTGCACGTTCGCGCGCCTTCAATCCGAGGGCGCGCCGCCGGTCTTCGTCTCCAAACAATTTGATCACGATATCGCTCATACCGGCCACGTCGTGAGGATCGAACAAGAACCCCGTCTCCCCGTCATCTATGACTTCGTGGAGACCCCCAATATTCGAAGCAACCACGGGCACTCCACAGCTCATCGCCTCGAGCGCCGCCAACCCAAAACTCTCGTGCTCGCTCGGCAGAAGGAACACGTCGCCGACGGGAAGAATATCGCTGACGAACTCCTGGTCGCCGAGGAATATGACGTCGGAGGAGATTCCCTTCTCGTTTACGGATCGCTCGATCGCTTCGAGTTCGGGCCCGTCGCCAATGAGGAGGAGCCTTGCAGGACAGTGCTCCCTTACTTTTGCAAATACATCAACTACAGTGGGTATGTTCTTAACTTTACGGAAGTTAGACATATGGACTATTATCTTCTCATCCCCCGGCACATAGCGGCTCCGGATCGCCTCGTTCCGCGTCGGCCTGAATTCACTACAGTCGACAAAATTGTGAATTACCTCCACCGGCTTCTTGATCTCAAAAGCCTTGGCCGTCTCCTTCTTGAGAAATTCCGAGACGGTGGAAATCGCATCGCTCACCTCGATGCTGAACCGTGTTATCTCGTAAAACGACGGCATTAAGCCGACGAGGGTGATATCGGTACCGTGGAGTGTGGTGATGCTTTTGAGCTCACGACCCGCTGTCTTGAGCATTTCCTTCGCAAGAAACGCCGACGTCGCATACGGGATCGCGTAGTGGGAATGAACGATATCGAGGTCATACTGCATCGCCACTTCGCGTATTTTTACGGCGAGACTGAGCGAATACGGCGTGAACTGCTGGAACAACGGGTACTCACCCGGCGCCACCTTGTGGAAGAACAAATTCTCGTTAAAACTGTCGAGACGAGCTGGAAGCCCGTGCGTTATGAAGTGAACCTTGTGACCCCACCCGGCAAGCGTTTTGCCGAGTTCCGTCGCGATCACACCGCTTCCACCGGGTGTCGGATAGCAGACAATGCCGATATTTGCTTTTCTGGAAGCGCCCATGAGTTATCGCCCACCGAGAAGGCGAAGATCGGACAACGCCAGGGGTTTGGAGGTCAAAAAGGGCTCGCCGAATTCAACGCCGATTCGCCGGCCGTGAATCCGCGCTCTCGCTTCGATAAAACCAGGAAATTCGGGTGAATTGAGCGGCGTAGGCGCGCGGCCGTCGTCGAGAACAAACTGCGACCGATGCAGCAGAATCGCTTCGATCTTTCTGGGGTGAGTCGTCGTCACATCAACTACAAGGTCGGGTTCAAAATCATTCCGTCCGGGATAGACAAGAATATGCTCTGGCCGCCAGGGGTCGGTGTCCCGGTCATAACCGCGGACGCCGGCAAAATAAAGAGCGCGCTCGGTAAGCCGCCCCCCGGCCGCGTGATCCGGATGCGGGTCATCCGCAGATGGAGCGAGAACGATATCCGGTTTTTCCTCGCGAATACAACGGACGACTTCCCTGGCTTGTCCGTCGTCTTCGCTTTGGATTCCCGTGTCCGGCAGCCCAAGATTCCGCCTCTTACCCACTCCCATGAATCGGGCGGCCGCCTCCGCTTCCCCCGCACGTTCATCGCGGTTTCCATTGCTCGAAGACGCCCCATCGGATAAATCGGCAATAACGACATCGTGGCCCTGGTCGACGGCGAGGATCACAGTCCCCCCGCAACCCAGCTCCACGTCGTCGGGATGGATTCCAATAGCGAGAATTTTCATGACTTTGATGAATATACAATATGGCTGACACGGCCGTCCAACAAATCATCAACATACGCGGCGGCCATTCCGGGCATCCACAGCGCCGCGGACTCGCCCGCGAAGAGATACGGGGTCAATCCCGAAAGCGTTCTCTCCTGGAGCTTGTCGCCGGGTTTGACGATCGTTCCGATTTCAGACAGGAACGGCCAGCGTTCGAGCGAGGCTTTCCTCCCCGTCTCCAGGACGGCGTCGGCCGATTGCGCGGCTCGTTTCCTGAGATCGGATAAACGACCTTTCATACGTCCTGTTGATTTGTGATCCCCGCTCACTTCAATTTCTCGGGCGAACGAGTCGATCACGCTCATCATTTCGGATCTGAATCGATCCGCAGCCTCGGAAAGTTCACAGGGTAGCGTGTGCTTAAAAACAGACTTTGCGAATACCGCCGGATTGTTCAACAACTCATCGACGGAAAAGTGCAAATCACCATCGAAAAACGCGCCGAGGGCCGGGGGCAGCATAGTCCCCGTCATTCTGGGCACGCACACCGGCACACGGACTCCGAAGCGTTCATAAAGCGGATGGATCTGCGCACGGTATGCAATCTCCGCGGGACCCAACACAACGGCGGCGGGGTTGAATACGAAGTCCTGGACGAGATTCCTGGCAACGACTCCCGGCGAACAATCCTCGGGATTATCACGAACCGCACGAGTCAACCGCTCCCTGAGATCCGGAGTTACGGCCTTTCGCACGCCGTTTTCGACAAGGAAGATACCCGAATCTTCGCCGACGGCAAGCTGCGCATGATACCCCCCCGCCACGAGCCTTTTACCGTTTTCAGAAACCGCCGCCTTTATTTCGTCTTCTTGTTGCACAAATTCGGCAAGGAGAGGCTGAGCAAAACGCCTGACCGACGGGGTCCGCCCGTCGACAACGGCGATTCTCCCTCCCGTCAGTCCCACAAGCGTCGCCGATGAAAGTTCTCCATGATCGCGCGCTTTGTCAAATGCATCATCCACCACTTTTACGACAAAGCGACCGTTGTCAAAATCCAGGGCAAAACGCCGGACGCTCTTCCACAACCTGTCGATCCATTCCAGCTCGATGCTCCCTACCGGTACTCCTCCCCGGTGCGCATCCTGTGAAATCGATACCGAGAAAGGCATGCAATCGTTGTTGAGAAGATCCAGTTCGCGTATTTCAGGGAAATCAGTATCGTCCGAACCACACCAATACAGCGGAACGCATGCACGGCCCGTCGTGCGTTCGATGTGGGCAGCGAAGCCGATCGCCGTAAGAATCTTGTAAATCGTGTGAAGCGGTCCGCCGAGCACTCCGGGTTGTTGCCCGGTGACGACGAACAAGGGCGCCGAGCCCCGCGTCGAACCCATCTTTTCCAAAACATCGTTCGCGGTACCGAGCCGCGAACTCTGTGCCGCGACGTCTTCCAGAACACTGTTCCAACCTTCATCGTCGTTCCCTCCGCGCCCCGGCACACCCGTTCCCTTCGCCAGAATCCGCCAGAATTCGGCGTCCGAGGGCACACCGGAGAGATACGGCTCAAGGCCTTGTTGCGGATTTCTAATAAAGTCCAGAAATAGCCGGTTAGCACCACCGACCGGATCCATTGGGGTCATTTTTGTGATTCGATTCATGCAACACATTCTGGTTTCGAGTCTATTTCTCCGAAACGACGATCACACGTTCCGACACCCCGTCGACAAACGGGTTTCGTAAATAGTCGCCGTAAATAGCGCGAATCTTCAATCCTGCGCTCTCCAACATGACCACAAGCTCACCCCTTGTGTAAAGCCGCAAACGCTCGACAATCTTTTCTCGCTGACCGGTCGCCGAATTCACAAGCGATGCGTCTTTAACCAGGTACTTCCCGTGCGTTTCGATTCGGCGTTTCTCATGGATATCGAACCCGCCCGATTCCCTCCGGGTCTCTTCGAGCAACTGCGCTGACACTCTGGCCGCGTTTATAAAGTCGAGCAAGAAGACACCGCCCGGTTGAAGAATACGGTGAACTTCCCTGAGTACGACGAGATTGTCGGTGTCGGCGAGAAAATAACCGAAACTCGTGAACATGTTCAACACGCCGCCGACGCTCTCATCGGCAATCGGCAGAACCCTCATATCCGCCTGAACGAGCCGTCCCGAGTGCCCCCATTCCTCGACGGAATTCCGCAGTAGATAGTGCGACAAATCGAGGCCAACCGCATCGAAGCCTTTGCGCAGCAGGGCTTCGAGATAGCGTCCGTTCCCCGAGGCCAGATCGAGGACAGGAGATTTACCTGTAAACAAGTCACCGTACTCGTCGATCACGGCGAGCGCTTCATCGAGATTTCTGTGCCCGTAGAGTATCGGGTACATTTGATCGAACGCGGCCTCGTACCATTCCATGTTGACCCTCTCTATTCAGACTTACGCGTATTCGTCATCGCTTTTTTGAAGCACGGTGTCACGCAAATATTTCTTGTCATCGCGGCTCGGGTAAGTTTCGGTGAAATGCAATCCACGGCTTTCCTTGCGGATTTTGGCCGAGCGGATGATGAGTTCCCCGACGAGGACAATATTCCTCAATTCGATAAGATCGAGAGTCAGTTTGTACTTCCAGTAGAGATCCTCCACGGTCTTTTTGATCTGTTGAATTCTCTGGAAAGCAATGTTCAATCGGCTGTCGCTGCGGACAATGCCAACATAATCCCACATAACACGACGCGCTTCGTCCCAGTCGTGGTCGAGGATGACCGTTTCGCTTAGTGTTTGAGTGTGTTCTTCGTCCCAGGGGAGCGGATCTTCGATCCGTTCTCCAGGCAGCGTATCGTCGTTCTCAATCAACCGTGCCGCCCGCCCCGCAAACACCACTGCCTCGAGGAGCGAGTTGCTTGCAAGCCTGTTGGCGCCGTGAACACCGGTGTGGCTCACCTCGCCAAGCGCGAGCAGATTTCGAAGCGATGTCCGCCCCCACTCGTCAACGTCCACCCCACCACAGAAATAGTGCGTTGCCGGTACCACTGGGATCGGTTCCGCGTGGATGTCGATGCCGACATTCATACAGCTTGTGTAAACATAGGGGAATCGCGTCTTGAGAAACTCGCGCGATAGATGGGTCATGTCGAGATACACATTCTTGGATCCGGTGATCTTCATTTCGCTGTCGATTGCGCGCGCAACCACGTCCCGGGGTGCGAGGTCTTTTTGTTCGTGGTAATCCGCCATGAACGAGTACCCGTCTTCTCTGCGGAGCGTCCCGCCTTCCCCTCTGAGAGCTTCTGTGAGAAGAAACGACTTCGCCATGGGATGGTACAACCAGGTCGGATGAAACTGCACGAATTCCAGATTGGCAACACGAGCGCCCGCGCGGTACGCGATTGCGATCCCGTCACCCGTGGCGACATCGGGGTTCGATGTGTATATGTATGCCTTCCCCGCGCCCCCCGTTGCGAGGATCGTCCGCTTGGCCGCGTACGCGTCGATGTTGTCCCCCTCGACATCGAGGACATACGCGCCAAAGACGCCTTTACGGACGCTGGAGCCGGGGTTGCGGAGGTGTCTTTCAGTAATCAGCCCGACGGCCATATGATCCTGCATCAGCCGGACATTGGGATGGGCCTCCGCCTGTTCGTGGAGGATTCTCTGCAGTTCCTGCCCGGTAAGATCGCCAAAATGAACGATTCGGTTGGCCGAGTGGCCCCCTTCACGGCCTAGCGAGAGCGCCTGTCCCTCCCTCGAAAACTCGACACCGAAGTTGATTAGTTCCTCGATTCGCTCCGGACCATCCTTTACGACCATCTCGACGATGTCCCGCCGGCACAAACCCGCGCCGGCCCTCAACGTGTCATCGATGTGAAGATCGAAGGAGTCCTTGGGATCCACGACCGACGCGATCCCGCCCTGGGCGAGGCGTGTATTCGAATCATCGGTTCCTCGCTTGGTGACAACCGTCACACTCCCATGGCGTGCCGCCTTGAGCGCGAAAAAAAGCCCCGCGACACCGGAGCCAATGACGAGAAAATCGCTCTTTTCCATCGTGTATTTGTCCTCTGAATAATGAGTGGAGGGACCTGTATCAAGATAATTGAAGGGGTTTTACGTTTGCAATATCAAACGGCCGAACCGATGCAGTTTGCAAGAATGGTCCGCCGGTGACACCGCCCTTCATGGCATGCCCATATAAACGACACATTATCAATCAGATACAGTGATCATTCCGCGTATCACCTGGCATACACATTGCGTATCGCCCCCGTAGATTCTCCGATAATAAACGGTCTTAGTAGGAGGTTGGTTTTAATGAACCGGAAACTCATTCTTTTTGTGCTCGTCGTTGGTGTCTTCAGCGTGTTTGTCGCCAGCTGCCAAAACGAGTCGGAGGAAAACCGCGCTGTAGTCACCGTCGCTTCGATCAACGGCAATATCCCGTTCTTCAGTGACGTGATCGAGCAGGGCGATACGTTGTATTTTCCTTCATACCCGACACCATACCTCGCCGACGATTTTGTGCGAGAAGATTTTGTGGTGGTCGGATTCTACAACCGCCCGTATAACAACTTCACGACCACCGGCGTCGGCAAGCCTCTCAGCGATTTCTTGATTACACGCTACGCGGTCGAATACCGCCGTGCGGATGGCGGAGCGGCCGACCAGGTTCCCGCCTCTTTTGAAGGCGCGACCAGCGTCCTGGTACCGTCGAACTCGCTCGTCGAGGCGGCAGTTCTGCTTTGCCCGTATGAATCAAAGAACACGGCGCCATTGCGCGACATTAGTTATCTCGGCACCGCATGGCCCGACGAAATCCTCACGATCGCGACGATCACGTTCTGGGGACATGAGGTGGGGACAAACCGCGAGTGGAGTTTTCAATCGTCATTGACGGTAAACTTCGCTGATCCGGTTGTCGAAACCAAAGACGATTTCTAAACGAGAATTAAGAAACCAACCTCAATTCTCGATATTGTTTTTGTTCGAGCGCCTACGTCACCGATCGCCTGAAGAAGCCGCGGATTCCATCCGCGGCTTCTCGCATATGGGGATGGGATCAAAACCGGTTATGCAAAGGCGAAGACGCGCCAGACTCACCTCGACATCCAGACTGCCGACATCTCGCAACTTGACCCAATCCTTCTCCGTCGTCACCAGTCTTTCGATCTTGCGCTCCGCCGCAATCGAATTGATTTTTCTGATGTCATCCCGGCCATAACGGTAATGGTCGGGAAACCTCAAGGAGCAAGAAACCTCGAGGCCTTTGCCCACCAGGGTGGTCTCGAATCTGTCGGGTCGCCCGACGGACGAGACCGCGGCGAGCGGACCTCCCGGCAAGTGAATCGGGGCTCCCGTCCGGCTCGCCACAAATTCAATCCCCCGCCCAACGCCAAACACGGGAATATCCCGCCCCGTCGTATCGTAAACCCATCGCGTCAACACATCGATTTGATCGGCGCCTCTGAGGCCGTTGAAACCGATCATGTCGGCGCGTTTCAACTCCACGGGATGTTCGCGGAGACTCCCGGCGGGAATCAACCTGCCGTTCCCTACCGGGTACTCGGAATCGAGAAGAACGATATCGACATCGCGCCCAACCGCCCAGGTCTGAAACGCGTCATCGAGGACGATGTGACTGGGCTTGAAGAGCGTTGTAGCCACTTCGATCGCCCGGGCCCTGTCGCGGGAGAATGCCATCGGAAGTTCGGGGCAACGCATCGCCACCATAGCTCCCTCATCGCCCACTGCGGCGGAGAGTCCCGTCGCGTCCTTGTAAAGAACTCGAACCCCTGTGGGAACCACCCCGCAAAGCGAACCACCCACCGGCACGAGGATCGACACCCCGCTTCCGGGCTTGTCCGCCTGGCTGCGGAACCCCCGGCTTATATAAACAGGCCGGTGTCCGCGCCAAAGAAGCTGTTCGACCACGTGGATCGCAAAGGGAGTCTTGCCGTTTCCACCGATCTCGATATTCCCCACCGAAATCACTCTGGCCGATCCAGTCGTTGATTTCCGTTTCGAGCGTCTCGATTTTACCAGATTCGAACCTGCGCCATAGAGCCCTGCCAGCGGCGAGAGCACATACGACCAGACGCCCTGTCCGGCAAGACGATCTCCGTTGCGCCGGCCGCCCGGATACAGCACTTCGTATGGTGTGTCATTCTTTAGAGACATAGCGATCATTGATTTCAGTCAATTCCTGAAGGATCCCCTCCAGTTCCTTGCGTTTGTCTTCGACGTCTTCCGGACCCGCGTCGGACGGCACGTTAAACGGACGTCCAACTCGAATGCTCACCTTTGTAAATGGTTTCGGAAATTCGAACGCGTCCCAGGACCGGAAAACCCAGTGCGACTTCGAACTGATAGCGGCGGGCACGATCGTCGCGCCGCTGAGCTTGGATATTTCGAGAGGTCCCGGTTTGACCTTGTATCTCGGACCTTTCGGTCCGTCAACCGTGAGTCCGAGATCGAACCCTTCTCCGATTTTCGCGACGAGTTCCCGAATGGCCCTCGCACCCCCGCGAGTGCTCGAACCTCGAACGTGGCCAAATCCAAGCAGGCGAATCGTCTGACCGATGAGCTCCCCATCCTCATGTTCGCTTGCCAGGACGTGAATCTGTTGATTGCGGTACCTGTAACACAGGGGGAGAAACCGGCCGTGCCAGAACGCAAAAATAACGGGACTCTCACCCCGGCGGGCCTCATCGATAGCATCCTGATCGTGGATCTCAAAACGCCAGGTCCACCCGATCAGACGGATGAATCCCGCGGCGAGAAATGCGGTTATGCGCAGACGCAGACTCATTTGTGGTTGAGGAGTTCTTCGGAAAGTTCCGCGACACGCCGGCTGCCACCGTTGCCCTTGAGCGTTTCGCGCAGCCCCTTGAACTTCGCGATCATCTTATTACGTTCTTCCGTGTTATCGAGGAGCCGCAAGGATGCCTCGGCTATCGGGTCGGGCTGGGCGTCGGCCTGAATAAATTCGGGACACACTTCCTCATCGAGAATAATATTGACCAGCCCGACGTTCCTGATCTTGATCAGCCAACGGGCAATCGTATAGTTTATCATCGAAAGCCGGTAAACAATGATAAGAGGAGTCTCGCAAAGAGCCGCTTCGAGGGTCGCCGTGCCCGATGCGACGAGAATAAGCCGCGACCTCGCCATCACCGCTTTCGAATCCTCTTCCACTTCGACATCGACGGAATTGCGCGCGATTATCTTTTTGTAAATCCGCATTGGAACCCACGGGCTCCGGCCAACCGAGAACTTCATTTCGGGATGACGTTCCTTTATGCGCTCGGCCGCCCCGAGGAGGGTGGGGAGGATACGGCGCACCTCCGACGTGCGGCTGCCGGGGAGCAGACCCACTCCCGCTCTCGCCTCCTGCTCCGAAGGACATGGCAACGCCCGGTCCTCCACCAGGGGATGTCCGACAAATTCCGCAGGGATGCCTCGCGTGTTGAAGAAATCCTCCTCGAACGGGAGGATTACCGCCATTTTGCTCACCGCATTTGCTATCTTTTCGATCCGCCCCTGGCCCCACGCCCAGACTTGTGGGCTGATGTAATAAAGCACCGGCACACCGACACGCTTGGCGTGGGTTGAGAGCCGTATATTCAATCCCGGATAATCTACTGGAATAAACAGATCGACACCGTCATCGAGCACCTTCTTCAAACCGCGCTCGAGTTTTGCCAAACGTGGAAGGTTGGTGATAACAGCAGAGAACCCGATTATCGCATAGTCCTTAATGTGGAAAATGACATCGGCTCCCGCCTCCGCCACCCGGTCACCACCAAAAGCAACAATGCGGGCGTCGGGCATTCTCTCAAGAAGCTCTTTAACAAGGTTCGCCGCGTGCAAGTCCCCGCTTGCCTCACCGCAGGTCACGAGAATCGTCGGCTTACGTCGCATCGCAGTGCCGCCACAAAATAAGTATGGTAATAAAGAACAAGATGGAAATGATCACCCGTGCTATTTGGGCGCCGGGTCGTTCTCAACGATCTGTTGTATTTCGGCGGCCAGGCGCAGGGCCCTGAGACCATCCTCGCCACTTACTACGGGTTCCGTGCCATTTATGACCGTTGAGCAAAACGAGCTCAGCTCGTTGAACAGCGGTTCCTCGCCTTCAATCAATGTCTCATCGATCTGGAGAAAATCATGGAGCGAAACGTCGGAGAGCTTGCCCTTGTTCTTCTTGAGCATCTCAACCCCGAGATCGTAGGAATCGCCCTTTTGAAAATGCTTGATCTTCCCTTCGAAAAGATCGATGGAAAGGTAACGCCGAGGGGAAAACACACGGACCTTCCGCATCGGTTCCAGGGACACCCGGCTCGATGTCAAGTTCGCCACGCATCCGCCTTCGAACTCAAGACGGGCATTGACGATATCCGGGGCGTCGGTGAGAATTCCCGCGCCCTTGGCGCGGACATCGATCGGGGTCTTGCCGAGGAAATAAAGCAGAAGATCGATATCGTGGATCATCAAGTCCATAATCACGGACACATCGATACCGCGGATATTGAAGGGCGCCAATCGATGAATCTCTATAAACGACGGCGCGTCGATGTACGGCCGGCACTTGCTGATCGCCTCGTTGAACCGCTCGACGTGGCCGATCTGTAGAATGCGGCCCGCTTCAGCCGCCGTTTTCGTGATATTCTCCGCCTCAGGAACAGATGCGGCTATCGGCTTTTCGAGAAAGACGTGCTTGCCCGCCTTGAGGGCCATTATGGCAACCTCTTCGTGGGCTACGGTAGGAACCACGATACTTACGGCGTCGACCCCCGCGAGAAGCTCCTCGCCACTCGTGAAACCGGTCGCACCGAACTCGTCGGCGATCTCCATCGATTTTTGCGTATCGAGATCAAAACACCCGACGAAATCAACCTCGGGAACGCGCTTCATGATCCGCACATGCTGCTTCCCGAGACGTCCCGTTCCAAGCACTCCAACTCTGAGTCCCACGGTATCCTCCCGTATATTAAGAACGATTCGGACGTCCGGATACCCCGATGATCGGGGCTACTTGCTTATTCCCCGTTTGCAATTTTTGAGAAACTCGACGAGGACCGATCGATCCGGACCCTCGAAATCTCCGTTCTCGAGCAACTCGATAACCTGAGTCACATTGAGATCGCTCCGGTACAAGGTGTTGTACAATTTTTTGATTTGTGCCCGTCTCTCGGTGGAAAAACCACGGCGTTCGAGACCGACCGAGTTTATGCCGAACACACGCAGCGGGCTCCCCGCCGCGCGGACAAACGGAGGCACGTCCTTTTCGATCCGGCTGGCCCCGCCCAAAAACGCGTATCGGCCCACGGCGCCAAACTGATGGACGGCCGACATCCCGCCAATCGTCACGTAGTCTTCGATCCGAACATGTCCGGCGAGCTGTACCGAGTTGGACAGAATAACTTCATCGCCAACCTGGGAATCGTGTCCGATATGCGCGTATGCCATAATATAACAGTGCGATTTGATCCGTGTCGTCCCACCCTCACCCGACCCGCGGTGCACTGTGACAAACTCGCGGAATGTATTCTCATCACCGATTTCGACAAACGTTTTCTTTCCCTCGTATTTGAGGTCCTGCGGTTCGGTGCCGATCGTGGCGCCGTGAAAAAATCTGTTTTTGTTGCCAATAGTCGTATGGCCATCGATCTGAACGTTAGGACCGAGGACACAACCGTCGCCCAATTCGACATGCTCCCCGATAACGCAGTACGGCCCGATCCTCACCGCCTGGCCGATCTTTGCCCACGGATGAATGATCGCCGTCGGATGAATCTCGGATTTGATGTCGATGCGTCTGAGCTTAAACCTGTCCTGCATTGGCCTCCCCCCTCGCAAGGGTGAATCCGGTTATCCGCTATCTCTTGACGATGCTTGCAATAAGTTCCGCTTCGGCGACGACGGCGTCGTCGACATAGGCGTAACCCTGCATCTTGCAGACGCCCATCTTGAGAGCCAGTAACTCCAGTTCGAATCGAAGTTGATCTCCGGGAAGCACCGGTTTTCTGAAACGAGCTTTGTCGATTCGGCTGAAATAAACAAGGTAGTCGTCGGGGTTGTCAACCGTGGTCAGAAGCATGAACCCGCCAACTTGCGCCATGGCTTCGACGATAAGTACCGCTGGCATAATAGGATGCCCCGGAAAATGACCAACAAAAAACGGCTCGTTTATTGTGACATTTTTTATTCCGACCACCCGTTTTTTGGGTTCGAGCTCCAGGATTCTGTCAACGAGCAGAAACGGGTAGCGGTGCGGGATGATCTCCTGGATCTTGTTGATATCGAACTGGCCCGTCTGGCCGGCGGCGCTATCAGTCATCTTCTTCTCCTTGAATTTCCACAGTTCCTTTACGAACTCGACATTGAACATGTGTCCCGATCTTACCGCGTGAACGTGACCTTTGATCGGCGAGCCCAACAGGGACAAGTCACCCATCAGATCATAAATTTTGTGCCTCACACACTCGTCATCAAAACGGAGCGGCTCTTCGTTCAACATTCCATCATCATTAAAAACGATCGCCTTGTTGAGATCGCCGCCCTTAATAAGCCCCATCTGCCGGAGCTTCTCCACATCGCCTTCGAGAATGAACGTCCTTGCCGTCGTCAGTTCTCTCTCGAACAGATCGGGTGAAATCTCAAACGTCGCGAACTGTGTTCCGATGTGCGGGTTTTCGTATACGATAGTAAAACTCAAACGGAACCCGTCATCGCGAGTCGCGGTGATTTCGACATCCCCGTTCCGGTACGTCACCGGACGGTCAACCTCAAAAACCCAGCACGGCTCTCCCTGGTCGACAATCCCGGCGTCCTTGAGCGGATTGACGAAATAACCGTACACACCGTCATCGGGTTCCGGCGGCTCGCTCCCCTTGATTTCTATCACGAGGTTGTCGATCTGAAGCCCGTAACAAGCGGCGAGAACGTGCTCGACGGTGTAAATCTCCGCGCCGTCCCGCTCGAGTGTTGTGTTGCGATACGACGGCTTGCCGACGGCAAGACTCTCTATCGTCGCGGGAATCTCGACGTTCGGATCGAGATCCGTCCTGACAAAACGAATTCCATGGTTCGCCGGAGCGGGCTTGAACCGAAGCGACACCTCGGTCCCCGTGTGTAGGCCGAGCCCGGACAACGAGAATTCGCTAGCGATCGTTCTTTGATTTCTCTTCATCTTTTGTCTTGCTCAACTCGGCCAACCGCAGCTCGAGTTCTTTTACCCGTTCGTAGAGTTCGGGCAGCCGCGCGGTGTACACATAAATTTTGCGGGCGAGTCTGTGTTCCCGCGCCGGATAACCCGACACAGTGGTGTCTGCGGGAATCGACTTGGTAATCCCGGCCTGCGCTCCCATGATCACGCGATCGCCAACTTCGATATGACCGACAATACCTGCCTGCCCCCCCGCGATCACATTATCCCCAAGCTTGGCACTTCCCGAAATCCCGGCCTGTCCGGCAACGATTCCATTTTTACCAATCAGACAGTTGTGGGCGACCTGCACGAGATTATCGATTTTTGTCCCAGCTTGTATCCGCGTCACTTCGGTGGTCGCGCGATCGATCGCCGTGTTGGCGCCGATTTCGACATCGTCCTCGAGAACAACGTTTCCGATCTGCGGGACTTTGACATGCCGCTCACCGTCCGGGATATACCCGAACCCATCCGCGCCGATCACGGCGCCAGGATGCAGGATTACGCGATTCCCCATTTCACATTTCTCCCGGATCGTCACATTCGGGTAAATCAAGCAATCGGTGCCGATCGATACGCCGCTTCCGATGTAGCACCCAAACAGTATCTTTGTATTCTCGCCGACACGGCTTCCGGGGCCAATCATGCAAAACGGGCCAATTGATACATTCTGACCCAATTCAGCCGTCGGGTCAACGAGAGCCGAATCGTGGACACCGGGCTCGATCGCCGAGTCGGCCGACTGCACGAAGAGGTTCATAACCTTGACGAACGCAAGGTATGGGTTGTCGACAACAATCGACGGGAGGTTGCTTTCAACCCCGCTCGACCGTATAACCGCTGATGCCGCAGTGCTTTTCAGGTATTCAGCATATTTGGGATCCGCGACAAACGCGATGTCCCCACCCCCCGCTTCCTTTATTCCGCTTACCCCCGAAATGGTGGTGGCGCCGTCGCCGGCCAACTCACCGCGGACGAGCTTCGCGAGTTCCAATAGTGTAAATGTCTGTGACATGAATGCTTCCCCTACTGGGTGCCACCGACCCTATTGAGTTCTTCGAGCACGCGGTCCGTGAGATCAAAATCTTTTTTCGCATACACGATATTCGCATTGGCGATATCGAAAACAAGCCCGTAACCCTCTGTTTCGGAGAACCCCTCGAGGATCTGGTTGATCTTGTCGACGATCGGCTGAGTGAGCTCACGATTTCTGCGCGCGGCTATGCCGTCATCTCCGAAAGTGTCCGCAACAAAGCGCTGGTATTCTTCAAGTTTCCGGTCAAGCTCGAGCTGCCGCTCGCGCTTCTTCTCTTCCGACAACATCAAGCTCTGAGCCCTGAGTTCTTCCTGGAGTCTGGCGATTTCTTGCTCCATCGCGGCGGCCTCCGCCTTCCATTGGTCGACCTCTTTTTTGTAAACCAGTTCGGCTTCCTGGGTCTCCCGGTACTCGGCGAAAATCCGCTGAGAGTCGATGTAACCGATTTTGATTGTCACGTCCTGGGCGAATGCAGTCACGCACATCGATGAAAGCATGACCAGCGCGACGAGGAAGAACGTCGTATTTTTCAACATAGGAACACACTCCTTATTCTGAGAAAACGCATAACTTGGGTTAAAACCCTGCACCAAGCGTCAAATGGGGCTCCCAGCCGGCGCCCAATACCTTGTCGAAACCGTAACCATAATCAAAACCAATTGTGCCCAACATGGGCATCTGTATCCTGATCCCGAACCCCGCGCCTTTTCTCAGGTCGAGGGGGTCGGCGCCGCGAAAACTATTCCACGTGTTCCCACCCTCATAGAATGCAAGCAGGATCACGTTCTCCGCAATCGGAAAGGTCAGCTCGTAGGAGAGGATATTCATGAACCGGCCACCGAGATACAACGGGTTTCCTTCGGGGACGATTTCATAGAAATCATAACCGCGGACACCGTGGAGCCTGTTTCCGCCGAGCCGGAATAATTCATAATCCGGAACTTGCTCCGGCGAGGAATACCCGTCAAGCAATCCCACGCTGTACTTGAACTGCAGGACGAGCTTTGAAAACAGCGCCTGGTACCACTGGAAACCAGCCTCGTAGCGCTGGAACTGCACGTCACCGCCAAGAACAGCTCCACCGTTGAATTCAACAGTCAAAGTGGACCTCGTGCCGAGCGTAGGCCGGAACGGACTGTCCGTCGAATTCCTCAAAAGCGTCAACGCGACCGAACTCGTCAGCTGCGGCCAGTTGATGTCCAGAAGCGGTCCGTTGTATCCGGACGAAAAATTTGTCAACTCGATCGACTCGTACCGGTATCTCACAAACGCCGACGTGTAGTCGAACCAGGGGAACGGCCGTCCGAGCCGGAATGAGATACCGCGACGGCGATCGTTGTAGAACTGCTGCTGCACCTGGTTCTGGACTCGGTTGAACAAATTGATGCTCAGTTCCGTCGGCGTGCCGAAGAGCCACGGTTCCGTAAATCGCAGGTCCACATTTTGCCGGTATTTCGAGAATTCCCAGTCGATACCAATCGTCTGGCCCTTGCCGAGAAAGTTTGTCTCGGCGATACCGATAAAACCGCTGATCGAGTTGAGAGACGAGAATCCCGCACCGAGTCTGAATTGACCCGTCTGGCGCTCCGCCACCTTGAGCGTGATATCGATATCCCCCTCTTCGTTCGCCGGCTGGACGATCGGTTCGGGAGGCGCATCGAAAAAGCCAAGGTTAAAAACCTCGCGGAGCGAACGCAGGAGGCGCGGCCGTAAGAACACATCTCCTGGATTGACCGTCAACTCGCGGCGGATCACGCGTTCGGCCGTTTTCGTATTTCCAGATATGTTTATTTCGTTTATGTGGGCGGGTTTTCCCTCGGTAATCTCGAAATCGACATCTATCCTGTCGCCGGTCACCGTCTTTTCGGGGCTAACCGAGTTATAGATATACCCCCGGTCCCAGTAGAGCTCGTTGATCCCCTGCTGGATCATCGTAAACTCGGTGTCGTTGAAAACATCACCTTCGCGAAACGACACCCTTGACGCCACCTGGAAATCCTCAAAAACGGTGTTGCCCCTCCACGTCACATCCCCCACATGGTACTGAGTGCCCTCTTTGAGAGTAATGAATATGTCGAGCCCTTTCCCATCATCCGAGAAAATCAGTTCCTTCTCGACGACCTCGATATCAAGAAAGCCGTACTCACGATAAAGAAGCGCTATCTTCTCCAGGTCCGCATCGAGGATCTTCGGCTTGAAGTCGGCGCCGCGGAGCCACCGGTCCTGCTTGCTCTCCATGATCTTGCGAATATTGCCGGAATCGACCACCCGGTTGCCGAAAAAGTCGATGTGTTTGACCGATACCTTCTCTCCCTCCTCCACCACGTACACGAGGATATTCCGGGTTCGCTTTGTATCTTTGTCGCGTTCGACGTCGATGTCGTTGGATACTTTTACGCGGTAGTATCCCTTTTCCTTGTAAAGATCCTCAATAGACTTGTGGTCCTTGCGAAGAAGCGATGGACGCACGTAAACGCCCTCAGACACCACGGTGGCTTCCTCGAGGTCGTCTTTCTTTACATGCTTGTTGCCTTCGAACCGCACCTCGTCGATCTTGGTGTGTTCTTTGACCACGAAGGTCAATATGGCACGGAGTCCGCGAACCTCTTTGAAGGCCTGAACATCGGCAAACTCTTTGGTGGCAAAGAGCCGTTTTACGGCCTCGGTGACGAACTGATCGGAATAATCGTCACCGGGTTTGAGCCGGATAATCCGCCGAATCTTGTCCTCGGAAACGTTTTGGTTTCCCTGGACAAGCACCTCCTGAACCGACGTCTGCGCGACCGCATCTAAAGAAAACAGGTGCAAGATAACCATGCACCCGGCTATTAAAAAAGACATTCGTTTCATAACTCATTATCCCAAAACCGGTGGGATCGTAGCATAGCCCCACTACCCTGTAAACAAAAACCCAGGGGATAGGTTCCAGAGGAAATGCACGGGCTTATATGCCTATTCTACATAGGCATACGAGCTTATTGGGGAGGGGAAATCCCGGCGCTATCAGGCGGTCTCGTTGGTCTCGGTGACGACCTCGAAATCCAGCTCGTCCTCACCGACACCGACATGGATCTCGGCGTCCTTCTTGAGCCCCTTGGAAAGCAAGAGTTCGCTCAAGGGATCCTCGAGAAACCGCTGGATCGCCCGCCGCAACGGCCTGGCGCCGAGGCCGGGGTCGAAGCCCTTCTCCATGAGAAAGGTCTTGGCTTCGGCGCTGAATGCGATCTTCAAATCGAACGATTCGAGCCGTTTCGTGAAATCGCCGAGCATTATCTCCACGATCGTCTCCATGTCTTTCTTCACCAGCGACTTGAACACGATCACGTCGTCCAGGCGGTTGAGGAATTCCGGATTGAACGATTTTTTTAGATTCTCTAACAGTTTGCCCTTCATTGTCTTGTACACCGAATCGGTGCCTTCGACGGCGAACCCGAGGCTGCGACCGCCCTTCGCCTCCTGAGTTCCGACATTGGACGTCATGATAAGCACGGTATTGCGGAAATCAACCCGGCGGCCGTAGTTGTCCGTAAGCGCACCATCATCCATGACCTGGAGGAGGATGTTGAAGACATCCGGGTGGGCCTTTTCGATTTCGTCGAGCAGGATTACCGAATACGGTTTGCGCCGGACCTTTTCAGTCAGCTGGCCGCCCTCGTCGTACCCGACATATCCCGGAGGCGCGCCGATAAGACGCGACACCGAAAACTTCTCCATGTATTCGGACATGTCGAGGCGAACCAGCGCCTCGTCCGTCTCGAAAAGAACTTGTGAAAGCGCACGTGCGAGCTCGGTCTTTCCGACACCGGTCGGTCCCAGGAAGACAAAGCTTCCGATGGGCCGCCTCGGATCTCTAAGGCCCGCCCGGTTCCGGCGCACGGCTTTCGACACCGCTTCGACCGCTTCTTCCTGGCC
>CAWBQK010000005.1:0-81483 GCA_963791045.1 Candidatus Latescibacterota bacterium
GAAGCAAGTCACTACGTTTCTCGCAGAACCTTTCTGAAGACCGCCGCCGGTGCAGTTTCAATAATCGGAGCTTTAGGCAATCCGGCAATGGCATCCCAACCTCAAGCAAGCATGCCGACTCGCCCCTTCGGCAGAACCGGCATCGACGTGCCGATCCTCTCCTTCGGCGGCAGTCTAAATACCTCTCTGAGTACGTTGCTGCTCAGACAGGCCGTCAAGTGGGGAGTCACCTACTGGGATACGGCCAATAGTTACATGGGTGGCAGAAGCGAAAAAGGCATGGGAAAATATTTCGAAAAGTATCCTGCCGACCGCAACCGGATTTTTCTCGTAACAAAGTCCCATGCTTGGAACACGGAGGGCATGAGCGAAGACCTCAACCTATCTATAGAACGCATGCAGACCGATTATATTGATCTTTATTTTATGCATTCCGTGAGCAGCAGCAGCGAACTGACGGCGGACAAAAAAGCTTGGGCCGAAAAGAAGAAGGCCGAAGGCAAAATCCGTCTCTTTGGTTTCAGTACCCATTCCAACATGGAAGAATGCATGCTGGCAGCATCCGGGCTGGGATGGATTGACGGCATTATGATGCGCTACAACTATCGGCTGATGCACGCCGATGAAATGCGACGGGCAATGGAAAAATGTGCCCAAGCGGGAATCGGTCTGACGGCCATGAAAAGCCAGGGCGGCGGTCAGATAAAAACGGATTCGGAGATCGAACTCAAATTGGCCGGACGATTTGTGAAAAAGGGCTTCACCGATGCCCAGGCCAAACTCAAAGCCGTTTGGGAGCATCCGAATATTGCCAGCATATGTACGGAAATGCCCAACATGACGCAGCTGATGGCAAACGTGGCAGCTGCAATGAACCGGCGGAAGCTTTCGGCCCAGGAGGTTCATCTGCTCCGGCAATACGCCAGGGAAACACGATCGGATTACTGCACAGGCTGTACCGCCATCTGCGAGTCGGCCGTCGACAGCGACATCCCCATTGGTGATGTCATGCGTTACCTGATGTACGCCCGCAGCTATGGCGACCGTAGTAGGGGCAGGATGCATTTTAAAAAAATCCCACTGAGAATTCGCCGACAAATGGGAGGCTGTGGACTATCGTCCGGCCGAACAAAGATGTCCTCAAAAAATAGCGATCGGCAGTCTCATGCGGGAAGCACTGAAGGAGTTGGGTTAAAAAAGGAGGAATAAATTATGTCTGCTAAAAACAAATGCTGGTCCCGCCGGGATTTTTTAAAGACCGCTGGAATAACCGGCGCCGGTTCACTGTTGGTTCCGACGATGCACCTGGCCGAGGCTGCCGAAAAGACGCTACAGGTACCTACCCGCCCATTCGGCAAAACCGGAGCGAATGTATCCATTCTTTCACTGGGCGGTATGTTCAATATCGCCGCCAATCAAATGTTGATGAAACAGGCCATGAAATGGGGCGTAACTTACTGGGATACGGCGGATTGCTATCAAAGAGGCAGTGAAAAAGGCATCGGCAAATATTTCAAAAAATATCCTGAAGATCGTCGCCGGGTTTTTCTGGTAACCAAATCCGACGCCCGCAGCCCCAAAGGCATGACAAAGCTTCTGGATCGATCCCTTGGAAAAATGAAAACCAGCTATATTGACCTTTACTTTGTGCACGGGATCTATAGTATTGATGAATTGGATGAGAGCACCAAAACCTGGGCTGAAAAAGCCAAGGCCGCCGGCAAGATCCGCTTTTTTCGGTTTCAGCACACACAGCAACATGGAAGAATGTATGCTGGAGGCCGCCAAACTCGGCTGGATCGACGGTATTATGATGACTTACAACTACCGCCTGATGCATACCGACCGCATGAAGCGTGCAGTAGATGCCTGCGTCAAAGCGGGAATCGGAATGACCGCCATGAAAACCCAGGGCGGGGGATCGGTAAAGACGGATACGGATGCCGAGCTCAAAATGGCCGGACAGTTTTTGCAAAAAGGATTTACCGATGCCCAGGCCAAACTCATGGCAGTTTGGCAGAATCCAAATATTGCCAGTATCTGCTCGCAAATGCCGAACATGACCATTCTGATGGCCAACGCCACCGCTGCCACGGGCAAGGCGCAACTTTCTTCCAAGGACAGAAAATTATTACAGCAATACGCGCAGGACACGCTCGCGGATTATTGTGCCGGCTGCGCGGCAATTTGTGAGTCTGCCGTGACAGGTGATGTCCCGATCGGAAAGGTGATGCGGTATCTCATGTACAGCCGCAGCTATGGCGACCATGATCGTGCTTGCCGACGTTTCAGAAATATTGCGCCCGGCATCCGGCGGCGGATAGCTGACTTAGACTATTCATTGGCCGAACAAAGATGTCCCCAAAAAATGCAGATTGGACGGCTTATGAGAGAGGCGGGTGAGGAATTATCATGAAAATTAGCTCGTTTTAACTGAATTTTCAATAAACATAATCCATTTTGGATTGTGGATTTCGGATTGTGGATTTGTTGTATCGCTGCGCTCTATCTGTTTTTATTAAATTGACAGAATACCTTAAATCCAAAATCTAAATTCCCATATCCCAAATCTATGAGGAATAAAAGTGAGATCAATTGTTAAAAGAAACATTGCGATAGAACGTATGATTTTCACCACCATAGGCTGAATCTGTGAACGCTTACAATTCCAAGACGCCGAATTACGGGGCTTTATAGATAGCCCGCATGGTCTCAATCTCCGATCGGATCGAGTCCTGCAGCGATTTAGGTGCCAGCACCTTAGCCTTTGCGCCCCACTTCAATACCCAGAATTCAATCTCCTTGGTGCCGGCCACTTCTGCTTCAAAAATGATGGAACCATCTTTTTGCGTCTCAAATTTCTGAGTGTCATGCCAGGTCTTTTCCCGGATGTATTCGGCATACCCGTGCCGATTGCGCATCCATGGGAACCCGCCAAAGTAGGGGCATAACGAATCGTTACCGTCTTCATCTGGCCATTAGTGAGAGCATATCCCCCTCCACCCGATACGATACTATAATGATCGCAGATTTCACTCACATCCCCCGATAGCGTGCCTCCCCCAGTGTTGGTTATTGTAAAGGTGGTATCTTTATAAGTCCCCGCAACAACGGTTCCAAAATCAATATTAGAGAGACTCATGTCACATTCGGGGGGATCATCCCCTACACCCGAGCATGATACATTCGCACATTCTGCCCCTGTTTCTATCGTGCAATCGTGTGTTCCACTTACTGTCGGTTCGAAGCGGACAGAAACAATCACAGATTGATTGAATGCAAGACTGTAATAACCCCCTCCTGACACGATGCGGTAGTGATCGCATGTTTCTTCAACAGATCCAGAGAGAAGACTCTCTCCCGTATTGGTAATGGTGAAATCCAAATCTGATGTATTCCCGATCGTGATGTTGCCAAAATCGAGCGTTGACTTGCTCACCAGGCAACTTGGCGGGGATTCCGCGACTCCCGTACACGACACATTGACACATTCTGTCCCCGTTTCGATCGTGCAGTTCTGGGTGCCGCTCGCGGTAGGTTGATATCTCACCGTGACGGTTAAAAACTGCCCGGTGGTGAGAGCGAATGGACCCGCTCCAGCAAAAATGTCGAAATGAGAGCAGGTCTCACTGACGTTTCCGTGCAATGTCTCTTCTCCGACATTAGTAATTGTAAAAGTCGTGTCTTTATATGCTCCAACCGTCAGAGCACCGAAATCAAGGCTGGTTAAACTAAGTTGGCATTCTGGAGGGTTGATGCAAATTCCCGTCATTGAAATATCCGCGCACTCCGTACCTGTGGAGATCGTACAACTCAACGTACCACTCACAGTCGGAGAAAAACGCACGGTTGCGGTTACCGATTGATCGGCAGTTAGATCAAAATTTCCACCCCCTCCCGAAACGATATTAAAATACGAGCACGTCTCGCTAAAACTCCCGATCACCCTTCCTTCTCCAGTATTAGTAACAGTAAACGTTGTGTCTTTAAACTCACCAACGGTAAGAGTCCCGAAGTCAATAGCCTCAGGTACGATGAGACATTTCGGATCCTTGATTTGAACTGGATTATCTTTTGAGCAAACTGTCAGAAGGCAAATCAAAAGCAGAAGTGGGATGAGAAGTGGTAGCCTTGAAACTCGGAGATATTTCAGCACTGCTGCCCCCCCAAGAATATATTTCGTTCGAAATAGAAACGGCTCGATCATTACCATTTATTCATAATCGAGCATAGAGCACCGGCATTCAAATTCTATACAGCAAAAACAGGATAGGTCAATCACGAGTGCTCAATCATCCGTAATGCAATACTTAACAGACCTAACTATATATGTCAACGAAAATTAGCATTATGAGCCTTTGCCTATCCTCAATCTTGTTCTCTAAAAGTAAACTCGCTAGAATTAGATAGCGGACGATGTCGTCATTTAAGTGAATGGGGGATTCTTGTGTTAACCGAGAATTTCACAGGCACACCTGCAGGTATCAACATTCTGTAGTGTTGATGGCGAGTTCTCTGTTTTTTGGGAGAGCCGAATTGAGCGAAATAGGCGCTTTTGTGTTAACCGAGAACATCGCGTGGCTGCTTGGGTCGTCCGCGTCCGCCTTTATTAGTGAGGGAGGTGGAATCTTTGATGGGGCGGGCTCTGTTTAAGCGCGATCGAGTTTTCGGACACTACGGGGTATCGGTTCCCCACTATATTAAACTGGCCCCCCAGATGATACCCTAAAACGAACCTGTCTCACTTTTTTTTGGTCTGCTCCATGAAACACTCCTTTCCTGGTATAATTATACCATGGAGTGTCCTTCAACTTTTTGCTTGATTCTGTCCTAGAGGTGTTGACGCCAAACAATAAACTCAATTATAGCCTAGAAAGTGTCTTGTAAACTGGGGGAAGTCCAGAGTAAAATCAGTATGTGAGCCGGGGAAGGGAGTAAATTTTATACATTTCTTTTTCCTCCCTATCTTAATTAAAAGGAGGCCGCTGTGGATCTTATAAAAGGGAAATATTCATGGCTACTATTGTTTACATCAATTCTATTCCTTTTGATTATCACCAGTAATACGCATGCGATGGACATTGAAATTAGGAGCATTAGCAACGCTAACCTCATCGTGGCTGAAGGAGAGGAGCCTGTTGAAATCGTTCTCGCCGGTGAGGGTCTGGATCAAATCACTTTGATTGAACCTTTTATTGGCGATGAACTCGTCGAGGATTTCGAGATTACCAAAGGAGAATTTTCCGGAAATCAACTCACCCTC
This sequence comes from Candidatus Latescibacterota bacterium, assembly GCA_963791045.1. GTDB lineage: Bacteria > Krumholzibacteriota > Krumholzibacteriia > WVZY01 > WVZY01 > CAWBQK01. Next base: position 5,264 of record CAWBQK010000005.1, read on the forward strand.
ATATTAAAAGCAGGGCCCAGCACCACTTATGGTTGTTGCCTTACTCTCAAACTTAAAATTGGAGAAGACACGGTTGAACTCTACACTCCTCTCGCCCTCGCCGGTGCCGTACCCGCAATTATCGAAAGAGGATCGACACTTAAAACAGGTCAGAAACCAAGCAGTTACAGACCGCCTCCCCCTCCTCCTCCCGCCCCATGCAAGATCGTCTCTTTTCTAATCAACAAGGGTGCTGCGAAAACAAAGACCAGAACGGTTACGCTCAATAACTCTGCTCCAGGCGCAACTCGTTATCGAGCAAGCGAGCTCTCATCATTCAATGGTGTGCGCTGGTCGACCTATAGCAGCGCCCCCCAATTCCTGTTGAGCGATGGGTTGGGGACCAAAACAGTATACTTCCAAGTATATTGTTCCAGCGGCGCTTCCACCGTATTTTCCGATAGAATCACCTATGACAATCTTCCGGAGCAGGAAACTGAAAGAGTTATGATGTACGATGTCTGGGAGACGGGTACTAATCGCTTAGAGCTATTTTGCAAGGAGGCTTCTCAGGAATTTATTGCAACAGGAGAATACCTTGAAGAAGTATATTTAGACTTTACTACTTCAGGGAGTGAATATCAGCATACAGTCTTTGTCGAACTACAAAAGTATATCTCTGGAGATCCAGATAAATCCGATTCCTGGCAGACTCTTAAACAGATAAGGAAGAATACTAACGGACTACTCCCTCCCATCGCTTTCCAGTTTGATCCTGCTTTCCGGTTAACAGTCGGAAATATTTACAGAATTCAGCTCAAGATGTCTCGAAAAAACAATATCGGAGTAACGGCTTCCAGTGATGCATACTTATACAATCAGGCACCTCGAAATTACGACTTGAATATGCGCGTAAAGGGACGCCGCATAAATCGTGCTCCAGCACCTGCACGTCCTACTAAAACCGCTCTTATTGTTGTACTAGAAAATGGCGGTGTTGGGTTGGATAGCATTCCAGTTTTAAATAATCTTCCTCCCGCTATTCCCACGTTTCGATGCGGAAGTTGGGAATTTCCCAGGAAAGAAAACGAGAATACCCTGCAATTTCTCGCCAGATTGTGGGGAATGTTGAGTGAAAATGCATACTGTCTTCAGCCCTGGGAGTGGCAGCCATATATCCTCATCACATCGGACTGGTGGCAGAAAATATCGGACAAATTATTAGAAGATGTGAGTGAGGCAGTTCGCATGGCGGTGGATGGCGGCACTCCATACACATATGACAAAGTACAAGTTCTCCGGGACAGTGATGCGAATCCGAGCCGTCTAATATCCACTCTCGCCAATCTCTCGAGAAGCTACATAATTGATATCCATGTTTTAACTCACGGAGGGGAGAAGACTATTTGCGGTAAAGAACATATTACCGTTCCAAACTTTTTTATCCCCATGAAACAACGTATTGTCAGGGATGAAATGTATCTTAACCTTAGGGCTGTATACCAGATGAACTGCAAGAGCGGCACACTCGTGCCGGATTGGCGCGGATTGGGAGCAGAAGTAGTTAATGGGACTTTTCAGGAATACAACAACTACATGCCTTCTCAGTACTACCATTTCATGATTCACTGGTTGAATAACGAGACTTTCGATGAAGCAACTTCGAAAAGTTATGAGGACGCAAGACCATACTTTGAGGCAATTTGGGCCGAAGAACCGGATAATGTAATTATGAGCAAGCTGTTTGTCACCGGAACCGGAACTGTGAAAATGACAACCCGGACAAAGTGATTACCGTAACATTTCAAGTAGAAACGGTGGCAGGTCAACCGAGCCTTTGGTTGGCTAGTTGTGTTAACCAAATCTTTGCTCTCAGCTGCAAATCTGAGAGTATGAGAGCATTCCGGGCTATTAATCGGTCCCCGGTCGACACCCAGATTCTAACCTGAGAACACACCAATCCTTTACCCCCACAAATCCCTTATCCCTTACACATATACAGAAGCCCTGCTCTCGACTGAGAGCAGGGCTTCTGTTAACCGGTGGAGCGCCAGGTTCGCTTTTACATAATTCTGGCTCCCCAGATGATACCCTAAAACGAACCTGTCTCACTTTTTTTAAGGTTTATCGGATTCAACTAAGTGCAATAATAACAGCTCGGATGGAATTAACGGGAGGGACAGGCAAAGCTCTTCGATAATAGAATGTTGCATTGAGCATATCGAACGAATCTCGGCCCAGATAATATGGCGCAACGCCTACTCGGAAATCTGCCCGATCGGCTGAGGCATAACTAACGTAACCGCTTGGAATCATATTTGCTAACAGGGCGCCATTTTAGGGACAACCAGTAATTGGCAGAGCTTGCAGCTTCAAACCACCAATGAACCTTGATGGTGCTGCCAACGACAATATCATCAGGCTGTGAAACGATCTCTGCGCTTCCATTCCCGCGCGCTTTGACTCTGAGCAGGGTTATTCTTTCGGGAACCCACAGTTTTCGCCATGGGACACCATAAGGATGATCGTCCGTCACTATCCAACTATCTTTCACGGTCCAATAGTCATCTCCTTTGTCGCCGATTACACCCCAGTGACTCTTACCCAGGTTGGGGTGTGTAGACCCAAGGGGAGGCCGTTCGACGTTAAGATTACGCCGGTCTTTTTGGAGAGTGAAGGTTACCCAGTTCGTGGATTGACCATTGATAACCAGCTTGATTCTGGTCTGAATTTGAGTTCGGCCCTTCCACTTTAATTTCGGGTAGATATCTCCCGGGTGATGAAGGGTGATTGTATTCGTCGGGCAACACGTGCCCATTTCTTTAACTTTTAAATCCTCAGCGGCATATTTGAAATCCCCATAATCAACGATGATCTCGTAATCATCAGCTGTTACAATGTCCTTCGCCATCGCATTAGAAAGGTCCAATACAATGGCCTCTCCAGGATAACCCGATGTCGGACTGATTCGATCGATATGGGTTGGTTTGTCGATAAAAATAGTTCTGAGAACCAGGGATGAGACGCCGTCGCGCCCTTTCACCTGAAGGTATATGTAATGCAGTCCCTCTTCGTCCTTGAGAGTAAAGGAAATCTCGTTTGTACCGCTGGCAAGTCTTGCCCAGGAACTGTACACGTCTTTGTTCTTTGTACGATAGTAATCAGCGTTCGAAGCCGAAAACTGAAGAGTCACCACAGGTCTGGAAGCTACTTCGCGGCCTCTGTTGATCGTGAAGGAGGTGATGCGTGGGGGTGATTTCACAAACCTTGAACCCCTGGTTTGGATTTGACTGGAAAGGTCCTGATACAAGGCGGGTTGTTCTCCACGCGGCCAAACACCGGTGTAGGAACCAAGCGCCTCCAGGCCCTTTCCATCCGACAAGAACAGGAATAGACAGGGAATGCCGTCGTCATTTTCGAAGAATAGTGGCGTAGGAACCTGAATGTCTTTGTCGTGATTGAAGGATTTTGCCTTAACGAGACCCAGGGTATCGGGTTCGCCTACGATGTGCAACTGGTTTTTATCCTGGCTGTTTAACCAGTAGACTCCAGGTTGAATCAATACGTCCCAACCATCTACGCCCTGGAAATGCACCTCTTTTTCGATCCAAAAGCGGCGAATCTCTGACTTGCCGGGCTCCCCTTCCTGGGCATGGGATAAATCCCATACAATTCCCGGAACAAATATCAAAGCAAGGAGAAGAACAATGATGCCATAACCATTGCCTTGTCGGATCCGGGAAAAGGTACTCCATCTCGTTCTGCGATTGGAATTCATCATTACCCCCCATTGATTATTGCCAATTGTGAACAACTCCGGCTAGCTCTCCTTCGTGGATAGCAGAATCACGAATTTCCCTACTCTAATCAACTGATACAAAATGTGTCAATAAGATTGGCTCTCCGGTCGTAACCCTCTTCGGAATGTTCTCTCTTTTTTGGAAGGGCCGAATTGAGCAAAATGGGCGGTTTTGTGTTAACCGAGAGCAGTCAGCCTGATCTCTGACCCTCGTTTGACTCGCTACTATATATTTTATGCGAAAGACATTTCGACGTCCGGAGTTTGGCTTGGTGAGAGTCGACACACTTTCTCTTATCACCCAATTCAGGAGTTTTATCATGAAACGCCTCAAAAACAAATCTATGACGACCGTATTGGTGTCGGTCGTCCTTTTCCTGGCAATAGCCCTCGTGGCAGGCTGCAGCAATGACGACGACATCACCGAACCCACGACGGTTAATGACACCGTGGACGATGCCGATTTCGAGGTCACCGACTGGACCAGCGCCACCCACAGCAAGGCCGCGGACCCGAATTTCGACGAGGTGTTCGAGGACAATACCGTCAAGAGAATCGACTTCGTCATCACCGCTGAACGCTGGCAGACCATGCTGGACGACATGACGGATCTGTACGGGACCTTCGGGACCGGCGGCGGGCATGCCGCTCGATTTCGACGAGGATCCGGTTTTCGTCCCGGCCGAGGTGTTCTACAACGGTATCGAGTGGTATCGGGTCGGTGTGCGCTTCAAGGGAAACTCCAGCCTGGTGTCAACCTGGCAGAGCGGAATCCTCAAGCTGGCCTTCAAGCTGGATTTCGACGAATTCGAGGATACTTACCCGCAGATCGACAATCAGCGGTTCTACGGCTTCAAGAAACTGAGCCTCAAGAACAACTATCGACGACCAATCCATGCTGCGAGAAAAAGTCGCCGGTGACGTCTTCCGCAACGCCGGGTTGGCCGGATCCCATACGGCGTTCTACACCCTCTATGTCGACTATGGAGAGGGCCCCGTCTATTTCGGCGTCTATACCATGGTCGAAGAAGTCGATGACACCGTCCTGGAAACCCAATTTGCGGATGACGACGGCAACCTGTACAAGCCGGATGGCGACGGCGCTTCCTTCGTCCGAGGGGACATTCAGTGAAGACGTCTTCGTGAAGAAGACCAACGAGGATGATTCCGACTGGTCGGACATCCAGGCCCTGTTCGACGCCCTGCACGACGACACCCGCACCCAGGATCCCGCGACCTGGCGCGCCAGCCTGGATGCTGTCTTTGATACCGAGGCCTTTCTCGAGTATCTGGCGGTCAATACCGTCATCCAGAACTGGGACACCTACGGGCAAATGACCCACAACTACTACCTCTACAACAATCCTGACACCGGCAAGATGACCTGGATCAACTGGGACAACAACGAAGCCCTTCAGGAGGGAAAGGGCGGGGGATCCCTGGCCCTTGATTTCTCGGATCTGGAAAGCGGTCGGTGGCCCCTGATCGAATACCTGTACGCGGACGACGTCTATCGGTCCCGATACGACGCTTATGTGGCAGAGATCATCGTTGGCGCTTTCAATACGAGTACGATCCAGGCCACGTATGCCGCCTATGCATCGCTGATAGAACCGTATGCCACCACGGAGATCGCCGGGTATACCTTTCTGCACGGAAGCGGAGATTTTCGGATGGCCATTTCGGAGCTGAACCTACACGCTTCCCAAAGAGCCTCGGCCGTCGGCACCTACCTGGATCAGTGAGAGCATGCATCATGAGAACGGCGCCCCTTCCTTTTCCGAAGGGGCGCTGTCCGCGGGCATCAGGCATCACTGTCCCTTACAAAAATATCATCCGCCTAGCCACATTTATTGTTGGCCGGATGGCCTTTTTGGGAGGGACACCGGCTCAGCTTCGTGTTTTCGGCCTTTTAGACCACTACCATCTTCCCGCCACCGATTTTTTCGAGAATCTTGTAGTGGAATATGGTTCGGCCGATCATTTGTCTAATCCGATCTTTTTCACCAACGACTGGAAACGCATATTTGACCTAAGACAATCGAAAAAAGGGAACGTGTTTGAGAATATATTGACCGGAGCCCTGTCTTCGATTGACTTTTCCATGTCATCCAACGCTTCATCAAATTCACCCATACCCACTAAGACGATCGCGCGATGGATGGTGGAGACGTATCTCGTCCGAGCCAATTCGTCCAGCCTGGCGAGAATCCGCAGTGCATCGTCCTTTAGTCCGGCCCTGCCGTAAGCTCCTCCGAAATACCCAAGTGAGTATGCGTGTTCGGCCGCTAATGGTTCTGCTTTTCGAATAATAGCAACCGCATCGTCATACTTTTCTTTATCCACATATGGCATGGTAATATAAGTGGTCGCCAATAGAAAATTCGGATCCATTTCCAGCGCTTTTTTATGATTCGCGATGCTCTCATCGTGCCGGCGTGCAAAATAATACGCAATTCCTACAACGGTGTTTATTATAAGCGAGAGGGGATCGAGCTCCCGTGCTGTCTCGGCTTCCTCAATCGCTTCATCGAAACGTCCCATAGCCCACAGATATATGGCATACCACTCGTGTACTGTTGCGTATTGCGGATTGAGTTCGATAGACCGTACGTACAGCCTTTCCGCAGCGGGCCAATTCCAATCATAACAAGTTGTTGCCCAAGCCAACGAGGCGTAGGCTTCACCCAATGTGTTATCGATGGCCAGTGCGTTTTCCGCTGCTGCTTTAGCTTTCGGGAATGCCTCCGCCGGTGACAGAAAACCGAAAAACCCCGTGACGTTATAGACGATCGGCAATCCCTACGTGCGCAAGAACATAATCTGGGTCTTTTTCGATCGCCTGCTGGAAAATTCCAAGGCCATTCTCATGCCGCCCTCGAGCCTGCGATTCCAGAAGTAGAGTCCCTTGAGATAGAGATTATGGGCTTCCTGGTCGGCCGTGTGTCGTTTTACGAGCGCACTTCTCTCTTCCGCCATAAGCCGAACCTTGAGCTTATTCACAATGTTCAACGAAATTTCATCCTGGATGGCAAAGATATCATCGAGATCCCGGTCATATTTTTCCGACCAGATGTGAAATCCGTCTTCGACGTTTATGAGCTGCGCGGTGATCCGCAGCCGATTGCCCGACTTGCGAATACTTCCCTCGAGCACAGTTCTTGACCTTGAGTTGTTCCCCGATCTTTTGGATGTCACTGTCCCGATTTTTGAACTGAAACGCCGATGTGCGCGCCGCAACACGCAGACCTTCGAGTTTGACCAGTGCGTTTATAAGCTCCTCGGCAATCCCTTCACAGAAATAAGCCTGGTCTTGCTGTGAACTCATATCGCTGAAACGGAAGTACCGCTATCGAAGGCTTGAATCTCTTGTGCGGTTACCTTTCTCTCCCAAAGTCCCAGGCTTCCAGAGCTTTCGGCAAACAACTCCAGGTCTTTCTTCAGTTCTTCGGCACTCTCGTACCGGTCTCTCGCGCGTTTCGCTAGAGATCTCGTCAATAATCCGTTCGAGCTTTCTTGGCACATCGGAACGGCGGCTTTTTATCGACGGCGGCTCCTCATTAACAATGCGATATATTGTTGCCTGTTCGTAGTCGGCCTTGAAGGGCAGTTCGCCCGTTAGCATCTCGTAGAGCACAATCCCCAGTGACCAGATGTCCGTCCGATAATCACGGGATCCCCTCTTCCCTGTTCGGGGGACATATAAGCCACCGTTCCAACCGTTGTTCCTGATTGAGTGAGCTGCGTTCTGTCCAGACGACTTGGCCAAGCCAAAATCCATCACCTTCACCCGACCGGCCGCAGTGAGCATGATGTTGGCAGATTTGATGTCGCGGTGGATGATCCCATTGCTATGAGCTTCTTGAAGCCCTTCAGCGACTTCGACGGCGATTCAGACGGCTTCATCGAATGGCAATGGGCCTGAATTGATCTTGGCTTTGAGACTTTCTCCTTCGACACATTCCATCACAATGAACGATCGGTTCTTCATACTCGGCGATCTCGTGAACGGTGCAAATATTCGGGTGATTCAGAGCGGCCGCGGACTGGGCTTCGTGGATAAAACGACGTCTTGTCTTCCTCGGTACCGACAGCTTGAGGTGAAAGGAATTTCAGCGCGACGGTGCGCTTGAGCTTGGTGTCTTCGGCCTTATAGACCACACCCATCCCGCCCTCGCCGAGCTTTTCGAGGATCTTGTAGTGAGATACGGTCTGCCCGATCATTTTACCCTCCAGCAAGTTAGCAACGCGGTGGGCAAGACAAAAGGTGCGAATCCTAGGAGTGGCCCTGATTATAGCGGAGGGCCGACCGGCTGTACAGGATCAACTCCTTGGGCACCTAACGGATGCGGAGATCTAGGTTTCCGTGGCCGCTAATAGGTGAGTGCGACGTGGATCGTTTGTGTTAACCAAATCGGAAAACAGCTTTCAGAATCTGAAACTTTGAGAGCGATTTGGCCGAACTCTTCGCCCTAATTCTGAACAAGGGAAGCCCGTTTGGTTAACGGTCACAAAATCTCCCTACATCTCGTTGACTAGACAAGCTTCTTGCATATTTAAAAATGTGGAATCCTAGAAATCGAATCCGGCGTTCTGACACGGGAAATTCCGAAGAGGGTTACAAACGAAGTTGGCTCCCCGGGTAGGACTTGAACCTACAACCCTGCGGTTAACAGCCGCATGCTCTACCATTGAGCTACCGAGGAGCCTGATTTTGTGTCAGGTATATGTAGTTGGCAACGACACGCCGGGAGGCCAAAAGGGCCGCGCCGCGAGCCATTATCGGACGCCGAATAATAACGTGTAGGGGGGCGTTTGTCAATACGTGAACCCCCGCTTTTTAAGGGGCTTAGGGCACCCCCAGACGGCACAAACTCGCCAAAAACCAACCCAATCCCCGCTTTACACCACCCCCCGAATCCAGCATAATAGCCCCTGCGAAATTCCATCATAAAAGCATGTTCGGCACACCGGCGCACACGGCCGGCTTTCTCACAAAAGGAGACTCCGTTATGAAGCGGTTCCTCGCATTCTCGCTAATCGCCCTCGCGCTTCCGTTGTGGCTCGGCTGCAGCGGAGAGGACAGCGCCCCCTCGGACAAGGCCCAGGTCGCCCAGGACACCGACGCCGCCGAGGAGGAAATGACTCTCCCTGAACACATAACCAACTACGATCTCAAACTCCAGCTGAGAAAGTTCGCGAAGGTCGACATCGAGTACGACGAGTCGGTGCTTTCCGCTCCTGAAAAAGAAGCCCTCGGCAAACTCGTCAACGCCGGCCGCATTATGGACGACATTTTTTTCCGCCAGGTATGGGCAGGCAACGAGGATTTCAAAAAGGAATTCGACACGGTTCACATTTGGGCTCATCAACACCCGTTCACCAAACTCGGTGAAGAAGTCGACTTGATCCACAATTTGAATCGTTATTACAACATCAACTTCGGCCCGTGGGATCGTCTGGAGGAAGACGCACCGTTTATCACGACGACACCAAAACCCAAAGGCGCAAACTACTACCCCGAAGATATGACGGCGGAAGAGTTCGATAATTTCCTCGCCGAGAACAAGGACATGGTAGAGGACTTCCGTGGGTACTTCACAACAATAAGACGAAAAGACGGCAAGCTCACCGCCGTACCCTACAGCGTGGAGTACAAAGACCTTCTCGAGAAAGCCGCCACACTCCTCCACGAAGCGGCGGACATTCTCACCAAACCAGAAAACAAAGCGAAATTCGCGTCGGGTACCGACTACACATCGCTTGCAAAATATCTCAAGAGCCGCGCGGATGCTTTTTCATCGAACACATACCGCGACAGCGACATGAACTGGATGGACGTCAAAAACAACATCATCGACGTGACCATCGGCCCGTACGAGGTCTACGAGGACGCCCTTTTCGGGTACAAGGCGGCGTTTGAAGCGTTTATCGCTATTCGCAACCCGGCGGACAGCAAGAAGCTCGAGGGCATCAAACGCTATCTGCAAAAACTCGAAAACGCACTCCCGATCCCCGACGAACACAAGAATCCGAACCGCGGTTCAGAGTCGCCGATCAGCGTCGTCGATCTCGTTTACTCGGGCGGCGACACCAAGGCCGGCGTGCAAACCATCGCTTTCAATCTGCCGAATGACGAATACGTCCGCGAGGCCAAAGGCAGCAAGAAGGTCATGCTCAAGAACATCTCGCGCGCCAAGTTCGACAAGATCCTTACCCCCATCGCCGAACAAGTTCTCGATCCCAGCCAGATGGACCTGGTGGTTTTCGAAGCGTATTTCAACAATACATTAATGCACGAACTCTCGCACGGGCTCGGCCCGGGAACGATCATGAAGGACGGCAAGGAGACCACGGTCAACCTCGAGCTCAAGGAACTCTACTCGTTTATCGAGGAAGCCAAAGCGGACATCCTCGGTCTCTACTGCACGAACGTTCTTATCAAGGAAGGATTCCTCGACAAAGAATTGGGCAAGAAGGGATACGTTTGTTTTCTGCCGGGGTTCTTTCGCTCGATCCGGTTTGGCGCCACGTCGGCACACGGCAAGGCGAACATGATGGAGTTCAACTACCTCCGCGAGAAGGGCGGGATCGTTCTCGATCCCGAGACGGACAAGTTCCATGTCAACGTGGACAAGATGCCCGCGGCGGTCGAGGCGATGTCGAAGGAGCTTTTGATGCTCCAGGCACTTGGCGATTACGATGCGGCCAAAGCCTTCATCGAAAAATACGGCAATACGACCGACGACCTCGAACGGCTTCTTGCCAAGCTCGACAAGATTCCCGTCGATATCGAACCGATCTTTGCAGCGGAAGATTATCTCGAGGATAGCCGCCGCCGGTACGCTCATCCGAAGATCGAGGACGATCACGGGCACACTCACTAGTACCCAATTGCCTGCCCGTTGCCACGGGGATCCGAACATCCAACAATCCGGCCGTCGCCATTATCGCGGCGGCCGTTTTGTATGAGGATCGCCTGGATGTTGGCGATGGGCCCACGAACGATCACCTTGTGACCAAACCTCTCGAGCGCCTCAACGACCGGCGCGGCCAGCGCACCCTCTTCGATCGCTATCTGGTCGGGTAGGTACTGCGCGTGTATACGCCCTTCCGCAACGGCCCTCTCCAGCGGCATGTTGAAATCAATCACATTCGACATCACCTGCAACACCGCCGTCGGGATGGTCGACCCTCCCGGGGCGCCGACGACCATAAACGGCTCGCCGCCACGCAGCACGATCGTCGGCGTCATCGAACTCAACATCCGTTTGCCCGGCGCGATAGCATTGGCGTCGCTCCCAACGAGTCCGTACAGGTTTGGATACCCCGGCTTGATACTGAAATCATCCATCTCGTTATTGAGAAGAAAACCAGCCCCGGTCACGGTAACACCCGACCCGAACCATCCGTTGAGCGTATAGGTATTGGAAACGACATTTCCCCACCGATCGATGATCGAGAAATGCGTCGTCTCTTCGCGCTCGCCCTTGCGCACCGGCGCGCCCCCAAACGGCACCGTCACACCCGGCGGCGTCAAATCGAGCTTGTCGAGCTCACGCACGGGAAGCACACGCGACATGTCGATGAGGCCGTCAAGTTTTTCGATATAAGCCGGATCGGTCAGCCCTCGCGTTGAGACGGGGTAATGATCGGCATCACCCATGTAGAGCGCGCGCAGACGATAGGCGATCTTCGTGGCTTCGGTAAAGAGGTGCACATGATCTTTCGAGTGATACCCCATCTTCCCAACGTTTCGCTTCTCGAAAATCTGAAAGATCTCGGAGAGGATAATACCGCCCGATGACGGGAGCGGTGACGTAAGAACTTCATAGTCGTGGTACTTGAATGTCACGGGCTCACGGAACTTCGGCTCATACGAGGCGAGACTTAATTTCGATACCTGTCCCCCGCCGCGTTCCATTTCGGCCGCGATGAGATCGGAAGTCTCCCCAACATAGAAATCTTTTGCGCCTTCGGTCATAATCCTGTACAGCGTTTTCGCCAGATCGGGTTGACGGAGAATATCGCCGGGCGTAAGCCCGGGATCGATGAAAATCTTCCGCGTCTCCGGATGCGACGAGAGAAGATCGTGTTTCTTGTTAATCCGTCCGACCAAAAAGTCGTCGACGGCAAACCCATCTTCGGCAAGCCTCCACGAATACGAAAGCACATCGCCCCAGGCGAGCTTGCCAAACCGGGCGTGCGCCATCGCCATTCCCGCCACGGTCCCGGGCACACCGGCGGAGAGATGCCCAACTGTGCTCTTGCCTTCGACGACGTTCCCCAGAGGATCGAGATACATGTCGCGCGTGGCCGTCTGCGGCGCCGTTTCGCGATAGTCGATAAAATGCGTCTCGCCCTCGGCAAGATGAACGAGCATGAACCCGCCGCCCCCAAGATTTCCCGCCTGCGGATATGTCACGGCAAGCGCGAACGAGACCGCCACGGCGGCGTCTACAGCATTCCCACCACGGCGAAGAACATCGGCGCCGACCGCCGATGCAATCGAGTCGGCCGACACGACGACAGCGTTGTCTATGACGGCGGTTTTGCCCGGCGCGCTAACTTCGACGGACGACGCCACGGGCTCTTCCTGCCGGACGTCCGAACATCCCGGCGCGAGGGTTCCCGCAAAAACAAAAATCGCCACGGCAAGAACGGCCGCGGCGAGAGACATGGGGTTTATGTGTTTGTTTCTCATAGTCAGAGCCTATCAGTTATTGAAGGAGTTCTCAAGACCGGCCGGGTGGCGCCCCAAAACAACAAAAAAACGGCGAGTGACACATGGCCACTCGCCGTACCCCTGAGCCAACAGGGCTCTATCAAACTCTCGGCGGACACGCCGCCGGTTTACCAGATGCCTCAGGTGGAGCCGGCGCACTGCGGGCCGGCCGACGGACAACTCGCCTCGGACTGTCCACCCTTGGCGAACGTACTGAACATAATCTTGCCTTCTCCCCCGCAATCGGGGCACGCGATCGGTTCTTCGCGATCGGCCATGTTGCGAAGTTCAAAAAACTCACCTTCGCATTTTTCACATTTGTATTCGTACAACGGCATGGTTACCTTCCCTGTTTTTCTTTTGATCAGCACATCCCGTTCGCGCGTCTCGCTCGTTCGAGATTCGCGATCTCTTCCCATGTATATCGATTGTCGGTTGTCACGTTTTCTTTTGCGCATAACGAATCCATAATCTGCGTAAGCGCCGGGTCGGACAGCGAGAAAACGACTTCGACGCCGTTTCGCTCGGCCCTGACCAGTCCTTCGGAACGAAGCACCTTGAGGTGCTGCGCCACCGATGACTGGGGAACCCCCAACGTCTCCGCTATAAATGTCTGGGTGCACGGCTGGTTGCGAAGCCCGCACACCATCTCGAGCCGAAGCGGGTGCGACAGCGCCTTGAGCACGCCGGCCGCACGTTGGAATTTATCTTTCAATGAATCGCTCATCGCGAGTCCTCTTCCCGCTTTTTTGTTTTCTCATCCGGCCCGACCGGCCGGTCACATGAAGCCGTTGCTCAGGTCGGGACGCCGAGCCGCGGGAGAACCCATACAATGAGGATCATGTATACGGCGATGCCCACGGCGGCGAAGCCAAACGTTTTTAGCGCTTCCATCTCGTCAACCACATCCCTAACTTGTTAAAAATCAAACATAATTACTTTATCGTTGTATTATGATAATACAAACCAGCGAATCTGTCAAGGGGAGGCTCACATATTTTTGAAAGAGTTGAACGGGGGGGGCTATTCTTCCTCGGCGCCGAAAAACACACGCTCGAGGAACTGCACCGAATAGGGCTGTTTCTCCAGCTCATTGTAGGAGAATAGCGAGTAACCTATTACATTTTCGTGCCTTAGGAGTGACACCGAATATCCGAGATATCGATCGCGGCCGTCGTATACGGGGAGCCCCAGGATATACCGTGCGGGGCTGATCATTCGGCTAATCCGGGTCGTGAGCGCCACCAATTCGCCGGGTTCGTAGGTATAGGCCATCGGAACGACAAAATCGACCAGGTCGTCCTGGATCCATTTGACCCAGTTCTGCCCCTTCTCTACCCGGGCGCGTTCCGCCTCGGGCACAACGGCGGCCGAAAGCGCAACATCCCCGATCGCAGCCCGTATCGAGCGGATGAGGGAATCGACCTGCGCGGACCGCCACTCGACGAACACACTGTCGAGAAACGCCGCCGTCCCAGGCTTCTCGAGCCACGCGCCCGCCGGATCGCCGGCAACAGCGGGGGTGGACGGCAAGAACTCGAACGGGTCGACGCCGTAACGCAGGGCAAAGGCCGTCCTCTGGTCCTCGCTGTAGTCGAAGCGGTTGTTGGGGTAACGGACGTAGTCGAGATGGATTCCATCGACGGGGTAGCGTTCGACGATCTCGGCGATGACGGCGGTCGTATGAGCGCGGACCCCTGCGAAGCCCGGCGACACAAAGTAGCCCGCCATGTTCTCACCGAGCCACGCGCTGAGCGGCTTCTCATCCATGCGAACACCATCGCGGTCCGCCATGAGCCACTCGGGATGCTCGCTGACAATGTGATTCGGCGGCGGAGACGCTTTGGGATCCGACCACACGTAGTACGTGTTGATCCACGCGTGGACGGCAATCCCCGCCTGGTGGCATCGCCGGAGCATATAATCAAACGGATCGAAATCATCGATCGGCCGTCCGAGCTTCTGCCCTTCCGGCTCGAGCGACGACCGGTAGTACGCATCACCTCGCCCCCGCACCTGGACGAACAGGAGATGAAACCGCGCCCGCGTCGCATAGTCGACGGCAAGGTCTACATCTTCCTTTGAACTAAGCGAGTATCGAACAACCCACGCGGCTCGTATCTCGTCCTTCGGCACGACGGGCGAGTTAAGGAGGAATGTCTCCAGATACGCCCCCCGCCCCTGTGCTTTCGACAAGCAAGGGAGCGTCAATAGGACCAATGTTACGATGATGCAGGTTCTCGACAACATATGATTAGTATGCATAGAAAACGGGCCCGTTACAATCTCTGATGCGATTCCCGCGGCGCGCGGCCTGCGGCATAAACATAGAAGATTGTAACGGGCCCGTTATTTGACGACTAACTACTTGCTTTTATCAGAAGCTTTCCTCGGTTTCGCCGTCTTGGGGGCTTTCTGAGGCTTCGCTTCCTTCTTAGCGACCTTTTCCTTGGCCGTTTTCTTGGCTTTGTCTTTTGCCTTCTTTTCAGTCTTCTCCGCGTCCGCGGCAAGTTCGGCCGCCTGGCGTTTCTTCATCATCGGCTTCATGGTCTTTTCTGTCTCGACGAGTTCGAGCATGACGGTCTGAGCGTTGTCACCCAGACGAACACCGAGCCTGAGGATCCGTGTATAGCCACCCTCGCGCTCCATGTAGTGCGGTGCGATCTCGTCAAACAGCTTCTTGAGCACTGATTTCTTCTGAACGACGCGCGCGGCCTGGCGCCAGTGCGCCAGCGCGTTGGCCTGCATCTGCTTGGCCTCGACGGCGTTGCCCGCGTCTCTCAGTGACTCGTATTCCTTGTAAGCCGTGTAGCCTTTTTTCGCCCGCGTAATCAAACGCTCCGCGGCGCGGCGTGCTTCTTTTGCCTTTGCGTCAGTCGTCTGGATACGTTCTTTGTCGAACAACGACGTGACCATGTTGGCGAGCATCGCCTTGCGATGGGCCCGCGTGCGTCCTAGTTTTCTGTGATCAACTCGGTGTCTCATCTCGATTCCTTACAATTAGACGGCTTCGGCCGGTTTTTCCGCCTCGTCCGTATTTTCCGGAGTGTCTATTACTTCCGTTGTCTCTGTTTTTGGCTCCTCAGGCTTATCCTTCCCGGCGCCGCCGAGAATTCCTTCCACATCCATGCCAAGATGCAGACCCATGCCGTTGAGGATCTCACCGATTTCTTTCAAACTCTGCTTGCCAAAATTCCTGTACTTGAGCATGTCCTGCTCACTGCGGCGAACGAGTTCACCGAGAAACTTAATGTTGGCGCGACGCAGACAGTTGCTGGAACGAACCGAAAGTTCGAGTTCTTCGACACTGCGGCTGAGAAGCTCTTTGAGTTTTTCGAGTTCTTCATCAACTACTTCGTCGACTTCTTCCATCGGCTCTTCATCAAAGTGGATAAAGAGAATCATGTGGTCCTTGACAATTTTTGCCGCGAACCCAAGAGCGTCTTCCGGTGTTACGCTTCCGTCGGTCCCGATATCGAGAACGAGCTTGTCGTAGTCGGTACGCTGACCGACACGTGTGTTCTCGACTCTGTACGACACCTTGCGGATCGGCGAGAAGTTCGAGTCCACAGGGATGAGACCTATGTCGAAATCATCCAGATTGTGGGCTTCGGCCGGCACATACCCGCGGCCATGACCGATCAGGATCTGCATTTCGACCTTCGTTTTTTCCGTGGCCGTGCAAATCACAAGATCCTTGTTCTTGATTTCGATATCGCTGATCTCTTCGATATCAGCCGCCGTGATCTCGCCTTCCTTCTCTACGTTGAGAGTAAGGAACATCGGCTCATCGGTGTGCATGACGACAACGAGCTGCTTGAGATTGAGGATAATGTCGGTAACATCCTCGAAAACTCCCGGGATGTTGCTGAGCTCGTGAAGCACACCTGTCATGCGGACGGCCGTTACCCCGGCGCCCTGGATCGACGACAATAACGTCCGGCGCAGAGCGTTTCCGATCGTTTGCCCGAAGCCTCTTTCGAGAGGTTCAATGACAAAGCTACCGCCAGAGACGGTAGCCGCCTGTGCGTCCTTGGTTATTTCCTTTGGCATCAATAAATTACGCCACTTCATCTTATACGCGCCTCCTCATGGAGCTACTTTGCGACTATTTCGAGTAAAGCTCGACGACCATCTGTTCGTCCATCGGGACGGGTATCGCTTCTCTGGATGGAATCTCGAGTAATTCGCCTACCATCTTATTCGCGTCGATATCCAGGTAAGGAACCACCGACCGGCTGTCGAGATTCTTCATGCTTTCCTGAATCATAAAGAGCTGCTTGCTCTTGTCGCGCGGACCGATTCGGTCGCCAGGCGAAACCAGGAAACTCGGGATGTTTACCTTGGTTCCGTTGACCTGGAAATGACTGTGGCGAATGAGCTGGCGTGCCATGGCACGCGATGCACAGAAACCCATCCGATAAACGATGTTGTCAAGCCTGCGCTCGAGCAGCTGAAGCAAGTTGGTACCAGTGATACCTTTCTGCTGGGCCGCTTTCACGAAATAGTTGTGGAACTGTGCTTCCAGAAGTCCGTACATCCGCCGGATCTTCTGCTTTTCCCGCAACTGGATGTTGTATTTTGACGGTTTACCTCTACGCCGGCGGCCGTGCTGTCCGGGAGGATAATCGCGTTTTTCGATGGCACATTTGTTCGAAAAACAGCGGTCTCCCTTGAGAAAGAGCTTGGTGCCTTCGCGCCGGCAAAGCTTACATTTTGCGTCTCTATATCTCGCCATTCGTTTCTCCCAATCCCAAGAAGGGGTCTGGATTATACTCTACGCCTTTTCTTCTGACGGACGCCGTTGTGAGGGACAGGGGTGACGTCCTTGACACCCGTCACTTCGAGACCCGCCGACTTGAGCGAGCGGATCGCGGCCTCACGACCGGCACCGGGGCCTTTTATCCAGGCTTCGACTTTTCTCATGCCCATATCCATAACTTCGCGGGCACAACGGTCGGCGGCCTGCTGCGCGGCAAACGGGGTGCTCTTCCGCGAGCCCTTGAAACCCATGGTTCCCGGACTGGCCCAAGAAACGACGTTGCCGTTCAAATCCGTGATCGTAATGATCGTGTTATTAAACGTCGACTTGATGTGGGCTACGCCCGCGACGTCTACCTTTCTTGCTTTCTTCTTCTTTGGTGTTCTTTTGGGTTTAGCCAAAATACCCTCCTGATTCACTCCATGCGACTAGCGCACGTTGTGTACGTCAACAGCCCGTCACTATTTCTTCTTCTTACCCGCGCCCGGACGTGCCTTCGGACCTTTACGCGTACGCGCATTGGTGCTCGTCCTCTGCCCCCTGCACGGGAGACCTCTTTTGTGACGCTGTCCCCTGTAGCAATTGATCTCCATCAAACGTTTGATGTTATCCCGCACCTCACCACGCAGCGACCCTTCAACCTTATAATCATTCTCGAGAATGTTACGAATCTTGATCGTATCTTCCTCGGTGAGATCTTTCACCCGCCGAGTCGGATCGAGACCCGTCTTCTCGCAGATATTCCGGGCGGACGTACGCCCGACCCCGAAGATATACGTGAGGCTGATCTCAAGACACTTGTCGTTTGGAATATCAACACCTGCGATACGTGCCACCGATCATTCTCCTTTCAAAACCGTCCGGCTCTTAACCCTGACGTTGTTTGTGCCGTTTGTTCTTACAAATTACGCGTACGACACCCTTGCGCCGGACTATCTTGCAATGTGAACACATTTTTTTGACTGAGCTTCTTACTTTCATAGGAATCTTCCTTTAACGGATTCTCTACTTGTACCTGTAAACGATCCGTCCCTTTGTCAAATCATATGGGGACAGTTCAATGGTCACGCGATCACCGGGGAGAATCTTGATAAAATGCATTCTCATCTTTCCCGAAACGTGAGCCAGCACGACATGCTTGTTTTCCAGTTCAACACGAAACATCGTGTTGGGTAGTGCTTCGAGGACCGTGCCTTCGACTGATATCCCTTGTTCCTTGGCCACCAGGTTGCGCCAATCCTTTCTCTTGATACTCACTCAGCGAGTGAGGATCTCGGGTCCGTCTTTTGTGATCGCTATCGTATCCTCGAAATGAGCCGAATATTCTTTGTCCGCCGTCACAACCGTCCACCCATCCGAGAGCGTAAAGACATCGCTCCGTCCAACATTGACCATCGGCTCGATCGCTATAACAAGTCCTTCTCTAAGCTCCGGGCCTTGCGCCGGAGGACCGAAATTCGGCACCTGCGGCTCCTCGTGCATCCTCTGCCCAATCCCATGCCCGACAAGCGATTTCACTACCGAGAATCCGTGATCGAGAACAAAACTCTCGACGGCGTGTGAAATGTCACTCAGCCGGTTTCCCACCCGGGCCTTATCTATCGCTTTTTCCAGCGACGAACGGGTGACATCGAGAAGGGTTTCGGTCCCTTCAGTGATCTTTCCGACGGGATACGTTCGCGCCGCATCGGCGTAATAAGAGTTCTTGAAAACCCCTATGTCGATCCCGCAGATATCTCCGTCTTCCAGAACACGCTCATTCGGTATCCCGTGGACGACTTCTTCGTTAACCGAGATACATGTCGCGGCCGGATACCCGTGAAATCCTTTAAAAGCCGCTTTTGCTCCGGCCTTCTCAATGATTTTCTCTACCGCGGCGTCGATGTCTTTCTTTATTACTCCGGGCTTCACGAACTCGGAGAGCATTTCAAAACAGTTTTTGAGAATCGCCCCGTTTCGCTTCATGATCGCAATTTCGGAGGGCGATTTCAGATAAATCATAAGTCGATCAATCCCGATAAAGCGGCGGTCACATCGTCGATCGGCTTTGAACCATCCACACGATGGACGCTGTACCTGCCGTCATAGAGCCCCAAAATCGGCAGCGTTTCGCTGTCGTAAACATCGAGTCGTTTTTTTATCGTCTCCGGCTTGTCGTCATCACGAAGAATCAACTCGCCGCCACAGGCGTCACATTTACCTTCCGTTGCCGGCGGCTTGCTCACCAGGTGATAAACCGCTTTGCAAGACAAGCACGTACGACGGTTCGACAAACGTTTGACGATTGCCTCGGGGTCGATCTCGATATAAATAACCGCGTCTATCTTTTCGCCGGCCTCCGAAAGCACCTCTTCGAGCGCCTCGGCCTGGGCGAGGTTCCGCGGGTACCCATCGAGTATCCAACCGTTGTACTGGGACCGCTTGTCGGTGTCGGTGAGCGTCTCTTTCAACAGAGCGAGAACGATTTCATCCGACACAAGCTGGCCCGACGCCATAATGCTTTCAACCTGCTCGCCGATCGGTGACTTGCTCGCAACGGCGTCACGAAGCAGATCGCCGGTTGAAACGTGCTGAACATTGGACTTCTCGGCGATTAAAGACGCCTGTGTTCCCTTGCCCGAGCCGGGAGCACCAAGAATCACAAAGTTCATCTAACGTCGCCCCCGCAGCTTGCCGTGTTTCGTAAAGCCATCGTAGTGCCGCATTAACAAGTGCGACTCGAGCTGGCGAAGCGTATCGAGAACAACACCGACAACGATCAGGAGACCCGTTCCACCAAAATAGAACGGTGCGTTTGCTTTCGAAATCAGAACGTCGGGCAGAACCGCGATAAACGCGAGGAAGCAAGCTCCCGGAAACGTAATTCGCGTCAAAACCCGATCGATAAACTCGGCGGTTCTCTTGCCCGGTCGAATGCCGGGAATAAACCCGCCTGATTTCTTCATATTGTCGGCGACATCAACCGGGTTGAAGACGATCGCCGTATAGAAGTACGTAAAGAATATAATGATAACCGAATACAAGACCATGTGCACCACGTGCCCCGGTGTCAGAATCATCGCGATGCTCTGCATAAACGACAGATCTTTGAAAAACGCTGCGATCGTTCCGGGGAACATGATGATCGACTGCGCGAAAATGATCGGGATAACGCCGGCGATATTGACGCCGAGAGGAATGTGGCTCGCCTGGCCACCGTAGATCTTGCGACCCACGACTCGCTTGGCATATTGGACAGGGATCCTCCGCTGCCCCTGCGTTACGAGAATAATCCCCGCAATAACACCGACCATTATGATCATTAGAATCAAGAGCTTGAACGGGGAGAGCTGTCCGATCGACACGGCCCTGTACGTGTTGAGCGCGTCAATCGGGTAACGGGCGATAATCCCGATTGTAATAATGAGCGAGATCCCGTTACCAATTCCCCGTTCGGAAATTTGTTCGCCAAGCCACATCACAAACACGGTACCCGCGGTAAGTGTCAGAATCGTAATGATCCGGAATCCCCACCCGGGAGCGGTGACGGCAAGATCTCCACCCGGACCGCGAAGGCTCTCGAGGAAGATCGCGATACCCGTCGCCTGGACACCGGCGAGAACCACCGTGCCGTAACGCGTGTACTGGGTGATCTTCTTCCGGCCTTCTTCGCCTTCCTTCGCGAGCTTCTCGAAATAAGGCATAACAGCCTGGAAGAGCTGAAGGATAATCGATGCACTAATGTACGGCATGATACCGAGCGCAAAGATCGTCGCCTTCTCGAGGTTACCGCCCGCAAAAAGGTCGTAAAGACCGAGGATCGTACCCTGTTTTCCCTGGAAGAACGCCGTCAACACCGACGGATCCACGCCAGGAGTTGTGATATGCCCACCGACTCGGTAGACCACAAGAAGCGCCAGCGTGAAAAGAACCCGCCGCTTCAGTTCGGGAATACTAAAAATTTCCTGAATTTTTGAAATCATTTGTCAAAGAACGAATCACGATCCAATGATTCGGATCTCGCCTCCTGCCTTTTCCACGAGTTCCCTTGCCTTCTTCGTGCACGCGTGAACTTCGATCTTGAGCGGCTCGATTGATCTCGCCCGATCCAAGAAGTTTCACCGGCATCCCTTTTTTGTTGATCAGACCCGCCTCACGAAGACCGTCCACACCCACACCCGCGTCGGCAGGGAAACGCTCAAGGTCCTTCACATTCACAATCTGGTACTCAACCCGGAAAATATTGTGAAATCCACGCTTGGGAACACGCCTCTGGAGCGGCATCTGTCCGCCTTCGAACCACGGACGCCTGGTGCTGCCCGAGCGGCATCGCTGTCCCTTGTGGCCTTTACAAGCGGTTTTACCGTGTCCGGAGCCGGCGCCGCAGCCAATCCGTTTTCTTTTTTTCTTCGCCCCTGTTGCCGGGCTTCAGGTCGCCGAGTTTCATTCGTCGGCCGCCTTTGCTTCCTCCACCTTCACGAGATGATGTACCTGCGTGAAGCATCCCACGAAGTTGCGGTGTGTCCTCTTTAATCAACGATTGTTGGTTGCGCTGAAATCCGATCGCCTTCATCGTCCGCTTATGCTTCGGAAGACTGCCGATCAGACTCCTCACTTGCGTTACTTTGAGCTTCTTTGCCATGGTCCTTATCCTCGATACTGAACAGTTTGTTTACTGAAATTCCTCTTCTTTTGGCGACATCCTTCGCGCTCTCGAGCTGTCTCAAGCCCTCCATCGTCGCCTTCACCACGTTGTGCGGGTTGTTAGACCCGAGCGACTTGGCGAGGATGTCACGTATGCCCGCCGATTCCATAATCGCGCGGACCGGGCCACCGGCAATAACTCCAGTACCCGGCGAGGCGGGCTTGAGAATCACGTGACCCGCGCCGTACTTGCCTCTGACCGTAAAGGGGATGGTGCCCCCGAGTAAGGGGAAGCTTGACCATCGAACGTCTTGCGGTTTCCGTCGCCTTACGGATGGCATCGATGATTTCGTTGGCTTTACCCAGACCGACACCAACACGGCCCTTTCCATCACCGGCTGCAACGATTGCGTTGAAGCTGAACCGCCGTCCACCCTTGACAACCTTCGCAACGCGGTTGATGTGAATGGTCTGTTCGATAAATTCCGGTTCGTTCGATTTGCCGTCGAACCTTCGGTCCTGCCGTCTCCCTTGCGAACTGTGAGCCATGGGTTACTAACCTCTCTCTTTCGGAACACCGATCGAACTCGTCGCCGTCGATCAAAGTCCCGAGTTCTGACGATATCGTTTAATGCTACTTAGAACTCCAGACCGTTTTTACGCGCCTCTTCGGCCAGGACAGCCACACGGCCGTGGTACTGATAGCCACCACGGTCGAATGCAACCTTGCTAACGCCCTTCTGCTTCGCAGCTTCGGCGATCAGGCGACCGACCTCACGCGCTCCGGCTGTTTTTTTACCGCCGGTCCAGGTCTTCTTTTTCTTCTTATCTTTCTTCTGCGACTTGCCCTTCTCCTTCGCTTCGGGAGCTTCGGCGGCTTCCGCCGGCTTCTCCGAGACGGGAGCGAGTTTGAGCGTCGAGACTGCCGCGATAGTCTTGCTGCACTTCTCGCCCTTCTCGTTGATGAACGTGTCATCGACGATCTGAGCATAGATGTGGTTCAAGCTCTTGAAGACACAAAGCCGCGGCCGCTCGCTGGTTCCAACGACGCGGTTCCGTACACGACGGTGGCGTCTGATTCTTTTGTAAACTTTTTTATTTGCGATCTTCATTCTAGTTTCCTCTGATACCGGTTGAAAGCCTCATGCGCTCGCGACGAGCGCTAGGCACCAGCCGCCGTTTTTCCGGCCTTTCTCTGAATATGTTCGCCGACGTACTTGACGCCTTTACCCTTATACGGTTCGGGCGGTCTGTACTTCCGAATATCCGCCGCGACCTGTCCCACTTGCTCTTTGACGATTCCCATCACCTTGATCTGAGTGGGAGCGGGGGTCTCGATCTGAATTCCCTCGGGCACGGCGAAATTGATCGGATGCGAAAAACCAAGCGTCAGAACAAGTTCTTTGCCCTTGGCTTCCGCCTTGTAACCGACACCGACGATTTCGAGCTCTTTGATAAACCCGTCGGTCACACCGACGACCATGTTGAAAAGAAGCGTGCGCGCAAGTCCGTGCATCGATCTCGTCGTCTTGTCGTCGGAATCCCTCGTGACCTTGATGACGCCGTCTTCCTGGCTGTAATTACAGACCGCGGGAAGCGTCCTCTTGATTTCACCCTTGGGACCCTTGACCGTGGCCGTTGAGCCATCGAGGGTCACGGTAACTCCCTTGGGCACTTCTATAGGTAGCAGTCCTACTCTTGACATTACCAAACCTCACAGATAACTTCGCCGCCGATGCCGCGACTGCGACACTCCGCATCAGGGAGGACGCCCTGCGATGTCGACAGAATCGCCAGGCCATAGCCGCCGAGCACGCGCGGGATCTTGTCCGAAGGGACATAGACGCGCAGGCTGGGCTTGCTAATCCTCTTCAATCCGTTGATCGCGGATGAATTGTCTTTTCCGTATTTGATGTAGATGCGCAGGAAACCCTGCTTGTCGTCATCAATATACTTCACGCCTTTGATGAATCCCGCGTCGATCAGAATCTTGCTGAGTTCGGCTTTGAGCCGCGACGCTGGAATGTCCGTGTATGTGTGGTTCGCTCGAATCGCATTGCGAATCCGCGTCAGATAGTCAGAAATTGGATCGGTCATACTCACTTTTGCTGTCTCCCGTTCGAGAACATGGATATAAACAGTATTCGGCTTACCAGCTTGCTTTCACGACTCCGGGAATCTTGCCCTGGAGCGAAAGTTCACGGAAACAGATCCGGCAAATCCCAAACCTTCTCAAATACGCTCGCGAACGGCCGCAGCGGTTGCAGCGGCTGTAAGCTCGCACCTTGAATTTCGGAGGTCTATTCGCCTTTGCTATCCAGGATTTCTTGGCCACGCTTCCCCCTACGTTCCTACTGTGTTTTGAACGGCATGTTCATTTGTTTGAGCAGTTTAAAACCCTGCTCGTCATTTGCTGCCGACGTCACGATTGTGATGTCCATCCCGATGATCTGTTCGACTTTGTCGTAATCGATCTCCGGAAAAATGATGTGCTCTTTGATACCGAGCGTGTAATTGCCGCGCCCGTCAAAGCTCTTTGTGGGCACGCCTCTGAAAGTCCCTGATACGCGGGAGCGCCACATTGACGAGTCTGTCGTAGAACTCGTACATCATGTCGCCACGAAGCGTCACCTTACAGCCAATTGACATTCCCTGCCGGAGCTTAAACGCCGCAACGGAAAGCCGGGCTTTGTTGAGCTTCGGCTTTTGCCCCGTGATCGTCGCGATGTCGGCCATCGCCGCGTCAAGCAGCTTGGCGTTGGTGATCGCCTCGCCAACACCACAGTTGACGACGATCTTCTCCAACTTCGGAACCTGCATCACGTTCTTGAAGCCAAATTCCTTCTTCAGCGCGGGAATGACTTCCTTCTCGTATTTCTCTCTTAGTCTAGCCACGGTTTCTTCCCTCTTAATTATTCATTCGTAACGAGCATCTCGTTACACGACTTGCAAACCCGAACCTTCTTGCCGTCCGATAGCAGGCCTACGCCCGTTCGCGTCGGCTTCGAACATTTCGGGCAAATCAGAAGCACATTAGAGACATGGATGGGGGCTTCTTTTTCGATGATGCCGCCCTGATCCTGCTGCGAGCGCGGTTTCTGTATGACGTTTGACGAGATGGACTTTTTCGACAATGATACGGTTCGTCTTGGGATAAACCTTGAGAACCTTGCCGATTTTGCCCTTGTTGTTGCCGGCGATTACTTTGACGGTGTCATTCTTGATTATCTTTATCATGACGCTTCTCCGACCGTTTCAGATCTGTCCCGTGAGCCTTGTCTCTACTAGAGAACTTCCGGCGCAAGGGAGATGATTTTCATAAATCGCTTTTCCCTGAGTTCACGAGCCACCGGGCCAAAAATACGGGTTCCGACCGGCTCCTTGTTATCGTTGATGACAACCGCCGCATTCTCGTCAAAACGGATATAGCTCCCGTCAGCCCGGCGAATTTCCTTCTTTGTCCTCACGACGACTGCCTTGGTAACCTGGCCCTTCTTGACCAGCCCCCCGGGCATGGCGACTTTTACGGACACAGAGATGATGTCTCCCACTCTCGCGTACCGGCGTCCCGTGCCGCCGTGCACACGGATGCAGAGCAGGCTTTTTGCGCCCGAATTGTCCGCAACATGTAACATTGTTTCCGGTTTAATCATCGCTCTTCTTCACCTTCGGGTTTCAAAAGTCCAACGACCTGACCACTACCCTACTTGGCTTTCTCAAGGACCTCGACCAGTCTCCAACGCTTCATCTTACTGAGCGGGCTTGTCGCCATGATCTTGACTTTGTCGCCGATACCACACGCATTCTCCGGATCATGGGCGTGGAGCTTCGTTGTTCTCTTGATGTACTTGCTATAAACCTTGTGCTTGACAAGCCTGTCTACACGCACCGTAATAGTCTTTTCCATCTTGTTGCTCTCAACAACACCGACAAACGTTTTTCTCTGAATTCGTTCCACTGTCAGCTCCCTCATGAAGCTCAAAATTTTCTATATGACCTATGACTTGTCTTTTGCCGCGGACAATTCCCCCGGCTTCGCGCCGAGATTCTTGTCGCGGAGGACCGTTTTGGCCCGGGCGAGTTCTCTCTTTACCTCTCGAACACGGAGAGGATTGTCGAGCTGCTTGACGGACAGCTTGATCTTCAAGTTCACCAGCTCTCCCACGAGCGTGTCGTGATGCTGCTGGAGTTCTTCGAGTGTCATTTCTCGCATGTCATGTGGCTTCATCGATTACACTTCCTCGAAACTACGCGTTACGAATTTGGTTTTCATGGGTAGCTTGGCCATCGCCAGTTTCATGGCTTCGCGCGCGAGCTCAGGGGGAACACCGTCGAGTTCAAAAAGAACCCGGCCCGGTTTGACGACACAGACCCAGAACTCGGGAGCGCCTTTACCCTTGCCCATGCGGGTTTCCGCCGGCTTCTTCGAGACGGGCTTGTCGGGGAACACGCGGATCCACACCTTGCCCATTCTCTTGACGTGACGCGTTATCGCGATACGAGCCGCTTCGATCTGCTTATTGGTAACCCAGCTTGGTTCCATCGCCTTCAGCCCGTACTCACCAAATGAGATCTTCGATCCCTTTGTTGCATGGCCTGTCATCCTGCCACGGTGCTGGCGACGAAACTTTACTCGTTTCGGCATCAACATGATTAACTAGACCCCTCTCCAGCTTGCGCCAAGGATTTCTTGAATTCTTTTGGAAAGATCTCACCCTTGTAGATCCAGACCTTGACGCCGACACAACCGAAGGTCGTGTGCGCCGTCGCGGTGGCATAATCAATATTCGCCCGAAGCGTGTGCAAAGGCACCCGGCCTTCGTGATATCCCTCGCGGCGCGACATCTCCGCGCCACCGAGGCGGCCCGGACGTCTGAACCTTGATTCCCTCGGCCCCCATTCGCATCGCCGAAGCAAGCGTTTTCTTCATCGCGCGCCGGAACGACACGCGCTGTTCGAGCTGCATCGCAATGTGCTCGGCAACGAGCTGGGCATTGAGCTCGGGCTTTTTGACGTCTTTGATATTGATCTGAATATCCTTGCCCGCGAGGTGCTTGAGCTCGTCGCGAAGCATGTCGACCTCTGCGCCTTTTCGTCCCGATCACCATTCCCGGCCTGGCGGTATAGATATTGACGGTGGCTTTGCCGCTCGATCGTTCGATCTCGATCTTGGCCACGCCCGCCTTATAGAGCCGTTTCTTGATATATCGTCTGATCTTGATATCTTCATTCAACCACTGTGCGTATTCTTTCGTTGAGAACCAGCGCGAATCCCACGTGCGATTGATACCAAGCCTAAGTCCGACGGGGTTGGTTTTTTGCCCCACGTTCTAGCCTCCCTGCGGTTGTCTCTTCTTCCACCGGAAGCGAGACCACGACTTTAATGTGGCTGCTGCGCTTCCGGATCCTGTATGCCCGACCCTGCGCGCGAGGCCTGAATCCGGTACAGTGTGCGACCTTCGTCAACCTGGATCGATTTAACAACCATATCTTCCGCTTCGACGGTTCCGCCCTTTTTGTTCACCATGTTGTGCATGGCGGAACGGATCGTTTTGCCCATCGGAGCTGCTGCCGCCTGCGGGGTGAACTTCAAAATCTCGAGCGCTTCTTCGACATTTCTTCCGCGTACGAGATCGGCAACCTGCCGGACTTTTCGCGCCGGATAACCAATATGACGGGCGCGAGCATTGCTTCCATCTTGTTTCTCCAGATATAAGATAAACCGCCGGCGAACCGCCAGTTTACTTTTTGCCTTTACCTTGCCGTCTTGCTTGTGTGTCCTCTGTATGTTCTGGTCAGCGGAAACTCGCCGAGCTTGTGTCCCACCATATTTTCGTTGATATAGACCGGGATGAACTGTTTGCCATTATGAACGGCGACGCGTGTGCCCAACAAATTCCGGGGAAATCGTCGAACGCCGCGCCCAGGTCTTGATGACCCTTTTCGTTGCCGCCCCGGTTCATCTCCAGTGATCTTCTTCAGAAGCTTCTGGTCGATAAACGGACCTTTTTTGAGACTTCGACCCATAGCCGTCCTACCGTTTGTTACTTTCTTTCTTTGCACGACGCCGAACGATGTATTTATCGCTGGGCTTTTTCTTCCGTGTCTTGTAACCCTTGGTCGGCTTGTCCCCACGGGGTCACCGGGTGCCTGCCACCGCTGGACTTGCCTTCGCCGCCACCCAACGGGTGGTCGACCGGGTTCATGGCCACACCGCGAACCGTGGGGCCGAAACCCAACCAGCGCGTACCGGCCGGCCTTGCCAGAAACGATGTTTTCGTGATCGAGATTGCCAACCTGTCCGACCGTCGCATAACACTCTTTGCGGACGGCTCTCACTTCACCGGAGGGCAGCTTCAACTGAACGTAGTTGCCGTCCTTGGCCATGATCTGGGCGTACCCTCCGGCCGAGCTGACGATCTGGCCGCCTTTTCCGTGAGTTAACTCGATGTTGTGCACATCGAAGTACCCAGAGGAATCTTCTCCAGAGGAAGGGCGTTGCCCGGCTTGATATCCGCCGCTATCCCCGCCACGACGGCGTCTCCGACCTTCAGACCGTGGGGAGAAAGAATGTAGCGCTTTTCT
This sequence comes from Candidatus Latescibacterota bacterium, assembly GCA_963791045.1. Classification (GTDB taxonomy): domain Bacteria; phylum Krumholzibacteriota; class Krumholzibacteriia; order WVZY01; family WVZY01; genus CAWBQK01. The sequence goes on from CAWBQK010000005.1 coordinate 33,737, forward strand.
CCATCCACATAGTGGAGAAGCGCGATCCGCGCGGAACGGTTGGGGTCGTACTCAATGGCAGCCACTTTTGACGGGATGTCCAGTTTATCGCGCTTGAAATCGATCCTGCGGTACATCCGCTTGTGACCGCCACCACGGTGTCTCGCGGTAACGCGGCCCCGATTGTTCCGGCCGCCCGTCTTCTTGAGCGGCTCGAGTAGCGATTTTTCCGGCTCTTTCTTGGTGAGCCAGGAAAAATCGGATACCGTGCGGTACCTCGAAGCGTCGGTGTAGTCGGTTTAAATTTCTTAATCGGCATAAATTTCCAACCTGTCGTTTTTATACGACGTCAAATACGTCGATCGAGTCCCCATCGGCCAAGGTCACGTATGCTTTCTTCCAGTTTGTCGTCCTACCGGTAAACCGACCGGCACGGTTCATAACTACTCTGGGTTTGCCGCGATAAACAGCGGTGCTCACGTCCTTGACATGAACCTCGAAGATCTCTTCGATGGCCTGCTTGATCTGCCGTTTGTTCGCTCTCGGGTCAACCCTGAAGACGTAACGATTGCACGTTTCCTTGAGCATCGCGCCCTTTTCGGTCACGAGCGGCTTCTCGATAAAAAGTCTAATGTCACTACTCATTCTTGAACACCTCTTCCATCGCCTTGAGAGCGCCCTGGGTGAGGATGATCTTGTCCGCCCAAACAACCTCGTAAGTACTCAACATATTGCCGAGCGTCATCTTGAGCCCCGGGATGTTCCGCGCGGATTTGATGACGACGGGATCGGATTTGCCGAGAACAAAGAGGACTTTCTTGTGATAACTATCCATGCCCTTGAGAAGCTCGGCAAACTGCCCGGTTTTGGGCTCGTTGAAATTGAGATCATCAACAACAACGATATCTCCATCCTTCGCCCGGCTCGAAAGCGCGGAGCGCAGGGCCAGCCGCTTGACTTTCTTGGGCAGAGCCTGACGATAATCCCGCGGATGGGGACCAAAGACCACACCGCCGCCACGGAAGATAGGCGAACGGGTCGTACCGGCACGCGCCCGGCCTGTCCCTTTCTGCCGGTAAGGCTTCCTGCCGCCGCCGCGAACATTCGGAGCGACCCTTGGTCTTCGCCGTGCCCTGCCGCTGATTGGCAAGATACGCGACTACCGCCTGGTGAATGACGGGAGCGTTGACCTCACACTCGAACATATCGCTGGGCAGGTTCTGCGTGCCCTTTTCTGTTCCATCCTGTTGGTAATGTTTTGCCGTTATCATCGTTCTTTCTCGCGTCTCGAGTTTTGTTTCTTAGCCTTTGCGGATGAACACGATGCCGTTGGTGGCACCCGGCACGGCGCCCTTGACAAAGATCAGGTTGTTCTCCGCATCGATCTGGACAATTTTGAGATTTCGAACGGTCGTGCGTTTGCCACCCATCCGCCCCGGGAGCTTCTTGCCCTTGTAAATCCGTGACGGTGTCGCGCACGCGCCAACTGACCCGGGCTCACGGATATTCTTGGAGCCATGAGACTTAGGACCGCTGGTAAAACCGTGACGCTTGATTGTGCCGGCAAAACCCCGACCCTTCGAAGTCCCGATGACGCTGACATGCTCGGCGCCCTCGAAAACTTTCACATCAAGTACGTCGCCGACCTTAAACTCGGCGGGATCATCGACACGGACCTCTTTGAGAACCCGCGCAGGGTTGGCCCCCGACCGTTTGAAATGACCTTCAAGCGGCTTTTTTAAACGGCTCTTTTTCGTTTCGCCGTAACCGATTTGAATCGCCGAGTAACCATCGGTGTCCAGTGTCTTGATCTGAACGATCGGACACGGACCCGCCTGGATCACGGAGACAGGCGTCGCCGCTCCGGATTCCTCGAAGATTTGCGTCATTCCCAGTTTTTTTCCTATGAGGAGTTGCATCTGAATCCTCTCACCTTTTCCCGGTCTCTGCCGGTGTTATGCTCTTCTCGTTTTGCCCCGGATCTCTTCACGCTTGCCGTTTCGAGACCTTCAACGCTCGAGAGTCGAGCACGCACCGCAAGACTCATTCGCTACGTTCTAATTTCTATGTCAACGCCCGCAGGAAGCACGAGCTTGGTCAAATCATCGATCGTCTGCTGTGTCGTATGCGTGAGATCGATCAGACGCTTGTGAATACGGATTTCGAACTGTTCGCGTGACTTTTTGTTCACGTGAGGCGATCGAAGCACCGTGTACACGGAGCGTCTCGTCGGCAATGGGATCGGACCCTTAACTCTTGCGCCGGTGCGCTTTGCCGTTTTGACAATCTCATCCGTCGTACGATCGAGTGTCGAGTGCTCGTACGCTTTAAGCTTTATTCGGATTTTCTGATAATTCACACCGACGGCCCTCCTGCCGTGCATTCAACTCTTTCAAAGAACTATTTACCGTTCGTATCTTGCTTACTCATTTATGTCGACAACAACGCCGGCGCCCACGGTGCGGCCACCTTCACGGATCGCGAATCGCAGTTCCGTATCCATCGCGATCGGCGTGATGAGCTCGATATCCAGCTCTACGTTGTCACCGGGCATTACCATCTCGGTGCCTTCCGGCAGCGTCGCAACACCCGTCACGTCCGTCGTCCGGAAATAAAACTGCGGCCGGTACCCGTTGAAGAACGGTGTGTGGCGTCCGCCTTCTTCCTTCGTCAACACGTACACCTTGCCCTTAAACTTCGTATGGGGCGTGATCGACTTCGGCGCCGCCAGCACCATCCCGCGCTCGAGCTCTTCCTTCTCCATTCCGCGAAGAAGCAGCCCTACGTTGTCGCCGGCTTGCGCCGAGTCCAAAAGTTTTCTGAACATTTCGACACCCGTCACCACTGTCTCTTTCGTGTCTCTTACGCCAACACGCTCGACCTTATCACCGATCTTGATCTTGCCGCGCTCTACGCGCCCCGTGCCCACTGTCCCACGACCCGTAATCGAGAACACGTCCTCGACCGGCATCAGGAACGGCTTGTCCGTGTCGCGCTTCGGCGTCGGGATGTAATCATCGATCGCCGCCATCAACTCGAATATGCACTGTGACTCCGGTGCATCAGGGTCTCCACTCTCCGACGCCTTCAACGCACTGCCCCGAATTACTGGAATATCGTCGCCAGGGAACTCGTACTCCGACAGCAGCTCTCTTACTTCCAGCTCCACCAGGTCCAGCAGTTCCGGATCGTCCACCATGTCGACCTTGTTCAAGAACACCACGATGTAGGGAACGTTTACCTGGCGCGCCAACAGAACGTGCTCACGCGTCTGGGGCATCGGCCCGTCCGCCGCGCTCACTACCAGAATCGCGCCGTCCATCTGCGCCGCGCCCGTGATCATGTTCTTGATGTAGTCAGCATGACCCGGACAGTCCACGTGCGCATAGTGACGTGTCTCTGTCTGGTACTCAACGTGCGCCGTCGCAATCGTGATCCCGCGCTCACGCTCTTCCGGTGCCTTATCGATCTGGTCGAACGGAATGTGATCCGCCAAACCTTTCTTCGACAACACCAACGTGATCGCCGTCGTCAACATCGTCTTGCCATGATCAACGTGACCGATCGTCCCGATGTTCACATGCGGTTTTGTTCTTTCAAATTTCTGGCGTGCCATCTTTCCTCCTTAACTATTCACGGCTTTCCCGTGAAAACTACTCACAAGCTGATCCGAGACATCTTTCGGGAGTTTTTCATAACGTGAGAACTGCATTGTATAAACCGCGCGGCCCTGCGTGAGGGATCTCAGCGTGGTCGCATAACCAAACATTTCCGCGAGTGGAACTCGCGCCGCGATAACTTGTGCGTCGGAACGTCTAAACATGCCCCCGACCCTCCCTCTCCGCGAGCTCAGATCGGCCATGACGTCCCCCATGTATTCTTCAGGAACAACAACTTCGACATCCATGATCGGTTCGAGCATGACCGGCCCCGCCTTGCGCATCGCTTCGCTTGACCGCCATGGAAGCCGCCATCCGGAACGCGATCTCGCTCGAATCGACATCGTGCGAACGACCCGTCGAGAAGCGTGGCCTTGACGCCAACCACCGGGTATCCGGCGAGGACCCCCGAGGTCAGAGCGTCTTTGATCCCCTTCTCGACCGCCGAGATGTATTCTCTGGGAACCGTGCCGCCGACGACACGATTCTCAAAAATAAATTCGTCGCCTTCCGGGTTCGGTTCAATTTCGAGAACAACGTGGCCGTACTGACCGTGCCCGCCGGTCTGCTTGACGAACTTGTGCTCGGCTTCGGTCAGCTTCTGGATCGATTCCTTGTACGCAACCTGCGGCCGGCCGACATTGGCGCCGACCTTAAATTCTCTGAGCATCCGGTCGACAAGGATCTCGAGATGGAGCTCGCCCATCCCCGAAATAATTGTCTGTCCGGTCTCTTCATCCACATGGACCTGAAAAGTCGGATCCTCTTCGCTCAATTTCTCGAGCGCCTGTGAGAGCTTTTCCTGGTCGGCCTTGGTCTTTGGCTCGATCGCCACCGTGATGACCGGCTCCGGGAAGTGCATCTCTTCGAGCAGGATCGGATGCTTGATGTCGCAAATCGTATCTCCCGTACTCGCCTTCCTCAACCCAACGACCGCGGCAATATCACCTGAATAAATCGCGTCGCGCTCTTCGCGCTTGTTGGCGTGCATCTGAACGAGACGGCCAATCCGTTCCTTCTTGTTGGTCGTCACGTTGATGATCGTGCCTCCCGTCTTCGCGACACCGCTGTACACCCGGATGTAAGTTAGCTTGCCGATGTACGGATCGGTCATAATTTTGAAAACAATCGCGGAGAAAGGCTCGTCGTCGCCCACTTTTCTAACTTCTTCTTTTTTGGTGTAAGGATTGATCCCGACAACAGGAGGAACATCCAGAGGGGAAGGCAAATACGCGAGCACGGCATCGAGGAGTTTCTGAACGCCCTTGTTTTTGAAAGCGGCGCCACAGAGAACCGGGACAAACTCGACACTGATTGTCGCCTTGCGGATCGCGTCCACAATGCGCTCGCTCGACGTGTCGTCGCGTCTCGACAAAATCGTGCATTACATCGTCGTCGAATTCGGCGAGTGATTCCACGAGGTGCTCGCGGTATTCCTGCGCCTGCGGGAGAAGATCCTTCGGAATCTCCTCTTCCTGGTATGTAGCGCCTTGCGTCTCTTCGTTGTAGAAGTAGGCTTTCATCTTGACCAGATCGATGATACCGGTAAACAGGTCACCGCTACCGATCGGAAGCTGGATCGGCACCGCGTTGGCGCCAAGCCGTTCGCGCATCATCGAAACGACGTTGTAAAAATCGGCCCCCATACGGTCCATCTTGTTGACAAAAGCGATACGCGGGACCTGATACTTGTCTGCCTGCCGCCAGACCGTCTCCGACTGGGGCTCAACACCACCCACCGAACAAAAAACACCAACGGCGCCGTCGAGAACCCGAAGGCTCCGTTCGACTTCAACGGTGAAGTCAACGTGTCCCGGCGTGTCGATGATGTTCACTCGATGGTCGTTCCAGAAAGCAGTCGTCGCGGCCGAGGTAATCGTAATCCCCCGCTCCTTCTCCTGCTCCATCCAGTCCATAATGGCCGCGCCATCGTGCACTTCGCCCATGCGATGCGTCTTGCCGGTATAGAACAGCATCCGCTCAGTGAGCGTTGTTTTACCCGCATCGATGTGGGCCATGATGCCGATGTTGCGAACTTTATCGAGTGGTACCAATCGTGCCATTTTATTCTTTGCCCGACCAGTCCCGCGACCAATCGAGCAAGCCGGCTCGATTGATCAGCGAATGACCGTGGGGCTATTGATGGTTATTACATTTAGGTGCTCTAAACACCCGCTCACAAACACTATGGTCGTCCTTACTGCTTAACCTTGGAAGTCTTAAGAACCCTATGTTTGTGCAAAACAAATATTTGGGACACTGCACAGGCCGTTTGTTACCACCGGAAATGGGCAAACGCCTTGTTGGCCTCGGCCATCTTGTGCGTGTCTTCCTTCTTCTTGATGCTGGAGCCATCGTTTCTCGCGGCAAGCATCAATTCGTTCGCCAGTCTATCCGCCATCGTTCTTTCGGAGCGCGACCTGGCATAACTGGTTATCCACCGCATGGCCAGCGCCATCCGCCGGTCGGACCGGACTTCGATGGGAATCTGGTACGTCGCGCCACCAACACGCCTCGAGGACACTTCGAGTGTGGGCTTTACGTTCTCAAGGGCCTTGCGGAAAACATCGAGGCCCTTCTGCCCACTCTTCTTCTCGATAATGTCAAACGAATCGTACACGACCTTCTCGGCCAGCGACTTCTTACCCTTGCGCATCACATAGTTGATGAACCTGCGTCAGAGTAATGTCGTGATACTTGGCGTCCGGCTGAATATCTTTTTTTCTTGTAGCTCTTCTTCTCGGCATATCTAATTCCGCTTCGTGTTATGCCGACTTCGGCTTTTTCACGCCGTACTTCGATCGCGCGTTATGTCTGCCTTCCACACCTGAAGTATCCAGGACACCACGGATAACGTGGTAACGCACACCCGGCAAGTCTTTTACACGTCCGCCGCGAATCAACACGATTGAGTGCTCTTGCAAGTTGTGACCTTCACCTGGAATGTAGGCGGTGACTTCAAACCCGTTGGTGAGCCGCACACGTGCGACTTTCCGCATCGCCGAATTCGGTTTCTTTGGTGTCAGCGTGTAAACACGCGTGCACACGCCCCGTTTTTGCGGACAAGCCGTCATCGCCGGGGTCTTTGATTTGGACTTCTGGGGTCACGCCCCGTTCTTATCAATTGGTTAACAGTAGGCACAAACTATCCCTCTGACTAGGTCGTACAAACTACCCGTTCGGATTTGCAGAATTGTGGATAACCTCCACAACTGCAAATCTTGCAACAAATTAGCTCTATTTTCGATGTAGATGGGCCAGGACATTTCCAGGCAAGAAAAGTAGAGCAAGCGAAGTACGAATTTAGCCCTAAGTCTATAATTTGTCAAGAGATTTCCACTTTGGAAAATATCTTTTTTGCCACAGGCGTAAGGGCTCAACCCCTGAAAAAAATCAATTTTTCTGGGGAAAATTCGATTATTCGTTACCCGGCTCTTTCCGCATAGCGGAAAGAGTTTCCTGTTCCATCGGCTCCGGACCCTCATCGAGTCCGAATTCTTCTACTTCGTCAGCTTCAACCTCGAGCTCGATCCGGTCATAGGCCTTCAAACCGGTTCCCGCAGGGATCAGATGACCCATAATGACGTTTTCTTTAAGCCCGAACAGATGATCGGTCTTGCCACGAACCGCCGCATCGGTGAGTACCCGGGTTGTTTCCTGGAAACTCGCCGCCGAAATAAAGCTTTCCGTGCTGAGCGACGCCTTTGTAATTCCCAAAAGCATCGGTTTGAATGTGGCCGCGCGACCGCTCTCACGCAGTACCCGCTCGTTTTCCTCACGGAATGTAATCTTGTCGACCAGGTCACCCTCGAGAAACGAGGTGTCCCCCGCGTCTTCGACCTGGACCTTCTGGAGCATCTGCCGCACGATGGTCTCGATGTGCTTATCGTTGATCTTCACGCCCTGCAGACGGTAAACCTCCTGGATGCCGTTCACCAGGTATTCCTGTGCGGCATTGACACCCTTGATGTTGAGGATATCGAACGGGTTGATCGGACCCTCGGTCAGGTTGTCCCCAGCTTCGACGCGGTCACCCTGGTACACCCTGAGGTGCTTGCCCTGCGGGATAATATAGCTCTTTTCCTCTCCGTTTTCGTTCTTGACGATGATCTTCCGCATACCGCGGGTGATCGGACCAAACTCCACAATTCCGTCGATCTCCGAAACAACCGCCGCTTCCTTGGGTTTGCGAACCTCGAACAGCTCCGCAACTCGCGGCAGACCACCGGTAATATCGCTGGTCTTGCTGATGTCTTTGCGGGATTTTGCAGAGCTGGTCGCCGCCATCGACCTCCTGGCCGTCCTTGACCAGCAGGTGCGCGCCGGTCGGTATAATGAAGTTACCGATCGACTTTACCTTCTATCGTCGATAACCTGAAGATGGGGATGGTGCTTCTTCTCGCGGTCCTCGATGACAACCATCTGCATCTTGCCGGTTTTCTCGTCGATTTTCTCCTTGACCGTGACATCGTCGAGCAGAGTCCTGATACCGGACGTCGCCTCTCTTGTCGGACAGGATGACGTCCGAGTACGGATCCCACTCGTAGATGACAGCGCCCTTGTTCCACGATATCGCCTTCTTCGACGATGGAGTTCGGCGCCGTAGGGAACACCAAAACGAGAACGAACACGGTCGCCTTCATCCAGCATCAACACTTCGGCTTTCCGGCTGATCACGACTGTCGCGCCCGGTGTCGCTCGGTACTGACACGCAGGTTCTTGTAAGTGATCGCTCGCCCGTGGGTATTGGACACTTTCTGAGTCTGCTCGGCGATGCGGCCGGCGATACCACCGATATGGAACGTCCGCAGTGTCAGCTGCGTACCCGGCTCACCGATACTCTGCGCGGCGATAACACCAACGGCCTCGCCGATTTCCACCAATCTGGCCGGTGGCCAGGTTGGTGCCGTAACACAGGCCGCACACACCGCGCTTGGCCTCGCAAGTGAGCACGCTTCGGATCTTGACCTTATCCACGCCGCGGTCTTCGATCTCGGCGGCCAGGTCCCATGTCAGCAGGGTGTTCGCTTCGACAATGATGTCACCCGAAACCGGATCGAGAACATCGTCGACACACACACGACCGAGGATACGGTCGGTGAGCGACTCGATGATCTCTTCGCCCTCTTTCAGCGCGCCGATGTCGATACCCATGATCGTACCGCAGTCATACAGTCGTTCACGATCACATCCTGGGCCACATCGACCAGCCGGCGCGTCAGATAACCGGCATCGGCCGTCTTGAGCGCCGTATCGGCCAGACCCTTACGCGCGCCGTGAGTCGAGATAAAGTACTGCAGCACCGACAGACCCCTCGAGGAAGTTGGCCACGATCGGCATCTCGATAATTTCACCGATCTGACCCGGTGATCTTCTTCTGCGGCTTGGCCATCAGACCGCGCATACCGGCCAGCTGCCTCACCTGCTCTCGACTTCCTCGCGCACCCGAATCCGTCATCATGAAGATCGGGTTGAAGCCTTCGCGGTCCTGGCGCAGCCCGTCGAACATCACTTCGCCGACCTCGACGGTGGTCCGCGTCCAGATATCGATCACCTTGTTGTAACGTTCACCATCGGTGATGACACCTTCTTCGTACTGACGAGTGATATCCTGCACTTCTTTGGAGGCCTTGTCGATCGAGACGCTCCTTCTCGGGCGGAACGATAAGGTCATCGATACCAATGGTCAGACCGCTCTTCGTCGCGTACCCAAAACCGATGTCTCTTGAGGTTATCCAGAAACTCGATCGATCGTCTCAAGACCCAGCGCGTCGAAAGCATTTCGCGACCAGATCGCGCGATCGCCTTCTTGTCCAGAACCTCGTTCATGAACCCGAGTTCCTCAGGAATGATATCGTTGAAGATCACGCGACCGGTGGTAGTCGTGGTCATCAGATTCACCATCGAAACGCACGCTCAATCTTCGCATGCAGGTCGATCTCGCCCGCCTGATGGGCAATAAGCACCTCGTCAGGCGCATAAAAATGCTTTGCCCTCTCCCTTCGCGCCCTTTTTAGCCATCGTCAGATAATACAATCCAATGACCATGTCCTGGGAAGGAATGGCCAGCGGCTTGCCGTTGGCGGGCGAGAGGATGTTGTGTGCGGACAGCATCAACGTTCGCGCCTCCAGTTGGGCCTCATAGGACAGCGGCACGTGCACAGCCATCTGGTCGCCGTCAAAGTCGGCGTTGAACGCCGAGCAGACCAGCGGGTGAATCCGGATCGCCTTACCCTCGACCAGCACCGGCTGGAATGCCTGGATACCCAGCCGGTGAAGAGTCGGTGCGCGGTTGAGCAGTAACGGGATGATCCTGAATGATCTCTTCGAGGATATCCCAGACCTCAGGGCTCTCCTGCTCGACGAGCTTTTTGGCGCTCTTTACCGTCTGAACGTAATTCTTTTCTTCGAGCTTTCGTATGATGAAAGGTTTGAAAAGCTCGAGCGCCATGCTCTTGGGGAGGCCGCACTCGTGAATTTTGAGCTCGGGACCGACAACGATCACCGAACGGCCCGAATAATCGACGCGCTTTCCCAGCAGGTTCTGGCGGAAACGGCCCTGCTTGCCCTTGAGCATATCGCTCAAGCTCTTGAGCGGGCGGTTGCCCTGACCGCGGACGGCGCGCGAACGGCGTCCGTTGTCAAACAGCGCGTCAACGGCTTCCTGAAGCATCCGCTTCTCGTTACGGAGAATCACTTCCGGAGCCTTGATTTCGATAAGTTTCTTGAGCCGGTTGTTCCGGTTGATCACCCGGCGGTAGAGATCGTTCAGGTCGGATGTCGCAAACCGACCGCCTTCGAGCGGAACCAGCGGGCGCAGTTCCGGAGGAAGCACCGGAACGACGTCCATGATCATCCACTCGGGCTTGTTATTCGAGTTCCGGAACGCTTCGACAACCTTGAGCCGTTTGAGAAGATCCTTTTTGCGCTGCGCCGACGACTCAACCTGGATTTGACTCCGCAGTTGCTCGGAGAGATCGTCGAGATTGACTATCCTGAGAAGCTCTCTTGATCGCTTCGGCGCCCATCATCGCTTTGAACTTCTTGCCTTCCTCTTCGAGCTCGGCGATAAGCTGTCTTCGGAGATCAGCTGCTTAATTTCGAGATCGGCGTCACCCGGATCGATGACGACGAACGACTCGTAATAAAGAATTCGTTCGAGGTCGCGGATCGTGATGTCCAAGCAGATGACCGATCCGGCTCGGGAGCCCTTTGAAAAACCAGATGTGAGAAACGGGAACGGCCAACTCGATGTGCCCCAGACGTTCGCGGCGGACATTGGCGCGTGTAACTTCGACGCCGCAACGGTCGCAGATCACGCCCTTGTACCGGATACGTTTGTACTTGCCGCAGCTGCACTCCCAGTCCTTGACGGGACCGAAAATCCGCTCGCAGAAGAGACCATCTTTTTCCGGCTTGAACGATCGGTAGTTGATCGTTTCCGGTTTGGTCACTTCACCAAAGCTCCACTCACGAATTTTCTCAGGCGATGCCAGCTGAATCCGGATCGCTTTGAAATCAGTGGGCTTTTTTCGTGTCTTTATCGAGTGTTCCTGCGTACACAGAATTCCTCCTCGAACGGCTTGTTGCCGTCGGATCAGGAATTAGCCTCTCTCCAGCTCCACATCCAGCCCCAAACTCTGCAGTTCTTTGATGAGAACGTTGAACGACTCGGGAATCCCCGGTTCGGGCGGGTTCTCACCCTTTAACGATCGACTCGTAGATCTTTGCACGGCCCTGAATATCGTCGGACTTGACCGTCAAAAGTTCCTGGAGACAGTAGGCGGCACCATACGCTTCGAGCGCCCACACTTCCATCTCACCAAACCGCTGGCCACCAAACTGGGCCTTGCCGCCGAGCGGCTGCTGCGACACGAGCGAGTACGGTCCGATCGATCGGGCGTGAATCTTGTCATCCACAAGATGTGAAAGTTTCATCATGTAGATGAAGCCGACGGTGATTTCCTGATCGAAGCGTCTCCCGGTCCGTCCGTCGTAGAGAATCGATTTTCCACTCTCGGGAAGATCGGCCTCGCGAAGCGCTTGCTTGACCTCATCCACGGTCGCGCCATCAAACACAGGGCAGGCAACCTTGTATCCCATGAGCTCTGCGGCCCAACCAAGGTGGGTTTCGAGAATCTGACCCACATTCATTCGGCTCGGCACACCGAGCGGGTTGAGTACGATCTCCACGGTGTCCCGTCGGGCAGATGCGGCATGTCCTCTTCGGGGACGATCCTGGCCACGACACCCTTGTTGCCGTGCCGTCCGGCCATCTTGTCACCGACGGCGAGTTGACGTTTTCTGAATACATAAACTTTGACCAGTTTCGAAACGCCCGGCGGCAGTTCGTCACCGCGCGTGATCCGCTCGATCTCTTTCTCGTGCTGGATCTCAACTCGTTCGATGGCCTTGGCGGCCGTGTCCATTACGATCTGGATCTGGCGATCGATCTTCGGATCCTTGACGATCGCCAGCCCCCACTGGAGGTTGTCGACGTCGAGTTCAATCGAAGAACTTGTCGCTGATCTTGCGGCCGGCCTTGGCAATGAGCTCACCGGTTTCGGCATTGACGAGTTTTTCGCAGGTCTGGCCGACCATCAGATGCTCAGCTTGCGCTTGCGGATGCCTCTGATCCTGTTGATTTCTTTTTCTTTGTCTTTCTTGAGCTTCATCAGACTTCGCTTTGTCCTGCGAGCGCGATTTGTCATCCCGCTCCTTGCGCGAGAAAACCTTGATGCCGACAACGATGCCGTCCATCCCCGGAGGGGCTTTGAGCGACGCGTCGCGGACATCACCCGCTTTTTCACCAAAGATTGCCCGTAGGAGTCTTTCTTCGGGAGAGAGATCGGTCTCACCCTTCGGCGTGACCTTGCCGACAAGAATGTTGCCCGGCCTTGACGCGGGCGCCGATGCGGACAATACCTTCCTCGTCGAGATTTCGGAGAGCTTCTTCGCCGACGTTCGGGATCTCACGGGTGATCTCTTCCATCCCCGCTTTCGTGTCCCGGACCTGACATTCGAACTCTTCGATGTGAATGCTCGTAAACTTGTCACTCTTGGAGGAACGACTCGCTCACAAGAATGGCATCCTCAAAGTTGTAACCGAGCCACGGCATGAACGCGACGAGCACGTTCTGGCCGAGCGCAAGCTCACCGTCACGTGTCGCGGGCCCATCGGCCAGGACGTCACCGGCTTTGACCTTATCGCCGACTTTGACGAGCGGCTTCTGGTTGATGCATGTATCCTGGTTCGAACGCTTGAACTTTGTAAGCGAATACTCATCCATTCCCTCGTAACCTGGAGAAATCATCGAGCGTATCTTTTGAAGACTGCGGGTTGATGACAATGGATTCGCCCGTCACCGACGCGACCTTGCCGGCGCGCCTCGCGACGACCAGAATACCCGAATCCTTCGCGATCTTGCCCTCCATACCGGTTCCGACCAGCGGGACTCTCGGTACGCAGAAGCGGGACCGCCTGGCGCTGCATGTTACAGCCCATGAGCGCGCGGTTTGCATCATCATGCTCGAGGAACGGAATCAGCGACGCGGCGGCGCTGACGAGTTGCTTGGGCGACACGTCCATAAACTGGATTCGCTTGGGCGCCACAACGGGGAAGTCACTATGCAACCGGCCAAAGCGCCGACTCACGGATAAACTTGCCCTTCTCGTCGAGCGGAGCGTTCGCCTGGGCGATAATACATTCCGCTTCTTCGTCCGCGCTGAGGTATTGGACATCGGTAGTTGCCGTGCCGCTTACAACCTTCCGGTACGGCGTCTCGAGGAACCCGTACAGGTTGATCCTCGCATAGGTGCTGAGCGAACTGATCAGGCCGATGTTGGGCCCTTCAGGCGTCTCGATAGGACACATCCGGCCGTAGTGAGTGAAGTGAACGTCACGCACCTCAAAACCGGCACGCTCGCGGGTCAGACCGCCTGGGCCGAGAGCCGACAAGCGGCGCTTGTGTGTAAGCTCGGCGAGCGGGTTGGTCTGATCCATAAATTGTGAAAGCTGACTGCTGCCAAAGAACGATTGAATGACCGCTGATACGGTTCGCGCGTTGATCAAATCGTAGGGCGTAATCTGCTCGCTCTCCTGCTGGAGGGCCATCCGTTCCTTGACGATCCGCGCCATTCGCGCCAGTCCGATCGAGAACTGGTTCGCGAGAAGCTCGCCCACCGAACGGATACGCCGGTTGCCGAGGTGATCAATATCATCGGGCTCAGCATCCTGTTCTTTCATATCGAGAAGACACGCGATGACGGCGACGATGTCCGCATGGTCGAGCGTCGTCGTATCCTCGGGAACATTGAGCTTGAGCCGGCGATTGATTTTGTACCGGCCGACATTAGCAAGATCGTAGCGCTTCGGATTGAAAAACATCCGGTTCAAGAGCGCCTTTGCCGTCTCGAGGTTCGGAGGATCACCGGGGCGAATGAGGTTGTAGATCTTCTTGAGCGCCGTCTCCTGGTCGGGACAGCTGTCCTTGGCGAGCGTCTTCAAAATGACGTCGTCTTCGGGACCTGAAGTTCTCGGCATAACGGATACAGGGGAGCATCGCGTGACTTCGCGCCCCGGATCTTTTCGATATGCGTCTTGGTGACGGCCTGACCCGCATCGAGAATAAGCTCGCCGGTTTTCTTGTCGGCAATGTCCTGAACGACGACGCGGCCGATGAGTTCCTCATCTTTCTTGCCTGGACGCGCGCCGATTTTGACGTTCTCGACCTGGTGAAAGAGACGAATGATCGCCGAGTTTTTGTCAAAGCCCATGGCCTTGAGAAGAATCGTCACGGGGATCTTACGGCGGCGGTCGATATTAACGAACATTACGTCATTGATGTCGACCGTGAACTCCACCCACGACCCGCGGTACGGAATGATCCGGGCGTTGAATAGCCGTTTGCCGTTGGGATGGATTTCATCGCCAAAGAACACGCCGGGCGAACGATGCAACTGACTGACGATTACACGCTCGGCGCCATTTATGATAAATGTCCCTTTGTCGGTCAGAAGCGGGATCTCACCCAGAAACACTTCGCTCTGGATGATGTCCTTAATCTTCTTCTCTTTGGTATCGGGATCTTCTTCATTAATGACGAGACGCAGCCGCGCTTTTAACGGAGCGGCGTAAGTCAGGTCTCTTTCCTTACATTCCTCTTCGGTGTACTTCGACTCGCCAACGATGTACCCGTGGTACTCAAGGCCGTACTTGCCCTTTGGCGACTCGATTGGGAATACCGACAGAAACACGGACTCCAACCCCTGCTCCTTACGCCTCTCGGGGTCGACATCCGACTGGAGAAACGATGCATAGCTCTCCAGCTGGATGGCGAGAAGGTTGGGGATGTCCATTACGTCGGGAATCCTCGAAAAGTTGACCCGCTCGTTAGCATCTCTTGGGTAGTCCAGAATTTGTTCCGAACTCTTTTTTGTCATGTCGAACCTCGATGATCTCGTTAAGACTCACGCGATCAGTGCAAAAACGAATGCGGTCCTGCCTCAAGCACAGGCCGGAGTGGAACGCCCACTACTTGATTTCGATTGAACCGCCGACTTCTTCGACCTGTTTCTTGATCGATTCGGCTTCTTCCTTCGCAATCGCTTCTTTGATCGGGCTCGGAGCGGCTTCAACGAGATCCTTCGCCTCTTTGAGTCCGAGGCTCGTGATCGCGCGAACGACCTTGATGACTTTGATCTTCTCGGAACCGATGGCCGAGAGGATTACGTCAAATTCGGTCTTTTCTTCCTCGGCTTCGGCCGGGGCACCGGCAGCCATCATCGGCATCGCAGCCATCGGCGCGGCAGCGGTGACACCAAATTTTTCTTCGAGATTCGTCACGAGCTCGGACATTTCGAGCAACGTGAGGCCTTCGATGATCTCCATCGCTTGTTCGACGTTGTTTTTCTTAGCAGCCTTTGCTGTAGCCATCTCTCTGACTCCTTGCTTACAGGGTTATTCACTACCTTCGCCCGTTTGCGGCGCGTCTCCACTCGCGGGCTCCGACTCTTTTTTCTCGATTATTGCGTTTATCGCATAGAGAAGATTTCTCAATGTCCCTTCGAGGACGGATACGAGATTGTTCCCGGGGCCCTTGAGCCCACCAAGAAGCTGGGACAGAAGTTCGTCTTTCGACGGGAGCTTCGAGAGCGCCAGCACCTGGGTCGCGTCGATAACATCTCCCGCGACGACTCCCGCTTTGAAAACGGGGGCCTCGTGTTCTTTGGCAAAATCGGACAGGATCTTGGCCGGAATATTCTCGCTCTCGCGACTGATCGCAAGCGCCGTCGGCCCCTCGAAATGCTCTTCGAGGCCCTCTCCTGTCGTGCCTTTGATACTCCGTTTGGCCAGCCTGTTTTTGACGACGATATACTCGACGTTATTTTCGCGGCAGACCTTGCGAAGCCGGGAAATCTTTTCAACGTTCAGTCCCGTAAAATCATTGAGAACAACGGAAGTCGCCTCGTTGAAGGCTTCCGTCAGTTCTTCGACTCTCTTTACTTTTTCCGGGCGCGGCATCCCCGCTCACCTCCTGGACTAGGACTATCTGACTAGATTGATAATTTGCTGGGCGTCGAGTTTGATCGACGGCCCCATCGTCGAAGCAACGGAGATGCTTTTCAGATAGCGTCCCTTTGCCGATGAGGGTTTTGCCCGAAGCAATTCGGTGACAATCACCTTGATATTTTCGAAAAGCTGCTGCTCTTCGAATGATTTCTTGCCGACGGGAACGTGTATATTCGAACCCTTATCGACGCGGTACTCGATTTTACCGGCCTTTACTTCTTTCACGGCCCTGCCGACATCGAACGTGACCGTACCGCTCTTCGGGTTCGGCATGAGTCCCTTGGGACCAAGCACCCGCCCGAGCTTTCCAACCTCGCCCATGAGGTCGGGCGTAGCGATGATGACGTCGATATCCATCCAGCCTTCTTGCAGCTTTGGAAGATATTCATCGGCGCCGACATGATCGGCTCCCGCCTCGGTTGCTTCCTTTTCCTTTTCGCCGCGGGCGATCACCAGAACGCGGACCGTCTGGCCGGTTCCATGCGGAAGCACGACAGTGCCACGTACCTGCTGATCGGCGTGTCTCGGGTCGACACCGAGGTTCGCCGACAGTTCGATGGTCTCATCGAACTTGGCCTTTGCCGATTGCTTGACGAGCGGCACCGCTTCTTCAAGCGAGTACTGCTTGAGCCGGTCGACATTCTCGACCGACGCCTTGTAATTCTTGCCTCGTTTCATCCTTCGCTCCTTGAATCACTTTCGTCCGCCTGTGCATCCGTCAATTTCACGTCACTCGCACCGCTTTGGGATTCGTCTTCCACTATGATTCCCATGCTCCGAGCCGTTCCCTTGATCATCAAAACGGCCGTCTCGAGCGACGAAGCATTCAGGTCGGTCATCTTCGTCTTTGCAATCTCTTCGACCTGGGCCAGGGTGACGTTGCCCACCTTGTTTTTGTTGGGCTCACCCGAGGCTTTTGCAAGTCCGGCGGCCTGCTTGAGAAGAATGGCGGCCGGCGGGGTCTTGGTGATGAAAGTGAACGAACGGTCCGCATAAACGGTGAGCACGACCGGAATGATCACACCCGCCTGCTTTTGCGTCTTGGAGTTGAATGCTTTGCAGAACTCCATAATGTTGACACCGTGCTGACCGAGCGCGGGTCCAACAGGCGGCGCTGGTGTCGCGTTACCGCCGGGGATCTGCAGCTTGATGTTCGTCATCACTTTCTTTTTGGGTCTTGCCATCGTTGTCTCCTGTTCCCTCGTACCATCAATAAATAAATACTGCCGTCGCGCCCATTCACACGGCGACCGAACATATCAGTCTTATTGCTTAGACGGGTTCGACCTGCAGAAAGTCGAGCTCAACCGGGGTTTCCCTGCCAAAAATACTCACGAGGACACGAAGCTTTCCCTTCTCCGAATTGATCTCGTCGATTACACCGGTGAAATCACTAAACGGACCGTCCTTGATCCGAATGTGTTCGCCGAGAGTGAAGGGAATCTCGGGAATGATCGTTTCTCTTTCCTTGTCCATCCGGCCGAGAATACGTTCGACTTCAGGCCCTGACAGCGGCTGCGGCTTTGCGCCCGTGCCGACGAAACTCGTCACGCCGGGAATGGCATTGACGAGATGCCAGGACTCATCGCTCATGAACATCTCGATAAGGATGTAACTCGGAAAAAATTTCCTGGTCGTAACGGTCTTCTTACCCTTCTTCATCTCCGCCACCTCTTCGGTGGGGACGATCAACCGGCCGAATTCGGGGCCGATGTTCGAGGTGTTGACCATTTTCAGAATATTCTCTTTAACTTTGTTTTCGTGCCCCGAGTACGTGTGGATGACGTACCACTTCATCGGGAGTTTGTTTTCTTCTTCCACGGCTTCCGTGTCCGGCGTGTCGGCGCCCGCTTTTTCCTTTTTACCCTTTTTGGCTTTTTTATCGGTGGGCTCCGGCGCGTCTTCGGCAGCTTCAACCTCGACAGGAGCTTCGGCGGCGCTTTCGGCTTCCTCTGTCGCTTCTGTTTCCTGGACGTCGGAACTCTCGCCAGCTTCAGCCTCAACCGGAACGTCGACGGATTCCTCGGCAACTTCGGCCGTTTCGGCCGTTTCGACGTCGGGGGTTTCTACTTCTTCGGGCTCGGTGGCCGCGGTATTCTTCTTTTCTTCGGTAGCCATGTCTTTTCAGTTCCTCAAGGGACGTATGAATGTCGGATTATTTGTATATGTTTCGGCTTATCTAAATACAAACTTGATGATTGTGCTCAGAACCTGATCGACCAGCCCGATAAAAATCGTCAGCAGAATCGACGCAACAACGACGACGCGTGTCGCTTCTTTGAGCTCTTCTTTGTTCGGCCACGTAACCTTCTTGAGTTCAATCCGAGTTTCCGCCAGGTAATTTTTTAGTCTCTCCCACATCGACGTGCCTTACCGTTTCGTTTTATGTGTTGGTTCGCGGGACTCCGGTTGAAGAGATCTCTCTCGAGCAAAACGTCGATAACTCCGTCGTTGGCTCCGAAGACCGCTTTTTCAAAAAGGGATGGCAGGCCCGGCAGGAATCGAACCTGCAACCCCCGGTTTTGGAGACCGGTGCTCTGCCTAATTGAGCTACGGACCTGCGGATGCTGCCTAACGAGAGCCGATCGTCCCAGCTCCGCAAAAAATGTGTCCACCGTTGTCGGCCTTGCCCTCATCCCGCGAGGCGAAGAGTCGAGCTCAGCCAACTTTTTCTTCTACTTATTCCTTAATATCGACAACAACGCCGGCGCCCACGGTGCGGCCACCCTCGCGGATCGCGAACCGCAGCTCCGTCTCCATCGCGATCGGCGTGATCAACTCGATATCCAGCTCTACGTTGTCGCCCGGCATTACCATCTCCGTGCCTTCCGGCAGCGTCGCCACACCCGTCACATCCGTCGTCCGGAAATAAAACTGCGGCCGGTACCCGTTGAAGAACGGCGTATGACGTCCGCCTTCTTCCTTCGTCAAAACGTACACTTTGCCCTTGAACTTCGTATGGGGCGTGATCGACTTCGGCGCCGCCAACACCATCCCCCGCTCCAGATCCTCCTTCTCCATCCCGCGAAGCAACAGCCCTACGTTGTCGCCCGCTTCCCGTAGTCCAAAAGCTTTCTGAACATCTCGACACCCGTCACCACCGTCTCCTTCGTGTCTCGTACGCCAACGCGCTCGACCTTCTCGCCGATCTTGATCTTGCCGCGCTCTACGCGTCCCGTCCCCACCGTCCCGCGGCCCGTAATCGAGAACACATCCTCGACCGGCATCAGGAACGGCTTGTCCGTGTCGCGCTTCGGCGTCGGGATGTAATTATCGATCGCCGCCATCAACTCGAATATGCACTTGTGACTCCGGTGCATCCGGGTCTCCGCTCTCCGATCGCCTTCAACGCACTGCCCCGGATTACTGGAATATCGTCGCCCGGGAACTCGTACTCCGACAACAGCTCTCTTACTTCCAGCTCCACCAGGTCCAGCAGCTCCGGATCGTCTACCATGTCGACCTTGTTCAAGAACACCACGATGTACGGAACGTTTACCTGGCGCGCCAGCAGAACGTGCTCCCGCGTCTGCGGCATCGGCCCGTCCGCCGCGCTCACTACCAGAATCGCTCCGTCCATCTGCGCCGCGCCCGTGATCATGTTCTTGATATAGTCCGCATGACCCGGACAGTCCACGTGCGCGTAGTGACGTGTCTCCGTCTGGTACTCCACGTGCGCCGTCGCGATCGTGATCCCGCGCTCTTTCTCTTCCGGCGCCTTGTCGATCTGGTCGAACGGAATGTGATCCGCCAAACCCTTCTTCGACAACACCAACGTGATCGCCGTCGTCAACGTCGTCTTGCCATGATCCACGTGACCGATCGTCCCGATGTTCACATGTGGCTTTGTTCTTTCAAACTTTTCTCTCGCCATGTGCCTCCCTCCGGAGATTGACGCTGGAGCCCTCGACCGGAATCGAACCGGTGACCTTTTGCTTACCATGCAAATGCTCTACCGACTGAGCTACGAGGGCGAAACACAGTATTTCGAATGAGTAACACTTACAACAAACCAACTAACAAAAAAAATGGAGCGGGAAACGGGATTCGAACCCGCGACTCTCAGCTTGGAAGGCTGATGCTCTAGCCAGCTGAGCTATTCCCGCCCACCGTAATTGCAAAAAAGTGGTGGGGAGGGGAGGATTTGAACCTCCGAAGGCTTCGCCGACAGATTTACAGTCTGTTCCCTTTGACCACTCGGGAACCTCCCCGGCACTTGTCTACCGCAATCCAATCAAACGGAAAGAGACACAAAAACCCAGCGACTTTAAAGCCGTGGGGTATCGTATCCCTCCACTTACAATTTGGTGCTTTTAAACTAATTGAAGAGAGATTATAAAAACAGCCCGCTCGGTTTTTATATCAGGCTCTATCGCTCAAATTTTGGAGCTGGCGAAGGGACTTGAACCCCCAACATCCTCATTACAAATGAGGTGCTCTACCATTGAGCTACGCCAGCCTACACTGCGCCCACCCGAAAATTCGGGACGCAGAAGCGTAAATATAGACGGGCGAGGGATATCTGTCAAGTGCAAAAATAACAGAATCAGGGAGATAAAGTCAACGGGCAATTTATAAACAGTCACCAAGAATTATGTGGATAACTTTATTTTTTTTATTTTATGAAATCAGGGGGCGCCGCCGGGCGCCCCCAATTTCCGGTTCGAAAAATCGCTTTTTGGTTACTCCGCCGTCTCCGGTGGAGCCGATTTTTTCTTGGTCTCACACGAAGTCGCCACTCCGGACGCCGCCATTCCCGCGCCCGGCGCGCCGGGCGCGCCGATCTTCTCCTTCAGGAGCTCACCGATACCGGCAATACTCCCCAGAACACCACTCGTTTCGAGCGGAAGGAAGACCTTGGTCGCCTTGCCATCGGCAATCTGTTGCAGGGCCTCAAGATACTTGATCGCGATAAGATCGTTGGTTGGATTGCCGCGGTGAATCGCCCCGTACACATTCTCAATCGCCTCGGCCTCGCCCGCCGCCACCGTAAGCTTCTCAAACTTAGTGGCTTCCGCAACTTTTTGAATGGCCTGAGCCCTGCCCTCCGCTTCGAGGATCGCGGCCTGCCGGACACCCTCGGCCTCGAGGATCGCCGATCTTTTCGCGCCCTCGGCCTCAAGAATCATCGCACGCCGTTCACGCTCGGCCTTCATCTGGCGATGCATGGCGTTGGTGACGTCCTGCGGGGGCTCGATTTTCTGAAGTTCGACACGGGTGACCTTGGTCCCCCACTTATCGGTGGCGTCATCGAGAATCTCGCGAAGACGGGTGTTGATGAGTTCTCGCGACGTGAGAGATTCATCCAACGCCAAGTCACCAATCAGGTTACGGAGGTTGGTCTGGGCGAGCTTGGTCGCCGCGATGTAGAAGTTCTCCACATTATATGTGTTTTTTATGGGGTCGGTGACCTCGTAGTAGACGACAGCGTCGACCTCAACCGCAACGTTATCTTTTGTAATAACTTGCTGGGGAGGAACGTCAACGACCTGTTCGCGCATATCGACTTTCATGATTCGCTCGATGAACGGGATGATGATCGTGAGCCCGCTGTCCGCCGTCCGCTGGTACTTTCCCAGGCGCTCGATCAGACCCTTCTCCCACGGGCGGACGATCTTTAACCCGGTCGCCGCCATAATAAATACGACAAAAGCTATTGCAAACAATACAACTATAAAACCTGCATCCATCGCTATGCTCCTTCCTCAGACGAGCTGGCTTGCCCGGCGTCGGCGACGACGAGATGCGTACCGCTAATCCGGGTGACAACGACCCTGGTCCCCACAGTGATAACCTTTCCGGATTCGCTTTCGGCCCGCCATTCCTCGCGGTCCATCCGAACACGGCCGGTGTTCTTGTCGTTGTCGATTTCTTCCAATACTATGCACGGCTCACCGATAAACCGGTCGGCCCCGATTCCCGGGGGCTGCTGCTTCGTAAAGCGATCGGCGAACTTCCTCGATACGGCGAAGAGCGTGAATGAAACCACGATAAAGGCCCCGAGCTGAGAGGCCATACTCGCGCCGAGAAGCGCGAGGACGCCCGCCACGGCGGCCCCAACTCCAAACCAGAGAAGGAAAAACGCCGCGGTGAAGATCTCGCCGACGACGAAGACCGCCGCAAGAATGATCCAAATCCACCAGATATTTGTCGACATTTTGGCTGCCTCCCGTCTGTAACTCAGTGATTCGTTACTAGAACTACCTCGCGCCACCCGATTTATTCAAGACGGGAGAGGCTTATCATGACGAAATCGACCGTAGCCACGAAAAAACGGCCGGGACGCCCCGCGCATGCGGGATGTTCCGGCCGTCAAATTAAACGATCGGAGGACTCTCCTGGGTTACTTCTTTCTAACCCTCGACCCCTCCGCTGAATCCTCGATGATATAGCCCTTTGCGTCGAGCTCATCTCGTATCTCGTCTGCCCTCTGAAAGTTACGGTCCTTCCTCGCCTGCTGACGCTCCTCGGCCAGCGCGAGGATTTCGGGGGGCGCCTCATCGACCCCGGACGGGAATCCATCGGGGAAGATCCCGAGAACCTCGTCAAAGACGATGATCGCATCCTTCAATGCCTGGAGGGCCTCACGATCCTCGGTCACCGTCGCGCCCTTCTTGTCGACGAGTTTGTAATACGTTTTTACCAGGTCGAACACCGCGCCGAGCGCGCCGGCGCTATTGAAATCATCATCCATCGCTTCGAAGAAACTCGTCCTGGTCTCCTCGATGGCTTCTTTGAGGCTGGTTCCCGCCGGGCTCGAAATCCCGTCCGAGTCACCAAGTTTCTTGAGATTGTCTTCGATCGAAATACAGGCGAGCTGCATCCGCTCGAACCCGCGCTTGGCCTCTTCGAGCCGCTCGCGCGAGTACTCTGTTTGTTTGCGGAAGTGCGACGAGAGAAAGTAGAAACGGACGACATCGCCGGAGAATTCGGCGAGCACATCCTCCATCGCGAAGAAGTGCCCGGTAGATTTCGACATCTTCTCGCCCTTGAGATTCAGCAGGCCGTTGTGGAGCCAAAAGTGAACGAATGGCTTCTCGGTCGCCGCCTCCGACTGTGCGAGTTCGTTTTCGTGATGCGGGAAGATGAGATCTTCGCCGCCGCCGTGAAAGTCGAGCGTCTCGCCGAGGTATTTCATCGACATCGCCGAGCACTCGATATGCCATCCGGGACGGCCTCGGCCCCACGGACTGTCCCAGCCGGGCTCGCCCGGCTTCGCACCCTTCCAAAGCGCAAAGTCGAGCGGATCTTCCTTATGCTCGCCGACGGCAATCCGCGCACCCGACATCAGATCGTCCACGCGGCGCTTCGAGAGCTTGCCGTACTCCTCGAATGTCCGCACACGAAAGTACACATCGCCGCCCGCCGGCATACGCGTGGTCCTTGTCGACAAGCTGTTGAATCAGATCGAGGATCTCTTTTATATGCTCGGTCGCCTTCGGATATTCCGTCGCCTTGCGGATGTGAAGCTTGTTGGCCGCGTCGAAGTACGCGTCGATATTTCGCTGGGCGACTTCTTTGAAGTCGAGCCCCTCGTCGTTCGCCTTGTCGATGATCTTATCGTCGACATCGGTGAAGTTCTGGACGTACGAGACCTCATACCCTTTGAACTCGAGGTAGCGGCGGATCATGTCACCCGCGACGAAGGCCAGCATGTGACCCATGTGCGGCTTGTCCTGAACGGTCATTCCGCAGAAATACATCCCGACCTTGCCGTCTGTGACCGGCTGGAATTCGATTTTCTTTGCGCGTTGTGTGTCGTAAACCTTGAGTGACATCTCGTCCCTCCGCTGGGTTCCTTGTTGTCTGTTGTAATTATCGTGCTTCGTCGCGTGTGTTGATTTCTATCCATGCTCTGAATTTATAACGTGTTGTCCGGCATCGCCAACTGCAAAATCCTGGAGATCAGATCCGGAAACTCGACCCCCACCGCTTTGGCCGCTTTTGGAACGAGACTGTTCGACGTCATCCCGGGAAGCGTGTTGACTTCGAGAAAGCAGTGGTCGCCCTCGGGGGTCAGCCTGAAGTCGACGCGCGAGTACCCTTTGCATCCGAGTGCGTGGTAGGCGGCCCTGGCCGAGCGCGCGATTGCGTCGGCCACATGCTCGTCGAGCGGAGCCGGCACCAGGTATTCGCAGGCGCCCGATGTGTACTTGTTCGCGTAGTCGTAGAACCCGTCTTTCGGGCGGATTTCGAGGAGCGGAAGCTCCGCCCCATCGAGCATTGCCGCCGTGACTTCGGTTCCCTCGATAAATTCCTCGATAAGATAGCCGCCGCCGTACGACTTCGCCGCTTCAATCGCTTCGGCGAGCTGCTCCCTCGTGTGGACTATCGATATTCCCACGCTGGAGCCTTCCTGGTTTGGCTTGACGACCGCGGGGAGCGAGGGCATCTCCATGACACGGCTCTCGATGTCATTGTGGTTGTCGTACGGAGGCTCGACAAAAAGCTGTTTCGCGATCGGCACGCCATCCCGCGCGACGATCCTCTTCGAGAGATCCTTGTTCATCGCGATCGCTGACGCGAGGGCGCCGCTTCCCGTGTACGGAATCCCCAGATAATCGAGCACCGCCTGGAACGTCCCGTCCTCACCGGCACCGCCGTGGAGACAGTTGAACACCAGGTCACACCCGAGAAGCTCGTACTCTTTGAGGTAGGTCAAAAAGTTCTGGCGGGCCTTGTACTTCTCCGCGCCGTGGCGCGGCGGGGCGTTTGTGATCTGCGCGTTTTCGAAAAAAGCCGCCGGGTCTTCCGTCGGCGGAACATCCGGATGGAGCGGGTCGGCAACAACCACCCGATGGCCGAGGCCTTTTATCGCCTCGAAGACACTCTTCCCGCTCTCGAGCGACACGTCCCTCTCGGCCGAGTCTCCGCCGACAATCAGCATCACGTTCAGTTTTTTTAGAATCTCCATCCTCGGGTGCTCCTCTTCGATCGTCTATCGTCCATGCTGTATAATGTATTAGGAGAATTAACTGCCGCCGTACGGATCATTCTCGACTGATGCTCTGTCTCCATGTGCGTTTCTCTATTTGTCGTACGTCCGATGCTTCCGCAAGTGACGGGAGATACTTTGACAACGCTTCGAGTTCGATGTCATCCAGGCCGCCCGAATACGGGGCGATCCTTATCAGGTTACCATAATTGCGCCTCAGAGCGCCCGCGTCATCATCAATCATCAGCACCCGGCCCAGATCGTATCCCTGGCGGGCGACCTTCCGTAAATCTTTAATATATTCCAGTTCACGCGTCTCATGGTTATTGTGGGCCGTGCAGCGCTCGCGCGACCACACGAATTCGAGCGGATAATCCGCGCCGAAGATCTTCTCGACGATGCACGCGACATAATCCGCGGTCGCCGAACTCCACACGGCGACGTCGAACAATTCTTGGATAACCTTGACGAAATCATAAACGCCCGGCCGGGTGTAAATCGAGTACGGCCCGCAGGTGAAGTCCGCGGTTCGCTCGAGCCCTTCTTCCGTGCCATAAATCAACGTCTCGTCGAGGTCGAGTATAAGAAGGATTCGCGGTATCGATTCCGTTACGAGTTCTCCAGGTCCGGGTTGCCGTCGATGAATTTTAGATTGAACTTAACGTGTCGATCTTCCACCGGCCACGCTCATACATAAAGCCGAAGTTGTAACTTCCAACAAATGTTCGAACGTTGCGACCCGTCTCATTCGGAAGATAGTGCGAAGCCCGCCCGTAACAGAACACCTTCGCTTTGGGGCTCTCGACGTCGATCAGAAAATTCCCCGACTGATGGTGCACAGCCTCGAGATGTTTGAGTCCTTCCTCCCACCCCGCGACGATTTCCTTTGCCGGAATTACTTTTGGTTCGTCGCCCGTCATCGACGACACATCAAAATGAACATTCTCCGCGAAGCATTCGAGAACCGTCGGCCAGTCACCCTTGTCGGTCCCGACAAACAGACGGTTCACGACATCCTTGATGTCCGACTTCTTGATCAGTTCGGTGGTAATTGAATCCATTCAGATTCTCTCCTTTTTGCGATTATTCGTCCGGCAACCGTTCCGCGCGTCTGTGTTGGGTGGTCTGGTTATCAAATCGCGAGACTAACAGAAAGCGTCTTTTTTCTTGTCGTCGGATGCGTTCTGGTTGGCGCCCGACAGCTCTTCGAGTTCTCTTATTGTAGTGTCGAGTTTGGACAGGTCATGTTCAAGAAGGATCGGCATCATCTTCTGATAGATAGCCCAGTGCGGGCCCCGGGTCTTTGGGCTGAGAGCGATACAATCCCTGTACTTGTCCATATCGCCGCCCAGATGCCAGATTTCTTTGTCCCGCTGGCTGGTGTCACCTCGCGTGTCGGCGTTTTTTATTTTGAGGAGGCGATCAAGACAAACGAAACCCTTCGCCTTCAGATCGCAATAAGCTTTTCGTCGGCCGCTTAGAACGTTGGTCGTCTGGCCGAGCCCCCACGCGATCACGCCACCCGCTATCGTGCCGATTACTCCGATCCATGCTTCCACGTGTTGAGCGCTCCTTTTGTCCATTGCGATTCTGCCGTGCCAAAGGGAATCGTCGCGTGGTTCAAACTCATTCGTGCGGACCGGGCATCATGAACCAAAGAACCAGGTATACCAGGATCCCGGGAAACGCCGCGCTGAAGATTGAAAGGATCACGTATCCGATTCTCACTCGGGTTGGTTTCCATCCAAGGCGCTCCGCGATTCCCGCGCAGACACCCGCGATCATCTGATCTCTTGATCTCCGCCACTTTCCGTCGTCTGTTGTCATGTCGTTACCTTTGTCGTCGATCGGTCAATTGTACCTTGTTCTGATAAACACATACCCACCGGTGCGGGCGCCCCACACTTGCTCGTCTTTTTCGTCAAACCCGCGGTCCCAACTCACGATTCTATCGTACGTGACCATGACTTCCGATGTTGCGTAACTCGCGCCGCGGAGGGTGCTCTCGCAGTCGTTTCCTCTCGTGCCGCCGGAGAATGAGCCGTCCGGTTGCCTTTTCAAATAGACCGTGCAACCGTCTCTGAACATCAGTTGGGCGGGGGCGAGATCGGATAGGGCATCTTTGTTGCGACCTTCACCGACATAACGCGTCGGGTCGGGGATCGTGTAAACATCGCTCGAGTACACACTGTCCACGGGACCAGTGAGATGATAGACCCTCTGGCGGTACGGGCGGCCCAGTGAGTTCGCAGCCGCCTGTTCCACATAGATCCAGTACCCGTCGGCTCTGTCGCTCCAGATTCGGACCATTTCCAGGCGGATGTCGAAAAAGTTCGTGTCGGCATCGGCCTGTTGGGCGCTCGAGAACGTGCCCGTCATCCACTTGGCGAGGAGATCGATCTCCCCGGCCTGGGCCCGCGGGCTCCCAGCGAAACTCGTAATCAAAACCGCCGCGATGCCGGCGGCACAAAATAATCTTTTAAACAAAACTACTCTCCTCTTGCTCGTGAGTTCTCGTCGTCCGATCATCGTGTGTCGGCCAAGACCTCCAAAACCCCATCCTTCCCCTTCAGCTCCGCAATACCCGCCAGGTCCGGACCATGCACGGAGCCGGTGAGCGCCGCACGCACGGGAAAAAAGAGCGCCTTGCCCTTCTGCCCCGTTTCCTTGCCGACTTGTTTGACGAGTGACTTGAAGAGCGCGCCGGTAAACTCCTCGGCCGAAGCGTTCAAAGCATCGGCGAGAGCCTTCAACACGGTGTGCGCTTCGGGTGTCGCGAGCACCTCGCGCGCTTCGTCGTCGACAACGGGCGGCGAACGGAACGGCGCGGATTTCTCATCCAACTCGGCAAGCGTCTCAATCTTCTCGTGCAACAGGCCAAGGATTTTCAAACGCGCGGCATTGTCATACGCCTCGCGGACATATTCCGGGAAGAACGGATCGGCCACGCCAAACAAATCGGCCACATCGGCGGCACGAATGTACTGCCCGTTCATCCATTTTAGTTTTTCACGATCGTAAACCGACGGGCTCTTGGACACCCGGTCCAACGAAAACGCCGCCGACAACTCACCCACACACAAAACTTCTTTCTCCTCG
Organism: Candidatus Latescibacterota bacterium; assembly: GCA_963791045.1. Classification (GTDB taxonomy): domain Bacteria; phylum Krumholzibacteriota; class Krumholzibacteriia; order WVZY01; family WVZY01; genus CAWBQK01. The sequence goes on from CAWBQK010000005.1 coordinate 61,981, forward strand.
GGATGCGACCACCCGAGCAGCGCCAGGTAGTTAATAACCGCACCGGGCAGATACCCGGTCGACCGAAGCTCACCGACGGAGCTCGCCCCATGGCGCTTGGACAACTTCGACTTGTCCTCGGCATGTATCAACGAAAAATGCCCGAACCGGGGCAACTCAAACCCGCACGCCTTGTAGACCAACACCTGCCGTAACGTATTGGGCAAGTGTTCCTCCCCACGCAACACATGCGATATACGCATAAGATGGTCGTCTATGGCGGCCGCAAAGTTGTATGTGGGAATCCCGTTGGACCGCATGATGACGAAGTCGCCCACCATGTTCGTCTCGAGACGAATATCCCCGCGAATCAAATCCGGAAACTGAACATCCCCCGGCGGAACCACAAACCGTACGACCTCGGGCGTCCCCTCCGCGCGCCGTGCGGCCACGTCCGAAACGGACAACGACCGGCACGTGCCGTCGTACTGCGGCGGCTTGCCCGCGGCCATAGCGGCCTCGCGTTTGGCAGTCAACACGTCGTCCGCACAAAAACACGGATACGCCTTACCCTCGTCAACAAGACGCGCGGTATGCTCACGATAGATATCGAGACGCTCGGACTGCCGGTAGGGCTCGCACCCTCCACCAATCCCCGGTCCCTCATCCCAGTCCAGGCCGAGCCAGCGAAGGTCTTCAATCAAAGACGCTTCGCTCAGAGCGGTACTACGCTCGACATCGGTGTCTTCGATACGAAGAACAAAGGCACCGTTGTGGTGCCTTGCGTACAGCCAGTTGAAAATCGCGGTCCGCGCCCCACCCACATGGAGGTACCCGGTGGGGCTGGGAGCAAAACGAACGCGCACATCGGATCCGCTCATAAATCTCGCTTTCATGGTTGTGATCGGTGCAGAGTATGGATCACTGGTTCTTTGTCACAACGGTCGCCACGGCCTGGGCGGCGACAACCTCGCCGCGGCCGACGGCTCCAAATCCTTCCCATGTGGTCGCCTTGACGCACACCTGGTCGGGTTCGAGTCCAAGGTGCGCGGCCATGATAATCTGCATTTCTTTTTTTCTATCTCCGAGACGGACGGCGTCACTCATAACGACACAGTCGATGTTGCCGATCGAATATCCATTCGCATGGACCATGTCGCGGACGATGGACAGAAACTTTTCCCCGGCCATTCCCTTGTACGCGTCATCGGACGGCGGAAAGTGGTCGCCGATATCGCCGAGACCAACCGCGCCGAGAAGTGCGTCGCATATGGCGTGGCTCACGACGTCGGCGTCGGAGTGTCCGTCGAGCCCGCGCGGCGCATCGTCAAAACGAACGCAGCCGAGCCAGAGTTCGCGGCCTTCGACGAGCGGATGAACATCCCAACCAATACCCGTCCTGTACATGTCGATCTCCTTTTATACGGCGTCCGCTAGAACCCAACGCGCCACAAGAAACTCACCATCTCTGTTTGCTCAAGATCGCTTCGGCGATTACCGTGTCCTCTATGTAAGTAATCTTAATGTTCGTTCCCTCTCCGGGGATCGTCCGCACCTCTTCGCCCAAAGCCAGAACGAGCGACCCGTCGTCACTCACCACAGCTCCGCGCTCGAGAGCATCCGCGTGCGCCCGCACGATGAGTTTCCGATGAAAACCCTGCGGCGTCTGCACGCCCGCCACCCGCGACCGGTCGATCACCACTTTGACACGATCGCCATCGCCCACACGCACCAGCGTATCAACAGAAGGCACAACCGGGATGACGGCCGAGTGTGATTTCAACATGTCGAGTGTTCGATCGATAAGGAGCGGAGTCAAACACGGTCGCGCCGCGTCATGGATAAGAACGATCTCCACCGACGACGACAGGGACTCGAGCCCGAGACGGACCGACTCCTGGCGCGTCTCGCCCCCGGCTACAACGGAGACCTCTCCCGGCACGCCATACTGGTCGAACGTAGACGCAACCTGGGATTCCTCTCCCGGCGTCACGACGACCACGACCGAGTCGACACGCGAATGAATGACAAAACGCTCGACCGTCCACACAATCATGGGACGATCGAGAAGCGGGTAGAATTTTTTGGGGGTCTTTGCTCTCGAACCGTTCACCGGTTCCCGCGGCCATTATGAGGGCGGACGTTTTTGACATAGTATTTGCAGCAGCTCAAGGCGGTTCAGGGCGGCGTCACACAACAGCGCCGCACGGCGGCGACAACGCGTCGGCACGGCACACTAGTCGCGCGCCAACCTCTCGAAACGCGTGTACTCCCTTACAAACGCGAGCTTGACGGTCCCCGTGGGTCCATTTCGCTGTTTGGCGATGATGACTTCGGCGATTCCCGCGTTCTCGGAGTCTTCTCCTTCATAGAAGTCGGGCCGGTAAAGCATGAGAACCGTATCAGCATCCTGCTCGATGGCGCCACTCTCACGAAGGTCGGAAAGCATCGGGCGGCGGTCGCCGCCGCGCGATTCGACGGCGCGCGATAGCTGTGACAGAACGAGTACCGGAATGTCGAGCTCCTTGGCGAGCCCCTTCAAGTTCCGCGATATAGTTGAGATTTGCTGCTGGCGGCTTTCGACAAAATCGCGGCTCGTGATGAGCTGAAGGTAGTCGATGACGATGCACCCGATATTGGCCTCGGCCTTCAGCCGACGCGCCTTCGCGCGAAGCTCCATCATGGAGAGCCCCGCCGTATCATCGATATAGAGCGGCGCTTCAGCTCAGATACCCGGCGACCATAGCAAGCTCGGCAAATTCCGAGTGTTTGATGTGGCCCATGCGTAGCCGGTGCGAATCAACCCGCGCCTCGCTGCAGAGCAAGCGCATCACAAGCTGCTCCGAGGACATTTCGAGACTGAACACACCGACCGGAACTTTGTCTTTGATCGCCAGGTTCTGAGCGACGTTCAGCGCAAAACTCGTCTTCCCCATCGACGGACGGCCCGCGATGATCACCATCTCCGCCTTCTGAAAACCTGATGTGTACGCGTCGAGTTCATCAAACGGGGACGCGAGTCCCGACACCCCACCGCGCTCGGAGAGTTCCTCGAGATTGCCGAACTTGTCTTTTATGATCTTGCCGATCGGCTCGAATCCTTTTCGGATTCCGCGTTCAGACACCTCAAAGATCAACCGCTCCGCCTCGTCGAGAACCGCGCGCGCATCCTCGCCTGCCAAGGAGCGCCTCGGTCGAGATCTCACCCGAGATCGTCACGAGCCGCCTGAGAAGATACTTGTCGAACACCACGCGCGCGTAGTGTTCCACGTTGGCCGATGTGTAAACGTTGTCCGTGATCTCTGTCAGATACGTCGCCCCGCCCATCTTCTCGAACTCGCCCATTCGCTTGAGCTCTTCTGAGAGCGTGAGGACGTCGACCGCCTCACCCTTCTGGCTCAGTTTTTCCATCGCCTCGAAAATCTTGCGATGCGCATGCTTGTAGAACGAGTCTTCGCTGAGATGCTCGGTAACAATCGAGTACGCCTGGTTGTCTATGAGGACGGAGCCCAGTACCGCCATCTCCGCCTCGAGCGAATGCGGAGGTATCTTGTCTCTGCCTTGTGTTGGTCTCGAATCGGCCACGCAAAAACTCCCTTGGTGTCACCTCACCACACGTCACACATAAAACAGCGGCGGCACAACAGCACGCGGCGCCGCAAAAGAACTAGTCGTCGGAAATAATTTCCCTGAGTTTTTTGAAATCATCCCACGCGCCGCGTTTAAAATTCGGGTTGCGAAGGAGCGCCGCGGGGTGATACGTCACCAGCACCGGTGTGCCGTGGTACGAATTGTCGGCATTGCGAAGCGCTCCGAGCGGCTCGTTAGTCTGGAGAAGCCAATGCGCCGACACGCGCCCCAGCGCGCAGATGATCCGCGGCTTGATAATGGCAATCTGATCGATGAGGTACTTCTCGCAGCACCGCACTTCGGGCTCCTGGGGATCGCGGTTGTTGGGCGGCCGGCACTTGACGATGTTCGTGATGTAAACGTCGTCGCGGGTGAGATCGATCGCCGCTATCATCTTGGTCAAGAGCTGCCCCGACCGGCCGACAAACGGCACACCCTGGAGATCTTCTTCGCGTCCCGGCCCCTCACCGATAAACATGACGCGCGTGTTCGGATCGCCCTTCCCAAAAACAGTCTTTGTCCGTCCCTCGTGCAGCCCGCACTCGGTGCACTTGCTCACAACGGCTTCGAGTTCTTTCAACTGGTCTGCAACGGCGGCCTTGGGCACGTCGGTCTCCTTCAGAGATATCTCAATGGGTTCGTCGGCGGCAAGACTCGTCCTCCGGTATATAGCGTTTATACCTTTTTGTTCGAGGCGTTTTAAGTACGAAATCAGCTCGGGGCGGATTTCCTGTGGACAATTGTGGAGAGTCTTCTTCATCTATCAGAGGATCTTCTGGAATGCCTTTTCCTTACGGGCCGTTTCAAGAATGATGTCGGCGATCTCGTGCTTGCTCTTCAAACCAGTCGAGAGCACCTCGCCACCGTCGTTATAGACCGTTACCGCGTTGGTTTCATGGTCGAAAGCCGCCCCGGGCTCGAGCGGGTTATTGACCACCATAAGATCGCAGTTTTTCTTCACACGCTTCTCTTGCGAGTTCTCCTCGATGTTCTCCGTCTCGAGCGCAAAGCCGATGATGAACTGGTTCTGCTTCACCTTACCCAGCGATTCGAGAATATCTTCGGTTTTCGAGAGCGTAAGCGTCCACTCGTCGCCCTTCTTCTTGTTTTCCATGGGCGTGTCGAGTTTGAAATCCGATACCGCCGCGGCCATGATGAGCAAGTCGCAGTCGTCGAAACGCTCCTTCAACGCGGCCGACATCTCCGCCGCGGTCCGGACCCGCACCACGCGCGTCCCCACGGGGGGCGGCACGGCCACACGCGCCACGACAACCGTTACGTCCGCGCCGTGGTTCCTCGCGGCCTCCGCAAGCGCGAACCCCATCTTGCCCGACGAGCGGTTCGAGATGACGCGCACCGGATCGAGGTCTTCCTCGGTGCCCCCGGCGCTCACAAGAACGCGGAGACGGGCGAACGCGGAGCTGCAAACTGATTTCACAAAGGCGAGAATATCATCAGGCTCGGCCATCCGGCCCTCGGACTCGTACCCGCACGCAAGCTCTCCGCTGCCCGGCGGAACCACGCGGTAGCCGCGCGCGGAGAGAGACTGCATATTCATCTGTGTTGCGTCGTTTCGCCACATGATGTCGTTCATCGCGGGCGCGAGCACAACCGGGCCGTCGTAAGCGGAAACCACAGTGCTCAAGAGATCGTCCGCCGCACCGCCGGCAAGCTTTGCGATTGTGTTTGCCGTCAGGGGCGCGATCACGACCAGGTGGGGCCACTTGGCGAGATCGATGTGCTCGACGGGTGACACCGTTCCCGGTTTACCGCCGGTGTCGAACAGTCTGATGTGAACTGTGTTTTCGGAAAGCGACTCGAAGGTAAGCGGCGCAACAAACTCACACGCCGCCTCGGTCATGATGACCTTGACCTCCGCGCCCTCGGCGCGAAGAAGTCTCAGGAGAAACACGGACTTGTATACAGCGATGCCCCCGGTGACACCGAGAAGAATCTTTTTGCCCGTGAGCTCTCCCATCATCTGTCCTCTTCCCCGGGATCAAGCAGCGATTGGTTACGGAAGAAATGTGCCGGAAGCCAGGGGGCTCCGGTCGGGAGCGGTTGTTATTCTTCGTCCTTGAACGCCGCCTCGTGGGTTTCTTCGTCGATGAACTTGTATTTGACCTTCGCGTCCATCATGCGGTAGAGCGCCATCACTGTGGGTTTCTCATCGACATCCCCTTGTCCGCCACGAATAAGAACCGAGTTGATCCGCCGCGCTTCTTTGGCGACGACCCTTATGGCCTCATATTTGTTAGCGGTTACTTTGGTCAGCTTGTCGATCAGAATGACTTCTTTCATCATCGGACTTTTCTCCCAATCTGTTGGACTCGCGGTGAGGACGATGGATTCGTTACGTGCAATTTGTTCGGCTTCGCTGTTCTACTCGGCCGTCCCACCGCTAAACTTTTCTACGAGATCATCGGGGTACCGGGTTCGCCGGCAGCGCTCCGACAGGATAATCGCGCGAAGCGCCGCAATCGCCTGGTCGAGTTTGTCGTTCATGACGACGAACTCGTAGTCGGGCAATGCCCGGATCTCTTCGCGTGCGTTTTCCAGACGTGTTTGTATGTCTTCCGCGGGGTCTGTGGCCCGTTCCCTGATCCGCTGCTCAAGTACTTCGAATGATGGTGGTAAAATAAATATTGTCAACGCCTCAGGAAAGCACTTTCTCACATCGCGGCCGCCCTGGACGTCGATATTGAGGACCACGTCGAGCCCTTTTTCGAGGTTTTTTTCGACAAATCCCCGGGGGGTGCCGTAAGAGGCCTTGTGGACCGTCGCCCACTCGATCAGCTCGGTTTCTTTGAGGCCCTCGAATTCCTCCTCGGACACAAAAAAGTACGCGTCGCCCTCGATTTCGCCGGTTCGCGGCGGACGGGTCGTCGCCGACACCGAGCGTTTGAGCATCGATATCGATTCAAGGATCCCGTCAACGAGCGTGGTTTTGCCCACGCCCGATGGGCCCGAAATCACTATCGGAAAAGCCTTTGTGTCTCTCAACCGCTTCCCCCCAACAATTGCCGGATTATTCGAGGTTTTGAACCTGCTCGCGCAGCTTCTCGGTTTCCTCTTTGAGCGAAACCATGATTTCGCCCACCTTGGCGTCCGATGCTTTCGACGAAATAGTGGAAACCTCGCGGTGCATTTCCTGGAGTAGATAGGTGAGCTTCTTGGCCACCGCACCGCCTTCGTCGAGGCACTTTCCGAACTGATCGAGATGGCTGTGGAGCCGGATGATTTCCTCGGTGAAATCAAGCCGGTCCGACAGAAGCGCGATCTCGGTCATCCACCGGTCCCTGTCGATCCGCCCGCCCTCCATCATTTTCGTCACACGCTCTTTGAGCATCTTGCTGTGGGCGGCGACGACCCTTGGGGCGAGTTTTTCCGTCTTCTTGACGAGCTTGGCAAAAAGGGTGATCCGGGTCCGAACGTCCGTCTCGAGCGCCTTTCCTTCGTCCTCCCGCATCTTCACACACTGCGCAACGGCTTGCTTCATCGCCTTCTTGACGAGCGGCCAGAACACCTCGGTGTCGCTCTCGGTCTCGTGCACGCTGAACACCTCGGGCAGACCGGCGAGTGTTTTAACATCGAGGTCGGTCGCAAGTTTGTGTTTGTTCCCGAACGCCCGGAGCTGTTCCATGTACTGTTCCATCAATTCGATGTTCATGCTCACATTGTATCTGGGTCCTTCGGTCTCCGCGGTGATCGACACCGACACCCGCCCGCGCGCCATGTGAGCTTTGAGAATTTCTTTGATCTCGGGCTCGCGCGACAGAAGCGCCTTGGGCAGCTTTAGGGAAACGTCGAGGAAGCGGTGGTTGACAGTACGAATCTCCACTGATACTTTTGCGGTTCGATTGGAGACTTCCGCCTGGCCAAACCCTGTCATACTGACGAGCATTACTTTCGCTCCTTATAAAAAGATCTAGTGTTCGAGACGCCATATATTAAGTTGACTCGGCCTGTCTGTCAATGGTAAATCCTAAAATCATAAGGACTTAATACTTTTTGCCCGTTGGCGAGTTCGTCTATGAACCATTTGCTCCTCTACCTTTTCGTCCAATCGATCGCCTCCCGGATTGCCGGGCGGCGGATTGGCGGCGTGCGTCTGCTCCAGCCCGTTCTCTCGATTGAGCTTGCCGGCGGGGGGCCGCCGGACTATCTGGTCGTAATCCTCTCCTCCCCCGGGCCCTTCTGTTTTTTGGAAAGCAATGACCCGCTTGCCGGTATCGGCGCCGAAGCGTTCAAGAGGATCGTGGGCCTCCAGGTCGGCCGAGTCCCGGGGGCGGCCGACGACCGCATCCTGCGTATGGATCTCACCGGCGGCCGGGAACCCGACTCACTCGCGATTTATCTTTTTGGAAGCACCGCGAAGGTCCGTGTCGAACGGGGCGAGGCCATCATCGAATCGCTCGACATACGAGAAACCGGTCAGGCGCTCCGCCCGGGACGTGCCCCCGGCGCGCCCGTCTTCACCGTGGACGGAAGCGCTATCGAGAACGACGCCTTGAGGGAATTTCACGAGGGGCTCATCGATGGACGCGTGCCCTTCGGGCTCGCCGCCGCGAAAAGAGTCGGCGGGGCCGCTCCCGTTCCCGCTGTTGCCGGCGATTTCATGTTCGGACCATTCGATGATGCCACGACCGCGTGCCGTGAAGTAGGGGCGGCGATTGTCGCATCCCTCTACGACGACATTGTCGCCCACGCGACGGCAACCTTGAGAAAGCATCTCGCGGCCCGGGAGCAGCTTCTCGTCAAACTCGAAGGGGAACGCGAGGGAGCCGAATCCTTCGAGGATCTCCGGAACCAGGCCAACACGCTCGCTGCGTATCAATCGCAGATTGCGCCCGGGGCATCCGAGGCGACTCTCCCGGCCCTTTACGGGGACGGCGCCGAGGTCGTGATCGAACTTGATCCGGCGCACTCTATCCGCGAACAGATCGACAAACGTTTCAAGCGGGCGGCAAAGCTCGAAAGAAGCCGCGAGGCGCTCGACAACCGGATACATTCAATCGCGACCGAGATCGCCGGACTCAGCGCCGACATGGCCACAATCGATGAACAGACGACACTGCGCGGGGCCGTCGAGTCCGCCGAACGGGCCGAGCGGAAGTATGACTTCGGGGCGCGAAAACGCCGGACGGTGAAACGCGTCCAGCAGGTCAAAGAGTATCGGCGGTTTGACCTCGACGATCAGTGGTTCGCGCTCGTCGGACGTAACGACCGCGAGAACGATGAAATCACATTCAGGGTCGCCGCGCCGGACGATCTCTGGCTCCACGCCCAACAGATGCCCGGTTCCCACGTCGTCCTCAAATCCCACGGCTCGCCGGGAAATCCCCCCGACGCGATTCTCGAGAAGGCCGCGGCGATCGCCGCGCACTTTTCGAAAGCCCGGCACGCTTCTCTCGTCCCCGTCATTTATACCCGCCGGAAATATGTCCGCAAATTCAGAGGCTCGAAGCCCGGGCAGGTGCTGTGCGAGCGGGAGAAAACCGTCTTCGCCGTCCCCGGCCTTCCCGACTCACCCAAGAAAAACTAGTTCCGGGCCGTCGCGGGCGCCGGCGCCGCGGCTAAACACTTCGGGGCACAAAAAAGAACCGCCCCTGTTGGGGCGGTCCAGCAATCCGATTCCCGGTCAGAGACTCGGCGGACACAAGAAGAGGCACGCTGCAACCCGCGCCCCTTCTCGTGTCAAGGAGGGCAATACACCAGCGGAATCAAGCTAAGGGCAAGGGCTATGATTCACTGGCCTGACGAGCCACTCAGGGGAAGGCGTCAAACACACGGGGTGCCTGATGACCTATTCGATAGAGCCTTGGCGTAGCCAGATGCATTACCCCCTCTTTGCCACCGAGTGTTCCCTCTTCCTGTGATCCGAAAACTCTCGGAGCACATACCACTCCAGGGCAAAGCCCAGGGAATGACAATCCCTGTACGCGCAACTATTATGCCAAAAGGGGCGCCTGGTGGCGCCCCTTCGGTACTACAAAACTCTGTAGAAATTAAGCTTAGCAACTGCTGCTAAAAACGGACCGAGAAAATCAGGGGAAACCTCTCGGAGCGCGTAAAATAATTTTACGCTTGTTAATAATTCTTACTTCTCGGTGAATCCACCTTCGGTCAGCACGATCCCTGTCCACTCTTCGGCCGGCGGATCTCCCTCATAAATGATCTCGTCTCCTTCTTCCCAATAGATCTGGAGAGTCTGACCGGGAGCGGGCGACACGCCGGTTCGATGAGACGGGCCCGTTTTTACGGTGATTTTGATCTCGGTCCAGCTGATCGTCTCAAACTTAACCGACAGCTTGACCGGTGTCGTGATTACGAAGGTCTGCCCCGCGTAGTCGACGTTCATCACACCGGGAAATACGGCAACCGTTTTTGGTACAGGTAGTTGCTGAGCTGTGAGGATGCCTGGAAGAACCAGGGCTACCACCAGAAGCAAGGCAAGCATATTTCTAGAAACAGGTCTCATTGCTTCCCCCTCTCAGCTGAAGGGTAGCCGAGCGCCATGGTCGGCAAGTCTCGGGTTTCCATTTCGTACAGCGAGAGTGCTACTGCCCAACGCAAATGACTAGCTCGAATTGTCCGAAGCTAATATAGCACAATGTCAGGCTTGCGTGAACCCGTAATTTCGCCCGCCGGAAGGGCGATCAACCGAGATTGTCGGCGGCGCGTGCCCGTGGTTATCCAAGAAAATCGTCGAAACGGGGGCCCTTGCGACGGACATTTCCGTCGCGGACGGTGGCTTTCGCTTGGTCCAGGTGCTCGAGCAGCGGGATGGCGTGCTTGCGGGTGATCCCGAACATGTCTTTGAAATCACCCACCGTGAGATCGGAATTGTTTTCATACCAAGCGGTTAACTTTTCTAGGCACGAGACGAGAACATCATGATGGACGTAGCCCTCGCCCCCGATTTTGACGATTCTGCGGTCTTCGATCAGAAGACCCAGCGCGTCGGAAAGAGCGCTCTTTGCCCGCCAGGCCCGTTCGAGCTCGGCCGGTTTTGAAAAAAGCAGCCCCAGTTTTTTTATCTCGATCTCGAGGTTTTTCAGATCCGCGGCCGCGTCTTCGGGGAGTGCGACGTCTTTCGAACCCGTTCTCACGCGGTTGTCCTTTATGAAAACGGGGCGTGACCTGGCGATGGTATCGAGGACGCTGTTAAAGAGCGGAGTTGTTTGTGGGAACCGGACTTTTTGTTTGAGTTCCTCTTTGTCGATCCCGTATCTCAACGGGTGCTTTTTGACATACTCGGAGGCAAGCGATTCGACGCTGCCCGCCAGGTCCGCGAGAACCCTCGCGTGAAAAAGAACTCCGTCGACGACGGCAATGCGTTCATCGTCGACAAGCGCCTGGACGATGTCGGCTTCCTGGCCTTTTTTGTTCAAGCCGCGCAGGCCCGCCGCTTCGACCGCCTGGAGAAGCTGATCTTTGGGATCGCCTTTTTCGAGAAGCCGGAGGCGCTCGATGACCGCCGCGTCCCGCCGCCGGTGACGTTTCGCGGCGGGGTCAATGATGCGGCCGCCGCCGAGCACCATCGTCGGAGAATATTTTCTAACGACAAAGAAATCGCCGCGGCTGCCGACGATAGGCGCTTCGAGTTGAAGCTGGACAAAAGCGTTCTCGCCCGAGCGCAGTTCGCTGCTCTCGAGGAGCTGGACCCGGCCCATGACTTCCCGCGCGCCGTGATGGATGCGGACACGCTCGCGGTGTTTGACTTCGAACGCCGCGTAGTCAGCAACGTGCATGCGCGCGTCGAAAAGATAACTGACAATAAATGCCGACGGAGTGACGAGCATGTCGCCGCGCGAGACTCCGTCAAGTTTGGCGCCCTGGAGCGCTATGGCGAGCCGCTCGCCCGCGTAGCCTTCGTTGCGCTTTCCGCCAAAACTCTGAACTTCGCGGACACGCACGGACTTCTTTGCGGGAAGCAGTTCGAGGGAGTCGCCGACGGTGACGGTCCCTGAATACCCGCTTCCCGTTACGACCACGCCGATTCCCTGTATGTGAAACACGCGATCGACGGCGAGACGAAAGGGCCCGGTGGTGTCGCGCTCTTTGACCTCGAGCGCGAGCGCAAGGAGTGTCTTTTTGAGTTCTTCAATTCCGTCGCCGGTTTTGGCGGACGTTTCAACGATGGGAGCGCCATCGAGAAAGGTGCCCTTAACAAGATCTACTGCTTCATCTTTGACAATCTCGATCATGTCTTCGCTGGCAATATCTGTTTTTGTAACGGCGATGATACCGGACGCGATATCGAGCGAGGCGAGGACTTCGAGGTGTTCTTTGGTTTGCGGCATGACACCCTCGTCCGCGGCGATAACGAGCATGGCGAGATCGATACCGCCGGCGCCGGCGACCATGTGTTTGACGAACTTCTCGTGGCCGGGAACGTCGACGACACCGATCATGGTGCCATCGTCGAGATTCAATGGCGCGAACCCGAGCTCGATGGAGATACCGCGCTCTTTTTCTTCTTTGAGCCGATCGGTATCCACACCGGTCAATCGACCGACGAGCTCCGTCTTGCCATGATCCACATGACCGGCAGTCCCAAGTATCAATCGTCGTTTTGGCATTTTTCTTTCTGATCGAGGCGCGGGTGGCGGCGCAGGTTCATTATCGAGACGGTTTGTCTTACTCTGGCCCTCGCTCCGCTGGCACGGCACGGGTCCTGTCATCGGTCACCCGGAGCGAAGCGACGTGTGGGATGCTTGGCTCAGAAGTTTCAACAACCCTTACCGTGAACGGCCACCCGCGCCTACTCACATAGAGGGCGGTGCGGTCTTTCGAAAGGCCCTTTCGCGGGAGCGAGCGAGAATCCACCGTCGGCGCAGCCGGCGGTTAGTCGAGCGAAGCGGAGCGAGGGCCAGAGAAAGATCGCACCGCTCCCACCAAAGACTATTTCGAGACGCGTTTGATCTTGGCTCCGAGCTTGCGGAGCTTCTTTTCGATTGCTTCGTAGCCACGGTCGATGTGATACACGCGGCGGATTTCTGTTCGGCCCTTCGCCGCCATTGCCGCGATAATAAGCGCCGGAACTCGCGCGGATATCCGTCGCCATCACCGGCGCGCCTTCCAGTGATTTCTCTCCTTTGATCACGGCGATATTCCCGTCAAGGCGGATGCTGGCGCCGAGCCGGCGAAGCTCCGGGACATGCGTGAAACGATCCGTATAAATAGTGTCCTTGACCGTGCTCGTGCCGTTCGCGCGGCAAAGAACCGCGATCATCTGCGCCTGCATGTCGGTCGGAAAGCCGGGATACTCGCGCGTCACCACGTGGATCGGCTCGACCCGCTCCGGCCCCTCGACTTCAACAGTGTCCGTCCCAACCGTGATTTTCGCGCCGCACGAACGAAGCGCGTCGATCACCGCCTCCAGATGCGACGGGTCGCATTTCGTAAGGGTCACACAACCGCCGGTTGCCACCGCCGCCGCCGCGAAGGTCCCCGCCTCGATCCGATCGGGCACGACGCTGTAATGAAACGGTTCGATCGAATCGACACCTTCGACAACCATCGTCGGTTGTCCGATCCCCTCGATCTTCGCCCCCACCGTTACAAGCGCTTCGGCAAGCTCCGTGATCTCCGGCTCCAGTGCGGCGTTCTTCAACGTCGTCACGCCCTTCGCGAGGACGCACGCCATGAGCGTCTGGGCCGTCGCGCCGACACTCGAAATCGGAAATACAATCTCGGCGCCTTTCAGCCGACGCGCCGATGCGTTTATGTAACCGCGCTCGAGATTAATCTTCGCACCGAGACGTTTGAGCGCCATCAAGTGGAGATCGATCGGCCGAGGACCCCATGCGCACCCGCCCGGCAGGCTTACACGGGCCTTTCCCCGCGACGCGACCAAAGGGCCGAGAACGTAGATCGACGCGCGCATCGTCCGGACTAAATCGTAAGGCGCCTCGAGCCGCCGCAAACGTGTCGAATCAATCTTGAGCGTTCCCCGCTCGAATGACACCTTCGCGCCGAGAATCTCGAGCAACCGGACCATCGTCAACACATCTCTCAGGCGTGGAACATTTTTGATAACACTCTCGCCACGAGCGAGCAGCGCCGCCGCCATAAGTGGCAGCACCGCATTTTTTGCCCCGTTGATTTTGACGGTTCCGCGGAGTTTGCACGGACCATCCACTATAAATCTATCCATTGTCTGATCCCCGATCGGTGATCGAAGTTGGGGTTGTCGGATGTCGCGAATCCCACCAGGCCGGAATGCCGGCCCCACCAGTTTCGTACACATATACTAAGGAATTTCGCCCCCACCTTCGAGGGGAAAACTCAAACTCGCCGCGCTGTAACGACACGATCGAGTTCTTTATAGTCGCGGTGGGTCTCAATCCGGTCAAAAGCGGACTCCGCAAGAATCGCCTCAACCGCCTTGCCCTGCGTGTCGCCGATTTCGAACGCGACCACGGCCCCGAGTGTGAGAATCCGCGGGATGAGCGGTACAACCTCGGCGTAAAAATCGAGGCCCTCCTCACCGGCCTCGAGACTCCGGCGTGGCTCGTGGTCTTTCACCTCGGGCGGGAGCCCCGGCATATCGCCGGACCGAATGTACGGCGGGTTGCATACAAGAATGTCGAACCGCTCCTTTGTCTCACGAACAAAATCGCCCGCATCGGAAAGGACGACCCGCATTTTGTCCGCAATCTGGTTGGCCGCCGCGTTTTCTTGTGAAAGCAAAACAGCGCCCTCGTCGATGTCAACCGCGATCCCGTCAACCGACCCAAGCCGCCGCACCAGCGATATCCCGATGACACCGGATCCGCAGCAAAGATCGAGAAGCTTCCCCGTCTTCGCCCCTGCATCCTCGCCTCCGAATGGCATCATTGAGCGAACCAGTTCTTCGACCTTCTCAACAAGAATTTCGGTATCTGGCCGCGGGATAAAAACGCCCGGCTTCGCAACAAAGGAAAGCGACATAAAATCAGTTGTACCAAGGATATACTGAAGTGGCTCGCGCTCTCCCCTGCGGCGGACAAGCGCTTCGAACGCATCGCGAACATCGCGATCGAGAACTTTGAATGGAGTGAGATAGAGGTCGGGCGCGCGGCACCCAAGAACGTGCGCGAGAAGCCACTCGGCATTGCGTCTCGCATTCGGAACACCGTGCGAGACGAGATACGCCTCGGCATCCCTCACAACCCCGGCACGTCTGTCATATCAGCAAGCATGTGGGTCTTTTCTCGTTTGGCCCGGCACGGGTCCTGTCATCGGTCACCCCAGGCGTGCTCGCTTACGCTTCGTGCGGTTGGCCATTCGCCGACAAGATCAATTTGCACGGCCCCTGCAGATGCGCCTGTAGGAGCGCTGAGGTAGCTCCCGCACTCCGCGACGCTGCGCCGCCTCGGGGGCCCCACCGATGCCACCCGTGCCTACTCTTTAAGAGGTCGGAGCGGTCTTTCGAAAGGCCCTTCCGCGGGAGCGAGCGAGAATCCACCGTCGGCGCAGCCGGCGGTTAGTCGAGCGAAGCGGAGCGAGGGCCTTACGAAAGACTGCGCCGACCACCTCACCCGTTGATCTTTTCGACGACGGCGGCACGGGCAAGCGCTTCGATAAGCTCGTTCAAGTCGCCATCGAGGATTTCGTTCAATCGGTGGAGTGTCAGGCTGATCCGGTGATCCGTCACGCGCTGCTGCGGGAAGTTGTACGTTCGTATCTTCGCGCTTCGATCCCCCGAGCCGATCTGTATCTTGCGTTCTTTTGAGAGCTTTTCTTCCTGCTCCTTCTGCGCCGCCTCGAGCAACCGAGCGCGCAGTACCTTAAGCGCCTTGTCCTTGTTCTTGTGCTGGGACTTTTCATCCTGGCACGTCACAACGAGCCCCGTGGGAATATGCGTGACCCTCACCGCGCTGTCGGTGGTATTCACACTCTGGCCGCCGGGGCCGCTCGCGCGGAATACATCGATGCGCAGCTCGTTCGGATCGACCTGGATATCGACGGCGTCGGCCTCCGGGAGAACCGCCACCGACACGGCCGACGTATGAATCCGCCCGCTCGACTCTGTCACCGGCACACGCTGAACGCGGTGAACACCGCTCTCGTATTTCAACGTACCAAAGGCGGCCGGCCCTTCGACCAGAAAAATGATTTCTTTGAACCCGCCGATGCCCGTCGGGTTGCTCGACAAAACTTCGATCTTCCAGTTCTTTTCTTCCGCGAAACGTGTGTACATTCTCACCAGATCGGCCACGAAGAGGTTGGCTTCGTCGCCACCGGTCCCCGCGCGGATCTCGAGAATCGTGTTTTTCGAATCACTCGGATCTTTGGGAACGAGTAGCAACTTGAACTTTTGCTCGAGTTCGTCGCGCTCGGGCTTGAGTTCCTCGACTTCGAGCTTGGCCATCTCCACGAGTTCCGCGTCCTCCCCCGCTTTGATCACCGCCGTGTCATCTTCGATGGTTCGATAAACTTCACCCAGGCGTTCGGCGACTTCGACAAGCTTTTCCAGGTCGGAACGTTCCTTGGCAAGCGTCTGGTACCTTTTCGGGTCCGAAAAAATGGCCTCGTCGGTCAGCTGTTTGTTGATTTCTTCAAATTTTGACAGAATCTGGTCTATCTGGTCTTGCATGAATGACCTACCTGTGGCGTTGAGTGAACGCCAGCTAATTTGTTGGCAGTTGGAGTTTGACCGCCTGGCGGTCAAGACATGCCTCGAGCGCGGCAATAGCCACTTCGAGCATATCATTGGTGGGTGGTTTGGTCGTGATCCGCTGCAGCGCCAGGCCCGGCCAGATCGCCGGCTTGAAAACCTTGGCAAAACCCCTTCGCGCCGACAACTTGATGAACTCGAACGAGATTCCGCCAATCAAGGGAATCATGGCGAAGCGAAGAAACCGGTCGCCCCAGGTCTCCGGTTTGCCGAGAAAAACAAACACGACGATGCTCACGAGCATCACTACGATGAGAAAGCTCGTTCCGCAGCGAGGGTGAAATGTCGAGTACTTCTGGACGTTCTCGGGTGTGAGATCATCACCGGATTCGAAGGCGTAAATCGTCTTGTGCTCGGCCCCGTGGTACTGGAAAACCCGGCGCATTTCCTTCCACCGCGAAATCGCATAGATGTAAGCAAGAAAAAACACCAGTCGGAACACGCCGTCAATGAGATTAAAAAGGATCCCGTTGTCCACACCAAGAAGTTCGGTGAGCAAGAGCGGCAGATAGAAAAAAAGCAAAAATCCAAGTCCGAGCGCCATAACGATCGAGCCGGCAAGCGCCAGAGACGTGCCGAGTTTGTTCGGCTTTTTCTGGGGTTGTTCGTCCTCGACCGCCTGCGATGCGGAATAGGTGAGCGACTGGATGCCGATATAGAGTGTTTCCACCAGCATGAACGCTCCGCGGATAATCGGGACGTTGAGGATCTTCACCCGGCGGACAAAGCTTTTGAAGGGGGTCTTCTGGATGACGATCCGGCCCTGTGGCGTACGCACAGCAGTGGCGTAATGCGTCGGAGAACGCATCATGACGCCTTCGATTACCGCCTGGCCACCGATGCTGGATCGATTACTGGACATAATTCAGGGGAATGCTCGAGTACCTGATTAGTCTGTATCTTTATAATTGTACTTGTTCCGGAATCTTTCAACCCGACCCGTGGAGTCGACGAGCTTCTGCTTACCCGTGAAGAACGGATGACAGCTCGAGCAGATTTCGACGTGGAGGTCATCGACCGTGGCACGTGTCTCAATCACGTTTCCACAGTGACAAGTAATTTTTGTCGCCTTGTAGTCCGGATGTGTCTTCTTCTTCATGTCGCCTTCCTCTTTTCGCCGGGCTCCGTCCCATCATCCCTCGCACACAAAATCGGTGAGGTTCATTGGGGAGTCCACAGCGATCGGTCTTTCGATTAACCGAGCAAGTATAATGAGTTATTGCCCTGGAAGCAATAACCTTTTTGTCCACCGCCGGTTCGGGGCGTCAGCGCCTTCCCCCCTCGGATTCAGGGCCAAAGCGCCCCGGTTCGGGGCGTAAACGACCCGGCTAGGCGTTCATCGATTTCAGGAACTCCGCGTTTGTTTTGGCCTTAGCGAGCTTCTCAAGAAGGAAATCCATCGCTTCGACGAGCGGTCTCTCGTTGAGGAACTTCGTCAGAATCCAGATCTTATCGAGATCCTTCTTGGCCAGATCAGCAGCTCTTCCTTCCGCGTGCCCGACCGGAAAATATCCACCGACGGGAAAATGCGTTTGTCGCTCAAGCGACGATCGAGGACGAGTTCCATGTTACCGGTGCCCTTGAACTCCTCAAAAATAACCTCGTCCATCCGGCTGCCCGTTTCGATGAGAGCGGTGGCAATAATGGTCAGACTGCCGTTGCCCTCGATGTTACGGGCGGCGCCAAAGAACCGCTTGGGCCGCTGCAGCGCGTTGGAGTCGACACCGCCGGAGAGGATCTTGCCGCTGTGCGGGACGACCGAGTTATGGGCCCTGGCGAGACGAGTGATACTATCGAGAAGAATCACAACGTCCTTGCCGTGCTCGACCAGCCGTTTTGCTTTCTCAATAACCATGTCCGCGACCTGGACGTGCCTCTCGGCCGGCTCGTCAAAGGTCGAGCTGATGACTTCGCCATCCACGGAGCGTTCCATATCGGTAACTTCCTCCGGGCGTTCGTCAATGAGAAGCACGATAAGGTAGACTTCTTTGTTGTTCGCCGTGATCGCGTTGGCGATCTTCTGCAGAAGAATCGTTTTACCGGTTCGCGGAGGCGCGACGATCAGTCCACGCTGGCCCTTGCCGATCGGCGTGAGCAGATTGATCAGGCGGGTCGACAGGTCTCCGGTCGAGTGCTCGACATTGAGCATTTCTTCCGGATAGAGCGGCGTCAGGTTGTCGAAAAACGGCTTTGTCTTGGCGACATCCGGGTGCTCGAAGTTCACCGCTTCGACTCGAAGCAGGGCAAAATACCTCTCCGAGTCCTTGGGCGAACGGATCTGGCCGGATATCGTATCACCCGTCCTCAGATCGAATTTCTTGATCTGGGACGGCGACACATAAATGTCGTCCGGCCCTGGCAGATAGTTGTAGTCCGGTGACCGCAGGAACCCGTATCCCTCCGGGAGAACCTGAAGCACACCCTCGGCGAAGATCAGCCCGTTTTGCTGGGTCTGAGCTTCCAGGATCTTGAAGATCAATTCCTGTTTGCGCATGCTGCTCGTTCCCTCAATCTTGAGGTTCGGCAACATCCATCAACTCCGCAATCGTTTTGCCTTTGAGTTCGGCAATGTCCAGTGATTCACTCAGGGTAGTAATAGCAATCCTCCTCTTCAATCGTCCGACGCACGGTCAACAGAATTGACCTCGAAAATTAGCTGAATGATGTTCCTTGTTGGATGGTCTCCCGCGAAACCGTTTTTTCAATATTAGTGTTATGAGGTGCAGATCGAGTCCACGAGACCTGTATGTCAGTGAAGGGCTAACCTCGCGGGCCGAGGGCTCTTGGAGTCGTCTGCTTCTATATGGTCCAAACTGGGTCAAACTTCCACCGATTTGGTGGCTCCTCACAGGCAGGCCGCACCCGATATAGTGCAATTTCTGTTCCAGGAACCGGAGCTGCCCCGGCGCTCATCAGGGAAAGAGCCTGTGTGGATGCAATAATGATGGTCCGGTGTTAAGTGCCCCGGGGAATCCCTTGCCCGGGTAGCGACAGTCAGCTGGGGTCTGCTGGAGTCCGCGCCCGCCCGAACGAGTCGAACGGGCGTAGACCAAATCCATTTCAAAGCCGCACGTTCGGGAAAAGCGCTATTCCGTGCTGCTCCCACGCTGCCGCAGTTCATCGTACCTGAGCTCACACCGGCGAGCTTTTTCTTTATCACCTAATCGGTTATAACACCGCGTCAACAACCGCCACCCATCGGGTTGGTCCGGGGAAACCCCTTAGTA
>CAWBQK010000006.1:0-411655 GCA_963791045.1 Candidatus Latescibacterota bacterium
CTCGCTCGATGTAGCGATGAGGTCACGTGCGATCAACTCGACCATCAGGACACTCGCCGTCGAAGGCAACAACAGCATTCGTTTGACCGAGCCGGATCCTTCGCGATGCGCAAAGAAGTCCTGTGCGACGCTGCTGTCACGACCGCCAGAGCGCGGCGCAAGCGCGTTGCTCGCCCAGCACCCGCTGCGTGTCAGGAAGTCCTGCGTTACGACGATCGATCCAGGCGATCAGGTCTGCGGTGATCTCGTCTCGGTTGGTTTCGTTGAAGACCTCATGGCGGGCGTCGGGGACGAGGGTCACCTCGACGTCGTCGACGCCGACGTCCCGGTAGCGGGCGGCGACGAGCTCGATCAGCTCGCCGCCACCGGCCAAGGGATCCGCCGACCCTGACACCAGGATGATCGGGAGCTCGGAACGATCGCGGCCAGGCGATCAGGGTCCGAGCAGACCGTCAGCGAGTCCAACATGCTCGACGCGGCGGCAGCGTCCACACCGAAGCCGCAGTATTCATCGGCGATGTACCGATCGACCTCGTCGGGGTCACGGCTGAGCCAGTCCGAGTCGGTGCGCGCCGGCTGAACGGCGCGTTGAACGCGGAGAGGTCGACCTCCTGGGTGGGATCGATCCCCGCCGCGATCATGTCGATCGCCGACGTCCCCGTGAGCACGGCACCTGCGAGCTCAGCGCTGTGATCGAGCAGGTACTGCTGGAGGGCAACGACCCCATGCTGTGGCCGATCATCACGAGCGGCAAGCCCGGGAACTCACTGCGTGCGACGCTTGCGAGCTGTCCGATGTCGGACATCAGACCGGGCCAGCCACCAGGTCCGAAGTCGCCGAGCCGCTCGACGGAGCCCGCCGTGCGACCGTGCCCGCGGTGATCGTCGGCATAGACCACGTAGCCCGCGTCGGTGAGTGCGCCTGCCAGGCGTCGATAGCGGCCGGCGTGTTCGCCCATACCGTGCGCGATCTGCACGATGCCTCGTGGCTCGCTGTCGCCGACCCAGCGGTAGACCGCCACGGTCTCGGCCGTCGTCGGCTGTCAGGAAGAAGGTCGTCTCGTTCATTGCCTCATTCTCCCAGACCGCGGATGGCCCGGCGCGCAAACGTGGAAATCGCTACGATCGCGCGATGGTCGCCCGAAGCCGCACGGCTCGAGCATCGCGCCGACGAAAGCGCCGAATGGAACGGGTCGAGCACGATCTCAGCAACGACCAGTGGGTGGCCCTCCAAGAGGAGTGGGGAGGATGCGCCTACTGCGGGGTCAGAAACTCACCAGTCGAACGCGACTGTGTGCTGGCGCTGTCTCGCGGCGGTCGGTACACGCTCGACAACATCGTGCCGGCCTGTCGTTCGTGCAACAGCAGTAAGTGCAACGACGAAGTCACCGGCTGGCTGCGACGCAAACGCCTGGATGAACGAACGTTCCTGCTTCGGTACGTGGACATCACCGCTGGGCTGGTCCGGCAGTACGCCCAACCGCCGGACGGCGGGAGCTAGGAGACCACGTCGATGGTGGATGGCTGCAGCAGGACGATCGTCGAGCCGTCAGGGGTGCCGGCAACACGATCGCCCGAAGCGAGCACCGGTCCGTCGACGAGGAGATCGCCGTACACGTTCTCGAGCCTCGGCGGCAACTCGCCGACGGGACCAATCGCGGTCAACGTTGCGGGGTCGACAGCGATCGCCGTCGGCGCTCCATCGGCATCTGCCATCGTCGCGACCAAGCTGCCGTCGGCGGCGTACCGGATCGAACCGTTGAGCGCTACCGCCCCGTCCAGCAGGTCGCCGACGGTCGCTTCGACGACTGCGCCCGTCGACAGGTCGACACGGCAGAAGCCGGCGGGCACCACGGTGTACGCGACGTTCTGCGTTGCATCGACGGTGCCACTAACGAACTGAGCGCACTGGTCCGGCGCCGTGACCATCGAGGTGTCTCCATCGGTGAACGTCACGATCTGTGACCCATCGAGGTCGGTCAGGTAGAAGCTGACCCCTGCCGTGGTGAACATCAAACCACCGAGTCCGAACGCTCCGGCGTCATCGATGGACGCTCGCCATGCCTCGGCACCACTGGCGACGTCGAACACGACGATCTCGGCGCCAGGTTCCGTCGACGAAAAGCCGACGACGACCTGGTCACCACCGGGAGACACTGCGATCGTTGACGGGTTCGTGCCATCCGGTGCCGTCCAGGGGATCGACGCCGTCGCGCCGGTCGCGCCCGACTCATCACCGGCCGAGGCATCACTGCCGTCATCTGACGCGTCCGCGGCGCCGTCCGAGTCCTGCTCGGTTGCCTGCTCCTGACCGATGTCGGTGTCGGCGGTGTCGTCGCTTCCGCAGGCTCCTGCGACGAGCACGAAGGCCAGTGCCACCGCCGGAACGCCTGTGGCTCGACGTTTGCGTCTCGGATTCATGGCGGTTCCTCCTGCAGTGTGGCGAGGGCCACCGTAGCCGGGTGCGAGACGTGGAGCTGACCGAGGGGTCGGTGACTCACCAGTGGCGGAGGTCGATCGCCCAGCAGTCGGTGACGGTGTCGCCGTCGACGAGCCAGAACTGTTCGTGGCGGGCGACGGTCGGGTCGACGTGGGCGGGCCAGATCCGCACCCGATCGCCGACCTTCCAATCGCTGAGCTCGCGCGGGGCCAACGTGATGTGTTCGTCGGAGCAGAACAACACCTCGCCCTCGTCCCACGACGGGTTGCCGTGGTCCATGCCGAGTGACTTGAGTCCGCATCGGCGATGATCCACCCCTTCGCGTTGACCGAGATCACCGTCGCCAACACCGACAGCGCCTTCTCGAACGGCAGTCAGCTCGTCGTACTGGGTGTCCATCAGCGTGTAGGAGCCGGCCTGGATCTCGGTGCACCAGGTGTTGAGTGTCAGGTGCCGGTGCCCCCGGCCGAGACGACGTCGCCGCCGACCACCTCGCTGGCCTGGAGCAGGATCGCCATCGACTGCGGCGACCTTGGCTCGCTTCTCGTCTCGGTCGTGGACCATCATCAGATGGCCCTCGTAGCCCATCACGCCACGGACGTCGAGGCCGGCCGCCCGGGCCCGGTCGGCGAGGCGACCCGCCTCGTCGACGTCGCATCCGCAGCGGGGCAGGCCGACGTCGACGTCGATCAGCACCGACCGGACCCCGCCGGCGATCGCGGCGTCGAGCGTCTCGTCCGAGTCGACGGCGACGGTGATGTTCGCGTGGTCGGCGAGCGCCCCGAGCCGGCCGGCGTCGAGCGTCTCGTTGGCGAGCAGGAGGTCGTCGCCGAGGCCGGCCGCGACCAGGCCCTCGATCTCGCGGGGTGTGGCAGCGCAGAAGCATGGTGGCCGTCGGCGTCGAGGCGTGTGGCCATGGCGGTCGACTTGAACGCCTTGACATGTGGGCGCAACTCGGCACCGGGGCAGCAGTGCGTCCATCGCCGCGAGGTTGCGGTCGAACGTGGCGGTGTCGATCAGCAACGCAGGGGTGGTCAGATCGTGGATGCTCGACGGTTCGCTCGACATCACCCATCATGGCGTCCCCCTACCCCCAATTTGTGCACGATCGTCTCGCTCACCGTCACGATCCGGGGCAATTTCGGGGTGGGGGGTGGGCGGTACGGTGGGGTCGTGGAGCTCGATCTCGAATTCGTCCGGTCCAACTTCCCTGCGTTCTTGCGTCCGATCAACACCGGCGTGTCGTTCTTCGAGAACGCGGGCGGATCGTTTGCGTGTGCGCAGACGATCGACGCGCTCTGCGAGTACTACACCGACCTCAAGGTGCAGCCCTACAGCGAGTTCGACTCGTCGCGCCGCGCCGGCGAACAGATGGACCGCTCGCGATCTCGGTGGGCCGAAGCACTCGGTGTGAAGTCACGCGAGGTGGTGTTCGGGCCGTCGACCTCCGCCAACACCTACGTGCTGGCGAACGCCTTCGCCGCCGTGCTCGAGCCGGGGAACGACGTGATCGTCACCAACCAGGATCACGAGGCGAACACCGGCGCCATCCGTCGTGCCGCTGAGCGGGTCGGCTGCACCGTCATCGAATGGCGCATCGACCCGCAGAGCGGGCTGCTCGACATCGCCGATCTCGAAGCGGTGCTGAGCGAGCGCACCGCGCTGGTGACGGTGCCGCACGCATCGAACATCATCGGTGCAGAGAACGACGTCGCCCGAGTCACCCATCTTGCCCATGCCGTCGGTGCTCGCGTGATCGTCGACGGCGTGTCCTACGCGCCGCACTCGATCCCCGACGTCGGAGCGATCGGTGCCGACGTGTATCTGTTCAGCCTGTACAAGACGTATTCGGTGCACCAGGGCCTGATGGTGGTGCGCGCCGGGCTGATGGCCGAACTCCCGAACCAGAGCCACTACTTCAACGACCCCGTCGCCGACAAGCGACTCAACCCGGCGGGCCCCGACCACGCCCAGGTCGCTGCGGCCGGGGCAGTGCTCGACTACATCGAAACATCGCACCGGCACCACGGCGGGTCTTGCACCGAGGATCTTCGTGCTGCAACCGCATCGGTGTCGACGATGTGGCGCGCGCACGAGGATTCGCTGACGCCGGTGCTGCTCGATGTGCTGGCCGATCGCGACGATGTGCGACTGCTCGGACCCGCTGCGATCGACACCGTCGACGGTCACCGATGCCCGACGATCGCGTTCAGTCCGCTGGCACACGACCCGCTCGATGTCGCACACGGGCTCGTCGAGCGAGGGGTGCAGACGAGTGCTGGGCACTACTACGCCGCCGCGGGTGCTCGATGGCCTCGGCATCGACCCGGATCGTGGTGTGGTTCGGTTGTCGTTCGTGCACTACACGTCACCCGCCGATGTCGAGCGTGCTGCCGCGGCACTGGTCGACGTGCTCGCCTGACGGTCGTCGGCGATGGGGCGACACGGAGCGACGATCGTGTGCCATCGAAGCGTTGACAACGGTGCACGGTGCGCCATGATTGGCACGTGACGACCGCCCCCGCCGGACATGCGACCGACCGCGTCGAGGTCGCCATGAGCGAGCACGACCGTCGTGACTGGCAGCGCCACCCGGTGGACGTTGCCCGCCTCGTGCTGCGGTTGTCGGTGTTGTGCCTCGTTCTCGGGATCACCGCGGCATTCCCCACAGCACTCACCAACCTGTCGGCGGACCTCGTGCGCATGTTCGTGCGGATGCCGCTCGGCCTGCGCTATCTGTTGGTCGGCATCGCGCAACTCGCGGTCGTGCTGATCCCAGTCGTGGTGGTCGGTTGGCTGCTGAAGCGTCACGCCCGTCGGGCCGCTGCCCTGGTCGTCGGCGCCGGTGTCCTGGGCGGGCTGATCATGCTGGTGCTGACCGATTGGCTCCAACGCGCCGCGCCGCCCACCGACATCGGTGAGCTGCCGTCGAATTCGTTCCTGCCCACGGACGTTCCCTCCGCGGCCTACCTGGCAGCACTCGTCGCCGGGGCGACCACGGCGTCGCCGATGATGGAGCAGCAGTGGCGGAAGATTGCATGGGCTGCTGTGTGGACGCGCTGCGGTCGTGCGGGTGTTCACGGCGACCCAGGCGCCGGTCAGCATCGCGGTCACGCTGGCGCTCGGCAGTGTGATCGGGTCGGCGGCGTTGGTTGCGTTCGGTTCGCCGCAGCGGCGGCCTGGCTCGGCGACGCTCCGGGCCGGGCTCGCAGCGGCGGGATTCCGTGTCGACGTGCTCGGTGACGAGTCCAGGGCGGATGGTGTCCGTGGCTACCGCGGGAGATCGAGCGGCGAGCTGATCGATGTGTGGTTCCTCGACCAGGACGATCGCGACGCCGAGGTGTTCGCTCGACTGGTGCGGTCGATCCGCGTCCGCGACGTCGACGAGCAGCGCCTCTCGGTGTCGCCGCGCAGTCGTGCGGCACAGCTTGCGACGTCGACGTCGATGACGTGGCGCTCGGGGGCGCGCGTGCCCGAGGTGCTCAGCGTCGCTCCGGCCGATCGGAACAGTGCGATCGTCGCCACCCGAGCGCCGGCTGGCACCGTGCTCCGAGACGCGATGCCCGAGGCGGTCACCGACGCTGCGCTCGACGATCTCTGGACGCAGGTCGAGCTGCTGCACACGTCACGTATCGCACATCGATCGCTGAGCCTCGACCATCTCTACCTCGACGGCGACACGGCGACGGTCGCCGGGCTCTACACCGCGATCCTCGCATCGAGCGCTGAGGCGCGAGCGGTCGACCGTGCGGAGTTGCTCGTTTCGACGGCGCTCGTCGTCGGTGTGCCGCGGGCACTGGACGCGGCGGTGCGATCGGTGCCGAAGCCGGATCTGGTCGACACCTTGGCGTTCATCCAACTCCCTGCGCTGCCACCGCACGCCCGCAAGGACGCCAAGCGGCCGAAGCACTTCGTCGACGATCTGCGAACCCGCTGCAGGAGCGCCTCGAGGTCGAGGCGGTCGAACTCGCCGAGCTCGAGCGCATCAGCCTGCCGAAGATCCTGACCTGGGTCGGGTTCGCCGTGCTTGCGTTCTTCGTACTCGCACTGGTGACCAACTGGTCGGCGATCGTCGACACGATGTCGGACCTCGACCCGATCTGGATCGTTCCGATCCTCGTCGTGACACTGGTCGGCACCGTCGGTGGAGCGATGTCGCTGTCGGGTTCGGTCGTGCGCCCGATCGCACTGGGCGAAGCGACCGAAAGCCCCGCTTGAGTCGGTATAGCGGCGTCGCCCGACAGCACTCCTGCTTTCTGACGTTCACTCTCCACCAGCAGGAGATTGAGGGAGGTGAACGAGATTACCTTGAGGTAATCGTCTGTCTTACCCAGGCTTATGCAGCAAGGGGAAGAGCAGCATATTCAGTGCGGTTGGCACTTAAGGTTTTGCGCTGATTTATCGAGAACGGCGCCTCTCGGCTCGCAGTCCGGAGTCAACCTTTTCCGTCGATACCTATCATCCCCGGTGCGGTCATTATAACATAGGGGTAAAGATGACTTTTGCTAGAAAATTATTAGAATGAAATTTCAGAAAACTGTTTGGATTAACCGACAAGAGGATCAGGTTCAATGCAATCTTCGTGTAATCCGCAGTTCATGCGCCAGCAATGACCCTCCCGGGCAAGCAGAATTTCAGCCTCTTCTGGTCCCCAGGTTCCAGGATCATAGACTGCTAATTCCTCTGTGGCGGGATCTTCAAATGATTGGATCAAAGGGTCGATAATAGACCAGGCAGTTTCAATAGCATCCTTGCGGGTAAATAGTGAGGGATCACCTTCGATGGCTTCGCTTAATAACCGTTCATAGGCTCCGGGTAATTTATTCTGACCAAAATACTTTTGATAGTGAAATTCCATATCTACTGGGCGCATTTTCTGTTCTGAATCGGGTTCTTTAGCCTGGAATTTTAAATGTATACCTTCGTCTGGCTGGATGCAAATCGAAAGGATATTTGGTGTAATTTGTTCCGGATCTGACAATCCGAACATTAAATGAGGTGGACGCTGGAATTCGATATTGATCTCTGTGGCTTTCCGCTTCAAGGATTTTCCTGAGCGTAAATAGAATGGCACACCCTTCCAGCGCCAATTATCAATATAAAGTTTAATTGCGGCGTAGGTTGGAGTTCGGGAATAATCAGCTACTCCCTTTGCAGAGCAATATCCCATATATTGGCCAGCAATTGAGTTTTTCCTTTCTAAGGGGCGGATAGAACGAAGAAGCTTCACCCGTTCATTTCGGATTGGCTCTGCATTGAATGAATTTGGAGCTTCCATTGCAACCAGGGATAGGAGTTGTAAGAGATGATTTTGGAACATATCCCGCAGGATTCCGGCTTTGTCATAATACTCAGCCCGGTGGCCAACATCTACGCTCTCTGCCACAGTGATCTGGATGTTATCTATGTAGCGACGGTTCCAAATAGGTTCAAATATGGCGTTAGCGAAACGGAAGAAAAGAATATTTTGGGCTGTCTCTTTACCCAGGTAATGGTCAATCCGATAGATCTGATCCTCTGAAAATATTTCATGGATTTGTTGATTAAGTTCACGGGCGGTAGCTAGATCCCTGCCATATGGTTTTTCAATTATGACATGACGCCAGGGTGATTGCTCTCCAGTTTCCTGGTGGGCAAGGCCAGCTTTACCCAGGTTAAGTACAGCCTCTGTGTAGAACTCAGGCGAGATCGCCAGGTAATAAAGCCGATTTGTCGGACCGTTTTCAAGAGTAGATAATCTGTCTGATAATTTTCTGTAGTCAGCAGGATCATTAAGATTCCCGCTTTGATAATGGATCTTCTGGGAAAAAGAATCCCAACTATTTTCCTGAAAAGTACCTGGACTGAATTTTTGGATCCCGGCGCGCAGATGATTTCTGAAATCTTCATCCGAAAAGTCTGATCGACTTGTTCCCAGAACGTTTATATCTGGAAGCCTTTCCTTTTGATACAGGTTAAATAAGGCAGGGATCAGTTTTCTTTGGGTCAGGTCTCCAGAGGCACCGAAGATAAGAATTGAAATGGGATGATTATTCATAGTTAATGTAGGCTGAGAATAACGTCTTTTTCGGTAGGTTTTTGGTGAAGCATGTCTCAAAGATTTGATTGGCGATTGTTTCTGGTTTCATCCACTTGGATGTATCTGCTGTAGGCATTGAACGGCGATTCTCTGGCGTATCGATTGTTCCGGGAATGATGCACCTGGCTCTTATTCCATTGGGTCTGCCCTCTGCTGCGATGCTCTCTGTTAATCTTAACACAGCTGCTTTTGCAGCGCTGTATGATCCCATTTTCTTTTTTCCTTCTAGCGCTGGACCGGCACCAATTGTGATGATAATGCCATTCATCTGTTCGATCATAGCCGGCATAATCGGTCTTGTGATATTTAAAGAGTTATGACGTTGATATTCATCATCAGATCCCATTTGCCAGGTGTTATTTGATGGACCTCTTCTCCCATTTGAAAACCACCGGTTGTATGGATCAGGCAATCGATATGCCCGTAGGTTTCCAATGCGGTTGCCACTGCAGTATTAACGATTTCTGGATCAGTTAGGTCAACATCAGGAAGGAGCAGATGGTTTTTAGAACCCTCAAGATCAGGATAGAGTTCCTTGATCCGGTCTGGATGACGATCGACCAGTATCAGTGAAACAGCTTCGTTTCGAAATCTCTCGACTACGGCAGAACCGAGGTTGCCAGCAGGGCCAGTGACCAGTATTACTTTCCGGGTCAGTTCATTTGTTGAATTCATGTTAAAGTTCCAATTGGTTTGTGGATATTCCTAAAATGAGGATAATTGAATCCGACCTCTTATTGATGATTGTATTTGGGTTCTTCTTACGAGGAAGAACAAGTCAGTGTAGATTACTCCCACTCAATCGTACTGGGAGGCTTGCTGGTTATATCATAAACAACCCGGTTGATACCTTTTACTTCATTTACGATCCTATTGGAGATTGTTGCCAGGACCT
Source organism: Candidatus Latescibacterota bacterium (assembly GCA_963791045.1). GTDB lineage: Bacteria > Krumholzibacteriota > Krumholzibacteriia > WVZY01 > WVZY01 > CAWBQK01. The sequence continues at coordinate 9,414 of CAWBQK010000006.1, forward strand.
CGGAAGGGAAACGGGCCCAATCCGCAGTCATAAAATCATCTGTGGTTACAGCCCTGAGCGCAATCACATCTTCATACGTGCGCTGATCTCCCATCACACCGACCGATTTAACGGGTAGTAGCACTGCAAAAGCCTGCGAGGAACCGCTGATGACATCTCCGATTCTAATCTGAGTAAATTTTCTTTTTCCAGCTCCTGGAGATAGATCGCATCAGCCATCCGCAGTCGATCAACCGATCCGGTGTAACTTCACCCAGACAGCGAATGGCCAATCCTGGACCCGGAAATGGTTGGCGCCAAACCAGCGAGAGGGGCAACCCTAATTCTTCACCAATCTTCCTTACTTCATCTTTAAATAGATACCGAAGTGGTTCAATTAGTTTGAATGCCATATCCTCTGGCAACCCACCAACATTGTGGTGCGTTTTGATCGTATTCGACTCCGGCCTATCAGGCGCTGCAGATTCCACAACATCTGGATAGATCGTTCCCTGAACCAGGAATTCAGGATTTCCAAAATTTAGGGCTTCTTCCTCAAAAATCCGGATAAAACGATTGCCGATCCGGGAGCGTTTTACTTCGGGGTCGATAATACCTGACAAATCCTGGAAAAATAGATTTGCTGCATTTACAGTTTTCAGGTTAGATGGAGATTTTCTTTGAGAGCTGTATTTACATCCTGGACCTCGTTTTCCCGCAAAAGCCCTGTATCAACAAAAACCGCATCCAGCTGATTTCCGACAGCTTTATGAACAAGAGCAGTTGCCACACTGGAATCTACTCCACCACTTACGGCAGAGAGTACTCTTGAATTACCGATCTTCCTTTTGATCTGGGAGACACTTTCCTCTATGATTGACGCAGGTGTCCAACTGGCTTGAAGATCACAAATATGGAAAAGAAAATTTTTGATGATTTTCGTTCCAATTGAGGTGTGTTTAACCTCAGGATGGAATTGGACTCCATATAATTGGCGGTTGAGATCTCCCATAGCTGCCAGGGGTGTGTTTTCGGTTGTCCCTAGCAGAGAAAAACCATCGGGAAGATCAATTATTTGGTCCCCATGAGACATCCATACCTGATGAACTCCGGGAGGAATGAGGGGGTTATTTTCCTCTACAGTTAGCTGCGTGTAGCCATATTCCCTGGTAGTAGAGGCGGTGATATTGACCTCCAGCGCATCAGCCATAGCTTGCATGCCATAGCATATCCCCAATAGCGGAATATTCAGGGAAAGTAAATAAGCGGGAAATTTGGGGGCGTTTTGGGCATAAACCGATGCCGGACCCCCAGAGAGGATAATGCCAGCAGGATGGAGTTGGGAGATGATATCAGCATCAGTGGACCAGGGCAGCTGGAGGGAATATACAGATTGTTCTCGACACCCCGGGTGATCAACTGGGTATATTGCGATCCAAAATCAAGGATTACTATCGTATTTTGTGTCATGGCCTATGAAAGACGATCCCTTCCTCTGACATTGATTTTATTCTTGCCAGAGATTCAACATGGATATCCATTCCTTCCAGATGCTCTCGGCCTTCTTCAAATGTCTTTTCGATCAACGCGCCAACACCAACCACATTAGCTCCCGCAATTTCTGCCAGCCGGATCAATCCTTCGATAGTCTTCCCGGTTGCCAGAAAATCATCAATGATCAATACTCTTTCTCCAGCTCCCAGGTATTCAGGTGAAACGATCAACTCAACAGTTCTGCCTTTTGTATGGGATGGAGATAGGGTCAGCAGAACCTGGTCTGGCATGGTGATGGGTTTGTTTTTTCGTGCAAACACAACCGGAATTCCCATATGTAAACCTGCTGAGACTGCCGGCGCGATACCGGATATTTCCGCGGTTAGGATCTTGGTGGCGGAAAAATCCATAAACAACTTGGCAAATTCCTTCCCGGCTTCGTTCATCAATATTGGATCAACCTGGTGATTGACAAAACTATCAACTTTAAGAATTCCGGACCCAATATATTGTCCATCTTTGAGAATGCGATCTTCTAATAATCTTCATTTTCCAATCCCCGGGTAATTTCCCTCAGTATACACTGAAAAAAATAAATTCTTGGTGGTGATTGATTTTTCCTTAATTTATCTGCAAAAAAGCCCCATTCCTTTAGAGGAATGGGGCTTAAGTTAAGGGAGTTATCAGGTCTATCCCTTGCTTGGCATATATCGAGAAAGCTTCATAGCCAGATTTGAGAGCGGAGAGTTTGCAGCCAGACTTTTCCGGGACCTTTTAATGTGGCCAGGAATAAACCTTCACCGGCGAAGAGCACATTTTTTAAACCTTTAACTGCTGCGATATCGTAATCAACTGAGGGTTCGAACAGGGCGATATGACCAGGATCCACTTTCATGACCTCTCCTGCTCCAAGATCTATTTCCCGGACTTCGCCAGGGATCTCGACAAAAGCAGTGCCAGGACCGGATATCTTCTGCAGGATAAACCCCTCACCGCCAAATAAACCCGCGCCAAGCCTTTTCCTGAAAATGCATTTCGATCTTAACAGATTCTTCTGCACACATAAAAGCGTCTTTCTGGCAAATCAGGCTTTGGCCTCCAGCTAAAGTCAAGTCTATTACTTTACCCGGAACCTCAGGGGTGAAAGTGATCAATCCATCCTGGCTTTGACAGGTGTAGGTGGTTAGGAAAAGTGATTCCCCAGCCAAGCATTCTGCCCAGTCCGGCGCCCAACCCACCCCGCGTGCTGGTATCCATCTTAAAAGAACCCCTCATCCATGCCATTCCACCAGATTCTGAGTAGATTGATTCTCCTTGTTTCAAGTGAATATCGACTGATTCCATCAGTGTGCCACTTTTTTTATACTGCATTCTTTCCTCCAGGTTTAGGTTTATTAATAAACAACAAATATATAATGAAGACAGAATATCAAAACGATTTATCGACTATCCGGTACAATTGTAGCTTGTTAATCTTATATACGGAAAACTTATGAAATTGTTGTACATTGGAGAGTTGGCTGCCATCATCACCTCAATAACTTACGCTGTGAATTCGACCTTGTTTACGGTGGCGGGAAGAAAAGTGGGTTCAACGGTTGTCAACCGGGTGAGGTTAATTGCTGCCTGGCTTTTTTTGACTCTAGCGCATTGGATCTTCCTGGGAAGCCTGTGGCCGGTAGGAGCTGAGCGGGATCGCTGGTTGTGGTTGGGGCTATCTGGAGTTGTAGGATTGGTATTGGGAGACGCATTTTTATTTCAGGCTTTTTTATGGATTGGGCCAAGACTCTCGATGTTAATGATGAGTCTGGCTCCTATCATTGCAGCTTCTGCAGCGTGGATCTTCCTGGGGGAAGAACTATCTTTTTGGCAGATCTCTGGCATTCTGATCACTTTATTTGGCGTTGGCTGGGTTGTATTGGAAAAAAATCAAAACAAACTGCCAAATGAAGGAAATTACAAGAAGGGTATCTTATATGGTCTGGGAGCAGCGGCTGGCCAGGGCTTGGGTTTGGTTCTGGCAAAGCTGGGTTTAGACGGAAGTTTTTCTCCCATTTCCGCCAATTTTATGCGCATGTTCATTGCCATGATTGTCATCTGGTCAGTAACCCTTCTTCAAAGAGAAATTTATGAACACGTTGAACAAAGTAGAATCAAATCCAAAAGCATTCTGGGGTATTATTGGCGGGGCATTTTCTGGACCATTTCATTGGTGTGTCACTTGTCTTTGTTTGCTCTTCAGCATACCAATATTGGTGTAGCAAGCACGTTGATGGCTCTGCCGCCGATATTTTTGCTTCCAGTGGAAGAATCTATTTTAGGGAAGAATTGGGTGGAGGACTGTTGCTGGGCACGGTGATAGCTCTGGTTGGGGTAGGGGTTTTATTTTTGTTATGAGACATTTATTTCTGAAGGATTATCCTGGCGTGCTATAATGCAGAAACTTATTTATTCATTTCATATTTTGCTTGGGCTGTAGTTGGAGGAAGGATGTATAAAACGCATACCTGTGGTGAGTTGAATATTGAACATGTAGGCCAGGAAGTGACCCTGGCGGGTTGGGTTGATCGGGTCCGGGATCTGGGCGGTGTTAGCTTTGTCGACTTGCGCGACCGCTTTGGTGTTGTCCAGATCGTATCAAATCCTGAGACTTCTCCGGAGGTCCACAAGTCCTTGCTCCAGTACGGACTGAGTGGGTAATCCAGGCTGATTGGAACTGTCAGGAAACGACCGCAGGGAATGAAAAATACCGATTTATCAACAGGGTGAAATTGAAGTTGAAATTACCAGGATAGAGGTTTTGAACCCCGCTGTCACACCCCCTTTCTTGATCAATCAGGAAGAGGAGGTGGAGGAACAAACTCGCTTAAAATTCCGCTATCTTGGATCTGCGCCGGCCCCGCATGAGAGATAATATCATTTGCGCCATAAAATAGTGTCTTTTATTCGAAGATACCTGGACCAAAAAGATTTCCTCGAGATTGAAACCCCGATCCTGTTTAAGACAACCCCAGAGGGTGCCCGGGATTATATTGTGCCCTCACGAGTTCACCCTGGGCAATTCTATGCGCCTCCCCAATCTCCTCAGCAGTTGAAACAAATGCTGATGGTAGCAGGAATGGAAAGGTATTTCCAGATTGCCCGCTGCTTTCGAGATGAAGACCAGCGCGGGGACCGCCAGCCAGAGTTTACCCAACTGGACATAGAAATGTCATTTGTCGACCGGGATGATGTTATGGACTTGCTGGAAGGTCTTTATACTGATCTGGTGGCTGAAGTCACTCCTGATAAGGAAATTTTCAAAACTCCCTGGCCGAGGTTGACATATCAGGAAGCCCTGGATCGATACGGGAAGGACAATCCGGACATCAGGTTTGGCTATGGAATTGAAGGATATATCAGATCTTGCACCCGATTCTGGTTTCAGGGTTTTCACAGAGATTGTTGAAAAGGGTGGACAGGTCAAAGGAATTAATGCCAAGCATCTGGGTGATTACAGCAGGAAACAGATCGATGAATTGACTGAATATGTCAAACAGTATGGTGCTGGAGGTTTAGCATATCTGGCTCTGACAAGTGAAGGTGAAGAGCGTTCATCATTTGCTAAATTCCTTTCAGATGATGTGAAAGCAGATTTGATCAAACGGTTAGATGGAAGCCCCGGAGACCTTCTTTTGTTTGTGGCTGACGCCCCGGAAGTTGTTATATGAGAGCCTGGGTAGATTACGGGAAGAATTACGCGATCGCCTGGATCTAGCAGATAAGGATATGTTAGGCTTTTGTTGGGTGATCGATTTTCCCCTTGTGAATTGGAATGAATGATGAAAAACGCTGGGATCCCAGCCACCATCTATTCACGACCCCGATGATGGAAGATATCCAAAAGCTCGATGAGGATCCTTCCCAGGTCCGGGGTCAACAATATGACCTGGTTTAAATGGTTATGAGATTGGCGGAGGATCGATCAGGATCCATAATGCGGATCTTCAGGAAAAGATCTTCGGGCTGATCGGCCTGGATATGGAAGTTGCCAGGGAGCGTTTTGGCCACATGCTCCATGCGTTTTCTTATGGAACACCTCCTCACGGAGGCATTGCTTCCGGAATCGATCGGTCTGTGCATGCTGTTGGCAGATGAGCCAAATATCCGGGAAGTGATCGCTTTTCCAAAGAACCAATCAGCCCGGGACTTGATGGGAAATGCACCCTCTTCCGTAGAGCCGGGACAGTTGGAAGAGCTGCATATTAATGTAAATCTGGAGTAAATTTCAGGATAAAAAAACCCTATTCAGTCGGGAAGACCTATGGTAAATTGTATCCACCCTACTGTGTGCGCGATGTGATCGAAGTGTTTTGAGCCAACACCAAATTTAAGGGGTCCTATATTGATGGAGCTACGCGATAGGCCTGAGCCAAGGCGGAATTCCTGATGCGGAAACCCAATCTGCGCAAGCAGGTTCAAGACTCAATCACACACGGCATGGTGGGGTGTTTTATTTAAAGTGCCCAAAAAGAAAACTAATCAGATTAAAAGAATAAGTCAATCAATCAGTAAGACGGGAGAAGTTTGGCGATTGCTGCCTGGATCAGAGAGGAATGGTCAAAGGCAAGTTGTGGGAGATCTGTTGATTCAAACCACTTTGCATCTGCGGCATCATCTCCCGGCCTGGTTGTGATTTTGATCCCTATGTCCAGGACACAACCGAAACAAGTCGAAATCACTCGTCCGCGTGGATCTCTATCAGGCTCGCTGAAGGTGTGGATCTGGGTGAGCGGAAGGTTTTCAATACCTGTTTCCTCAAATAACTCCCGCCGGGCAGCTTCTTCCAGAGATTCGTCGATATTGATAAATCCCCCTGGCAGGGCAAATATTCCTTTATATGGCGCTTGGGCTCTTTCGATCAGCAATAATTGAAAATCTTCTCCATTTGGTCTGAAAATTGCAACATCTACAGAAACTGAAGGCCGGGGATGTTCATAAGTATACAAAATAATTGACTCCTTGATACGGGAGAGATTTTGCGTGAAATTCGTTTATAATTTTAGTATAGTTGTATAGAAAGTGTGAAAAGCTTCAGTGAGGAGAGCATTACTATGGATAAATTCAAAATTCGCCACATATTGGTGGCAATAATTGTCTTAACCGTACTGACAGGTTGTACTTTGCCTGGATTTTCAACACCGACACCCTTTTCATTTCCAACTCCTGATAAAACCATGACGGCTTTGTTTGAGCCCACTCAGGAGGCACCCGCAACTTCTGCATCCTCATCAAGTGATGGAGAAAATACCTCAACACCGATAGTGGTCTCTACCAGCACGCCTGAACCGACAGCAACCCTGGAAATTGAGAGCACAAACACCACCTGTTGTTGCAGCCACAAATTCTACGTTTGAAGGGCCTTCTGTTCGTCCCGGGCCATCAATCTCCGCTGATTATCTTGAGAAAACACTTAATATCGATGGAGATCTCTATGAATGGGATCCACCAATTCAAAAGGTTATTAATTATGTTGTTTTTGGTGCAGATAAGTGGTCAAATGCAGAGGATAGTTCAGGAACTGTTGTTGCTGCCTGGGATGAAGATTACCTCTATATTGGTGTCCGGGTAAAAGACGAAAAATATGTTCAGGAAGCCACTGAGGAAAAAATATACCTGGGAGATCCGCATTGAGATCCATTTTGATCGATATGTCAGTGCGGATTATTCCCTGCCTACAATGACTGCAGACGATTACCAAATTGGAATCTCTCCTGGACAGTACGGCATCACAACCTGCATGATCGTCAATGGAAAAGCAGCTACGGGCTGTACGCCTCAACCGCCGCTGGCCTATTTATGGTCTCCTAAAACAAATGCTGGCAAAAAGGCTGATGTAAAGATAGGATCACTGGAAAGTGGAAGTGGTTATCAGGTTGAAATCAAAATCCCCTGGAGCCTGATTGGCGTCACTAATCCAGCTTCCGGTAATCATTTTGGTTTTGCCATTTCAATCAATGATAATGATCTTGCCGGAACACTCAACCAACAATCTGTGGTTAGCAATGTGCAAGGTCGTTTCTATTCGGATCCGACAACCTGGGGAGATTTGTTTTGAAATAAAATGACCCCTTAAAAGTAAAAAAAGCGGAACAGTTATCTGTTCCGCTTTTTTTGTTGTAGTTGGTAGTTTCAGTCCAGGTAGGCCTGGAGCTTTTCCTGGATGCGGGGATTGCGAAGCCTTCTTAAAGCTTGGGCTTCAATTTGGCGAATTCTTTCGCGGGTAACGCCCATTTTCTTGCCAACTTCATTTAATGTCAGGGTACGACCATCAATTAAACCATAGCGCATTTCCAGGATCTTTGTTTCTCTGGGCGGTAGCTCTGCCAGAGCTTCCTGGAGATGTTCCCGGAGCAGAATGCCTGTTGCCTCTTCGTCTGGAGGGGTGACGTCTGTGTCTGCAATGAAATCACCGAGTTGAGCATCATCTTCTTTGCCGGTGGGCATTTCAAGTGATAGCGGTCGACGGGCATGTTTCATCATATCCTGGACATCATCCGGTGTAACATTGAGGGCTTCAGCCAGTTCATCCGGATTTGGATCGCGATTGAGGTCCTGTTTCAGCTGGTGCTGCATCCGGATCATTTTATTGATCTTATCACCCATATGGACGGGAACACGGATGGTCCGGCCCTGGTCAGCTATTGCCCGGGTGATTGCCTGGCGGATCCACCAGGTTGCATAAGTGCTGAACTTATAACCGCGGTCGCGTTCAAATTTGAGCGCGGCCCGCATCATACCAATATTTCCTTCCTGGATCAGATCCAGGAAGGACACACCACGGCCAACATATTTCTTGGCAATGCTGATGACCAGCCTGAATTCGCCTGAATGAGATGCTCAAAAGCTTCCCAGCCTTCATCAACGATCATGCTGAGGTTCTCTCTTTGTTCGAGCGTGAGTTCTTCTTCAGCCAGACTGATTTTGCGCTTTCCGACCTTCATCGATTAAGCTGGTCAGGTTCTGCTCTTCTTCTCTGGTCAGGAGGGGAACTTTACCTGCCTGCTTGATGTAAAGTCCAACTGTGTCGTTAGTGCTGATATTCTCCAGGGGATCGATCCTCGTCAAAGAGGTCATGATCATGATTCATCTAGAATCATCTTCATCTTCATCCTCGAATAATTCTTCCGCTTCTTCTTCACTCTCCACATAAGGAATATCAGCAGTCAGTAGGGCAGAAAACGCTTCTTCCAGCTGATCAACATTATTTTCTGCTTTCGGATAAATCTCAGATATATCATCCAGCGTTACATAACCTTTGTCCCTGCCAATTTGAAGCAAGTGAGCAAGCGGGTTTTCATACTCAAGGGTATTTTCTTTTTTGATTTCTGTCGTCATTCTAAGCACTTCACCAATATACCTTTGTCCTATGACATTTAAAACCCATCCACTTTTCCGCAGTGGATGGGTTCGTTGTTCAACTGGAGCTTTCATTATAGCAATAGAGTGCATTTTTGCAAGGGGCAAAATTTATTTCCAATAATTAATTAACACTTTTGACCCTTTTTTTGACACAGATTAACTCCAATTTACATGAATATTAATTTTTGTCAGGTCTGACCCTGATCTGGATCTCATTTAAGCATCAAAAACCACTCTTCCAGGAGGCTCTCCGCTGGTTTTCCGTGAATTGAGATGGATTTATCGTGCAGTACTGCAGGTGCGTAATAACCCTGGGAGATGATTCCTGAAACCCAGCTCTTTTTTGGAGCAGTCGATAAAAATACCTGGTAAGCAAGGGCTTGTTCAGAAAAACCAGTTTCATGATCGAACACAATTGGGGCAGGGGTTGTGAAGGTTGAGATTGGATAACAAATATCGTCGATCTCAAGGGAACAAATTGGATTGTAGCCAGATACAGATGGATATTGAACCCGCAATATCAGTTGCTTGTTGTTGGGTTTCAGCCAGTTTGACCAGAATGTGTTTACTTCTTCATCCAGAGATAGATCTGCTGCATTGATTAGTTCTTCCAGGTTGATATCTGGCGTAATGATCAACCCGGGATCCCAATTCAGGTGAATTTGGTCAACATGTTCAAAATAGCCGGGGATTGAATTTTCAGAAGGAAGGGACATGGTCCAGGCAATTGTTCCGGAGAACCGGGCGTTGACATCGTTCATAATTTCAATCCAACGGAGACCTGAATCTGCAGGAACTCCAGATGGATCACCATTAGCCAATCTGCCGCCTGGTAAAGCCGGCGATAGCCAATCTCCGCCAAGGATAAGCATATCAGCTCCCTGGATCTGGGCAGTATCAGCGAAATGGATCGCATAAGCGTGATATTGATCAAACCAGCAGTTCCACCAGCTGAAATCAAGCGGGGCATCAGTCCACCAATCAGCAGGATCCGCAGGGAAATGCGGTTGAGGATGTATTGCGACCTTGAGCCCCTCGGAAAATGCTATGGTTGACATCGTTCTCAGATCAATCCAGAGTGGATCCTGATTTGGATTGGGCTCGATCACAGGGGGACTTTGATGGGTAAAACTCCAGGTTGGAGTCAATATGATCCAATTGCTATTCAGTCCAGCGATTTCTGGGATTGCCTGTGACATTTGAACCGAATCTGCAGGTTTGCTGCCCGTCATGAACTCGATTCCGGTTATGAAATTTTCTCCTCTTGGTGTGATGGCTGGTAAGGCGGAAGTCGCTGCAAAAGATGATTCCAACCAGGCCCAGTCTTCTACGCTATCCGCAATATATTGGGCCTCCGCGCTGGGAGATACAACCCGACCCTCCGGAAAAGCTCCGGCGGTTGCAGAATCATCAGCTATACCACATTCACCTTCTCTGCAATATCTATAAGTCAGATCTGACAGGATATCAAAGGGAGAAAACAGGATAAAGACCCAGTGGTTTGAGGCAATTTCTGTCATGGGCAGAGGTGTTGTCCATCCATATGGATTAAATTGAATGTAGACAATTTCACCGGCTGGTGTGTTCTCCGGTGTCCACAGATCAAAAGTTATTGAATCCTTCGTTCCAGATTTCCAGGTCAATACTTCATCGGAAAATTGAACTGGATATTCAGGGACGATAAACCTTCTCATGAAAAATGAGCCATCATCACCATGTTCTGCATTCCAGAAACCATCACCAAGGGTGTATTTATAACGGATCTCAGCACCTACCGGCAGGGATAGAATAATTCCGTAATGATTGTCACCAGCATAGGTCAGACGGGGCATTCTGGATGGGATCGTATTCATACCACCCGGCAAGGTTCCCAAATGTATTGCCGAACTGATAAAGGTTTCCAACCAGCCGGACGCTGTTCTCCGGGGTGCCAATGGGAACAGTGACCAGAAATGTCACATCTACAAATTCCCGGGGAGCAATTGATAAATTAGCCTCCGTGTTGGCCTGGGAAGCGACTTCTGCTCCTTGTTGGATCTCCTGATAAGATCCATCTGGTGCAAAAACCACAAGATTATGAACGCCAGGGGGGACACCGGGCAGCATATACGAGCCAGAGGCAGTGGTGAAAGCCTGAACACCACCGCCACTCACCAACATTCCCGGTACTGGTTCTCCGGTGGTTAAGTCACTGATGATCCCAGAAATCCTGCCTGGTTCCGGCCAGTAATAAGCGGTATCAGACCATTTACTGACAACATCCCTGATTTCGAGTGGATTGTCTGCCATAGCCATTCTATATCGAACTTGTTCATCGTCTTGTGTGTGTTCGATCATAGCGTATTGGTTTTGGCGTGTATAGCGATATTTGATGATGGTATGTTGGGGTACAGTTATTGTGGTCTGGTATACCAGTCCTTGATCAAGATTGTTTTCGCCGAGCGCAGGTTCTAACGGATGGGCTGTTGCGTTGACCCCAAGGCCGGTTACTTCATCCAGTGTGCTTAGATAAATGATCTCACCCTCTGGCGTATTCAATGGAATTTGAACAAAGAATGTGACTTCCACCATCACTTCAGCTGAGGAGTCAGTGGTCCGATCTAGGAAGAATATCTCCCAATGAAATACCACCACAGCTGCTAAGGGCAAAACTCATCAAGAAGAAAGCAAGAATTAATAGACCGTGTTTGAGCGGGAAACCGACATATCAGATCTCCGTTTTAATGAGGTGAATGAGAATTTCAAGGTTCAGTATTTTTCGAATAGGAATCTCAATTGTATTCTTCGCCGTGAGTTTGATCATAAACATTCCCCTTTCCACCGAAATACCTTCTATAAAATCCCAGGGAATTTCCACTTTGGGAAGAATGAGTTTTTCCTTCGAGATCGATACATCACCAAAAGGGATAGTTTTTCCATTTGAAAAAGCTTGTGACAGTTTGGGTTGTAGTGTTTTATAGATGTGTTTTTTGATGATCTTTTTCAATCCATCTGATCTTTGATCCCGGGATGGACATGTAATGGGCGGTATTGTTCTGAATATAGGATCAGAATTGTTTTTTGCGCTTATTTGATCGAAGTAAAGATTTATTTATCGAATAACTGGTGATCCCGAGATCTCATCCCATTTTAAATTCGCTTTCTTCCTGGTGGAAAATGGAATTCTAATCCCCACGGGTAAACATTGATCCAGGTATGGGCTCTTTTCAACCTTTTATATGTATACAGGAGCAGAAAAATGACCAGGATCCCAGAGATAAAAAACCAGGTTCTTCCCCAGGCTGCTGCAGCTGCTGGTCCAAAAGAGGAATAGCCATACAAGGTCCGCCACAATCCATAGACAAGCGGGGATAGAACGACAAGGATCAGGGGAAGAAAAACCCGAAAAAAATCACGCCAGGTTAAATCCTGGAGGTGGTATTCAGAGATTGGAGTTTCTTGATTGGTTTCTTTCATAACAAACAAAACTGGTCAATTTTAGTCGATTGCTTAGATTATAGACCAGTTTAGGTTAGTTTGCACAAACAATAGGACAGCATTCTAAAGGGTGCTGTTCCTGATGAGATATATTATGCTGGTACGAAATATACATCAGTTGGTTGGAGTTTGCTGTTTCTTATGAATTGGGGTTTGAGCTTCATCCCGATCCAATCCAGGCTGGCTTCCATGGGATCCACTCCCATCAATCGACTGAGAAGCAAGGTGTCAACTCCTTCAAACTCAACCTGGATAAGCACAAAAGGAGTTTGATCCAGAAAGGCTTCAGAACCGAAATGACAGACTGTAAAGGCGTGAATTTTGGCTTCATTTTCTGTGATATCAATCCAGTTGGTTTCATCGCCTGAATACATGTCATGACCGCGAGGGGTTGCGTAGGTATATCCGGAGACCGGATCCTGGTTAGCGAGGATTTTCTTATTGCTCAAACCTGCGAACCAGGGGCTATCCTGGCCATAGGAGTGCAGGTAAATAATGCTGTAGGGCTGTTCGATCTGGATTGGTGTCATTTCCTTCAACCAGGCCAGTGCTTCTGGTGTTATTTCCCTGGGAAAAGGTAAATTGTGAACGATCGTGCCCCCCAGGGTTTCTGCTTGTTTGTAAGGTAATTTTGTCATCGTTCCTCCTTATTCCTTTTCCAGAATGCTGACTGTGACATAAGTTCCCGTGCCGGCATGGGAGTGGATGGCGCCTTTCTGGGCATCTTTCACCTGCAGGGTTTCATCATCGAAATGTTTCTTGATGGATCCCTGCAGCTGCCAGATAGCGAAGACCGCCTGCATTAATCCTGTGGCACCAACGGGATGACCACAGGCGATCAACCCGCCAGAAGGATTTACTGCACAGACAGGTTTATCTGGCAAGTTTCAATCCATAGTCAATTCCCGGTAAGAAAGCTTTTCCTGAAGCAGCAAAAGGACCACCTTCTCCATATCGGCAGAGCCCCAGGTCTTCATAGGTTTGGATTTCACTGGATGTGTACGCGTCATGAAGTTCAACAAAATCCAGTTCATCGAATGGGATCATGGATCCCAGCATGTTTATAGGCCATATTCCCTGCTGTCCGACCTGCCCTGAAGGAATGGATTCCCGGGATAGCGGGTTCCATGATCCCAGAGTTTTTTATAATACTTCATGGTATCCTCAGATTCTTTCTCTTGTTCGGTCGCATAATCATCTGATAAAAGTATCGTAATCAACATGGGGACGGTCAGCCATACGCATGGCATCTGTTCCCCTGCCGATTCCGGTGACTTTCACCAGAGGGCGGGGGATCTTTGCGCCAGCTTTTTCCAGTTTCTCTATTCCTTCTTCTGATGCCAGAATAGTGGCTGCAGCACCATCAGACATGACACAGATATCCAGGCGGGTTAGAGGCCAGGCAACCATTGGCGCATCCCGTACATCCTGGATAGAGTATCGATTTCTTTTCTGGGCATAGGGATTATGAAAGGCGTTGATATGGTTTTTTACGCTGACATGAGCCATTTCTTCCACGGTTGTGCCAAATTCTTTCATATGGCGGGTAACCATCATGGCGTAATATCCTGAATAAAATCCCCCCACCGGGTAATCAAAAGATACATCTGATGCCAGGGCGATAAATTCATTTCCTTTCCAGGTTTCAACATGGCTCATGGTTTCAAAGCCATAGGCCGCCACGACTTCCATATGGCCGCTGGCGATTGATTTCCAGGCTTCCTGGAAACATAAACCGCCTGTCGCTCCTCCTCCTTCCACGCGGTGGCTGGGTTTTGGGCACAATCCCAGATAATCTTGGGCCATAATGGCTGCCATCAGCTGACGTGTAAAGTGATCGGAAAAATAAGAGGCTACAGAGCCATCAACGATCTCTGTGAAATCTGGAAAACTTATTTCCAGATCATCGATGGCATAATCGTAGGCTTCTTTAATCACAGCCTGATAGGTCTTGTCCGGCCGAGCTTTTGCAAACTTTGAAACTCCTCCGGAGATGGCATAGACAGGTCTCATAGATCCACGCTCCCTTCGTCAATAGTGACGGGTAGATGATAAAACTACGCGGGCACACATTATCAGCAATCTCTGCTGGGTATTACGTGTGAAGACGTGCCAATCTATTGACACCAATAAATAATGGATTGTTGGGGGGTTGCCCCGCGGGATGAAGCACTACTGAAGTCGCTTAACTTTCTGCAGGATTCTGATCATCAGTTTCTGAGATCTTGGGTTCTTCTGGCTTTTGATCCAGGAGCTGGGTGAGCCGCTCCAGGAAGAGAGTCAAACAGGTCTTCTCCGCCAATCTTCGGAAAACCTTCTTTGGTCAAGTCTACGAAGTTCATTTAATTCTTCAAGTTCTGCTTCGCTGCATCAATCGCTGTGGTAAATATTGGATTTCACTTACACCCTTGCGGATATTTTGCCACCAGGTCGATTTGATGATAGAGCGCATGAATTTCCCCAGCTTTCGTCCTGCCTCGATCATGCCTTCTGGTCCGAGAACCAGAATGCCAATGATCAGAACAAAAACAATCTCAAGAGGGCCAATTCCAAAAATATTCATGTCGGGTTTACTCTACATTCTGATTTAGATTTGCTGCAATGATTGAATGATTTCATTCTGACGATCGGCAAGAGACCCAAAACGCCATTTACAAATCTGGGCGCACTGTCTGAGCCATAGGTTTTTGCCAGTTCTACAGCTTCATTGATGGCTACTTTTAAGGGGATATCATCGGCAAGGGCAAATTCCCAAAAGGCTATCCGGAGGATATTTCTGTCAATGACTGCTACTTGGTCAAGCGGCCAGTCAGGGGCATGATCAGCGATAAAATGATCCAGTTCGCTTCGGATGGGCAGTACACCCAGCACGATCGATCGGAAGAAATGGATCAGTTCATCATCCAGATCGGAATCTGCCATTCTTTCAGTTAACACCGTACCTACCGGGTGATCCGTGATATCCAGTTCATACAAAGCCTGGAGGGCAATCCCCCGCGCCCGGGTGCGGTCCTTCATAATGGATTCAGTCCTCAGGGACCAGGTTGTTTTGATAATCAATATCCTCAATATGCACATTGATTGTTCCGACTTCCATGCCAACCATTTTCGAGATCGCTACCGAGACTTCTTCCTGGACCTTTTTGCTGGTTTCGCGGATATTGGCTTTATCTGTCAGAACCAGATGTAGATCTGCGTACACAGAGCCATCTTCTTCAATGGTGATTTCAACCCCATCGTCACGATTGCGGCTGAATAAGGTATTGACGCTGCTGGGGGTCAGCGCCAAGCGGCTGACTCCTTCCACCTGGAGAGCTGTTAAGCGAATGATTGTTGACAGAACACCTGGGGCGATGGTGGTTTTTCCCGGGGGACGTTCAGTTGTTGCCATAATTTCTCCCAATGTATAGTTTATCCGCTCACTTGCGGCTTTTTATTATAACCTATGCTGATTAAAACACAGACGGCCGTGATAGTCACGGCCCGTCTGATTTTTTGACTGAGAACGTGGATTATTTATTTCGCGATAACTTCACGCCCGCGATAATAACCGCAATGGGAGCATACCCGATGGGGCAGGCGTTTTTCGCCGCAGTTGCTGCACTGAACAAACTGTTTCGGTTTTAACGCATCATGAGCGCGACGGCGGTTCTTGCGTCCCTTGGAAATGCGTTGTTTTGGTAGAGGTGTCATATCATTAACTCCTGCTTGTTTTCACACGAATAATCGTGATAATTACTCTTTTTTACAGCAGGTAGATTATACGGAGTAGGGGGGTTTAAGTCAAGATGATTGCCTGAGGTAAAAAATCACTCTCGATCACTGAGCAGAGAAATATACAGGGTCCAGATGATGAATTTTCCAACCATAATCCCCTAATAGGGGCGTTTCCTGGGAGCAGGAATCTGGCAGGAATCCTGGCGGCGCGCCATATCCGGCATTGGTGAACATCCACCAGCGCAAGGTTTGTTCTTCCACACCTAGCGGCTGGAGGATGGTATAAGCTGCCCTGCAGAGCAATTCGGCATAGCGGTCTATGTCGATGGTTTCGGGATCTGGCTTTTCAGCCAGGTCCCAGGCAAATACACCGGGCTTTCCCCGGGTGTAGAGAAAACGCACCCGCTGGCCGGGAATTAGATGTTTACCGATTGCTGCCAGCTGAGCAGCCGCCCTGGCAGCCGGGGAGGGCACTTTGTACTCTTCCAGGGGGCGGCTTATTTTCTGGGATATCAGCAGTTCTTCCAGAGGGATTTTCCGCTGCCGCAGAGCTGATAATCTGGTCTTGGAGCAGGGCATGCACCCGGGGCAGCTGGTCTGCCAAATCCCCGGCATCCGGGGCATCTGCCAGCAGATCGAGCATTTCTCGCTGGATTTTCTTGATCCATTTTGAGGTGTCGTCACGCCTTAATTCGATTCCCCGCACTTTCCAGGTGCCATTTTGGAACAGCCCGAAATAACGATTAGCTACCGGTACCCGGGGGTCCGGCCGCGAGCTCAAAAAAGCGATCCAGCGGTAAATGCCATCCAGGCTGGTTGGCAGTCCGGTGCGATCCAGGATCTCCTCCAGCAGGGGTTGAAAATCAGCGATCTGCGAGGCGCCTTCCTTCTGGACCCAGAGGCCATCAACATACATATGCAGAACCCGGAATCCCAGCTCCTCAGCGGCTTCTTTGGCCCGCAGCAGCGCTTCCCGCCCATAGGCTGTAACTGCTTCATGGGCCTCAATGCGTCCGAAGCGGGCGTTCTTGTATCCCAGGTATCCAAAACAGGTGACCAGCAGCCATTTGTGAGCTGAGGATCGGGCCTGGTAAGGCCGCTAGCGGGTATCCCTGGGATCCATGCCGGCCAGGGCCTGTTTGAGCCGGATCCTTTTTTCAAGCAGCGGCTGCAGGGTGTCAGGGACCAGTCCGCGCTGGTCCTGGTCAATGGTCAGCTCCAGTTCAGGCACAAAAGTGCTGTTTTGGCTCCTTTTTCCGACAGTTTCCGGGGAAATGTTAAAGTGCTCCATGATGCTGGGATACATGGAAATGAAGTCGATTTCCGCCACATTGGCATGCAGACCCGATGGTTGGCTGGTAAACCAAGCCACCCCGGTCAGCCTGGAGCAGATTGTAGGCTGATTTGGACCACTCTACCTGCTGTTTATGCCAGGGCACCAACACACCCTGGCGCAGGGCGGTCAAGATCTGCATGGAGGAAATGCCGGTTCCGGGGGAAACCCGGGCAGCCGTTTGGATGCGCAAACTGGTGACCCGGGCCATTTCAAAAACGCCTTCCAGCCCGTAATCGTGATACATGACTGTGTTCTCTGTGGAAATGTGAATGCGCCCAAATAAACGGGCCTGGGGCCCGCGGTAGATCACTCCGCCATAGGAATGGTAAAAACGTTCTTCCCGCCGCTCAACCTCGCGGTCGTCTTCCCGGTTCAAGGGAAGGGAGATATGGTGTTTTTCCATCAGCTGATGGAGTTTGTCAATCAGCCAGTTATCTCCCCAGACTGTCAGCAGCAGATCAGGATCATAGCGGCGGAGCAGGGCCTGCAGCTTAACCAGCAGGCCCCGTTCTTCCTGGAAGGAAAAGTTGTAGTGCTTTCCCTTTAGATGGACTTTCAGGCTGGTTGGTTCCCTGTGATCCGGATTTGAATCAGGGACCAGGGCCATTACCAGCAGGGGTACCGTGGGGACTATCGATCTCCCAGGGGGAATCCAGGGTTTCCAGGGTTTGGATCTCACCTTCCTCGGTGGCCAGCACCCGGCAGCGCGCCAGAGGGAAAACCCCGGTTTGGGCTGCGTAGCGCAGATCAACCGAGATATCCGCATTATAATAGATCAAACCGGGAAAGCTTTTTTTCAGATTGGCTAAAAAGCCTTTCCTGGGCCAGTGGGGTCTCGGTCAAGATTTTCAGTACGGGGAGGGGTTGTTCCACAAAGAGATCCTGCTTCTCGGCGCGTGAAAGCTGCAGCGGCAGCGGCAGCGACTTCAGATGGCGCCACAGAGACCGCAGTTCGGCGCTGGGGCCGTGAACGTAGAAGGAGGTTGGGAAAGGCTGGTGCAGCCGATGACGCCTGGATTCCATCTTCGTCCAAAAACCAGAGGATCACACCCTGAACCGGATCTGGATAGATATCCAGCAGCCAGCCGTAGAGCTCATTGCTGGAGGGCATGACGGAGTTCTGCAACTTCTTGCCTTAACCGGACGACTTCTTTATGTTCTTCCAGCAGCATGGACAGCAGAAAGGTTTCAAAGGGCAGCGCATGGGAGGCATAGGAGGCAGCGCAGAGATGTTTTTGGGCGGAGGCAAATAGATCATCCAGTACTTGCTGGTCGCTGCTGCGCAGGGCCCGGCGAAAGCGGGCAAAAGCGGCCCGTTCTTTCAAGAAGGTTTGGGTGATTGAGGTTACGGTTCGTCCCATGAGATTTCCTTTTAGAGCAGTGTGAGTTGAGTGGCAGGATGATGGGGTTCAAAAACCCAGACCCGATCCGCGGCTTCCCGGATCCGGACCAGAAAAGGCTCTTCGTCGAGCTGGGGATGAAGCACGACCAGCACCGGGGTGTGGCGGGCGTTCTTTACTCAAGAATGGAGGCAGATATCCAGCAGGCGGAGGCGCTCGGGCAGGGAAGCATTTTCGTCCTGGAAGGTGGCCAGCAGGTTCAGCACCAGGGTGGGAATGCCTCTGCGGGGCGGTTCTTCCAACAGGGTGGTCATCTGATAACAGGTGAAGGCCCGCGCGACCTGGATCCGCTCCAGGGCGGTGTAGAGGAGCAGCTCCCGGCGCCGGAGCTCCCGGTTGAGGCTCAAGACGTCAAAACGATTGCCCCCATCCAGCACACGGACCGGACCGGTTTGGGCCAGCTCGGCAATGAACTGCAGGGAAGCCTTCCGCTGAAAGGCGGAAGGGGCAATCAGCAGCTGCAGGGAAGGGGTATGAGGCAGGGTGATCAGATCCATAAGCCAACCTTATCAGGTTGGCTGATGGATGACTATCGCCGTTTGGCTGAAATTAGGGATGAAAAAAGGGCTACCCCAAAGGGGGAAGGACGATCAGGCGGTCCACCGAGAAAAATCCCAGTCGGAAAGGATCTTGCGGAGCTCCAATTTGCTGCGCAGGCCAAATTTGCGTTTGGCGTTGCGCAGATGGGTTTTCACGGTGGCCGGGGAAATGATCAGCTGGTCAGCGATTTCTTTGTTGGTGTAGCTCAAGCAGGCCAGGGCGGTGATCTCTTTTTCTCGGGGAGTGAGAGACTGCCAGGTTTTCAGGTTCCTGGTGGCTTCCTGGCGGTGCTGCAGGGCAAAAATCAGCATCCTTTGCCCCACTTCGTTTAGGGGCTGTTTCTCTTCCTCGGCCAGACGGGAAAGAGCCAGGCTGAGAGGCTGATCCAATTTGACAAATTGGGCCGGCTGAAACAGGTACTTGAGAGAGTCCAAAACACGGGTTGGAAACATATTTGCCAAGTATTGGTTTAGAACATTTGTTCTACATTATACACAAAGAGAGTCTGGTTGGCAAGAGGGTTTTGGTAGGGGATGGCGGAGGGAGACTGGGGGATTTGGGGAAGAGCATATGTGTAACACGAAAACCAGCTCTTTGAGCGGACACCGAAGCAGTTCCGGTGGTAGTCGAAAAGGCTTATTCTGATGCTTCATTTCGACTGCGTTTGCTTTGCGGGCTGCACTCCGCTCAATGATTTGGTTAGCTGATTTCTATTGCTATGGATTCAATATCAGTAGCGATTCTGCCTGACGCTGGATGTGATCGTTATCCCAGAGCATGGGGTGGTAGTAGATATTGCGCCATAGATCTGCCATATCGATGTAGTGAGGGTGGTAGGCATGGCCGGATTGGCCGGTTGTATGAATACTGAGTGAGTTGATAAATTATTAAGGTTGACGATCATCCGCATGGATGGCAGCCAATCGACCACGTACGGATTGTCAGGGTCCCAGCCAGTAGCATTGACGATTTCGTTGCCGCCAGCGGTTGGAAAGGGTCCGCGATTAAAAAATTATTGACAAATGGGAAACTGCTCATGACCTGATTTTGGAAAGTGATAGTATGAAGTTCTCCCCATTGCCAGGCGGTGGGATCCTTCCCAATCCTTTTTAAGTTCACGGTAGGATTCTTCAAAAGTCAAGTTGAATATATCATCCATGATTTCCCTTTCTGGTGTTGAAGAATCATTCCACCAGGGATTCTCAGGTTGAGTGACAAGCTGGCGAATGATTTCTTTGCTGGTTGAACCAACTCCGACATTGAAATCATCAGGCAGATTGTCCTGTAAGGTGTTGTCTATCAGGTTCTGCCAAAAAGTCATGAAAAGGGCTGCAGGTGCTGAATCCAGATCTGCCTGAAAATCCCAGCCTACTGAGGATATCCTGGGCAGCTGTCAGATCCGGGTCTGAAAAATCAAGTTTCATTATCTCTGGGACAAGCACAGGAGCCATCTGGTCATAATTATCCCCTTGCATGGCTTTAATCATTGCGATGCCAATCGGTTTGGGAGCTTCGTCCAGCATGTTGACAATCCGCTGAGCTCGGAAGCCGCGGTTCCATTCTTCTGTGATCAGGTAAGGATAATCTGGACCCACTACTGCATTATTGGCGGTAACAATATATCCTGAGGGGGGGTTAAAGAATAGGGCAGTTCTTCAAAGGGGATATAGCCCTGCCAATCATAATCCCCATTCCATCCTGGTACAGGGAGCATGCCGTCATGGCCTTCCACGCGGATAGGGATATTCCCGGGCATCTGGTAGCCAATATTTCCTTCCATATCTGCATAGATCAATTCTGGGGGACAGCGAAATGGGATGCTGCTTGCCGGAATTCTTCCCAGTTCTCGGCCAGATTGATCTCCCACATGGCGCAGAAGACACAGCTGGGCTCCAGGGCGGTCCACCTTAAGGCCAGAGCGTAGTTTTCAGGGATTGCCAGTCCGGTTGCTTGGTCAAAATCATCCAGACCATAAACAGCATCCGATGACCGGTCCATGGCTGGTCAGGTAGACCTGGTGTTCGATAGGATCATCCACCGGCGATCTGGATCACTTCTACGATCGATTCCATTTCTACCCAGCCATCAGGTGTCAGGTACTGAGTGGGATGGTCAGGATTGATCTTTTCGATATAGAGATCCATCACATCTGGACCCACATTGGTTAAACCCCAGGCAATACGATCATTATGCCCGATCACAACACCAGGAACACCGGCAAAAGAGAACCCAGTCACATCCATCTGACAGTCCTCGGTTTTTTCCAGGCAGTGCAGGCCAACCTCATACCAGATAGACGGCATCTGGGATCCAAGGTGGGGATCATTCACCAGATAGGGTTTTCCGGTATCGGTCAGGTCTCCGCTGATGGCCCAGCTATTTGAACCAATCCCTTCCTGACCTCCCCCGGTGATCTGGTCCAGATCTGCTCCGAGGCTTTGAATGGATTCCATTGATTTGATAACTTCCAACCAGATGGATTCGGATAGATATAAAGGGGTGAGATCTGGGTGATCATATCCTTGATCTTCAGAATCATCTTCGATTGAAGGTCCGGGTACGATATAGGGATGATCTTCTGGGTATGGTGGATAGATGAACTCTATCTGATTGCTAGGTAGGGTCTTCAGCAATTTGGCCCGATCGATCTCTGAATCCAGATTGGCGCGTAGATCCCAGGCCATCGCTTTTCCCCAGGTCAGGCTATTTATAGGTGTCCATGGGGAGCTTCATAATCCGGATTTATTACACCCAGAAAGAGATATTCCAGACTCAAATTTGATCCTTCTCTTTCCGAGATATAGCATTAACTCCTGCTGAATATGCATCCAGAACAGCCAGCTCAGTCAGGACCTAGTAGATCCAGTTCCTGTCGGGCAACTCTTTCCCATCCCAGGGTTCTAAGAAATTTATCTGTTTCCAGCATGGGTTTCCCAACTAGTTCGGCCAGCCTGCCTGCTCCCATATGGCGCCAAAAATCCATCTGCCAGAACCGGTCCTGGGCATGGACATATCCCTGGCCGAAAAACAGGTCATGGTGAGTGGTCGCATAGATCTGGGGAATTCCATAGCCATCCCGGTAAATCCTGACCTAGCTGTCCAGGCCATTGATCTGGATCTCTCCGTCAACTACGGGAAAGGATTTCAATGCGGTTCTACGGATAAGAGGAGGGGCGATGAGGGCAGTGATCGCTCCCAGGAACACTAAAATAATGACTATGCCAACTAGGACCTTCCCGATCTTTTTAGCCATCGGGACCCTCCTCCTGACATTAAATAGGAATCACAATAAAGGGCTTATCATTTCTTGGTTATTATCTATAAATAACACCAGTTTGACTGAATCAGTTATGGTTTTTACTCTCCCAGAGTCATTCTCAAATAAGCTCTCAATAAAAGGATCCAGTTCTCCATCCAGAACAGCTTCAGTATTACCCATTTCAAAATCTGTGCGGTGATCTTTGACCATATGATACGGATGCAGTACATAGGAACGGATTTGACTGCCCCATTCTGCTTTCTGGTATTCCCCCCGCAGCTCTTCGATTTTTCCTTTTCTTTCTTGCTGTTTCAACGCCAGCAGCCGGCCTTTAAGCACTTTCAGGGCCATTTCTCGATTCTGAGTTTGAGAGCGTTCATTTTGACAGCTGGCAACAATTCCGGTAGGGATATGGGTGATACGGACCGCGGTATCATTTTTTTGTACACTCTGGCCGCCTGCACCTCCGGATCGGAAAGTGTCGATCCTCAGGTCATTGGGATTGATATCGATATCATTATCATCATCAACCTGAGGGAGGATTTCTACCAATACGAATGAAGTGTGCCTTCGGTTTGATGAATCAAAAGGAGAGATCCGCACCAGACGGTGGACACCTTTTTCTGATCGCAGATAACCGTAGGCATAGAGCCCGTTGATCGAGATAGTTGTGCTTTTTATTCCGGCTTCTTCGCCCGGTGTAAGATCCAAGGTTTCTGCTTTAAAACCTCTTTTTTCTGCCCATCGGAGGTACATACGCTGAACCATTTCTGCCCAATCCTGGGCGTCATTCCCCCCTGCACCAGCATGGATGGCGAGCAGGGCATCTCCCCGATCGTATTCTCCTGATAGCATGGCATCAAATTCTCTTTTTTCGATTTCTTCCTGAAGGGCAAGGACTTCCTTCTGAAGGTCATCTTCTAGGCTTTCATCAGCCATTGCTGCTAATTCCATAGCATCATCAAGGCGCTCTTCAAGGGTTACCCAGCCTTGCTAATTCATCCTCCAGGTTTGCCAGGGTTTTCATGATCTTCTTGGCTCGATTCTGGTTATCCCATAAATCTGTTGCCTGGGATTCCTTTCTCAATTTTTCAATCAGAGTTTGTTTTCCGGCTACGTCAAAGACGCTCCAGTAAATTCTGGATCTTCTTCTGACTTTCTACAAGGATGCTGGTTAATGATTCCATAGATATTCTCCGTTTTCTGATCCCTGAATTGGGATGCTTCTTAAGTTTTTATGGGTTATTTTTCACCCAGAATTGATAAAGTGCTATCCCAACTGATTGGGCCAGATTCAATGAATCCACGACATCTGCCTGGGGGATCCTGAGACTGGTTCCAAACTGATGATATTCATTCCCAAGCCAGCTGCTTCGCCACCAAATACCAGAGCTCAGGCGTGTTGAGATTCACATCCGGAGGGCTATTTTACCATCGGTCATCAATGGATAGATCGTATGTTTTTTGGGAGCCCCAGTAATCTGTGAAGGATCGAAACCTCTGAAATTGTAAGTGGAAAATTGCTCCCATCGAGGCCCGGATCACTTTTGGATCAAAGGGGTCTGAGGTGGGTTCGATCATGGCCAGATCTTTGAAATCAAAACCCAACATTGTGCGCATGATTGTTCCAAGGTTTCCCATGCTGGATGGGTTAACCAGAACCAGATGATTAAGTGTGGGGTCCAACTCTGAATAGAATTTCTTAAAGACCCCGATTGCATAGGTATTTCCTCGTACGGCCAGTTTTTCAACAAGCCGATCATTTTCTATGATCTCGATTTGCATATTCCCCGCCAGCAGGCGGATCTTCTCTATCCCCTCATTAAAGGAACCTTTGGAATGCAGCAGGACTGCCTGCACAGAATCCGGCCGAATATTGATCAACTCCAGGGTCGGGTAGACACCCAGGCAATATGATATTTCAAAATCTTTTTGATACCTTTTTAATTTTTGTTGCATCATATCCTCATTCCTGGTGAATTAAACTGTTACAAATGATTCGGGATCAAACGGAACCAGGTCATCCGAGCTTTCACCCAGTCCTGCAAATAGTATCGGTAAGCCCAGTTTGTCCTGGATTGCAAATGCCATTCCACCTTTTGCTGATGAATCCAATTTGGCTAGAACAATACCATCAAGGGGTATTGCTTGATTGAAAGATTCTGCCTGATGTATAGCATTTTGACCGGTTGTTGCATCCACGACCAGCCAGCAGTGATGTGGGGCACAGGGAAAGGCCTTACCAGCGACACGATGAACCTTTTTAAGCTCTTCCATAAGGTTGTAGCGGGTATGTAGTCGGCCGGCGGTATCGATAATACCAGGTCCTTATTCCTGGATATAGCGGATTGAATCCCATCATAAACGACTGCGCCTGGGTCCCCATTTTGCTGGCCTGCAGTGACAGGTATATTCAATCGTTCGCCCCAGATCTGCAGCTGCTCCACTGCTGCAGCCCGGTACGTATCAGCGGCGATGAATTGGATATTGAATCCTTGATCCTGATAGAATTTTCCTAATTTTGCAATAGTGGTTGTTTTTCCTGATCCATTCACTCCCGCGATCAGGATCACTTGAGGTTTTTCCTTTATTATGTTTTCTGGAGGAGTGGTCAACCGGGAAGTCAATTCGTCAATTATCAAACTGCTAAGTTCCTCAGAATGGATGATTCCGATTTTTTCAGTGCGGGATTTTAGCTGATCAATGATCTCCAGGCTGGTTTGTGCTCCGAGATCCGATTGAATGGAGAGGATCTTCCAGCTTCTCCCAGGTATCGTTATCGATCTCACTGGCACCAAAAAAAGTAGCGATTTTTCCAAAGGCCGATTTTCGTGTTTTGGATAGACCGTTTTGCCATTTCTCAAGGTTCTTTTCCATCGAGAGCATTATAACACGGGGGTACTTTCCTGATTGTGGCTAATCACTTCAATGAGAGGGGCTGCTTACGGTATAATTTCACCAAATATGATATTCAAATTTCATGGAAAACGGATAATTCTGAAATGAGTAAAGGCAAATGATATCTGTTAGGATGTTCTTCTTTTCCACCATTCGGGCTCGGGTCGGCAAAAAAGAGCTGGAGCTAAGCCTACCGGATGGCTCATCCGTTAGTGATCTGAAAAAAGTAAATTGATCGATTTGTACCCTGCCGCAGCACCCACAGTGAGAAATATGCTTGGTTCGGTTAATCAGGTTTTCACGGGGGAAGAGGCGATCATCCCCGATCAGGCAGAGATAGCATTTTTTCCTCATGTTAGCGGCGGTTAATGATTTAGAAAATTGCGTATAGGCAATATCATAATAAAGCAAGGATGCGCATGATCCGATGCCGGGTATGTCATACATCTTTTCCAGTTGAAAACTTTTCCCCATCGCTGCCCAGATTGCAAAGGTTTATATGGTTTCACAACTGGGCTTGACTTTGCAACTGAAAAGATTGAGCCGGGTCTTCCTGGAATTTGGCGATACGTTCTGGATTTTCCCTCCCTGATGGAGCCCAGTGATCAGTTTGGGTGAGGGGAATACACCCCTCGTTTGGGCAATGTCAAAGGAAAGAAGGTTGGTTTTAAACTGGAAAGCCAGAACCCAACCGGCTCATTCAAGGATCGTGGATCAGCGGTATTGCTGAGTTGGCTGATGGCAGCTGGTATTCATGAAGCAGTAGAGGATTCCTCCGGGAATGCGGGAGCATCTTTTGCGGCCTATGCCTCAGGGCTGGTATTCGGGGAAAAGTATTTATTCCTGATTCTGCCTCTGGTCCAAAAAGGCACAGATCGAGAGTTATGGATCGGAAGTGATTCCTGTACCCGGTCCCCGGTCCAAAGCGGCAGAAGCAGTCTGCAAGAGGTCGATCAGGGAGCGGTGTATGCCGTCCATGCCTATCTACCTCACGGAACAGCAGGTATAGCTACGCATAGCCTATGAATTATATGAACAATATTGGAGATGCTCCTGGAACAGTGCTCGTACCGGTTGGTCATGGTAGTTTACTGCTTGGAATTTGGCTGGGATTCCAGGCTTTGTTAAAGGCAGGAGTCGATCTCCCAGCTTCCAAGACTGGTCGGTGTCCAGGCAGCGGTTTGTGCTCCTCTGTATGAAGCATTTCAGGCAGACAGCCTGAAAATTGATACTGTATCTGAAGGAAAGACATTGGCTGATGGCGTAGCATATCGGATCCATTTCATGGTGAATGAGGTTCTCAAAGCAGTGCGCCACAGCGGCGGATCGTTCATAAGTGGTTGAGGAATCTGATATTCTAAGAGGTCATGAGCGTTAGCTGATCTTGGCTATATATGCGGAAATGACATCAGCCTTGGTGTGGGATGCCGTTAGAGCAAGTTCAACAATCAGCAGCCGAACCGATTGTCTGTATCATCACCGGCCATGGATTGAAAAACGGTTGAACCGTTGCCTATCTTGATGCCATTGGGTATAATAAAATCTTACCGACTAGAAGAAATGGAACTGATGGACAGCGAAATTCTTGATACTACATTGAAGAGTTTGGCTGACCCTGAGTTCGACGGAGCAGGTCATGGATCAGGTCATGGGTCAGAAAATTAGGAAACTCCCCTAGAATTCAATCAAAGAGTTGGACTGGGTTTTATGAACATTGCGTTATTAACCCGGGCTTTGACCCATCGTTCTTACATCAACGAAAATCCAGATGCACTTGAAGATAACGAACGTCTGGAGTTCCTGGGCGATGCTGTACTGGATTTTATAGTTGCCGCCTGGCTCTACAACCATTATCCAGAAATGACCGAGGGGATTTGACCATGTTGAGAACAGCCCTGGTGAGGACAGAACAGCTGGCTGATTTTGCCCGTAAAATCGATCTTGGCAGGGCAATGAGGCTGGGTCAGGGTGAGATAGTATCTGGAGGCAGATCGCGGCGGGCATTCTTTGTGCGGGTTTTGAAGCCTTGATCGGTGGAATATATCTCGATCAGGGGATCAAAGCGGTTGAAGATTTCTTTGAGCCTTTTATCCAGGAAGCTGATTGAAGATATATTGGAGGACGGTCACCCCCGTGATCCGAAAAGTATGCTCCAGGAATGGACCCAGGCCCGAGGAATGGAACCGCCTGTATATCAGACTATCAGTGAATCTGGTCCTGACCATGAGAAAATTTTTGAGGTTAATGTCAGTGTGAACGGGATTGTGTCTGGTGTTGGAACGGTAACAGTAAGCGGGAAGCATCAAAATTAGCGGCCCAGGAAGCATTGGAAAAACTGTCCCGAATTAAATAATCAAAAGAATGAAGGTAACTGAGGTTTCATGCGATTAAAATCGATTGAATTAAATGGGTTCAAGACCTTTGCGAGCAAAACTAATTTTGAGTTTGCAGATGAAATCACAGTAATCGTTGGCCCCAATGGATCTGGGAAGTCCAATATCGCAGATGCGGTTCGCTGGGTGCTTGGGGAACAATCCTATAAGCTGCTGCGTGGAAAGAAAACCCTGGATATGATCTTTTCTGGGTCTGAGCAACGTCCCAGGGCAGGCATGGCAGCGGTTACAATCACATTTGATAACAGTGATGGTTGGCTTCCAATCGATTTTTCTGAAGTGTCTATTACACGGCGCGCATTCCGGGATGGAAAAAACGAATATCTCTTGAACGGACAGCAAGTGCTCTTGAGGGATGTGTATGAGCTGCTGGGTCAATCTGGTTTGGCGGATCGGACTTATACAATAATCGGACAGGGCCTCGTCGATGCTGCCCTTTCCCTTAAAGCCGAAGAAAGGCGGATGCTTTTTGAAGAAGCTGCTGGCATCGGACTGTATCGATCAAGAAAAGCAGATGCGGAAAGGCGATTGGAGAAGACCCATCGCAACCTGGATCGTGTAGAGGATATTCTTTCTGAATTAAGACCCCGATTGAAAAGTCTGCAGCGCCAAGCGGTCCGAGCGGAGCAGTATGATCAGGTAAAAGCTGACTTCGCGTCCTGCTTCAGGAATGGTATGGTTACCATTGGGCCCGGGTTCAGGATGATTTAAATAAAGCAAAAAACGAGGAAGCCAAATACCGGATAGAGTTGGATCAATCTCGCAGGAATCAGGCGGATTTTGACCGGGATCTATCTGAAAATCAAGCTCGAGTGCAGAGCCAGCGTTCGCGCTTGAACACTTGGCACCGAGAATTATCTGAGCATCATAATCAAAAAGAGAATATCAGCCGGGAACGTGCAGTTGTAGAGGAACGAATACGTTCGCTGGAAATAAGGATCCAGGATCTGGAAACAGAACGAGTAAGACTTGAGGAACAAACAGTACTTACCCGAGAACGCCTTGATCATTCCCGGAATGATTTGACATCAGATAAAGCAAACCTGGCAGAGTTCCAGCGGAAAACAGACCAGGCCAAAAAGACTTTGGATGAAAAAAGATCCCGGATGGGAGCTATTGAAAAGGAAGCAACAACAGCTCAGAAGGATTTGAATGAGTTCACAAATCAACAGATCAGACTTCGATCCCAATTGGCTGACCGAACAGATCAGATCAATAAAAGGAGAGAACGTGTTCAATCGGCTGAAGAAAAAGTCCAGGAAGCCAAGAAGATCTTTGAGACCCTTCATGAAGAGTACTTAAAAGTCAAGGGCGAATTCGATCAGGAAAGTGGAGCGAAAACAAGGATTGAAACAGAATTAGATAAGATCCTGGTAGAAAAAGAGGAAGGGAACAAGATCCGCCAGGATCTTTATCTTCAGCTTTCTCAGAATAAAACTGAATACAGCAAATTAACAGCAGAGCTGTTGGTTCTCCAGCAATCCGAGCAGAAACTTGCAGGATATGCTGAAGGTGCCAAATTATTATTGACCAAATCACGTGATGGGAAACTGTCTGGAGCTCTGGGAACTGTCAGTAATTTCCTGGAGGTTCAAGAAGAATTTGAGAAATCCATCGCTGCGGTGTTAGGAGACTATTTGGATGCGGTTATCCTCGAAGAGGAAAAAGTAACAGATAAAGCTCTTGAGATACTGCTGAAGGAAACGACTAAAGGTGTTTTGCTGCCATTAAATCGGTTGGTGGCTCTTGAACGCCCAAAATTGGATGGAAATATTCCAGGATTACTGGGGATTGCGGCAGATCTGGTTAAAGCTCCTCCAAAATATCGTCCTGCGATCGAGCTGTTGCTGGGCCGAGTGTTTATTCTGAAAGATAAGAAAGATCTAAATCGGGTACTACGGAATCAACCACCCGGTACAAAAGCTGTGACATTGAAGGGCGAAGTTTTCCACACAACCGGAGAAATTGTTGCTGGAAATGAAGGACAGGCGGGAGTTCTGAGCCGATCACGCCAGACAAAAAATTGGCAGGAAAAGATCACATCCGCAGCCAGAGAAATAACGGAATTGGAAGATAGCCTTACCAAGGTCGATAAGAAGCTATCCGAAATTTCCGGGGAAGAGAGCAGCCTTAAGGCAAAACTCTCGGAAGCAAAGCAAGCTGTCGATAAGATAGATGGAAAATTCCGTCAGAGTTCTCTTGAAAGAAATGAGGCTGAACAACGGGTTGAATGGGAATCAGCCCAGCATCAACTCCTCTTAAATGAAATCTTGGAAGCGGAAAAAGAGAGTCTCCAATTGAAGGGTGATCTGGAAAAGATCCAAACTGATATTACGCTTTCCCAGGAACGAGCCTCAAAATCGACCAGTGTTCTGAGCGGGTTTGCTCTTGATGATGAACGGGAACAACTAGCTCATTGGGAAACTCAGGTAGCGGTTGCTCAAAGAGCCCTGCAAGATGTCAATCAGCGCGTGGATGAAAGAGAAAGGGCCTGGTCTGATGCGGATTCCAGGCTCAGAACGAATTCAACATTAAGTTCGGAATATCAGGAGCAAATCAAAAAGCTGAAAGAAGAATCTAATTTTCTGGAGGATGGAGAGAAAACAATTCAACAGGAAATTACGGAATTAAGAAATTTAATTGATGAAACAGATCTTGAGTTGAGCAAGGATGAAGAAGAGCAGCGCGAATTACAGATCAAAGAAGCGGAGGCGAGGCGAATATTGAATCAATCTGAGCGTACATATGCCCAGTCCGATATCAATTTCACCAGAAACAGGGAAAAGCTGGAATCAATCCAGGAACGAATCAAAGAGGATATTGGCCTGGTGGAACTGGAATATAACGAAGATATCTCAGGACCTACCCCGCTGCCTCTGGAAGGTTATGTTCAAAAGCTCCCGGTGGTAAAAGATATACCAAAAGATCTGGGAGGCACTATACGTGAACAAAGAGCCCAATTGAAACGCCTGGGAGCTATCAATCCAGAAGCCCAACACGAATATCGGGAAGTCAATGAACGGCATGATTTTCTGACCGAACAGCTAGTGGACCTGAGAAAGGCTGAGGCAGACTTAAAAGAAGTGATAGCTGAACTGGATGTCTTAATGGAACGCGAGTTTAGAAAAACCTTTGATGCAGTAGCAATTGAATTTAAGGATATCTTCACTCAATTATTTGGTGGTGGAAAAGGTCAGTTAATCCTCTCAGACCCAGATGATCTAACAGGATCTGGTGTGGATATCAATGTTCGTTTGCCGGGACGCAGGACACAAGGGTTGTCGTTGCTGTCCGGTGGTGAAAGAAGTTTGATAGCTGCAGCCTTGATCTTTTCTCTGCTCAGAATATCACCTACACCCTTCTGCGTCCTGGATGAGGTGGATGCAATGCTTGATGAATCAAATGTTGCCAGATTCAGAAAGCTGGTCCGAGAATTAAGTTCAGAAACCCAATTTATTGTAATTACCCATAACCGGAACACTGTGCAGGTAGCGGATATCATATATGGCATAATTATGTCCTCAGATTCATCCAGTCAAGTATTGAGCCTGAAATTGGATGAAGTTGATGAGGTCATTGATTCCTGATCCAGCCTGGATACTGAAGTTCCAGGTATATTCAAAACGTCTTCACAGAGATTGAACAACAGGTTCAATCTCTGATCTTTTACTAATATATTTAAGAAACACTTTGTTCTTTTATTTATTTAAAGGTTAATCCACAGAGTTGGGTTTATAATTGATTTCGAAGAGGGGATCCTCTTCGAAGAAGGTATTTTTTTTCTCATATTTGGAGTGTTCTTATGGTTTTAACAACTTCTGCCCAATTGGATGTGATCTTAAATACATTTGAACGGAATGTACCGCATGTTCAGGCAACTGCTGTTGTCAGCACGGATGGCTTAGTGATTGCTTCCAGGCTTCCAAAAAATGTTGAGGAAGACCGCATAGGTGCCATGGGGGCAGCAATACTTTCTATCAGTTCCCGAAGTGGAGAAGAATTGGATAGAGGAGAAATGACACGTGTACTAATAGAAGGAACAAATGGGTTTATCCTAATTCGGAGCATTGGTGAATTTGCTATATTGGTAGCCCTTGTTGAAAAGGAAGTCCGACTTGGTATGTTATTTTATGAATGTAAAAACTGTATAGAAAAACTTAGAGAAATTCTTTAGATTTTTAGAAAGTTTGCAGCTTCAAGGAGAACAGAATGGCAGACATGAAAAAAGTGGTTCTTGAAAGGGACTTAAACCCTTACCATTCGTTTTTTGCTGCTTTTTTTGGCGGGTTAGGTGAACTGGGAATGCTAAATCAGGGATCGATCAATATTGTGGCCAAACGAGCAGCTGAATACTTATATGCCTACCTTGATGCGAAGGAAATCCTTCCAGATATGGGAAACGTACCTGGTAGATCGAAGGCGGAAGTCATTAAGAACTTGATCTTGTACATCAACAAGATTCTGAGTATGGTTGGAGAATATGACCTGCAAGAAACAGGTGATGACCAGGTTGTATTGTTAATTTCGGGACAAACCTGCCGTATTTGTCCAAAAGGTGTAGGTGGGGCGGAAGTTAAAGGAACCTTATGCCCGATTCCGAGTCTGCTGGAAGCTTTAATCAATTTGATTGCTCAAAATGACATGCTTGAGTTGATTACATCTGGGATTGAAAAAGAAGGTTCCACCTGTAAGGCCTATTTCAAAGTCTTGAATTAATCTAAAAAACTTGGGAGAGTATCATCAGTGGATAAACTTATTCATACATTTTCCATCGTTGCTTTCGATCCCCATAAAAGTGAGTGGGGAGTTGCAGTCCAGTCTAAATTTTTAGCCGCAGCGGCAGTTGTATCCTGGGCCAGGGCAAACGCCGGTGCTGTCGCCACTCAATCCTATGCAAATGTAACGTACGGTTTCCGGGGATTGGAGCTGATGCAGGAAGGTTTATCAGCAGAAGAAACTATTCAACAGCTAATTAACAACGATGAGAATAAAGACCAAAGACAAGTAGGCGTTGTTGATAAAGACGGGAAGGCTGCTTCTTTCACTGGAAAAGAATGCCATGATTGGGCCGGGCATATCGTAGGAGAAGGATATGCCTGCCAGGGGAATATCCTGGTGCCAGGCACAGTTGAGGCTATGGCTCAAAAATTCGAAGAAGCACGTTGTGGAGATGGGGAGCTGGCGGATTGGTTGGTCTCAGCCCTTGAAGCAGGACAGGAAGCTGGCGGAGACAAAAGGGGCCGGCAGGCAGCTGGATTGCTGGTAGTAAGAGAGAAGGGAGGGTACGGAGGAGATAATGACCGCTACCTCGATTTACGTGTAGATGATCACCCTTATCCAATTCTCAAGTTAAGACAGCTTACCGAGAATCACCATTTATTTTTTGGTGATGTGGATCCTGCAGATCTGGTTCCTCTTGATAGTGTTGTCCGGGAACTGCAAGGGATCATGAAAAAAACTGGCCACTTTAAAGATGAGAAAAACGGATTGATCAGTGAAGCTACTATCACAGCTTTAAAGGCTCTGGTTGGAGAAGAAAACCTTGAAGAACGTTGGAAAGGTGATGAAAATTTGATCGATAATAAAGTTGTCGAGTATTTAAGAGAGAAATTTTCTTGACACGTTATGTATATGATGTTAGGATTTATGGCATGAATATTTATTGTCTGCGTACACCTCATCATAAGTCTATGATAAATCTCCTCTGACCGGAGACGGTGTGTGCATACAATAACCCGTCATTTTTCAACAAGGCATCCCCGGTCGAATCCGGGGATTTTTTGTTCTATGGAAACAAAAGGAGGATAGAAAAGAAAATATAAGGAGGCAAAATTGGTATATAATGAAGATGTTCTAGACCCATCCATTAACCTTAAGGAGGAATTAGTATGAAGAAGCTATCTGTTCTATTGGTTTTTCTACTTATTACCGGGGTTCTTCTTGGAGCTTGCGCTCCAGCAGAAGAACCAGTAGTAGTAGATGAGCCTGTCGTAGTAGAAGACACATTTTTGGCCTGTCAGGTCACCGACGTCGGCGGCATTGACGACAAATCTTTCAACGCCACTGCCTGGAAAGGCATGGAAGACGCCGTTGCAGACCTCGGCATTGAAGCCAAATACCTCGAATCCCAACAGCAGACTGATTATGAAGCCAACATCAACGCTTTCCTCGAGGAAGGCTGCGATTTGATCATGGCCGTCGGCTTCCTGCTGGGTGATGCCACAGCCGCAGCTGCTGGCGCGAACCCCGACCAGGCCTTTGGCATTGTTGATGTCGACTATCTGGCGTCAGACAATCTGTATGGCTCCGGGTTTGCAGTCAATGAGTCCGCCTTCATGGCTGGCTACCTGGCTGCTGGTATGACTGAGACCGGCATTGTTGCCACCTACGGCGGCATCAATATTCCACCCGTTGCCATCTTCATGGACGGCTTTGTATTGGGTGTTGAATACTACAATGAAGTTAACGGAACAGCAGTAGAGGCTCTGGGCTGGGATCCTGCAGCACAGGACGGACTCTTTGCAGGGAACTTCGAAAGCACCGATGACGGCCGCACCCTGGGCGAATCTCTGCTGGACGAAGGCGCAGACATCATCATGCCTGTCGCTGGTCCTGTAGGTGCTGGAACCATCGCAGTTCTGGAAGAGCGCGGCACCGGTATGGTTATCGGTGTTGACAATGATTGGTCCGTACAGTATGCCAATCAGTCCGATATGATTTTGGCCAGTGTTCTGAAGAATATGGACGTTTATGTCTATGAGACCATTCAGGCTGTTATGGATGGATCCTTCGCTGGCGGCAATTACCTGGGCACCCTTGAGAATGGTGGTGTTGGCCTGGGTTACGGCGGCGCAGAGATCCCCGCTGATCTTATGGCTGAGGTTGATGCTCTGGCAGCTGGCATTATCGCCGGTGACATTGCCACCTTACCGGTGGTAGAGGAAGTTGAAGAAGTTGCACTTCCAGACCTTGCTGGAAGAGTAGTCACAGTAGCCGTTGAAAATGCCTATCTGCCTTTTAACTACATTGATCCTGATACCGGTGAACCTGCTGGTTGGGACTATGATGTGTGGAATGAGATCTGCGCCTTGCTCAACTGCACCCCGGAATTTGTTGAAGCATCCTGGGAAGGCATGATCCAGGCCGTATCTGATGGTCAATATGACGCAGCTGGTGACGGCATCACAATTACAGAGGAAAGAGCAGAACTCGTTGACTTCTCTGTAGGATACGTTTCAATCGAACAGCGCCTGTTGGTTCGTATCGACGAGGATCGTTTTGAAACCATCGAAGATATTGTAGCCGATGAAGATTTGAAATTGGGGACCCAGACTGGAACCACAAACTACGAAACAGCACTTAACTACCTAGCTGCTGAACGCATTCAGGCTTTTGAGCAGTTCCCGTTTGCAGTTCAAGCTTTGATTGCAGGTGACATCGATGCAGTGATGATTGACGAGGTTGCCGGTCTTGGTTACCAGGGTGCGAACGCTGATGTCTTGAAGATCATTGGACCTTCCATGTCCAGTGATGTGCTGGGATTCATTTACCCTCTGGGTAGTGACTTGGTTGAACCAGTTGATCTGGCCATTGGTGCATTAGCAACTAGTGGTAGACTTGGTGAAATCAACCAGGAATACTTTGGCCCAGACTTTGATATCACTTACGATGATTTGTTCCCCGAGGAGTAATCAATCCAACGGAAAGCAAAACTTCTGTGATGAATGAACAAACGGTGTGTGGGGATTATTTTCCCACACACCGTTTCTAATATATCGAAGGAGCGGACAGTGACTGATCAGCCTCAAGCTATAAAACCAATTATTGAAATTGAGGATTTTTCCTCAAAGAGAAAGTTTCGCGATCTCCCGTGGTGGTTTTTTGCTATTATTTTGATCGCTATTTATGCATTCATAGTCATTTCAACAAACGAAGAATACAACAGCGCGTTTAATTTTGATTAAGAAGGGTTTGGTAATTACGGTAAAAACTACCTTGATAGCGTATGGTCTTGCTATCTTGTTCGGGTTGCTGGCTGGACTTGGCCGTATTTCAAAAAATGTAGTAGTAAATAATTTGGCCAGGCTTTATGTGGAATTAATCAGAGGTATACCTATCCTGGTATTGATATTTTTCATTGCTTTGGTCGGTGTCCCAGTTCTGGTTGATAGTATTAATAATTTTGGATTCTGGTTATCTGACCAGGGGTTGAGTTTCTTGGGGAAGATATTTACTGCAGTTACAAATCAGGATATACCCATGAACTCCAGGGCGATAATTGCACTGGCGGTAACCTATGGAGCATATCTGGCAGAAATATTCCGGGCTGGAATTCAATCAATAGCCAGAGGTCAGATGGAAGCTGCCAGATCATTAGGTATGAGTTATGGTCAAGCAATGCGTTATGTCATTTTGCCCCAGGCTGTACGGAATGTCCTGCCCGCACTGGGAAATGACTTTGTGGCAATGGTGAAAGATTCCTCTCTGGTGTCTGTACTTGCGGTCAGAGACATCACTCAAGTCTCGAGATTATATGCTGGAAGCACCTTTCGTTTTAGGGAATCCTACGTAACCCTCGCTGTGATGTATCTGACCATGACAGTTGTTTTGTCTTTAGTAGTACAGTTCATAGAAAGGCGGTTAAAAACCCATGACTGATCAAGACTACATTATTCAAGTTAAGGATCTGTATAAATATTTCGGCGATATAAAAGCTGTTGATGGTGTATCACTTGAATATCGGTCGCGGAAAAGTGGTAGTTGTAATTGGACCTAGCGGCTCTGGAAAATCCACTCTTCTACGGTGC
The DNA here is from genome assembly GCA_963791045.1 of Candidatus Latescibacterota bacterium. GTDB lineage: Bacteria > Krumholzibacteriota > Krumholzibacteriia > WVZY01 > WVZY01 > CAWBQK01. The sequence goes on from CAWBQK010000006.1 coordinate 46,115, forward strand.
ATTAATCACCTGGAAGAACCTACGAGTGGGGAGATATGGGTCGATGGCGAACGAGTTACAAAAGAAGCAAAAATAATAAATGAGATCCGGGCAGAGATCGGAATGGTTTTTCAATTATTCAATCTCTTTCCGCATTTGACAGCCGTTGAAAATGTTACCTTGGCCCAAAAGATCATCCGGGGCAGATCCCAGGATGAAGCTGTTGAAATAGCCATGGAAAAATTGAAGAGGGTAGGCATACCTGAAAAAGCTGATTCATATCCATCTAATTTATCTGGTGGCCAGCAGCAGCGAGTGGCAATTGCCCGGGCTCTGGCGATGGATCCTAAGATCATGCTGTTTGATGAACCCACCAGCGCCCTCGATCCTGAAATGATCAAGGAAGTGTTGGATGTCATGCTTGATCTTGCCCAGGAAGGTATGACCATGGTTTGTGTGTCCCACGAAATGGGCTTTGTCCGTTCTGCGGCTGATGAGGTTGTTTTTATGGATTTTGGTAGAGTTGTGGAGCATACAACACCGGATGGATTGTTCAATAATCCCCAGAATGACCGGACAAAATTATTCCTGAGCCAGATTCTGGAACATTAACCAATATTACGCTTTTCCATATGAAGAGGTAATTAATGGAAAGAAATGATGGACGTGCGTTTGATCAGCTCCGTCCTGTAAGCATTGTCCCGGATTATGTTGATTTCCCGGAAGGATCAATATTGATCTCTATCGGGAAAACTCGCGTGTTGTGCAATGTTAGTGTTGAAAATAACGTACCCGCCTGGATGGATCAGGAAGGATCAACGCAAGGATGGATAACTGCAGAGTATGCACTTCTGCCGCGTTCAACGTCAACCAGGGTAATGAGAGAAACCCGGGGGCTGAGCGGCCGAACTCAGGAAATAAAAAGAATAATTGGACGATCATTAAGAGCTGCGTTTAACCTGGATCTGATTGGGAAGAGGACCATGATCGTTGATTGTGATGTTATCCAGGCAGATGGAGGGACCAGAACTGCTGCCATAACCGGTGGATATGCCGCCCTTTCAATAGCCATTCAAACACTTGTCGATATGAATGAAATTCCAGGTGAAGTTTTTCTTTCTCCCGTGGCTGCCATTAGTGTTGGGCTGGTAGAAGGTCAACCGGTACTGGATCTGAATTACAGCGAGGATTCCCGGGCTGAAGCAGATCTGAATATAATAATGAATCTTGACGGAGAATTTATTGAAGTCCAGGGAACAGGGGAAGGGGCAACTTTCTCAAGGGATACATTGGATGCGTTGTTGGACCTCTCTGCTACAGGCATCCAGGATCTTTTTTTAGTTCAAAAACCCTGGCACTATTCTGAAAAGGATTGATACTGTAAGCTAAAAAAGCCTGGAAAAAAATGTAAAAAAACCTCGCAAATCCTTGCGAGGTTTTTTGTTTTAATTATTATTCACTGACAGGCACATCTGGTGGAAGAGCGGGCTGCTCTAAAGATATGGATTGAATATAAGCCAGATAATCCTGCGGTAGGGCAGGTTCAGATGGCACATACTTGCTCCAATCTTCATTGATGATAGGTTGATATTCAGTTTCTTTTTCTGTTATCCAGTCAGTGTACGCTTGATTACGGAGCTGCTGATAAGCTGAGGGATCGAGAAGCAGATCATCTTTTCCCAGGCTTTCCAGGATATGCCAACCAAAATCAGTTTGAACAGGATCGCTGATCTCTCCGACATCCAGGGTGAAAGCTGCTTCTTCAAAAGGTTCAACCATGGCGCCTCTGGAGAACCAATCAAGATCACCACCATTATCTTTGTTTGTGGTGTCCAATGAGTATTCCGCAGCCAGATCGACGAAATCCTCGCCGTTTTCCAATTTCTCAAGAACTTCATTGGCTGTCTCTTCATCAGCGACCAGAATATGGCGGATCCAGACGTGTTCTGCTTCCTGCGAGATATCAGCGCTGACAATTTCAATGACCTCATTACGAATGATGGATATTTTTATAATATCCCGGATGGTTTGTTCGGTGATACCAACATCATTGACACTGAGCAGGAATTGTTCAAAATTGTTCTCAAATAGCTCTTCAGTGTATTCAGTAGGTTTGAGGAGTGGTGTTGCTGTTGGATCCGGTTCACCATCCTGATCATCAGTAGTTTCTGGCGTATTGGTGGGAGCCAGGGTCACTGCTGGCGTAGGTGTACCTCCAGCATAATATCCAAAGGCCTCCTGGATATCCTGGTCAATACGGGCATCATCGATGTTGATGCCCATCTTTTCAGCTTCAACCACCAGGATAATATCCTGGGTGATTGCATTGAGAACTTCCTGGCCTATCATGAGAGGTTGTTGAAGCGAGGTAACAGCTACAAGCAATTGCTGCTCAAAGTAACCAAATACTTCTGGTGTACCTCCCAGCTGCTGGAATGTCATCAACATCTGATCGATATCCATGATCATGTTGCGCCTTCTCCACCGGATCTGCTCTTCAAATTGGTCAGCTGTGATTTTCTCCCCCTCCAGCTCGACAATTGTAATTTTAGGTGTGAGCACAAATCGATCGATAACTCCATAAGCTACCAGGCCCAGGACAATGACCAGAACTGAAATGGTTGCGATAATAATGATGCGCTTCTGGCGATCTTCTCGTTGCTTCTGTGCAATAAATTTTTTATTCTGTGGTGGCATAAGTTTACTCTTTTTTACTATCTGCTGTGATCAATAATATAGATTAACGAAGTGATTCGCCTGTAAAAGGAAGCAATGCAAGATGCCGTGATCGTTTGATCTCACGAGCTAACTCGCGCTGATGTTTTGCACAGGTTCCAGTCTGTCGGCGAGAACGGATCTTTCCATGGTCGCTTACAAACCTGCTGAGGGTCTCGGTGTCCTTATAGTCGATCTTCATTTTGGGATTTCCACAAAATCTACATTGTCGTTCTTGTGGATACCTGTCTCGTTCATAATGATTTCTTTCTGCCATGTGGTACTCCTTAAGATTTTCTCGATCTTATCTAAATTAAAATGGGTACTCATCCTCTGAAGGGGGTTCTTCTGTCATTGAATCCCCAGGACGACTATCTAACATGATCATTTCCTGTGTAATAATCTCAACAGATGAATGATTGGCCCCATCATCGTCCTGCCAGCGGCGTGTGTGTAAGCGTCCTTCAATATACACTTGCTTGCCTTTTTTCAAGTACTGGTTGCATATTTCAGCCAATTTTCCCCAGGCAACAACATTGAACCATTCCGTTTCGTTCTTTTTCTCACCATCGGTTGTTGTCCAGCTCCGATCTGACGCCATACGAAATTTTGTCAGCGGTTTGCCGGAAGGTGTGTAACGCATTTCAGGATCCTGTCCCAATCTGCCGATGAGTAAGACTTTATTCAAACCTCTGGCCATAAGCTTCCTCCTTAAACAGGAAAAGTGGTTCCAGGCGATTGTCACTGGAACTGGTAACCGATCGATAACGATCAGTCATCCCTGTTGATAATCAGGAAACGCAAAATTGATTCCTGCAAGCGGAAATTGCGTTCCAAGTTTACAACAGCGGTTGGCTCTAATTTGAGGTTGAAGAGGTAATATTGGCCTTCCTTGCTATTGCCGATCAAGTAAGCAAATTTTTGTCTTCCCCACTCTTCAAAAGACTCAATGGATCCCCCAGCATCAGTTATCCAGCTTTTTACTTTATCTACTACTTCCGCCGTAGCGGTTTCATCAATTTCCGGGGTAACGATAATAACGAGTTCGTAATCTCGCATCTCATCCTCCTTTCCACGGGTTTGTCTCCTGACAGTGTGGTCAGTACGCAGGAAACGGAAAGTTAATTTTTAGAATGACCGAGGGAGAGTTTAGCATAATTGGGTATATTTGGGAAGGGTTCTGAGGGATGGTGGTAATTTTGTTGGATAAACTGGAATTCTGAGAAAGGAATTGATATATTCTCCTTTGGATATTAAGGATAGCCAGGCAGAGGAGGTAGTAGATCCATTCCCTCCGATCGAGCAGCTTGGGTAGTGATCTTTTTCAACTCAATTTGTACGTCGGGATGTAATGCTGGCGCTGGAGCAGATCCAAGTAATTCCTGGCGGAGATCTTTGGCCCTGGACCAGGCAGATTTGGAATACCCTTGATCGGCTGGATCAAGTGGTTGGCGATCTATAACCAAAGAGGGATAATGGTTTTCTTCCTTAAACCATTTAAACGTATGCTCAGAGGAGATGAAATCCCCCTTATGTCCAACTTCCCTGATGAGATCAACAGCGAGGGGATTTTCGCGAAATTGGATTCCCTGCGAGAAATGCTTGATAGAAGCGATCATTTCAGAGTCCAGTATTAACTTTTCGGGACTTTGGCTGTTCTCGTAAGCTAGCATTCCAGCACCAGAGATCAAATTTGTGCCTGCCATGGATCCGAGCAATGCACCGGTTGCGGACTCCATACCTGCCTGTGCATCAACAATCTTTGCATCCGAAATTCCCAGATAGGCCTGGGTTGGCAGACCGAGTGATCTGCCAATTTGCACATAGGCAGCAGCAATTAACCAGGTTCCAGAGGAGCCCATTGGCGGTGTACTGTGTTTCATATCAAATACTGCTGCCGATCCTCCCCAAACAATCTTAGCTCCTTTTTTGGCTAACTGAGCAATGACAATCCCGCTCAGGCATTCTGCTGCATGCTGTACAATTGTGCCAGCAAGCGTGACAGGGGAGGTGGCTCCAGCCATGGGCATTGATACTATCTGGATTGGTATCCCAGAACGAGCATTATCAAGAAGGTTCTGGCAGCTTGTATTGCTCCACTCTAAGGGAGAAGTTGGACAAATATCGAATATTGCCAGTGGTTTGTCTAAAAGCCTCTGCTCACCACCAACAGCCGTTACCAATAATTCTTTCATTATTTTCCAGCTTTTGTTACGAAATATGCCAGTAACAATTGGTTTTGTCATATAACAAAGGGCAATATAGAGGCGGTAAAGATCTTGGATTGACTCAGGAACATCACTGGGAACCATGGCAGTACTTTGGGCATCAATAGCCGGTATAGATTCCACAAGCTGAATATATTGGACAAGGTCATTTGTGAGTACTTTACGGGTTCTCTGGGTGTGGGAATCCAAGATGTATAAGGTTGAAGATCCTGGAGTGTAGAATGTCAGATCGCTGCCGTATCGAACTGCAGGATCACCCTTAAGACTATAGAGGGAGAATTCCTTGGGGCAGCTTGCCAGTGCGTTGTGGATGAGTCCTTCCGGAATTGAGACTGCCATTGAATTAGGATTTACCTTGGCGCCTGCATCTGATAAGAGTTTGACTCCTTCTGGATTTGAGACGATAACCCCGGGATCATCCAGGAGTTGTATTGCCTCATGGATGATCGTCTTTTCCTCTTCTGCTGTTAGCACTTGTAGCAATGGTTTCATATCCAGTTATTCTAACCTAAAGAAAACCCCATCCTTGGAAATAGGAAGGGGTAAGGTGTCTTTTCTATTTTAACACAGCTGAGCTGGTTTTAGGTATTGTTCTAGTATAAACCCCAATCTACTGCATCATCTTCCATCATGGAGCGGTCCCAGAACTCACGTCCCATCTCTATCTTTGTGGGGATACCGAGGACCTCTTCTGTTTTGCTTCGGCAAGCTTCCATAAGTTGGGGTGCATACGGGCAGAAAGGAGTTGTCAGGATCATGGTCACCATAGCATCATCATCCTTGACCGTTACATTCCTGACCAAACCCAACTGGACAATATTCATTCCCAGTTCCGGATCCATAACTTCCTGCAGACCTATATGAAGGTTCTCAGCCAATCCACGATCCGCTTTTCCTAAATCCCATTGATCTACGATCATAAAACTAAACCTTTTCTGCTTTCTCTTTTATTAGATATTTGCATTGTTTGTCACCATCGAGGATACATTCAACCCGTTTTGGTGTTGTAGAAACAAAATGAGCGATCAATTCCTGGTCTACCACGCAAATCTCCGGGTAATCTTCGCCCACATGATGATAAGGGCAGCTGGCTTCAACAATATAGATATTACCTTCTTCTTCCTGGAGATCGACCATGAATCCTTCTGAAGTCAAAACTTCTTTTAGCAATTCCAGGCGTTGTTTAAGATTGAGATCCTCTAAATCGATATCATTAGTTATGTCGTTAGCTATTCCCTCTGCAACTTCCTTGAACAGATTCCCCAGGACTTTTTCTGGCAAACTGGCTTTTAACTGCTCAAGCAGTCTCATTGTAAGCTGTAAATAACGCTGCGGGAATTGCTCCATTCCTTTTGGTGTCAGGCTGAATATCAAGCGTGGGCGTCCAACTCCATGTCGCTCTTCTTCAGACACGATCAAGCCTTCAGCCTCCAATTTTGTAACATGGTGGCGTACGGATATGGGATTGATATCCACGGATTCCGCTAATTCGTTTACTGTCCTTTTTTGATTGAGAAGCAGCGAACGAAGTACTCGATTTCTGGTGTTATTACTCATCAAGAGCCTTCACTAATCTACATTTATCACCAAAAGTCTATCATTGAACCCTCCATATGTCAATAATTTATATGATAATTATCTAAAATATTGACGCAGGTGATTAATTATGCTACAATCTGCTTTGTCAAAAAATTGAATTGGAGCCAATTTATTATGTCTGAACTAGTAATCAAGAATCTACATGTAAATGTGGAAGATACAGAGATATTGAAGGGTGTGGATCTTACTATCAAACCTGGTGAAGTTCATGCTGTCATGGGCCCAAATGGCACGGGTAAATCAACGCTGGCTTATGCTTTAATGGGTCATCCAAAATACACCGTCACGAGTGGGGAAGCTATTCTTGATGGCAAGAATTTGTTGGACCTCGATCCTAATGAACGCTCAAGTTTGGGCTTATTCTTAGCTTTCCAATATCCGATTGCAGTACCTGGAGTTTCTGTGGCAAATTTTCTGCGCACGGCTGTCAATGCGCATAGAAAATATAAAGACCCGGATGATAAAGGCATATCTATCCCTGATTTCAGGAAAAAACTAAAAGAAAAGATGGCTTTGCTCAAAATGGATCAATCATTTGCGGGCAGGTACCTTAATGATGGATTTTCTGGTGGTGAGAAAAAAAGGGTTGAGATCCTGCAGATGGCCACGTTGGAACCGCGGTTTTCCATTCTTGATGAAACAGATTCCGGCCTTGATATTGATGCGTTAAAAATCGTGGCTGATGGAGTAAATGCTATCAGCGGTGAAAATCATGGTGTTCTGGTGATCACACATTATCAAAGAATCTTAAACTATATCAAACCTGATTTTGTCCATGTCATGCTGAATGGCAGGATCGCTCAATCTGGTGGACCTGAACTGGCTCTTAAACTTGAAGAACAAGGGTATGAGTGGCTTCGGGAAGAGCTAGCTGCCTGACAGGTTTCTTTTCAGTAAATCCCAGATTATTTGTACAGGAGTTTTTCTCATGTCAACAGACGAGAAATTAATTCAAAGTATTGGTGATTATAAGTACGGTTTCAAAGATCCTGATGTGCATGTCTTTAAAAGCCAGAAAGGATTGAACGAGAATATAGTAAGGCAAATCTCCCAGATCAAAGAAGAACCTGAGTGGATGTTAAAATTCCGCTTGAAAGCGCTGGAGCATTTCCAGGCAAGACCCGTACCTACCTGGGGACCCGATCTATCTGTACTGGATCTGGATGACATTTATTATTATGTTAAGCCCACTGATGAAGAAGGAAAATCCTGGGATGATATACCAGAATCGATAAAAAGTACCTTTGACCGACTGGGAATTCCAGAAGCTGAGCAAAAATTCCTGGCTGGGGTTGGCGCACAGTACGAATCAGAAATGATCTACCACAGCATTCATGAGCAGCTGGCAGAGCAGGGTGTATTATTTAAGAGTATTGAAGATGGTTTGAAGGAACATCCAGATCTTTTCAGGGAATATTTTGGAAAGATAATTCCATTTACAGATAATAAATACGCCGCTCTGAACAGTGCCGTTTGGTCTGGTGGTTCATTTGTTTATATACCACCTGGTTTAAAGGTGGATCTTCCACTTCAGGCATATTTCCGGTTGAATGTAGCTAATATTGGACAATTTGAACGTACCATTATTATCGCCGATGAAGGATCTCAAGTCCATTATGTCGAAGGCTGCACGGCTCCACAATATACTACCGACTCCTTCCATTCAGGCGTGATAGAGATCATGGTCAAGAAAAATGCCCGTGTTCGATATACCACAATTCAGAATTGGTCCAATAATGTCTATAATCTTGTAACTCAAAGGGCAAAGGTAGAAGAAAACGGCACGATGGAATGGGTCGATGCCAATTTAGGATCCAAGATAACGATGAAATATCCATCTTGTATGCTGGTTGGTAAAGGAGCTCATGGGGAAATCCTTTCGATGGCGTTCTCTGGTAAGGGTCAGCATCATGATACCGGTGGCAAAGTAATTCACCTGGCTCCCGATACAAGCAGCAAGATCATCTCAAAATCTATCAGTAAGGATGGAGGACGAGCTTCCTACCGTGGTTTGCTGCGAGTTAATAAAGGCAATACAAACGTAAAATCGAATGTAGTATGTGATGCGCTGCTTTTGGATGATCATTCCCGATCAGACACTTATCCATATATTGAAGTCGATGAGCAGGATGTAAATATTGGACATGAAGCATCTGTATCCAAGGTGGAAGAAGAACAACTCTTTTATTTGATGAGCAGGGGATTGAGTGAAGAAGAAGCTACCAGCATGGTGGTTTCAGGTTTCATAGAACCTCTTGTAAAAGAATTGCCCATGGAATATGCAATTGAAATGAACCGCTTGATACAGCTCCAGATGGAAGGATCGATCGGTTAATCAAGGACAAATATGGCGAGAAAACAACCTGAGAGGGGATTTAAATTTACACGTGAAATGGTTTTAGATTCCAAGGATATGGCTCCTGTCCTTAGGAAATTCAAGAGTGATTCCTGGGACGCGTATCAGGAATTGCCATTTCCAACAATTAAAGATGAAGGCTGGCGTAGAACTTCCCTAAATGGTTTGGATTTTGGAACTATCCAACTACCGAATGGTCAAATCAAATCCCCCCCGGATTCTGGTAATAAATATGGCATTCTCAGCAAAGATGTCATCTCGGGAAAAACCTACTTCTTACTTGATGCTGCTGGTGTGCATGTAAAACAATCTGACCAGCTCAAGAAAAAGGGTGTGATCTTGAGTAGTTTGAGTGAGGCGGCTGCCTCCCATTCAGAGCTGGTAGAAAAAGTATTAGGAAAGGTCATATCTCCCAAAGATGGAAAGTTCGCAGCAGCAGTTGGTGCATTTGCTAAATTTGGTATTTTTATCTATGTACCAAAAGGCGTACAGGTTGAAGAGCCAGTTTTTGGTATTAGTAAAGCTTCCGGGCAAGGAACAGCTCATTTGTTCCAAACTTTGATCTACCTGGAAGAGGGAGCTTCTCTGAACTACATCCAGGAGACCATTTCAGCTAATGATGATTCTGAACAATCTTTGGCTGGAGAGAACCTGGAAATTTTCGTTGGTCCAAATGCGAATCTTCAAATTACTGAACTGCAAAATTACGGTTCAGGTGTTTGGAGTTTTGGCCACAAAAAAGCTGTGGTGGAAAGGGATGGTACGCTGGAATGGGAGATTGGTGCTCTGGGATCAGCACTCTGTAAACATTTTGTATCCCTGGATCTGGTTGGGAATGGCGCGGAAGGCAGGGTATCTGGTTTGTTCTTTGCCGATCGTACTCAACACCTCTCGTATAATACTCTGCAAAGACACCTTGCTCCAAGGACTACCAGTGACTTGCTCTTTAAGGGTGCCTTGAATGGGACAAGCAGGTCTGTCTGGCGGGGAATGATCTATGTTGCACCGGGGGCCCAGCATATTGACGGTTACCAGGCTAACAGAAACCTAGTTCTGGACCCGGCAGCGAGATCGGATTCCATTCCTGGGCTTGAGATTCTCAATAACGAAGTTCGCTGCACTCATGGATCCACAATTGGAAAGATCGATCAGGAACAACTGTTTTATCTTCTATCCAGGGGTATACCCAGACCGGAAGCAGAACAGCTGGTTATCCAGGGTTTTTTCACTGATGTCCTGGCGCGGTTTTCGATCCCCGAAATAGGGGATGAGGTCTGGTCAGCTATCAAATCTAGGCTTTTGGATTAATTATTTCACTTTAACCAGGCTCTACTATTCACTTTTTAAAGAAGCCTGATAGAATTGTCTTGTTAACAACAAAGATGGAGGTAATCTTGTCATCAGTTCCTTTTTCTACTCCGCCCGCAAATGATAAGGATTTTGAGATTGGAGATCATGTTGAGGTCCTTTGTGACCATGATTTTGAAGATGATCGCGTACGTGATTGGTTAGAAGGTGTTGTGGTAAAGAAAGGGCATAAGAAAGTCGCAGTCCAATTTCATAAGAATGTATATTTAACCGATGGATGGATGGTACCCGATAGGGTCTTGTGGTGTGCTCTCGGTTCCCAAAATATTCGCAAGCCAATGAAAAGACGTCGGGCGAGATCGTAATATTTCCAAATTGATCTGATAGTACAGCTGGAGCAAGACCATGGCTGCCAAGAAAATCACCGGATATGACATAAATAAGATCAGAGAGGATTTTCCTGTATTAACACGAGAAGTGTATCCAGGGATTCCCCTTACTTATCTTGACTCTGCAGCAACCAGCCAAAAACCTAGTTCAGTCATCAATGCCATGAGTGCATATTATCAGGATACCAACGCAAATATTCATCGTGGTGTCCATAAACTGGCTGAGGAAGCTACATTTGCATATGAATCCGCCCGTGAGCGGATTGCGGCTTTTATCAATGCTCCATCTTCAGAAGAACTGATATTCACCAGAAACACAACTGAATCAATCAACCTTGTGGCATTTACCTGGGGTAGAACTTTCCTAAAGGCTGGGGACCTGATCCTGCTGACCGAAATGGAGCATCATTCTAACCTCGTTCCCTGGCAGATGCTGGCAAGTGAACTCGATCTTGAGCTGGACTTCATTCCTGTGACTCCTGATGGCCTGCTTGACCTGGATATCTACCAGCAGCAATTAAAGAGAGAACCAAAACTTCTTGGTATTACGCATATGTCCAATGTGCTGGGGACAGTTAATCCACTGCAAGAGATCCTACAAGATGCTAAATCTGCTGGCGCTGTGACATTGGTTGATGGGGCCCAGTCTGTACCTCATTTCCGGGTTGATCTTTCTAGTTTGCCTGTTGATTTCTATGCATTTTCAGCCCATAAGATGTGTGGACCAACGGCAATAGGCGCTTTATTCGGAAGGAAAGAGCTGCTAGAAAATATGCCGCCCTTCCTGGGTGGTGGAGAGATGATCAAACGCGTTGAGCTCCGATCCTTTAAAACCAATGATTTGCCACATAAATTTGAAGCGGGAACACCTGCGATTGCTGAAGCTATTGGTTTTGGTGCATCTGTTGATTACCTGCAAGATATTGGTATGGATCAAATAGAGAGACATGAACGAAGTTTAACGGGCTATGCGATTGAAAAACTATCCCAGGTGCCTGATTTGCATATTCTTGGCCCTGATATCGAAGAGAAAGGGGGAGTGGTTGCTTTTTATATCAAAGGTATCCATGCCCATGATGTAGCACAGATCCTGGACAGTAGAGGAATTGCAATTCGGGCAGGACATCATTGCGCCCAACCATTGCATCTGAAGTTCAATTTACCAGCAACCTCCCGGGCCAGCTTCTATTTGTATAATACAAGAGAAGAAGTGGACCACCTGGTGGATGGGGTTCATCGAGTGAAAGAAATATTTGCCTGATTAATGATTGGGAAGGATTTATGGAAGACTTTTACAGGGAATTAATAATCGAGCGCTACAAAAATCCTCACTTTCGTGGTGTCCTGGATCCCAATGATATATCCTATGAAGATGATAACCCGTCCTGTGGGGATCATATTCAGATTGATGTTCGCCTGGACGAGAATGGACTTGTCACGGAAGCTCTCTTCAGTGGCGAAGGATGTGCAATTTCTCAAGCTTCTGCTGACTTGCTTCTTGAGTCTATCATTGGTAAAAGTGCCGATGAGATCAGAGAATTATCAAAAGAGGATATTCTGGAAAATTTGGGCATCGAACTTGGCCCCGTACGCCTCAAATGTGCTTTGCTGCCATTGAAAGTGCTCAAGGCTGGGATTTACGGAATAAATAAAACAGAAGAATCTGATTGATCAAAAGCTGATTATTGAAAAGCGAAACTTCATATTTGGAATGAGGTTTCGCTTTTTTTATTTGAAATTCCTTTACTGTTTTGTTAGATGGATTCCCAGGATGCCGGGATAGTTTACAATCGAGAATGTGTTTCCTGTTTGGTCAAGGGCAAAAAAGGCAATAAGGTATAATCAGGAAGGATTTTAAGGAGCTTGGAAAATGCCGTTTATCATAGGTGAGAATGTTGGTCCCTATCGCTTGATAGAGAAACTTGGCAAGGGAGGAATGGCAACCGTGTTTAAGGCCTACCATCCAAGCCTGGATAGGTATGTTGCCATAAAAGCTCTCCATCCTGCATTTATGGAGCACCCAGGATTTTTAGATCGCTTTGAAAGAGAAGCCAAAGTTGTTGCAAAATTGGAACACCCAAATATTGTTCCTATTTACGACTTTTCTGAACATGAAGATCGTCCTTACCTGGTTCTAAAATACGTTCAAGGCGAAACCTTAAAAGCCCGCCTGGAAAAATCCAAACTTACTTACAAAGAATCCCGTCATATTTTCCGGGTGATCTCATCTGCTCTGGCATATGCCCACCAGGAAGGTGTACTCCACAGGGATGTTAAACCATCCAATGTGCTGCTGGACAAGACCGGTGGCGTCTATCTAGCGGATTTCGGGTTGGCAAGGATCGCGGAAACAAGCCAAACGACATTATCTGGCCAGATGATGATGGGAACCCCACATTACATTTCACCTGAACAAGCTAAAGGTTTAGGGAACCTGGATAGCGGAACGGATATTTACTCTCTGGGTGTGATGATGTATGAGCTTTTAGTGGGAGAGGTTCCCTTCCAGGCAGACACACCTTTTTCAGTGATCCACGATCATATTTACAGCCCGCTACCCTTACCACGGGATATGAACCCGGATCTGAATGAGGAAATTGAGCGAGCGATATTAAAAGCTCTGGCAAAGAAACGTGAGGACAGGTATGCCTCAGTGTCTGAGATGATGGCAGCCTTCTTAAAAGCTTTTGATCTCCTTATTAAGGATCATCCATCCGAAGGTGAAGCGCCAACCCTTGCTCTGCATGAAGATGCCCGGAAAAAGACCCTTGAGCGCATCCAGGCAGAAAAGGAATTTACCGAAACTAAGGTCATCGAAAAAGATAAAAAAGGGGATAAAGAGAGGAAAAAAAGCATTCCCGGATGGGTTTGGTGGATGGCTTCGCCTGCCCTTGTTTTGTTTTGTCTGGTGTTCAGTATTTACCAGAATGCTCTTGAAGTCCCGGGTCCGGATTTGATCACCTCAGAAACATTGACCCAGGAAGCAAACTTCCAATTAGCTCCAGAATTGAATGAGATCAAAATCTTGAACGAGCAAATCAGGGAAAACCCGCAGGATCCCTTCCTGCGATACACCCTGGGAGTGGCCTATCTTGAGGCTGATCGTCCTCAACTGGCTCGAGAAACGTTCCAGAAGGCATACCAATTAGCAGAGGATAATCCTCAAATCATCCTGGATTTGGGTGAAGGGCTGACGGATATCAATATCTGGACCTATGCTGCATATAGTTTCTTAAAAGTAGAACAGCTTGGTTCACCAATCCCTGAGCAAGAACTGACCGATAAAATAAGCGAGGCAGTCTTCCAGGCGGCCTTCGAGGATTTTTCATTGGAAGTTCTTTCCGATATTCAAGATGTTGAATTAGACTCATATTTGCTCCATTTATTGGAAGCCCGGAAAGCTTTATTAATGGAAGAGTTGATGTAGCTGAACGTTTGGTTGATCAAGTAATGGCAGAGCGACCGGATATGCTGGAAGCTTACTTGCTAAAATCAGATATCATGTTTGCCCAGGAACGATTTGAAGAGGCCCGGGATTTACTCCTGGAATTGGAACAATACGAAAATTTACCAGTCTGGATTCAAGAAGAATTAAGATTACAACCAGAATAGAATAGCTTTATGGAGGATTAATGCGGAGAGCCTGTGTTGCGGGAAATTGGAAAATGAATAAATCAGTCCAGGATTCTATATCGCTGGTGAAGGAACTTATGTCGGGATTAGATAGTATCGAAAACGTTGACAGTATCATTTGCCCACCTTTCATTGCGCTGGCTACAGTTTCTGATCTAGTTAAGAAATCAAAGATAGCCCTTGGTGCTCAGAATCATTATTGGGAAGAAAAAGGTGCTTTTACTGGAGAGGTTTCATCGGGAATGGTTGCTGAAATCGCAGAATATGTCATCCTGGGTCACTCAGAACGCAGAGCTTATTTCCAGGACACGGATGAGGCTGTGAATAAGAAAGTCTTGGCTGCTTTGAAAGTAGGATTAAAACCAATTCTCTGTGTAGGTGAAACCCTCGATGAGAATGAAAGCGGAAAAACAGGCGAAGTCGTAAAACGCCAATTAACGAATGCTTTGACGAACGTCAGTATTGAGGATTTTGGAAATATTATGATTGCCTATGAACCTGTCTGGGCTATAGGCACTGGCAAAGCTGCGACTGCTGAGGGTGCTAATCAGGTCATTAAGGAATTTATCAGGGATGAGGTGTCTTCTCTTTATTCGCCCGAAGCTGCCGACAAAGTCCGTATTCTGTATGGTGGATCAGTAAAGCCTGAAAATGCTAAAGAATACTTCCAGCAGCCAGATATTGATGGCGCGCTGGTAGGTGGAGCCAGCCTGAAGGCAGATGCCTTTATTGAGATCACCCGGGCAGCAGCTTAGTATCAAATCTTAAATAAAAGAGGCTTCGATTATCGAAGCCTCTTCTTTTTAATGAGCAGGTCTAACCGGTTCCGAACTGTCTATCTCCTGCATCACCCAATCCCGGGACGATATAGCCGTGATCGTTCAAGTGGCTATCAATCACTGCCAGATGAAGGGGAACATCCGGGTGAGCCTTCTGCATAGCATCCACACCTTCTGGTGCTGCCAGGATGCCGAGGAACTTGATTTTCTGAACACCCCATTTCTTTAATATATCCACTGTTGCTACAGCGGATCCACCGGTTGCCAGCATAGGATCCAGGACCAGGCAGACTGATACAGTCGGTTCAAGCGGAAGTTTGTTGTAATACTGGACTGGTTGTAGAGTTTTTTCATCCCTATATAGCCCGATATGCCATACTTCTGCGCTGGGCATTAAACCCCAGATACCCTCCACCATACCCAGACCGGACCGCAAGAATGGGCACAAGACCTAATGGGTTGTTTCAGTTCCATCCCAGCTGCCACAGCAAGAGGTGTTTCTACTGTTTGGGGGCAATTTCCAGATCGGCAGTTGCTTCATAAGCTAGCAAGGCGGAAACTTCACGGACAAGCTCTCGAAATTTCTTGGGATTGGTATTTTTATCCCGCAAGCGGGTTAATTTATGAGAAACAAGCGGGATGGCTGGATTCGAAGATTGTATTCATGGCTCGCTCCCATAGATCTGAATTCGTATTCCAGAATTTTTTCAATTTTGTTATGATGCTGATTATATCCTGATGGTGTCTATTTGTCCCACATTCCTACGCATTTAGGTCTACTTCGGTATAATCTTAGGCATGGATGACAAACAACCAGACCGCCTGGTGGATTCTGATCCGAAACCGGGCGATCATCTTGATTATGCCCTTCGTCCCCAATCTTTCGATGGTATGATCGGGCAGGATACGATCCGGGAAAATCTTGAGATATTGATCTCTGCTGCACAACACCGGGAAGAAGCCCTGGACCATGTGCTTTTTTATGGTCCCCCTGGTTTGGGAAAAACCACCCTGGCTCACATCCTGGCAAATGAGATGGGTGTAAATATTAAGATCACTTCTGGTCCAGCAGTGGAGAGAGCAGGGGATCTGGCGGCTATCTTGACAAATCTTAATGAAGGGGATATTCTGTTTATTGATGAGATCCACAGACTGGGCAGGGCGGTTGAAGAAGTCCTTTATCCGGCAATGGAAGATTATTCCCTGGATATTATCATTGGAAAAGGTCCTTCTGCCCGATCTGTCCGGTTAAATCTGCCGCGGTTTACGATCGTGGGGGCAACAACCCGCCTGGCGCTGGTCACAGCTCCATTACGGGCTCGATTCGGAGCAGTATACCGCCTGGATTATTACACAAACGATGCCGTCAAGAAGATCATCCAGCAAGCTGCAGAACAGCTTGAGGTGCCATCTGAGTCTGAGGGAATCAATGAGATCGCTTCCCGGTCTCGGGGGACACCCCGGGTTGCTCTGCGATTTCTCCGCCGCGTGCGGGATTTTGCCCAGGTGAGAGGAGAGGGAATGATCACCTCCTCAATTTCCAGGCAGGCGCTGGATTTATTGAAAATTGATGATAAAGGTTTGGACTCCATGGATCGGCGTGTGCTCCAGGCGATTGTAGTGAAATACCAGGGCGGACCAGTCGGATTAAAAACGATAGCAGCCTCGATTCGGGAAGATCCAGATACGATAATGGATGTGGTTGAGCCTTATTTACTCCAGTTGGGATTTATGCAGCGAACCTCCCAAGGCAGGGTGGCTACTCAGCAGGCATATATCCATTTGGGGTTGGAACCTCCTCCAGACGCAGTCAGCCCAGATTGATCAATTGAGGAAAGATATGGATCTGATGTCATTGCCCGGATCGTGGCTGTTTTTGCTGTTGATTCTTCTTGTTGTTGCTGGTCTTTTATTTTTGGCTGTAAAATTCAATATCTCACTGGGAAACTTACCAGGCGATTTTGTGTATAAGCGTGGAAATTTGACCTGTGTGATTCCATTAGTCTCTTCACTTCTGATCTCGGTTGTGATCACGATCATTCTCAATATCCTATTATCCTGGATAAAAAAATAAAGAAGTGATATGTTGAAAACATCTGATTTTTCTTATGATTTACCGAAAGAATATATTGCCCAGCATCCCGTTTATCCCCGGGATTCTTCCAGGTTGCTGGTCTATAACCGGGAACAGGAGACGGTTGCTCACTATCGTTTTCACCAACTTGTAGATCTGCTGCGGGAAAATGATCTCCTTGTGATCAATCAAACCCGGGTGATCCAGGCTCGCTTATTTGGCAAAAAAATACCAACTGGAGGAAAAGCAGAGCTTCTGCTTCTGCGGGCGTTAAAGAAGGATGTATGGGAAGCATTGGTTGGTGGTAAAGGGATCAGGCCAGGTATTACAGATTCAGATTGATAATGGTCCGGAGGTTCATGTTGAGGAAGACCTGGGAGGATCTTTAAGGAAGATCAGATTCCTTGATCCGATCGAGCCAATACTTGATCTGATCGGGCACGTACCTCTGCCTCCCTATATCCATGAACATCTTGATCAACCCGAGCGCTATCAGACAGTATATGCCAGGGAATCCGGTTCAGCAGCAGCTCCAACAGCTGGCTTACACTTTACACCAACTCTAATTGAAAGCATCCAACAAAAAGGGATCCAGCTTGCAAAAGTCACATTGCATATCGGCCTGGATACCTTTGCCCCTGTGCATGAAGATGACCCCAAGGATCACAAGATACATCAGGAATGGTGTCATGTTTCAGAAGAGACCGCCGCCCAGATCAATCAAACGAGAAAATCCGGGGGAAGGATCATCGCTGTGGGGACAACATCGGTAAGGACATTGGAAACAGCTGCCAGGAATAGTGATTTGGGGGTTGGCATTGCTCCTTTCAAAGGGAAAACCGATCTATTCATCCTGCCTGGGTTTGAGTTCCAGGTTGTTGACAGCATGCTGACTAACTTTCACCTTCCTGAATCGACCTTAGTGATGATGGTCAGCGCTTTTACCGGCAGGGAAAAGATCCTTGAGATCTACCAACTGGCTATGAAAGAAGGATATCGATTTTACTCATTTGGAGATGCAATGCTGCTGGAGTAAGAAGACGCGAATTATTTGTTTGGGAGAATGATGTGGAAGAAACGAAAAAAATCACCCCTGCGGGGTTGATAAACCTGACGATTGTATATTTTGTATGGGGAAGCACCTATTTGGCTATCAGGATTGGTATCCGGAGTGGATCCGGGTTTCAACCCTTCTGGTTTGGTGGACTGCGGGTTCTGGTAGCCGGGGTTATTCTGCTGCTCCTGGGTGTGATGAGAGGTAAGGATATTCGCCCAAATAAAATGGACCTCAGCGTATTGATTGCTTCTGGATTCCTGCTCTGGATTGGAGGAAATGGACTGGTTGTATTGGCTGAGCAGCGGGTCGACTCAGCTATTGCAGCACTGGTTGTTGCCAGCACGCCAATTTGGGTGGCACTATTTGAGTCCATTTTGGATAGAAGGATGCCGTCTTTATTGTTGATCGGCTCACTGATTGTAGGTTTTGGCGGGATTATTGTGCTCAGTTTACCGTTATTAACCTCGGGAGTAAGGGCTGATATCTTATCTATCCTGGCTTTGTTGTTGGCCAGTTTCTGCTGGTCTTCGGGCCTGGTCCTCCAGACCCGAAGACCTGTAAGCTTGAGCAAAGGTATCAGTTCTGCCTATCAACAGTTATTCGGGGGATTGTTTTTTGCTTTGATCGCCCTGATAGTCAGGGAACCATTGCCAACGCCTACAACGGAGGCCTGGTTGGCCTGGGGATATCTGGTGTTGTTTGGATCGATCCTGGCTTTTACGGCTTTTGTGACTGCTCTCCAACAACTGCCTACAAGTTTGGTTACAACTTATGCCTATGTCAATCCTGTTATAGCTGTGCTGTTGGGTTGGATGATATTAAGGGAACCGATTACTCCTTGGACTGTTGTTGGCGGCCTATTTGTATTAGTAGGAGTAACAGGAATTTTTCGAGTAAATAATAACAAAGCGGATGGGAAGAAGCATAGAAAAAAACAAGAAAAACTAGATGAGGGTTATTCTTGATACGGTATAATCAAAAATCATCTTATTATGATAGACAAGGTTTGGAGTTCTAATGCGCGCAGTAGATATCATCATCAAGAAACGTGATCGGCAGGAATTAACGAAAGAGGAGATCGATTTTTTTGTCCAAGGGTTTACGGATGGATCAATTCCTGACTATCAAGCTTCAGCCTGGGCGATGGCTGTCTTACTAAATGGTATGACTCCCCAGGAAACAACAGATCTTACTTTGGCCATGGTGAATTCAGGAGATATCCTTGATTTATCTTCTGCTGTTCCTCTGGCGGTGGATAAACATTCCAGTGGTGGAGTGGGTGATAAGACAACTTTGGTTGTTGAGCCCTTGGTTGCTGCTTGTGGATTGCCAGTAGGGAAGATGTCGGGCAGGGGGTTGGGTTTTACTGGCGGCACATTGGATAAAATGGAATCAATACCTGGGTTCAGAGTCAATCTGACCGAGGTTGAATTCTTATCCCAATTGAACGAGATTGGATTGGTCTTGGCTGGCCAAACAGCGGATTTGGCACCCGCAGATGGTAAATTCTACGCCCTTCGCGATGTCTCCGGCACTGTGGATTCCATCCCTTTGATAGCGTCCTCGATCATGAGCAAAAAGATCGCAGCCGGTGCGCAGGCTATTGTTCTGGATGTCAAGATCGGTTTAGGTGCGTTTATGGATACTCAGGAAGAAGCTAAACATCTGGCTAAATTTATGGTGGATATAGCTCACCTGGCCGATAGGGAAGCTGTCGCCCTGATCTCGGATATGAACCAGCCCTTGGGAGTTGCCGTAGGTAATATTTTGGAAGTAAAGGAAGCGATCGATACATTGCAGGGAAGGGGTCCCGCAAGTTTTGTAGAACACTGCCTGGATGTTGCAGAACAGATGTTAATCCTTGGAAAAGCAGCTGCAGCTAATGGAGAAGGTCGCGAAAAAGCAGAACAGGCCCTCAAAGATGGTTCAGCCTGGCAGAAATTTCTCAAGCTTGTTACGGCTCAAGGTGGTGATGTCTCCTTTGTTGAAAATCCTGATAAATTTCCGAAAGCAGCGATCATTGATATAGTACCATCTCCAAAGACCGGTTATTTGAGCCAGATCCATGCTCGTATTGTTGGAGAAACATCAGTCGATCTTGGTGCTGGCAGGGCAAAAAAGTCTGATGAGATAAATCATTCAGTGGGTGTTGAGATCCTGAGGGAAGTCGGAGATCATATAACGAAGGGTGATGATCTTTTTATCCTCCATGCGGCAAATCAGGCTGATTTTGATTTGGCAAAAGAACGCTTATTAGGCGCTCATAAGTGGAGTGATACTCCTGTAGAAAGGCTGCCATTGGTTTATGAGATAATCAGCTGATGTTTTTGGTTGAATTAATTCCCTTTTTGCTAGCAGCTATTTGAGATATGTACTTTTCTTGCCCAAGGTTATAAGTTTCCAGGGGTAATTCTTTATTAATTAATGAAATTAGGGTGTTCGTTAAGAAAGTATTCACAGGAGTAGAAATAAGATATTCAATCCCGGCCCTGACAACCGCACCGTTGAGCTGATCGACCTCACTCTGGTCCCTGCCGCTGTATAAATCGTTGTGAAATGAGGGCATTTTCTTCCCCCTTCCACTTCCTATCATGCTCGATAAAAAGGGTTGGGAAAGTCTGTCCGGCACATATTTTATTATTGCTGCAAGAATTTTTACTGGAACGCCTGGCAAATTGACGACTTTAATTCCCTGAATATCCATCACTTCCAGTGCTTCGCGAACCTGATCCAATTCTATTCTATAAAGATCTGGATCTGAATAGATTTGGGTCGGAGTCATATCAAGGATGGCAGAACTGGCATTCCCAAGCAGATTGGTTATAAGCTTGGACCATTTCATGCTCTCGGCGCTAGGATACAATTTGCAAGATATGCCTGCTTCCATGAATATTTCTACTAGATCTCTGGAAATCGGATGGTTGTCGGCAATACCCATCCCCCGTTTTTTTTGAAGAATAACTTTACCCTTGCCTGGACAATCGACAGCTGATGTGACTGTGCCGGGAATAATCAGATCAGATCCAAGAGCTTTGGCTAATCTTTTTTCACTTTCAACGCCATTTTGCAGACAGAGCAATGGAGGGAGTTTTTCATGGAGGCGGAGAAGGTCCGGCAGGATGGTTCCAAGGTGATAAGTTTTGACAGCCAGGATAATCAGATCCAATTCTTTGTTGAGGGCCAGGTCCAGCGAACTGGTGAATTCAGGAGAGGATAGGGTAGATATTTTTCCTTTTATCTCCATTACTATTCCCTGATTTTGAAGCGCGGTGATGGAATCTTCCTTTTCCAGGAACAACACATCGTGTCCATTAAGAGCCAGAAAACCGCCCAGGTATGAACCGATTGCCCCAGCACCCAGGACGAGAAATCGTTTAATCATAAGTACAAGAGTGTTTCATGCGTTCGTAAGGTGACTGGTGTTATTGTGTTCAAGAAAGATCCAGTTATCATTGCTTGGTTTGTATTGAATCGTAGTATATCCAGTATTGGAAAAGTTGAAATTTGGCCCCTGAAAATTAGAGCGTGGTGCCTGCCCTAGAATTGCATGAATAACCATATTCAAAAACCCACCGTGAGAGACAATCAAATAGCGTCCCGATGGATATTTGACCAGCTTATTAACTGCTGTGGCAGCTCTTAAGAACAGGTCCCATTGGCTTTCACCAGTATTGGCAATAGGTTGATGGATGGGGATGAATTCAGGAGGGGGAAGGGACTGGATGGCTTCTTTATGGAGCAAACCAGCCAGTTCACCATTATCTCGTTCCATCCAGATCGGATCAAACTCAAGGTTTGTTTTAGTAGCACCGGTAATTATTTTTGCGGTCTGTTTAGCCCTGGTTTGGGGGCTGGATATCGCCAGGTCAAATTGGACTCCCGCTCTGGACCAGGTGGATGCCAGCTGCTCCGCCTGGAACACCCCGACATCGGTCAGTGGAAACTCAGCTTGTCCTTGATGCCGGTTTTCTGCATTTCCGATGGATTGCCCATGCCGTAACAGCACAATAAGTTTATCGGGATCTTTGTTTTCAACTTCCTTCATATGTTGTTTGCTTCCCTGAGTTAGGTACCTATTGGTTCAAATTAAGAACTCCACTTAGGATTTCCGTTTAAAAAGACAGGACCTGTTACTTTTTTCTTCCCTGCTTTTTGGAGCTGATCCAAAAGGAGGATCCCTGCGCCCGTTCCAATTGCAGGGTATCCATCATATGTACATAACACTCCAACCCCGGGAGAGGTTACGGAAACCGCCCTAGCTTGGTGTATGATCAACCGTTCATCATTCCAAAGAGTAAATGTACCAGGCCAGGGAGAATATGCCCGGACTGTTCGAGCAAGTAATTCTGCGCTAAGTTCGAAATTCAATTCCCCTGCACTCTTTTTTAATTGGGATGCGTAGGTAGTTTGAGAAGGATCTTGTACTACCGGTGTGATCTCACCTTCAAGATAAGATGGTATTGTGTCAATCAATAGACATCCACCCAATTGGGCCAATCGATCGGATAATCTTCCAGCGGTTTCATCTGGCAGGATTTCAATAGACTGCTGAGCCAGGATTGGACCATCGTCTAATCCTGGACCCATTTTCATGATCGTTACACCAGAATGGGAATCTCCGTGGAGTATTGCTGCATTGATCGGTGAAGCTCCACGCCAGCGGGGAAGCAAAGAGGCATGTACATTAATACAGCCGAACTGAGGCAGGTCTAGCAATGCGGGTTTCAAGATTTGGCCATACGCTGCTACGCAGATCAAATCCGGACTCCACTCATGAATTTTCAGGAGAGCGTCCTTTTCGTTCGCATTTTCTGGTTGGAAAACATCAAGTCCACACTGTACAGCTGCATCCTTGACCTGTGGTGCGACCAGCTCCCTGCCCCTTCCGGAAGGTCGATCAGGTTGTGTGATCACGCCAACGAGCTGAAATTTCTCAGCTAACATGGTAAGTGATGGCACAGCAAAATCTGGTGAACCCATAAACACGATCCGACTATCCATGCTCCGATTTTAACATAGGAGCTGAACAGGAGGTAGGAGTGGATTCAAAATTCAAGAGCTGGGAGAGCTGTCAGTCAGAATCTGTTGCCTGCTGTTCTTTGGGTTTAGAAGGGATCCCCACCGCAACCTGGTCTCGACCTCTTGCTTTTGAACGATATAAGGCTCGATCAGCAATTACGACGAGATCATCAATGTCAATGGTGTGATCTGGTAGTGTTGCGATTCCCTGGCTGATGGTCGGTTTTGGAATGGTATTGCCTTCCACGTTGAATAAGGGAAGTTCGGAGAGGGTTCTTCTGATCCGGTTGGCAACCATATTGGCCTGTGTTGTGGTGGCATTTGGCAGGACAATACCGAATTCCTCTCCACCCCAACGCCCAACAGTATCCGTTTTCTTAATATGAGATTCTATGGCCTGTACTGTCAACCGCAGTACCTGGTCGCCGATAGTGTGTCCATACGTGTCATTATATAGTTTGAAGTGATCGATATCGAGCATGATCAATGAGAGAGGTGATTGGGCGGCGAGGGAGATCTCTGCTTCCTGATAAAGGATCTCAATGAAGTGATTGTGGTTGCTAACGCCTGTTAAAGAATCCAATTTCGCTTGGCGTGTGATTTCTTCATAGTGATGGGCATTTTGAATGCTCAGGACAGCTTGCTGGCTAATTTGCTCCATGAGTAACTTGTCGGTATTATCGAACATATAGGGTTTGTAACTGGCGACTGCAAGCAAGCCTATCAGTTTATCCTCGGTCAGTAAAGGCACACCTAACCAAGATCTGGAAAGCTTTTTTTCGCCGACCAGAATTGGCCTCATAGAAATGGAATCAATTTCCTGTCTGAGATCTTGGATCAGGAGGGGTTGTTTGTTTTCAACGATCCAGCTAGAAAGGCCTTCGTTGGCATCAACGATAGATGATGGAAAACGCTTTCCATCATCATACAGGATGCGTATATCCATCTGATGGGTTTCTGGCAGATAGAGAGCCACAAAATAGGCTTCACAACGGATGACTTTCGATAATTGGGTGTAGATGAGCTCCAAGAGGGTATCAATATTCAGCGTGCTTGTGATGGCTTTTCCGATTTCGTAGAGAACAGCTAACCTATCAGCCTGGTCTTTCAAGCTCTTATGTAGAAGTTGAGTCTCAGTATTATCGTGGAAAATAATCGTATAGCCGACCAATGATTCCTGAGCATCTGAAAGGGGGAGCAGGTTGAGGACAAAGTATTTTCTATCACGTCCCTCACCTTTGGTAATAACTTTTACTGGTGTCCGATCTTCTTTGGAAAAGGATATCCAATCCGCCAGATCTGTGAGCACTTCCGAGGTGGGCTTTCCAACTATCTCGGAAAATTTTAGATTGATTATCCCTTCAGCCGCGGGATTGATATCAACAACACGGTCGTTCAGATCTACGACAATAATGCCATCCCGCATATTTTCAATTGTAGTATCTCGGGCAATTGGAATGATATCCAGAAATTTTTGAGCGAAAAGTATGTAGACTAGTATTATGCCGGTTAACAAGAAACTCAGCGAGTTCAGATCAAGATAAGGGTAAGGATTAAGGTCCAAAAGGAATAATAGGGTTGCGATAGCGGGAAGTAATCCTGCTAAAAGGATAAGGCGTACTTGATTTCGAAGTAATTTTGGGTCTTAAGGTAGTGCTGTAAAAGTAAAAATAGTCCACCTAAGTACAGCAAGTAGGAGTATGAAATAAGTATCCAGAACCATAGTCCATAAACATTTTCAAAAACGATCATACCAAAAGCAGTCGTCAGATTATGTTCAGACCAAAATAAATTATGGTATTCATTTGTAAAGGCAAGAATGATCGAAATCATTGGAAACCAGGAAAACCATGAGAAGAATTGTCTTCCTGTTAGAGCAAACCTACTTGTATAGCGGATGCAGAACAATATCCAGAACGTAGTTATCCAGCAAACACCGATAAACTCCAGTTTTAACCAGATTGTTTTTCCAGGGAATCCGGGAACCATTTGCTCAAGAGCATATCCGAACGACCAAACTGAAAGTGAGAAAAACAATAGTATCAGGGCTTGGGCTGTTTGCTTTTTCCGGTGTGCCCAGAGCAGATAACCAATATATATACTTAAAAATCCTGCAAGTATAGATGGGATAACTATTATTGAAAATTGCATCGTATTAATAACACTCTATGGATCCTGATGGGTAATTGCTAGCTAAAAACCAATTTCATTATATTCTTCTTGTTATGAAGGAGTTCGTTCAAGATCAAAATAGAAAGTTGCCCCTTTCTTTTCGATAGCTTCAACCCAGATATCTCCGCCATGGCGTTTGATGATCTTCTTTGTCAGAGCCAATCCTATTCCTGTACCATGGAACTGATCCTGACTGTGAAGTCGTTGAAAAGTTTCAAAGATTTTCTCCTTATCCTCCATGTCAAAACCTATACCATTATCCTGAACATAATAAATAATGCGTTTACTTGATTGGTGGGGCTGGTAGCCAATGGTGATTGTTGGATCCTTTTGTTTTTCTGTGAACTTAATTGCATTACTAATCAGGTTGTGTAGTGCCATTTTCATTAGTTTTTCATCTGCAAGGCATTTTGGAAGGTCTTTGATATTGATCCTGATCTTGCGCTTTTTGATTTGATCAGAAAAATTGTTGAGAATTTCTTCAACCATGAGCAAAGGGTCGATTTGGATCGGATCGATAGTTTGTCTGCCCAACAGGGATAACTTAGTCAGGTCATCGATCAGGTTGTCCATTAAGAGGGCATGATTCGTTAAGCTTTCAATATGGTCCAGAGCTTTTTTATCTATATTTTCGGGATATTTTTGGAGCAAAGTTTGGGATGTTTCTTTTACCCGTTTTAATGGAATCCTGAGATCATTTGATACAGAATATGTAAAGGCCTCTAACTCTTGATATGTGTCTGTCAGGTTGGCACTCACAGACGAAAGTTTTTCATTTGCGGTTTGATAATCGTCCAATATATTTGTCAGAGCCGCATTAAGTCTTTCAACTTCTGAAATGCGCTCATTCAGCCGTTGGGTTCGATCCTCAACGATCTCTTCCAGTTGCTTCTGGTAATGACTTAATTCATCCTCAACAGATTTCTGGGCACTTATATCGGTATGGGTGCCCACGAAACGTAGGGGATTACCATACTCATCCTGTTCTGTTATCTTTCCTCTACCCAGAACCCAGAGCCAGGAACCGTCTTTCCTTTGAAACCTGAACTCGACGATAAACTTCTCAAGAGAACCAGATAAATATTCCTCGGCGTGCCTGAAGACTTTTTCAACATCATCGGGATGAACCCTTTTTCTGAATTCTTCCAGATGGTGGGGATACTCATCAACTTCATACCCTGCCATGGTGTAATATAAAGGATCGAAATGTACAGTGTCTTTTTGAAGATCCCAATCCCAAATACCGTCATTCGTAAGCAAACTGAATTTGGATAGGTTTTCCTCACTTTCCCGCAGGGCTGATTCCACATCTATCAGATTGGTCATATCTGAGGCGATAGTGAGAATTAGATTTCTGCCATCAAGGAGCTGAGGTAGCTGAGTCCAGCGCAGTACCCAGCTAAGAATACTTCCATCTTCACTATAGAGCTTGTATATACCTTCCCGTTGTTTTTGACTGGATTGGATGAGCCGGCCGATCTCTTCTGTCACCTGAACTGCATTTTCACGGAAACAGTATTTCAGCCACTCTTCGGCAGTTCGCAATTGTCTGGGAGAATAGCCACTTTTTTCGATCCAGGCTGTGTTCACGATGATGATCTCGCCATCATCCGCATGGAGCATAGTGGGGAAGGGTGAATTCATCAAAGCGGATTGAAGTTGATCATCACTTTTCTTTTTTAAGATTTCGGCAGCATCCCTGGCTTCCATTTCCAGGCTCAGTTTCAGGTTTGCCTGTGATAAGGATACCTCCTTTTCGTTTAGTTCATTGAAATTCTCTTCATATCTTGTGATCACCATGATAAGAGTTATTGCTGCCAGTAGGATCGCCACGAACAATAGGATAATAATAGCAAGAGGTGTGAAGATAATGACCGGATCTGGCATATAGCCCAGTGTGTTCAGTAAAAATAAGAGCAACAACGAAAGGGTACTGATGCCAGCAAAATGATAAGCGGCCATGCCACCTAGTATCAACCCCCCCATAACTGTGATCGTAATGTACTCGGAAAGAAATGGGCTGTATAAACCATTACTCAGCACAATGATAACTGTAACCAGGATCCAGATACCATAGCCGAAAATATGTGCCGCAAGATTTACCTTCCCCCTCCGATTCAGGAATTGGACCAGGAGTATAAATGTCAGGACCGATCCTGTGGTTGCGATCCCAATAACTGTATTGGAAAAAATAAAAGGAGTAACGCCGAGAGCTACAATACCGGTAAGCAGGATGATAGTAGAAAGCGTGTGAAGAGTTTCGGCGACTCGATAATCTTTAGAGTCTGGCAGCCGAGGGAACTTGAGATATTTTTCTAAGATTCTGGCGGTGAATTCTGAGAATCTTGAGGGTTTTTTATCAGTATTCATCAGTCAAAATAATCCAGGTCTTTTAATGGGTCTTGAACTGCAGGCTCAATATCAAGATCAATAAGCTGCTGATGTAACTCTTCGATGACATTCTTTAACTCAGCCATGCGTATCTCTCGACCGGCCATGTGATCCACCATTTTTGTTAGTTCTTTTGTCCGGTCTTTAATTCTAGACTCCAGTGAATCAGCATGAATTCTCAACCGTTCGTAAAGTCGTGCATTGTGGATTGCATGAGCCGCCTGAGAGGCAAACAAGTTGGCAAGTTTAGCTTCTGGTGAGCCAAATGCGGATTGTTTCCTGCTGTCCATAGTGATGTAGCCAATAAAGTTATCATGAATTACAAGGGGTACTCCCATCCAGCCTTTGACATGATGCATTTCTCCCCAACCTTGATAGCGTGAATCTCGCATGGCATTGTCTATGATGATAGGTTTCTTTTTTTCTATCATTTCCTGGCA
The DNA here is from genome assembly GCA_963791045.1 of Candidatus Latescibacterota bacterium. GTDB lineage: Bacteria > Krumholzibacteriota > Krumholzibacteriia > WVZY01 > WVZY01 > CAWBQK01. Next base: position 74,254 of record CAWBQK010000006.1, read on the forward strand.
CAGAAGGTTTGTGGTTGGAAATGTTTTGCCAACAACTAATTCTGGATGGGGATGATTATGAACTGTTTCTAAATGCAGTTCTCCATCCTTCAAGAGGAAAATAGAAGCACTATCAAATGATAGGGTCTCCTCCAGCTTGACAAGAACTAGACTCAGAAGCTCCTCCAGAGAAAGAGTGGAAGATAGAGAATTGGTCACGACATGCAAAGCTTCCAGTTGGTCAGAGAAATCCTGTATGTCTTCTCTGATCATTACTCTTTCAGAGATATCCTGGGTTGTTCCTACCATTCGTAATGGAGAACGATCAGGTCCCCGTTCAACGACCCGGCCTTGATTTAGGACCCAGATCCAGTCACCAGATTTGTGTTTCATGCGTATTTCTGTTTGAAAATGAAAGGTATCTCCCGCAAAATGTTTGAGGATCATTTTGTTGGATTTCTCCAGATCATCCGGATGGGAAAGTTTTTCCAAGATATCAATTGTCATTGGATCGAGCTCAGTTTTTCTATAACCGATAATTTCTGCAAATCGATCATTGATCAAAATGGTATCAGTTTGCAGATCCCAATCCCATAAACCTGAACCTGTACTGGTCACGGCCAGTTCAAGGGTTTCCGCTCTTTCTTCCATTTTTTTTCCTGCTTCAATCCAGTCGGTATTATCCCGGATGGTACCCTGGAAACCAGTTACTTCACCCTCGCTGTTTGTTATCGCTGTTGAGGTTAGAAGGGTATGGAGGATATTGCCGTCTTTGTCTACCATCTCCACAGGGAGATCCTTGATAAAACTGCTATGTAATATTCTGGATTGTTCATTCGGGTTCAAATAAGCCTGGATAGCCGATGTATTTAATAGATCTTTCTTGGTTTCGAAACCAAAAAGATTTACAGTTGCCTGATTGGCGTCTACCCATTTTCCATCTTTGGTAGTGACAAAGACTGGATCTTTTGAGGTCGTAAAGAAACGGTGTAATTTATCTTCACTATCTTGAAGAGAGCGGGTTTTTTCGCGAATAGACTTACGGAGAACGAGGATATAAAGGAAAAGGATAATGATAAAACCGGCTGCCAATGATAACCCGATTGTAAACCAGGGAGAGGCACTCTGGCTTAAGGAAATCCAATGGGGTGTCAGATCTGGATTGAAAGTAGAAAAAGTACCCGTGATAAAACCACCCCCCAATAGGAATTGAAAGGATTTCCCAGGTCCATTATGAGGATCGTGAAGATCTGGTTGAGTCCAGCATCTGAGAAAATATTTCATAGTTGCCTTCTAACTTCATGTGAAGTTGAAGATTTGAAAAAAGGTTGTTTTAATTATAGTAGAAACTCATTGATTTTTCTTACATAAACAATGTACCTTTCCATTTTGCACGCCTGAAAAGATCCCTTAACGTGAGGATAACAAAGTTGTAGGTCGAAACCCACTCTGGAGATAGCGTTAATCTGGAAAATTGAGATAAGAATAAAAACGGATGAGTCCGCTTTTATTCAGAGAGTAGGGCGGGTGGGACTCGAACCCACATGGGTTGAACCGGGGGATTTCAAGTCCCCTGCGTCTGCCAATTCCGCCACCGCCCCAAACTCTGCCCTTTATTGTACCCATCCTCTGATTTGGGTCAAGGTATATTCTATGGAGAGGGATTAAAAAAGAGCGTTTGCCAACTGGGCGCGGTAGTCAATGACCAGGGGATGATCATTCTCAAATAACTCAAAAACCCCCAATATGATCTTTCTTGGCTGGCCACTTCGATAGCCTTTATCTTTTTTTAGTATTTCAAGCATTCCATCCAGGGCTGCTTCTATATTCCCCACCTGGATCAAATGCAAGGATCGGTAATAATGAGGATCAAGTGGGTTTTCAGATTGTTGGCCAGGTTCGAAATTATTCAACAGTTCTTCCACCAATGGCCTCAACCTTTCTGCGCTCTGATACTCGGTGCTGGTTGGGAAATGGTGGATAATTGTTAAAGCTTCCAGATATTCGCCCTGCCAGATCAAGCTTTTTGCGAGGAGTAACTTGGCGCCAGGATTACCCGGGTCATCCTCTAAGATCTCCAGACAGGTATCCTCCACTTCTTCGTAACGGCTGGATTCCAGATAACTTGCAGCTTTTTCAAGAAGCAAGTTTTCAGGGCCGGGAGCAAAGCTCCGGACAAAGTCGATCAGCTGTAAATTGGTTTGAAGGCCTTCCAGTTGGTGGGTGATCATTCCATTTTGGAAGGTCTTAAGTGTGGGGACGGTATGAACCTGGTATCGCCCGGAGAGTTGAGGATTTTTATCCACATCCAGATTCGCCAGGCGAAACCGTCCGGGATTTTCCAATACTAGAGATTCTAGCTGGGCATTGGTCCGTTTACAGGTATCATTCCATTTGGCCCAAAAGTTTACCAGTACCGGAATACGATCTGAGTAGACCAGTACCTCAACTTCGAAATCCAATTCGCTAACTGATATGATATCTGGCTCTTCCATAGCTTTGCCTATTCATCTTCAGCGATCATTCCTGGCTGTTCAAGGTCAACAACTTCACCGTGATGGTCGATGACTATTTTAAAGCCTGTCATCCCCATATATGCCCGACCATCTTCTGGCAGGCCTTGTTAAATCAATTGATCAAATTGGCGATCGATATTTTTCAATTGTTCGAGGAAAACTGCCCGGGAGAAGATGTCGTCCTGCCCGGTCATTTTTGCTGCTTGATCGCTGATGATTTCCTCGTGGCCTTCAATTCCGTTTTTCATCAAATTTAACACCTGGCGGTCAACATCCGCGGAAGGTATGTGTCTTTTAAACCCATTGTCATCTACAACATAGCAAGGTTCTGGACCAATAAAAGTAGTTTCTACCTGCTGGTCATCCTCGTCAAATACCAGCCCGGCAAATAGAGGTTCCGTGGGCATAAATCAAATCACTCCAAATCTAATGACTAATCTTTACCCGCTAATTGTATGATGCCTGGAGCATGTGAACAATAAGATATTTATAAAATCGTTTAATTTACCCTTGAGAGCTGGATTCACCCTGATCGAAGCAGGTTAATTGAAGATATCGACGTGAGTACCTGAGACATTATATATAGATTGCTCATTATAGGGCACACTTGGCAGCGTCCAGCGGTAAAGCCACTTGGAAGCTTTGGATGGAAGGTTAATGCAACCATGACTGCGGGCTTTTCCAAAATCATTATGCCAGTATGTCCCGTGGAAAGCAATTCCGCTTTCGGTGATATATATGATCCAAGGAACTCCTGGCAGGTCATAGCCATTATAGGCCAGGTTGCCGGCTGCCATATGCCGGGAAGGGCGCTTGTAATTTGTGATGTGATGGCCTGGTGGTGTGATGTATTTGCCAGTGCTAAAATCTGCACCCGTAGCTGCCTTAACCATATAAACAGGATTATTGTATTCAAATGCGATCACAGTTTGGGTTTTTGTATGGACCTCGATGCGTTTGAATATACTGGGTACATTGGGAGAGATTAGGCTCAGTTCGCTTTCAGGAATGACCCGCAAATGAGAAGCAGGGACGTAATAATCCAGGTCCCATTTATCTTCCAGGATGTGATAATAAGGGATCCCGTCCGGTCCATTTACAAGACCCTTGATCCAGTGAGTGGTCTCGTAATAAAAGCGGTATGCTACGTGGTATCGTTCACCGGGGTTCCAAAGAGCATCTGTAAAAGGTACTGTGACTTCAGCCAATATTCCTGCGGCAGGAATATCATATAGGACAGGATTTGGGTCTGTGCGGACTGGTTGAATACCCCCTGAGTGGGCGTATCCTTCTGTTCCGACTTTATACCAGATCCTATTGTGTTCTGGTTCACCATACCCAAGCTCAATATTGCTGATTGGGAAGACTAAATCTTTCCAGTGGATCCGAATGCGCTCACTGTCAAATGTGGGCTTTCTATAGGTATAGATCCTCTCGTAAATCACTCTTCCCTGCTGGCCAGCGTAAATATTAAAGGCAGGGTTAATTGGCGGCCAACAAGACTGACAAGCCCTAATCCGCTCAGATTTAAAAAGTCCTTACGATTGAATTTTTGGCTCATAATTAATAATGGATATTAACCAGTGTTCCCACACTACCAAAGTTGAATGCCCATTCAGCGTCTTCATTTCTCATATTTACACAGCCATGACTCATTGGATATCCGAAATTATTATGCCAATAAGTACCATGAATACCATACGAACCATAGAAGTACATTGTCCACTGAACGCCGGGGAGATAATATCCCGGGCCAGCCATTAAAGTTGAGGTGTATTTGACATAAACCCGAAAACGTCCGGTGACGGTTGGCGTCCCGGGGAGACCGGTGGAAACAATAAAGGTATTGATCAATTTGTCCCCATCATAGGCGTACATGCGCTGGGTGGTTAGGTTTATATCAAACCAGCGCTCATCCGGGTATACACCGGAAGGTAAAACCGATTTTATAAGAGAAGAATAGGTATTCGGAATAGGGGTAGGTTTTGGTGTTGGAGTGATTGTCGGTGTAGGTGTGTTTGTCGGTGTTGGTGTCGGCGTTGGTGTATTGGTCGGTGTGGGGGTGAAAGTAACCTTACGAACATTATCCTGGGCAGACAATGTCGTCTGGGCAGTAGCCTGGAAGTCGGGTAAGGCGAAGGAACCATCCGGAGTCCAGAGCCAGATCAACAAAACGCCGATCAGGATCACGGCAATTGTGGACAAGGAAAGAATGGCTGGCTTGTTAGATGTCAAAGCTTCCTTAGCAATAGAAATTGGAAGTTTGACGCGTTTAGGTTTTTGCCCGGGATTTGTTTTCCGGAAGCGTTGGATAGCCCAGTGCATGCCCTTTTTTGCTTGAATACTGGCAGGATTGATTTTCAGCGCCCTTTTTAGATAAGAAATACTGGCTTCTGGTGAAGAAACAGAAGCGAGGTATAGCCAGGGTTCTTCAAAATCTGGAGCAAGTTGGACTGCTTTTAAAGCCAGGCGCCGGGCCTGCTGAAGTTCGCCCCTGTTCAGGGCGTACTTGGCTTCGTTTAATGCTTCGAATGCTCCTTCCGGCAATTTTTGGGACATAATTATTCCAGTGAAATAACTTCTCTGTTCAAGAAACACATAATTCCCGCAGTAATGCCGCGGGCAACAAGCGCTGGATTTTGCGTCAGTAATTCCCTGTCCTGGTTCATGTAGCCGGTTTCTATGATCACTGCAGGTGTATTGGGATCCACTTCTCCAAAGGCATGATAACTGGTCATATCATCGGTTATGCGGTAGTCATCATACCTAAGACCTGTGGCTTCGGCATAGCGGTTCTTTATACATGCCATCAAGCGGGCAGCCTGCTCAGGGCGTTTGTTATCTGCCGCTTCGGCAATTTTGAACCCGGTTCCCAGTTCTGGAATATATTCACATGTATCAGCATGGATCGAGATCAGGCCATTGCTCTTATATCCGTTCAAATTGGCATCAAATTCCTGCAGCATATCTACCTGGATCCCTTCGCTTTCCAGATATTGGCGGGTCAGGTCAGCTATAGTGTAATTGATATCCACTTCCTTATAACCACCCAGGCTTTCGGAGCAAACCGCACCTACATCATCTCCATGGCCCCAGTGACCGACGACCAATCCGACATGCAGATTTATCTGGGGAGTTGCCGCGTTGGCATTCTCCCCGCTACCATTCATAGATTGGAAGGGGGATGGACTTAACCCGATGCCCGTAGCGGGCAGTGCGGTAAATAATGTAGCGGAGAGGATGGCAGCCAACAAAACGTTGAGTATACCTTTTGTGGTTTTACTCACCATATTACTGGCCGGCTGCATTCCATGAGGATTTATTTGTGATTTCATTCCGTTATAATACTGGTAAAAGGCATTCCGGAACCCAGTTTAATTTTACCTTACTTTTCGTATAGAAACAGTAAAATGCCGCTGCCAGGTAGCCCTTAGTTATTGGAATATGGGCTTAATATAGGACAAATCGATCATCTTTATCCAGTTTTGGTCGATTTTCTTACCCAGATATGCCAAATTCTTAAAATCAGTTATTTCTCATAGGTGCAAGAATATGACCAAAAAGCTCACTCCCCAGGAAGGTCAGATCCTTCTTCACACTGCCCGCCAGGCAATAGAAGGCCATCTAAAAGGAGAAGGTACTCCCCCCATCAAATTGGATGAATACCCTTCGCCTTTAGCACAGAAAGGGGCATGTTTTGTCACATTAACCATTGATGGGGCCTTGAGGGGTTGTATTGGGTCCATTGAAGCATCCCAACCGTTGATCAAGGATGTCCAGGAAAGAGCAGTTGGGGCAGCTTTTAATGATCCAAGATTTCCTGAACTCAGGTTGGATGAGTATCCTGACTTGAATATTGAGGTTTCACGATTAACCCCACCGGAAAGTTTGCAGTATTCCTCGCCTGATGAACTTGTGAAAAAATTGCGACCAGGCATTGATGGAGTTATCCTCCGCGCTACCTTCAGAAGAGCTACATTTCTTCCTCAGGTTTGGGAAGGGCTGCCTGAGCCAGAACAATTCCTGGGGAGATTATGCGTGAAGATGGGAATGGATCCAGCAGCTTGGAAGCATCAGCACCTGGATGTGGAAATTTATCAGGTTGAAAAGTTCATTGAACAGGATTAATTTAGATCGATCTGGAAGTTTGCTGATTCGGACAGCGAAATAGTGTCCTTGCCTGAGTGTGTGATAGTCGTTTGATGTTTTTCGCGTCTAATTTCATATCCTTTAAACTTTAGCGTAACAGGCCAGGGAAAAGGGTTTTCTCCTTCAATTCTCAGTTGGTTATCTTGAAGAAAACTTATACCGAGCACTTCGAGAAAGAATTTCACAGGGAAAAGTGATTCTAGGCTATTTTCTATGCCTTTCCCTGTGCCTGTTTTACTTCCATAACCCGGGAAAAACCCCCCTGATTGTCTAAGAACAGGAATGATTGCAGCCATCCAGCGACCGATCAACTCTGCTGCTGTATGATGCCATCCAACACTTAGCAGCGAGTGCCCCAAGAGCAGATTCCAGAAAAGTTGCATCGTTGACTCTCCTAGAATCAGTGACAGGACTGAATCCAAAAGGGGAATAGTAACATTCTGGGTCAAGTAGTATCTGCTTAAAATATCACGGGTTTCATCCTCGGGCAGAACCCCGGCCCAGAGGGGAAGGAATTGGATAATATCCTTGCCAGAAGTGGTGGGGGCGATCAGGTTTATTTGGCCATTCGGGGCATTTGTGTTTAAAATACAGTAGTCTAGTTTTGAATATACAGTCTCGGATATTTCCCAATCAAATTCTCCTCCCCAGGTAAAATTTCCGGAGTTAAATTCCTCAATTCGGTACTTTCCTAACCGATCCAGTCCGTGACATATGATGCTGAATTCTTCTGAAGTATGGTCCGCACTCTGCCTGTGATGTAAGATCCCAATTCTGGAAGCTTGTGAAAAATCAGTCCTGAGGATATTTAATCCTGGATGCAAGTTATCGAAAATATCAAATCCCTTGACAACTTGATGGCTGTGACTGTCCCGGTTTTGAAATTCGTGATCTTTAATATTCCAGGACTCTTGCAAGAATTTGGAAAGTATTTTTTTTCTCTCTTGTGTTTGATGATCAGAATTATTCCCGAATATTTGAAGAAGATTTTCGATCCTGCAAATATCATTGTAAATAATGGCACACAGTCCGGGCGATTCAAGATAAGGATAGGAGATAATTTGGTTTGCTGATGGTAGCTCAGCAGGAGTATCTGATCCACCGACATACAATATGCCAGGATGGTTTAACTCAGGGATACCATCAGCGTCCCTGTCCAGACCGGGTGAGAACCATTCTTCCAACCATTCAGTGGTTTTTTCAAGATAATTTGACCAGATATCCCCGGAAAAATTACAACGATGGATCTGCCACAACAGCTCTGCGGCTAATATGGGTGGACTGGAGTTATTATTGGAATTTCCCCTGCCGGGATTCGAATAACTACTTTGATTGAATACAAGATCAAGGATAGTACTTGCTGTTTCAGAAGTCTGGTTTTCGCGGGATTGTAGCAGCATCAGCGCCTGAATTGGAGAAATATTTATATCGTGGGGGCGATTGTGTTTTTCTTGAAAAGCAAGCTGATGATATCTCAAAATGCTTTGTTTTTGAGACATAGCCAGAACAAAATCCCAATCTGGATCTCCGGTGATGATCTCTAATTGGCTTTGATGGGTGACTTTTCGATGAGATATCTCGCCGGCCCAATCCAGTTGAATAATATTTTCCAAACTTTCAAGAGCTGCTTTTTTGGAATTTGAACTTATGCATATCCAGCGCACATTTTCAGTACTGTTTGGCGTAAAAGTGAGTTTGGTTTGGAGAAAAGGGGATGGATCTTCCTTAAAGTATGTATTACCAGCTAAAAACAGGACCAGGTTGTGATTATTAATGTTCCCGGTCAGGATGGAGCGACCATTTATTTTCTCGGATGTGATCAGATTTCCAGCTCCATCCATTTTCAGCATACAGACAATGTCTTGTAAAATATCCCTATTTTGATCCCTATGGTTGGTAATCCAGCTATCCCCACAGATCACACCCGGGTCTGGGGACCAGTAGATTGACTTAACTTCCAGATCTTCTAGAGGGTGGTGTTTGAATTCGATCCAATCCCAAGAGAAACACTCTAGATGAAGTGATGGATCGTAATCCGTGTTTTTGACCTGAGACCGGAATGGCTCATTGAAGCGAGGAAAAAACTGGAAGGTGATCCCCGGATTCTCATTAATTAATTCAACCGCTGGATAAAAGGGGTTGGCTTTTGTTAGGGGCAAAATCCAGCCCTGATTTAGCTGCGAGCCTTTTGATGAGTAAAGGTCTCCGCATCCCAGGAGAAATTTCTCAGGTTGGGGATAATTCCAGTTGCTTGATCCCATATCACCTATTCTAAAGTCAGGCTGGAACCCAGTCAATCACTGCTTCCATATCGATCTGATTTCTTATACTGGGTTAGGGGTTAGAATGCTTAATTTATGCTAGAATACCTCCAGAACGAGGAGCTTAGATTGCGGATAGTTTAGCGCTGTCCTAATATTATGAATGATAAAGAAAACCCCCAGGATCCGAAGGATCGTTCAAAAAAACCGATAAATAGGTCTGAGATCCCTGGAAAACGTCCCAAACAGGATGTTTTTGACCTGTCTTCAGAAAATCTTCCAGAGAAGGATTCAGCTCTCGATGGGGATAGTGCCCTGGATAGAGCGATTGGCTCTGCAAGAAGAAGACCCGTAGCTTATCAGCGCACACAAGCCCACTTACCCGGTGAATTCCAATCTGAGAAAGATAAACAGGATGCAGCTTCAGAAAATCATTCTCCTCAAAAACGGTCACCATTGGATGACACACCGCCGCCTTCTTTAGGATCAACCCCCTTCACTCCTCCTCCGGCTTTAGATGAACGTGGGATGCCCTTACCGCGCAGGATGGATGAACCTCCTTCTCCTGGAAGGACATCTCCATCATCAGTAAACAGAACAATAACATCGACTATCCCTGTACAACCGCAGTCAAGACTAAAAAAGTGGTGGAAGGCCAATGGTCCTGGCAGTTTGTCTCGAGGGCAGAGTTGGGGATGTGTTATGCGTATGGTTGTGATCGGGTTGTTTGTCGGCATTATCTTGGCCATCATTGGTGGATCTCTTGCTGTTTTCTATTACAATCGGATCGCTTCTACCCTGCCTGAAGTACAAGATTTACGAGATCAGGCGGCCCAATTTGAAACTACCCGGATTCTGGATCGAGATGGCAATGTATTATATGAGCTCGTAGATCCCAATGCGGGTAAAAGAACCTATGTTCCCCTGGATCAGATTTCACCTTTCCTGGTCGCAGCAACGATTGCTACCGAAGATGCGAATTTCTACAGCCATCCCGGATATGATGTGATGGCAATCGCCAGATCTTTCTATTACAACCTGATCAGTGACCAGATCGTATCGGGTGCTTCCACGATCACCCAGCAGCTGACAAAAATGCTGTTACTTGCCCCTGAAGAACAGGTCAGTCGAACATATACCCGGAAATTGAGAGAAGCAATCCTGGCTGCTGAGATTACCCGCCAATACAGCAAGGATGAGATCCTGGAGCTATATCTGAATGAAATCAATTTTGGCAATTTGGCTTATGGTGTTGAGGCGGCTGCCCAGACCTATTTCAATACCTCTGCGAAAAATTTACTCTTGGTCAAGCCTCTTTCCTGGCTGGATTTCCGCAGCTTCCTGCAGTTTATGATATTTACACCAATCGGGATGTGACCTTAGGGCGACAGGAGAGTGTATTGGTTTTGATGTATCAAACAAGTCTGGAGCAGGGCTGTATTCTATGTCAGCAACAACCAGCAGCCGATTTGTGTTGGGGCAGGGGAAGCCACCGCGCGGCGGAAGAGATCAAAAAATATGATTTCCAGGCCCTACCTGGAGATTGATCCATCCCCACTGGGTCTATTACATTACTTCCATCCTGGAAAACACTTATGATCCGCAGACTATATATCGATCTGGCTTTACTGTATATACAACCCTAGATCCAGATTGCAGGATAATGCCCAGGAAGTTGTCAAAGAACAGGTGGGAATCCTCGAGGCAAAACATGTAACAAATGGAGCTTTGATTGCCATTCAGCCAAATACCGGTGAAATTTTGGCCATGGTTGGTTCAGCCGATTTTGAAAATAAGGATATTCAGGGTGAGATAAACATGTCTGTCAGCCCGCGCCAGCCGGGATCTTCAATTAAACCACTTACTTATGTGGCAGCTTTTGAAAAGGGTTGGACTCCCGCAACTTTGATCTGGGATGTACCTTCCGAATTTCCTCCTTCGGGAGACCCCAATGATCCCCGGGATCCCTATGAACCTGTCAATTATGATGAAAAGTTCCATGGTCCGGTTACTGTCCGATCTGCCCTGGCAAATTCCTATAATGTTCCTGCCGTAAAAACTCTTGATTTTGTTGGAATTTATGATGATCCGGAAACAGAAAAAGAAGAGGGATTGATCCCCTTTGCCCAGCGCCTGGGGATTACAACATTGAACAGGAATGATTATGGACTTGCTTTAACTCTGGGAGGGGGAGAGGTGACATTACTGGATCTAACAGGTGTTTATGCTACATTTGCGAATGGGGGCAGGCAGGTTCCACCAGTAGCTATCACCCGGATTGAGGATTTTCAAGGAAATCTGATCTACGAATATCAAACGCCAGCTGGAGAGCAGGTTATTCGTGCTGAACACGCCTTCCTGATATCGTCGATACTGTCGGATACAAATGCCCGAGTTCCCGGATTTGGTACCAGCCCGGTGATCAATTTGCCTTTCAGGGCAGCTGCCAAGACAGGAACTACAAATGATTTCAGGGATAATTGGACCTTGGGTTATACGCCTGATCTTGCTGTTGGCGTTTGGGTTGGAAATGCGGACTACACCCCCATGCAAGATACAACAGGATTGACAGGAGCAGCGCCGATCTGGGCTGAAGTTATGCAGCAGGGTATCCAGCAATTGACAGGAGGAAATCCCTCTGGTTTTTCAAGGCCGGCTGGAATCATTGAACGTGTGATTTGTTCGGTCTCTGGAACTGAACCATCCAAGTATTGTCCAAGCCAGCGCAGTGAATATTTTGCTGCTGATCAACCACCACTGCCCAGCGATCAGGACCTGTGGGAAGAGGTAGTTGTAGATACCTGGACAAATAAATTATGGACATCGGAGTGCAGAGATTATCATACTGAAAAACTGGGTATTCATGTGGATGACCCATGGGCGAGAAAATGGCTTAAGGATGATAAAAACGGCAAGGAATGGGCAAAAAGCATGGGGTTGACGAAAAAACCCTATATCATTGATGAAACTAAATTATGCAGCGATTCTGATCCGAGACCATTACTGGAATTCGGCTCTCCAAGGAATGAGGATATTATCATTCTCAGCCCCCTGGATATTTTTGCCAGAGTGGATGCTACCAGTGGTTTTAAGAATGCCAGACTTGAGTATGGACCTGGTAATGATCCGGTTCAATGGAAAGTCCTTCAGGAAATCAATGAACCGGTTACATCCATTTCAGAGATACTGTCTTGGGATATCAGTGATTTTCCCAGCGGTTGGTTGACTTTGAGGTTGTATTTAGAGGGATCGAATGAGGTTTATGCTGAGAGGAGAATTCAGGTCAACATCCAGGTTCCATCACAAACGCCAACCCCAACATTCACTCCCTCACCGACTGAAACCTTGACGCCAACGATCACACCAACTCCAATTCAGAGTGCTACACCTACACCCACTGAAACACCTACACCCACAGAGACACCTAACCCATCCCTCACGCCTATTCCACCGCCGTGAGCTTGATAATGAAATATGATCTGAATAAGAAACCCGGATGTGAAAAGATCCGGGTTTTTGTTAATTTTGGTTTTAGTTATTTGAAAAGCGAAATAGTCTACAAATGGTAGGAAGATTAAATCAGATAAGTGAAAGCTGAGGAGAGTCAGATTGGAAGGGGTCCAGGTCTAACATTTCCAGGAAGTCAGGGCTCCTGACTTCTGCCAGATGCCTGATATGCCGAAATTTTACCAAACCCCATCCTTCATGAATGTTTTCCGCCAGGGGAGGATGGTGATCCAGTTTGTAGTGGATCAGTCCAGCCCGGCTGCCTGGTAAAATGATCCAGCGCTTTTCGGCACTGCTATCGATTTGTTTAAGTATTCTGCTCAACAAACCGGATGCGGAAATAAAAAAACTGCAAGCCGGGGTCAGATTATTGATCCATTGCAAGTGGACGATCTTTCCGGGAGCGTTTATCCTGGAAATTTTATAACCCAATTCTTCCCCTATCCCATTCAGTAAATCTTCGATCTCAATGAGATCCTGGACACGCTGGCCCGGATCTTCGTTTGGGTTTAGCTGCCAGGTGCAGAGCGGTTCTGGCGTGTTACTAGCATAGGATGTTAAACAAGCCTGGATCAATCCTTCGCGGGGCGTCAGGAGAGCTGGAAAATTGTGATAGATATGTTGGTAGATCTCCTCTTCAGGGATAGGGTAATCTCTTTTGACCAATAATTCAACAATCTTTTGTTCCACAAGGTCAGATCTAGGAGTTGAGGAGATCTTCAGTTCCTGATGCCACCAGTTTTTAGATTTTGGGTAATGGAGGAAGCCTTGCCGATAGGCGATATTGTCATTAAAATCTTTCAGCAGCTGGGGAAAATACAGCTCAGCGTCCTTGCCATCCTCAGGAAACCCCGCTGTTTCAAGCCTGCTTAATGCTGCGGAGAAAATCGTCAGGGTATGGATCGGTTCACCAGCTTCCTGGAGTATTTCTAACCCCGCTTCACGGATATTTTCCCGATGATCTTCGGTGTTCCCAGTGTCTAGGTTCCTCCCTTGAGAGATCCAGTAAGTTTCCCCTAAAAGAATATCTGGATCCAGAGCAATATTTTCAAGTTTAAATCCTGCCTTTGATGCTGCACTGATTGCTGCTAGGAGGGATTTGACTTCGATTTCTGGAAGCAATCCAAAACAGGTTGTTCCAGGTATCAATATATTGTGGATTTCGGATAAAGTGAGCTCTATGGCCTTTGTCATCCAGGGCCAATCAAAATTCTTTATATTGAGAATACTGCGTAAAGGAGCGGCAGCTTCCTGCCCCCACAACCATCCGGTCCATAGTGCTGAAAGAGCCCAGAAGGATGGTGTAGGTTTAGGAAAAACCATCACTACCGATTGGAGATGAATATTATTTAGCTGTGGAATTAACTCCCTGATCCTTCCAGGAAATAGACATATTCCGCCGGTCTGGGGAGGAAGATCAGGCCAGGTTGTAACAGGTACGGGATCTTCATTTCCACACCAGACATCTAGTGCTTCCTCCAGGGCAAACCACACATTTTCTTCAACGTAGAATTCATCGAGTTCATTATCCTGGTATTGAAGATCCAATGGTTGTCTGCAGCGATAAAAAGAATGGAGCAAGAGAATTTCCAGGAGATTTAGTTCTTTTTCTGGTAGGTTTGAGCCAGTCAGTTTATTTAATACAATGAATAAGGCATAAACTGAACGTGGGGGATAGGAACTCAATGCGTTCTCCACTTGAAGTCGAATAGGATCATCCGGTGCTGCAACACGGGTTAGTGCTCGGGCATGTGTAGGACTGCTCTCCTTGAATCCCAAAGCATTCTGAATATCATCAGACGATACATCTCCCTCTGTTATCTCACCACACTGACTGCATCTGCATTTTTTATGGACCGGTTCTAGAGTGATCCTGGACCAGGTGAAGGAACTGGCGTGGGTTTTACCGCCGCATAGGGGGCATTCTGTTTCGTATAGAGATAAGATTAGGGGTTTTAAACGGTCTTTGCCCTTGTAACTAGAGGCTAAGTTGACCAGAGCGCTGCTTAAATCTGCTCTGGAGGGTGGGTTTGCAAGGGATTCTATTAAAAAACGCAAGATCGGATTATGGACTGGCGTCAGGATTTGAAATCCATTCCTGGCAGCTTCAAGAACAGTCTGAGGAGAGCTGCCGAATGGGCAGAGAATGATTCCTTCAGCCGCTGAGTTTTGTTTTAACCAGGTGCTTACAACCTGCGGTCTGTACGCTGGCAGGCATGACTGCAGGGGATACCCAGAATTTAGCTGTTCACCACTAATAAAAGGCTGTTTGTTCATTTACTTCCTCCGGTGGTGAAAATGACCCTCCTCTCAGGTGGTTTTTTTAACGGAGAATTGATGATAGATATTATTGGTTTGATTGGACGGTATGGAGCAGTGCCAAGTTGGGAGCGACCATTTTTTGGATCGGGAATCCGGCAATTATAACTATTTCCTGTCCGGCTTCTACTGGTGTTCCTTCGATCACGGCTGCGTCAACATGATTGATCATCTCTTCAATGGTTTCTGCATGAGGGATGAGGTAAGGAGTGGTTCCCCACAACATGGAAAGATATTGATAAGTTCGGAGATCTGGTGTAAATGCCAGGATAGGAACGTTCGGCCTGGCTTTTGACATCAGACGGGCTGTCCGTCCACTGCGAGTGAAGACAGCAATAGCTGCAACTGCGCGGTCCTGGGCTAACTCGCGGGCCGCCCTTGTGATATACACTGCATCATCATGGCTGGAATCATCACTTATATCAAGATTTAACCGGCCCCAATCATCACTGTGTTCCTCGCTTTGGCAGATGATCGAAGCCATCATTTCAACAGTTTTCACGGGGAACTCACCGATAGCAGTTTCTCCGGAGAGCATCACTGCATCGCTGCCATCAAGAACTGCATTCGCCACATCTGACGCTTCAGCCCGGGTGGGGCGGGGGCTGTTGATCATCGAATCCAGCATTTGGGTAGCGATGATCACGAAGCTGAGATGTTTATTTGCAGTTGCTATGATCTGTTTTTGGACAATTGGAACGGATTCGGGGGGCATTTCAATTCCGAGATCTCCCCGGGCAACCATCACACCGTCTGAGGCATGAATGATCTCATGCATGTTCGTTATTGCATCAGGGTGTTCAAGCTTGGCGATGATCGGGATCCTGGACCTATCGGGTTTGATTGTCAGGATAGCTTCTCTGAGCCGTTTAATGTCTCCAGCTCTGCGTACAAATGATAAGGCAATCACATCTATTTCATGATTAAGACCAAATTCCAGGTCTTTCAGGTCTTTTTCAGTTAATGCCTGGAGTTTGAGATTTGCTCCCGGCAAATTGACACCCTTATGTGCTTTTAAGAGACCGCCCTGAACTACCGTGGTTATGACCTGTTGACCTTTGATCGCCCTGACCAAGAGCTCAAGCTGCCCATCATCCAACAGGATCCGTCCATCAACGTTTACGCTCTGAGGTAATTCAGAGAAGCTTACCTGGACAATATCGGAAGTCCCAGGTGTATCTTCAGTTGTAAGGATTAATTGGTTTCCTTGGATCAAGTGTACAGGTCCATCTGCCATCTCCCCGGTACGAATCTTGGGGCCAGATAGATCCTGCATAATGGTTACTGGACGATTTAATTCAACAGCACATTCGCGCAAGGTCTCGATGACGCGGGCATGTCCCTGATGGGTTCCATGAGAGAAATTGATCCGGGCTACATCCATGCCAGATTCAAGTAGGCTTTTAATGATTTGCTTGTCCTCACTCGCAGGACCCAGGGTGGCAATAATCTTCGCCCGGCGTTCCATAAATTCCTCTTGTTCTTATTTCAGGTAGATTACTTATATGTAGTGTAATTCCCGGGCTTGTTCTGTCAACTCTTCTGTAAAATCAGGATGAGCGACATTGATAAGCGCTTGGGCTCGTTCACGAATGGTTTTACCATATAAACTGGCAACCCCGAATTCAGTGACAACATAGTGAACGTGATTTCGGGTGGTGATCACACCCGCCCCGGTTTTTAGTGTTGTAACAATACGGCTGAAATCTTTTGCCTTGCTGGGAAGGGCGATGATCGGTACACCTCCCTTGGACCGGGAAGCACCGTAAATGAAATCCAACTGTCCGCCAACACCACTATATAACTTGGTGCCAATGCTGTCAGCGCAAATCTGTCCTGTCAGGTCAACTTCAATAGCTGAATTGATTGCGACCATACGGTGATTTTGTGAAATGACAAACGGATCATTTACATATTCTGTGCGCAGGAACTCGATCAACGGGTTATTGTGGACCCATTCATAAAGCTTTTTGGTGCCCAGGATGAAACCCGCGATGATCTTGCCGGGATGGATCGTCTTTTTGGCGTTAGTAATAACGCCTGCTTCCACCAGATCGATCACACCATCAGAGAAGAGTTCTGTGTGGATGCCAAGGTCTTTTTTATCATAGAGGTGTTTGAGGACTGCATCTGGCACTGCTCCGATACCCATTTGCATTGTTGCTTCATCCGGAATCAGATCAGCAATGAATTTGGCAATTTTCTCAACTTTTTCTGATGGTTTCCCTTCTCCCATTGCCAGCTCCGGGAGATCATAATCGACCGGGACTATGTAATCGATGTCACTGATATGAATGAATGTATCTCCCAGAGTGCGGGGCATTTTTTCATTAACTTCGGCAATGATGATCTCAGCAGACTCCGCAGGACTTTTACTCAGACCAACTTCCACACCAAAGCTGCAATAACCATGGGCATCTGGCGGAGAGAGATGTACGAAGGCCACATTCACTGGCAAAACTTTATTCTTGAAGAGCAGCGGAAATTCAGAAAGCAGGACGGGGGTAAAATCTGCCCGACCTTCCTGAACAGCATTTCGTGTATTATGACTGATGAACATCGTATTGACACGCAGATGACCTTTAATTTCCGGAGCAACATAATCGGCAGAACCAACAGTTAAAGCCTGATTGATCTCCACATCTTTAATTCTTGAGCGCGGTCAACCAATGCTGCCAGGATCTGGCTGGGCACTGAGCAGTTGCCGGTCAGGAAGATCCGATCACCAGATTTTACAGCTTTTACCGCTTCAGCCGGAGTACATACTTTTTGTCGATATTGATCTTGCCAACTCATAATTCTTTCCTGCCCTCCAGGGCGTTTTTATAAGCTTGATTTATGATTTTTCCCTGAGAAGTATAGACTCCGCTTTGAAGGGCTGGATTTTCTTTGAGGGAATTTTAATGCCAAGTTCGGCGATTTGTTTGATAAATGGCCAGGTGGCATTGCTCATGGCGTGGGTTGCTGTCCGCCCCAATACACCGGTCATATTTGGAACGCAATAGTGGATCACATTTTCTTCAAGATAGGTGGGATTACTGTGACTTGTCGGTCGGCTGGTTTCTATGCAACCTCCCTGGTCAATAGAGCAGTCGATTACGATCGAATGGCTGTGCAGCAATTGAACCATCTCTCTGGAAACGACAATCGGAGAAGGAGCACCTGGTACCAGGACAGCACCAACAAAAACATCAGCAAAGGAGCACACCTTCCTAAGGTTGAACGGATAGGAAACCAAGGTATTTATACAGCTTGAAAATTCCTGGTCGATCTCCTGCAAAACCTCTAGGGAATTGTCTAGAAGATGAATATTAGCACCCAATCCGAGGAAAGAGCGGGCTGCGTTGCGGCCGACTGTTCCACCGCCAAGAATGACAACATCTGCAGGCGGTACACCGGGCACGCCGGAAAGAGAGAAACCTTTTCCTCCATAATTATTCTGGGCTAATGTAGCTGCAATCTGGGGCACCATTCTGCCGGTCAATTGGCTGAGGGGTTTTAAAACCGGAAGGCTGCCATCTTCTTCTTGTATGATCTCGTAGCCAATAGCAGTGATATTTTTATCGATCAAAGCGTCGACTTTATCTGCCCAACCTGCGGAAAGATGAAGGAAGCCCAATAATGTTAATCCATCTGGCATCCAGGTATATTCTTCTTTGACCGGACTTGTAACCTTAAGGATCAAGTCTGCCCGACCATATATTTCCTCACCGCTGTAAACGATGGTAGCGCCAGCTTTCTGGTACGTATGATCAGGGAAGCCGCTTCCCAGGCCGGCTTCCTTCTCCACAAAGCAAGTATGGCCCTGTTGGGTTAGCAGTTGAATGCCAGCCGGAGTGAGACCTGCCCTATATTCGTTATCGCGACGTTCTTTTGGAATACAGATATTCATAAAGTTCACCTCATCGTTGTTGATCAGGTTAATAATTTGACCAGGATGGATTTTTGAGCGTGGAGACGGTTGTGAGCCTGGGGGAAGAGGCGTGAATGAGGTCCATCAGCAACTTCATCGGTGATCTCCTCACCGCGGTGAGCCGGCAGGCAGTGCAGTACAATCACATCTTTGTCAGCACCCTCCAGTAGTTTTTGGTTGACCTGATAAGGAGGAAAAACTGCTTTGCGTTTCGCTTCTTCCTCGTCCTGGCCCATGCTAACCCAGGTATCTGTGTATATGACCTGGGCGCCTAGAACTGCTTCAATGGGATCCCTAAGCTGGCGAATCTTGCTGCCGCTTTCCTGAGCGAATTCCTCACCCAGGGCGACGGCTTCCTGGTCCATGCCGTACCCTTCCGGATTGGCGATGGTGAAATTCGCACCAAGTTTGGCGCAAATATGCATCAGTGATACTGATACATTATTCCCATCTCCGATATAAACGACGTTAAGTCCTTTAATTTTCCCAGGTTTTCCTGGATCGTGAGGGCGTCTGCCGCAGCCTGACAGGGGTGGTTGTAATCACTCAATCCATTAATGACTGGAATATCAGCCCATCTAGCTAACTCAAGCACGTGTTGATGATCAAAGACGCGCGCCATCACCACATCAACGTATCCAGAGATCACACGGGCCACATCAGCGATGGATTCCCTTTTTCCCAATCCGATTTCTGCTGGTGAAAGGTAAAGGGCATCTCCACCCAAATGGCGCATTGCCATATCGAAGCTAACCCGGGTCCGAAGACTGGGTTTTTGGAAGATCATAGCTAAAATTTTGTCCTTAAAATATGGGGGGATTGCCTTTATCATTCCATTCTTTTTTCAGCTCAACAGCCAGATCGAGGATGGCTTGAATTTCCTCCGGGGAGTAATCAGCAATTGCCAGAAAATCTTTCATAGCACACTCCTGTATTTGAAAATCGCTTGTAGTGAAGTATAACATGTCAATACCAACCTCGAAGGCCTCCGTATTGAAAATAATGCTTACATAAAAAACAAAACTCCCGGAAATAATCCATTTTCCGGGAGGCTTTATTCATGAGAGCGGGTGACGGGATTCGAACCCGTGAATGTTAGCTTGGGAAGCTAATGCCTTACCACTTGGCCACACCCGCAATTTTCTAGCGAGAGCATTATAACAATAAGATCAGGTCGGGTCAACTTCCCCTATGTTTAGAGATGTATTATTATGTTTGATCAGAAAATATTCAATCTCAGTTATCTGAGATATGAAGATTTCATTCATAAAACCTAATTATTTTTGGCCATACACGAAGTGTCAATCCTTTATCGAAAATTCTGCAATGACTGGCAAATGGTCTGAGGCTGGAGTTTGAAGTACCTCGATCTTACTGACTTCCAAGTCCGGGCTGTGCCACAAGAAATCTATCCGTTCATCAGGTTGTGTGGCATAGTAGGTGAAGCCATCTCCAGCGCCTGACTTCGCCCAGGAATCTACCAGACCAGTCCTGGCGATCAATTCCATTTCGGCTGAATCCGGACCAGCATTTAGATCACCCATCAATATGGTTTGCCCACGGCCGTCCCAGAAATCCAGGATCACTGGCACCTGAATTTGGCGGACCTGACTATCTGCGACAATATGATGAAGGTGAGTTACGATTACCAGCAGTGGTTCAGCTTCTCCCACATCTATGGTTGCCCACAGGTATCCCCGTTTGATAAGAGTGCCATCATCAGGCAGCTCGCCCATTCCTGATTCTATGATCGGATATCGTGAAAGCAAGGCATTACCCCAGGTTGGTTCTCCAGTTCCCAGGAAGAGGACTTGCATATCTAGTCGTCTGGAGAGCCATGAGGTCATATCAACAGCACCATCCATCAGTCGGACTCTGGAAACTTCCTGAAGCCCGATAACATCCGCCCCGGAATTCTCGATCACCCGGGCAATAGCATCGAAATCCTGGCGTCCAGACACGTCATATCCGGAATGAATATTGTAGGTCATTACCTTTACAGGGAGACCTTCTGACTGGGATGGGATTGGAAGAGGTCCCCAATAGATCCAGCATATTATTGGGATCAGTACCAGGATCCCCGCCAAAATGGTTCCCGAATGATCCCAGATTTTGTTGGGTTTATCCCTGTTCTGGAACGCGCCTGCGGTGATGAGAATGCCGAGGATCCCGGCAGCGATAGCCGGGAAACTGTCCCGCGGAATTGGCAATGCTATGTCCAGCGCCAGATAAAAAGCAAATGACAGTGCTAAGAATAGGACCATTCCACCGGTGGTTGCCAGGGTTGTCCGCCAAATTCCTGGCTTTGATCCAAGATCATTATTTAATCCAATACCTGCCAGGCCCCAGCCGAGGAAAAACTGCCCAACAAGGAGAGTTAGTATAGCAAATCCTGCTAAATGGTTAGCATTGAAGAGTGCTATAACCAGCAGGATCCCTAAACCTAATGCAAGCAACGGGTGCAAGAGTCTGGGATTGGAGTAGCCTAATCCTAACCCGCGGGCTGCAACCAGATACCCCAACATAATAATAATAAATCCTATAGGAAATCCTAATCCGGCCACTTCTTCCAGCCACCCCGAACTTTGGAAATAAAGTAACTGTAAGACCATGTATGAACCGATAACCATTAATCCCAAGCTGAACTTACCCTCTGAATCAAAATTCAACTCCTGGGTTAGTTCGTTCTCCCGGATCAGAGCAATGAATATCAAACTGGCAATGATGAGGATGATAGCCAGGGGTAAAAATCCAGTAACAGTGCTTAGATCGCGAGGACCAAAAATACCCTTTAGTCCTGTATCTATGGCGAACCCCAGGACCAGACCGTAGGTCCAGCGTCCAGATGAGCTAGTTTTTGATTCCCGGGTGTAGCCAATGAATATAGCAATAAAATTGAGGAATAATCCGATCCCAGCGATGTTGAGCCAGAGATCGATCCCAGGTTTGCTGTTGATCTGCTCAAGGATCCTCAATAAGGACAACCCGCCAGCAGTGATCCAGAGAGCTTTTTTTGTTCCCGCGATGCGACGAAGCAGAGGTGCTAGAAAACCAAGGGCAAAGGTGCCAAAAGCGTAAGGTATCAAGCTTAATGTTCCTACAGCAACAGTATCCCGTAGGTACCAGGCTAAACCAGGAATAAAGGACCTCATGAATTGGAGGCCAAAGGTGATTACCAGGACGGGGAGGGAATAAGAGCGAATCTGGGTTGCGATCCTTGAATAATATGACTGTTCCATCTAAAACTCCCTGATAAATAACTGCAGTTTCGAATATCTGGTCATGAAGACAGAGTGACTGAGCATCTTTGCATTGTTCAATGAGAGGTAGCTATATTGAAAATTAAAAAAGGAAGAAAAAAACTATATTTATAATAGCATATCAAAAATTTTATTACAATTAGCACCAAATATCCATTGAGATATAAAAATTTGTTAGTAATCTTATTAACCAAAACTTGGTAGAATAGGCAGTATTGATTTATGAGGAGAAGGAATGATCTCGGAAAAAAAATCCAAGTCATCTGATGAGCGGCTGCTAGTGAGCGTTCTATTTGTGGATATTATTGGTTTTTCATCCATGGCGGATCAGCTCAAGCCGGAACAGATCAGTTCGGTTACTGGAGATTTATGGGGTGAAATCAACCAGATCATCAAGGAACATGGTGGTTTGATTGTCAACCAACTGGGAGATTCGCTGATGGTGATCTGGGGAGCACCTGAATCCCAGGAAGATGATACTGAAAAAGCAGTGTTTGCTAGCCTGGCATTAATGGACGGACTCAATCGTTATCAAGAATCAACTAAGCATCCGGCAGCAAAATCCCTCCGTTTGAGGATGGGTATCCACACCGGGCTGGCTCTGGTTGGTAATGTTGGCGCGCGCGGTGATTTCACAGTGCTTGGTGATACAGTTAAAATTGCTAAAAGCATGGAAGAATGTGGCCGGCCGGGTGACTTGGTTGTCAGTGAAGCAACTTTCCAGAATATCAGGGGAGCGTTTCAGGTCAAACGCCTGGCCCCGATCCAACTCGTGGATACAAAAGCTCTCGTGAATACCTTTCAGATTATCGAAGAGCTTCCTCAACCAACCAAACTTCGGTATCGCAGTAAAGGCGGCCTGGAAACAAACCTTGTTGGCCGTAGCGATGAGATGGATCATTTGGCTGACATATACCTAAACGTTCAGGAAAAGAACGAAACTCACCTGGCGCTGGTCACCGGTGCGGTTGGTGTAGGTAAATCACGTCTGTTATTTGAATTTGCGGGACATCTTGAAACTGAAAACCCACTCCTGACAGTGATGTCCAGCAGAGCTCTCGAACAAACCTCCCGGATTCCTTACTATCTCTGGAAGGAACTTTGGTGCAATCGTTTTGAAATTAATGAAGACGATCCGCTAGAAGTCTCTCAAAAAAAGACTATTGATGGTGTCCTGACTCTATGGGGCAGGGCGCTTGGAGAAGTAACGGCAATAGAAGCTGCTCATTTCCTGGGCAGTTTAATCGGAGTGAATTGGGCGAAAAGTCGCTATCTGGATTCTTATCAAACCAAACCCAAAGAAAGGGTAGAAAGAGCTTTTGAATTGATGGGAGAACTGCTGGTTCGGGCTTCGCAGCGGGGTCCATTGGTATTGATATTGGATGATCTTCATTGGGCGGACCCTGGCAGCTTGAAATTGATAAACATCTTTGGGGAACAAATGGTCAAGCCTTGCCGCTCTTATTGCTAACCAGTGCCAGAGAGGATTTCCTGGATGAGGGTGGGTCCGATTTCTTGAGCGCAGACCGCATCGAATTACAGGCATTGCCAATTTCTGCTGATCTTGTGCGGGAAGCCTATCCAATATTGAAGAAAGAGCCTGAAAATGTATTGATCGCCCTTGCAAGAAAATCTCAAGGGAATCCTTATCATCTTGAGGAGATGATTAAAAAATTGCTAGAGGTGGGAGAATTAAATGAGGCCAATGTCAATAAACTACCACAAACATTGGATGGTCTGTTGCGATCACGTTTGGATTCTCTATCTCTTGAAGGCCGGGCGACAGCTTATTTTGCCGCCGTATCTGGAAGAGTATTTTGGAAAGGCTCTGTCCTGGCAGCCTATCGGGGCGCACCTGGCGTGACTCAGGTTTTAGATGTTTCAAGTCATAACCTGGTAGGCAAAGTACAGAAATCCCTGGACGAATTGATGGAAAAAGAACTGGCTTTTTTGAGGGTGGGAAGCTCATTCTCAGGTGATCGGGAATACATATTCAAGCATTCATATCTGAGGGAAGTAGCCTATCAACGATTGCCGGATGACTTGAAAGAAGCATGTCATCATGCGGTGGCAACCTGGTTGGCTGATAGGATTGGACCTGAGAGAAGCATCAGTGTGGCCTATCATTTTGAAAAAGCCAGGGTCTTTGATCGCGCCCAGGAGTTTTATACCAGGGCTGCAGATTATGCCAGAGAATTAGGAAGTATTGAAGAGGCGGATGATATCCAGTATCATGCCCGCACCTTGCCGAATGAGTAAATGGGGGTAAATGATGTCAAAAATCTATTTGGAAGATATTCCCCTGGATGAAGCCAGGAATCGATTACAAGAGAAAATCAAAGCTGCCGGTTTGTGGAAGCTTCTTGAGGTAGAAACCTTGGGGCTGGATGAAAATCTAGTAGGAAGGATGCTGGCAAGAACATTGTGGGCTAAGATCAACTCGCCGCATTATAACGGTTCAGCGATGGATGGTTTTGCTGTTAAATCAGAGCTAACACACGGCGCTCTGGAAACAGCTCCGGTCTCACTTCAATTTGGCAAGGATGCTATTTATTTGGACACCGGCGACCCGCTGCCCGAATGGGCTGATGCAGTGATTCCCATAGAAAATATTGAAGCATTAAACGAAAACGGTGAAGCAGCCAAAGACTCCCGCCAGCCCAGCTCTATCCAGATCAGAGCAGCTGTCTCCCCCTGGACCCATGTCCGTGAAATGGGTGAGGATATGGTTGCAACCCAATTGGTATTGCCGCAAGGACATAAGCTAAAACCTGTAGATCTGGGGGCTGCAGCAGGAGCAGGTTATGATTCTCTGGATGTAGCCCGCAAGCCAAAAGTTGCTGTGATCCCTACAGGAACAGAGCTGGTGTATCCGGGAGATCCGCTTCAGGCAGGAGATATCATTGAATATAACTCAATCGTGCTGGCTGCACAGGTTAAAGAATGGGGTGGAGAAGCCACCCGGATTCCGAACGTCCCAGATGATTATGACCGAATCAAATCAGAAGTAATAAAAGCAGCTCAAGAGCATGACCTGGTATTGCTTGTGGCGGGTTCTTCAGCGGGCTCAGAAGATTTCTCGGCCCGGATTGTGGACGAGTGTGGAGAGCTGCTCGTGCATGGTGTGGCAGTGAGACCCGGCCATCCTGTCATCCTGGGGATGATAAAAGGGGAGGGGAAAGAGACGCCAATTGTTGGGGTGCCGGGTTATCCTGTTTCTGCAGCCCTGACAGCAGAGATATTTGTGGAACCATTATTGGCAAACTGGTTAGGCCGGGTACCGACAAAACCAGAAGAACTTACTGCCTCAATTACAAGAAAAGTAAACTCTCCAGCTGGAGATGATGAATATTTGCGAGTGGCAGTTGGATACCTGGGGGATAAAGCTCTGGCAGCGCCTCTTTCCCGGGGATCTGGCGTGATCACATCCCTGGTCAGAGCTGACGGCTTGGTGGTCATCCCACGTGGCGTGCAGGGTTTACAGGCTGGTGCTGAGGTCAAGGTTCGTTTATATCGCTCGCGTGATGAATTATATAATACGATATTTGTGATTGGATCCCATGATTTGACCCTGGACCTGCTGGCCCAGTTCCTATCTCCTCTCGAGCGCAGACTGGCATCGGTGAATGTTGGCAGCCTGGGCGGTATTATGGCTCTAAAACGGGGAGAAACCCACCTGGCAGGCTCTCACTTGCTGGATCCTGAGAGCGGAGAATACAATCTTACTTATATCAGGCAGCATATTCCTGAAATTCCTTTGCGTGTAGTAACATTAGTGGGGCGCACCCAGGGATTGTTCCTGGCCAAAGGAAATCCTAAAAAAATCCAGGGATTGGAGGATTTGAACCGCCAGGACCTCAGTTTTGTGAACCGCCAGCATGGGGCTGGAACCCGTTTATTGCTTGATTACCACCTGGAGGAGCTGGGCATTTCACATGATAATATCAGAGGTTACTCGCATGAAGAATATACTCACCTGGGTGCAGCAGCTGTGGTGGCTTCTGGAAGGGCAGATTGTGCCCTAGGTATTGAAGCAGCTTCATTCGCATTGGATCTTGATTTTTTGCCCCTATATTCTGAGCGATATGATCTTTTGATTCCGGAAAAGTATGCCCAAACAGAGTTGTTGAATCCTTTGCTGGATTTATTAGAAGATCCTATATTCAGAAAAGCTGTTGCGGAACGACCAGGATATGATGTCTCGGAAATGGGTAAGATTGTTAAATAGTTGCTTGATCATCCTCCGGATGATATTCAATAACAGAGAGGTGGGTAATTCAATCTTTTTCTTCACAAATATTCAATCTCGTCTATAATGGTGTTGAAAAATTTCAAGTTCTTTAAATGTTGGAGGAAGGACGATGGCTGTATTAAAAGAAATAAAGGTGTGATAGGTATCCTGACTGGTGGCGGAGACGTACCTGGACTCAATCCGGCAATCCGGGCTGTGACCATCCGGGCATTAAGGGAAGGCTATCAAGTGATTGGTTTGCGGCGGGGCTGGGCTGGAATAATGGAACTCATCCGTGACAAGAAAGCTGATAACCAGTTTAATTTTGAAATCCTGACCGAAGAGCGTGTCAATAAAATGGGTCGCACAGGTGGAACTTTTTTGCACACATCCCGAACACGTCCCAGTAATGTATCCAAGGATTCAGTTCCAATACACCTGAGAGATGTATACACAGAAGAGGTGAACGATCTCACTCCAGAAGTTGTTAAAAACCTTGAATGGCTGGGAGTTGATTATTTGATCCCGATTGGTGGCGATGACACCCTCAGCTATGCAGTAGAGTTATACCGAAAGGGTGTGAATGTTGTGGGGATACCTAAAACAATGGATAATGATGTGCCAGGAACAGATTACTGCATTGGATTCAGCACCGCAGTAACGCGGACGATCGAGATCGTAAATAACTTGCGCACGACTGCCGGCTCCCATGAACGTTTTCTGGTATTGGAGGTTTTTGGTCGCTATGCGGGATTTACCGCCATGCTTCCAACAATGGCCGGTGC
Source organism: Candidatus Latescibacterota bacterium (assembly GCA_963791045.1). Taxonomy (GTDB): domain Bacteria; phylum Krumholzibacteriota; class Krumholzibacteriia; order WVZY01; family WVZY01; genus CAWBQK01. Next base: position 101,174 of record CAWBQK010000006.1, read on the forward strand.
TGCGAATCGTTGTGTGATCCCGGAATATAGATTTGATATTGAACAATTAACAGAGTTATTGGCAGAAGACCGTTTCAAGAATCCCAGTCGCTACTCGATTGTCCTGGTGTCAGAAGGCGCTCTGTTCACCGGTGAAGAGATGATCTTTGAAGATTCCATTGTTGACGCCTATGGTCATAAAAAATTGGGCGGTATAGGGGATTTGGTATCCGAAGAATTGAAAAATCGCTCGGCAAAATATAATGACGGGAAAAAGATCAATGTTGTTAACCAAAAGTTAGCTTACCTGGTTCGAGGTGGAAGCCCCGATGCCATTGATTCGATCGTTCCTATGGCGTATGGCAATCTGGCCTTGGATCTGATCCTGCAGGGCGTGCACGGGCGGTTGGTTGTGCTTAAGAATGGTCGATATGACAATATGCCAATTGAAGTCCTCTCCGGAAATAGCAAAGTAGTTGATGTAGAACGTTTCTACAACACTGAACGCCTGCGGCCGCATTATAAAAAGTTTGCTATGAAGCCTTTGTTCATTATGATGGCCGAGGATGGCTAGAGAGCGTTTCCAGTCAAATGCTGTTGTATAATGAAACCAGAACGGGAAATTATTTAGTTCATATTGGAGGGTCAGGTGTTCTTTTTAGCCGGGAAAAACGAGAGGTTGGGTTATAAATGTTTCTGGGTCACACTGATCGGAATACCTATTGGCCTTATGGTCTGGTGGTTTTTGAGATGGTTCTTTTTACCAAGTGATGAACGAACCTCAGCGGTAGAAATCGAGGCTCCCCGCTCAGAAGCCAAGCGCTTACCTATCAAGAAAGATGATTTCCGAAAATTGAAAGGTGTCGGCCCCAAGAGTGCAGAAGCACTTTACCGGGCAAGAGTGTATTCCTTTGAGCAGTTGGGTTTGATGGATCTGGAAAAATTAGAAGGGATCTTGAAGAAAAATAATCTTCCCGCCTCTGGAGCGGCTTTTTGGCAGAAACAAGCTAGTTTGGCCGCCGCTGAAGAATGGAAGTTGTTCGAAAAATTGCAGAAATAAATAACACAAGCTGTAGATATAAACATAAGGATACGGTTTCTTTAGGGAAAACGTATCCTTTTTTACTTTAACGAGAAACGGCTAACTTCACCATCTTTCCGGCTTTATCGAAAGTCACCCGGGCGTAATGACGATGAGTTGTTTTGCCTTTGTCTTGCGGCGTCTCATAACTCTTGCTCAAAGTTACCACGTGGCGCTGCCCAAGGGTTTCCTCATGTACTTTACTGCCAAAATGAGCTGTAGCGCAATCATGACCATCTCCGCTGCAAACCTTCTTTTCTGTGCTTAGAACCATTTCTGCACCTTCCATACCCGGCAGATAACGTTTAACAACATGTTTTACGTGCATGAGCGTTGCAGATGGGATGTCTGTTGTGAGGTTAGCGCGATCACAAACGGTTTTTACTTCCACCGGTTTGTGCCGCGGATCGGCCACAGGGGTTTTAGCCTGGACCCTTTCCGCAGTTGAAGGACTTGCCAGAGGATCACCGAAGTGCAGGAAGGAAATTAGAGTTTTCTGGTCTTCGCCATCCAGATATCCCTGGCGAGAGTTCATCTCATGGGCCAGCTCGATCTTTGCTTTTTGCAAGGCAATTCCGCTTGAAAGGCCCAGATCAATAAACTTCCAGAAGTTCTCTGCTAGAAGATCAGCTGCAATCAGGGGAGAAGCTACAGAACCATACGCCGTTACTGAGGACCCTACTACAGCGTGAGATCCCCGGGAAAGATATTTCAGAGATATGGAGTCTTCGATTTCACGTCCTTTTAAATGGGCCCCATAACAAGCCTCTGAGAATACGAATAATGGAGCATCATCAAATGCGTTGATATCTTGAGGTCGGAGAGCGATCGGATAATCTGGACCGACGCTGCCGTTAGTGAAATCCTTCTGGCCAAACCAATTTGGAGAATCCTCAACACCGTGAAGGTTAAAGTATCCATAGCGTGTCACAGGCACGGGAATCTCACTATCTTTTCCATAAGGAGGGGAGGTGACCAGATCACCACGCTCCTTGATGGTTTTGAAGACATCCTGGGATGCGGATTTCCAGGCTTCGGCCACATAGCCAAAACTTCGATTGTGGTGGGCTTTACCTTTGAACAGGGAAGCCAACCAGTCTAGAAAACGTTCCCAGAGGTTTCTTGGATCCTGGATCTTCCCCATATGATGTTCAGAGATATGGCGAAGCATATCTAAAAGCAATCCAGGGTCGCTATCGGCCCCTCCAGGAAGACGGCCAACAGGCCACTCAGGGATGAAATAATTTTCATCGATAGTTCCATATGGGTTATCAGATGGAACTTCTGCATCAACATCAGCAACTGGATTTGGCAGTTTATGATAGGGGACTACATCGGGACCACCCACGATTAACAGAGCGCCTATCATCAACCCTTTTTCATTCAATACCCGATCCGTATCTGCCAGGGCGAGTTTCAGGGCCCAGGGATCATCGGAAAGAGTAGGTTTGAGCCCAAAGTTAGCCATACTAGAGGGATCATCTGCCAGCAGCATAATAGCACCCCAGCCTGGTTTTAATCGTACTGCATGGGTTGTCTTTCTCATTTCTGTGAGGATTATTGAAGCGGTTTCAGGACCATATTTATTTTCCAGCCCTTTCCGTGTGGAAAAAACAACATACATGGGGAATTTTCCGCCTTCCCGCTTGGCTTTTTTCTGGGTCGCAAACTCGAGGTCATCGTCAATATTGATCAATATTTCCGGGGTATGAATTCCTTTGGATTCCATGGTTTCACTGAAGTTATGGAACTCATTCAATTCAGGGCCTTTATCTTCAATGGAACCGGAAGTCAATTGGTTCCTGCCCAGAGCGCCATTTACAGCGGCCGGGATAGGGATTTCCATAAAAGTGCTTAGGATTTCTGGCCATAAATTTTTATAGGCGTGATTTTCTCCCCACAGGCGGCGCGCCACCTGTCCGGTAAGATCAAGTGAGGCAGCTTTGTGTATCAAGCCAACACCTTTATCAGATTGTCCCCCTTTGATCAAGGAATCTGCCAGGACCAGAAGTGGTAAAAGAGCATTGGGAAATTTCCTTTGATAATGTTCTGCCAGTTGTCGCAAAGCCAGGTCAGGTGTTTCTGAATCCATGACAAGCAGTTCTAGATGTGTAGTAGCTGCCAAAGCTGATTTTGGGTCTAAACCCAATAGTTCCGGTAGATTTTTCGCAGCAGATTTGTGATCGCCCTTTTCTAGGTAGGCTTTAACTTTCGCTAGTGGGCGTGCCCAATCCGGGATATGTTTCTTAATCTCTGGATCACGGAATAGCCGCTGATTGGGTGCCAATGCAAATAATTCACCTATGATTTCCTCTTTCATCTCCTCAGGATTATTGACCTCGAAGCGCACTTGCTGTGCTTCTTGATAATCTGGATCGATCTGACAAATACTGTCAATCAGAGCAATAGCCTGATCGTTTTTAGCGGCGATTGCAGTAGCCTGGGCATGGATCAGCTGGACTGGTAGGTCACCAGGATAAATCGCCAACCAGGTTAATGTTGCTTTCCTGATAAAGTTATATTCATTTACAGCTGCCGCGACACCGAGAATTTCAATCAATTGGTCTCGCTGCCAGGGTTGTCCCTGACGGGGTGGAGTTTGAGGAGTTTTTTTCATAAGCACACATTCCGATGTGGACTAAATTTAGTGCAATTGGATCTTAGAATTTGAATCAACTTATCACACCCTGACTTGCTGACGCTTTTCTCCGTGCACCAGGTTTAATGTGACCAGAACTCCAAGTTGGCGGTGAATCTTTAAATCATTTGGTGCCAGTTTTGAGGCATTTCGCAGCATTTTTTCTGCCTGATTGTACTTTTTCAGGTCTTTAAGAACCTTTCCCGCCTGATAATAACCTTCCGCTTCTTCCGGTTCAATATCGATTGCTTTTTGGATCTGTTCCAGGGCCAGATTGTATTGCCGGCGGTCATGGTGCACACGGCCTAATTCCAGAATAGCCTCGTAGTTAGGAGTCACAAGTTTCTTCGCTTTATAAAGATGATGAACAGCCTGGTCCAATTGACCAGTATTTCGCAACATCCGGCCAGTTGTGAGATATAGATGGGCTTTTTGTTCCTTGGTGTGACCAATTTCATCGTTTTGTAAAAAGTCCAGGGCGGTTTTTATTGCCTGATCCATCTCTCCAGCCTCAGCTAAAGTAGTTACCAAATCCATTACTAAGGGATATTGGTCAGGAAAGTGACTTCCGATTATTCTCAATTCGTCAATTGCTGCCTGAGGGCCATCGATATACTTGATCATAGATGCACGCTGGAGTTTCAGTTCCAGAGATTCCTCATCAAGAGAGATAGCTTTGTCGATCACCCGCATAGCTTCTTCGCTTTGTTTTTGAGCAGTCAATGTTCGGGCAAAGAGTGCTAATAATTCAGTGTCGTGGGGTTCCTGTCCCATGAGAGTTACCAGATGTTTTTCAGATTCCCGGTAATTGCCATTTTCGAAGGTTAGTAATGCTGCAGTTTTTCTGGCTTCTTTGTGCTCTGGCGCCAGGGAAAGGGCTTCGTTGATGCTGGCCAATGCTTCCGGCATACGATGTAATTCTCTTTTTGCAAGGGCTCGCTGGATCCAGCTTTCAACATATTCAGGATTCAATGAAAGGGCAGTATCTATCGATTTCACAGCCGTTACTCCTTGCTTGGCAGTTAATTGATGTTTACTAAGCGCAAGGTAATGACCGACGTATTCGGGTTCAAGTTTAATTGCCTTCTCATAATATGCAACACTTTGTTCGTAAGATTGAGCCATTTCTGCTGCCATCGCGTACCAGCGGGGTTCGGAATCCCAGATCTGAAGGGCTTTTTCCATCGATTCTTCAGCTGTCAGCAAGTCGTCAACAGCACTCGCAGTCAGTGCTTGCAGAACAAAATAGAGAGGAAGTTGAGTCTGGCGGGCCCGTTTAGCTCCTTCAAGAGCGGAGGCTGAGGCTTTGAAAGCTTGACTGGGTTTGCTTTTGATCAGGGCCAGAGCGATCTGAGCATCCAGGACAGGATCTTCCCCGAGTACATTGATGTGATCCAGAGCTGTCTGGGATGCAAATACCTTTTGGCGGCTATTGCGATAGGATGCAATCAAAGCTGCTTTTTCTGCGGATGTTGTTGCCAGAGATTGCAGAGCATCAGCTGATTCCTGGGTAGGAGCAAATACTGCGTTTCCCCTGATTTCCAGTCTATTGAGAATGGATTTTTCAACATCAAGCTCGCGGAGTACCTTCAGGCAGCTCTGGAAGCTTTGATAAACATCCGAGGAGATTGAGATCTGGCTGGGAGCATTATGGATGACTTTGAAGCTCTCGAAAAAGAGCCGGTTCTCGGCCAGTAAGACATAACCATAAGCTAATTCATAAATAGCTCGTTTTTCTAATGGAGAGAGGTCAACGGCATGCTGCAAATGAACAGCTGCATCATCCCAGTGCTGGATCTCAAGGGCAGTTTTGCCTAAAGCGATTTCCATCCCTGTGCTGAACATACGCTCCTCAGACGATGTGTTTTTCCAAGCAGTCACTGCTGCATCATATTTTGAACGAGCCTCTTTCAGGCTTCCCTGCCGGTTTAGAATGCGGGCTTGAAGGGCACTTACTCTGTGGTGCTCAGCGTGTTGAGAAACCAATAAATTACTGATCTCGGCAGCTTTAACCTCTTGGGATTGATCCAGGGCTAATTCTGCTGCCAGGCAAAGACTGTTGATCTTTTCCTCTGAGATTTTCTCTCCCTGGGGAATTGATCCAACTGTCAGATTGGTAAAAGGTCTAAAGCTGTTTCTGTCCGAAGTGTTCCACAGGCAAGATCCGCGGCCAGAGCCAGAGCAGCCTCAATTTCTTCAGCTGAACTGCCGTTTTCTTCATATTCAGAAAGGGCTTCCTGGGCATGATAAAAAGCTTCTTCGGATGCTCCGATTTGACTTTGCACTTTAGCCATCTTTTTGTGGAGAGCTGGTTGTCCTGGTGAAAGGTCCAGGGCATTTGACAAACTAGCAATCGCAGCCTGGTGGCGATCTCCCTTGATAAGTAGATCTGCTTTTTGGATGCGCCATTCAGGTTCATCAAGTTCTGCACTGATAGCCTGGTCCAATAATTCAAGGGCTTTTTGCTGATCATCAAGCATGGCATAACCTGCCGCCTGAAGGGACCAAATTTTTGGCAGCAGGGGGGACGGATCAGGATTGGCTTTGCAGATACTGATTGCCTTGTTTAAACTGTTCATTCCAGCTTCCATTTTTCCTAAATGGATCAGGGCATCACCAGCAATAAGAAGCTCCTCTGGTTGAATATCATCAAAATCTGACAGCATCATAAAAGCTTTACATGCTTCATCTTGATTCCCGGCTGATGATTGGGCTTTTCCAAGCAATATATAAGCTCTGGGATTATCAGGGTTGATACGGATTAATTTCTTTAATGAGGAAAGACCCTGTTCCGGGGAGCCAAGTTCTAATGTAAATGATGCTACCCAGGAGAGATTATCAGGATCCTGGGGAGCAATTTCAGCAGCTTTCTTAGCTGTTTCAAGTGCATTGGCTGTTAGGTTGGCAGCTTGATATGCTTCTGCAAGGCTGCGGGTCAGAGTCAAATCAGTGGGATAGCGGTCATGGCCATCTTTAAAAGCAGCGATAGCCGTTTCGGTTTCTCCTAATTTGAGAGCTGCTCTTCCCAAACCGGCACTGATTCTGGGTGACCAGCTTGGGTTTGTCATCAGGTGGCTTTCTCTGGCTTTTTGGAAAGCGAGGACTGAGTTTTTATAATCACCGCTGGCTGCCTGGGCATCTCCCAGTAATACCTGAGCAATTTCGTTTTCCGGTTCAATGGAAAGCGCTTTGCTGAGAGCCGCAGTAGCAGCCTGGGGATCCCTGCCGACCTGGATCAGTGAATCCGCATAAGAAAGGAAGGCATCTGCGCTGTCAGGGTCCTGATCAACAACCTGGATCAAATAAGGCAGCGCTTCCTGGGGATTCTTTGCGTTCAGGAGGAGTTTTCCGTAAAGTAAATTCGCTTCAAAATTGGCAGGAAAACGATCATTGATCTCTTTCAGAATAGTCAGGGCCTGATCATGATGACCCAGGGTATAGTATGATTTTCCGATCCCTAATTGGACATCATATCTAGATCTTTGATCAATTTCTTCAGATTCAGCAGCGGCAAATGATTTTTGGTAATGATCCAGCGCCTTAGAATGATTGTTTTCTTCCGTTTCCGTCTTTCCCAGCTGATAATAGATCATGGCCTTAGTACTTGCAGAAGTCAATCCAGAGTTGAGAGTTCGCCGGGACTGTTTATCAAGGCCGAATAATTTCTGACATTCTGCCAGGGTTAACCAGGAATTTTCTAATTGAGGAGTGAGCTCTACTGCACGGTTCAAATATGCAAACCCTTCTTCTTCCTCTCCAAGTTCACAGAGAGCTTTTCCTTTTAAAGACAATGCAGAACTGTTCTCTTGATCCTGCGCGAGGACCTGGTTGGCAGCAGATACTGTTCGGCGATATTGTTTTGCTGAAAAAGCGCAGTTTGCAAAATCTATCAGATCTTTGAGGGGTAATGACGTAAAGAGAGCGGTATCTTGCTCAATAGCTGTCTGCTGTTTAGTCAGGATCGAGGCACGGACTTCAAGGGCTTCCTGCCAGTTCTCCGCTTCCTCAAGGTATCCCGCCACCTTTCTTTGCAGTACAAGGTCTTTTGGGAAAAGAATCGTCAGGATCTGAGCTGCTTTAGATGCATCTAAGTAATTCCCCAGGGATCTCAACGCTTCTATATAATTCAAATGCGAAACCAGGTGATTTGGATATTTTTCTAGATAGTGTTTGGCAGCCTGGGCGCTCTCGCGGAATAGACCTGCCTTCAGGAGAATTGAGCTGAGGTGTTCTTGGGGCTCGGTAATGGACAAGTTTAATGCTTGCAAGGCTAATTGTTCAGCCCGGATAGGTTGATTTTGTTCTAAAGCAAAATCAGACAGGGTAATAAGTAAAGCAGGATGTTCGGGCAACGGATCGGGCAGTTTTTCAATTAAGTCTCCGATGGCTGCATATTGTTTGTTTAGCAGTAAGGAATGGATGATGTCGGCAACTTCTGAGAGTTTTTCTTCAGATATATCCTCTTTTCCAAGGGAACCTTTTAAGTCTTTCCAAGCCTGATCACTCACCCTGGATTCATCCAGGTGGGTTTTGACTTTTGTAAGGTTAGCAGTTACCTTACCCTGCAGTTTTTGATTTTGCTCAGCGGCTTTCTCCAACAGTTTTAATGCTTTGCCATCATTGCCTGCCAGCTGATTTAAGAATGATAGTATCAATACTTCCTGTATGCTGCCGCTTGCAAGATCCAGACTTGATAAGAGAGCCTGGGCAACCTTTCCAACCAGATCAGGAACTTCTTTTTGGATCACTTTAAACCATTTTTCCAGGTTTCCTATCTCCAGGTTGACCACGACTTCGACCAGAAGATCTACCAAGCATTCAGGTGAAGAAGGATTTGAGAGCAGAACTTGCAGGGCAAGATCTGGATGGAGAAAACGAAGAAAATCCGCAGGGTTGTTCACCAGGTTGAATAAAATGGTAAGAGGTGTCTCCCATTCAATCCTTCCCTTATACTGGTTCAGAATCTCAGGCCAGTTTTTGCCAGCTCCTTTTTCTCCCAGTAAGGCCAGTGCTAACAAAAAACTCTTTTTCAGATCTGGGGATTCGCCCTCATGCTCTTCAAATTCCTGATAAGTTTGGTGTACTATTCCCTTTATTTCAGCCGGTATGTTTTCAAAGGAATCGATCGGGTAAGGGATCTCTTCATCTATACTTCTCGCGAAGAGAACAGCACCTATCCGGCCCGGAGTCCAAGATTGAGGTTCCACTCCGATATCCTGGATGAGCTTTTGAGAAAATTCAGGGTTGTCGAACTCAGCCCAGATGGTGGGATTGCGCCTTAAAGCTGAAATCGCCCAGGACCATGAGTCTTCAGGAAAAATGCTTTTCAGTGTTTTGAGTCGTTGAAGCTCCAGTTGTTCCATTGCCTGTCCGTTAGTTAATGCCGATATAGAGGGTGAGGACGATACCAAAGACCATAAAGATGGATCCACTGATGATCAAGAAAACCCCAATGCCTTTAGTGGTCTGGATTAGGTTTGTGGTCGCTGCCATTAAATTTGAGGCATTGTCGACCAGGCCCGATAGATCATCCGCAATTCCTTTTTGAACCATTTGGACGATTGATTTACTGATCGCGCTGGTATCCCTGCCGATCGAGCGGATGATCAGGATGGCAACACCGATTGCAAAGGTGATCAAACCGATCAGGAATAAACCTGATGCCATAGCAGATAAAACGCGAGCAATTTCAAAAACAGTCATAGTCATTGTAAAAACTCCTTTTTAGTGATTTCTTCTAATAGTGCAAGTTGCATGCCGATTGCTAGAAAAAGTTGAATGGTCAATTTCCATCCATAAAAATTAAAAGTTCTTGTGATTATTATGCAAGAACTACGCCAAATTTACTGAGAAATGTATCGCATCAATTTCCTCAAGGATTTTGCCAGCTATTGACGAATTTTAGTCAGCAAGTTACAATCTCCCCGGCTAAAAATATCGTCACCGACATGTGGCGGTCTTTTTTTGTGGACCGCGTTTGGAAGATGGTATGCTATAGCTGGTAATCATTACTCTATAGAAGCGAAGGTAACTGCCCATTGTGGGGGGTGAGAGGCGCTTCGAGGATGGAAGAAATGGAAAAGTATATATTAGATGCAGAGAAACGAGAAGTAATCGGCAAAAAAGTTAAAGCCCTTCGCCGTGAAGGTAAACTCCCCGCAGTCATTTACGGCCAGGAGATCGAAACCATGGCAATCACTTTAGAGACCAGGCAGGTTCAACAGGTCTTAAAAGTTGTTGGTGCCAACACATTGATCAGCGTTAAACTTGGCAAGGAAGAATATCTGGCTCTGGTTCGAGACATTCAGCGCGAAGTGATCATGCGTGATCTGCTTCATATGGATTTTCAGGCTGTATCACTCGAAGAAACTATCACCACCACAGTGCCAGTGGTTATGGTTGGTGTGGCACCGGTGATAGAAGAATTTGAAGCTTTGCTGATCTTAAGTATGGATGAACTGCAGATCGAAGCAAAAGCGAAAGACCTGCCGGATACAATATCTGTGGATGTCTCTGGAATGATGGAAGTAGGAGACAACATCCAGGTAAAAGATCTTGTAATCTCAGGTGATGTAACAGTCCTCGATGATCCGGATGAAGTAGTGGTTGTTGCAACCGTTCCAACCTTGATGGAAGAGATCGTTGACGAGGTAGAAGAAGGTGCAGAACTCTTTGAGGAACTCACCGACGCCGAGTTGATGGAAGGTGAAGAAGGCGAAGAAGTTGGAGCAGAATGCAGCAGCAGCAGAAGAAGAAGAGTAAACTGTAAGTAGTAAAGAACAACCATCCCGATAGGATATATCCTGTCGGGATGGTTTTTAAATTAAATGGAGTATGATAGAGTCCATGAAGAAATCTGTCTTGTTTGGTTTTGTTGTTCTGGTAGTCCTCATTTCGGGCTGCAGTTCACCAACAGTTGAAATCGATACCTTCCCCAACTGGAACTATTGAGCAAACTTTTACTCTGGATCCCACCCAAATTGCGGCAGAGCGCTATCCTGCAGCTGGTGTGGTTTATCAGTGGAGCAGCAGCGCCGAAGCGAGTACAGAGTTTGCCAGCCCTGAATGGGGAGCTGAACAAGTAGTCGGAGAACCGGATGCACCCGGCTGTGGTGATTATCAATTTGCATGGGCTTCAGCAGCCAGTGATTCAATCGCTACACTGGAAGTTACATTTTCAGCATCAGTTTATCCCCTGGAAATTGTCATCCATGAAAGTTATAACCCGGACCAAGTCGTAAAAGTTGAAGTTTTTGATTCGGAAAGTGGTGGGTACTATAGTGTTTTGCAGAAAAATCCGGTCCAGGTGGATCGTCCCTGTCCATATCAGCTGATTGTTCCAATTGATGGGATTGATTTCAAAACGAATCTGCTGCGGATAACTATAGATCAATCTCAACTTGGTCTGGGTTGGAATGAGATCGATGCTGTGCAGCTAATTGGATCAATAAATCAGCCAGAGGAATAGGTCTATATCAGAGAGTATTTTGAATCAGATCCAGGAAATCTACTACGATCTGAGCTGTAACTCCCCATAAGATTTCCCCCTCAAAATTATTAAAGAATACAACTGGAAGTTCAATACCAGGTCCAAAGGGTGATTCCCAGGTTTTTATTTGATGATTATCTGGATCTGCCAGCCAGTCGATTGGGATCAGGATAGTCTTTTCGACTTCTTCTTTTGAGAGAGCAATTTCATAAGGCCAGGGCAAGAGTCCTACATAGGGGCTGACCTCATAATCGGTCACGGTTAGGATCGGGCAGGATTGTCCCAGGATCTCAACATCACCCGGGGATACACCAATTTCTTCCTGTGTTTCTCGTAAAGCGGTATCTTCAAGGGTATTATCATCAGCTTCCACTCTTCCCCCGGAAAAGCGATTTGGCCGCTGTGGCGGTCATAAATATGTTGGGTGCGCTTGATGAAGAGGAATTTCCAGATATTTCCATCCTGCACAAGTGGCATTAAAACTGCTGCAGGCGAGGTCTGTTTAGTCTGGATATCTGGTAGAGGAGGACAGGTCCGGGGATTTTCTGCTTTGAAATTCTTGAGTTGTTGTTTGATTTTCTCGGGATCTATAATCATGATTGATCCAAACGGCTAAACCAGTTACCAACCACCAAAAATAGAATACTTCCAATTACTCCAAAGCCTCCCGATACAGGACCTATCATTAAGAATTCGATCCTCCAGGTTGAACCTAGTAGATGGCCAACGATAAAACCAGCCCAGGATAAGACCAAATATAATACAAACTGACCACCGCCACCTCCTTTCAAAAAATGAAATGCAGATCCCAGGAACATTGCCATCAGGAAACTGTATATAAACGCTGGTGTGGTCATAAAGGCTCCCTCCGAATGATGCCGCCTCCCAGGCAGACCTGATCATCATAAAAAACCGCAGCCTGTCCAGGTGTGATATCTGGCAAGGGTTCGGTAAGCATCGATTTGTGCCTGGTTATTCTCAAGTGGTGTAATCTGGCCCGGTACAGCTTTGGATTTATATCGGATTTTTATTTCCGCATTAATGGATCGGATGGATTCTCTCCAGAGATCCAATTAACCCTTTCTGCGTCAAAATCAGTTCTCCCAAGTTTATCTTTAAACCCAATAATCAGAGTATTGTTCGCTGGATCTTTCTCGATTACATAATAGGGTTCTGATCCTGCAATACCCAAACCTTTCCGCTGCCCGATAGTATAATCAGCCAGTCCCTGATGCTCTCCAAGATTGATGCCATCAAGATTTAGGATAGGCCCCGGATTTAATAATGAAGGGTCAACTTTTCTAAGGAAATCCCGATAATTATCCTGGCCTACAAAACAAAGGTCCTGGCTGTCAGGGCGATCGGCAACAGCAAGCCCAAAATCTCTGGCCAGTTGGCGCACTTCCGTTTTGGATAGATCCGCCAATGGAAATATTGTCTGGCTGAGATCATCCTGGGTGAGAACATGTAAGAAATAGGATTGGTCTTTATCGAGATCGGGATTTTTCAAGAGTTGGTACCCGCCATGCTTGGATTTCTTGATTCTGGCATAATGTCCAGTGGAGATATATTCTGCGCCCAGAGCTTTGGCTCTGGACCGCAAAAACTTCCAGCGGATCTGGCGGTTGCAGTTCAGGCAGGGATTTGGTGTAACACCGCCCGCATAGCCCTCAATAAATGGCTGAACTACTGCCTGGTAAAAAGCTTCCTGGGCATCAATCACATAAAAAGGGATGTCCAGCTGAGCTGCGATGTGTCGTGCTTCCAACTGGGCATCAGGAGCGCAGCAGCGGTTTTCTGAATCGCATCGCGGACCACAGCCGAAGCATGACTCCAATGACATCGTAACCCTGGTCTTTGAGTAAGGCAGCGGCAACGGAACTATCTACTCCACCACTCATTCCTACTACGATCCGTGATCCAGCAGGAGGATTCATTCTGATACCTCCCTGACGCGTTTGACAGCACCAGCCAGGATCTTGAGGAATTGTTCCACTTCTTCCCTGGTTGTATCTTTTCCTAAGGTCACTCGGAAGGAACCCAGTGCCCATTCCGGACCATATCCCAGGCGGGTCAAAACCGATGATGGTTTAGGATCGCCGGTTTTGCATGCTGATCCGGAAGAACAGGCAAATCCTTCGCTATCCAGAACCTGGATGAGCAGGTTGCCATCCAGATCTTTAAAGACAAAACTGGCATGGTTCGGCAACCTTTTAGCAGGTTCTGCTCCGGTGAGCTGGCTGTTTGGAATTTCATCCAAAACGAATTTGATGATCTTGTTCCTTAAAGGGATCGAATGTTTCTGGCGGTCAGACCCTTCTTCCTTCACCAGGCTGAAAGCTTCAGCCATGCCAACGATCAGCGGGATATTCTCAGTTGCGGCCCGCAGACCAAATTCCTGGGATCCTCCTGTCTGGACTGGAAGCAGATCTGTTCCTGATCTGACATATAAAACACCTACACCTTTTGGCCCATAAAATTTATGGGCTCCCAGGGAGAGGAGATCCAAACCAAGAGTATCAACGTTAATCCCGTGATGAGCTGCATACTGGACGGCATCAGAGTGTAATGGAATCCCTCGTTCACGGCAAACTTTAGCAATATCATTCAGGTAATTTATTGTTCCTATTTCATTATTGGCTGCCATGATCGACACCAAAGCTGTATCTTCTCTTAGATGATCTTTGAAGTCCTCATGAGCAGCGAATCCATACTTGTCCACAGGCAGATAACTAACCTCAAAACCATGCAGTGCTACAAGCTGATCAACAGTGGCTTGAACTGCCGGGTGTTCAATAGGCGAGATCAATAAGTGTTTGTAACCGAATTTTTCCCACCTGGCGAAGGCAGTTCCCCGGATCGCAAGGTTATCACTTTCAGATCCGCAGGATGTGAATATTATTTCTGATGGTGAAGCGCCCAGGTTGGCAGCGATACTTTGTCGGGAATCGTCGAGGGCTTTTTCTCCTGCCTGGCCAAATCCATGGAAAGATGAAGGATTGCCAAAATGTTCCTTAAAGTATGGAAGCATGGCATTTATTACCCTTTCATCGACTGGTGTAGTTGCTGCATAATCAAGATAGATTTTTTTCATAATCTTTTCCCTCAGCGATTATAGCATGCCCGCCTGACTCTGAAAAATTCTGGTTTGAAGAATGTTAACAGTGCATAACAGTCTCAAGTATCTTCCCCAATCCGAAGGCTCTTTGTTATAATAACTTGGCTTTGACTAACAATTTGCGGGAGGAATTATGGTTCAGGAGATCAAGTTTGGAACTGATGGTTGGCGTGGACATGTCGGTGAAGATTATACTTTCGCTAATGTTCGGCGGTGTACGCAGGGTTTTGCATCTTACCTGGCAGATGAAGGATAGAGAGGATAGTTGGGTTGTCGTTGGACATGACCGGCGTTACCGGGGGGAATATTTTGCTGCTGCGGTTGCTGAGGTGCTGGCTGGCAATGGCTTAAAGTCTATTTGACCGATGGTCCCACACCTACACCAGTGATATCCTATGCAGTAGTCGATAAAAAAGCTGCTGCTGCAATAAATATCACAGCCTCCCACAATCCATTTACGGATAATGGTTTTAAAGTCCGGGATGAGAATGGCGGCGCAATCGATCCGGAAGGATTAACCAGATCGAAAAGAATATCCCTGATACAGAAGAAGAGGTCAAAAGGATCCCGCTTCGGATGCACTTGAAAAAGGGCTGGTAAAGTATTTTGATGCTGCGCCAGCCTATATAGAACACATAAAGACACTGATAGACCTTCAGCCAATAAAGGATGCAGGATTGCGGGTGCTTGTAGATCCGATGTGGGGGAATGGAGTTGGGTGGTTCCCAAAATTGATTGGTGGAGGAAAGACAGAGGTTTTTGAGATCCACCAGGAACGAAATCCAAATTTTCCCGAAATGACCCGGCCGGAACCCATACCCCCTAATGTTGATGTTGGCCTTGCTGCCATAAGTGAGTATAAGGCGGATGTGTTGTTGATCAATGATGGGGATGCAGATAGGGTTGGGATTGGCGATGAAAACGGCGAATTTGTGGATCAGCTGCGTGTTTATGCTCTGCTGGCCTATTATTTATTAGAGGTTCGAGGAGAGCGAGGTCCGATAGTAAAAACCCTTTCCACAACTACTATGCTGGAGAAATTGGGAGAGATCTATGATGTCCCTGTCTATAATACAGGGGTGGGTTTCAAGTATGTTGCCCCAAAAATGCTTGAAGTGGATGCCATGATCGGGGGAGAAGAATCCGGTGGATATGCATTCAAGGGCAATGTTCCTGAACGGGATGGCATTCTGGCTGGCCTCTATTTCCTGGATTTCATGGTCAAGATGGACAAAAAACCCTCTGAGCTACTGGAGTTTTTCTTTGAAAAGGTTGGTGCTCATTATTATGATCGCATCGATACTCCCTTTAAAGGAGATCGGGCTGAAAAGATTCGAAGGATCGAAACAGCCAATCCGGAAACTATCGGTGGGTTAAAGGTCAAAGATCTGGTAACAATTGATGGATATAAATTTGTCCTTGAGGATGGAGGTTGGTTGTTGATCCGTTTTTCTGGAACAGAACCGATCATCAGGGTTTATTGTGAAACAACATATGCTGACCGAGTTGAAGCAATCTTGAAAGATGGACTCACGATTGCTGGTATTGATGATGAGGATTAGTGAAGTTAACAGATACTCATTGTCATTTGAACTTTCACAACTATCAGAGATGATTTGCCTGAAATCCTGGATCGAGCCCGAGCGACTGGCCTTTCCAGGATATTGGTTCCAGCCATCGATTTGGAGTCCAGCTAGGAAATTCTCGATCTGGTGGAAGCTGATCCGATATTATTTGCTGCCGTCGGTATTCACCCCAACAGTGGTACAAGTTGGGATTCAAATACCCTTGATTCGCTCAGAGAATTGGCCGGCCATCCCAAAGTTGTAGCAATTGGGGAAATTGGCTTGGATTATTACCGGGACAGAACGCCAAGAGAACTTCAGAAAGAAATTCTCATTGAACAACTGAAGTTGGCACTGGAAGTGGATCTCCCCGTGATCCTGCATGTCAGGAACAGATCTGAAGAAGACCGGTCATGTATTGAGGATCTGCTATTGATATTGGAAGGTTGGGTAGCTTCTGCGATTCCACCATTCTCGAACCGCAGCCATCTCCAGGTGTGGTCCATAGTTTTTCCGGGAATACGCAGGAGAGCCAACGTGCTCTTAAGGCTGGATTTTATATTGGCATTACTGGCCCGGTGACATTTAATAAAGCAGACCAGTTGCGAGATGTTGTTCGGGAGATTGACATCTCCAGGATTCTGGTAGAGACAGATGGCCCGTTCCTGTCTCCCAACCATACCGGGGAAAACGCAATGAACCTGCCCACGTTCGGTATATTGTTGATAAAATAAGTGAAGTAAAAGGGCTGCCGTTTGAAGTGGCAGCAAGACAGACTGCTGAAAATGCCGCCTGTTTATTTCAGTGGGAGTAGAAAGTTGATTGATGTCGGTTTCTTAACATACCTTGAGGATCAATTGAACAAGGTAGATCAAAAAATGGTATCCAAGTCCAAGGGATATCACCCAGACCTGACAGCAGCTTTGGAGCATCTAATGAACTCAGGGGGGAAGCGGATCCGTCCGATCATTACTTTGTTAATGGGTACTTTGCTTGGCGCAGAGGAAGATAAGCTGATATCCCTGAGTGCATCAATTGAAATGCTGCATACAGCCACACTGGTCCATGATGATTTGATCGATGGTGCCTTGCTGCGCCGAGGAAATCCGACCTTGAATTCACATTGGACACCTGCCGCAACTGTTTTGACAGGAGATCATATTTTTGCCCAGGCTGCATTGCTGGCAGCTGAATTGGATAATACTGAGGCGATGAGTTTGTTCGCCGAAACGTTGAGCATCATTGTTAATGGAGAGATCTCACAATTATTTGGACGCAACCATTTACCAAGCCGGGATGATTATTATCATCGGATCTATGAAAAGACCGGATCATTATTTGCACTATCTGCAAGGGCAGCTGCTTTGATCAGCCCGGCAGATCGAAAATATATCCAGCCAGCCGAGACATTTGGCAAGGAGATAGGAAAAGCTTTCCAGATCGTGGATGATGTATTGGACTTTACTGGAGATCAAGATCTGGTAGGAAAGCCAATTGGCAATGATCTGCGACAGGGTACTCCCACATTACCGGCGATCTATTATGGTGAAGCAGCATCCTGAAGATGGAGTCTTGCTGGCTTGCCTGGATGGAAGCGCCACAGAAGCTGAGGCTGATAGATTGATCCTGCGAATCAATCAAAGTGGTGTGATCGAAAAGGCGCTGGATGAGGCCAGGAAATGTGCTGAAAAAGCGGTTCAAAACCTGAAGGTTTTCCCCGAAGGCAAGGAAAAGGATTCCCTCGAAAAATTAGGGAAATACATCATTGATCGGGATCTATGAATCCTGACCAAATATGAATAAAAAACCCGCCTATTGAATAGGCGGGTTTTTTTTATTAAAAATAGTACACGCCTGAGTCCTTCTTGCTGGAATCAGGCGTCTTGTTTTTTGTTATTAGTTTTGATTGTAGAAATTATAGATTGCAGCAGAAAGCTGTCCAACCAGGAATGAGCCATTGTCCCAGATCAGCTGCTCGGGATGGTAGAGGAAGATCACCAGAATGTAATCCCCGCCCGGGGAGAAGATGATCCCTGCGTCTCCCAGGGTTTGCATAATCCCGTTGATATGTAACCCAACCATGTTTATGAGCCACTTCTGTGACATCAGGCACACCAGCTTCCAGCAGGGAAGGCATTTTATTCTGGGAGAGATAATCGATCATGATCTGGCATTCAGCTTGAGTGATCTCATCCCCAAAAACTGCCTTGAAGGTTCCCTGGCCATTATCAGCGCATAAATAGATATCTTCCAGGAGCATGCCAATATCAGATGGGGTGCTCTGATTGTATAGATCTGGATCGGTAGTGACATCCTCCCGCTGGTTTGCAGGAGTCTTGTAGACCCGCAATAAAGGGGAGCCCAATCCGAATTCTCCAGCCAGGAAAGTGTTTTCAAGCCCCAGGGCTTTCATGTCTCTGTCACTTCCAGTGGAGCCAGGTTGGTATGGATCACGCTCTCCATCACCCAATCTGCCGGATCATTTCCGGATTCGATGATCATTTTTTGAAGCAAATTGAGGGTTTCTGGATCCTCATCCTCATCGATCCGGCGGAAGATGGAGGTCATGATCGGAATTTTTACGATACTGGCAGTAGTAAAAGCGACATCCGGATTGGTGGAGATTTCAAAGCCATTTTGATAGGCAAAATGGACTTCTTCCAGGGTGCTGACATTCAGCATATACAGCCCGGCAATGCCATCAAACTCATTCAGATCAATGGTTTGTTTTAGCAGGGTTTCCAGATTTTGGAGGGAAGGCCTGGGAGGACTGGTTTGTTTGCGGGGCAGATTGACTGAGCGGTTGTTGATGGATTGCATGGCGGTATCGATCAACAAGACTGCGGTATCGAGATCCAATTCAGTGCCGAATGTTCCGGCGACAAAATTCACAGTCCCGGGTTGGGGGACAGCTGGAGATGGTGGTTTATCATAGCGGGATGCGATCTCATCCACCAGGTATGTGCTCAGACGGGTTTCGGAATAATGTTGCCCGCAGAGGGATGGAGAGACTTGATATCTGCCGCCCCCAGAGATAATCCCAGAACCCGACCCAAAAAGATTGTTTGGTTCGTTCCAGATCTGCTGCGGCCAGCATGCTTTCCAGATCCAGCTCAAATCCGCAGATGGAGGGTTCAAAGAGGATTGATTTGGTCATCATAGACCAGTTCAACCGGGAGGGAATAAGCTTCAAGCAGTCGCTGGGCTGCCTCCTGGCGGTCCAATCCACCAACAGGGACTTCAGCTATTGTCATATTGCCGGGATAGGTTGTCCTCAGACGGCTGAACTGGACAAATTGCAAGATCGAGAAGAATACTGCAGCGATCAGGAAAAATACTGCCAACCAGCTTAATGCTGAAAATCTGGGTCGTCGTCTCACAAAATAACTCCTATCAAGGAATAGGTCTTGCTGCGGGGGTAGTTTATCACAGGAAATCATGGATGCCAAATCGGATAGGAAAATACCAGGAAATAAATCCGTCTTGGAATATCCAAGACAGATTTAGATATTTGCTCAGTCAAGAAGTGATCTAGTTAGTGAGCTTAGACTTCGGGGAGTTCGATCACACAATTGTCTTTGCCGAAATCTCCCAGAATATATTCATCTGCTTCCCATTCGTTGTACCATTTTTTATTATTCAACAGATAGCGGAACTCATATTTTTTCCAGGTTCCAGTTCAACAGTCACCTTAAAATCCCCATTCTTGAGGGATTCCATGGGGTGTTTGTGAAGCTCCAGTCATTAAAATCTGCCACCAGATGAGCTGAGTGAAATCGATAATCCGGCTGTTCATGTTTTGCAAGACGAAAGGTTACTTTATACACATTTCGACTCTTGATATATTGTTTTTTTAGCATTTCACGTCCTTGTATATGACATTCGTCCAAAATTCACGTTTATTTTATCACATAATAGATATTTCAAGATCAGAGAGCTGTTTGAAATCAAGGGTGCCTGGAAATCTGGCGAAATTTCCAGTATCCAGATTATGGATCGATCTCGATCAAGGACTGACATTTTGCACCTTATTGAAGTAAATTTGACATGGAAAATAAGTCTCAATAATGGGTAGGATTAGAGTAATCTGAGCGGATGAGTGTCTGGAGGATATGATAATGTTGAAACTGGTTTTAACTTATTTATCACAAGCTGCCTGGGCCAGGCGGATTGTCCAGGGGTGGGGGTTTGCAAAACGGACAGCGGCAAGATTTGTAGCTGGGGAAACTTTGGATGAAGCATAGCCGTTGTGAAGGACTCAACAGCAGAGGAATTTTCACCACTCTGGATCACCTGGGAGAGAATGTCACTTCCGCGAAGAAGCTATCCTGGCGGCAGACGAGATCATAATGATCATTAACCGCTTGGTTGAAGAAGGTGTCCCTTCCGGAATATCAATCAAACTGAGCCAGATCGGATTGGTCCTTGATCCTGGAAATCTGCCGTCAGAATTTGCTCCGATCATGGAAAGAGCCATGACAAGGAATATCTTCATCCGCATCGATATGGAAGATTCGTCATTGACCCAGGCAACTCTGGATCTTTTTAATTCGGCTAGAAATGAAGGGATTTGAAAACTGCACAGGTATTGTGATCCAAGCAAGCCTCCTTGCGCAGCCTGGATGATATTAAAGGTCTTGATGTCTGAATCCTGTAAGAGTCCGGATCTGCAAAGGCGCATATAAAGAGCCGCGAAAAGTTGCTTATCCCAAGAAAAAATCTGTGGATCGAGAACTTTGACAGGATCACTGAGCTGTTGCTGGATAGATCCCTGGAAATCGGAACCAGCGTCAGTCCGGATGGAAGGTTTCCTGCTCTACCGGCAATCGCTACCCATGATCAGATCAGGGTAGAAAATGCCCTATCCTATGCTGAACGGATTGGACTCGATAAGCGAGGACTGGAGTTCCAGATGCTTTATGGCATCCGCGAGGACATCCAGGAAAATTTGACAATCAGGGCTACCGGTGAGGGTATATGTTCCCTATGGCAGTGAATGGTATCCTTATTTTGTACGCCGCTTGGCTGAACGACCAGCAAATCTGTGGTTTTTCCTCTCGAATTTTTTCCGGTAATGAGTAATATTTCAGTCTCTGGTATCTGAAGAAACCATTACCATCCCCGGAAAGCTAGATATAATCAGAGACAGATGACAGAGACGAGAAAATTGGATCTGGTTCAGCATATTCGCCCCTTGCACCTGATGACCCTGGTTGTTTTATACATTTTGGGTGGAGGATTTGGTCGTTATCTGGGCCATAGAATTGATCCGGCTTTTATCATTGATCGGATTAGTTTGGATCCTGTCCTTATCGATAGGTATGAATTTCCTGGGAGATTATTTCCACACGCCATTTGACCGGGGTTTGATCAGAAAAGAGCAGACGAAAAAGATCACAAGAAAATCACGATAGCAGGATGAGGTCCTATTATATATCTCTGTAGCTTGCCTGGCAGTAGGCGCAGTTCTTACATTGATCCTTGGGATATCAGGATCACTATCTCTTTCCAGCGGTTTAGTTATGGGCTTTATTTTCCTCTTTATTGCCTGCTGATCATTCCGGGAGTTTCGCTGGACCTATCCGGGATCGGGGAATTTTTCACTTCCATTATTCTGGTAGTATTGCCGCCTGCTATCGGGTATCTTTTGCAGGTCGGTGAATTTCATCGATTTCTTATATCTGGGCATCTTTCCTTTATTTCCCCTTCATCTGGCAATGATTTTGGTTATACGTCTGAAAACTTATCCGAATGATCTCGGAAGGGCAGGAAAACCTTGCTTGTGCGCCTGGGATGGCAGCGGGGTATATATTTGCATAACCTGATGGTTCTGAGTGGATTTTTATTATTTGGAGTGGCGTTGATTTTTGGCATGCCTTTTCGGTTGATCTTGCCGGTATTCTTGACGCTTCCTGTGGCTGGATACCTGATCTGGTACTTGTCCAGCCTCAAGTATGGCGCTCCTGTCCGCTGGCCGCTAATAACTCTCTTATCCCTGATAATTTCTTTTTACCGGTCTATTTGGTCACTTTTACAGTCTGGATCCGGTAAGGCCGGATCTCAATACTTATGCCAGAATTTTTATCCTTGGTTTCCCCTGAAGATGCCTTATCCCTCCTGTTCAGTTATCTTCATCCTGTTCTCAGAGATCAAGAAACAGTAACGGAACAAGCCCTGGGAAAAGTCACAGCTGAAGATATTCTTTCTCCCCAGGATCTGCCGGAGTTCAGGCGATCAACGGTTGATGGTTATGCAATTTCGGCCCGGGATAGCCACGGAGCAAGTGAATCCCTTCCAGCCTACTTGAAAGTTGGCAGGCGAAGTATTGATGGGAAAAGAACCTGGATTTGATTTGAAAGATAAAGAATGTGCCCTGATCCATACCGGGGGAATGCTGCCGAATGCTGCCAACGCTGTAGTGATGCTAGAGGATACGCAGGTACTGGATTCCGGGGAGATTGAGATCTACCGCTCAGTTGCTTCCGGAGAAAATTTGATCGAGATAGGAGAGGATGTTCCTGAAGGGGGTGTTGTGATTCCCAAAGGAACCCGCCTCAGACCAGCGGAGATTGGCGGTTTACTTGCGCTGGGAATCACAAGAATTAGAACTGTCACACCTCCTAAAATTGGGATCATTTCCAGTGGCGATGAAGTAATTCCGACCAGATAAAAAACCCAAACCGGGAGAAGTTAGAGATATCAATTCTTACACTTTGGGAGCGATGATCAGCGAGTTGGGTGCTGAGCCGATCCATTATGGTATCATTCCAGATAACCGGAAAAAATTAAGGGAAATCATCCAGGTCGGGTTAAGTGAATGTGATCATCTTATCGTGACAGCAGGCTCATCGGCCAGCTCGAGGGATTTGACCGCGGATGTAATGAACGAGCTTGGGGATCCGGGTGTGCTGGTGCATGGTGTGAGCATAAAACCGGGAAAACCGACCATCTTAGCTCTTGCGGGCGAAAAAGTGATGATCGGCTTGCCGGGCAACCCGGTCAGTGCTTTGGTTATTGCTTATATCCTGGTGAAACCAATTATTGAGATGTATCTGGGATTGGAAAACCGGAATTTCTCATCTTCCATCCCGGCAATACTAATAATGAATATTCCTTCCCAGGCGGGCCGGGAGGATTGGATCCCGGTTAGATTGATTCGAAGGGGAAAAAGAGACTTTCCTTGCAGAACCGATCTTTGGACGAAGTAACTTGATCTTCCTGCTGGCAAAAGCGGACGGCCTGGTGAAAATTTCCTCTCCAAGAACAGGATTAGAAGCAGGAGCAGTTGTGTCAGTTCGATTATTCTAAAGAAGAGAAATGAATATGAATTTCATCCTGACCATACCAGCAATATTCTACATATGTCTTGCTGTATATAGTATCAGTCTGATAGCTAATGCAATCCAGAAACTGCGCATTTATAAGATAGCTGATTACCTTCTGGTATCTCATGCTTTGTTCTATTCTTATTGATCACTGTGATCCTTTTTGGTTCTGAACTAAGATGGTGGAATTTCCTGAGTCAAGGCATCAGGCTGAGGTTGCCCTGGTATGCCTTGCTGCTATTCAGTGGTGTGATTTTTGGTCTGACAACTGCTGTTTTCAGAACAGAAAATCCGGGCTGGACCTGGTTAATCATCTCCCTGGTCATTATCAGTGTTGCAGTTGTGGCGGATGAAATGGGTATACTTCCCGGTGATCTCAATTGGGGTCATCAGCAGGATGGATATTTCCATTCGATACTATCCACTGTGATCCAGGCTGTAGGTTGGGGGTTCTTTGTTATCCTGACCAGTATTCAGGTATTCAGGAATATCGAATAACAGATCGAAGTGTCGTCAAACAACGAGCAATATATTGGACCGCAGCGTTAATTCTCTACATCGGAAGTACAGTATTATTGATGATGGACCATAAGTTGATTGCCAGTTTGCTGCTCTTATTCACGACTATCATATTAAATTTCCTTGTTCTTAACCTATCGACTGCCGGACTTGAAGATCCTGGCCTTCCGTGGTGCTGGATATGCGTTGACCGGGATCATCATTATCTTGGTCTATGCCCTGGGCTTCCTGATCCTTGAGGGATTTTTTGTAGAGCTCGATTGGTATAAACCGGTTTACAACGGAGTTTTCTTTTCCGTTATTGTCCTGATTTTCTTCCTGCCAATCAATCGGCTGGTAAACTCTATACTTGAACGTATGCTTTCAAGTGAAGGGGCGAGGACCCTGGAAATTCGGAGCTACAGCAAAACACTCAGCAGCATTCTTGATATTGAACTGCTATCCAAAGTTACTATTGAGATGATCTGTGATTCCCTGGAATTAAAAAAGGGTACTTTGTTCCTGGTGGATCGGATAGAACCTGATAAGGACCCACCAAACTGGCACCTCAAGGCAGTCCAAGGGTACATCGGTGACCTTGCCAGATCTTGATTTTCTGCCTGCTTTCAGCCCAATCACCAAGGTCCTTGTAGAAGAAAAACGTCCATTAACTCAATCTGAGCTGGAATTCATACCCAAGTTCCAGACCATTCCGGAAAATGTGCTGGTCTGGATTAAAGCTCTGGATGTGGAAGCGTTGGTGCCAATTCATTCAGAAGATGAATGGATCGGTTTGTTTGCCCTGTCCCAGAAACGCTCAGGTGCATCCTTTTCAGATGAGGAGCTGGAACTGCTTTCTTCCCTCGCGGATCAAACCTCCGTCGCACTGCAGAATGCGCGCCTGGTTCAGAGCCTGACAAAGATCGATAGCCAGTTGAGACGAGCCAAGGCATCCCAGAATACTGCGCTGGATAAGATCGAGCAGATCAAAAAATCATCATCTGACATTATCAGCATCAAAGCTCATGAGCTGCGATCGCCATTGACTGTGGTCACTGGGTATTCCCAGCTGCTGGCAAATGATGAAAAATTGATGGGAGATGAATATTACAGTGAGCTGGTAAAAGGGATAATTTCTGGTTCAGATAGATTACAGAATATCATTGAGAATATGATAGACACGGCCAGTGTCCAGCCAAAAAACCTGAATATTGACACTACCCCGCTGTCCCTTTACACGCTGGTAGACTCGGTTTGCAGAGATCTGGGAGGACAAGTAAGAGCTAGAAAGATCACACTGTCCCATGATAATTTGGGTGAAATCCCACCTGTATACGGTGACAGTAAAGCTCTAAAGAAAGTTTTTGAGATCCTGATCAATTATGCTATGACTCACACGCCAAGTGGAGGAAAAATCACCATCACCGGTCGGCATATACCACCTCGGTCTGATGTGTTGAAGTGGGAGGGAGCAGAAATTGTGGTTTGTGACACGGGGATCGGGATTGATTCTGACGCCAAAGATCGTTTCTTCCAGGAACGAATGAATCCGATGATGGCAGATTTCTCTCTTCTTGATGAGTTGGCAGCCGGTGAGGAAAAACCTGGAGAAGAATTGGCAATTGTGCGCAGCATCATAGAGGCGCATAATGGGCGGGTCTGGGTCGAGAGACTGCAAAAAGACGCCGAACACCTGCCGGGAAGCGAGTTCCATGTAGTTTTACCGCTGGAACAACAATCTTACCCGACACAACCAGATCGTTCAAAATAAAATATTTAGGGGGAAATGTAGGGGCTATTCATCCGGGTAAACCCGCGGAACCCTGGCACCTATCCCGCAAGTAACTTCGTAGTTAATGGTCTGCCAAACACGAGCCAGGTCATTCACGCTGATAACCTCATCACCCTGTTTTCCGATCAGGACAACCTCATCACCAATTTCAGGGTTGGGGACTTTCTCCAATTTCACCATGAATTGATCCATGCAAACCCTGCCTATAATAGGTGCTTTGACACCATTGATCAGGACTGAATTTCCTGGGACCCTGCGGTATCCGTCTGCGTAACCGACCGGGATTACTCCGATTAACTCTTTTTCGGTTGTCACATAAGTATGCCCATAACTGACTCCATGACCAGGGGGAAGTTCCTTCATGCTGGCAAGCACTGACTTCCAGCTCAAGACTGGCTCAATACCGGCTGGTAGTTGAACCTCCGGGGATGGTGACAATCCATATATGATGAGGCCGGGCCGAACCAGCTGAAACCGTGTTCCAGGATGGGCCAGAGCACCTGCGGAATTAGCCATATGCACGATCCCGGGGAGAAGATTCTCATCCTCAAGGTCTTTGATGACTTTATGGAATACTTCTTCCTGCTTCCTGGTGGGCTCGGGATCAGCTTCATCTGCTTTAGCCAGGTGTGAGAATAATCCTTCCAGATCAATTCGATCCATTTTCTTTGCTAACCGGGCAAGTCCCAGTGTTTCTGCCGGATGGCAGCCCAATCGCCCCATTCCGCTGTCTACCAGCAGGTGCACCCTGGCAGTTTTCTGGCACCTGGCTGCAGATTTCTCTACTAGGCTGATGTGTTCCTTGGTCCAGACAGACAGGGAAACATCCAGGCAGATCATCTGTTCAATACGTTCTGGGGCGATATATCCCAGAACCAGGATGTTGCTTTTGATGCCTTCTTCGCGCATTTTAAGAGCCATTCGGGGGCGGGCAACGCCAAACCAATCCACGCCGGCTTCTTCAGCAGTACGGGTGATCGGCATGTAACCATGGCCGTAGCCATTAGCTTTTACCACGGTCATTAAAGGAACACCAGTTTCCTTTTGGATGATCTTGATATTCTTTTGGAGGGCTTTGAGATCTACTTCCACCCAGGTGGCATAGGATTGTTCAGCTTTCATCGGATTCAATTTTCCTGAGGGAATGTTTACTTATTTACAGGGCTATTCTACCAGAGAATAGAGTGGGGGAAGATCTAGGAAAATCAAGCCTTGACAAAGTAGAACAAATGTTCTACACTATCTGCAGATACACTTATTATCTTTTTTTCACTAGAACAGGAGGTACACATGTCCGCCAACAGCATTCCTTTTATACCCGAACGAGTTCAGATCAAAAGAGGTGTGGTCTTTGGTCTTTTGATCATCACCGCTCTGGTTGCATTTGAGATCTTCAACTTCAGCACCACTGATTTTGCATTAGTCGATCTTCTGGGTGATCTTCGTTTCTGGGGCGTGCGCTGGGCCACGATCCTGGCCGTTGCCTTCTGCGGGATCGATTTCGCCGGGATCGCCCGGTTATTCACACCAGAGGGCAAAGTCGGGGAACAGACCGAAAGCTGGTACCTGTTTGCTGCCTGGTTGATCGCTGCCACCATGAATGCTCTCTTGACCTGGTGGGGCGTTTCCATTGCCATTGCCAATCATGAGACCCTGGGAAACGCGGTGATCGCCCGTCAGACCCTGCTCAAGGTCGTACCGATCTTTGTGGCTGTCATGATCTGGCTCCTGCGGGTCTTGATCATCGGCCTTTTCTCTGTAGCCGGTGACCGTTATTTCGGTAAGGACCAGCTGAGTGTGGATTTCGCTCCATCAAACCGCAAAGCACAAATTTCCAGCCGCAAGAAACCAGCTCCTGGTTACCGACCATCACCCAAACCGGCTGTACGTGCCCCTCAGCGTGAGCCCTCCTATCAGCCGCTCTCTGCTCAAGCTCAGGATGACTCTCAGTCCCAACTTCTATAAGGTTAACCCTCATATCATAAGGACTTTGTGCCTAAATAATAAAACCGCTGGTCATTACCAGCGGTTTTTGTGTCGGGATGGAGGGATTCGAACCCACGGCCTCGCCGACCCGAACGGCGCGCGCTACCGGACTGCGCCACATCCCGATGCCGAGAGATTATAACTCAGCTTACCATCTTCATCAAGCTTTTTGGCTCAGCCTACCAGTGATAAGCAGGATATTCCATTTCGGGTTTCTTAAGCACCTGTCCTAATATTACACCTGTTACAAATCCGCCTATGTGAGCCCAAAAAGCAACGCCGCCAACATCCGGACCGCCCAGAGAAAGAAGGCCTTGTAGAAACTGCAGCCCGAACCAGACAATTAGAACAATACTGGCAGGAAGCATGGTCAATCTCAGCCAAAAACCCAGGGGAATTAACGTGAGGACTTTTTGTCTCGGGAAGAGGACCAGATATGCACCCAGGACAGCTGCGATAGCGCCGCTGGCACCAACGGTTGGGATGATTGAATTTGGGTTAGTCAGGATATGGGTGATAGAAGCAACTACGCCGCCAACAATGTAGAAAATAAAATATTTTCCGCTGCCCAATCTGTCTTCGACGTTATCTCCAAAAATCCACAAATAGAGCATATTGCCGCCGATATGTGCTAACCCGGCATGCATGAACATGCTGGTGAAGATATTGAAAAGGCTGCTCAGTGACATCAGTGAGGTTACATTTGCAGGTATCAGAGCAAACTGATAAACGAAGGCTTCATTATTGGATCCAAGAAAGGTCTGAAAGATAAAGACCAGAATATTGATCAGGATCAAGAGGTAAGTGACTATAGGTACGCTGTGGGTGGGGTTTTCATCACGAATTGGGATCATTGGTGTTCCATAAATATTGAATATGTGAAGGTAATGCGATGGAGTGATTTTACCATAGGGATAGTTCAGAAGCAGAACAGCGGATTTAGGAAATAGTTCAAGGGTTTATGATAGGTGAGAGTTTGATGGACTTTGCATATTTGTTGGGAGATGCATATTGCATAATAGTTTATTCTTCGTTATGATGTGTACTAGTTATTCAGTACGCGAGACGTACACGAAAAAATCTATTTATTTATAAAGGAGACACACCATGTTATTCGCACCTAAAGAAAAAGGCCAAGGTCTAGTTGAGTACGCGCTCATTCTTGTATTGGTCGCAGTTGTAGTGATTGTTATTCTCTCTCTGCTTGGCCCAGCCATTGGCAACATTTTCCAAAATATTGTTGACAATATCTAAGCAAACCTTATGTTTCTAGGCGGGTGACCGCCCCAATGCAACAAATCCTAAACCCTACCTATTGGTAGGGTTTAGCTTTTATTGGGATGGACTTCATTGCAGTATGTGTTGAGAATTATATTAGGTGTGTTTAGAACTTTTTCCCGAGCTGATTCTGATGAAATTCATGCCAAACATAATTTTCTCTTATCTGCAGGGTTATTTCTTTACCGCTCGATAGATCACGATAACAAGGACTGCACCTGCAAAGGCAACCAGAATGCTTGTGAGATTAAATCCACTAATTAGATCTACTCCGAGAAGCAGACTGGTAATCCAGCCGCCTACAATGGAGCCTGCTATACCCAACAGTATATCGACTAAAGCACTGGTATCAGCTTTCATTACACGGGAGGCCAATAAACCTGCGATAAGACCAACCACAATGGTAGCTATAAAACCCATGATAATTCTCCTTTATTAATCTGATAGAAAACAAATAAGTATTGAAACAATATTCTGCCCCCAATATCAAGTTAGGGTCATGATGTACGAAAGAACATAACTTGAATTTGTGAGCCTACAAACTCTCAACCAGTTTTCTAAGATTGTGAACCGTTTTTTTGACCTGGATTGCGTCCTTTGGATTTCCTCCTGATACAAAACGGCCAAGAATACCACCCCCGCTGAGGGTGTCCAAAGTGTATTCCACTTTACATTCATCTTCCCCAAGGCCAAGAAATTTTCCTACAGGCTTAAGTTTAAAGTCGTGTGCATCTTTGTCATTGCCAACCTGAGTGACGATTTCCAGTTCTTTCTCGGGTTTGAATTTTTGGATCATCCCTGTGCCTTTTCTATCCTCGCTATTCCACTCAAACGATGCGCCATTTCCTAGAGGGGTAACATTCGAAACATTGTCAACGCCAGGAAACCATCGTGGCCAATAATCAGGGTTGACAAGAGCTTCCCATACGGTTTTTACTGTTGCATCGATTTCTACTTCACGTTCAAATTTAGCCATAATCTTCTCCAATAGGATGTCTTTGAAACCAGGCCGCAATTCTTAAAAAAATGCGGATATCTGGCACGATTCTGTATTTGTGCATATTAGTTATAACACTTCAACGAAAATTGGTGCAAAACCAATTTATTTTTTTTCAGCTTGAGAAATAAATTAAATGAGATCAATTTAGGCGGCAGCTCACAGGTGATACGCAGATCACCTGTGCAAGTCAAGATCAAGTTCGAATGTTTATTCATTGCATATCAGGAACCCTCTGATATTTTCAAATAACTTTTGATGGCCTTATCAAGTTTTGCTGGTTTAAAATCGTAAGGACCCAGACCCCCGCCATAAACGATCCTCCCATCCAAGCTGACCAGGTATAACCGCGTTGGCCAGGCGGCATAGCTATCATTCACAAAGTCATCCATCTCGTCAACATAGGTATGGACACCGTATTTTAGTGCGGTCTCACACTCTCCCGCCACTGATCGCCTTTCCTCCAGAGTTTTAGGGTCATAATGCTCCATCGAAACCTTGGGAGCCATTTTGAGCATGATGTTTTTTGTAAGACGCCGCCCCAGCCACCAGCCATCAACTGGATGTGCCTCGCGAATGTAAATGCTCAGGAACTGGACCTGCTCATGATATTTTTCATAGAGCTGCTGGATACTCACGGTACCCTTGACATATGGAGGTCAGGTAAAGCTGCCAAAAACCAGGGCAACTGGTTTCTTTCCCTGGAAGTCCGAAAGGGTGACCGATTTTGTGCCAGAGACATCTTTGAGTGTGAAATCTGGCGCCAGGTCTCCAGCCTTAGGCGCTTTTTTGTTTAACGCCATTTGTTTTTTCATAACTTTGCTGCGAAAGCTAAATATAAATCTAAGGTCCTCATAAAGTTCAGCCAGAATTGCCATTTTTGACTCCAATTGCAGATATATTTTATTATTGGTTTTGAAGTTTAGTTCTTTGGCCCTATGATGAATTGTATCTTGCAATCTGGGAGATTACCCCGCAATCTATATTGATTGATAAAATTTCTCGAATTTCGGTCCAATTCATAAGAATAGAATAGGAAATCCATACTTCTTGTTCCTTTTGATGAGTACCGTATAGAATCGATAGACTTCATTTTACCCCCTGAATTGAATAGACAATTTTTTCCTGTTCAACCGAGGTCAGGGGATTACCCAGTTTTCATAATTTTCATTACGCTAGACTCTGGACAGGTCAGCCGTAGGACTCCAATCTATTTCAGTCCTTGACAGGCTTACAGCCTTTGGTACACTAACTTCATCATGAATAAAAGGAACCAAGCAAAAGCCCCCGTCCCTAGCATCCTGATCCTGTAGATGGATTTTGGTCGCCTGGTGTTGGGTTTGTTCGATGTTACATATAAACCTCCGGACTAAAATTCCGGAGCTTTTTATTTATATTTGAAAGTAATTTAAAGCGAAGTTAGGAGAATCTCCATGAGAATGTCCAAATTGCTCAGTCAAACACTCAGGGAAGCCCCGTCAGATGCGGAGATCATCAGCCATCAGCTGCTTGTTCGTGCTGGCTATATCCGCCAGATGGCAGCCGGGATCTTCACTGCCATGCCTCTTGCAAAACGTTCCCTGACCAAGATCGAGAATATCATGCGGGATGAAATGAACAAGATCGGTGGGCAGGAAATGTCCATGCCGGTAGTCCATCCGGCGGAGATCTGGCAGGCAACTGGACGCTGGGAAAAAGTCGGTCCTGAAATGGGGCGCTTCCACGATCGCAACGGGCGCGATATGGTGTTGGCAATGACCCACGAAGAAGCGGTGGTATCTGTGTTAAGGATGAGGTCCAGTCCTACCGCCAGCTGCCTATGCTGATCTATCACATTCAGACCAAATGGCGTGACGACCCGCGTCCCCGGGCAGGATTGATCCGGGTCAGGGAGTTCATGATGAAGGACAGCTACAGTCTGGATCGAGATTGGGCTGGATTGGACTTACAGTATGCCAATCATTACCAGGCTTACTTCAATATCTTTGGACGCTGCAAGCTTCCGGTTATCGCTGTGGAATCCGATGTGGGTATGATGGGTGGCAACCTGGCCCATGAGTATATGTACATTACCCCCATAGGAGAAGATACCCTGCTGTTATGCGATAAATGCGGCTATTCCGCTAATCGTCAGATCGCAGAATTTAGGAAGGTCAAGTATGAAGAAGAGAAAGTTCTGAAACGCGAGAAGATCGCCACACCTGAGACGAAGACAATTGCAGACCTGGCAGAACTGCTGGAAATCCCCAAGAGTAAAACAGCCAAGGCAGTTTTCTTGATGGCAGCCAAATCAACCGAGGACGGTGAGATGGAAACACTGGTTTTTGCTATCGTGCGTGGTGATATGGAACTTAATGAGACCAAGCTGGTAAACGCTGTGGGTGCAAGGAGCCTCAGGCCTGCCGAGGAAGAAGAGATCAAAGCTTCCGGTGCTGTACCTGGATATGCATCCCCTGTAGGATTAAAGGATATCCTGGTAGTTGTGGATGACTTGATCCCAGACTCTCCAAACCTGGTTGCCGGTGCAAATGAAAATGGGTTCCACTTCAAGAATGTGAACTACGGCCGAGATTTTACTGCTGATATTGTGACAGATATTGCAGCCGCCCAAGATGGAGATGGCTGTCCAAATTGCGGCGCAGACATGAATGCTGTCCGCGGTGTGGAAGTTGGCAATATCTTCAAACTGGGGACCTGGTACAGTGAGGCGGTCGGAGCAAACTATCAGGATGCTGACGGAGACGAAAAGCCGGTCGTGATGGGAAGCTATGGTATTGGCAGCGGCCGATTGCTGGCTTCTGTTGCAGAGGAATATAACGACAAATATGGCTTGATCATGCCAATCACTATCTCTCCTTATGAGGTGCACCTGGTTGAATTAGTTGGTAAGAAAGATGAAAGTGGAGAAGTAAAGAGAGTAGCTGAACAGCTTTACAAGGATCTGACAGCAGCCGGTGTCGAAGTCCTGTTTGATGATAGGGACGAAAGTCCCGGTGTGAAATTTAACGATGCGGATCTGATTGGTGTTCCACTCCGATTAACAGTGGGCTCACGAGCGCTGCAAGAAGGCGGTATTGAAGCCAAACTCCGCACTGAGAGTGAAAAGAGCTCTATTCCGCTTGATCAGGCCGTTGAAAAGGTGAAAGAGATTATTCAGGGTTTGTATCAAGATATTCTGGATGATCTGGAAACAGTGGAGTTCGAGAGGTAACTTCAAAGCAGCATAAAAG
Source organism: Candidatus Latescibacterota bacterium (assembly GCA_963791045.1). Lineage (GTDB taxonomy): Bacteria > Krumholzibacteriota > Krumholzibacteriia > WVZY01 > WVZY01 > CAWBQK01. The sequence continues at coordinate 134,150 of CAWBQK010000006.1, forward strand.
ATCCTGCCAATCAGCAGGATCTTTTATGTTTAATTTGATTCAAACGAGAGTGACCGATCACTTTGATTGAGATATAACAGGATCTGGGGCTTCTGTTTGAGGGTCTTATATTGCAGACCAGAAAACCAATAAAGTTTAACCACCCATCTTGAAGAAACTGGTTAATTTCATGGCCAGATTCAGGTCCCCGGCCAATTGGAGTTTACCGTCCATGAATCCTTTCATGCCGTCTTCTCTGCCGAGCAGTACATCTCCAAAATATTTCCCATCTGCTGTCATGGACATGACAGGATTTTCTGCTACACCTTCTTCCACTTTACATTTATCGCCACCAATGGTGATGATATAGTCACCCCCCTCGTCGCCGGTCAGATGGTATTGAACTACAGCTTCCAAACCGGCAGCTTTCTCTGGCATGAAAGCTTTCTCGTGATTGAAGATCAATTCTTTTACTGTATATTCCGCCATTATTTTCTCCTTGATGTGATCCTGGTCAATTAATATTCTGGAAAATCGCCGCTGCGCCCATTCCACCGCCGATGCACATGGTCACCAATCCAAATTCTTGATCCCTTCTCTTCAGTTCATAGATGATTTGGACTGATAATTTAGCTCCGGTGCATCCCAGGGGATGACCCAGAGCTATTGCGCCACCATTAACATTGGTGATCTCTTGGTTCAAGCCTAATTCCTTGATAACAGCCAGACCCTGAGCTGCAAAAGCCTCATTCAGTTCGATCAGATCGATATCCTTTAGGCTCATTCCAGTGCGTTCCAATACCTTGGGAACTGCAACGATAGGACCGATGCCCATAACGTCTGGTTCAACACCTCCGGCTGCGAATGAGATGAATCGCGCTAACGGTTTTAAGCCCAGGGCATCTGCTTTGGCTTTAGACATGATAATGACACCCGCGGCTCCGTCTGACATCTGGGATGAATTTCCGGCGGTGACTGTGCCGCCTGTTTTGAAAGCAGGCCTTAATTTGGCCAGGACTTCCAGGCAGGTATCACCGCGAGGACCTTCATCACGTTTAAAGGTGATCTGTTTTGTGCCGGCAGGTGAAACGATCTCAATTTCAAGAGGGACGATCTCTTCGTCAAAGCGGCCCGATTCCACAGCTTCATAGGCTTTCTTGTTGCTCTTGAGGGCGAACTCGTCCTGCATTTCCCTCGAGATCTTGTAGCGCTCACTAACATTTTCTGCTGTGATACCCATGCTGGTATATGCTTCTGGATAATCGTCTGCCAGGATCTGGTCCGGGCTGAATTTGTATCCGGTCATTGGTACCATGCTCATCACTTCAACGCCACCAGCGATTGCGGCGTCAATATATCCGGCTGATATCGCCTGGGCCGCGTGAGCGATGCTTTGTACTCCGGAGGAACAGAAACGGTTGACTGTTTCTGCAGGAATCTCTACGGGGAGTCCTGCGCGGAAACCTATTTGACGGGCTATATTCATCCCCTGTTCACCTTCAGGAAAAGCACAGCCCACGATCAAATCATCCAGCTCATGGGGGTCCATATCCTGGGCCCGCTTGAGAAGTTCTTTTATAACAGCTGCTGCAAGTGTTTCCGGGCGAGTAGATTTCAGAGTTCCCCTCTTGGCCTTTCCAACTGCAGTTCTCGTAGCCGCAACGATCACTGGATCATATCTGGGATCTTTTGGTTCTATCATAAAACTCTCCTTCACTTCCTGATCAGAATTCCCTGGGGATTAATTGTGGAGTACCTTGCCTTTTTGAAGCAGATGCCACATTCTCTCCTGGGTTTTCTGTTCACCGCATAAACTGAGGAATGCTTCCCGCTCCAAATCCAGGAAGTATTGTTCATCTACCCACTCTGGTTGGGAAATATTCCCTCCGGTCATAACATGGATCAGTTTGCTGCCGATCACTTCTTCAAATTCAGTGATATACCCACCTGATCTAAAGCTGTGCAAACCGACCTTCAAACCTGACAGGCCATCCCGACCAGCGGCATATATTTTTTCTGGTGGGGGAGGTTGATAACCACCCTGGGCCATATGAAGTACCTCGCGTTTGGCTTCAGCCAACAGATGATCGCGATTGATGATGATGCGGTCTGCAGGACTTAGAATACCCATTTCCTGGCCTTCAAGGGCACTTGTAGCAACTGCTCCCATACCTACCTGCTCAAAAACACGCTGCAGATAAGGGAAACAGACTGCGTCATTGGTTCGCATGGGTGGACTGACGACCCTGCGGATCATTTCTTTGGTTCCACCACCGGCGGCGCCGGGCGCGGGTTCATCTTCGAAAACGGCGAGGACTCAACGGCGGTTCTTTCGGGCGTCACGATCAAGAACGGGCAGGAGCAAGTGGGCGGCGCCGTGTATGTCCGCATGTCACGCCCGAGAATCATCGATAACAAATTTGTGTCAAATAATGCGGTGACCGACGGCGGGGCCATTTATTGGAGTCTTGCCGGTGGCGCGCCCGTCGACGGGAATCGTGGGTAATATTTTCAGGGACAACGTAGCCGGAGACCGCGGCGGCGGACTTGTTTGTCCAATCGAGTTCGCCGATTGTCACCGACAACACGTTTGCAACCAACAATGCCTCGCGCGGCGGCGGGGTCGCGGTAGGGAGTTCGAGCGCTGTTTTCAGAGATAACGTCGTTGAGACGAATACCGTCACGCGAATCGGGTGGCGGCCTCCACTGCTCGGGGTCGTCGATAACCACATTCAACGGGACGAGGATTATCAGGCAACGATGCCGGCCAGAACGGCGGAGGCGTGTACTTTGATATTTCGGGCAATATTCTGACAAACGTTTTGATCGCCGGCAACACGGCGGGACTGTTGGGTGGCGGTGTGTATTGTTGGGTGTCGGGCGATCCGGTGTTTACAAACTGCACGATCGTCGGCAACGGCGGTGGGACCAACGCGGGCAACATTGTGACCACTGACGGCAGCCCCGTATTCGACAGATCGATTGTCGCTTTCGCGACCGAAGGGCCCGCGGTTCAGTGTTTCGGTTCGGCGGTTCCGGTTTTTACCTGCTCGGATTTGTATGGCAACGCCGGGGGAGACGTGATTTGCGGCAGCGATGGCGGTGACAATTTTTCGCTGGATCCACTGTTTTGCGACGTTGGAGCGGGTGACTTTGCACTTGGAACGTGGTCTCCGTGCACGGCCATGGAGAGCCCTTGCGGTGAGCTTGTCGGCGCGTTTCCCGTGGACTGCATCGGTTCCGTGCCCACGAGGCGAATTTATGTCAAACATGACGCGGCGGGGTTGAGTAACGGAACGTCGTGGGCCGACGCCTATCCAAATGTACAAGCTGCTCTGGGCCCCGCGGCAAGCGGCGACACCATCTGGGTTGCGGTGGGGACGTACGTTCCCACGTCAACGACCGACCGGACTGTTGGCGTTTGTGATGAAGAACGGTGTTGATGGTTGTCGGTGGGTTTGCCGGGACGGAAACACTGCTCGAAGAGCGCGATGTCGACATGAACCCGACGATTTTAAGTGGCGACATCGGCGCTCCCGGTATGGCGGACAACTCATACCACGTTGTTATCGCGATCGGGAGTGGATTCCACATCCGTTTTCGATGGATTCACGATTACAGGAGGAAAAGCCGACGGAGCTATCCCGAATATCTCGGCGGCGGGATTTACATGGTCGCCGGCTCTCCGACATTCAAGAACGTCACGGTCACGCTCAACTCGGCGATTGGTGGCGCCGGGAATGTTTGCGGCGGATGCGAGCGATCCGACTTTCGTCGATGCCGCTTTTGTCGACAATTGCAGCTGCGAGTACGGACTCAAAACCGGGGGTGGGATCAAGCTCGACTACAGCGATGCGACTCTAATCAATGTGGTGTTCGACGGCAATTCAGCCCGTCTCGGCGGTGCGCTCTATCACCGCGGGACCGGCACCACACGTCTTATCAATTGTCTTTTTATAAACAACCTCGCCACCGATGACGGCGGAACCGAAGGATGGGGTGGCTGTATTTATGCGACCAGCGACGGGGTTATAAATCTCACAAACGTGACAATGGTGGGGAATCATGCGGATCAGACGTGTGGAGGGATCTACAATACCGGGTACGGTGCTCCAGCTTATGTGGTGCTCACAAACTCGATTGTCTCGGGAAACACATCGTCTATCGGCGAAGACAACATACGAAATGTCCAGGATGCGGTGACAACGGTGAGTTACTCGCTCGTGCGCGGGTCCGGCGGCAGCGGCCCCGATTGGGTTGGGTCTGTCGGAGTCGATGCGGGTCACAACATCGACGCCGATCCTCTTTTTGTCGACGAAATCACACTCGACCTTCGGCTCTTTTTCGGCTCGCCCGCGATGGAGGCGGGGAACAATTCCGCGCCGGATCTCTACATGAGCGATCTCGAAGGCGATCCGAGAGTTCTCGGAGCGGTTGTCGATATGGGCGCCTACGAAACCGAAATCGAATGCCCGCCAGCGAATGTTTTTTATGTCGATGTGGATGCGACGGGTGTGGGGAATGGGTCGTCATGGGGAGATGCGTTCAAGACGGTACCGCAGGCGCTCAGCATGCGTTCGGTGTGCGGAGCCATCGACGAGATCTGGGTCGCGGCGGGCACGTACACACCGGTTGTCTCGGGCTACCAAACGGAGACGTTCACCCTCCGAAACGGGCTGGCTCTCTACGGTGGATTTCGCCGGCGGGGAGACATCGCTCAGCGAACGAGACATCACGGCCAACCCAACAATACTCTCCGGTGAAATCAAAAACGCCGGCACAAGCGACAACAGCTATCATGTCGTAACCGCTGACGGTGTCGATTCGACGGCCGTTCTCGATGGTTTTGTGGTAACAGCGGGAAACACGTTCGGAGCGTCGAACGAACATGGTGCGGGACTTATCTCCACGAGCGCAAGTCCGACAATCCGCAACACGACCTTTGCCGACAACTCGGGAGAGTTTGGTGGCGCGGTCTACTGCAGCGGCGGCTCGCCCGTCTTTATCGACTGCCGTTTTGTCGATAATGCCGGAGAGCTCGGCGGCGCCTTCGCCGCCGTGAATACGGCGGGCGCGCGTCTCGTGAACGCATGGTTTGGCGGGAACAACGGAAACTTTGGCGGTGCCGTGTATGTGCAATTGGGGACCCTTGCAATCGTCAACTCTGTATTCTACGACAATTATGTTATCAACTATGGCGGAGGGATCTACAACGTCGTTGGTAACGTTACCGTCACCAACGGAACCTTCCACGCCAACACGGCAACCGACGGCGGCGCCATGGCAAACAATGGCGCCAGCCCGGTGATCACCAACTCGATCTTTTGGGGCGACACAGGCGGTGAGATTTACAACTTTGCCGGCAGTGCTCCGGTGGTGTCGTATTCGCTTGTCGAAGCTTCGGGAGGAAGCGGTCCCGGTTGGAGCTCGGCCGTTGGCATTGACGGCGGCAACAACCTCGACACCGATCCGCTTTTTGAAGACGCTGCGAACGCCGATTTTCGCCTGGGTTCGGGATCTCTTGCGATCGACAGTGGGGACAACACCGCGTCTGAACTTGCAGTCACCGATTTCGACGGCCTTCCGCGTGTGATGGGGGGGACGGTCGACATGGGTGCCTACGAATTTGATTTGGGTGTCGGAATCGATCCGCCGATCACGCCCACGATCATCTATGGAACCAAAATCAATTCGGTCTATCCGAATCCCTTCAACCCATCTACGACGATCTCATTCGAGCTCGCGCGTACCGGTCATGCCCGGATCGACATCTATGACGTCAGGGGTCGCCGCGTACTTCGGGCCGTCGACGATGTGCTCACTGCTGGGCCGCACACTTTTGTGTGGAAAGCAATCGACGTCGACGGTGGACACGTGGCGAGCGGCGTGTATTTCGCGCGTCTCAAGTTCGACGGCAAAGTCGATGTCCGCAAAATCGTTCTTCTGAAGTAGGGCACAAGGAAAGATAACCCGTGAAAACGCCCGGGCTTGCTGCGAAACAAGGCCCGGGCGTTTTCTTTCAATCAGGCTGGTTCGTGCGGTTCGCCGTTAGCGCTTCTGCACTTTCGGCGGGTACTGATCCATTGTCTTCGCGATCGCCTTGTTGATGTTGTTCTCCATCATCTCCGGCGTCGGGTCGACATTCATGGCTGTGTGGGCGGTTCCACGCCAGGCGAGATGTTCCGTCTTGGCGTCAATCAGGTCAATAATCAGGATGCCGCCGCCTTCCTTCCAAACTTCGGCGTTTGTGTAATCTTGCTTGTAAGGTACCGAGTAATCGACCGACTGACTGGTTTTATCCGCAGTGCCAAAGGTGTAGAAGACGAGAACGTCGGGGTTAACGTCGACCTTTGTGAAACCCTTTTTCGCCATCTCCCTATCCATCGCCATTCTCATCAGTTCATCCGCCCGCATCCACTTGCCCGTTGGGGCGCGCTCGTCCTGCGGAACATCCATCCACGCGTACGTGTTGAATTTCTCAAACGGCGCATAATCGTCGAATTCCTGTTTGACTTCAACCATCTGTGAGCAGCCGAGGGCGGCGATCATCAATACGCAAACTGCACCTAGAACCAATCGTCTCATCAGAATCCTCCCGGTCTAACCAACGCGGAATAAGAAACGTAACTAACGAATGAGGGGCCCCCTCACTCGGGATTTTTGACGTGGAGAAATCAGTTTTTGCGGCTGATTCGACACGCCGCTAGCATACTTCAGACACCGAAACTTTGCAACCGGTGCATGCCGGGGGGGGAGATTCGGCTGTACAAGCGCCGATCCTGATACAATATTTGGGCAATGACCCACCTTTTCCGGCAGCGCTTATCGATTGTAGCCCTTTTTCTGTCCGCCGCCGTTCTGATCGGCTGCGGCCCTGAAGAGCGGATCAGCTCGCCCGACTCGGGGCAAGCGGCGTATTCTCTTGACAATCAACAAGTTGCCACACCGCACACCAGGGGATCTTTCCCGCTCGAGACGGCCAGCCGATGGGAATATTTGCGGACATTTGAGTTTCAAGATCGAATACCTCAATGCGCCGGCGCCGGCGCCGGGAGAGGTATATGAAGCCGTTGTCGAGCGTACGATGATCGGGACTGAGAGAATCTCCGGGCTGGAGTACGCCGTTGAGGAAGCGGTCATTTGGATTCCAGACGGTAATCCTCCCGTCAAACGATGGACCCGTTTCCGGGAAGATCACGCGGGTTTGTACGTTGCGGACGTCCCCATAAACTGGCCGCCGGGCGCGCCTATCGCGGCATCTACGGGTGGGCGCGGCGCGAGCGCCGACGGGACGCTTGATAACATGATGATCCCCGGGTGGGATTCCATCGCCCCCAGCGTTGATGAAACAGTCGCCGAGTTGACACGGTCGGCATGGCGCCGGCACACGCGGGCACTCAGTGAGATACACTCGATGCTCGAACCCGGCGGGACCGCCGGCGGGGGAAAGATCGCGATGGAAATGACGGGCCGGCCGGGCGGCCTGCTCGCCGGTGAACTCTTCTGGCTGCCGTATCCGCCGCATCCCAGGATGACCTGGATCCAGAGATTCGCCCCATTCCGAATCATCTCGGAAGTAGAGGCCCACGAATCGCTCGACCTGCCCGCGGGACGGTTTCCCGCCTGGAGGGTGCGGATCCACAATAGTCTTCTCGACGAGGATGACAGCGTGGTCGTGTGGTTCGGGCGTTGCGGTCGTTTGAGTTTTGACATTCACAAGGAGACAATTGCTCTCGACATCGATTCGGGCGAGATGGTTCGGATCTCGAGCGACGAGGTTGAAGTTCTCACGCGTGTCGATCTCGCCGAGCCCGGTCGCTGCAGCGGTGGTTCCGGCGCCGACGAGTAAATACCTCGGGCTGTCTCGTTCAAAGACCCTCCTTCCCCAAATAATCTTTCCGTCGATTTCTTCTCGGGCTCTTATCTGCTTTCTCTCGAAATGTATCCACTTTTTGCCGCTCGCACGCCCTGTTCGACGTTTTGTTTATTGACGATTTTCGAACAAGCATCCAATATAGGGCGATTCAACGCGATCTCACGGCACGCCAGGCACGGGCAATCCAAGAAGGAACATCTTATGACAAAGACAGAGACAAACGAGGCAGTCACCGGTCTCGATTCGTTAGATCATCATTGGTTGTACGAGCAGGCCGTCCAGAGCCCCGATCACGACATCCCGTTTTTTGAAAAGATTTACAAAAAGAAAAACGACAAGATGCCGCGTGTTTTCCGCGAGGATTTTTGTGGTACCGCGCTGCTTTCGGCGACGTGGGTCAAAAGGCATCCCGAGAACAGGGCCATCGGCATCGATCTCGATGAGTCGGTCCTCGACTGGGCGCGGACCCACAATCAAAAGCCGCTGGGGGATGACGCGGATCGCCTGACGCTTTTGTGTTCCGATGTGCGCGAGATCAGTGAGCCCAAGGCCGACGTCATCGCGGCGTTGAACTTCTCATATTTTATTTTCAAGGAACGGGAAGATCTGATCGGGTATTTTCGCTCGGCGCGCCTGGCGCTCAACGACGGCGGGATCTTTGCCCTCGATATATTCGGAGGCTGGGAGTCGCAGATGGAGAAGAGGGAGAAAACTCGTAACGAAGGGTTTACCTACACCTGGGAACAAAAACGTTTTGACCCGGTGACCAACCACACGCGATTTCATATTCATTTCACATTGCACAAGGGCGGCTCAATAAAGAAAGCATTCACCTACGACTGGCGGATGTGGAGCATTCCCGAGATCAGGGATATTCTCAACGCTGCGGGGTTCGAGAAAACAAGGGTGTACTGGGAAGGCGTGGACAAGAAGACGGGGGAGGTCGACGGGGATTTCCGCCCGGTGGATTCGGCGAAAAACTGCCCCGCGTGGAACGCGCTGATAATCTCGTCGTGAGTTTTCTATTCGGCTTCGGGAGAGCGGAGAAGCGCCGCAATCCGTTCGACCCCGCCGCCTATCAGGACGATTCCCGCAACGATCATGATGATGATTCCCGCGATGGGGATCGGATCGAACTTGACCGACGCGTTGATTGATGTCGTCTGCTCGGAATCATCAGCGCCTATCCAGGTCGCGGTGATCGTTACGATTCCCGATTCGGACGGCGTCCAATCAAACGTTCCATCCGCCGCGGTCTTGCCCACAACACTTGCCCGTTCAACGGCGCTTCCCGGGCGGTATGTCGCCGTGACTTCGGCGCCGGCAACCGAGATTCCCATATCGTCGGTTACATGAATCCGCGTGGACTGTTTCACCGAGGGAAACGCGGTATCGAGAATGATATCCGCGTGAATCGGCGGGGCCGCCAGGGTGAGAACCACGGTAACTGCGACTGCCAGCGCAAAGACTTTTCCCAATAGAAGGGCGTCATCCAACAAAAGAGTCCTATTCGTCTTTCGCAAAGCTACCCCTCCGCGCAAGAATGAAGGCAACCACGGTACATGAGATAAACCAAAACGCGAGAATCACGGGTGGTGAATAGCGCATAAAACTGTATTTGTCGCTGTAATTATCCGCGTAGTCCGTCCCAAAGATTCCGTTCTCCACTTCGCCCCAGATCGAGTACCCCAGGACCAGCAACAGCAGGACGGGAATGACGTATTTGATTAGAACGTCGAACCACACTCCGAGTTTTATCATCGAATTTCCATTGAGGTGTGTTCGGATCTTGTCCGCTCCAAGAACCCACCCAACGAGGAGGCACTCAGAGAGCCCGACCATAAGGAGCCCGTACGAGAAAGCCCAGTGATCCATCAGGTCGAGGAGCGACAGGCCCAGCGTGCCGTTATTTTCGAGCCCCGGGATTGACGACCTGGGGAAGCGCAAAAATGGCGCTGCCGGTAAACCCGACGCCGGCGGCGATCGCGATTGTCTTTTTGCGCGTCCAACCGAACTTGTCGCGCATCGAGGAGACAAGTGCTTCAACGAGTGACACCGATGACGTCAGTCCGGCAAGAAGCAAGAGCGCAAAGAACACCACGCCGAAGATTGTTACCGAGTTGGAGGGAAGTTCGGCGATGCCCTGCGGTAGAACAAAAAACATCATTCCGAGTGTGCTCGCCTGCGGGACGATGGCGAATGCGAAAAGGATCGAAAATACGGCGAGACCGGCAATATAAGCGAATCCCGAGTCAAGTAGTGACGTGATCACCGAATTTGTCGTCAGATCGCTTTTTTTGGGCAAATAGGACGCATATGCGGTCATGATTCCAAACCCGAGAGACAAAGAAAAGAATGTTTGTCCAAATGCACCCTGCCAGACGGCTGGATCTTTCATCACCTCGAAGTTTGGTGTGAAGAGAAGATAGACACCCTGCATTCCGTTCTCGAGTGTGACTCCTCTTACGATGAGGATGATCATAAAGAGCCACATGAGAGGCACGAATACCTTCGTTGCCGACTCGATCGTCTCGACACCTTTGCGGACGATAATGATATTGAACACCCATACCAGGGCGACAAAGAGGATCGGCTTCCATGTCGAGAGCATCTGAAAAAAGAACGCGTACGGGTTCGCCAGATCGCCTTCGGCCATCCCGAACGCGGGAAGCGGAAGAGACTCTTTCCATAAAGCGCCAAATGCCCCGAAAAGCATTCCGACGACCCACGAAAGAATCGTGATGTAGTACATCGTGATGAAGCCGGAGTTGAGGTTTGCCCACCAACCGACAAATTCACCCTTCTTCCCGGCGACCCGATGCAGCGATTCGGGAAATGCGCGGCCGGTGAAGTTCCCGAGGCCGAACTCGAGAATCATCACGGGTATGCCAAATACAAATAGTGCCAGCAGATAGGGAAGATAAAAAGCGCCGCCGCCAAACTTGTAGGCGTTGGCCGAGAAGAAAACGATGTTTCCAAGGCCGATGGCGGAACCGGAAGCCGCGAGGATGAATCCGACACGAGATTTCCACTGACCGCGATGAGAGAGTTCCTGTGACAAAGGGTCCCCCTGGTTTGGAATAAGTCGACCCGGCGCCGCGATCGCGGCAGACGGTATTCAATAACCCATGTGGCGGAAACGAAACGACGACACTATATCGTTGACACAACACAGGTGTCAAGATGTTTAGCATTGGATAACGGATGTGGTTGCAATCGGTTCTGCGCTTTTACGGGTGTTTTGATTCGGCTTGAATTCGTATCATCTATAATAGATACTCGACATGCGGACGACTCTGGAGGGACTCCGGATGGTAGCTATTTTTGACTGGGGGGACCCATGCGATTTGTTGTCTATGGCGCAGGCGCCGTCGGGAGCGTTCTCGGTGGTCACCTCGCGCTAAAAAAGCATGACGTGCTGCTCGTTTGCCGTGAACCGCACGCAAAGGCCATCAATGACAACGGCGGGTTGCGGATGAAATCGGCGACGGGTGAGTATGTCGCCGATCTCAAAGCGGTGACGGCGCTCGGCGAGGCCGATCTGCAGGGCGACGTGTGTGTGATTTTCACACCGAAATCAAATGACACCGAGAGTTGTGTGGAGACCCTCGCGGCGGTGGCTCCGCCGGATATTCCTATCGTTAGTTTTCAGAATGGAATATCCAACGAAGACATCATCGCCGGGACCTTCGAGAATGTGTTCGGCGGGGTGTGCCGGATGACGTGCTCTCTGCTTCAGCCCGGGCACGTGTCATTTCGGAAATCGGGCCGGCTCATACGTAGGCAAACACCCGCGGGGCGCCCACAACTTTCCCAAGATGCTGGTGCCGATCTTGAACGATGCGGGTTTCGAGGTCTCCGTCTCGAAGAGTATCCTCTGCGACAAATGGCTCAAACTCGTTGTCAATCTTCAGAGCGGGCTCAACGCGATAATTGATAATCGCGATCACGACACGTTTGAGTTTATTGAGCTGAAGGTCGGCGTACTGGAGGAAGCGAAAAAAGTTCTTCGAGCGTCAAAAAAACGGGCGAAATCGTGCGATGACAGGGACCTGTCCGTCGATGACGTGATCAACGAACTCAGGAAACCGAAAGCGCCCGGCCCGTCACGGGCGTCAGGGTCAACAATTCGACGTGGCAGAGTCTGTATCTCAAACGAAAAAAAATCGAAAATAGTTTTTTCCACGGGCCGATAATCGAAATGGCGGCGGAAAACGATATTATGGTCCCGTTCAACGAGACGGCGCTCGCGCTCGTGAACGAGTCGTCAAACGATGACCTGGGCCCGGGCGCGTTCAGAGCGCGCGAAATCCTCAATGAAATCAAGAAGAGGGGCGGAGATAGTTGAAAGCTTTTTTGTACACTTTGATACTCACAGCCGTGCTGATTTCAGCCGTCATCTATCTTCAGTCTATCCCCGAAGAGCCGAAGCCGATCCATGGTGATGATCCCATGCCGATGAGCGTAAAAAGCGAGACGCCCGAACTGTCGTCCATAGGCAAACAAGAGGTCGCCGTAGAGAATCGTGATGCGTTGTTCTCCACCGGTGTCGAACTTCTCGACCTGTGGCATCTCCCCGAGGCCGCTGATATTTTCGAAGCCGTCGTCGAGTTTGATTCCACGCATGTGGGGGCGTATCTCAAGCTCGTCGAATGTTACGCGCACCCGATTATGCGTCTCGAAACCAGGGCGAAGCAAAACCTCGACAACGCGCTTCGGGTCGCGAGGGATACCGGCGCGGACACGCTCTGGGCCGTAGCTCTCAGCAATCTGTTTGTTGCGGGTGAGCCCGAAGGCGCGATTGGCGCGCTCAAGAGGCTCGAACGCGAGAACAAGAATGTCGATGATGTGCTTCTTTTTCTCGGCGCCGCTCATATTGAGAACGGTGAACCCAAAGAGGCGGAGCGCTATCTTGGCGATCTTCTCGATCGCGATCCGAGCATGGGGCGAGCCAAGGAACTCTTTATCCGCTGCAAGGTGGCGGCGGGTGAACTCGAAGTCGCCGAACTTACGGCGAGGGATCTCGCGGCGCTCTATCCGGAGGAGCCTTACCCCTACGTTCTTCTCTCCCAGGTTCTTCTTCTCGAGGGCAAGGTCGACGAGGCGGTTGAGTTTGGAAACAACGCGCTTCGGCTCGACCCGAGGTACGTCCCCGCGATTGCCGCCCGGGCGCGGCTGAACGTGGCCGAAGGAGAACTCGGAGCCGCCAGGGTGAATTTCGAAAAACTGCTTCTGTTCGACAAACCGATGCTGTCCTCATTCGGGACGGCCGGGATCGCGCATGTGGAGTTTCTTCAGGGTGATTTTGATCGGGCGGCCCGGGACATGGACGAGGCGATCCGTCTTGCGATGAGTGCGGGGTCGACGCAGTGCGGGCTGGTTCACGCCTTTCATTTGATCGGGTACCTTTGTGAACTCGGCCGGATCGATATGGCGTTGGCCGTTCTCGATAGATGGGTGACGCGTTTCGGTGACATCCCGACCCGGTTGGGGCAGATGAGAATCCTTGTCGCCCAGGGTGACATGGCTTCCGTTCGTCACGGGCTCGACAGGATAAAAGAGGCGAGGTCGTGGCGGCATTGGATGCGCATCCTGGAGATGGATTATATAAATATCGAGGCGCTGACGATGATCCACGAGGACAATTTTGCCGGCGCTCTTGAAACGATGACCGCCGCCGAATCGGGTTTTGACAGCGGCGGGCGCCGTGCGTATCTCAGGGGCTATGCATCGTTCGAGAGTGGCGCGGCCGAGCAGGCGGCGGCCTATTTCGAAACGGCGAGGGCGCGGATGCTCGACCTCGAATTTCCCTACCTGGGCGATCCGGTATTATATGTTAAGTCGGTGTTCTTCCAGGCCGAAGTGGCGTTTGCCCGCGGTGAAGCGGATGCGGCGGGCGTGTTCTATGCGGAGTTTCTCGACATGTGGGGGGGCGCTGTGTGGAGTCTCCAGGCCGTCGACCGGGCCCGGGAAAATCTCGACACGCTTTCAGGAGCCCCATCGGACGGTTAGAGTAATCCTCGTATCGCAGTTTTTATCGAGAACGGCCGGCCCCAGCGCCGACCGCACGTACGATATGGTTTCAGTTACCGCCAACGATCCGCCAATGCACGACCAGCTATCCTTGTGAACGACAAGCCTGCCCTTTAAAAGATAACGCCCGCCGACGATACTTGCTTCCTCGCCGTTTGGCAGCACCGTCTTTATATTGCCGATCGGCGATTCCGTTTCGAGAAAGAGAACCAACGCGGTCGGGTCGCCAGCGCTCTCTTCGAGCCGGCAGGTCATTAGATAATGCGGGGCAAAACCCAGCCCGGCAAAACTCGGGCACAACGCTTCCTCTTGCCAGTGGGCGCCCGTGCGGCGGTGTTCCGCGGGGATTCGAACGATCATCGAACGCAGAATCTTGGGAAGATCGAGCCTGCTATAGAGGCCGCCGGCACATTCTGATTTCATGTGAATGATGTCCGTCGGCGTCGTGCCGTCGCCGAGGGTTATCCGGACGGCCGGTCCCGCAAAAAGACACTCGAGCATCGCGGTGTCCTCGCCGCGGTCGCCGCCCTGGACCGCCCCGTGTTTTTGCTCCGAGACGGCAAACAGGGTATCCCGCGACATAAATATCCGGATACGGAACGGGTATTCCTCGCGAAGCCTCAACGAATCGTTGAAAGTCCGGATCTCCACCGGGCCGCCGGTGTTGTGAATCGAAATTCGACCGAAGTGTGTAAGGGCCGATTTGAACTTCATCGTGAAGACCGAATCGGTCGGGGCGTCGAGGACGGTTTCGTTTCTCAGTTCCTCGACGGTCAATACCGTGTGTCCCAGTGGGTTGGAGTCGGACGATGACGAATGCGGAGGCGGTCCGCCGCAAGCCGCGATTCCCACACAAAGACATGCGGCGAATACTATGGCGGAGAGTGATATGATTTTTGACGTTTTGTGCATGGTTCGCGCGGTCACAGCACATCCGCATCCCGGTAGCTTTTCTCTGTTTTGCCAAGCCACCAGATGACGCCTGCTATCAAAATTGCGGACACGAGATACGATATTATTGGCGGGCAGTTGAATCCCGCCGGCAGGTAGCCTAAAAAGATGGCGAAGAAACCAACGACCATTGCGTAGGGAAGCTGGGTCCGGACGTGGTCTATATGGTCGGATGCGCTGGCCATCGATGACATGATAGTCGTATCCGATATGGGCGAACAATGATCGCCGAAGACGCTTCCGGCAAGGATCGCGGCGATACTCGACAATAGAATCGCCTCGTGGGCTCCCGGCGTGACGGCGTGAAGTTCCGAAATACGGACGACGAGCGGGATGCTGATCGGCGTCAGGATCGTCATCGTTCCCCATGAAGTTCCCGTCGAAAAACTGATTCCCGCCGCAATAAGAAAAATGATAGTGGGGAGCAGTTCCGGCGTGATAAATCCGGAGACCTTTGTGACCAGGTATTCAGGTGTTTGGAGATCCGTGCAGACGGCGCCGATGCACCATGCGAGAACGAGGATTACTATCGCGAACACCATCGAGCGAATCCCGGCGACCCATGCGCTGATCGCCTGGGTCAGCGTGGCGAGGCGTTGAACAACGCCGAGCACAATGGCCGTCACGCACCCCGCGAGAGAACTCCACAATAGCGCAACGAACGAGTTGCTTTCACGAATGGCGTCCATCGCCGAGAATTCCGTCACCCCTGCCTCGTGAAGCGCGATCCGGCCCGTGACCACCAGCCCGACGAACGTTCCCAGGACGACGATGGCAACCGGGATCGCCGCGTTGTACCAACGCGGCGACTTCGAGGCGTTGAACTTGATTTCCGTATCGATGTTCGATAGCGGGATCGCTTTGTCCGACAGTACGCGGCCGGTGCGGCGGGCCCGGACTTCGGCTTTTAGCATCGGCCCGAAGTCGCGTGTGGACGCGGCGACGAGAAGCCCAAAAAACAAAGTGAGGATTGGATAGAAACTGTACTGAATCGAGGCCACAAATGTCGTGAACGGGTTGCGATCGATGCCCAGAGAGATGAAAGCGTCTTTTATAAGGCTGATCTCAAACCCGATCCAACTGGTGATAACGGCGATCACGGCAACGGGAGCCGCCGTTGAATCGACGATGTAGGAGAGTTTCTCTCGCGAAATCTTGAGCTTGTCCGTGATCGGCCGCATCGTGTTTCCGACGATCAGAGTGTTGGTGTAGTCGTCGAAAAAGATCGCGATCCCCATGAGCCAGGTCGCCAGCTGCCCGCGTCTCGGTGTGGTCGC
Source organism: Candidatus Latescibacterota bacterium (assembly GCA_963791045.1). GTDB lineage: Bacteria > Krumholzibacteriota > Krumholzibacteriia > WVZY01 > WVZY01 > CAWBQK01. Next base: position 150,266 of record CAWBQK010000006.1, read on the forward strand.
TATTCGGGAGATTTGGTTCACCACGCCTTGCGTCCCGCCGATGCTCGAAAATACGCCGACCATTCCACCCAACAGGAGAGTGAAGATAGCGATCGAGACATGGTCGTGCCCACTCGATCCGGCGAACGCGTTTACGACGTAATGATCGACCACATAGAAGAAGCTCCTGACGATGTTGAAATCATTAACAAAGAGTGCCCCCAGCCAGATCCCCGCAAACAACGCTATGACGACCTGCCTGAAGATAAGCGCCATCAAAATGGCGAGGAGCGGAGGGAGTACAGTGAGAAACCCGGGAAGCGCGCGAATGTTCTCGGTGGTTGATTCGTCTCCACAGGAGACGGTCAATTGGTGCCCGCCCCCCTGTGTGACGACGATGTCGGTCACGCTCTCCGGCGCCGTGCCCGCGTGTGAAAAAACAGTCTCATTGTCCTTTTTGATTTCAAGAAAATAGGATGATGGGTCGCCGGATGTTGCTTCGACCTGGATTTCGAAAGGAATCCCCGAAATCAGGACAACCGGCTTTTTGACCGAAATCGACTGAGATGGGGCGGCGGGGGACAATATTGGTAATAAAAAAATTATCGCTGTGAACACGGCAAAAAGAGGGAACATCGTTGTGGTTTTGGAGCGCATCCTCTTCTCCATTGTAGTGGTTATGGAGTCTGTTTTTTTGACATCGCGTGTTGTAGCGAATGCGAAGAATACCAGAACGGAGAGACAACTGCAAGTTGCTTGAACGCGTAAAGACGTTCGTATCAAGCGATAGTGTGAGGCTACGTGGTACGCTGATTGCATTTGATTATGTGCAACATCAGGGAGTGCAAAGTGAATGATTACGTTTCAATACCAACATCAGAGTGTTCAATTCCTTGTCAACATCGTTGGGTAATGAATCAATCGTGATGATTTGGCCGTTCAGATCCCCCAAACTTTTTTGAATATTTTTTTAGAAAGGTGAAAAAAATCTTGACACTTTTTTACTGAATAGCTTTTCATCACAAAATGAGACGTTGCAAAGGGCAACGTCGGGAGTTGTCAGTTGAGTGGTTTGACAGGTGGAGATAAAACGACGATGATCGTCGACTCTCCCTCACCCTCACTCAAGGAAGGATCAAACATGGCAGTGAAGAAGAAAAAGGCGAAGGCCAAAACCAAGGTGAAAGCCAAGGGTAAGGCCAAGCGCAAGACCAAGGCCAAGGCGAAGGCCAAGAAGAAAGCCAAGGCTAAGACCAAGGTCAAAGCCAAACGTAAGGTCAAAGCGAAAGCCAAGCGTAAGGTCAAAGCGAAAGCCAAACGCAAGGTCAAAGCAAAAGCCAAGCGCAAGGTCAAAGCGAAAGCCAAGCGTAAGACCAAGGCTAAAGCCAAGCGTAAGACCAAGGCTAAAGCCAAGCGTAAGACCAAGGCTAAAGCCAAGCGTAAGACCAAGGCTAAAGCCAAGCGCAAGACCAAGGCTAAAGTGAAGAGAAAAGCTAAAGCCAAGGCCAAACCGAAGCGCAAAGCCAAAGCCAAGAAAAAAGCCAAGACCCGCAAGTAGCGGTGTCGTCAGGCCAGCTGGTCAACTAGGCTAGGCAAAAAAAAGATGAGGAAGAGGGAGGAGCACCTCTTCCTCTTCTTTTTTGCCCCCGATTTGAGCCCCTCGATATTCCCCGTTACTGCCAGTCGCCATTGGGTTTGCCGGGTTTCGCGCTTGACTTGAACCGCGGAATTAGCCTATAAGTTAGCGAGATTTTTTGTTGAGTTTTTTTAGCGCGCCGAGCCCGTGGAGTCAGGTGACGCGCATCAGACTATCCTTAAAGGGGAGGTGATCGCGATGCCATACGTCCCAGCTGAACTTTGTCTCACCAAAGGCAGGGGCACGCACCGTGAAAGACTCACGAGCTTTGAGCTCGCGCTTCGTGACGCGGGGATCGCGTCATTCAACCTGGTGTCCGTCTCGAGTATCGTTCCGCCCAACTGCAAACTTCTACCCGCAAAGCGGGGGCTTGCCAGTCTCACCCCCGGCGAGATCGTCCACTGCGTACTTGCGAAAAGCCAGACGAACGAAGCCAATCGTCTGATCGCGTCATCAATCGGCGTGGCTATCCCTAAAGACCGAAGCAGATACGGGTATTTGTCTGAGCATCACATTTTTGGCCAGAATCATCGCCAGGCGAGCGATTATGCCGAGGATCTTGCCGCGTCGATGTTGGCATCCACGCTGGGTATCGAAATCGATCTCGATCAGGCGTGGGACGAGCGCAGGGAACAGTGGAAAATCGCAGGGCACATTGTCAAGACGACGAACATCACGCAGACGGCTACGGGGATGAATGGTCTGTGGACGTCGGTCGTGTCCGCAGCGGTTTTTTGCGGCTAGCGCATTGCCACCGGAAGGAAGATATCGTGAGTGAAGATCGCCCCGGTTTTCTCGAAGACAAGCTCGACGGGTTTTATCTGTCGCGCGGTGAGAATCAATACGTGGTGTCCCTCGTTCCATACGAGGAAACGACGACTTACAAGACGGGGACCCGTTTCGGTCCGAAGGCCATTGTCGATGCGTCGGGTCATATGGAGAGCCTCGACGAAACGCTCAGGGTCGATGCCTCCCGGTTTGGAATCCTCACGCTTGAACCCGAAATCACCGATCTGGGTTCGATAACCCGCCATACAGCCGATGCGGTTAACGCCCACGAAGGCGCGTTCCATGGTTTTCTCGGCGGCGAGCACTCGGTTACGCCGGCCATCCTGGAGGGGCTCCAGAAACAAAACATGGGGATCGTATGGATCGACGCTCATGCCGATCTTCGCCGGGAGTACCGCGGTCGTGAGGACAATCATGCCTGCGCGGGGTTCAACAGCCTCGGGTTCGGCCCAATCGTTCAGTGCGGTATTCGGAGTCTTTGCGCGGAAGAGGCCGAATATCTGAACACATCGGACAGGGTGAAATCCTTCAGGTACTGGAACGACCAGGTCAAGGATGCCATCCGCGGACTTCCCAGGGATGTCTATCTGACCATCGATATGGATGGATTCTCGCCGACGCTTGTGCGCGGGGTCGGCACGCCCGAACCCGGCGGATTGTCGTGGGAGATGATGATGGAAATTCTTGATTTCCTCTTCGAGGAAAAAGAGGTGTTCGCGTACGACGTCGTCGAACTCTTGCCGCACGAGGACGATGCCGTGTCAAGCTACACGGCGGCCCGTCTCGTCTACAAGATCATGAACTATCACACTTATTACAAACTCAAGGGCAGAGTTCCGCCCCACGCGGACGGGACGTCCGAGGAGTAAACCCCGTTTCACCGTCAATTCTTGTTTCGATACATCAGGTATATTCCGATGACGATGACGATAATCGGAAACAGCGGAATATTGAGCCATCCCATCGATAAAGCCAGCCAAAGAATGCCGACAATCAAAATGATGGTTCCACCCCTGAATGTCTTGAAAAGATTCGTGACCCGGCCCTTTGTGTCTTCCGGGTTGTCTTTAATACGCTCGAAAGTACTCTCAAGCTGTTTGACTCCATCGGACATCGTTTTGGAGAACTTGTCCGCCACTTCATCGAGCTTGTCCTCGAATCCCTTTTTTGCTCCCGCCTCCTGCTCAGGTCCTTTTGTTTCCTGATCTTCGGGTCCTTTTGTCTCCATGGGGGTTCCTTTCCAAGAAGCGGGCTGCCCGTGGTTACGTTAGTTGGTGACCTTGGGTACCCGCCGACTGAATACGATCAGCCAGACTATACTCAACACGAGAAGAAGCGCAACTCCCGCCAGAAATACATAAACAGTTTCCAGCGTGTGGCGCGTTTTAACATATCCAATCATATAGACTACGGTGGAGCCAATTCCAAAGTTCAGAATAAATTTGACCGCGAACCCGGTACTGCGCCATCGGGTTGGGGTAAATGCCGCAATCAAACTGTTCTCGATCGGCTGCATTCCGAGGCTGAACAGAATGTATAGTGCGGCGCAAATTGCTAGGAGGTAATCGGTTGTGAACGCCATCGCCAGAAGGAATGGGACGCCGAGTCCGTGAAACGCGAGGTAGGCGTATCGAAGGTCGTACCTGTCGGCGACCCGCCCTCCGAGAATCTGGCCGAACATGCCCACGACAAGAACCAGTGACGTCAACAGTGTGGCGGCCAGCGTGCTCGTTCCCTGGGTTTTGACAAAAGCGAACGAGCCGATAAGTTCCTTGAAGAAATCCGCTTTCAACTCGAGATACGCGGGAAGCAGCACCATGTTTCCGCGGTAGGCGATTCCGGCGAACACCAGCGCAACGCACAGCACAACATAGTACTTGAGGTACTGGTTGTTGTTGTCCCCCTTGCGGCGCTCGTATGCCGTGACCGTCTCATCGATGCGGATTGTTCCGATGGCGAGCGTGAGTGCGATGGCAGAGAGCCCGAGAATTACGAATGCCGATTGCCAGCTGAACGCCCATGTAAGGATCCCGGTGAGAAGAGGGGCGGACGCGATCCCCAGGTTGCCCCATACGCCGTTGATCCCAAGCGCGTAACCACGTCTGCGGATCGTTCGCGATATGAGGGCGAGTCCGGCGGGGTGATAGATGCTCGCGCCAATTCCGACGAGCGTCAGACCCGCGGGAATCATGGTCGGCGATGCGAACAGTCCCGCCAACGTCAACCCCGTGCCCATCAGAACGACGCCGATGATGAGCATCTTTTTAGCCTGCCAACGGTCGACAATATACCCCGCGGGCAACGCCCCCAACCCGTAGAGTAAGTACATGAAAAAGCTTAGCTTGATCACGTCTTCGATGGGCATGCCCAGAGAGTTGACAATGGGCATTGTCACGGCTGGAAAGACGAGCACGAACATGTGAGTGAGAAAGTGACACACACATGTGAGCACGAGGATCCTCTTCTCGGGACCCGACAGGTCGCCTTTGTCGATCGGTTCCTGTATTTCAATGTTTTCCGTCATCGGTCCTCTGTGCGGGTTGTCGTACGCGGGTTGTTGAACATGCGAGTTTATGCTACGCTGGCCGTCTCTGCCATACTTTTTGTATCCCCGTTTTGTCCGGATGTGGCGCAAGGCCACGGTGTGATGGGTTGTTGGTGAGGAGGTTCGGACATGCACACGACTGTGTTTTCAGGATCCATACTGGGTGTCGAGGGTTTGACCGTGGAGGTCGAGGTCGATCTTGCGCGTGGCTTGCCCTGTTTTTCGATCGTGGGGCTGCCAAACACGGCAGTTCGTGAAAGCCGCGAACGGGTCACGGCGGCGATAAAGAACACCGAACTCGAGTTTCCACTCGAACGGATTACCGTTAACCTCGCGCCCGCCGATATAAAAAAAGAGGGGGCGGCGTTCGATCTGGCGATTGCGCTTGGGATCGTTCTGTCCATGGCGAGGAGAGACGCTTCGCTTGACGGCCCTCCGCCCGGCTGGCGAAACACACTTTTTCTGGGCGAACTCACCCTCGGTGGACATCTCCGATGGGTCCGGGGCGTGCTACCCATCCTCCTGCACGCGCGGGAAAACGGTTTTGAGCGTGCGGTAATTCCACATGACAACTTTGCCGAGTCGTTGTCCGTTGAGGGGATCGAGGTGTTTGCGTGCAAAACGTTCAGGCGTGTTCTCGATCTCGTCGCCGAAGAGGCGCCTTCCGAACTTCGAGAATCTATCGGGCGAAGAGATCGTCGTTGTGCTCATGCCGATTCGGGGTCCTCGTCTGCCGACGTGACGGAGGTTCTCCACAAACCGGCCGAAGATACGTCTATTAGGCACAATCTTCTGCCCGGCAATGACGGCGCGTCCGACCGTTTTGGCGACATGGTTGACGTCCTCGGGCAGGAATCGGTCAAGCGCGCGCTGCTCGTTGCGGCTGCGGGAGGTCACCACGTTCTCATGGTGGGTCCGCCGGGCGCGGGCAAGACGATGCTTGCCCGGCGATTCTGTTCAATTCTTCCCGGTCTCGAAGATCACTCGGCCCTTGAGACGACGATGATATACAGTACGGCCGGGTTGTTGAAAGGCGCAGGACTCGTGACCCGATCGCCGTTTCGGGCGCCCCATCACAGCGCGAGTGACGCCGGGCTCATCGGCGGTGGTATGGTTCCGCGCCCGGGCGAAGTGACTCTTGCACACAACGGCGTGTTGTTTCTCGATGAGCTCCCCGAATTCAAACGTCACGTCCTCGAGACTCTCCGGGAACCGATCGAGGAGGGACGTATCACGATATCGCGGGCAAAAGGTACCGTGACTTTTCCCGCACGCTTTCAGCTGATTGCCTCGATGAATCCGTGTCCGTGTGGAAACGCCAACAACAACGGAGGCGGGTGCCGGTGCCCCCAGCCCCTGATTGACCGTTACGTGGGCAAGATATCGGGGCCGCTTCTCGACCGGATATCAATCCATGTTTTTGTCCGCCCCGTCGAACTGTCGTCATTCTCCGGGGCACGGGGGGATTCGAGCGCGGACATGCAAAAGGAAATTCTGTGCGCGCGGCGGGCCCAGAGCGAGCGCAACGGAAAGTCACGAAGGACAACGGGTAAGGGGTTGTTCTCCAAACCGCCGTTTGCATTGAATGCCCGCCTCTCCGAGAAACAAATGAAATTATTTTGCGGACTCGACCGGGATGGCGAGGCGCTTCTTATCAAGGCTCACAAGCAACTTGGAATCAGCGCGAGAGGCAGAGGCCACATACTGAGGGTCGCGAGGACCATTGCTGATCTCGAGTCGCTCGAGAGGATCGAAGCGCCGCATTTGGCGGAAGCGATACAGTACCGGATTCGTGAACTCAGGGTGTGAAATCCTGTTCGACCTCGTGAATCGCGGGCCGACCGTGCGCGGTAAGGCAGCGTGCGAAAGCCGGACGAGACGGCTGAATTCGTTTGGAATGAACAGGTTATTTCTGTATATTGGTCGGACTAATTGGCCGGAGTGGGTCGGTGGACCAATCAGGAGACAACGCGTGATCTCACGATTCAAAAATCAGAACGGCCGCAAGGTTGAGAAATACATGCGCGGGATGAGTAAAGCCGTGGGGTCCGATTTGCCATCGGTATCGACCATCGCCCGCAAGAAACGCGATCCGTTCAGGATTTTGATTTCGACAGTTTTGAGTCTGAGGACGAAGGACGAGGTGACGATGGCTGCGTCAAAACGTCTTTTTGCAGTCGCCGTGACGCCCGAGAGCCTGTCGCGGACGCCTGTTCGCGTGATCGAGAAAGCGATTTTTCCGGTCGGTTTTTACAAGACGAAAGCGCGGTCGATCAAGAACATCGCAAAACGATTGCTGAAGGAATACGACGGAACCGTCCCCGATACGATCGACGAACTCCTCACGTTCAAAGGCGTGGGACGGAAGACGGCGAATCTCGTGATAACGCTTGGATATGGAAAGAAGGGGATTTGCGTCGACACACACGTTCATCGCGTGTCGAACCGTCTTGGGCTTATCGAAACGACGACGCCGGAGCAGACGGAATATGCCCTGATGGAAGTACTGCCCGATAAATACTGGATCGGTTACAACGAGCTGCTGGTGAGCTTTGGACAGAAGGTATGCAAGCCGATCTCCCCGCACTGTTCGACATGCCCGCTCGAACGTTCCTGCCCCCAGATCAGCGTCGAAAAACACCGCTAGACCGCGCCGGACGAGTTATATTTTTTTGACGAGGATCAGGCGGTCGACGCCGTCGTCGTAGTAGTTTTGCTGGATGCCGAGAGATCTGAAACCGCGGTGGTAATAAAAGGCGCGGACCTTCTCGAACGGCTTGTATTTCACCGTGTACGCAAGTGTCGATGCGATCAGCTTGTTGATTCCCTTGCGTTCAAGAAGACGTTCCAGTGTTTCGAGCATCATGCTGCCCAGGCCCAGGCCGTGGAAATCTTCCTTGATTCCCATCCACATGATTTCGGATGTCTGTGATTCCCGGCTTGCGTAGATGAGAAACCCGACGATTTCGTCTCCGAGCAGCCCGACAAGCGCCGGGTGTTTGCTCATGCTCGACTCTATCATCGGAATCACATCTTCCGGAAAGAACTCGGCGAGAGAACGCGCGAGCGCGACTACGGAATCCTGGTCATTCGGAGTCATCGAACGGATGTGGAAAGGTTGTGTTGGTGTCGACTCCATTTGCTGTTCCTCAAAGTTTGACGTGTTTGGTCGTCGCGTATATGGCCAGGGGGGGCACTGTCCGTAGGTATTGTAAGTATCGACAGGGGTATTCGCAAACGGAAAACGCACGTTGATCCACAAAACACTTGCGTACAACGTGTTCCAGGTGTTAGAAATAGACGGTACACCCACGTCGGGTTGGGGGCTTAACTCAGCGGGAGAGTGCTACCTTCACACGGTAGAAGTCACTGGTTCAATCCCAGTAGCCCCCACCATTTTTCCCATCAAAATTCTGAAACGTTACCCCCGTTCGGTCGCCTTTGGTCGTCGATTTTCACCGCGGAATCACGATAGGTTGGCCGCTCTCGAGAACCTGCTTGAGATCTTGCGCCTTGCGCCGGAGTTCTCGGTCCGCCGTCGAGGTGAGAAGGAGATCGAGCAGCTGGACCGCTTCATCCCTTCGGTCTCCGTAACCCAGCGATAGTGCGCCGTAGAAAAGTGCGTCTTTGTTGTCCGGGGCGTACTGGAGAACCCGGTTGTACGCATTGAAAGCGTCATTGGGCCGCTCGAGCCGAAGAAGAGAATCACCGACACGAAGCCACGCATCTGTATACGCCGGTGCCTGGTCGAGGCAGTAACGCAGACGCCCGAGTGCGGCCTCTTCGTTTCCATTGTTTTGCGCGATGATGGCGGTTTGATAGGTCAGGAGAATGTCGACGACCCGGTTGTAGAACGAGTCGATTGTGTCTCCATGCGCGCCAAGGATGCTTTTTTGATATATGGGCGGATGATCGGTGATAAATGCGGGCTGTGTCTCCGCGGTCACACGGAATAGTCGGTAATTGTTGTTTTGATAAACAAGTTGAAAGTGGCGGAGTGTCTCGGGCGCAAAGTGCATCCGGACCGCTGCCGTCGTCTCGGATACTTCGTTGGCCCCCGCCGCAAAACGCGGGGAATTCTTCGATGAATCGAGAAGCATGTCGATTGAGTACAGCACATGGGTCGCACCCAGCGCTTCGCACATGGCGTACAGTCCGTCCTCGTCCCCGTAAAACGCGGCGAGGGCGCTGACAGTTTTTTGTGACATCGCGGCGGTGTGTATCCCCGGCGCGATGTTTGTTGCGCGGCCGCCAAATGTTGGAATGAGCGACGAGGCTTCGGGTGCGGCAAGAATGACATCACGCCGTGTGGAGGTTCGTGCCACAAGAAACCGTATCACGTCGCGGTCAGCGTTTCCCACGCCAATCCACACGAAGTCGCCGCTTCCCGAAGGCGGTATCCCGAGCATTCTTCCCGTCCACCCCGTTGTGTCCACAGTGCCTGCGGTGAACGGCAGGCTCGTTATCAGAATTGCCGCGGCGATGGCGGCGGGAAGCAACCTGGTTTTGATACGACTGCTGAATCCGCGAAACGCAACGGCTACAAACGGAAAGACGATCAGTGCTATGGCAAGTATCGCCCGCCGGTCGATCAAGAACAGCACGATGGCTCCGGCGACCGCCGCCAGCGCGGCCCAGAAGGGAAGCTTGTCCTCGTTCCGTATCGAACGCAGAGACACGACCGCCGGGACGGCGAGAAAAACCAACGGAAAGAAAATGGCGAATACGGTCAATATCGATGGAGAGGCATGGCTGTGTGTCCAGAGCGCACGAATTGACTCGGGAAGGAGCGACGGGTCGTCGGGTTTGCCGGCTATGAACCGAAGACGATAGAACCAATACGACAGGGATGGACCAAGATTGGCTCCGCCGGCCGCGATGGGTCGGAAGATCAATGTGAGTACGGCGAATGCGCCGGCCGCCGCCCAAACGGGTATCTTGACGGGCAATTTGTTGCGTAAAATCATCCACGCGGCGGCGACGAACACGAGCACCGCCGGCCATGAAAAAAGAAATCGTTGCGCGCGAAGATGGGGAAGGGTAAGTCCGGCAAGAACGGCCGCCGTGAGGAGGGCGATGAGAATGCGGCTCCGCGCCGAGATTCCGATTCCCGGGAATAGAGTCCACACCAGGCAAAAAACCGCCACATACAACCCCGCCTGTTCCCATACGGCGAAGAGCAGGAATGCCGAGAACCCCGACAGGAGCGTGCGAACGAGCGTGGGCCGGTCTACGGCGCCGAGTGTCATGAGCAGGTGAAACGAAATGATTACAAAAGCGAATGTGTCGTGAAAATACTCGCTGCCATTCGTCGCGCCGATCAAAGGCGCTGAAAACGCGACCATAGACGCCGCCCATAGTCCCGCGGCCTGGCACGACCATAGTTTTTTCGTCAGGGCGAAAAGAATAAAAACGGATAACGAGAAGATCAGGATGGTGAGAATATTTGCAAATCGTTTCTGGGATACGTCGGTAAAGGGCTTGACGAGGCGATAGGTGAAACCGGCGAAATACTCTATGCCGTTGGCCTTGTCCCGAAGAGGGGAGATTCCTTCAGGCCACGCGGCTCTCTTGTCGATCTCGGGAAGGCTTCCACGTCCCGCAATGTGGACGGTCTGACGGAAGTTGGTCCCCGACTCTCCCTTGTAATACGGGTAAACGAAGTCCCCCATGCTTTCCATGCGAACCCACACCGCACCCACAAAAAGCACGATAAGAAGCAAATTTATTCCGCCACGTGACAGTGTCATTAATCGGTTCTCATTCCGAAAAAGTCATAATTTCAATAACCCGTGGGGGCGGAGATAAACTTGCACTCGAGCGACATCTTTGCCCGCAGATGCCTCGCAAGGGCTTTTACGCCAACCGTCTCGCTGGCATAATGCCCCGCGTACATCACGTTGATCCCTGCCTCGCGCGCCAGGTGATAGGCCGTGTGCGAGGTTTCTCCGGTAACGAACGCCTCGCAACCGAGTTCTTTTGCCTCCGCCGCGAAGTCCGCCGCTCCCCCGGAAACGATCCCGATCCGTTTGATTTTCGCCGGGCCAAAATCGAGACGTTGAACACGGCAGTTGAGTTGTTTCGCGATCCGGCCGGCGAGCGCCGCGCGGGTCAACGCTCTGTCGGCCTCGGCGATAAAACCGATTTCAACCCCATGATAATCGGCGAACTTCCGCCCCAGTTCCAGCCCGAGTATCCGCGCGAGTTCGACGTTGTTTCCTACCTCGTCGTGGCAGTCGAGTGGCAGATGCGCGGCATAGAGCGAAATGTTGTTTTTCACCAGCAAGCCGATTCTCTCTCTCATCACACCGGTGATCCGCTCGTTGTTGCTCCAGAAAAGGCCGTGATGGACGATGAGCATGCCCGCCTCAATCCTTGCCGCGGCGCGGATCGTTTTCGAGCACGCGTCGACGGCGAACGCCACACGGGTCACGCGCGGCGCACCCTCGACCTGAAGCCCGTTGAGCGACTTGTCGGGGATCGCGGTCACCCGCAGATACTCGTTCAGGTATCCGACGAGATGTTTTAAAGAGACGGTCTTCATTTTCTTCATGTTGAATCGTCCTCGATGGTCTTTTTTGTTTGGGGTAACGACCGAACCAGAATACAGTATCGCCCCGCCCGTATTCAAGAAGCACCCGCGCCTTCTCTCGAACAGGACGGTGCGATCTTTCTCCGGCCCTCGCTCCGCTTCGCTCGACTAACCGTCGGCTGCGCCGACGGTGGATTCTCGCTCGCTCCCGCGAAAGGGCCTCTCGAAAGACCGCACCGTTTCGACGAGAAACCTGACGGCGACAGGACCTTGGCGAAGCAAAGTGCGGGTTGCTATGCTCAGAGGCTTCAACAACCCAGAACGCGAGCTGCCACCCGCGCCTCGTTACTCTCACGAGAGCTTATCGTAATCCCGAAGCCGGGCGTACAGGGTGGGCTTCGAGATTCCCAGCAAATTGGCCGCCTTGCTCTTGCCGTTCACGTGCATCACCATTCTTTTCGCCAGCAGGGCTTCCAAGAATGGAAGCAGCGGGTTGGCCTCCGAGTAACCGCCCAGCTTAATTATGTCGTCGACAAGCTCGTCCAGGCGCCGCTGGGACTGCTTGCTCTTTCCCATCACCTCGCGCAGAAAATCCTCGGGCAGCGACTCGGGCGTAATGATATTGCTGTCGGTAAGGACGATGACCCGCTCGAGAACATTCTGGAGCTCGCGGACGTTGCCCCGCCATGGGGCGTTCTGGAACATCTGGATCGTTTCGGGAGAAAGGGTTTTGAGTGCGAATCCTTTTTCCGCGCAGCTGCGCTTGAGGTAGTCGAGCGCGATCGCGAGCATGTCCTCCTGCCGTTCGCGCAGTGGCGGGAGATCGATGAGGATCACTTTTAACCTGTAGTACAAGTCTTCGCGGAAACGGCCCTCGTGGCTCAGCGCTTCCAGGTTTTCGTTGCTCGCGGCAACGATCCGCACATCGGCGTTGAGATCCTGTGTGCCGCCAAGGCGGTTGAACGATTTGTTCTCGATAAACCGGAGAAGCTTGGCCTGGATTTCAGCGGGAATCACATTGATGTCATCGAGAAAAAGAGTGCCGCCCTGAGCGAGTTCGCACAGCCCCAGCTTGCGCTGTGTCGCCCCCGTGAACGCACCCCGCTCGTGGCCAAAGAGCTCGCTCTCGAGTAGGTTGTAGGGGATCTGCGCACAGTGGATCTCCCGAAACGGCCGAGTGCCACGCGGACTGCGGTAGTGGATCGCGCGGGCGAGGGCCGACTTGCCGGTGCCGCTCTCTCCAAGGATCAAAATTCCCGAGTCGGCATTTTTTATCCTGTCAAGCGTCCGGAATATTTTTTTCATCGACTCGCTCTTGCCAATCAAAGTCTCAAAACGGTGTTTTGAGTCGATGTCGCTTGGCAGCTTGTCGCCTTCCGTCATCACGAGTTCCTGTTTTAGAAATTCCTCGTTGAGGTGGAGCATCAACATCAAGCTTCCCGCGATTTGCCTCCCCAGCCACGTAAAGAAGTTTACGTCCTCTTTGGAGAGAGGGAGCCTGTCGTCGTCGAAACGAAGAAGCAGGCACCCGACGTCCTCGCCCATCGCCTTGAGCGGAATGCTGACAAGTGTATTCCCCGTGGTTGCCGCGAGGGAGGGAAGAAGTTCCTTCACATCGGGCGAAGTCGAGTCCAGGAGCGCGCCGAGCAGCATCGTTTTCTTGAAAAGGGACGCCAGGCCCTGGTCATTCAGGGGGCGGCGTATTCCCGTGCTGTCGAGCATGAGGAATCGATTGCCCTCGGCTTTCAGCGCAAGCGAGCACTCGTCGGGATTGGCGATCTCGCGGATCACATCCATTATCCTCCCAAAAAACTCGTGACTGTCCGCCGCGTAGTCGGTAAGCGCGCTCAGATCGTAGAACGCCATGAGGAGTTTTTGCGTGTCGGGGCCGTCGAGATGGGCGCGCGCCGGCTGCGCCCGCAGCTGCCGTTGCAGGTCGTTGTATTCCTCGGGGAGCTCGCGGCCGATATCGGCCCGCACAAAGTCCTGCGCCCTATCCAGAAAGTGTCTCGCTTCAAACGTATTCCCCGAGTCGAAGTGGATCAGCCCTATTTTTGAAAGCAGTTTCACGGCCGGGCGGTATTTCGAGAGCGACGTAAATTGGCCCGCCGCCTTTTCGTAGTGTGACAGTGCTTCGGTATTGCGGCCCTGTTCGTGTTCGAGGTCACCGATGATTTCTTCGATTTGCGCGTTCTCGAATTTCGAACCGATGCGCTCGACGAGATCGGACGCATTGTCGACATATTTTCGCGCGTCCGCAAACCGTTTTCTCTTGAGGGCGATCGAAGACAGACGACGGTACGCCCCCATCTCTTCGTTTATCGCTTCCATCTTGCGCGCGATTTCGAGCGATTCCTGATAATGTTTTTCGGCGGTGTCGAGGTCGCCTTCCTCCACGGCGATATCGCCGAGGGTGATGTAGTTGTCCGGGATGAGCTGCGCGTGGGCGGCATCGAGGGTTTCGCACACGGCGAGGCTTTCACGGCACTTGGCGGTCGCCTCTTTGAAATTCCTCATGTCGACGTAGAGAGAGGCGAGGTTGAGGTACCCGGCGGCAATTCCGGCCTGGTTTTTCTGGCGCCCCTTCAGCTTCAGGCTCCTGTTGTAATAATCGAGTGCCTTCTCATATTCGGCCTTTGCCTGGTACGCCAATGCGAGGTTGTTCAAACTGGCCGCGGTGGCGTTTTCGTCTCCAGCCCGCTCTCGAAGCTGTGCCCCCTGCTCGTAGTACGATATCGCCTCGTCATAACGGCTGCTATTGTAGTGGACGACTCCCATCAGGTTGAGCGCCTGCGCGACGATGAGCGGGTGCTGGTTGGGGTTGAGAGTATTGAGGCTCAAGCGGCACGATTCCATTGATCCGTCGTATTCTCCCAGCCGGTACTGGAGCCAGCCGATGTCGTTCAGAAGCCGCGCCTGATCGGGAATCGACAGCGCCGACTGGAGTTCGAATTTCACGGTGTCGAGGAGATCGAGCGCTCGTTTGTATTCCCCCCGTGTCTCCCACCAGTCCGCAAGCAGTCGAAGGCTCGAGCTGAGAAGCGGCGCGCTCTTGAGTTTCAGGTCGCTTTCAGCATCGTCCATCAACGTTTCACATTCGATGAGAAGCGCCTCGGCTTCCGGCGATTTCCCGTTCGCCAGAAGATCCTGGCTCAGCTCAAAACACGCCAGAATCCGATCGGAGAACGGAAGCGTTTCGAGAATGTTTTCCCCCATGATGTCGGGGTAGAGCGACATAACGAACGGATCCCTCTTTTCGCTCTTTGTCTCTTTCAGATAACGGACGAGGTGCTTGCCCGCGAGGCCTTTTTCGCCCGCATTGAGACAGTGGAAAAGGAGAAAGAACGCTGGAAAGTCGCCGGAGCCGCCGGCTTCGTCCGCCACGAGAGCTACCGTCCTGTGGAGCTTTTTTTGACGGGTGGGTGGGATCGTGCCGTAAATGAGCCGTCTCAGCCCCGAGCTTTGTATTTGGAAGAAAAGCGTGTAGCTGCCGCGCGGAGACGTTTTGCGGTAGGTTTGCTCGAGCAATCCGAATGATGCGAGACGATGAACGGCCAGTGCGATCCCCTGATCGGTTTCGGGAAAGACGGAGAGAATTACGTCGAGCGGCAGAGCAAAACGCGCCACCGATACGAACTCGAGAAGCTGACGTTCGGCGGCGCCCAAAGATTCCAGGAAGGCGGCGAGTGGGGGCGCACTCCTTACTTTTTCAGGCCTGGATCCAAGGGGAGCAAGCTCGGCCGCGAGTCCGCCAATCAAGTGATTGAGTTTTAAGTCTTCCGCCGGGTCGAGCCTGATTTGACGAAAATGTTTTCCCCGCGTGTTTTTGATTTTTGAGATGAGTTCGATGGTCTCTTTTGCCGCTTCCTGCATGCGTATCCCCATGACCACGGTTCCGCTGGGAAACGATTCGGTCTCGGTCATGAGCCTGGCGAACTCTGCCCTGGCGAACATTTTCTCTTCTATATCGTCGATGAGCCAAAGGGGCGGGTTTGCCTGTTTTCCCCTCGAACCGGACCGGGCCAGCTGAATAATTTTGGAGCGGTGCTTCGAGAACAAATCCCATTCGTCGAGAACGTGAACGTCGTACCTGCCTTCCTCGGAGAGCCGCCTGGCGATCCGCGGTAGAATCCGAGTCTTGAACGAATGGGGGTCGCCTTCGAGCAGTAACGCGGAAACTCCCTCGATGTTATCCAGAACATTCCGGATTGCCTCATCGATATCGTGATGTTCGGCGCCGGTCGAAGGGGCCTGTTGTACGGCGAGTTTTGTTTTGAACAGCCGTTGGTATAGATCTCCCGTCGTTCCGATCTCCCCACGCAGGACGGCCTCGGCTGAATGAATCAGACTTTCGATAAACGTCGTCCCGGTTCCGCGTTTCGTTGTCGAGGGTGGCGACGGCCAGGTGTCGACGACAAATTCAGCGATCACTCTCGCGTGGTAACCGTCGCGGAGGGCCTCCGGCGGGTGAACGAAACGCCACGCGCTATGGGTTGCGCCATGAGCTGTTGGATCTCGTGGATCCTCGTTGAGCGGAAGCGCGTATCCGGGGGGGAGGAGCATCCACTCTCCCTCTTCGTTCTTGCCGAGAGCTGCGGTCGACAGCCCTTCGACGAAAAATTGATGCGACTCGAATTCGGCTATCGAATTCAAAAGATGGTCGAAGAGCCCCCGGATGTCATTGTCGGCGAGTGCCCTGGGTTCGAGCAGTTCGAACCACTCCGTTAAGAGTTCGACGCGATCGGTATCGATGGTTGCCGCGACGACCGTCGCGCATCGGGAAGGTGCGATCCGTGCCGCCGCATCGCACCGAAAGGGCGCCACAGTTGGGGCGAATGGAGCCAACGAGCGTGCTTTCAGCGCGAACAGAAGAAATTTCTTCTCGCGAATTGGGTCAAAAAGAGTTGATATTCGCCACTGCCCGGCCTGGGAGTCCCGGCCGATCTTCTCAAGGTTTTTCTTCCTATTTGCGGGATAGAGTGTCATTTGCCCTCACTCAATTTGGCCGTGTCATAGCGGTGTTAAAAATGTTGACGCGTAAAAATATTTTACGTCAACCTGGGAGGTTTGACAAGTGCGACCGGTGAGAATATGTGGGGGAAAGCGTCTAACCTATGTAAAATAAAGGATTCTGCCGCAATTCTCACAAGTAAGGAAAGATTCCTTTGACTTGAGGGATGGGTAAGAAGTCGGCAGTGTGGAGAAACAGCCGAAACAAAGATTCCCGGTGACGGGAACGATGGCGCGTCCATAGGACTTCGAAAGGCGTTCGTAGCGGTTGAGGAGTTGCGGCCTTATTCGGGCGGCCAGATCGTCGCGAGCTGCCTGAAGTTCGGCCATTCCATCGAGTTTGAACCCCATCTGTTTCATCTCGGATGAGGTATCGGTATCCTTCGCTTCCTTCATCATCAGATCGAGATCCTGGAGAGCGACAAGAAGTTTGACCTGTTCTTCCATAATTTGTCTTCCTACGCGGACCCCAGGGCTTCCTGGAGTTCAGCAAAGGTTTTGACCTCCATCAATAATTTTCGGAGCGCCGAGGACTTGATTAGTTCGACGAGCTGTCCAAGAACCTGGAGATACAGATTCTCCTTGTCTTGCGGCGGAGCGATGATTAGAAAAAATAAATGCGTTGGTTTCTTGTCCAACGCATCGAATTCGACACCTTCAACTGATCGGGCGAACAGGACCGAAAGTTCCTGGATGGCTAGCGACCGGCCGTGTGGGAAGGCCACACCCTTGCCAATTCCCGTGCTGCCCAGGCTTTCCCTGGTCATCAGCATCTCCAGAAGGAGGTCCTTGTCCTTGAATTGGAGCTTTTCGCCGAGGCACTCGACCATCTCGGTCATTGCGCCACGCTTGTCCGTAGCTTTTAGATCGAAGACGCACAGCGACTCTTGGAAAAACTCTGCAAGCTCTTGTGGTTTCATAATGACCTGCGCCGAATGTTAGTGGTTCACACCAAGTTAACAAAAAGCACGGGGTTTAACAACATTAAATATTCCACTTTCTGAGGAAATTGTTGGTATATTCGATCTTGTCATGGAAAAAGGGAAAAACAAAGGGCTGGTCATTCGTGTTACCGGCAAGGAAGTGTGGGTGGATACGGATGGGGAGACTGTGCCGTGTCAACTCAGGGGTAAGTTGCGGCGTGAGGGGCAAGGATTTCAAGTCGTGGCGGGTGACCGGGTCAACGTAACCCTGCCGCAAAGTGGTGGCGGCGGCGCGATCGAATCGGTCGATCCGCGGAGCACGTGGCTCTCGAGATATGCCGGCGCACGCTATTCGGGGTCGCGGGACGGAGCCGAACGGGTGATCGTCGCAAACATCGACACGTTGTTTCTGGTGGAATCCGTCAGGTCGCCCCAGCTTAGCAGGCGGTTCGTCGATCGGGTCCTGGTTTCGGCTGAAAGCGGTCACGTGAATGTCCGAATTTGTCTCAATAAGATCGATTTGTGCGAAGACGGACAAGATATTGAGGAATTCGTATCCGTCTACGAGCCCCTGGGGTACCCTGTAACCCCATCGAGCGCGGAGACCGGCGTCGGTCTTGGGTATATTGAATCCGTGCTCCAGGGCGGGATTTACGCGTTCGTGGGCCGGTCGGGTGTCGGGAAGAGCTCGTTGTTGAACCGGATCGATCCTGCGTTGAATCTCCGCGTGGGGGAAGTCGTGCAAAAGACCGGACGCGGGCGACACACGACGAGTTATTCCCAACTATTCCCCATGCAGGGCGGGTTCGTGGCCGATACCCCTGGGATGCAGACGTTTGGGCACCCGGGCACGGACGCGTCGGTCCTTCCCCGTTGCTTCCCGGAATTTCGTCCGCTCATCGGGGGCTGCCGGTTTCGACCTTGCACACACTCGCACGAACCGGGCTGTGTCATCAAAGAGGCGGTTGAGGAAGGCACAATCGTGTCGACCCGCTACGAAAGCTATCTCGACATGCTCGCCGAAATCGGCCTCCGCGAGAAAGATCAATATTCCTAGCTGATACTCATGTGGTTGACCAAGAAAATCGAAAGAGTAGGGAAGCGGTTTCTCATCCGCTTGACGTCCCGGCTGATCAAGACACCCCGGGTCGGTGCGGATGATATTCTTGCCGCGAATCCTCGAAGGATCCTCGTAATCCGGCAGCAAAACCAGATGGGCGACATGATCCTCGCTACTCCCGCCTATCGGGCTATAAAGGAAACGCTTGGAGACATCGAACTTGGAGTGGTCACCGCCCCGATCAACCGTAACGTTCTTCTCAACCACCCGTATGTCGACAGGGTTTTTACATACAACAACAAGGATCTGTTCGGCACGATTCGGCTGATTCGTGATATCAGGAAATGCCGCTACGATCTCGTGATAATACTCCACACCGTGTCGTTCTCATTCACAAGCGCATTGATAGGGTTGTTTTCGGGGGCGCGTTTCCGTGCCGGATCGACATCGGGACCGTTTGGCAATATGCTGAGCGAGTCGTTTTTCCACCTCGAGCTACCGCTTCCCGGAAGCGACGCGTTGGCGCGTATGAACGAGGCCGAGCACAACCTCTATCCGCTGCGCGGATTAAATATCGACTCTGATGATCTTTGCCCGATCATTGTTCCGTCGGCGGAGAACGTTGCGTTCGCGCGTGATTTTCTGGAGCAGAACACCGAAGCGGACAAGAAAACTATTGTCGTCCACCCCGGTGCGGGAAAAGCCGAGAATATCTGGCCGCCGGAAAACTTCGCCGAGGTCGTCAATCGGTTGTGCGCGGAACACGAGTTGAATGTTTGCGTAATTGAAGGGCCGAGGGATGCGGGGAGCGTTGGGTTGTTCATCGACGCGCTGCGGGGGGGGTGCGCGAAGTTAACTGGACGGGGAATCGGAGAGGTGGCCGCCGTGCTCCCGCGTGTGAACCTGGTGCTATGCAACGACACCGGTGTGATGCACGTGGCATGCGCCGTCGGCGCGCGTACGCTCGCCGTTTTTGGCCCGACGGATCCTGTGCGATGGGCGCCGCGTTGTCCGGGTCTCGATGTGGTTCGCGCGAAGGACGGAAATCTGCGCGACCTTACGCCGGAGATGGTTGCCGGTAGAGCATTGGATTTATTGAAATCAGTAGATTGGGCTGAGCGTGATCTTGAGCGGAAGTAACTGCTTGGGGTCGAGTGTCACATTGTTGTTCCACACGTGGTACCCCGCCTTTTTTACCGTAATCTGGTGCTGTCCCGTTTCCAACTCGATGGGTTGATTCAACGGTGTCATGCCGATCAAATTTCCATCGACATATACTTCCGCCCCTTCGATCGTGGACAGGCTTATCCGTCCCACGATTTTCTGCAGCACAATGTTCCGGGTTGAAAGCTCGCCGGTAGTGATGTTTAGCACTTCGCGATAGGTTTCGAATCGGGGGCGTCGGCACTCAAGCGTGTGTTCCCCGCGTTCGAGCTTGATTCGGGCTTCGGGGGAATCTCCCACGTAAAGACCATCAACATAGACTTCGCCCGGAGGCTCGCTTGTCACGGAAAGCCACCCGGTTCGAACAATCTTCGCGGGTGGCGCCGGTTTTTCCTCGGCGACAACCGCATTTGTGACCGCGGCGTCACTGGTATTGTCGGTCGTGGAATTGTCGACAACGATCGATGCGGCGGGCGCTGCGTTGAGGCCCGGGATGCCGGTCGAGTCCAGGGTGGATGATGCGCCTTGCGCTTGAACTGTGGCGTTGCCGGTCGGTCGAATGTAGGTCGTTTTGGGCGCGTTTTCTTCGGCAGGCGCGGCGATGTTTGTTGCCGGCGAAGTCGCTTCCGGGGTTTTCGAAATCGAATTGTCGGAGCCCTGGATGCTATCCGAAAACACAGCGGCCATGTCGAACTCCGGCAGCCCCGAGGCAAACATTTCGCTTTGCTGTATGGGAGCAGCGGTCTCGGCCTGACGCGCCGCGATAGCCTTGACATCCTGAATAACCTTCTGAAACACACCCGGCTCCATGATGTACCCCACCGTCGCCGCGCAGCCGATCGCGGCGGCAGCGATCGTCGCGGTCAACCCTTTGCGGACTCTCCGGGTATTTTTCCGTGCGCGCCGCGTCCGCGGAAGTACCATCGTGGCACCATTGGTGGCGAGCAGTGTTTTGAGGTTTTCCGACGATTCTTTCAAAGACTCGAGCCCAAGACGTTTTTCTATCGCTTTTTTGAACTGGCCGGCGCTCTGGAACCGCGCTTCGCGGTTCTTGTTCATCGATTTGAGTACAATACTCTCAGTGCCCGACGCGAGTTCGACGCCAAACTTCGACGGGTGCGGCGCGTTGCTGTTGATGATATTTTGAATGACGCCCATGTAGTTGTCGCAAAGAAAGGGCTGCTCTCCGGTGAGGCTCTCGTAAAGCATCGTTCCGAGCGAGAAGAGGTCGCTTCGCTGGTCGACGCTTTCTCCAAACGCCTGCTCGGGAGACATGTACAGCGGCGTGCCGAGTATCGAGTTGGCCGCCGTGTGTTGGGTCGGCGCCTGAGTCAGCTTGGCGAGTCCGAAGTCGGTGATCTTCACCCGGCCCGTTTTTGTCAGCATGATGTTGCCGGGCTTTATGTCCCGATGCACGATGCCCTTGATGTGGGCGTGTTCCAGGCCCAGACAAACCTGGTAGGCGATGGCCAGCGCGTATTCCTCGGGGATCTGTTTCCACCTGTCGAGGATATCGTGGAGGCTTTCGCCCTCGATAAACTCCATCACCATAAGATACTCGTCGTCTTCGACTCCAAAGTCGATGATCTTGACGATGTTGTCGTGGTCGAGTGAAGCGGCGGCCTTGGCTTCGAGAATGAAGCGCCGGGTAAAGTTCTCGTCTTCGGTGAGATGATGGTGCAATTTTTTGACTGCGACGACGCGGTCAAGCGAGGTTTGCATCGCCTTGTACAAGACGGCCGTGCCGCCCTGGGCGACAAGCTCGAGAATTTGATAACTCTTGCCGTCTGCCACTTTCAAATCACCTCGCGAGAATCAAGCGTTCAGCCAAATACGAGGGAAGCCCTTCCGAAAGAATCTTGCTTTGACACGTCGATATGTCGTAGGGAATCCGAAGGGTTTCGATGGTTTCGCTTTCGTCATCGAGAACGACGACGCATGCGTCTGGGTTGCTATCGCGCGGCTGTCCGGTGCTGCCGGCATTTATGAAGTACCGGTAGCCGTCCTTAATTGTTATACGGTTTTCCCTGATGATCTGCATGGCGCCGGTGCGCTCTTCCATCGAAACGAGCACGGGCAGATGAGTGTGCCCGACAAAGCAGAACCGCTGCCCGATCGATGAAAACACCTCGGCCACGTCGTCGAGCGTCCGCACATAACGAAATTCCATGGGCTCGATCGGAGACGCATGCGTAAAAAGGTAGTCGCCGTCTATATAGACCAACGGCATGTTTGCCAGTGCGTCAACATCGTCCTCGTCCAGTGCGCGTCGCGTCCACTCCACCGCCTTGTATGCGATCGGATTGAAATCGTTGCATGCAATCATCCCGGCCACCGCGAGATCATGATTGCCCGCGAGGATCAGATTTGCCTCATCCTGGAGAAGGTGGAGGCAGGCCTGCGGATCGGCCCCGTATCCCACCACGTCTCCCAGGCAGTAGAGCTCATAGGGTTCGAGCCTTTTTGCAAA
Source organism: Candidatus Latescibacterota bacterium (assembly GCA_963791045.1). Classification (GTDB taxonomy): domain Bacteria; phylum Krumholzibacteriota; class Krumholzibacteriia; order WVZY01; family WVZY01; genus CAWBQK01. The sequence goes on from CAWBQK010000006.1 coordinate 172,374, forward strand.
ATCGAGCACCGCCTTGAGCGATTCGAGGTTGCCGTGAATGTCGGAAATCAAGATGTAACGCATGTCACCCTCCGGTGCGTGCCGCGGTTCTACTCGTGAAAAACGAATTCCTTCTTGCCGATTTGAATATGATCGTTGTTTCTCAAGACCCACTCCTTGATCGGCCTGCCGCCGACCTTCACTTTGCGATGACCGGCCACATGCCTGATGATGTAGTTGCCGTTTTCGCGTGAAATCTCGGCGTGTTTTTTAGCCACGAAGAAACCATCGACTTCAATGTCGGCGGTCTCATCTTTGCCGAGCGTGAGACTTGATTCTCCGATCTCGAATTCCCGTTCTCCCGTCTTGGCTTTCTCTGTCAGCCTTGGTCGTGTGGGGTCGCCTTCGCTTTCCGGCGCTTCCACTGGTTCCGGGGTTGGCGCCGGTGCGAATTTTCCGGGACGCATGATCACTGTCTGGTCGAACCGCTGTGGTTCGGCGCCAAGGGCGATTTCTCGTCTGCTTTGTTTCTGGAATACAAGAATGTGTTTGCCGATTTGTATTTCATCTCCGGCGCTGAGAATGGCGCGGCCTACCGGATTGCCGTTTACTATTGTTCCGTTGAGGCTGTCACAGTCCTTTACATAGAACTCGCCCTTGTCTTCTTCGATGACCGCGTGAAGGCGTGATACAGCGAGGTTGTCGATGGCAATATCGTTGTCCGGGGTCCTCCCGATCTTGAAGACCGGTTTGTCGAGCATCCAGTTCCCGATCTCTTTCTCTTTGAACTCGAGGGTGACGATTGGCGGCTTCGTCAGGAAAAGTTCGGTCACGTCGCCTCGGTAGTCGCGGTCGACCGTTTTTGCGTCGACGGCGTATTTGACGAGAAGATCCTCATATACAAGGATCGTCAGCGGTTTTTCCGCGGACAGCGTGTAGATCTTGACCAGAAAATCATCCCGGAACGACCGTTCGAGTGGAATAGGGGCGGACAGCTCATGACAGAGAGCTTTGACCTCTCCCTTTTCGTATCTCAGTATCGCGAGAAATTCATCCTGCGACGCCGAGACGATACAGCTTTTGCCTTCGTCTTCGATTCTGTCGAGAACCTGGTCAAGATCAACCAGTGAACTCAATAGTTTCAGCGCGGGCTTTTTCTGAAATAGAATCAGGATTGAATGGAGAATTTTGTTGTTCAACACATAACATGCCGCCCGCGGTTCGCTCATCCGGCCCGCCGCAAGTAGGAATTCTTTTATCGACGTTTCGACGAGCTGTCCGTTTCGCTCCGCACCGGCGCTGTAGATTTGACCATCCCTGAGAAAAACAAAACACTGATGAGTGTCGTCGCACACTTCCACGTAAACGGGTTGTTGTTGGCTGGTCGTGAGACCTTCCCGCAAAACTTCGTTGAGTTTTTCCGCCGAAAAACACTCGAATCGTTTGTGTTCACGGAGGTATGGAAGTGTGATTTTCACCGTGTGTCCATCCTTGTCGAAGAATCTGTACGGGCTTGATAGTCATGCGGAAAAGGGCAAGAAGTATGCCAGGGAAAACCCGCATTCGTCCGCGTCAAACTCGCTATCCCAAAGCCAATAAATCGACTATGACGTCAGGTGTGTCGCACCCCGCAAAAGGGCAACGATGCAATAGAGAAGCGTCGACCGCATATTGCTAGTCGCTGACGGCATCAGTGTCGATGATCGCTTCCGTTGATGGTTGGTCGATACGAGTTGTTCCGCATGGTTACTGGGAGTTCTGGGTTCGTCCTTGTAGTGTCTCGTCGAGATTGGACTTGAAAATTCACGTCTTGTAGTGTACAATTGCATGGTTCAATGAGGTAAAACTTCGGAAATAATTTGATGGTAGTAATACACTGATTCGCTTCGTTCGGAACCATTGGGATGGCCGCATCCCAGTGGTTTTTCTATTGGAAGGGGTGCAGATCTAGTGCGAGTTACTGGTAAAGTCAAGTGGTTCAATGAAACCAAAGGGTATGGTTTTATCAAGCAGGAAGCAGGCCGGGATATTTTTGTGCACTATTCGGAGATTCAAGACGAAGGCTTTCGCACCCTCTCCGAGGGTGAGACGGTTGAGTTTGAACTCAAAGAGGGTGCGAAAGGTCTGGAGGCCACAATGGTCATTCGGGCGCCCGGCTCTCCAGAGTAACGTTTCTGTCAGAGTTGTTTCTCCTGCTACTTGGCTGTCTCGCTGATTCGTTGGAGATTCCTCTTCGCTTTCTCGTTACCCGGGTCCAATTCCAGCGCTTTTGTCCATGCGTCGCTCGCCTCATTGAGGCGGTCCATCCGGTAGTACGCGTTGCCAAGGTTCGTGTATGCCGGACCGTTCTTGCTGTTCTTCCCGAGGGCCTCGTTGTACATTTCGACCGCTTGCTCGTAATCTCCTTTTTTGTAGAAGATATAGCCGAGGTTGTTGTAAGCGGCGTGGAGCGACGAGTTGAGTTCGACGGCCTTAGTGAACGCATCGGTCGCTTTTTCCTCGTCGTCAAGCTCCGTGAACGCCAGCCCAAGGTTGTTGTAAGCCTCGGCGAAATCGGGATCCATCTTGACGGCCTGGAGGAACTGATCGCGCGCCATCTCGTATGCGCCGTTGTGAAAGCTCGTCACGCCGAGATTGTTGTACTTCTTTGATTCCTTCTTTGTCGAACGAGATTGCTCGTCTTCTCTGTGTTTCTTGCCTTCTTCGAGATACCCCGCGAGTTCTTTCTGATGATCGACCAGTTCATTGATTCGTGTTTCCCAGTCTTCCTGTCGGGACGCGAGATCGAGAACGCGGTCGACGATGTCTTCTTTCCAGGAATCGAGTTTCTTGCCCAGATCTTCTGCGGACTCTTTTTGAGCGCCGAGAACATCATCGACTTTTTGAGAAATGGATTTGACCGGCTCTGAAAAATCGAGCGCCTTGAGTCCTTCCGCGGTTTTTTTGGCCGACCGTTCGAGAATCTCGTTGATCGTTGATTCTTTGGGGATCGCACCATCGATGTCGGCGACCTTTTTCGAAACATCGTCCGACATGTCTTTCAAACGCGCCACGTTGTCGGCGAGTTCAGAAACTGTTGTTGAAAGATTGTCGAAACCCTCCCCTCTTTCCTTTATCGAATCCCGAAGCGATTCAATTTCCTTTTGGATCGATTCGATGTCGGTGCCGTCACCTGGCTGGTTGAGCTTTTCAAGACGGTCGGTGACTTCGCTCTTGAGCGTATCGAGGCTGTCCGCCTGCTTCTTGTCGGAGTCGGCGAGGCTTTCGACGATCTCGGCGACACCTTTTGTCTGAAATTGCCAGATCTTATCGATATCGCGCATAAGTTCGGGCGATAATTCGGCCGAAGCCTGCTCGAATCCATCGATCTTTGAGAAAATCATATCGAAGCGACACTCGTCCGACGCGGTCTGGTAAAACCGGCAGGATTCCTTCAGGCACTCGAGCTGCGCCGAAGCGGCATTGACATTTGTGCCATCTTTGTTGGAACCGACGCCCTCTTCATTGTCGTAACCCAGAAGAACGACATCATCGGATGCGTCGGTTTGGCCGCCATCCGTTGTTTTTTCGCCCAGCGAAAGCGTGTTGTGATTCTCGTCTCCTAGCAGATGAGAGATAAACGGACAGATCTTCATGGTTCATTGCCTCCTGATTCCGGGTTCCTAATTATATACTCGATACTTTTTCGAGAGCTGGAGCGGAGCCGGTGGCCGACTGCAGATACTGCTCGTAGTTGGATTCCGCCATCCGTTCAACGTCGGCGGCCCCCGGTTGCTCGCTCAAAAGTCTAAGAAACACACTATGTGCCGCTTCAAAATTATGAAGCGCGCGGTAACAAATCGCGATACGGGTCAGATGTACTTTCCGTTCGTCTCTGGCGAGTCCGTTGATGTTGATAGATTTCAGTGTGATCAGCGCGGACAGCGGTTGTTCGGTTTCGAGGTAGTAATCGGCAAGCAGGCGCCTACGCGTCATGTCTTCACCGATGTTGGCCGGTGTGAAAGCGAGAACGGTCTTCATTTCTTCAAGCCGTCCCTCGCAGAGTGCCTGTTCTATGAGCTCAATGGCGCCCCCGTTGTCGATCCGGCCTTCTGAGAACATCTTGAAGAGGGTTTCGAAATCTTTGGGGCTTTCGTCGATGTCTTCCTCTTCGGTCTGTGCTGAGATCTCGGGTGAGAATTCGACGATTTCATCGCTCGGCGCGAATTCGAATCCGGACGCTGTGTCCAACGGTGTGTCGCACGGGACGTCATCGGCAACTGCGAAGCTGTCTTCGGGTTCATCGGTTGAAGTGAAGTTCTTGCTGAGATAATCGAACAGGTCGTCGCCGTCGCCCGCCGATTCGGATTCCGCACTTTTTTCATCGAATTCCGGTTGCCGCGCTTCGGAGTCCGGGTCCATCAATCCACCGAGTGAGAATTCACGGTTGTCGATGCCGAGGTCCATGTTGTCTTTATTTTTCGGCGGAGCCGTTTCCTGTTTGTCGGGAGAAATTCCTGCCGTATCAATGTGGGTTTCGACTTGTTTAATCGTCGTGGTTGGACGGGAGGCGGGAATGCTTTGTGAATCTCCACCCCACCTTGCTTCTGCCAGGTCGAAATCGTCGTAGTTCTCGAACTGGGTGTTTGAGGCGGACTCGCGGACTGTCGCGGTGCCAAAACGATCATTGAAGAAGTGGCGGATGAGCGGCGTCGATTGATGTCGTGACAGCAGTTCCTTGATTGTCGGCTCATCCTGAATCCCGTGCGAGAGGATTTCCTTAAAGATTTCCAACGCCTTGCCGTGCATACCCTCGTTCAATGCCGCTTCGCCAAAGAAAAGCAGGATTCCGGAATCCGTCCCCGGAACCTGTGTTCTTTCTTCGAGCCAGGCCAGTAGATTATTGCGGTGATTTTGTTTCTGAAAGATTTTCTTTAAATGCGAGATGGCCGTGTCCTTGCGGCCGAGCCCGAGAGCGGCGTCGATGAACAGGAAATGGAGATTTAAATCATCGCCAATATCCAGCACATGGGTTTCGAGCAGCTCGACCACAGGGGTAGCTTTTGCTGGATCACGATCGAGGATCCCGCGAAGGAGATCCTCCGCGCGTTCCGCGTTTTTGTGGGCGAGATGCATTTCCGCCAGAAGAAGATCCCGTTTGTCGGCCGGAATCCCTGCCTGATCACCGAGTGATTCGATTCTTTCGATCGCATCGGGCATCAGAGCCGGTGTCATCTTCGAGGCGCGAATAAGTTTTTCGATTCCGGTTTCGTACTTGTTCGCCGCGAAGAAACAGCACCCCAGTGCGAACACGGATTCGCCCTTTTCTTTGTGATGTTTTTCGATATGTACGAGGAACGGTTCGATAAGCTTGTGGGCGTCGGGATTTTCGTCGAGAATCCGGATCACGCCGTTCATTGCCTCGGGGAACCGGCTGAGCCTGACGCACAACAATGCCTCGGTAATCGCATACAAAAGGAATTCGTCGCGGGCGGCGAGGCCGCCGCCAATCGCAGAACTCATCGCCTGTTTTTTTGTGCGCACCCGTTGAAGCAGTTCGTCCGCCGTATGGTCCTTTAGGTCCGCGAGGAGCGAACTTGCCGTTTCCACCTCGCCATTTCTGATCGCTTGTTCGACGAGATAGCGGCCGACGATCGGATCGTTGTATTTGCCGACTTTGTCCGCGGCAAACGTCCACAGCTCAAACAGGTCGTCGGGAAGTCTCTTCTGCGCCTGTTTGAAATACTGGAGCGCCTTGAGCGATTCGCCGGCTTCCATCGCGACGTCAACGGCCTCGGTGTAAAGACTCAGCGCTTTTGGGTGTTTTTTGATTCCGTCTTCGAGTCTGGACAGGGCCTTGTCAAAATTGGAGCGGCTCCGGTCCTGGCCGGCCTTGTCGAGCATTGACGACACTTTTGCGTTCATCGGAGAAACTCTTTCAATGGGTGTGTTGGAGAATCTATTTCGCCATTGGTGGTTAGAGCGAATCGTGTACCAGCCGCGAGATTAAAATCCGGGCCGTGCTCGCAGGTCGTAACACGCTGTGTTATAACAAGATAAAATATGGGTTCTCGCCGGGCGCCGGATGTCCCTATCTGGAGTGGCCAATCCCCTTGCAATTTGCACAACCACCCGCCCAGAAATTGGCTAAGCGGGCGATCTGAATGGGGGTTGCGCCCAGCCATTGAAAACATTAACGTTAGACCCATCACAAGAGTGGCATCGATGACAGGCCCCGTGTGGGGTTAATCCGCAGGCATGGGATGCGCAGATATGGCCAATACCAACAAACGTGCGGTGGTTCTTTTGAGCGGCGGGCTCGATTCCATGGTCTCGCTTGCGAAGGCCGACACCGAAATGGAGATCCGGCTCGTTATCTTCGTGAACTACGGCCAGCGGGCGCTCGAACGCGAACGCGTTGCCGCCGTAGGCGCGGCCAGTTTCTACGGGCTTCCATACCGCGAGGTTGATATCGACTGGTTGAAGGACCTTGCTCCGAAAGGGATGCGCGACGATGCGTCGTCCGGAGACGTTTCGCCGGGCGACCTCAAATCACTCGATGCCGTTTGGATTCCAAACAGGAATGGCCTGTTTTTGAACCTGGCGGCGGCGTTTGCCGAAGCTTACGATTGCGAATACGTCGTGACCGGGTTCAACCGGGACGAGGCCGTGGAGTTTCCGGACAACCGGCCCGAATACGTCGCGTGTGTAAACAAGGGTCTTGAAGATTCGACTCGCAATCGAGTGCAAGTCGTCAGTTTTACACAGGACCTTGGCAAAGGTGAAATAATCGCGCTTGGTGTTGGCCTGGGCGCCCCTCTATCGGCGATTTGGAGTTGTTACGATGGGGGCGAATTGATGTGCGGATGTTGTGCGTCATGCGCGCATCTCAAACGGGCACTCGATACGCTGCCGACGGATCAAAGGCCTTTTATCCGGTTCGCCGACTGAACTCTCACAGGTATAACATGTTGAAATACAAAATCATAGAAGACTCGACGGCTTATACGGGCAGGGAGTTACGAAGCGGGTGGATAGCCGGCCGGACGGGACTCACGGGTGATTCCGCGGCGGGTTTTGTAGGGCCATGTCATGTGGCCAACGAGGATCTTGTCGACCTCGACGACGCGAGGGCGGGGACGTTTATCGAAGCGGTTTCGATGGCGCACGTCATCATCGAACATCCTGGGTGTGAGCTGGAGACCATGGTGTGGCGACAGCGGATGTTGGTCGCACTGCTCTGTGAAATTCTTGACGAGAAGGGCTTTGACGTTCAACGTTCCGGCGATGACGTGTTTTTTGACAAACGAAAATTGACCGTGTCGATTGCCGCGCCCGGTCCCGAAGGAGCATTGATCCACTTGGGAATCAATGTGAACCCGGGCGGTGCGCCGGTCCCCGCGGTGGGACTCGAAGAAATGAATGTCGCCCCGCTGCCGCTCGTCGACGAACTCCTTGCGCGTTACGTGCGCGAACTGGCTTCGGTCCGTCACGCGACAACAAAAGTCCGTTCCGTCCCGTGATGTTAACGATTCGTGAAGTTTTGGGTGGGCTGTCCTTGGTCCGGGGGTGAATCCACAGGCCGCTATAATTTAGATGCGGCCGAGGACCCTGAACCCCAGGGCCAAGGACAGCCTGCCCCAATAACCCTCGAAATAGCGACTGCCAGGGTGAACCGATGAGTGACGTGACTGGATATGTTTCTGAGATCTTCTGCTCGATACAGGGCGAAGGAAAGTATGTCGGCGAGCGGCAGGTGTTTTTTCGAACCGCCGGGTGTTCGGCGACGTGCTACTGGTGCGACACCCAATCGAGCAAAAGGGAACGACCCTTGTGCATCGTCCACGGTCGCGACAGACGATCGCTCGACAATCCCCTTACCGTCGAGGTTGCCGTTCGCGAAACTCTCTCCGTGCTCTCAGATCACGCGCCGGTAAGGACGGTCAGTATCACAGGAGGGGAACCGCTCGAACAGCCTGTTTTTGCCGCAGGTGTGGCCGAAGGGATTCGCGAGAAGGGGTTCAGAATCCACCTCGAAACGAGTGGGCTCGAGCCCGGCGGCCTCGATGCGGTACTGCCGCATGTGGATGTTGTTGCCATGGATATCAAGTTGCCTTCGGCGACGGCCGGGGAAAATTGGACCGTCCACGGGGCGTTCCTGCAGGGGCTCGCAGGCGTCCGCCCGGTCGAGGTATTTACTAAAATTGTTGTGGATCATTCAACGCCGCCGGGAGAAATCGAGACGGCGGTCGATCTTATCGCCGAGATTGACAAAACGATTCCCTTGATTCTTCAGCCGGAGAGTACGACCTTAGTCAAAGAAGCCGACGGACCAGACGCAAGGAACCGCCTCCTTGCAATCCTCGAACAATCTCAAGGGTATGCTCTCGAACGGCTGGACGATGTTCGCGTGATTCCGCAGTGTCACAAACTATTGAAGATCAGATAAATATAGATGATACTCGGGGACGGGATCTCACGAGCGAGCGATTTCGACAACCGATGATTGACACCCCGCCCGAGGTAAACAAATGGATATGTCACCCGACCAGATTCTTCAACTGATTGTCGCTATCGTCGTGTTTATATTCTCGGTGATGGTTCACGAGAATGCACATGGGCTGGCCGCGGAGCGTTTCGGTGATCCCACGGCGCGCGACATGGGCCGGATCACGATGAACCCTTTGCCCCATATCGATCCGATCGGAACGGTTCTCATGCCGGCGCTGATGATCTTTAGCGGGATACCCCTGATCGGGTGGGCCAAGCCGGTCCCCGTGAACTCGGCGAACTTCCGGAATCCAATCGTCCAGGACGCCTACGTGGCCGCCGCCGGGCCGATTTCAAACTTCATTCTCGCGCTGGCCGGAACAGTGCTCTATATCATCGTTCTTCTTTTCTACAAACACTTCCCGGGGCTTCAGGACAGCGCCGATCGATCGCTGATGTTCTTTCGCGCGCTCTGCCAGAACTTGATTATCATCAACTGCGTTCTGGGTATCTTCAACCTGATCCCGATTCCGCCGCTCGATGGGCACTGGATTCTCTTTCGTTACCTGCCGTCCCGGTACGCGGAACTCCTTGCCTCGATGCGTCCGTACGGATTCTTCATCCTGATCATTCTCTTGTGGACGGGTGTGTTGGGGTGGATCATCAGCATCCCGATGCAGTTTATCGCGGGGGGACTCCTCAACATCGTGTGGTGGAGCGTGTCGTTCATATAAAAAAAGATCCCTCTCACAGGAGAGGGACCTTTTTGACGGCGGCGGATGACATTTCCAGATTAAAACTTGATTTGCTTGCCTTTGCCCTCGATGCCGGCTCCCGAATTGTGTACGACGGCATCCACAATCACATGCTGGCTCTCTTTGTGGATTCTGGAAACCGCGGTGACATGGTAGCGGTAACCCGCACCCGAAACAACCGCAAAGTCTTCGTACGTGGTTTCCGTGATCGGCGTGAGCGTCAGAAGTGTCGTGACGTCAAGCTGCCCGCCATCTGAACGGTACACGTTGTATCCTAAAAGATGACCCTGGGTGTTGGCGTCCCACGTGAGAACCACCGAAGAACCCTGGGCCTCACTTACGAAATTTTGCGGGGGCAGAATAGGCGCTTCTTCAGCGACAGTCGGGGCGACGGTTTCGTCCCCACAGCCAGCGATCAGCGCGCATGCTCCCAAGATTACGATCATTGTGAAGTATAATTTATTCGCGCTCATTTCCGGTCGCCCTCCTTGATAACGATTATCTCTAAACACGCCCTTATTAAAAGGAGCTGCAAGGCGGTACGGTGTAGGATGTGGGTGGTGTCAGCGGCGACCACCTCGCAGCATTCTGGCATTCAGCAAACGTTGTACCAATTGCCTGTGACCTGGTCGAACAAAGTCCTGTTTGGGGCATAAGGACGCCCTTTTCCCATGTCAAACAGCATTTACACCCCTCGAATTCCGCTTACGGGCGCTTGTTTTCCGGAGGGGGCGCGTGGTTTCCCTGGATGCCGCATAGGGATTGGCGGGGGAGGATCGGCGGGATGCGGTTTGTGTGCAAAATGAACCATGCCGACGGATGTGGTGCGGGCATAATGCGGCCATCGCAAAAGCCCCTTGACTTTTCACAAGTTATGCTTTAAAACATATACAAGATCTTTGATTATGAATAGGCAAAGGAGGCCAACTCGATGACGAAAGCCGAAATCGTAGAAGACATCGCCGGTAAGACTGGTCTTACAAAGAAAGACGTGGCGATGGCCATGGACCAGTTTCTGGAGTCGATTTCAAAGGCTCTTGCTGAAGGCAAGCATTACGAAATCCGGGGCTTTGGAACCTTCAAAGTGAAGGCCAGAAAAGCACGGATGGCTCGTAATCCTCGGACGGGGGAAGCCGTACCGGTCCCGGATCGTAACGTTCCCGTATTCAAGGTGTCAAAAGAACTCAAGGACATGGTCTCCAACGCATAGCTAGCATCTTCCAACGCTAACCATTTTCTTGCCCGACACCCTGCGACAACAAAGACCAGGAAAGTGCTGCCATGTCGAAGACGATCGATCTTCGCAGTGATACAGTTACGCGTCCGGTGCCCGCCATGCGCGAGGCTATCGCAAACGCCGTCGTCGGTGACGACGTGTTTGGCGATGACCCCACGACTATCGAGCTGGAACGCCGTGTATGTGAGTTGTTCGGCACGGAGGCGGCGATGTTCGTCCCCAGCGGGACCATGGGTAACCAGGTCGCGCTCGCGACAATTACAAGTCCCGGTGACGAAATCATACTCGACCGTCAGTGCCACATCTTCAATTACGAGGCGGCGGCGCCGTCCGCGCTTTCCTGTGTGCAGACCAATCCGCTCGATGGAGAATCCGGCATTATCACCGCCGACGAAATCCGACCGCACATCCGTCCCGAAAACCTTCATTGCCCGCCGACACGTGTCATTGCGATCGAGAACACGCACAACAGAGCCGGCGGCCACGTGTTTCCACTCGATGAAATGCGAAAGATCCGCGTGCTCGCCGATGAGCACGGACTTCTCGTTCATCTCGATGGAGCGCGGCTCGCGAACGCCGTTGTTGCGTCGGGCGTGCCGTTCAAGGATTACATCGCGTGCGTCGACACGGTAAGCATGTGTTTTTCGAAGGGACTCGGTGCGCCGGTGGGTTCCGTTATGGCCGGTGGAGCGGAGACGGTGAAGAAGGCCCGCAAAAAGAGAAAACAGTTTGGTGGTGGGATGCGGCAGGCGGGGATTATCGCGGCGGGGGCGTTATATGCGATAAACAACCACATTGAGCGCCTTGCCGAGGACCACGAGCACGCCCGCCGTTTGGCCGAAGCGGTGGATGCCGTCGACGGGCTGGAGATGGTTTACCGTCCCGATTCGAATATCGTGATCTTCGACGTAGATGAGAAGTTCGATACGCTTGACGGCCTTCTTGCTCGTTTCGCCGAACAGGGAATTCTTGCCGTTCCATTCGGTCCGACATGGATACGGATGGTGACCCACCTTGATATCAGTGCGGAAGACATCGGTCGGGTGACCGACTTCTTGAAAACCCTCGCGCCCGCCAACTAGCGGGCGTTTTTTTACGATGCACTCCGACGACAACAAGAAGCCTATCCCTAGCGATCTGCCGCCCGGCTCGCTCATCCTTGTGAGCACACCCATTGGTAATCTCGGCGACATGACTTACCGCGGTGTGGAGATACTGGCTCGGGTGTCAGCGATCCTTGCCGAGGACACGAGGCATACCCGGAAGCTTCTCACTCATTTCAACATTCAAAACGAGCTCGTTGCGTATCACGATCACAACAAGGAACGGATCACGAAAGGAATCGTTGCGCGGCTGTTGAACGGAGAGGAACTCGCGCTGGTGACGGATGCGGGGACGCCGGGAATTTCGGACCCGGGGTTCTATCTTGTTCGGGCCGCGATTGCCGAGGGTATCCCGGTATCTGTCGCTCCCGGGGCGAATTCGATTTTGCCCGCGCTCCTGTTGTCCGGTTTTCCGACGGATGCGTTTATCTTCGAAGGATTCCTTCCGCGCAAAACCGGCGAGATTGAACGCAAGATCGCTATGTTCGAAGATGAACGCCGAACGGTGATCTTTTTTGTGTCACCGCATAAGCTCGTCAAGGTTCTGGGGGCAATCGAAAAACTATTTCCCGAACGAGAGACCGCGGTGGTTCGTGAGATTACGAAAATTCACGAAGAAGCCAGACGTGGAACGGCGAGCGAACTCATTGCCCATTACGGCCCGCGGCGTGTCAGGGGCGAGATCGTGCTTCTGCTCAAGGGCAAAGACAAATGAACTTGACGGTCGGCAATCTCTGATATAACGTGAAATCAACTATTTAGGTCTTTCTCTAACCCCCACCAGGTAGAAAAAATGGCTTTTGACAAACAGGCTATAAAGGACCAATCAAGACGGATTCTCGATCCCGTGGTGGCGATTCTCGCCTCGATGGGCGTGTCCCCGATGCTCGTATCGGTGGCCGGACTCGTGATCAGTCTCTATGCGGCGATCCTGATAACAAAGGGTTCACTTTTTTGGGCGGGATTCTGGCTTTTGATTTCCGGGCTTTGTGATGTGCTTGATGGAGCGCTCGCAAGAGAGCGCGGGCGGGAAACGAAGTTCGGTGCGTTTGTCGACTCGACGTTCGACCGCGTCAGCGAGTTGCTCGTTTTTGGCGCGATCCTGCTCTATTACTCCGGCGGCGATAGCGGCCGAAAATATCCGGAATTGCTTGTTGTTGTCATCCTCGTTGCCATGGCCGGATCCGTACTCGTGAGTTACGCCCGCGCGCGGATCGAGGGACTGGGCGAGACATGCACCGTGGGGCTACTCGAGCGTCCCGAACGTCTCATCCTTCTCATTGTCGGCCTGTTTCTCAGCCCCCTGCTCATCTTTGTGCTCATCCTGATAGCGTTTGGAACGGTCGTCACCGTACTCCAGAGGATCCATCACGCGCACGAGGTTCTGTCCGGACCTCCCGGGCTCCCGCCATCGACGGGGGACAGCGAAGAACGGGCTTCCACGACGCCGGCGCCCATTGACGAGGAACCACCGCCGGCTACGTGACCGCTAAAGGTTCATCTGAGGACGAAGCGCGTCGACAATTTTTAAATGTACATCGTTGACTGGCTCCGTGCCGTCAAGAATGACGAGCGCTCCGTAATTCTTTTCGTAGAGTTTGCGCGAAGACATGTAGTTCTCGTGGATTCCTTCGAGGATCCGTTTTTTCTCGTAAATTGACGGTGCGTCTTTGCGAGCCTTGAGGCGCCGGAGACATTCCTTTACGGGGACTTCCAGAAGGATTGTGAGGTCGGGAACAGCGCATCCCTTGTTGACTTCGATCACGCGCCCGGCGGAAATAGACGGGTCGAGGGTTTGGTAGGCAATCGACGACCAAATATAGCGATCGCAGACCACGTGCGCGCCGTTCGAGAGAATTTTCTCAAGTGCTTGAGAATGTTCGATGCGGTCGGCGGCGAAAAGGAGGCAAAGCGCCGCTTCCGAGAAGTCGATCCGCCCGCCGTCCGCCGGCGACGTAATCCTCCCCGACAGGGCGTCGCGTATAAGTTTGCCGACGGGCTCGTCGGTAGGCTCGTTAGTGAGGTGGCTCTCTAAGTCATTGTCATTGATTAGGATATGAAGTTTTTTTGCCTGAGTCGTAGTCCCCGCCCCGTCGAGCCCCTCGAGAACGACAAACAAACCGCGCTTCTTTTTCATCCCTCGCCATCCTCTTTGCTTTCCATCGTTTTTGAAATCAATAAGGTGGTTGCGCCGTCGCCTACTGATAGCATATTTTGTGGGCAATAGAAAGCGGAACATGTAGCGTCCCCGCGCGTAGTAACTAATATGCCTGTGGGCGCAAAGGCCTTAGTATCGCTATATTGTGCGGGGCCTGGAACCGGCCCTTAACGATGTTGCCCATAACCTGAAAAATGGTTATATTTTTTGCGCTTACAAGGGCTTGTAAATATTTATCATTGGAATGCCTATTGCAGGGGCCTTCCGACACATTCGCCTCAATAGAACGGCGTATCCTCTAACCCGGAGGCCGACTCCATGAAGTTCCTCAGATCCCGCAAATTCATCGTATTGTCCGTGATTGCAGTTATTTCGAGCTTCGCGCTCGGTTCGTTGGCTGCAAAAGGCCAGAGCCAGGAGAGCGTGTTCCACGATCTCGAGATTTTTGCCAAAGTAGTGGAGAAAGTAAAGACCTTTTACGTCGATGAAGTCGATACCCACGAGATGATGACCGACGCTATCGAGGCGATGCTCAAGGACCTCGATCCGCACAGCCAGTATCTCGCGGGGCTCGATTACGAGGATCTCATGGTGAGCACGCAGGGGCAGTTTGGCGGGTTGGGATTTTTATTTCGTTCCGGGACAACTTACCCCACCGTGATTTCTCCCATCGAAGGCACGCCGGCCGACCGCGCGGGGATTCAGGGCGGCGACCAGATCGTCGAGATCGAAGGCGAGCCGTCGGAGGGATGGCTGGTCCAGAAGGCCGTCCGCTATCTTCGTGGTGAGCCGGGTACGTCGGTTCGTTTCAAAGTAAGCCGCCCGGGACTTGGCGAACCGATCGAGTACAGTCTCGTCCGCGAGAAGATCCACGTCAAAAGCGTGACTTATAGCGGCATGTTGGACAGACGTGGCTATGTGAAACTATCCAGCTTCTCCAAGACCACGCGCGAAGAACTGCAGAGCGCGCTCAGAGACCTGGAGTCGCAGGGTATGGAAGGACTGGTTCTCGATCTGCGGTCCAACCCCGGTGGGCTTCTCCAGGCGGCGACAGCTGTTTCGGAGCTTTTTTGGATAAGGACAATCTCGTTGTTTATACAAAGGGCCGTTACGCCCAGAACAATCAGAAATATTACGCGAGCAAGAGCCGCAAACACACGGGCTATCCGATCGTTGTCATGGTAAATGGTGCCAGCGCCAGCGCGTCGGAGATTGTCGCCGGTGCACTCCAGGATTGGGATGCGGGGTTTGTGGTCGGCCAGACATCGTTTGGCAAGGGGACGGTGCAAACTGTTTTCGCGCTGAGCGACACCAGGCGGTCAAGCTGACGACGGCGAAGTACTACACGCCGTCGGGACGGAGCATCCACAAGGATCACAACATGGAGGAAGAACTTCTCACGGATATGGCGGGCGGCGCGGACATGGCCGCGGCTGATGATGCCGACAAAATTCTCGCGGATGAAGAGCTGATTTCGAAGAAACCGACCGGCCGGTCTTTCACACGTCAGGCGGCCGCGTCGTCTACGGTGGCGGCGGTATCACACCCGATCTCGAATTCGAGCCAAAGAAATACGGCGAGTTCGAGCGGCGGATCGAACGTGACGCGCTCCTTTTTGCGTTTGCCATCGACTACTCTACAAAACACGAGATCACCGAAGATTTCGAGGTGGACGACCAGGTGATGGCGAGCCTTCAAAGAGCTTCTCGTCGAGAGGGAATTCGAGTAGAAGAAGAAGAAATGAGCGGCGACGCCTCGAGTATGTGAAGAAAGCGATTCTGCGGGAAATCGTCTCCAAGAATTTTGGGAGACAAAGCGATGTATCGGGTCGATGCTCGATCGGGACGAGAATTCCAGCGAGTTCTATCGGATTTACGAAATGGCTCCGACATTGGCGGAGATGTATCAGTACGCGGAGCAGGAGCGGAATCTCAAGAAAGCCAGTGCCGAATAATGAAGATTGCGATACTTTGTGACTTCGACGGTACCGTCGCACGGGATGACGTCGGGAATCTTTTGTTTCAAAAGTTTGCCGATGCCAAACAGTCCCGTGCGGTCGTCCGCAAGTGGAAAGAAGGGTCGATCTCGTCCAGAGAATGTCTCGAACGCGAGGCCGAGCTGGCCAGTGTGTCCCGCGAAATCGCTCGACAAGTTTATCGCAAAGCGCAAGCTGGATCCGTATTTCAAGGACTTTGTAGATTTTGCCCGTCGCCGCGAAATGGAGATCGTCATCGTGAGTGACGGGCTCGATTATTATATCGAGAAAATGTTGATCCGCACCGGGCTCGCGCATCTCGATTTCTATGCCAACTCGCTCAAACTCAACGAAGACAAACTCCATGTGAGGTTTCCGTTTTATGACATGCTCGATTGCCAGTCCTGCGGCAACTGCAAGACGTATCACATGGAGAAATACAAGGCCGACGGTTACTTTGTCGTATACGTTGGGAATGGATTTTCCGATCGCTGCCCGTCGGAATATGCCGATCTGGTTTTTGCGAAAGGGCGAGCTGCTCCGCTACTGTCGCAAGAACGGAGTTGAATCGGATGGCATTCGATAATTTCCGCGATGTCGAGCGCGAACTACTCCAGCCGATTTGTTCTCAATGGGGAGTAACGGTCCCGGCAGCAGCCGTCGCGCGGATTGAGTGACGCGGTCGTGTTTACTCGGTCCCCGGGTCGAGTACCCTCGTCGCTCGTTGCGTTACCCACCATCGCCATAAAATCATTCAGTTCCAGTTTGGTAAATCTCTCCCTTATCGATATAGGCATTCAACTCGTCTCTCGATAGCGGCGATCTCCTGCGGGTAGAATTCCTGCCCATGGCGGCCTCGGCGTTGAATCGCGTCATGATTCCGTCGATCTCTTCGCGTTGTGCGTCCGTGGTTCCTCGGGAAGACAGTTCTTCATAAACATCGCTGATCGATCCCTCGAAGACGGTGAATTTCCGGGCGGCGATGCGTCTCCGACGAACAGCAAGAGGGTGAGACCCGCGACGATTCCGAGGGTAGGATAACAATCGCAATTCGACTTCGGGGGTCCATCGATCAAGTCCTTTCCCAAGGTAGGTTTCGAGAACCACTCGACGGTGGCGTCGGTGGCCTCGACAAGCGCGCCGCGTCGGATTGAAAATTGCCGCTCGTCGGCGAACGGACTCTGCGGATAGAATGCCAAAAGGTGCCCGGTTTGAAGAATGAGAAACCTTTATCGTCGAGGCTGTCTTCCGCGCGGTAAAGCACCTGCGCGGCGCGATACGTTGACGGCCAGGTCCATGCTCCCGTGGACGATGAGATGGGGTGCCCGGAGCGTGGGATTTGCTTTTGAAGATCGTATAGGTCGCATGTTGGCCTCGAGGTCTTCGAGATATTGTACGTCGACACTGAGAGCCGTGTGCCGTCGGCGGGTCGGTAAAATCGTAGAGTTCCCGCCTGCCGCCATTTTTCGTTTTTGCCGGCGTGTGAAGATATCCGGGTGTCGGGGAACGACCAGGTGCAGAGCGCGCCGGACGGAGTCCATTGCTCGTCGCGTCGATGAAGAAAAGCGGCGACACCACCACGGCTGTGGCCAAAAAGCCCAAGCGACGGAGTGCCGGGCCCGTGTACTCGGCAAGACAGTCTTTTCTCTGTGATAAGCGCGATCACTGCGGCGAGATCCGTATGTTCGCGTTCGAGCGTATTGATGCGAAACAGATCGGGGCGTGTATATCGGGTTGTTTTGTTACGATACTCCGTGTAGACCCGTCATTGTCTCCGCGTGGGGCGGACTTATCCGGCTCCGGCGGAAACGTGCCGTTCAGCGAAAAATCGATCGAGAGGGCCGCCATCCCGCGTCGCGAAGCTTGCCCGCGAAAAAGGGAAAGAATCCCCACGTCTTGTAGCCCTTGAAACCATGGCAAAGCACGACGAGTCCGCTCGGCTGTCTATTCTCGGGCAGATACAAGATGCGCCCCGGACCGGGAACGCATCCGACGTGGGAATCTCGATTGTCTCGATCGGCCTCAAAATCATACCTCACATTAGGGGATCCCGGGCAAAGCGCAAGCGTTACTCTTGCGTAAACCCTTTTCTCACATTATCATCTATGGCTATGGACGAGTAACCGCGAAAATGGTCAGAGAAGAGAAGACCGGGACTGGACCTGATCGCGAAGAGCGGCATCCCGACGGCCGACACGGATTACCCCAGCGAACGGGCGATCTCCCTCGGCGGGGGTTCGGGTTATTCTCGCCCCGCTGTGCGGAGTGACCGATGCGGTGTTTCGCAGGATCTGTCTTGACAGTGGGGCCGATATGGCGGTTACCGAAATGATCAGTTCCGAAGGGCTCGTTCGCAACAGCCTGCACATCCGCGCGATCCGTCATCTCGATATGAGCGCCGGGCCGTTGGTCCTTCAGATTTTTGGATCCGATCCGGGAGATAATGGCAGAAGCGGCGGCAATACTATCCTCGCATATGAATCCTCGCTCATCGACATCAATTTTGGTTGTCCCGTTCGCAAGATCGTGAGCAGGAACGGCGGATCGGCTGTGCTTGAAGGACCGGCGTTTGTTGGGACGAGATTTGCGGACGCGTTGTTGAAAAAAGCACGGTGCCCGTGTCGGCCAAGATCCGTGCCGGGTTGGGACAAACCGACGGCGGAGCATGTGGGTGAAATCGCCAGTATGATCGAAGATGCCGGAGTGTCGATGATCACCGTCCACGCCGGACAAAAGCGCAGGGGTTCAAGGGCAAAGCGGACTGGCTGCTCATCAAGGCGATCAAAGATACCGTTAAGATTCCCGTCGTCGGAAACGGTGATGTTGTGGACCCGGATAGTATGTCGGATGGTGGAAGAGACGGGGTGTGACGCGGTGATGATCGGGCGGGCCGCCATCGGCAACCCGTGGGTTTTTGATGAGATCCCGGCGGCGATTCGAAACCGAGTTGTACCGCCGTCGCCTCCAAGAACGCGTTGAAGGGCTCCTGACGCATGTCGGATTTGCCGTCGAAAGTTACGGCGAGCCGCTCGGGATGGTCTCCTCGCGGAGGATGATGGCGGCGTATCTAAAACGAATCCCCAACGCCCGGGATCTCCGGTCGAAAATCATGCGCGTGCGAAGATTACGCGATACTGCAAGTGTTGATCCGCGAATATGTTGATGAAATCGAGTTGTTGAAATCCATAATTCGGAGACCAGGGGGCGCCGGCGGGTTGCGGGCGAATGCGGGCGGGCTGACATGTCTGAAGGTGAATCCGCAGGGCGGTACGTCGTGCACCGAGGACTTGAACCTGAGAGCATTCCTCGACCGAACCCAAAGAGACTCCAATTGGACGAAGACGCACTCAAAAAACTCCTTGGTGATTTCAAAAATGGTGAAAAGAGCGAAGGCAAGTGCTCGACGCGCTTCGTCATCTTCCCTTCGAAGATATCGGTTATGCCAAAGTCGATCATCATCGCCACCTTCGAAAAGGATTTCCCGAAGTGGTATACGGCGAGGGCAAGACCGAGGAGCAAATTCTCGGCATCGCCGACAAGATCATCCGTAATGGGCAAAACTTCCTCGTTACACGCATAGACGATTCGGTCGGCGACAAACTCAAGGCACTCTATCCCGACGGTGATTACTTCGAGGCGGCGCGTATATTTTCGATCGAGATCAAACCCACAGAAAATTTGGTTATGTGCTCGTCGTCACAGCGGGAACATCCGATATTCCCGTCGCGGAGGAGGCGGCGATCACCGCGTCGCTTCTCGGCTGCAATGTCGATCGTATCTTTGATGTAGGCGTCGCTGGTGTTCACCGTCTGCTCGCCTACCAGTCGATGTCGGAGGAGGCCGACGTAATCGTGGTGGCGGCGGGGATGGAGGGCGCGCTGGCCAGCGTTGTGGCAAGTCTTGACAAAGGCGCCTGTCGTCGCGCTGCCGACGAGTGTGGGTTATGGGGCGAGTTTCGAGGGGCTCTCGGCGCTTCTCGGAATGTTGAACACTTGCGCGTCGGGTGTGAGCGTCGTGAATATCGATAACGGATTTGGCGCGGGTTGTGTTGCCGCGCTCATTTGCGCGCGGGCGCACAAGCTCGCCGCGAGAAATCGAGAAGAAATCATGACAAAAGCACTGTTGATCGATCCGTTTTCGGGCGACGAGTGGAGACATGTTTCTCGCGGCGCTCGTCGATGTCGGCGCGCCGTTCGAGACGATCCGCGACACAGTCCTTTCTATTCCGGAGTTGGGATCAGTTCGAGCCGAGGTTCAGAAAGGTCACACGCGGCGTTTTCGCCGCGACGCGGATCGAAGTGTCTTGCCCCGAGCAGCATCACCATCGGTCGATTTCAAATATTCGTGCGATCATCGAAGGATCGAACTGTCAGCGGGAGTGAAAGCGGGCGCGATCGCCACGTTTGACAGGCTTGCCGACGCCGAAGCCAAAGTTCACGGGAGTGACAGGGAGGACGTTCATTTCCATGAAGTCGGTGCGCTCGATGCGATGTTCGACATTATCGGTGCTCATGTGGCGCTCGAATCGCTTGGCTCTCCGCTGTGCCTCACGCGGCCATGTGTCCTTTGGACCGGGAACGACGATGTGCCAGCACGGTGAGATCCCCATCCCCGTGCCGGCGACGACCGAACTTCTTTCCGGGCACAAGGTCCGGTTTACCGAACGGAACGGAGAACTGGTCACGCCGACGGGCGCGGCGATTATTGCGGAAGTTTTCAAACCGATCGGACCGGACGACTCTTTGTGCCGGAAGCGTTGGTTACGGTGCGGGTACTCGTGAGAACGAGGGGCTTCCCAATGTGCTCCGCGCAATGATCGGAACCGTTGAGGAGGGTCCGGCCAGGGTATGCATCGTGACCAGCACGATCGATGATATGAACCCGGAAGTCTACGGCCACCTCATGGATGGCCTGTTCGCCGAGGGATGTCTCGATGTGTACTACAATTCTGTAATGATGAAAAAGAACCGTCCTGGCGTCGAGATCACGGTGACAACCGAGGAAAAGGATGTCTATCGCATCATCGATTTTCTGATGACGCATACGACGACGCTTGGGGTTCGTGTGAATCGCGAAGAACGCGTCGAACTTCGCCGGCGCAAGGATACGGTCAAGACGTCGTTCGGGACCGTTACCGTCAAAGTGGCCGAGCGCCCCGGTGGTGTCGAGACGATGAGTCCCGAATACGAATCGTGCAAGGTGGCCGCGGAGTCGGCGGGTGTCCCGCTAATGGATGTATACGAGGCGGCAAGAAGGGCATGGGAAAAACGTTGAAATCAAAACGAATCGTCGGAGTCTTCGCCGTAGTCGTTGCGCTCGCGTCGCTTGCCCTGTTGTGGGGATGCGCGAAACAGACCAAATCGCCGGCGGAAAAAGTGTATCTCCACAAAGTCGAGTCGGGTGAGACCCTCTCGGGGATTGCCGAAGATTATTATGGCAACGCGTCTCGTGGCGTCGTTATCGGAGAGTTCAACGCCGTCGACGACGAAGCCTTGAAGCCCGGAATGGTTATTAGGGTGCCGATGACGCAGGAAGACGTTGACCGGCTTACGACGCGCGAGCGGGCGCGGGAGCCTTACAATGAAGGTCTGGAGTTGGCCGAGAACGGGTCTTACATCGATGCCGTAGAGCGGTTCAACGAGGCTCTGGCGATCGACCCGGATTTCGTCGATGCCGAATACAACCTCGGTGTTACTCTCAAGATGCTTAAATCATACGAGAAAGCAATTCGTCACCTGGACAGGGCCGTCGAACTTCGGCCGGATAATTCCGAGTATCGTTTCGCGCTGGGGAACTGCCTTTTTCACATCAATCGTTTTGGGGATGCGGCCGATTCGTTCGAGAAGGTCGTCGCGGCGGACTCGTCTCAGACCAAAGCGCTTTACAGTCTCGCGGTGTGTTATGAGAAGCTTGGGCGTCGCGAGAAGGCTATTCAGGCCTGGGAGCGTTACCTCGTGCTCGATCCGACGAGCGCGTGGGCGATCGAGGCGCGCAAACGGCTCGACGAACTGAAGAATTGAAACAATTTCAACAATCTTTGACATTGAAATCATCGGTTTATGAATGATCCAACTGGACCGCATTTCCGTCTCGCTCCCCCCCAACCGTTCCGACGCAAAAACCATTCTTGAACATATTTCGATGACCATCGGCGCCGGCGAGTGGGTGGCTCTGACCGGTCCCAACGGATCGGGGAAGTCGACTCTTTTAAAGACGCTGGCCGGGCTTTACCCGGCCCGGGAGGGTAGAGTCCGGTTTGGCGATGACGCGGAAGGATCGGCCGCACCGAGGCCGCGTATGGCCATTCTACTCCAGGAGCCGGACAACCAGTTTGTGGCGAGTTCTGTGGCCAACGAACTGGAGCTGAGCCCGCCGCCCGGCATCGCCGCCGTCGAGCGCGCGTCGCGGATTGAAGAGGCGATCGAGCGGTTCGGCCTTCGGGCATTCGTTGAGCGCAACCCGCACCGGCTCTCGGGAGGGGAGAAGCAGAGACTTGCCGTGGCGACCGTTTGGCTCGCCGCTCCCGATGTGCTCCTCCTCGACGAACCCACATCGTATCTCGATTCTGATGCGAGAAATCGTTGTGTCGAATTTGTCGGGACAATGAAACGTGAAGGGGTAACGATCGTGTGGGCGACGCCCGGCGGAGAGGATCTTCTCGATGCCGACAGGGTGGTATGTCTCGATAAGGGTCGCGTGTGTCATGACGGCCCGGCGCAAACCATCGGAGAATGGATCGAAAAATCCGGTGTGGATATTATTCCGCCGTTAAGCGGGTGCGCGGATGCGCCGATAAACCTGGCGGCGGACGGTGAGAAATCACCGGACACCGCGGAGGTGTTGATCTCACTTCGCGACGTTGGGTTTGCATATGACGAGGGCAACGTCCTGACCGGTGTGAACGCGGAGATCCGCGCGGGCGAGGTAGTGGGGATTTCCGGCAAGAATGGCTCGGGAAAATCGACGCTGCTGTCGCTCGTGGGTGGTGTGCTCGAACCGACCGATGGGGTTGTCGACCGCAAATACGAAAGTCCCGTCGTCCGACAGCCGGATGGTGGTTCGGAGCAGGCCGTGTTCTATTTGTTTCAGAGCCCGGAGCGGCTGTTTTTTGCCGAAACGGTGGCCGAAGAAATCGCCTTCGGGTTGAAGTCCCTCGGGGTTGACGAGAGGGAAGCGACGTCGATCGTCGCCGAGTCACTGGACCGAGTGGGACTCGATCCGGATTCGTTCTCGTCGCGATCGCCCTTCTCCCTGAGCCTCGGCGAGATGCGCCGGGTCGCCTTCGCGATTGCCCTGGCGCTTCGCCCAAAACTCCTGTTGCTCGATGAGCCCAACTCCTGTCTCGACCGCGCCGGTCTGGAAGTGCTCGCCCGACTCATCGCTGATTTCAGCGCCCGGGGTTGTGCCGTTGTCATGGCCTCGCACGACGCACGGGTTCTCCGCGGGATGACCCGCCGCGTCATCGACGTATCAGATGGTTTCTCGCCATGATCTTGTTTGCTATTAGAGGTGGGCGGACACTTAGGGGCCGAAAACTAAGAGACGGTTCTGGTACCATACTCAGGCCCGATGAAGATTTTAGGAAGGACGAAATGTTGAAGAATTTGTCAGCAAGAATTGGTATTGGAATAATTATCCTGCTATTTTGCTTTTCCAAAACCGCTCAGGCCACTGAAGGGACAAAATTTAATCTGCTTCTCAATCCGAAAATGAGCTCGGAAAATTCATTTTCGGGAAGGTTATTTATTTTACTTGAAAGAGATCCATACTTTCTGCCCATGAATCGCACAAGACCATCAAATAACTCGCCGTGGTTTTCAACAGATATAGAATCTTGGAAATTAAATACAAATCTGGTAATTGATGACGGGCTTTTGGGTTATCCGTATTCACCGGAGGACTTACCAGCAGGTATGTATTTGGCTCAGGCAGTGCTGGATATCAATAAGTATGAACCTGGTTTTTTAAATAACCAGGGGAACTTCTACTCCAAACCAATAGCCATATATGTCGAGAAAGATAAACAGAAGGTGTATAACCTTATTTTAGATCAGACAATTGAAGATACCTCCCCGGCAGAAACTCCCTTCCTTTTTGCCGCAAAATTAAAGAGTAATATCTTAACCGAATTTAATGGATACCCCACCTACCTCAAAGGAGCTGTCCATTTACCCGAGAACTATTTTGTCGATGTTCATCAATATTATCCGATTGTCTTTATATTGCCTGGTTTTGGCACCGCCTACGACAAGGCTTTTCAGGATGATTTCCAAAGGCAAAGATATGGTGTAACAAGCTATGGAAAGGATAAGATATTTATATTTTTGGATCAGGCCTGTCGGTTGGGCAACCATGTTTGGGCAGATTCAGAAAATAATGGTCCCTGGGGCAGAGCTTTTGTGGAAGAACTCATTCCTTATATTAACAAAACATACAGAGTCACCACTGATCCTGATAAGCGATTTCTGCTGGGACAATCCTCAGGGGCATGGGCTGGATTGTGGCTCCAAATAAATAATCCCAAGAAATTCGGCGGGGTTTGGGCTCTTTCACCTGATCCTATTGATTTCACTTCGTTTTTGGGAGTAAACATTTATTCAGGGGAAAGCAGTTTATATCAATCATCAGATCCAAAGGTTATTCAACGGACTTTGATGTTGTCAAAAATCGACCAGGTTTTTGGATCCGGCTGGGCTGTGAGTACATTTGAAGCGGTTTTCAGTCCAAGAAATAAGAAGGGAGAACCGCAGCAATTGTGGAATAGACAAACTGGCAAAATAGATTCAAAGGTGGCCCGAGCATGGGAAAAATATGATATCCATAAAATTATAAAACAGAAATGGACCATATTAATGCCGGATATCCAGGATAAAATTCATATCTATGTTGCAGAGGATGATCCCTTTGGTCTTCATATTCCAGTTCAAATGCTTCAAAAAACAATCAAAGATGAAAATCTTGAGGGAATTGAAGCCCTGGTTTTCCCAGGCGGCGGACATGATCTCTGGTCAGATGAAATGAGGGAAAAAATATACACTACGATCAATTCTAAAATTACAGACTAAAGAAGAACCGTTAAGGATAGGAGACTGGTTGGCATTCGGTGTCCCGCCGCCTCATTCTATGCACACACGGAAACCAATGTACGCCTTCCGCGGTTCGGCGTGCGCCGAGCGTTTGTCGCGCGAAGACACCGCCGTCAGGCCCATCGCTTCTCCTTTGTCGCCGTTTACGGCCCACTCGGCGACATTGCCGCCGAGATCGTATATGCCCGCGTCACCCGCCGGCCGCATCGAACCGACATCTTCAATAAGGAGTCGTGTTGTTTCCAGTTCATCAATCTTGGCGTCGAGCATCGCCATTTCGTCGGGTGTCGGCGTATACCCGACCCACCTTTCGAGATTGTTCTCGTTGGCCAGGTTCGATTTCGCCAGCTTGATGAGCTTTGACATTTCGTCGCTGGTGGGGAGGCGGTAGGTCTGCTCCGTCTTGTCGCTGAGCCACCGGCAGTACG
The DNA here is from genome assembly GCA_963791045.1 of Candidatus Latescibacterota bacterium. Taxonomy (GTDB): domain Bacteria; phylum Krumholzibacteriota; class Krumholzibacteriia; order WVZY01; family WVZY01; genus CAWBQK01. The sequence continues at coordinate 197,564 of CAWBQK010000006.1, forward strand.
CCACCGCGTCCTCGAAGGAAACGCCGTTGGCCGGGTGGTTCTCGGTGCCGGGAGCGAGTTCATAATCCGGCTTAAAAGCCTTGTATTGGGCGCGAGTCACTTCGAAGCGGCCGACCTTTAATCCGGCGGCCTCGACGATCTCCGGGACGATGAGCCTGTTCTGGCTTTTGCCATAGAGTTCGCCGCTTCGTGCGATCTCCGATTGCTTTATCGAAAGCGCGAGGAGCGACTTGTCATCGAAGGCCTCGTTTTCTTCCTCGTAGGAATCAAAGAGATACTTGTCGAGCCAATCGAGTTCCTCCTCCATCTTTCGTTTCTGGTGCGCAAGCTTGCGGGGGCCGTGTCCCTCACCGGGGAAGAGAAGGAACCGGACCGGTGTCGTGCCGATCTGCTGCATCGCGCGGAAGTGCTCCCAGCCCTGCTCGGTGGGAACCGAGGTGTCGGCGGATCCGAACATGATTAGCGTCGGCGTCTTCAGGTCGCGCATGCGGAAGAACGGCGATTTTTCAACATAGGTTTCGGGGATATCCCAGGGCGCGCCGCCAAAATAGGCATTATCGAAGCCTGCGCCGAAGCGGCAGTTGCCGTAATCGCTCGTCCAGTTGACGTCGCCGGCGCCCGCGCTGAGAACCTTGAAGCGATCCGTGCGGATGCAGGCCTCGATTGCGAGGATCGACCCGTTGCTCCACCCCATGATTCCCTGCCGGTCGGGATCGACGAGGCCACGATCGATCAAGTGGTCGATGCCGGTGAGGATGTCCGGGACTTCGTACTCGTAGTAGTGTTCTTTTATTGATTCAGCCCACCGGAGCCCGTAATTTCCGCTTCCGTGATAATTGACCTGAAAAACAAACGTGCCTTTCGATGAAAGCATGTGCGGGTAGTTGCTCCATCTCTCCGTGAAGAAGTCAGGGTCGACACCCGTCGGGCCGCCGTGTATAGACGCGACGACGGGATATTTTTTACCCTCTTCATAATCGAGCGGATAGAAGAGAACTCCTTCGACTTCTTCATCGAGCGAACCGGTCCAGCGGACGATCTCGGAACGCGCGAGCTTTTTCTTTTTCAGGTGTTTGTTGATTTTTGCGATCTCTTTTTCATCCTTCAACGAGCCTTTTCTTACCGTGGCCGTCATGTTTTCCGGCACCGTGGAAGCATTGGAGACCGTGTAGACGATTCGGTTGCCGCTTCGCAGTCCGGCCCCGAGTCGGATTGACTTCTTTGTTCCGGATTCAACAACGTATCTCTTGCCGACACGCCGACCATCCATTCTGAGATGGACGATTTCGTCCCTGACACCACCGGCAAGCGCGGCGACGATACCGTCTTCGACGACGACGTACGTTCTCCCGATTCCGTTGGCGCTGCCCGTTTCCACTCTGGTGAAGACGCCCGTATCTGGTTCAAAATAATAAAGTTCGTTGATGCTTACGTATGTGTCGGTGGAGTCGCTCGCCAGCGGACGGCGGCAAAAAATCCCCCGCCCTCGACTATCCCATTTGAAATCGAATGCGTCGACGTGGGGCGCGGTGAGAATTTCCTTTCGCTCTCCCGTGGTGAAATCCATGAGAAACTGGCGCGGCGGATTTCTGTGATCGTAGGTGTAGTTGACGTCAACATTCTCATTCGTTACCACCCAACGCCCGTCCGGGGAAATGTCGAATTCCATAATCGCGCCCTGGTTCGAAGTGAGGCGTTTGACCTTTTCATCTTTTACGATGAGTTCGAAGAGCCGCACCGGCGGATAGTTTTCCTGATCGGCGACGATCACCGTCGTGTCTTTGGCTTTCTTGAGTTTTTGTTCGCGGAATGTTGAATCCTCGCGCGCCGAGAAGACGATTCTGTCGTCGTCACGCCACGCAAAATCACGGACCCCGTTTGACACGCTTGAAATCTTTTTCGGCTCGCCGCCACGGATATCATATAGATAGATTTGGGTTTTCGCTTTTCCGTGTTGGCTGAGGTAGGCAAGTCTGGAACCATCCGGGGAAAACTTCGGGTTGAGATCGTTCTTTGTCGCCCGCGTAATTTCGAGGACGGTTGTATCCTCGGTGCTCGAGAGGAAGATATTCGTTTTCCGTTTGCTCTCTTCCTTGTCCGGCGTTGTTTTGACCCAGACGACCCATTTGCCGTCGGGCGAGATGTTAAATGCCCCCGCGAATTCGATATTCACGATGTCATCAACCGTGATTGGTTTTGCGTCATCTGCGGCCGATGCATAGCCGGCCGATCCGGCGGCGAACACGAGAGCGAGTGCAAAAAGAAATGTTGTTGTGGCCCGAATCATGGATCCTCCCGGGAAGTGGATGGAACGCCCCACCTTTTCTCTGTGATGGTTCGAATTATTGAGTGTAACCGCGAATCGCCCCGGTTTGAAGCGAGATCTTGAGATCGAGGCGCTCGTGTTTTGTGATACACTCGGCCGAACCCCGGTGACGCCTGGATCATTTTGACGCCATTGGATGATAACGAATGAAAATAAAGGAATGGGCCGTATTTCTAACACTCACCTTTATCTGGGGTGCGTCGTTCCTGTGGATCAAGATCGCCGTCGCGGAAATCGATCCGTTTTCGCTCGTGGCATTCAGGTTGACACTTGGGATTCTCGGTCTTGTCGTTTTCTTCGCGTTCAAGAAACCGCCCATCCCGCGGGAATTTCGTGTATGGGTATCGCTCGCCGTTTTGGGGCTTTTGAGTTCGGCGATTCCGTGGGTTTTGATCTCGTGGGCGGAAACGTCGATCGATTCGGCGATCGCCGGTGTCCTCAACGGAACGGTTCCTCTTTTTACGATCCTCATCGCGCACTTTTTTCTCCACGACGACAGAATGACGTTTCAAAGGATTACGGGCCTTCTCCTGGGGTTCGCCGGCGTTGTGGTGTTGACGCAGCGTGACGGGGGGCTCGCGAACCTTTTTGCGGAGGGGGGGATCAGCCGGAATCTCATCGGCCAGGGGGCGATGCTCCTTTCCTCGTTGTCGTACGCGGTGAGCGGAGTCCACGCCCGCCGGAATCTCCGCAATGTGAGTCCGCTGGTTCAGGCGTTTTTCTCCATGGTGTTTGCGCTCGTTGCGATACTTTGTGTCATTCCATTGATGGGAGGTACGCTGGTTATTCCGTCGCAGACGGATACGTGGGTGGCGCTAATCTGGTTGGGGGTTCTTGGGGCCGGTATCGCATCGTTCATTTTTTACTATCTGCTCCATGCCGTTGGCCCCACGCGCGCGTCGCTGGTGACGTATACGCTTCCAGTTGTGAGCGTTACGCTTGGTGTGATAGTGTTGAAAGAGAGGCTTGATTGGTGGCTTTTGGCAGGGTCACTCCTCATTGTATCGGGTGTATGGGTCGTCAACAGGCGCCGCAGAGTTAAGCCGGTTGCTCTCTCAAAGTCGTAGTCGAAGGAGGGTTCGAAAGGTGATGGGACGCAATAGCAGGATCGGACGAATCGGGATGCTTCTGGCGCTGATTGTAGTGATGATGGGGTGTACCGGCACGCGCCACAAGGACCGGTTCAAGTGGGACACAATCATTGCCACGATCATCAAGCAAAAGGAAACAACCGGTGATTCGACGTTTCTCGATGTTCGGCGAGTCATGCCATTCGGGTGGGAAACCCTCTATGTTTTTCCGCCGCACACACCGCTCAATTATATCGAACAAACGTTGGGATTCAAGTGGGGGAAATCAAAAGACACGCGGATCGACGAGCGCGAAGATATTACGTTGCTCGTATTCGTGACGGGGCAAACCGTAAGCGAATACGTCGAGCATCCGCGTTCGAAGGGCGATTTTTCGATGTTAAAGGCCGCGTACGCTTACACCCCGGACGAGGCATATTTCGAGGTCATTGTCAAACCTGGCGAGGGAAAGCCGTTGTTTGTTTTCGAAGAGGCGGAGCGCCCTCGCTGACGCCCGTTTCCAGTGCGCCACTCCAACGCCAAAGCCTAGTCCAGAAGCTCTTCTTGTGATTCGGCATCGCCCCAGGTTTCCAGTTTGAACTGCCCGGGCCGTGTTTCGATAACCTGCCGGAACCACGGGTCGGGGTACCCCATTTCTTCGGGTCTCCCCTTCTCGTTCTGCACATACCCATCGTTGTATTTGGTGATGAGATACTCGCCGAGACGCTTCCATCGTTCGACGACCATTTCTCCCTGCGTCATCGAATAGTTCGTCAGATAGCGTGTCAGAAGCTCGGGATCCTTTTTTGAAAGCTCAACCGCGGTTTTTTCAAAGGACGGTTGAAGCGAAAGGAACGAACCTTCGATCTCCGATTGAACCCCGCGTATGTCTTCGATCATGTACGAGTACTTGAGATTTGCGAAGTTTGCGACAAAGTTGAACACCCACCACGCCGAATCCCACGAAAATTTCCGCAAACTGCCCGTGGCAAACGATGGAGGGATATCGTCGATCCCGCAATAGAGCGGGAAGTAGCAGGTCGTGTAGGTGTCATCGACCCCATACCAGAGCAGGCCGCCCACCGCATCGGGGAGCCATGATCGCGACTGCGAAACATACGAAAAACCCGTTTGCTGTGTGGAGATGGGCCGTTCCCACGCGTGTTTCGCTCCGTCGACCTCCCATGTGATCGGACGCCAGCGGTTGGGAGTGCCGTATGGCCCCGCGTCGACTCCCTGTGTCATATCGAAATCAGTTCCTTCATAGTGGTCGCGCATAAGCGAGAACACATCGCCGACCGAAATCTTTTTGTCGGGTTTGATCCAGAGAGGGTATGGGTCGGCTCCAACCACACCGCGGTGATAGTCGGAAGAGAGTTCCATCGAAGGCGCCGCTCGCCTGAAAAGGCTCCACACACGTGTCGACGCATATCGGAGCATCTCGGGATGCGGCGGGTTATAAGCGTCCTTGAAACTGAACGGTTTCCCGGATTCCGGGTCGTAGTAGCCCTTCTCGATGGCAAACGAAATCACGTTCTCCGAGTAGAGGCAGTTCTTTTTGTCGTCGAGCGGAAACTCGCCGATTCGCGACATGTTGGCGTGCGCGCACACATACCCGTCGGGATACGCCGGGCGACCCACTGCGCGCCTTTTCCACCCGGTCCCGGTCCGATGATTTCAAGAAGCCACGCTTCATCAGGGTCGGCGATAGATATCGATTCTCCGGTGCTCCGGTACCCGTATTCGTTGACAAGATCAGTCATCACTTCGATGGCTTCGCGGGCTGTTTTGGCGCGCTGCAGGCCCAACTGCATCAGGTGCCAGTAGTGAAGAAGCCCATCGGGGTTCTCGAGCTCGCTTCGTCCGCCGAAGGTTGTTTCGCCGATCACAAGCTGATGCTCGTTCATCAGGTATGCGACAGAGTTGGAGCGTTTGACCTCTGGGACGGTTCCTCGCACATTCCCGCTCCAGTCCTTGATTTCATACACGGCGCCGGGTTCGTGATCCGCGGCGGGCGTGTATCTCAGGCGCGGATGGAATTCGCCATCACATGTATAGGTGATCATTACCGATCCATCGGCCGAAGCCCCTTTGGTCACGATCAGGTTTGTGCAGGCGGCGGCTGGGTTTGCCGCGAACGCGAGTGCCGACATGACCAGAACAAAGATTAACGCTGTTGACTTCATGTCCCCTCCATCGGATGCGAAACCGAGTGTTTCTTGAAGCGCGGGTGATAGATTTGGGTTATACTACTGGGCAACAGCATACGACAAAATTAAGGAGTCATCAAATGTTCAATCCTGCCGACACATGGAAGCGCTCGCGCGGCATCGCGTTCATCGGCAATTATCTTCCCCGAGTTTGCGGCATCGCCACATTCACATATGATCTCGCGGAGGCGGTGGCCAAGCAGGCGGGGAAGGATCAGCCCGTGATCGTCGCCGCGATGAATAACAATACAGAAGGCTATAATTATCCCGACAGAGTCAAATTCGAAATCCGGCAGGATCATCAGCTCGACTATTCACGCGCCGCGGACTTTTTGAATTTCAGCACGATAGACGTCGTATGTCTTCAGCACGAGTACGGCATTTTTGGCGGAGAATGGGGCTCGAATCTGCTTTCTCTTATTCGGGATCTCGACCGGCCGCTCGTGATGACCTGTCACACGGTGATAAAGGAAGTGGACCCGTTTCAGAAGAAAGTGTTCAAGGAGCTCACAGCCCGCGCTGCCAAGGTTGTTGTGATGAGCGAGAAAGCGGTTGGATTTCTCGAGGATATCTACGATGTGGACAGCGATAAGATCGCACTCATACCGCACGGAATCCATGACGTTCCCTTTATCGATCCGAACTACTATAAGGACAAGTTTGGAGTAGAGGGCCGGCAAATGCTCCTTACATTCGGTCTTCTTCATCAGAACAAGGGGATCGAGTATATGATCGAGGCGCTGCCCGCGGTCGTCGAGCGCCATCCGCTGACCACATACCTTGTTCTTGGAATGACTCATCCCTCTGTTATCGAGAAAGAGGGAGAGTCATACCGGCTCAGTCTCCAACGCCGGGTGCGCGATCTCGGTCTCGAGGACCACGTGCTTTTTCATCCGCGGTTTGTCGAGCTCGACGAGCTTCTCGAGTACATCGGGGCGTCGGACATTTGCGTGACGCCGTATCTCGCGATGGAACAAATCACGAGCGGCGCGTTATCATATGCTATGGGAAGTGGAAAGGCCGTAATTTCGACGCCTTACTGGCATGCAGAAGAGCTTCTCGGCGACGGTCGCGGCCGTCTTGTGCCCCCTGAGGATTCCGCGGCCCTGTCAAAAGAAATCCTGTCGCTTCTCGACAATCCAATCGATCTCAACGCGATGCGAAAGCGGGCATACCAGTACTGCCGCACCATGACGTGGTCATCCACGGCGGGGCAATATTTAAAACTGTTTGACGAAGTCCGGAGCCGGATTTCGAGATCGGTGCCGACGGCGTCGGCGATGGCGCGGCCGCTTGCCGCCACCAACCTCCCGCTTCCCAAACTGGATCATCTCGTTCGATTGAGCGACGACACGGGTCCCGCGCACCACGCACGACACGCCGTAGCGGACTGGCGTTACGGGTATCGGATGGAGGACGCCGCTGCGACACTCGTCGTGTCAGTCAAACACCGGACGCAATTCGCCGATGCCAGCGCGGTTCGTCTGGCGGAAACAAGTCTTGGGCTTCTCCAGGTTCTTATTGGTGACGGCAAGAATCCATCCGAGGGTCTCGATTACGCAAGAAATACAATGGGGCGGGCATCGCAGGAATCGATCGGAAAGGCGATCTGGGCGCTCGGGTACGTCGTTAGTCAGGAGGACGCGGTTCTGGCCCCGGCGGCCAATGATATTCTGCAGAGTCTGCTTCCGCAAACGGAGATCAATAGTTTGAGGGGCGCCGGTTACGCGGTCCTCGGCGCGAGCAATTATCTGGCGCATTATCCGGGCGCGTCGGACGTAAGGCGTTTTCTGGAACGGCAGGCGGCCATCCTCGTTTCGGGCTGCGAATCTGAAGATTGGGTTCGAGCATGGAGCGACACCGACTGGCCGGTTGCATTGCAGGCGCTCACCGTGGCCGCATCGGTTCTGGGACGCGAAGAAATGAAAGTCCTGTCGCATATTCTTACCGATAAACTGTTGGAGGTCACGTCCGGCGGAACCGTGTTTCTGCGGCTGGGTGAGAATCCCGACGAAGAGGAAACTCCGATAACGGCGGCCGCATTCATCGAAGCGCTCGGCGCCGTTTTCTATGCCGAACGAGACAGGGAACTGTTGTATCCGATTCGTGCCGCTGCCGACTGGTTCCTGGGAGATAACCGAAAAAGAGAAGCGCTCTACGAGTTTTCGACGGGCGGCTGCCACGATGCGGTGACGGCGTCGGGATTGAACCGTAATCAGGGAACCGAAGCGACTGTTTTCTGCCTGCTCGCTTTCACTACTCTCCACCGGCTCGCCGGGATCGACGCGGCGACCGAAGCCGACAGCACCAACTAATTTCAATACGGCACGGGTCCTGTCATCGGTCACCCCGCGCTTGCTCGCTTACGAGCGCGGAGTCACGAGGTATGACGACCTCTGCGACTGCTGCGAACGCTCGACGTGCGCGGGGGCCCACCGAGCCACCCGTGCCTGCTCTTGATGAGGACGGTGCGGTCTTCGAAAGCCCTTTCGCGGGAGCGAGGGAGGATCCACCGTCGGCGGAGCCGGCGGTTAGCGACCACCGGGAATCAGGCGGAACAATCGTGATCCGCCTGGCGACCGAAGCGGAGCGAGGGCCAGAAAGACCGCACCGTCTGAATTGGGACAATCGGCGAGGGAACCCGTGCCGGGGGCCAATTTCGCGTTACTTGTCGTTGAGTGTCGGGACGAGATCCCGGAGGCGCCCTTTCGCGACGCCAATCGCCGTATCGGCGGCGCCGTAATAGACGAAGATCTCGTCATCCAGATCGATGATTTCCTTGTCGACGGCGGGCACCGCGCCGCAGGTAAACACCACGTGAGGAACCCAGAAGTCGCCGTTGCCCGTGCCGCCGATCTCAAAATCGATTTCCGGTTCGAGGATCGGGTTGGGCGACTGGTAGATGCACGTTTGAAGGATCTTCGAGATCCATAAACAGTACGCCCAGACGGTACGACCGTTCGTAATCCACGCCGTGATAGATATTGAGCCACCCGTGCGTGGTCTTTATCGGCTGGCGCTCCCGCGCCGACCTTCACGCCGTCCCACATCATCCCCGGCCGCGGGCCCGGTGACGATTTTTTGACCGGTTCGCGGCCATGGACAGTTCAGGTCGTCGAGATACGAGATCCACATGTTCGGGTCGATTCGGTGGTAGATGACATAGCGTTCGTCGAACTTCTCGGGGTAAAGCACGGCGTCCTTGTTCGGCAGCCCCGGGAAACCCAGCCCGTGCCGTTGCCATTTCTCAAAATCGTGTTTTAGAAACGACTCGACGGGAATCGAAGCCATCGCTATCTGTGCCAACTTTTTGTCCCACGCGGTGTAGAGCATGTACATCCGTCGCCGATGATCGTGACACGAGGATCTTCCGTTCCCCATTTCTCTGTGTCGTACTCAGCATATTGGCGTCGGGGGAGAAAATCGGATCCGTGAGGCGGCCCTCAATAGTGAACCCCGTCTTTTGTCCAGGCAAGACCGACACGTGAAATCTCATCGTCGCCGAATGCCCGGTAGAGAATATAGATTGTGCCGTCTATGCGGACGACCGCCGCATTGAGAACATAACGAGATTCCCAGTAGTGATCGGCGATGGGTTCGAGAATTGGACCTTCCACCGGTCGTACGAGCTTGCCGGCCGCTTTCGGAATGGCATCGAGCGCCTGGCGGACCACGATCTCGTCGGGATCCGCCGTAACACCGAGAAGTTCGTCGCGAAGGTTTTCAGACTCGCGGCCTTCGCCAATCATCTCGACAATCTTGTCGTCGATCGTCTCTTCGTCGCCCAGGCCCGACTTGGTAAGGTACGATTCAAGAAAGTCCCGAGTCGCCCAATCGCGTTCAACCAGCGAGGAGAGCGGCGTCGGAGCGCCAAAGCCGCCGCGGCTGCTGTAACTCGTCCATGTCCATGCGGAAAGCGGGACAAACGTGGCGTCGGGGAGCGTGATCGACAGGTGGTACGATTCCGCGACCGCTTTCAGGAGGCGCGCCGGTTCTTCGGTCGCCGAATCCTGAGCGAGTTTTTCGGCAAGCCGGGCGAGCCGATCACGGACGACGCGCTGCTGCTGAGTTTTCAAAAGCGTTGTGGGCGCTCAGAACATGACGGCCCCAATGACCGCGCACGGACGCGACAGGCGTTGGGCGAAATCACTCTTTTCGACCGCATACCTTTGCCAGATATTTGAGAACTGTTCCGCCCCGACAATGGTCTTGGCCAGGCTCAACATGAACCAAAGCTTTGGATACTCACCGCCCCAGCCCTTCTGCATCGAACCGACCATCACGCGCCCGGCGAGTCGCGCCAGCGCGGTGATACCGCGAAGCTCGGTGAGGTTCGTCATGCGGTTCAGGTCAACGACCACCGATTCGAGCGGCGCGAGATGGAACCACGATCGATCACCGTCCTTCTCGATGATGTCCAGGATCTGCTCGAGATAAAGCTGGCGGTCGGTCCACGACGCCATCCCGAGCGCGTTGTTGGGCTCCATCTCCTGGAGCAGACCACCAACGTTTCGACAGCCGAGCTGCATGATGAGGTTTCGCGGTGGCGCCTGTTTCAGGATCTTCTCGGCGATTTCCGGTTTGAGCTGAAACGTCATTCCGCGATCGAAACCGTCGTCAGCTCCGTTTCCGGCTGGAGCGGTTCCGTCGGCGAAAGCGGAAAACACGTCATCGGTCATCCGGCGCGTGCCCTCAACCGTGGCGAGATCGTACGGGTAGAGACTCGTGTCAAAAGACCAGTTGAGATTGTTCATCAGTCCCTGGACGCGGGACAGGATCTCGGAGGATGAGGCGACCTTTTTGAGCCCCAGATGTTTACGGAGAAAACGCGTGAATTCCCGCCGGTACCGTTCGATTTGTTTGAGGTACACATCGCGGGCGAAAACAAAATTTCCATCGGCTTTATCGAGTTCTTGCGGGACGATAACTCCGACGTGTGGCACGAACTCCCAGGCACCCACCATCGGCAGATACGTTGTGCGTTTTTGCCTCGTGATCGAGCCAGTCCTCGCGAAAAGAGGGCCACTCGCTCACGAACAGATCTGCCTGCCGCTCCACGATTCCTTCGGCATGCTGCCTGATCAGGCCTTCGGCGGTGACCGCGTCGATGCGGTCGGCCGCGAGCAGGTCTTCTTCCGTCTTTCTGATTTCGATATATAAATCCGGCAATGCGGGCAAGAAAAAGAGGGAAGAGCGCGTCGATGATGTCGTCGGGATGGAATTGCTTTTCATATCGGAACGCGATCAGAAATCTGTGAAGGACTTTTATCCAGTCTTTTTCGGTCAGCCCCGTCCCGTTGGGTCCTTCGTCGGCGAGCCGCTCCATCCGATGACGGAGTTCGTCGGGGATGATCTCAAAGAGAACGGTGTGATCGAAATGGTTGAATTCGTATTTGAATCGACGGTGGATTTCTTTTGGTTCGATCGACAGTCGCGGCGTCATTACGTCGATATAAGGCCCGGACACTCTGGGCGCCTCGATGGGGTCCGTGCGTTCGAGCCATTTTTTGCTGTGTCGCACAACCTGGTTGAAGAGGGCGTGCGTAGCCTGGCGGAAAGCCGGTTTGAGCTTTCCCACTCTGTGTTTGAACGCGGCCGCGCCGAGCGGAACTTCGCATATTACGAGATCCTCGGCGAGCGCGTGGGTAACCAGCCACGGCTCGAACCCATACGCGCCGGGGTCTTCCGTTCCGTAATCGGCGGCGGAGAGACATGAGCGCACGAGCCGCGCGGAAAGCGCCATAACACCGGGCGCCGGTTGCCTGAGACGGAATCCGAACACGCCTGTAAAAATCGGAGACTCGACAAAAGACTCAACCGCACGCGCAAGCGGGTCGCGGCTGAAACGGGGAAGCGCGAGATCCTGTTCCTGGTCGTGGACGGGTGTGAGCAGACGCTTTATCCATGTCGCCGAAAAACCCTGCCCTTCTTCATCGGCGCCGTTTGATTGTGGGCTTATATCCGGTGGAAGCAGTACAAGCGGCACGCCGAACCGTGACGCCGCCTCGAGAATCGAATGATTGCAACACCCGCGTCCCTCGAGACCGCGCGCATGGAGAAAACCATGGACGAAAACCCCGTGATCGTCCTTGCCCTTTTCGAGCGCGGCGTCGAGCGCGTTTGTGCTGCCTTCGGGCCCAACGCAGAGAACAATCGATTTGCCCGCGAGCCCAGCCCGTTCGAGACCGCGGCATGCCGTCTCGACGACGCCGGGCAGTGTGTCGTCTTCGTCATAAAATGGTATGCCGACGACGGCCTCGATCCCGTCAAGGTGGGCTACCGGCGCGAGTCCGCGTTCGATATCGTCTTCGATTTGTTTTAACCGGGCCCGACGTTTGTCCGTCTTGTGGTTGATCCGCTTCACGAAACCGCCTCTGTGTTTGTTGATCCCCCGATCGCGGCTTGTCTGGTCTCTATAGCCGGTTATCTTGCCGAACCGGAGATGCCTAAATCAAGCGGCAAATGCGAAAAATCGAATCTTCGGGGTCCGGCGACAAGCCGTGCGGGACTCAGGAAGTTGTTCAAGTTAATCGTTTTAGCGCAATAAATGTGCCACCGGCAAAACGACCCTCGGGCAGACATTCGGGGTTGACTATGTGATCGGGGTATATGCGATACGTATAGCGTTGTTGTTAAACGAGTTGCGGTATTGGGGTCCTGGTGCGCGCGGCGCGGCGATTCGCACCGGCCGCCCGTGCGATCGCCACTCCCGGGGGGCGATTGCCAAAGATGGCGAAACGGTTGGTGGAATCGGAGGGTGGTTCCGACGGGCATCGACGTACCAGGCGAGAGGCGAGGTCGGAGAGCGATCCCTTCAAGCGAGGCACAACCGGGCCTTTGCCCGCGGCGCTTGTGTGGAAACGGTCCACCCGAAATCCCGCGGTGATCAGATGCTTTCGGAGAGACGATGCTTCGCCCGCCAAATTGGTTTGTCTTATCGACGCGCAAAGGGGCTCGGCAGAATCAAAACCAAACGAGAAACCGCGTTCGGAAAAATCAAAGAGTGTATCAAAGAACAACTCCGGATCGGCGGTGTCACGGATTCCCGCGCGGGATACAAACACATCGCATTCGATCCCGATTCGTTTGGTATAGAAATGAACGTCCTCGATGTTTCCACAAATATAGTGGTCGGCTTTGTTGCCCGTCGCACGGCCGACAGCCCGCGCGTCGTCACACAACGCGTCGTCCGGATTCGCGTAGATGATTGTTCCGATATTGCATTCGCGGGCGATTAGCGAAAGAATTCCAAAACCATCGTTGAAAGCGACAAGAGTGAGATCGCTGAACGGTTTATCGTCAACGGGGAGCGCCCACGCGAATGTCTGCGCCGCTCGTTCGATTGCCGATCGAAGCGTCCACCGGGCGCGAGGCAAACGTGAAAAGCGGCCAGGCGAAAGTGGGTCCGTCCCCTCCTGTTTCGCGCAGGGGATTTCAAAAAGGATCTTTCTTGAGGCCTCGGTGAGAGAGAGGTTTTCGCCGTCGAGATGGGCGAGCTTATCGCTCACAGAAAAAATGGCGGCGCTCACCACGCCGGCGAGATCGCGGTCCTTGGGGTAATCTGTAAATCCTCTAAAAATTCGCATAGATTGCCTGATCGGCGGCGTTTGAGTGCAGTGCAATTTTGGCCATTCATGGCCGATAAGCGTGAAAAGCGCAATTAATATGCCAGGGTGGTGGGTTCGGTGGGGACGACGAAATTTTGGATGTGAGGGCGAGCGTTGCTGCAGATTGTTCTGCTGTGTAACTGGTTGTCATAAAACCCGGTACGGAGTTGTCGAGGGTCCGAGACCCGTGAGATGGTGCTTTGCATTCTCGAGTAACACGAGATCCTTGTCCGCCGTTTTCCAGAATTCGAGGAATTTGCGGTAGTTTGCGATGGCCAACCTCGTGTCGCCCTTCCGCTCGTACACCTGCCCGAGGAGAAAGTAGCTGGGGACATACTCGGTCGTAAGCACGCCCGACCAATTTGCCGGGGCGCATTTACAAAAATATGCTAAGCTGTCCCACCCTTCACAATAAACATGAGTCAACTGAAACGAAAAGACGAGTTGTGAAAAAGATAACATTGTTTGCGGCGGCGATGATTGTCGTCGCGGTGGGATGTGCAAAAAAGGACGTCGTCAAGGACGCGCAGCCGGAGCAACCGGTCGAAGCCATCGAACCGGCCGATTCGACGCCGGTCGCAATAGATTTCCATGCGAACATATCCGTCATAGATGTTTTCGACGATCGTTCCGGTGTCGAAGAACCGGATCGGCTGCTCCACATGCCCGACTGGACTATCGTCGGGCAGAAGGACGTCATAAGACCGGCGCTTCTCGATGAACACAGAGAGATCATCAGTGGGGAAACACAAAGTTATTTCTCGCCGGGGACGAAAACGGTTTCGGTGGAGGTTTACGTGTTGGAGGGGAAGCAGTCTTATCTCGCCGGTGAACGCAAGGAAACGATTACTGCCGAGTTCAGAGTCAGAATCGAGATCGCTAATCTCGATGCCGTGCACGACGTGAAAACGGCCACGGGGTACGCCTCGATCGACAAAGAAGAGCTCGAAATCAACTACCAGGACGTCCACGCGCTCTACGAAGAGGCGATCCGCGCGAGCATCCGCAACGCTCTTGGTCACATCGAGGATTAGCCCCGCGCTGGACTCACTTGCCCCGGAGTTCTCCGAGGTCGGGTTCGCCGCAGTGCTTGAGGATGTATTCTCTCGATCGTGAACGAAGCTTGACCGCGATCGCCCACGTATCGGCTTCCGGGCTGTCCTTCCTCACTTCCGCCGGTTCTATGATTTCACCAACATCGATGGTCACTGTGGTCCGCCGGATCAAATAAGAATCCGGGCGGAGAATCGACCGGGTGCCGCGGATTGCGAGAGGAACGATGGGCAGGTTGGCGTCCGCCGCCGCGGCGAATGCGCCCATCTTGAAGGGACGGAGTCCCGGCCGCCGTTCCATCCCACCCTCCGGATAGAACATGAGTGTGCGTCCTTCGCGGGCGTGGCGAACGATCCGCCTTGCGTCGGCGGTTCCACGCTGCTTGTCGAACCGGTCGACAAACTCGGTGCGAAGGCGCGTGAGGTAATGGCGAAGTATGAAGTTGTTCTTCAGTTCCGCTTTGGCGACGAACGAAACCGGGACGGGGAGCGCTGCACACAAAACAAAACTGTCGAGATAGCTTGCGTGGTTCGAGACGATCACGGAGTGCCGGTCCCGTGGAATGTTTTCCGTGCCGCGAACGACGAAGGGCGTCCGCGTGGCGCGGAGCATCGCGCCAGCGGCCCAACGGACCGCTTTCCATCGATCTTCAAAACGTGGAGCGACGGTGATGGCGACCAAAGAGCACAGCCAGAAAAATGTCGCCACGCTGACGGCATACACGGCAAAAATACTCTCCGACACGCGCCGCCAAAAACGGTGAAAAGAGGGGATGAGGCCCGCCGCTGTCAACCGCGCCATCTGCCACCATACGGCCCGCGCCGGTTTGCCGATGTCGCCGCGCTCGTAGAGTTCCCGGCTGGCGGATCGGCGGATTTTTCCGCTCGATGTTTTCAAGACGGAGCCGCGCGGAGCGAGCACCACATCGTCGGGGGGCAGTCCAACGACGTCATTGGTGAGAGCGTAAATATCTTTTTGGATTTGCTCGAGCGCCGCGGGATCCTTCTCGTTGGTTTCCGCCACGATCACGAGCCGTTCGGTTCCCGATTCGTAGTCGGTCGATCCAAATACGGCGACGTTCCCCTTGCGAATACCGCCGACACCGCTCACGGCCGCTTCGAGTTCCTGGGGGTAAATATTCCGGCCGGCGCGAATGATCACGTCCTTGGAGCGCCCGGTAACATAAACGTCCCCATTGGATATGTACCCGAGATCTCCGGACTCCAGCCACTCGCCGTCAAAAAGCCGTTCTGTCGCCTCTTTGTTTCTGTAGTAGCCGCTTGTTGTCGACGGGCCCTTGAACTGTAGCCGGCCTTCACGCCCGTCGGGTAGTTCGCTTCCGCCGGAGTCGACTATGCGGACATCATGGCCGGCGAGCGGGCGGCCGCACGCGACAAACTGAATTGCCGTTCCGTCATCCGGTTCCGCCGGCAACGCATGCCCCTCGAGAGTAAATGGTTCCCGCTGGATGCGCGCGACGATCGGCGGTCTGCCGTACGGAGGGAAGGTCAGACCGACCGAACTTTCCGCCAGTCCATAAACCGGCATAAGCGTTTCCGGGCGAAAGCCGATATGCGCGAATCTCTCGATAAAGCGTTCTACCGTATCGGGACTGACCGGTTCGGCTCCGTTGCATGCCACACGCCACGAACTCAGGTCCAGGTCTTTGACCTGTTCGTCGCGCAGTCTGTGTAGACAGATTTCGTATGCGAAGTTGGGCGCGGCCGAGAGCGTCCCCCGGTAACGGTGGATTGCCGTAAACCATCGTTCGGGGCGTCCGATGAAATCGATTGGCGACATGATGACCAGGTGAGATGCGAAGTACAGACTACAGAACCAACCCCCAATCAAACCCATGTCATGATAAAGCGGGAGCCAGCTCACGGCGATATCTGTCGAATCCATGTTTGTACGGTCGCCTATTGCGCGGATATTCGCGAGCAGGTTCGCGTGCGTAAGGATGACGCCTTTCGGATTGCCGGTGCTCCCCGAAGTGTATTGCAGGAACGCGATGTCGTCGGCTCCCGTGTCGGGCCGTTCGTAGGTTTCTGATCCCTCAAAAAGATCTTCCGGGGTCAGAACGTGTTGCAGTGATTCAACGCGGGGTTTCATCAACTTGCCAAACCGGAGGACCTCGGGGACGGTAACGAGCGCAACCGCCGCGCAGTTCTGGAGTATGGATTCATGCCGCCGAAGATGTTCTTCGATCTGGGATGGACGGGAGGGCGGGTAGAGTGGCACGGGGATCCCGCCGGCGAGAAGCACCCCCGCGAAACAATAAAAGTATTCCTTTGTCGGCGGGAGCATCAATGCCACCGGTTCGCCCGTTTTGAGCCCTTGTTTGAAAAAACTGCCGGCGACACGCGCGCCGTTTTCTTTCAAGTCTTTGAAAGTGATGACCTCTCCATCGCCGTTGTCCTGATAGAAACGAATGTGCGGCCGATCGGGGTGGTGCGCGACATGCCAGTCGAGGACCTCGACAAGCGTTGTCGCCGTCCGCGGCGCCTCTTCCGCGTCTCCGAGGTCAACGGGAGCGGCTTTGAGCGTTTTCTTGTTGCGCGAGCCCGACTGGGCGCTCTGGATGGTTCGAAGGAGATCTCGCGGCGTTTCCGCGTCGGCAAACGCGCGTTCGGGGAGCGTCACCCCGAAACGATCCTCGACACGCGGCAGGAGTTCAAGCCGTGCGAGACTGTCGAGGCCGATTTCATTATCGATAGAACTGTCAATTGTGATACGGGCCGAAGGCGGCCGGTGCGGGTGGAGTTCGCGCGTAAGCTCATCGAGAAGCCGAAGCAGTGTTTCGGCCCGTGTGTCTCGATCGTTGGCGCCATCTTTTGTGTTCGGGTCGTCGGGCATCTCAAAAAAGTTTGAGAAGAAGAATGATTACGACTACCAGCGCGGCGCCGCCGATGAGCAGCGTCATCTTGTTCGATCCTTGCCGCTGTGGACGGTTTCTGAATTTGACCACCGGTATGTCCGGTTTGCCGGTGCCCTTGTGTTCGGGTCCTCGAGAACTCATCGATTCCGCGGCGCTGCCTCCGCGCGGATCATCAACGTCATCGACATGAAAATCTTCTTGCCGTTTGTCGCTCATTACCAGCCTCTACATTATATTGAGAACTCCAAAGGCAATATAAAGCACGGCGAACATTACAACAATGCCGATCACGGAAACAATTGTACCATATTTGGCCATGTCCTTGGTTTCGATAACCTGGGTGGCAAACGCGATCGCATTGGGTGGTGTGCTTATCGGGAGGCTCATCGCCAGCGAACAGGCAAGAGCGATAGCGACCGCGCCGAGCACCGGCGAGAACACACCCAGCGAAACGGCGATCGGGACCATAAGGTTGGCCGCGGCCGTGTTGCTCATAAAGTTCGATATGACGACGGAGAAGACCGCCATCACAACGAGGAGTGCGATCGCCGGCATCGGAGTCGCTGAGATGTACCCTACGAGGACATCGGAGAGTCCCGTTTGTTTCATCGCGACGCCGAGTGTCAGTCCACCCGCTATGAGGATCAACACGTGCCATTCGATCTGTTTTAAGTCCTCGCGGCCGATGATGCCGAACATGGTAAACACCATGATGGGAATCATCGCGACGACGGCCGACGGTATGTGAAACAACGGGCCGGTGAGCCACAAGAACACAGTCACCATAAACGTGACGACGACAACGACCAGATCCCATGTGAGTTTGAGGTTGTCCGGGAAAAGCATCTCAAAGTTGTCGGTCCTCGGTTTAAAAATCTTGATCAGAAGATACCAAAGGGCAAACAACATTACTGCGACGATCGGGACCGCGACGATCATCCACCTCACAAACGAAACCGGATGCCCGAGTTGGCCAAGAACCGATGCGGCGACGGCGTTCGGCGGCGTGCCGATGATTGTTCCCATTCCACCGATATTGGCGGCAAACGGAACGGCCAGCACGATCGCCTTCTTGAACGGGTCGCGGTTCTCAAAACGTTTAAAAAGAGGGCCCATGATCGCAACCATCATCGCCGCCGTGGCTGTGTTCGACATGAACATCGAGAACGCGGCCGTCGTGAGGATAACGCCGAGGAGAACCATCTTTGGATGCGTGCCAAACGGCTTGATGAATGCTTTCGCGAGACGCACGTCAAGACCGTGTTTGGCCGCCGCCACGGCGAGAATAAAGCCGCCAAAAAATAAAACGAGCACCGGGCTCGCGATCGGGTTCAAGAATATTTGATAACTGGTGGTGATGCCGGTCGATTGAAGGTGAAGCGGTCCTTCGGGTTGTCCGAGAAGATAAACGCAAAGTACGATTACCATCGTTGCTGTTGCGAAAGGCGGGATCGCTTCGGTGACCCAGAGGCCGGCAGCGCCGACAAAAATCATAAGGCAAATTCGCGACGCTTCGGTCAGCCCCTCGAGCGGCAGATAACCGGATGCAATGGTGATCGCAAGAACCGCGAGCACCTTAACGATTGGCCGCCACTTGACGGTCAGAAGGATATTGCCATTTTTGTCGAAATTTATCTCGTGTGGCATGATTCCCATCCCCTCACTCTAATACCCACAAACGTGTGCTCAAAAAAGCGGAGAAAAGCAAAAAAGGAGGATAGCACCAAAAAGACGCCAGTCAAGCCGGATCACAAGGTTTTTCGTGCCTTCCAACAAAAGTCTCGCCGGCGCGAAAAGAGTGTAACTGATTGTTGTTAGGTTTGATACGGCAAGACCTCGGTCGTCACGTTTTACGCTTGGCCGAGAACACGCCGTTCGGCTGGATGAACACCGCTTCGGTCACCGCGCCGTTGTCGATCACAAAGCGGATGCTGGCGCCCTCTGCGCCTTTGAGTGTGAACTCGGTCCCCATGAAGGGCTCGAGATCGTATCTCGGCTGGCCCGGGACGGTGACGGCGAGCGCGTGGCCGCCTTTGATTTCTACCGTCACGGCAATGCCCATAAGATCGTATTCTCCGACGAACTGCTCGAGAAAGTCGCGTTCGAACATTTCCCGCGGAGGTTCTTTGTCGAACTCGATGGCGGCAACCGTTTGTTCGAGGGTTATGGCAAGCTTGTCCAGGTCGCCGTTGAGGTTGTTCAGAAATGAAAACTTGAGACCGTCAAACGGTTCCTCCGACGCGCGAAAAACATCGAAATGCCAGTGTTTGAGATTGGACGACATTCCGTTGAAAGTGACTTTGAGGGCTTCTGCGTTTTTGGTTATTTGTATCTGGCCGTACCCCGGGTGTTTGTAGTCGCCGACGTAGTCGTCGAGGTCGTGCGACGGATGCGTGTCCTTTTTTCTGTTGATATCTTCAAGAGCTTCCGTTTCGTCCTGCGCCCCTTCGAGTTGCGACCACACCAGTTTGTAGCGGCCGTTCCAGTCGGTCTCCTCAAAACCGAGGAGTCGGTCAAAAATACTGAACGCGAGAGGGATGGGGAGCGGTGTACCGTTCTTGTTGGAAAGCAATACGACGCCGACGTTGTCATCGGGCATAAACGCGACCATCGCGGAGAACCCGTCGATGTTGCCGCCGTGGTGGATCAATTCGTGCCCACGGTACGGCTGAACAAACCACCCGAGTCCGTACATCATGTGGGGAAGCTCGGGCTGTTTGAGGAGCTGTGCGAACATCCCTCCGGTGACGATAGCGTGCGGGCGATGGAGCTCGGCCATGGTCGCCGGCGTAGCGAGCTGGACGTCGCCGTATGCTCCCTTGTTGAGTTGAAGAAGAACCCACCTGGCCATGTCGTGTGCGCTCGAATTGATCGATCCCGCGGGTCCCACCGTATCGATATTTCTGAACGGCATCAGCTCGAGCTCTTTCTCCTTGGTGTCTTTATTTTCCTTTTCCTCGTATCCATACGCGTGGTCCTGCGAGCGCTGCATTACATCGACCGAGACATTGCTGTTATCCATTCCCAACGGATCGAAGATCCGGTTGGCAACGAGGTATTCCCAGCTCGTTCCTGTTACCTGTCCGGCCAGATAGCCTGCCGTCATAAACATCAGGTTCTGGTACTGGAAGACGGTCCTGAAGTCCTCGTTGGGTTCGAGATATTTGAGCCGGCTGAAAATCTCCTCGCGGGACGCCGTCGATCCGTACCACATGAGGTCATGACGCGGAAGTCCCGAACGATGGCAGAGAAGGTCACGCGGTGTCATCCGTTCGCTTGCGAAATCATCATCGAGTTCGAACGAGGGAAGATAGGTCCGGACGGGTTCATTCCAGTCGATGACGCCCTGTTCGACGAGCATTCCGAGCGTAAGCGACGTAAACGCTTTCGACGACGAACCAATGGCGAACTGGGTGTTCTCTGTGACGGGGAGCTTTTTCTCAATGTCGCGCAGTCCGTAACCTTTTACGAGGATCGGCTCGCCGTCTTTTACGATCGCCACACCCAGGCCGGGGACGTTCCATGTCTTCATAGTTTCTTCGATGAGAGCGTCTATGTTTTCGAGCGCATCGCCCGTTGAAGGACCGGCCCGACCCGCGGCGTCACCCTTTCGTTCGAGAGAGAAGGGAAACGACTGCCCTCCCTGGGTGAAGTCGCCCTGAATTGTCGCGCCGTCATCGGAGAGTGTTCCGTTGAATGTCGGTTCACCGGGTGGGCCGACAATTCCAAACGTCACTTTCGCGCCGTCGATAGATACGTCCCGCAGTTCGAGCCCTTTCGCCCCCTGGAGCGGGATGTCGATGGTACCCGCCCAGGTCCCGTCATCGTTTTGCGTGATGTCGACGAGAACATCGAGCGCCTGGCCGGGAAGTTGGATGGGCCCCTCCCAGTGACCGGCAAGTGTGGTCCCGGTCGCCGAGACCGGCATCAGGATTGTTACGAGCAACAACGAAAACGTGACGGCGATAACGCGAAGCATGGCAGACTCCTTACGGCTTTCTTGCTCTTATCGCAATGTAATCCCCTCGGTCGTATCCTTCGACCGGGGCCTCGGGCTCGTCATTCGAGAACTTCGGGTGACGGGTTAGCGTCTGGGCAAATTCGAGATCCACAAAACCAGTCAATTCGAGAAGACGAATCTTTTCTTCGGTCGGGCGCCACCGGGCCGCCGAAGCAAACTCGATCGGGTACGGATGCTCGGGTGCAAGAACTTTCAATGACTCATCGTCCCACGTGCCGATGAGCGCGGCGAGCCGATAGAGTAGCCCGTACGAACTTTCGGCGGGGACGTCGGCGACGATGATCGACCCGCCGGTTTTGAGAACACGAAACGCTTCTCTGAACGCTTTTTCGAGATCCTCGATGTATCCCGGTGTTCCGTTCTGCAAAACGACTTCGAACTCACCGTCATCGAAAGGAAGGTCCTCCGCCTGTCCGATCTTGACCGTCATTCCGCGTTTGCGGGCAATCTCGGCAAAGTTCTCCGCCGGTTCCAGGCCGTCACGGATGTCGATGTTGTGTTCGTTGCGCAGAATGTGTTCAAAAAGACCGCTCCCGCATCCGACACTCAATGTTCGTCCCGGGATCGTTAGAAAATGTTTGATAAGAAGAACTTCGGATTCGAGAACACTCGTGTTTTTTAAAAACCACGAATCGTAATGTTCGGCGTATTCGTCAAAAACTCTTGCCATCTGACTTTGTTCTCCCGTGTGATAGTTGTTGAATGGACCACGGTTCTGACCGGACAAAGAATCGGCCCCAGCCGTGGATGGCTGAGGCCGAATACGATACCACACGTCGGGCGAACCGTCTACTCGGCCTCTTCCGCCGCTTGCGGCGCCCGGCGAACGACAAGAAGGTCGTAAAGCCATAGAACGACTGCGGTTGCGATTCCGATCGCACCGAATATCAACCACATCTTCCCGGGCTGCTGGAGATCGCGGCCGTAGTGACCGTACATCTGCCCGGAGAGGATGCCGGCAAAGAGATTGCCGAGCGCGATCGCAACGAAGTAATACCCCATGTACATCGCCGTCTTCGCCTTGGGCGCGATCCGCGCGACATATTCCTGGCTCTTGGGGCTCGCCATCATTTCGCCAATGGCAAAGATAAAGATCGCGAGCACCACGATCCAACCCATCTCTCCGTATACGCCCATACCCATTCCGATCCCGGTGAGGATCGTTCCGACTATCATGGTCGTGAACGGCTTCCACTTTGCACAGATCGCCGAGATTACAACCTGAAACGCGACGATCGCTCCGGCGTCGATATTCACAAGGAATTCGGGGTTGATCTGGTAGCCCGACGCCATCGAAGTGCGAATTCCATCCGCCCAGCCGTTGAGACCGAGCGCCGCACACACACCGGCAAGCCAGGTGAGGATGTCATGTGTGTTGGTGTAATCGCGGATGTACTCGGGCATCGTGATAAAGAGCTGGTTGAACTCGGTCCAGAACCCGGAAAGGATGACGAGATAGAGGACAAATCGCCAGTCGCCAATCTGCGCGGGCTGCCACAGCCCTTCCGAGAAGCTCTTCTTTTTTAAGTAGAGATAATCGACGGCGAGATTCCCAAGAATGAGGACGGCGCTGAGAATCAAACAATGCGTCCATGTGATCCAGTTCCCGCCGGCGAGCATGAGAATGAAGATCGATCCCATCGCCATGATAAAGAAACCGCCGTTACCGAGCACTTCGACGATGTCCTCACCCGTTTTCTTGAGAAGAAGTTTGACATCGACGGGGACGACCGCATAAAGAAGGCGAATAAAAACCGATACAAGAGAAATCCCGCCAAGCGCGATAGCCGTTGGTATCCAGCCGAGAAGAAGGGCCGCGACGGCGAACGTGGGAAGAAGCCGAAGCGACGCGGCGCAAAACTGCGGCGGATCCCGGCGCTCGAGCTTTTCGAGGTGTCCCGTTTCTGCCAGTCGGGCTTTGGCTTCTTTGAGTTCCTCTTCGAGCGCCGATGTGCGGCCTTCCGGTTCTTTATAGAACAGGAAGAGCCAGAGGAAGTTGAATGCGATCCAGATCGCACTCATGTTGAACACCCAGGTCCAGCCAAGCTTGTTGCGGACAATACCCGCGACGATGGGACCGGCAAAACCACCGATGTTGACCATCATGTAAAAAATACCAAACCCCATCGCCTTGTTCTTCGATGTAGTCGCGTGACTGACCGTTCCGACAACGACCGGTTTGAATGTCGCCGCGCCGACCGCGACGAGCATGAAGGTAAAGAAGAACCCCCAAAATCCGCCCGGCTGACCCATGAGCCAGTAACTGGGGGTCATAATGAGGTATGCGACGAAAAACGTTTTCTTGAATCCGAACTTGTCGCCCAGCGCTCCGGTTACGACGGGGAAGAGATACAAGAGAAACGGAATGATTCCCTGGATGATACCTCTCTGTTCGCTGGTAAGCCCCAGGCCGCCTTCGGTGACCGAACCGGTGATGTAGAGAGACGACACGGCGTAGAATCCATACCACGCCATCCGTTCGAAAATCTCCATCAGGTTTGCGATCCAAAATGTCGGAGGAAAACCCTTTTGGTTCGCGGCCATTGGTGTGGAACCGCCCATGGGTAGCATGTGATCTCCCCTCGAGTTGGATGCTGGGTGATGCCGCCGGGTGGGATGAACGGCGGCAGGGAATAACTTTTCAAATCGGAAGGCAACTCAAAAATCAAACCGGGTTGGCGGGTAAGGGTGCGCCCATAACGCAACCACTTGTCTCAGTACGCGCGCCGGTCGACGATGCTTCACGTCGTCAACCCGGCGCACCCCTCACGGCCTGTCGGTGCATAGTCCCCACTATAATGAATCACACCGTTTGTTACAGGCTCCCACCGCCGTGAATCGTAAGCTCGTTCATCAGTTCCGTCGCGCCGGCGAATTTGTCGACGATAAACAGAATGTACCGCGAGTCCACGTGGATGGCCCGTGTGAGCTCGGGAATGAAGAAGTAATCCGAGGCCATTGCCTCGTAGTTGCCGTCAAAGAGCGCGCCGATGACTTCGCCCTTGCCGTTCAAGATCGGGCTGCCGGAGTTTCCGCCCGTCGAGTCGTTGGTCGTCAACAGACAGACCGGTACATCACCGAGCTTTTTGTCCGCGTAACGGCCAAAGTGCTTGGCTTCGTAAAGGTCCTTCAGTGCCTCTGGGACGATAAACGGGTCTTCGCCGGTTTCTTTGTCCATTACGCCCTGGAGGCGCGTCTGGAAATCGTACGTAACCGCGTCGGCCGGCGCGTAGCCCATGACCTTGCCCGCCGAAAAGCGGATGGTGCTGTTGGCATCGGGGTAGAGAAGCTTGTTCTGGTACGCCTGTCGAAGCTCCATAAGTTTTGGGCGGAGTTTCTGTAGCGCTCCCGAAAAAGCGTCGGTCTTGTCCTCGAGCTCTTTGCGCTGGGCTTCGAGGCTCGCGGCGAAATTGATCATTGGGTCGTCGAGTTTCATTAGTTCGGCTTTGGACATGCCGAACATCTTCATCCGCTCTTCTTTGTCCGTCACCTTGGTGCCCGCGTAGAGTTGATCGACGTATGCGGCGATTGCCGGCTCGATTTCTTCCTGCGACAGCCCGGCGATCACGGGTTCGATGGCACGGATGTGTTGGCCTTCGGGGCAATCCAGTGATTTCAACATGAAATACTTGAGAACCCGCTTATCCGTTTGTTCGTCGTAACGAAGGTCGGCAAGCTCGAGACCTTTCTTGACCCGCGGCATATCACGATCCTGGAAGCCGCGGTCGCGATCGAGATCGTTCTTCTTCTCGTGTTCGTTTCCCCACTTGTAAATCGTATACGCCGACCGCGTGCCGGTCGAAATGTACCCCATCCATGCGGCGATGGAGTTCAACTCGGCAAACTGCAGGTACTCTTTGTACTGGGCGCCGATTCCGTCGAGGACATCGCCGTACTCCTTCTGCAGCTTCTCGTCGGTTGCCATGTATTCCGTGAGGGCCTTTTCCTCGTCGAGCTTGGCCTGGACGAGGTCGGCCTTTTTGAGTCCCTCGAGCATGCCGATATTGTTTTTGTAGCCGTTGTTGAGCATCTGGATCGTCGACGCGTTCTTGATACCCGCTTCGGGGTTCATCGCGGCTTCTTCCTCGACGATGTCGAGAAGATCGCGGTAACGGTTGATCGATGTCGGGTAATACTTATTGATGCTGTAATCGATCGAGTAGGACGAACGATAACGGCTGGTGCGCCCCGGGAATCCCATGACCATGGTGAAATCGCCCTCTTTCAACGGAGCGACGGAGAACGCGAGGTGTCTTTTGGGCTGGTAAGGGAGGTTTTCGTCGGCGAACTCGGCGCTCGATCCGTCGGGCGCGACGTACGCGCGGAAGAACGAGAAATCACCGGTGTGACGCGGCCACATCCAGTTGTCGATGTCCCCGCCGTAGACGCCGATCGACGCGGGTGGCGCGTAGACGATGCGAACGTCCTTGATCTTGAAATAGGTATACAGATAATATTCCGATCCGCCGTAGAAACTGGCGACGACCGCCTCCACATCCTTTCCATCTTCGGCCTTTTTTACGATCTTTTTGTTGTTTTCCTCAATCTTGTCGTGGCGCTCCTTGTCCAACATCTTGTCTTTGACGCCTTTCATGGAGTCTTTGGTGACGTCTTTGATGTCGAGGAGCACGCGTGCTGTGTACCCGAGCGCCGGGATTTCATCGGCGTGGGCCCGGGCGAGAAAACCGTCTTCGATGTAGTTTATTTCAACCGAGCTTTGACGCTGGAGCGCGCCAAACGCGACGTGATGGTTGGTAAGAATGAGTCCGCTCGGCGACACGAAAGACCCGGTCCCGCCGCCGAGCTGCACGATCGCGTCGGAAAGTGCGGGGCCCTTCGGGTTGTAGAGTTCTTTGATGTCGAGTTCGAGCCCGTTGGTGTGCCACCTGTCGGCCGGGGCCTTGTCGAGCTTGTTCAGTGTCCACATGCCTTCCTCCGCCCAAACCGGCGAGGGACCCATGAAGAACGTCACGGTGAGAACACAAAAAACGGCGAACGTTGCCAAAACGTTCAGGGCGCCCTGGCGCATGAGAGAAGCGCCCGCGCTGGAGAGCCAGCATCTGAGGCTCTTCGGCGAACGATTGCGTGTTCGTCTCTCTATAATGGTTGGAGCTGACATTGCGACCTCCTGAGTGGAACAAAAGAAATAATATTCACGTATTCTATCGAATAAGTTATAGAATTCCAAACTATTTAAGGGTGTCGGATGATGGATCAGTCCGGGCAATACGGGCTTTTCATATGATGGGGTGAGATGATAGAATTCATGTCCAGTGGGGAAGTTCGTATCTCAATAGATGTCAATTAGATAACTTTGAGCGCACACGAAAAACACGTATTCGCGCTTCACAACGATTTTCGGGAGGGATTTGTTGACCACAGTTCGCGGTTTCGAGATGGGCCGGTCAATTCGCGCTGGCTGGGAGATTTTCAAGGCGAACGCGTTTTATCTCGTCGCGGTGTTCGTCATTGTATCCGTTGCTTACGCTGTCATCGAGCGGGCGGAGGTGTTGGGGGACAAGCTGCCGTTTCCGATAGAGGTAATGATCCGGTTTGGCTACAGCATTGCAGTGGCGCTTGTCGAAATCGGTATCCTCACCGTCGCGCTCAAACTGGTCAGGGGCGGGGAAGCGAAGTTTGAGCATCTTATCAGCGGTATGTCCGTTCTCATCAAGTTTCTTATCGCTTCATTTCTCTATTACATGATTATTTTCGCCGGGCTGCTGGCGCTGGTGCTGCCCGGTATCTATCTGGCGATTAAGTACGGCTTCTACGGCTATCTTATCGTCGAAGAAGATCTCGATCCAATCGAGGCATTCAAGATCAGCGCGCGGATGACCGACGGTCTAAAGCTTGAGTTGTTCTTCTTTTATTGCCTCCTTGTTATGATCAACATCCTGGGGCTTCTGTGCCTCGGCGTCGGGGTGTATGTGTCCTGGCCGGTGACGCGCCTCGCGCTTGCCAATGTTTATCTCGATCTGCGCGAGCAAGTGAGGGAATCAGACAACGCTCCCGTCGTGACGGTGCCGTAAGCCTGGGCGGTGGCCGATGGGGCCCCCAAAGCGCGCGAAACGTCCGTTGAGCGCGTGTGGGGTAATCGGGTAGAATTCCTGGAAGGAGGATGTCTCATGGCGGATATCGTCAAGAAAGTGACCTACTGCAACACCGTCGTCACCAACCGCGCCGCTCAGGGCGTCAAGGTGCTTGCTGAACTCCAGCGTGTTGGGGTCAACCTCACCGCGTTCAGCGGATTTCCAACAAAGGGCGGCAAAGCTAAGCTCGATTTTGTCACCGAGGATATCGGCGCTGTTCGAAAGGTCTTCAGAGAGAACGGATGGGAACTGAGTAAGCCCAAAAAGGGCTTTCTCATCCACGGGGCCGACGGCGTTGGTGTTGCTTTCAAACACATAAAGAAGCTCGCCGACGAGAATATCAGTATTACGGCGGCGGACGCGGTCTACGCGGGCAAGGGGCGTTTCGGGATGATTCTTTGGGTAAAACCGAAGGATTACCGCAAGGCGGCGAGGCTTCTCAAAGCCAAGTGAGCGTGCGCGGGTGGCTGTTTACGGTTTGGGTTGTTGAAGCTTCTGAGCCAAGCACCCACACTTCGCTTCGCTCGCCGGTGGGGCCCCCGAAGCGGCGAAGCGGAGCGAGCGCCGAGCGGGAGGACCTTGGCGCTCGAGTCCCACAGTCTCTAAGCCGGCGGAGTCGGAGCGAGCACGCGTGGGCTTACCGCTGAGGTAGTTGCAGCATCTGAGCACGACACCCCGCACTCCGCTTCGCTACGGGAAATCGGCGACAGGACCCGCGCTCCGTTTATTTTTAGGTAGTTAGTCGTCTTCGCTGGCGTCGCGGCGTTGGCGCTTTCTTGCGCCGCGGTGGCGTTTGTCTTCCAAACGGCGTTCCTTCGAAGCCTTCGTCGGCCTTGTTTTCCGGCGCGGCTTTGGTGGGGTTGCCGCTTTCTTTATCATTGCGACGAGTCGTTCGATCGCGTCTTCGCGGTTGGCCTGCTGGGTCCGGTGCCGCTGCGCGGTTATTACGAGCACGCCCTCGTCGGTCATTCTTTTCCCCGCAAGCTTTAACAATCTTCGCCGGATGTCGTTGGTTAGCGACGGCGATCCCTTCACATCAAAACGTAGCTGGACGGCCGTCGACACCTTGTTGACGTTCTGACCCCCAGGGCCCGAGGATCGGATGAATTCGAGGTGGATCTCGTCCTCGGCGATGGAGAGTGTGTCGGTAATGGAAATCACGTCGGGCACCGTTCTTGTGGCTGGGGTTCGTGCCCAGTGAACAAGACTCCTCAGAAAAACGCAACCGCAAATCACTTTTTGCCGTAGATCCTTAAATATTAGGAGGTCGGATCGAAAAAGCGGGGAGGCCACGTCGCATGAATCAACGTACGCTCGTTGTCGGCTTGATGTCGATCACGCTCCTCTCACTGGAGCTCGTTTGGACTCGGTTATTCTCGGCCGAGTTTTTTTACACCTATGCATTCTTGATGCTTTCGCTCGCCGTGATGGGGATGGGTCTTGGAGCGCTGGGCGCGCGGCTGTGTCCCGGGGTTCGATCGGCCCGAGCTGGAATGGGTGTTTGGCTTGCGTTCGCCGGCGTGTTCGCGATACTGGGGCCTCCCATGGTTTTTCGGCTGGGGATTGATTTCGCGTTGATGTTTACGGAAACTGGGTGATGATAGGGCGATTTGTCCTGACCCTCCTGCTTGCTCGGGATGCCGTTTTTTTTGGCGGAATCGCGCTGGCCATCGTCGTTCAAGAGGCACCATGAGGAAATGCCCGGCTGTATTCGGCGGATCTTATCGGCGCCGGCCTAGGTGTTTTTGTGGCGATCGTATTCATGAACAAGATGGGCACGCCGACCGCTGTCTTCTGGCTGGCCATTGCCAATGCTCTTGGCAGCGCTGGTGGCGGCGCGCTGGTGGTTCAAGATCATTCCCCGTCGGGTAATCATCGTGCTTGTTTTTCTGATGGACGGACGCGCCGACACGCTTCTCGAGGCAGCAAAGGGAAGAACGGGCTCCCGTGCTATACAAGCACTGGGATGCGATGTCCAAGGTCAAGATGTACATCTACGGCGGGTATTACAGGGGAATCAATGTCGACAACGTCGCGAACTCGCCGGTGATTCCTTTCGACGGCGATTGGGAAGCGTTCGAGAAGGAGATGGGTCCCGAAGGGTGGAACATCGATGTGGGTATCTGATCGATCAGTTCGATGACTGCACGTTTCTGTCACTGGGATCGGGGGGCGGGTCAGGATGTGATTCAGGCGCTGATGTACGGTGCTACGGAAATCCACGCGGTCGAGGTCAATCCGCACATCAACAAGATGATGCTCGAGGGCGACCCAAAAGGGTATATCGTCCGGGATTCATCGGTGGTCGATTCGACGGGACGGCTCGTCACCTGCGCCGAGTTTTCGGGACACATATTCAAAGATCCAAGAGTGAAGGTAATCAGCGAGGATGCGCGCACCTATGTCCGGCGGCACAAAAACAAATTTGATGTCATTTACTCGTTGAGCTCGAATACATGGGCGGCGTTCGGGTCGGGGTCATTCGCGCTGGCGGAAAACTATATCTTTACCACCGAAGCATTCAAAGACTACTGGCAAGCGCTCACCGACGACGGTTTTTTGTCGATGGAGCACCAGGTGTACATGCCGCGTCTCGTCGCGGAGTTGATAGACGCGTTGAACGATCTCGGTGTGGAGAATCCGACCGATCATTTCACCGTCTACAATTTGCCCAAGCTCCGCCGCAACCTCCTGCTCCTCTCGAAGCGCCCGCTCACCGATGAGATTCGCCGCGACGCCTACAAGGCGATGCGCGACGAGAGACACGATTTTATCGAGTATCTCTACCCGGCCCCCGATTCGCTCGAATCAAACATTGTGAATCAGATCGTCACCAATGGGTGGAGGGCCGCCGCCGACTCGTCGAAGATCAACATATCACCGTGCACCGACGATCGGCCGTTTGTGGCGCAGTTGGGGCTGTGGCGCAATTTTACGCGCGAAAAACTCGATGGAATCAACCCGTATGCGGAGTTCAGCGGATTCCCGGTGTCAAAAATCATCATATTCACGATTCTTGCCGTGGTTATTGTATTGATGATTCCACTGATGTTCGTCCCCTATCTGACGCGGGGCGAGAAGCTTTGTCCGGCGGGATGGTTGTACTTCTTCCTCATCGGCGTTGCGTTTATGTCGGTCGAGGTTGTCTTGATCCAGAAATACGCGCTCTTTATCGGCGCGTCGGTATATTCGATAGCTACGGTTCTCCTGTCGCTTCTTATTGCGTCGGGTGTGGGGAGCCGGTTTGCCGGGCGCGTACCGGTGAGTTCGGCGTTCTTTGGAATTCTCGTGTGGATTCTTGTCGAGCTTTTCCTTTTGAAATTCATTACGGCATCTCTCACCGGTCTTCCGATGATCGCGCGGGCGATTGCAGCGGGCGCGCTTGTGTTTCCCCTTGGGTTCTTTATGGGAATCCCGTTCCCGAAGGGCGCGCTTCGTGTAGGCACGCTCGTCGACTGGGGGTTTGCCGTCAATGGCGTCGCGTCGGTCCTCGGCGGGACGGCCATTGTACTCGTGTCGTTCACATGGGGATTCGCCGTCGCGCTCCAGGTTGCGGCCGTATGCTACGCGGCGGCGTGGCTCCTCATGTCGATGGAATCGCTTTGGAATTAACGGTTTTGTGCCGGGATGCGTGTGGCTCGCGCCGCCGCGTCCCGGCTTAGCGCTTGCCCTTTTTTTGATCTCGCGTTACATTCTGGTGATAACGGAATCGCAAAACAATCGAAACAAATAGTGCATCGAGCAGGAGGGTTGCATGCCGAGTTATTCGAGCCAGTTTCCCGATCCCATCGCGCTGGTGACGGCGAAAAGCGGAGATAAAATCAATGTGATGACGGCGGGATGGACTACACCGGTGTCATCGAACCCGCCGATCTTGATGGTGAGCATCGCGCCGCAGCGATTCACCCACGATCTCATCCTGGAGTCGGGCGAGTTTGGTTTGTCGATCCTTGCCGACGATCAGAAGGCGCTTTCCGAGCTTGCCGGAACGTTGTCGGGTAAAAAAGAAGACAAGATAGTGCGGCCCGAGTTCGAACTCATCGACGCGGAAAAAATAAGCGCGCCGCTGATTGCCGGCGCGCGTGCGTGGATCGAATGCTCGTTGGATTCCCATCATACGGTGGGGGACCACACGGTATTTTATGGCAACGTCCTCAAAACCACCTTCGACAATACCAAGTCGCCGCTTGTTCTTTTCTTTCGAAAGTACTACGGTCTTGGCGAAGTGAAGGGACTGTATCCTTAGGCCGCGGCGGCCCTTTCTTCGACTGTCGATCCAACCGCGCGTGTTCGTACTTGAGCACGCGCTTTCAGCGCGCTTATTTTGTCACCACCATTTTCCTCGTGTCGGTGTAGCCGGGTGTGATGAGTCGGTAGAAGTACACACCCGAGGATACCCGTGCGCCGCTGTCATCACGCGCGTCCCACGTGACCGATTTCTCTCCCGGCGCCTCGACTTCATTCTTGAGTGACCGGACGAGCCGACCGTTTACATCGTACACGACGAGCGATACGTGTCCGCCGCCCGGCGGGACATCATAACGAATAACCGTCGACGGATTGAAGGGGTTCGGCGCGTTCTGATAGAGTGCGAACTTTTCGGGGACGATTGGATCCGGCTCGACTCCGGTGCCCGGGCTTGTCGGCGAAATCCGGATCGAGTACCAACCTTTTTTGTAGAGTTTGTTCGCAAAAACGACAAGGCCGTACCAATCGGTCGTTTGGGGAATGAAGATGCCGGTTTCCGAATCGCCGAGCTCCCATTGGGCCGACAAGCGATCCGCAAAGTAGTTGCCGTTGCCCGGGTTTCTGAACAGCGAGAGCCGCATATCGGCAAGTCCGCTTCTGGTGAAACCGATTTGATAGGTCTTTCCCGCTTCCAGATACACATCCCAGATCTTGATGGAGCCGCAACCGCTGGTGTGATCGTAGACTCCCTCAACGGTCGTGTCGTACGGAAACTGTTCGGTGTCGTTGTCCGTCTGAACCGAGAACGTCTCCCATTGGTCGCCCTCAGTTACATGGGCGTAATAAGTTCCCGTCGCGCTGTGGTTGAAATCACCAACAATGAAAGACGCGCCGCCAAATGCCGGGGAGTCCGCGAGAAGGGTGCCTTTGCCGTCACACTGTGTGCGGAGAGCGATGCGTTTTAAGTCGCCCTCTGCGGGAAGCACGCCGATCACCGACCAGTAGTCGGCGCTCTGTGCGAACGAGAAGTCGTTCGGCCAGCGCGACGTGTACACGCATTCCATTGATGTCAAAGGCATGCAGTCGTTGAGTTCCTGGACCTGGATCTCGTATCCGCTCGTGTGATCTTTTCGGCTGTCCGCAAACACGACGAGTCCGAAAAAGTCGCTTTGCGGCGCTGTGTAGTTGTGGGTGCCGCTGGTTGCCAATTCAAACTCCGCACTGACCCTTCCACCCCAGTATTCGCCCGTGCCAGGGTTCTTGTACAGGGAGAGATGTGGATCCTTCTGGCCCCATTTATTGAAGAAAAACTCGTATTCACGACCCGCGTCGAGATACAAGTCCCAGATCTTGACCCCATTGCACTCGCTGGTGGTTCCCGACATCGTGCCGATTTCGTTTCTCGGGGGATAGAACAAATCGGCGCCGCCATCCCACTGGACGGTGAAGTCGAGATCGTACTCGGTGCTCTGCAAGTACGGATACCGGTCGGCGGGCAGCGGTGCGCTGCCAAAGTCACCGACGACGAGTTCAGTCTGGCCGACTCCCGCGTTGTACGATGAGCCGAGTTGGTTGCCCAGTGCGTCACAGGCGTCGATCAGGTAGAGGCTCATATCATCTAGTGTGTCGGGAGTTACGGCGAAGGCCGTCCAATAATCCCGTTCCTGGTAAAAGTGAAAATTGTTGGCGGGGCCGTCGGCAACGGTGTAGAGCTTGTGGTTGGTACAGACGGCATGGTCCATCGGAATGCAGTCGGAGAGTTTTTCGATGTTGATGGAGTAATACCATGATGACGACGTGTTCCACGGCACGAACACAACAAAGCCATACCAGTCGCTGGCGGGGGCTGTGTAGAAGTGCCCCGTACTCTGTGGTGATGATATTTCGAATTCGCTCGCGTCTCGGCCCGCCCAGTAGTCGCCCGTCGAGGGGTTGCGAAAGATCGCCACGTTGGCTGTCAAACCTATCTGGGGGGCGAATGAGAACATGTACTCGGCGCCTTCTTCGAGAAAAACATCATAGATCTGGATCATGTTGCAGCCCGCGCCCGTTCCGCCAAGCCAACCGCTTACCCACGGGCCGACGGGAAGTATGTCGCCGCCTTGATTCCAATAGACATCATATGCGACATCTCCGCCGTATGTGACTTGCGGGTAATAAGTCCCGATCGCATTGTGATTGAAATCCCCGACGATAAAGTCGGTGCCGTCCGTTCCCGTTGAAGATGCCAGCAGCGAACCCGTTCCGCACGAAGGGTACAAATAGATATCCTTGTCATCCGGACTCGACGGGACCACTCCCACGACCGCCCAGTAGTGGTAGAACTGATTTATCGAGTAGTCCTGGGGTATGGTGGTCTCGGACTGGCAAACGCCTTCGGTCAGTGCGGTCACTGGGCGTCGCGCCGCCTGCCCAGAGCAGGGCGCGCGAGAAAACCGGCCACAAAAACAATTGAGCGGATGGACTTGTTCGAAGCTGTCATCTCGGGCTCCTTCAGGGGGTTCCCCTTTCAAACTCTACTTCATCAAAACCAGTTTCCGTGTCTCGCGGAAGCCCGGTGTTTCAATGCTGTAAAAATACACACCTGACGCGACCCGGTTTCCGCTGTTGTCGTCGCCGTGCCATGTGACTGATTTCTCTCCAGGCGAGAGGCTCTCGCTGACAAGCGTTTTGACGAGCCGGCCGTTTACATCGAATATTCTTAAACTCACGTTGGCGCCCCCTGACGGAACGTCATATCGGATCACTGTCGACGGGTTGAATGGGTTGGGGCTGTTCTGATAGAGCGCGAACTGATCGGGGACGATGGGTTCCGGATCAACGCCGGTTCCAGTCCCGACCTGGTCGATTCGAATCGTGTAAGTGCCCGCGCCTTCCCGCTTGTTTGCAAACGCGACGAGCCCGTACCAGTCACTCGCCGGAGGGGAATAGTTGAAGGTGGCATGGGCCGGGGTTTCCCATTCGCTGTTCGCTCTGCCCACCCAATAGTCGCCGATGCCGGGGTTATAGAAGAGAGCGATGTGAATATCTGATTGCCCGCTGCGTGTGAGTCCGATCTGGTAGGTTTCGCCGGCTTCCAGAAAAACATCCCATACTTTCAGTTGGCGACAATCGATACCGAAGTTTCCGAGAGCTCCCTCAACCAATGTATTGAGCGGGAAAATATCTTCGAGTGCGTGAAATGCCACGGTCGGAATCGAATGAGTACAAGGCATCCGGATCTCCATACGTGATCCGGGCGTTGTACGTCCCCGCGGTAATGTGGTTGAAATCGCCGACGATGAAATCGGCGCCGTTTACATATCCTGACGTGGCAAGAAGCGTCCCTTCTCCATCGCACTCGGTGAATACATTGATATCTTTGTCATCTCCCTCGCTGGGGACGACTCCGACTACGGCCCAGTATAGCCGGCGTCAAACGAAAAGTCCAGAGGGTAGCCAACCGACGTCACGCAGGATTCTGTAGGCAGCGGAGTGCAGTCGTCGTAGCGCTCGATCTCAACCGAATAGGTGCCCGAGCCGTTTATTGCCTTGCCGAATATGACAAGGCCGAAGACATCGCTTGCAGGGGCGGTGAACACGTAGCCCGTTATGGGGTTCGAGACTCCCAATCGGCGTATGGACGTCCCCCCAGTACTCTGTGTCGCCGTTGAGATTCTGATAGAGAGCCACATGATGTTGGCGTCTCCTGTCTCCTCAAAATTGAGGCGGTATTCCATGCCGCCCTGGAGACCGAGGTCATATACATCAATGAGGTTGCAGCCCGTAGAGGTGGTGTTGATCACGCCGGATACGCCGGGCGCACCCACGGGACAGTAATTGGGACCATCCTTCCACTGGACCAGGTAATTTTGGTCGGCGCTCCCGTCGAAGACAACGGGGTAAACCGTGTGTGGGAACGCGTGGTTGAGATCGCCCGCGATGATCATGGTGTTGCCGGGAAAGGCGGGTGCCGACACTGCGAGATCCGTTCCGCCTTTGTCACATTCACTGTACAGATACAACCCTTTGGTGTCCGTGGGCTGGCCGATCATCGCCATTGCCACCCAGGACGTCGAAGTCGGTGCTAATCTCGTAGTCCGTCGCCGGGCCACCCCCTGGCGAATATATTGGGGTGTAAAAACAATCGCCCGGATCGAGCGCTATGCAGTCGTTGAGTTTTTCGATTGTGATGCGAGTCGCTGCGCCATAGGATGCTACCTCGCTTGGAAAGGCGACAAGCCCATACCAGTCCGTTGCCGGGGGGACGTAGACGAACGCCGCCGTGTTTTCGTCGATCTTCCATTCACTGTCGCCGCGTCCTGCCCAATAGTCTGAAGTGCCGGGGTTTCTGAAGAGTGAGAGAAACACATCGGGGTGGGCACCGACTTCCATTTCAACTCTGTACTCAACTCCTTCCTCGAGAAAGATATCCCAGATGCGGACGAGATTGCACGGCGAGGGGCTGCCTCCCGTCGTTACCCAGAAACATGTGCTTATGGGGAAGATCTCCCCGCCGGTTACCCATTCGACCGTGTATAGATCGGTTTCGGTGCCGAAGACAGTTGTCGGGTAGTAAGTGCCCACGGTGTTGTGGTTGAAATCTCCGACGATGAAGTCGGTGCCGCTGATTTGTGTCGATGAGGCCAGCACGTCTCCCGCATTGCACTGTGTGTAAAGATAGATGTCCTTGTCGTCGGTGGCGTCCGGCGTCACGGCGACGACAGTCCAGTACAGCGAGGATTGATTGAATGACCAGTATCTGCCGTTACCTACCGTATCGACGCATGCTTCTGATGTGAGCGGTCTGCAGGCGTGTGTGTCACCAACGACGCACATGGCGGGAATGAAGAATCCAAGCAGAATAACGATTGAACAAATGCACCTGTGTGAGACTTTCATTTCGGGCTCCTCCGTGAGGGGTGCCCGTGCGTCGAATGTTAACGCTCGAGTCGGCGCGCGGGTCGTTGGACTACTTGTTCCGGCTCTCCAGGTATTCTTCCAGTTTGGCTCGTTCCTGGGGTGTCAGTCCTTCGATGCCCGGCGCTCGTGGGATGTTTTCGATGGTAGAAAACGCCTCGACTTTTTCCGGCGCGCTCCGTTGTATCTGGTGCGGACGGTTTTTCGATTGTGCGAGTTTGTCACGCTCGGCCTGTGTCATTCCGGCTTTTGGGTCCCTTTTTATGATCGGCTCGGAGACAGTTCCAACATTGATGAATTCCATCGGAACCGATCGCGTTGTCACGGGCAACAGGCGTTTTTCCTTCTCGAGGGCGGTCAAGACATAGGGCTTCATCTCAGGCCCGATCGTGGACACCGCGGGCAGTTTTACCGAGTTATCCCCGGCGTAGCCCAGGCCTATCCATATGATCGCCGGAACGAGAAGCACCGCGACGACGATTGTCGCGATAATCAATTGTTGTTTGTTGTTCCGCATTTCAGAATCCCCTTACGTCTGTGAAACAATCGCTACTCCCAATTCGGATTTATTTCATCAAAACCAGTTTCCGGGTTTCGCGGAATCCCGGAGTTTCAATACTGTAGAAATACACACCGGAAGCGACCCGGTTTCCGCGGTCGTCGTCGCCGTGCCAGGTGGCTGATTTCTCCCCGGGAGAGAGAGTCTCACTGACAAGAGTTTTGACGAGCCGGCCGTTCACATCGAATATTCTCAAGCTCACACTGGCGCCCCCGGCAGGGACATCATAGCGGATCACCGTCGACGGGTTGAATGGATTTGGCGTGTTCTGATAGAGCGCGAACTGATCGGGGACGAGGGGTTCCGGATCAACGCCGGTTCCAGTCCCGACATGGTCGATTCGAATCGTGTAGGTGCCCGCGCCTTCCCGCTTGTTTGCAAAAGCGACGAGCCCGTACCAGTCGCTCGCCGGTGGGGAATAGTTGAAGGTGGAATGAGCCGGGGTTTCCCATTCGCTGTTCGCCCTGCCCACCCAATAGGCGCCGTTGCCGGGATTATGGAAGAGAGCGACGTGAATGTCTGATTGCCCGCTGCGCGTGAGTCCGATCTGGTAGGCTTCGCCGGCTTCCAGAAAAACATCCCATATTCTAAGCTGGCGACAGTCGATACCGAAGTTTCCCAGCGCTCCCTCAACCATAGTATTGAGCGGAAACATGTCCTCGGGCGCGGAAATGCCACGGTCGGAATCGAACGAGTACAAAGCATCCGGATCTCCAAACAGGATCCGGGCGTTGTACGTCCCCCCGGCAACGTGGTTGAAATCGCCGACGACAAAATCGGCGCCAAAGAGATACTGCGAGCCCGTCAGTTGAGTCCCTTCTCCATCACATCCCGTATAAACGTGAATATCTTTGTCATCTCCCTCGCTGGGGACGACTCCGACGGCCGCCCAATATCCGCCGGCGTCAAACGAAAAGTCCAGGGGGTAGCCAACCGACGTCACACAGGATTCTGTGGGCAGCGGAGTGCAGTCATCGTAGCGCTCGATCTCAAGTGAATAGGTACTCGATCCATCAATTTCATCGCCGAACACGACAAGACCATAAATATCGGTGACCGGGGCGGTGAAAACGTAGCTATCCGTGGGATCCGAGAGTTCCCACGCACTATTGTCGCGTCCCTGCCAATACTCCGCATTGGCAGAGTTGACAAAAAGCGCCACTTGAACGTCGGCGTTGCCGCCTTCCATGAACTTGACGCGATAGTCGACGCCGGCATCGAGTGCAAGATCGTAGATATCGATAATATCGGTGTCTGTGGTTGTCGTGTTTATGGTCCCAAAAACTCCCGGCGCACCGACGGGAAGTTCGACGGGTCCTTCCGTCCATTGGAACATGTAGTCTGCGCCGACGTCACCGCACCCAATAGTAGGGTAGACGGTGGTTGTTGACGCGTGGTGGAAATCGCCCACAATAACTTCCGTAATTTCCGCGTAGCTGTTGTTCGACTGGGCTAGCTGCGTTCCTCCCTTGTCACATTCGGTATAGAGGGTCCAAGCACTTGTCGTCCACGTATTGACAGGTCACTGCCATCGCCATCCAGGTTGACGTAATGGGGGTGATGGCGTAGTCCGTTGCCGGGCCGCTCGCGACCGAATAGAGATGTGTGATTGCACAAACATCGGGCTCAAGCGATATGCAGTCGTTTAGTTCCTCGAACCTTACTCCGACCGGCGCCCAAGTAGGCATCGGTTCGTCGGAAAACGCGACAACACCGTACCAATCGGTTGCCGGAGGAACATATATAAACGGCGGGGTGTCTCCATCGATTTCCCATTCGCTTTCATTTCGCCCGCCCAAGAACTCCGTACTGCCGGGGTTTCTGAAAAGTGAGAGAAACCCGTAGGGAGGACCCATCGCAATGAAGTCAATACGGTATTCAACGTCTTGCTCGAGATATACGTCCCAGATCCTGACGATAGGACATGCCGCGCCGGGGTATCCCAGGTTACTGTTTCCAAAAACACTAATGGGAAGGATATCTCCGCCGGTCACCCACTCGAGGGTATACGGATCGGTTTGGCTTCCGTATGAGGTTTCCGGATAGAAGGTGCCCGCGGCGTTGTGGTTGAAGTCGCCGACAATGAAATCGGTGCCGCTGGTTCCCGTCGAAGTGGCCAGTATGGTCCCTGATGCGCAGTTTGAATAGAGGGCAATGTCTTTGTCATCGGTTGGTTGCGGCATCACGGCGACGACCGTCCAGAACGCCGCGATCTGGGAGAATGAGAAGTCGCTGAATACCCCAACTGTGTCGACACAGACTTCCGATGTGAGCGGTCGGCACGGGCGCTTCGTCGCCCGCGATGAACGTCGGGGAATAAGAAATCCAAAGCAGAATAACGGTAAAAAGATGGATTTGTGTGAGATTTTCATCTCGGGCTCCTCCGTGGTGTGCCCGTGCGTCGATACTGTTAACGCTTGGGTCGGCGCGCTGGTCGTCGGATTACTTGTTCTGGTTTTTCATGTATGTTTTGAGTTTGGCCCGTTCCTGTGGCGTAAGTCCTTCGACGCCGCGTGCCCGCGGGATATTCTCAATTGTCGAAAACGGTTCCGCTTTTTCCGGTGTCCACAGTTGTTTTTCGTGAGGCCTGGTCTTCCCCTGTGCGAGTTTATCACGATCGGCCTGTGTCAAGCCGATGTTGCGGCCGCTTTTCGTGCCTGGAGTTGCGATCGTCCCAATATTCGCGGGGTCCATCGGAACCGATTTCGTTGTTACGGGCAACAGGCGTTTTTCCTTCTCGAGGGCGGTCAAGACATAGGGCTTCATCTCGGGCTCGATGGTTGAAACCGCGGGAAGTTTCACCGAATTTGGATCCCCCGCGTAGCCCAAACCTATCCATATGATCGCAGGAACGAGAAGGACCGCGGCGACGACCGTCGCAATCATCAACCGTTGTTTTTTATTCCGAATTTCAGATTCCCCTTGCGTCAGGACTCAATCGTTTCTCATAAATTGAATTTACTTCATCAAAACCAGTTTCCGGGTTTCGCGGAAACCCGGCGTTTCAATACTGTAGAAATACACTCCCGACGCGACGCGGTTTCCGCGGGCATCGTCGCCGTGCCAGGTGGATGATTTCTCCCCGGGGGAGAGCGCTTCATTGACCAGCGTTTTACGAGTCGGCCGTTCACGTCGAAGATTCTCAATTGAACGTGAGCGCCGCCCGCGGGGACGTCATATCGAATGACGGTCGATGGATTGAACGGGTTCGGTGTGTTCTGATAGAGAGCGAACTTGTCGGGCGCAGCGGGGTCGGGATCGACGCCCGTTCCCACACTTGTCGGAGATATACGGATTGTATAGTTGCCCCATTTTTCACGTTTGTTTGCGAACGCAACGATTCCGTACCAGTCGGTCACCGGCGGCGTATAGTCGAACGTGGTCTGGGCCGGAGTTTCCCATACGGCGCTTCCTCTACCCACCCAGTAGTCGCCGCTCCCCGGATTGTGGAAAAGCGCGACCCAGATGTCGTTGGTCCCACCTCTGGTGAGGCCAACCTGGTACGTTTCTCCCGCCTCGAGATAGACATCCCAGATTTTGATATGGTCACATTCAGTGCCGAAATCTCCAAAAAAGCCCTCGACCACCGTGTCGTGCGGGAACATGTCTTCGGAGGGAGAATTGCCGCGGTCGGTGTCGATCGTAAAGGGTTCGTTTGTGTCTCCGTATGTGACTCGCGCGTGATACGCCCCCGGGGCGACATGATTGAAGTCTCCGATGACAAAATCGGCGCCTTCGATATACCCAGATGCGGCTAGTAGCGTTCCTTCACCATCACACTCAGTGAACACACGGATGTCCTTGTCGTCGCCGTCTCCGGGGGTGACGCCGACCACCGCCCAGTACCCGTTCGCGTCAAATGAGAAATCATAGGGATGATTGTCGATCCAACTGCA
Source organism: Candidatus Latescibacterota bacterium (assembly GCA_963791045.1). Classification (GTDB taxonomy): domain Bacteria; phylum Krumholzibacteriota; class Krumholzibacteriia; order WVZY01; family WVZY01; genus CAWBQK01. Next base: position 238,363 of record CAWBQK010000006.1, read on the forward strand.
CGCCCCCGATGGTTCGAGATAGCAGTCGTTGTAGACCTCGATAGTGAGACCGTATGTGCCGGTGCCGCCGGTGATGTAGTTGCCCATGCCGTTCCCGAACACGACGAGGCCATAAACGTCGGATGCCGGAGCGGTGAACACATGGCCGGCCGTCGGGTCGGTGAGTTCCCACAGGCTCTGATACCGATCCGTCCAGAATTCGCCGCTGCCGGAGTTTTGGAAGAGTGCCACATGGATGTCGGCGTCCCCCGTCTCCCCAAAGGTGACCCTGTACTGGGTTCCTGCGAAGAGCTCAAGATCGTAAACCTCGACAACGTTGCCCCCCTCGCCCAGAGTGTTTATTTCGCTTGCTATGCCGGGGGCGCCGATCGGAAGAATGCTGGGACTCTGTGTCCACTCGATGGTGAAATTCTCCGAGATTGTCCCCAGGTCGATTCTGGGGTGAACGGTATAGGGATCGGCGTGATTGAAATCTCCGACGATAATTTCGGTCCGTCCATAGTACCCCGACGCCCGCGTAGGACTGGGCAAGGAGCGATCCGTTCTCGTCGCATTCAGTCCGAACCTTCAAGTTTTCTGGTCGGACGATTGAGGCGCGACCACTATCGCCATCCAGGAAGATGCCGTGGGAGCGACGGAGAAGTCCGTTAAGGGACCATCATTGACCGAATAGCGCGATCCTGTTCTGCACACGTCGGGGTCAAGGAATATGCAGTCGTCCAGTTTTTCGAATATGACGCCCGCCGGATTGAGGATGGTTTCTACCTTGTCCGGAACCAGGGTTACGCCGTACCAGTCGGTGGCGGGCGGGGTGTAGATAAATGGAGCGGCAAAGCCGTCGATTTCCCACTCGCTGTCGTCGCGCCCGCCCCAGAAGTCCGAAGTGCCGGGATTTCGAAAAAGGGAGAGAAACAATTTTGGAAAGTACTCATCCATTCCACAGAATCACACGGTAATCGAAACCCGTTTCGAGATACGCATCCCAAACTCTGACGAGATCGCAGGTCGGTCCGTCGTCACCGGTGGTGGCGGGGTTGTAATTGCTGATCGCGAGGATGTGCCCGCCTCTGACCCAGTCGATATGGTAAGGGTCGGTTTCGGTGCCGTAATGAGTCGTCACGTAGTACGTGCCCAACGTGTTGTGGTTGAAATCTCCAATAATAAAGTCGGTGCCGTTGGTGCCATTTGATGAGGCGAGGGGCGTTCCCGACGCGCAGTTCGGGAAAAGCATGATGTCTTTGTCGTCGGCGGGGTCGGGCGTCACCGCGATGATCGTCCAGAATGGCACGGTCTGATTGAATGAGAAGTATCTGCCATTGCCGACTGTGTCGACGCAGACTTCAGAGGTGAGCGGTCGGCACGGTTGTGCCTGGATTTCGGCCGTTGATAACACCAGAAGACAAAGTATACACACAGAGACGATGATCGCCCGGGCGATTGCCCATTGTTCGATTCCGTTGGATCGATTTTCCATCTTATCCCTTCCTGCTGTCACGCCGCGACCCGGGTTGGCTTGCCGCCACCCTGGATGAAGGGCACAAAAATACGCGGTGCAAAATTGCAACCGCGCGGATTCGGTTCAAAAAAAACACTTGTAGTTGCCATGTGCCGACATGCCCGATCATACCTCCATATGATCACTGGTTTGCAGATGATATCTGTCAATTATACCATAAGCGCCGGGCTATATCTGCTTATTTTTCAACGTTTGGCGGTGTTTTGACCGTTCGTTTGGTGAGGGTGGTTTTGCAGGTTTGTCGAGGATCGCTGGTCCCGCATGTGCCGCAGTTCACCAATTCAGGCACAAGCTATGCTTTAACGCGTGGTGGAAGGGCAGTTACCATATTTTGAGTCCTCCAGCCGGAAATCACGTGACAGCGGAGGGTTACGCGATATGGGTTCGAGCGTAATGAAATTATTTTCCACGCTGTGGTTCGCCGTATTCGTGATGATGCTCGTATTCGGTCTCGCATACGAGCTCCAGAAAATCTGGAGTTTCGGCTGGATGGTGTGCATCGTGGCGCTTCTCGGCGTCCTGCTCTTTCTCGTTGGGCTTAGAAATACCGCGTTGCACGAGGCGGTGCTCGTCCGGCGTGAAGAACGATTTTGTGGCAAACAAAAATCGAAACACGGGAAGAACGAACCCATCTATGGCGATCCTGCCGACACACGCCGCAGTAGCGGCGATGACCGTCCGCTGCCGGAATCAATTCGGGGTCAGGTCGAAGCGTATGTCGCCATGCGCAGGGCGACGGATCCGGATCAGTTCGACCGTGAACTCGTCGTTTCTAGCAGCTTCAACGCCTTGATAAGACGCGAATTCAAGGCCGGTAAACTCTAGCTGTTTTCGTCTGACCGTTAACCAGCTTGTTATTTCGCCCCGCCGGTGCTACAATTATTAGGTAAATACTCGCATCGCAGTGGCAGGGCGGCTGTTTTGGAACGCGCGTCCTGCGCGTCCGGAATCCCACCTTAAGACCACCTCGCTTCCGCGCCTGCCCTGTTCGAGCTGCTAACCAACAAGGAGGGGAGCAGCATGAAATATGTGTTACCCGTTGTAGTATTGTGCATGATTGCGCTCGCGCAGATCCCGACCGCCCAGGAAAACGACGACGGGTTTTCATGGGCCGATCTTCGCGCGGACACGATCACCTTTGGTTTTCCCGCACCGGATTCGATCGAGGTCAACTGCAAGTTCTCGATTTTCAACAACACCCTTTTTGACACGATCATCGTGTCGGAGGTGGGGCTTTTCCTCGATGGCGTTGCCATGGGAGGCGAGCCCATCGATGTGACGAAATCGATGAACAACTGTCACGTGTTTAAGACCGAAATCGAATGCAAGGGTGAGTGTTACTACACGACCGTTCCGCCGATCGAGTTTGGCGAGTGCAAGTGGTACAGTCAGCCCCCCAATCCGGGCCCGCCGGATTCGATAGTGGTGCGGCCGTGGTGTGCGTGTATGAAGGATGGAGAAATCAGCTGGACCGTCCACTACACAGGCCAGGATATTGTCACGTTTCAGTTGGACCCGGCCAATGTCGTCTGGGAGCCCGACGAAACCGACAATTCTTTCTCGGTTCACATTAGGCCGGTCGCGGTCAAGGAACACACGTGGGGAAAGATCAAATCGTTGTACGTGGAATAGTGCGGCAGTAATGCCGGAATAGCAGGCTCCGATCACGCCCACTTGTCATTATGGCAAGGGGAATTGTCCGCATTGGTATGCGGCATTCGGGCTCCTCTCCCAACCCGCCATTGGTTCATTTCATCCAATCCGCATAGCAATGGGTACATCCCGTGCTTCATTACACTCCCTGGTGTCGTACTGCTTTCAAAAGGGGAAGCGTCGCTTCCCCTCGTTTCCCAGGGGGTAGACATAATGGTTTTTCGAGTCGCAGGTTCGTTTTTGCGAAAGGCGATTTGCCATATCCAAACGGATTATCGGTACCGCTACTATCCATTGTACTCTGCGGGTCTCGCCGGTCTTTTTTATGTGTGGGTCCTGTGGCCGTGGGACGATTGCGTCTTCGAGGCGCGATGGCTTCACCCATGGATACGGACGTTCGAAGATTACGCCGTCTATGCGGTTTGTCTTATGGCTGTCTGTTGCGGTGTTGTCGGGTTATTCCGCCGTGGGTTACCGGCAAAAGTGTTATCGTTTGCGGGACTCTATGTAATGAACTGGTTTTGGGAGCCGTTCGGGTTTGTTGGTCATTTGACGAGCGACTTTTTATGGTACACGTTCGATCTTCCGGAAAAACATATATCTGGATTCGCCGGGCTTGAGACGGGTGGCGCCACACTTCTCTGGTGTGGCTATCTGCTTATTGTGTATTTGTTGATTCGGCCGGTGTTGAAACGATCTTTCAAAGGTTTCAGGTCGATCGCACGGCGGGCAGTCGATCTCTATCCGCCGCTGGCTCGGCTGGACAAACCGGTTCTTTAAAAGTTCACGAGATCCAAGGACTTCCCGATCCGCCGGATTTCGTTTGCCCGGGGTGGAAAGCCGCCCCGGGCAGAGGTTCTTGCTCCAATAAATCCGCTTCAATGCGTCTTTTCGCACGCGATCTACTCCAAACATAGATATACAGGTTGAAACGCGCCCCTCCGCGCCCGTAACATAATGCGGCTCGGCCAGCACCCGGCGAGTGGCGAACGCACATGACCCAGCACGAGGAGTATTGAGAGCTGTGATCAACGACATCATCGAAGCGGTCAAAGTCGAACAAGAACGAATCGAAGAGCCCCGTAACCGGAGCCGTTATTTTATTTTCGGGAAACTCGGCGAGCAGGCGACCGAGGATTATCTCGTGTTTGTTTTTCAGAACGCGCCCGAGCGGGTCATCCGCGACGCGCGCTATCACGGCGCCCGCCAACAGGAAAGTCTCTTCAAAGTCGGTGACGTATTTATCTCCGGGTACATGACGCTTTCATCACCCGGGCTGGCCGTTGCTTTCACATTTGATGAAATCGCATTCCACAACATTGAACCCGAGTGGCTCCAGGCGGCGACGGCGCGGGGAATCGAGTACGTCATGGACAACCGCGATCTCAATATGTACATCCATGATTTTCTCGACGGAAACAGGATGACGGACAATCCGTTTCTCGAAGAGATCCTCGTTGCCCGTGACGTGATGACGCAAGCGCCGCTTGCACACGCCGGACACTTCGACGACTTGAACCCATCGCAGAACCAGGCGATCGAAAAGATTCTTTCGCAACGAGTGACCTTTGTGTGGGGGCCGCCGGGGACGGGGAAGACCAAGACGCTTGCGGCGATGGCCGCGACTCTTGTGAACGCGAAGAAGCGGGTTTTGCTTTCGGCGCTGTCCAATATGGCGCTCGATCAATTGCTCGCTGCCACGGTCGAACGGCTCGACTCTTCGGTCAAGAAAGTGCCCATCGCGCGCACGGGGAGCCGGATGGATCGCGAGATGGAAGTTTTTGGGCGCCGGGCGTTCCAGGCGAATGGGTTCAGGGGGAAACGCGCCGGGGCCAAGTGGGCCGAGCACGTCGAGAACTCGCGGCTCGTGGCGGCGAACTTCACCATGCTCTCGTTTCCGGGCGCCGTGTTTCCTGGTGTGTTTGATTATGTTATCGCCGACGAGGTGTCGATGGCAAACATTCCCAACCTCGCCGCGGCGACATTTTATGCGACGGGGGGAATTGCTTTTGGTGGAGATCCCTATCAGCTTCCGCCGATTTATCCCGAGGACTCCGAAACTCCCAACGAGTGGTTCCGGCAGAGCGTTTTTGAGAAAGCAGGTATCATCGACCGGCATGATCCGAGGGTCGCTTTTCTCGATACTCAGTATCGTATGCAGACGGAGATCGGTGATCTCGTGAGCGATTTGTTTTATGGTGGGGAGCTTTTGACCGGTACGGCGCCGCTCCCGGTTTTGCCCGCTTATGACGCGCGCGTCGTGTTTATCCAGAGCTCCGGGCGGGTTCAGTATTCCGAGGCGTTCCCCGACGAGCTCGGTGACGAACGGCGATTCAACGAACCGCATGCCGATGCCGTTGTGGATGCGGTCAAGGCGCTCGTCGACTGTGGCGTGTCGGGGAGTGAGATCGGCGTTATTACGCCGTATAACGCGCAGGTCGTCGTGATTACGCAGAAGCTTAAAGTGGCGTTTGCGAAAAAGCAGCGCGCCCTTCGGGACTTAAAGGTTTCCACCGTGCATTCGTTCCAGGGGCAGGAGCGGCGTGTGATTGTTGTTGATTTCACCGATGATAATGTGCCGCCGACACACCTCACGGCCAAGTGGGAGCTTATTAATGTCGCGTTGTCGCGGGCGAAAGAGCAACTTGTTATTGTGGGGAACCGGTACTATCTGACCAACGATGAATTCTTCAGTTCGGACGAAGTCTCGGTTTTTGGGCGGATGCTCGAGCATGCCGTGATAGTCGACTAACCTGTATTTGCGCACGAGGGATGGAGTAGTAGTGGGAACGAACGATCTGAACGCTTATGAAATATTGGTCGCGCGGGCCTTCCGTCTTCTTCGAGAGTGGAGCCGTGCGCATCCATTCGAGACCGATCCGACCGACGCCATCGAAACGATTGCCGCGTCATGCGTGCCCGTCGAACCGTTGGAGATAAAAGCGGCGGCCGTTTGCGTGGGAATCGACACCATTGCCTCGGACGCGGAAATCCCCAAGAAAAACGGGGGAGAGGGGTGGGAAGCCCTTCGAATCCCGCTCTCCGAGTTGATTGAAGAAGAGCTCTGGTTGGAATGGGATGCCGTTGTGGGGGAGCAGGAGCTCATGAATGATTTCGAGGATGATTTGGATTGAGGAAATCCTGCGTGGCTGTTGTCGAAAAAGATTCAATCATATGTGTGGAGGACCATGATTGATGGCAAATCAAAACATTGATTCTCCTCCTCCGGTACAGAAATCAATCGAGCTCCATGCCGGATTGAGTGTTGTGGCCGCGGCTGTCCTATTTCTTCTTCTTGTTTCTCCATACCCAAACGGCATATTCGAGTCGCAGACCAGATTGCTTGCCACATTGTGCATTCTTGGTTTCAGTTCGATCTGTTGGCTTTTCTGGGGCGATCGTTTGACGAGGTTACCGCGCGAAGATAGTTTTGTCCTACTAGTGATGGCGATCTCGTACGGATTGCCGGTGTTGTTTTCTTTCAATCCCCACGAAGCCATTAAAGGTTTTTTGTGGGTTGAGGCATCGCTTGTAGTTTACTTGCTCGCAGCGACGGCCGGACGGAAGCCATGGTTTCGCTCCGCCGTGGTCTCCACTTGGGTTGCCAGCAGCGGTGTTGTCTCCCTCCTCGGCCTATTGGTCGGTGGTGGAGTGCTTCATTTCGACGAATATGTGGTACACCATGCCCTGACTTCAAGCTTTGGATACGCCAACGTATTCGCGATCTACATACTGAGCGCATCGGTGTTGGCTTTCGGCGAATGGGAAGCACGGCCCCGGAAGTCTTCACATTTGTATTCAATAGTATTGTATCTAAACATGGTGTGTTTGATTGCCACAGACTCACGGTTGGCTTGGTTGCTGCTTCCTGTTGTGATACTCGGTTACGTTATTTCTGCGCGAAAAACTGGCATTACATCAAAGCTCGGTCCTCTGGCGGTCATGGGTGTTGGCCTCTTTGTTGGATTTCAGATTGGGCCCCGGATAGGGTGTACATTTCCTCTTGCTGACTTTTGGACTCCGGTGATCCTTGGACTGCTTCTGGCATTATCTGTTGGGCCTTTGTTGGCTGTCTCGACACTCATACTTCGTCGTTTCTCCGGTAATGCGAAAAAATGGCTTGTTCTCGGAGCTGTCGTTTTGTCGATAGTCATGGGTGTCGGATTTGCGCCCAGGTTGATGCCGGCCGGAGTTGGGCGGCAGATTCGAACACTTGCTCCAAACAAGTCGGCCGACCAGCGCCGCCTGTACGTGTTGAATGACGCAGGCAAAATGTTTCTGCACTCTCCCTTCGGGCGGGGGGGTGGTGCGTGGCTTTGTCAGTATCGGCAATTTAGTTCGTACGGTTACATCATGAATGACCCTCACAGCGGGATCGTTTTACTTGCTATTGAGGGGGGTGTTCTTGCCTTAGCTTCCTATCTGGCCCTCTGGTTTTTGTTTCTGAGACGCTCGACCAGGGCTTTGAGGCAGAGCGGTGGGTCTGAGCGGACCCAGTTGGCGGCGATGATTTGGGCTCTGCTGGCCCTGGGGCTTCATAGTGCACTGGACGTGGACCTCTCTTTTGGCGCTTTGCTGTTCCCGCTGATGGCTTTCTTTGGGGCCACTGCCGGCAAGACCGCTCCGATTGATCTATCCGCGAATAGAAAGACCCGCACCGTTTTGTGGATTCTCACATTTGTGATGCTGTTCTCCACTCTGGCCGCCGGCAGCCTTGCGGTCGGACAGAGATTCTCCAATGAGGCGCGAAGCGCCGTTCGCAATGACCAGTACGAAACGGCCCGCGACATTTTGAGTGCTGCTGTCCGATTCGCGCCGATTGATCCACAGATACTGGATGGCCTCGGTCGTCTTGAGTCAAGAATTGGTTGGGAAACCGAAAACCCCGAGTTGGTTCGAAGGGGTTTGAATCGTTTGGAGAGAGCCTCGGTTCTGGCTCCCTCAAACCATGGTATTCGGGTTCGATACATAGAGGCGTTGATGGCGGTCCACTCTGAAGAGAACGTTGATGAGTTGATTGAGTCTATTGTTGGCCGTCGGCCATGGGACATCAAAGCATACGAGGATGTGGCGAGACTTCGATTGATGTCGGCGCGTTCTTTTTGGGCCCAGGAGAGGTATGCCATGGCTAACATAGAGGCTCGGAAGGTCCTCGGTTTGTTCGACAAGATTGCATTCGTGAGGGCCAACGCACCAAAAGGCATCCCGGGCGACGAAAATCTTCCTCCTTCATCAGAAACCCTCGATGATTGCCGAAGGCAAGCGCGGACTATCCTCGATGGAATATCCCCATTTACCGGCGACTAGGATTCGTATCAAAAACGAAAGTTAGGCCGCCCGTTGACTTAAAATACCCACAATGGTACAGTAAATCGCAAGGAGGTTGTGCGAGCACGAAAGCAAGATAGTTTCCATTAACTTTCTTGAAGGGGGGAGTTATGGTTTCAGTGTTTAAGGTGTGTGCGGCGACGTGTGTGCTGGTGTTGGTCGCCGTTGTGCTTTTTTTGAACAGTCCCGAGGCTTCCTTTACCGTTTCTGAGCTGCTTTACGACGAGTGCGTCGATGGTTGGTGTCTTAAGACAGGCCCGTATCCTTACGGGCGTTTTTGTCGTGATTATTCTACCGCTGGCTATTCGAACAATTACGACCCACGTTCGACGCTGACCGACGAGAGTTGCACGGGAGGACAGGCCGAAGGTCCCGATATGGTTTTTGAACTCGTGCTCTCAGATGGCGATGAAATCGACTTTGAGTGCAGGGCGTATTCCTGGGACGTCGTCCTGTATATGATCGGTGGTCTTGGTGTTCTCGATTGTAATATGGTGACCGAGTGTGTCGCGGGGAGTAACGTGGGAGGTGCAGGATACAGAGAGCGTATATCGTACGTTCACTCGGGGCCTACCACCCACTTCTTTCTAATTGTCGATGGTTTTGAGAGTTCGGACTTTGGCAGTTTCTCATGTAGTTGGACGCACGATGGCCCCGACTATTGTAATCCGACGATCCCTGTTGAGCAAACCTCATGGGGGAAAGTAAAAGAGATGTACCGATAAAACGATTGTGTGCTTTGCGCAACTCAAGGACAAACCGCTTCAACTCGAAGCGGTTTGTCTTATTACACAGGGTTGCGTTGAACTACTTGAAAGGACTTCTGGGGCTCTTCAGCTTTCAGGTTCGGTAATCTGGAATTCCATGTAAAATCGCTCGACCACCTTACGAAGGGGATCGTCGAGCAGCACAAGTCCGCGCTTAGCGATTTCCTTGGGTACGCCCCCATAAAAAGCCTCAGCAATTCCACCCGTGATGCACGCCAGTGTGTCCGCATCGCCGCCAAGTGAGATGGAAAGCCGAATCGCGTCTTCATAATCTGTCGAATCCAAGAAGGCAACAATCGCCTCGGGGACGGTTTCCTGGCATGACTCGTTGAATTGGTACGTCGGCCGAATTTCTTCTACAGTCCGATTGAGGTTGTACCCGAAGCGTTTCTCGATAGTCTCGCGGATTTTCTCTTTGGGTTGCCCATCACGGGCGAGGAAGATTGCGGCCGCGGTGGCCTGGGCGCCCTTGATGCCTTCGGGATGGTTGTGTGTTACCTCAGCGCTACGCTTTGCCTCGGCAAGCGTCGTTTCAAGATCATCAAACGCAAATCCGACGGGACTAACCCTCATCGCCGACCCGTTTCCCCAACTGTTGTACGGTTCGCGGTTGCCGGCCTCAACCCAGCACGTGAATCCGCCACCATACCCCCGCCCGGGGTAAGCCAGAGTGTACTCATTTAGCTTGTCAACATACGACGTGCCGGTTAGCAAACAATCCGCCACGGCAACCGTTAAGACAGTGTCATCGGTGAAGGTAGTGCGCTCAACGAACAAATCGAAATCAGTGTGTTTGATCGCCGTGAACTCGTGAACCGAACCAATGATGTCACCGATGATTGCACCGATCATGATTACAGATTCCTTTCGTAGTCTCGGGCCGATACCAGTCCTTGCGTGTATTCCTTTTGGTTTGTGGTAGGGTGTTATTGCCAAAGAACCCTATCCATGATAATGTCAATCTAACAATTCCGCAGAACCGGTGCAGAGCAAATAAAGACAATTCAAAACGGACAAATCATTCCAGGTGCGTGATGCATTTGAGAAGTGTTATATCCCCATGGTTAGGTGTGGTAATCGCCCTTTCCCTGATCGTTGGGGCGGGTTGTTCGAGTTCCAACCGGGAATTCGAAGCCGCGCCCGTACAACAAAACGTCGACATCCCCCCAGAATTTCTCACTGAGCCCGCCGTCATCCTCCTTGAAGAAGATCGAATCGAAGTCAACGGAGACGAGGCGTTCCACACATATATTCTCCACAAGAAAATTCTCAAATCAAGCCATTCCGAAGAGAGCACCTTCAAATTCAGCACGGACAAAAATCGTGAGATTGTCTCGATCAAAGCCCGGGCTGTTTATCCCGACGGTCGTGACCGAGTTCTGACGGACAAAGATATCGTGGATATTCCGGATTTTTCAGGGTTCGTTTTGTACAGCGACAAACGATCGCGCGCCTTCGACTTCCCGGGCATCCGTGCGGGTACGGTGATTGCCGTTGAGGTTCGATCCAGAATCAAAAACCTGGCTTACTGGCCCCCCGGCCTATTTCAAAGCCACGTTCCGATGGTTGTACGCAGATACGTCCTGGTTCATCCGCCTGATGCCGAGTACACGGTCCGATCGCTAAACATGTCTAAAGAGCCCGCCCGGCGATCCGTCCACGATGACGGGTCTCATGAAATCATCTGGGAAGCAAAAAATATAGCCGCATTCGAAACAGAAGAGATGATGCCACCGCCGATTGAGTTCATGCCGTCGTTGTGGTTCTCCACGCACGAGGAAGTCGAGCTCGGTGTCGATCTCAGACTTGACTCCTGGAACGACATCGTGGAGTGGTACAGGAAACTAACCGATGAGCGTCTCGCCCCGAGCCGTGAGGTCGAGGAGCTTGTCGAGGTTCTTTGTCCGGGCAGTCTTTCTGAAGGAGCGAAGGCCCGCCGCATCTTCAACTGGGTCCAGGAGAATCTCCGGTATGTGGCCATTTACCTGGGACTCGGTGGTTACCTCCCCCATGGAGCGGATGACATCATAAGAAATCGCTATGGGGACTGTAAGATCAGTCCGTCGTGCTGGTGTCGGCTCTCAGAGAAGCTGGGGTTGAGGCTCACCTCGTGCTCGTTAGAACGTCGGATATCGGCCATTTTGAAAACATGCCTCCTTCTGCAGGGTACTTCAACCACGCCATAGTCACCGCGGTCATCGAAAACGAGACGGTTTTTCTCGATCCCACGGGCGGCGCATGCAGCTTTGGTGTTCTTCCCGCCGTTGATCAGGGGGCTGATGCATTGGTGATTCGACAGGGAGAAAATGATCTCATTCGGCTTCCAATTGGCGAGCCTCAAGCAAACGGTTGGAGAGTAAAGGCGAATGTTGTTGTGGCGGAGGCTTCGCCGCAATAGTTGAAAGCAAGATCGAGTTTGAAGGATTTTACTCCGCGCTCATGCGAAGAGAATTTTCGCATCGGCGGGGTGACTCCAAGCTCGAGGTTGCGCAGAAATGGTTCGGAGGAGGATCGCGCGACCTCGTTGTTGAAACTCTCAAGATCGACGGCGAAAAAACCACGAGCGATAAACTGACGGTGTACTTAACCTGCCGGCTTCCGAAAATGTTGAGTCCTGATAAGAATGTTGAGTTCGTTCAAGCAATCTTTTATCCGGTTCCTCTTGATTTTCCGAATGCCGACGAACGGAAATACCCTGTGGTGCTTGGTAAGCCAAGCTATTTTGATTTCAAGTTGTCGTTAACGCTTCCTGAAGATTGGCGCGTTCCCATTGACCTGCCCGGGTAAGCATCGAGAATCAAAATTTTGAATATGATTGTTCATATCAGGGAGGCGGCCAAGAGGTTGTCGTGTCGAGGGCCTGGAAAATCTCCGAGCCATTGATCAACGCGGCTGACTATCCCTCTGTAAGACCCCAGATTGAGATAGTTGCAGACGCTGAAAATACAAAAATCCTGGTGACCCGAGAATGATAATTGATTTGTAGGTAACGGCTTGGAATGAATGACTGTAAGGGGGTTTGAAGTGCAGCATTTTTACAGATTGTGGCGGTACTTCGCCGTGGTGATTGTGGCTGTGATGTTGGGAGCTTGTGCAAATCCGGAGTACGTCGTGAAGGAAAGCAACAACTCCGATCTTCATCCGGAAAATGTTGTTAATGTTGGCCCAGAGGATTTTCCGAATCACGGGGCCGTTATTCTCGTGCGCCAAAGGATTCATAAATGGTCGTTCTGGAATCCAAGCGAGATAAAGGAAATCTCACGCGTCAAAATTCTAAACGAAGAAGGAATTGAGGACTTTGGAAACTTTGTGTCCGAGCCAATCTATAAAAAGGCGAAATATAAACTTCAGGCCTCAGTTACGTCGCCAACAGGAGACGAGAAGAATATTGGAGGAGATAACAAAAAGAAGGTTTTAATCGGAGATAATTTCTTTGAGTATCGAATCGCATTCCCCGGGCTTGAAGTTGGCTCGATCATTGAAATTGAAGAAGAGTCCTCGGGCCGGCCAATTAAGTCGGGTTACTGGAATTTTGCCTCTCACGTACCAACGCTCCGTTCTCAACTCGCGTTCGTTGTTCCCCGAGGGGTAAAGGTCGATTTCAATTTCACGCCACAAGAGAGTGGAAGGGTTCCGAAGCCTCTGTCTACGGACAAGTTTGATTCCTATATAATCACGAAGGAAGTCGTGCCGCCCTACGACGACGAAATCTACATGCCGATGAATCACGTTGGAAACCCGTCTCTGTACTACTATGTGTGGAAATACGATCAGGCTGATGTTGGCAAATATTTGTTGGGTGACGACTATGACGTTCGGGCGGCCAATTATATGGCGCGATACGTGGAGGAGCACGATATTGACTGGTCGTTTTTTTCAGAGTGGAATGATGTTGGAAATCTGTTTGCAAAGTACTTCGATCCGTACCGTTGGCGGAACGCTGATGACGCGGACAAATACCGGTCACGAGCAGACGAAATCGTTCTCGAAATGGACGTCGAAAGCCGCGAAGATCCAGGGCAGGCGCTGGACACTATTCTGGTAATGTTTCACAAACGGTTCAGCCCCCTGAAAATCGGATCATATGCAGCGTTTTATGGCAACCCGGAGGAGTCGTTTGACACCGGTGAAGGTGGCCCGTTTGAGCTTGCGTATGCGTTGAGATATCTTCTGGATAAACTGGATGTTATTTCAACAGTTGTGGTGGTCAGAGATGTGGATCGTGGCTTCCTGGACAAGAGAAACCCGGATGAGAGTGCCCTCCATCATCCATTGTTGCTGGTTCAGACGGGAGAAGCAGAATACTGGATCGATCCGTTTTCGCCGGGCAGCGGGGCAAACCAACTTCCGTGGAAATGTCAGGGGGTAAAGGGGTTGTGGCTGAAGACCGACAAGGATTTTTCGTTTGTGACAACACCTCTGGACAATGAATACAAGAATTGTTTTACGGACCGAGAAGAAGTGACCATTGCCGAAAACGGTGATGTCGCCGGTCGGGCAACGTACACGTTGACCGGGCAGTTTCTCTTAGGTCTTCGGCAGGAAACAGGGATTGGCGATATGGATCCGACGGATGAGCGCCTGATTGCCTTCGTCGAACGGAACGTGTCGGACGCATTTGACACCGATGGAATAGAGATTGATATAGATAGTAGAGACACGCTCCAGGTGTCCTTTGACTATATGGCCGCGGGATTTGCCGATCGATCGGGGGAGTATCTTAATATCGATTTTTCGCCGTGGTGCCGCTGTCCCGTCCAGAAAGTGTTCGAGAACGATGAGCGGAAATTCGATGTTGTGTTTCCATATCCGGCGACCAGAAATACGACGGTGAAGATCAAAATTCCCGAGGATTTCGAGATTGCAGAAGCGGCCGAGAATACCGATCAGACAAACAAAAGTTTCGCCTACCGTAAAATGTGTTACAGGCAGGGGAACGGCGTGGTGCTGTCGCGCTACTTCGCGATTACGTCCCCGACCGTTGACGCAGCTGATTATTTGGAAGCTAAAGAGTTTGTTGCAATGACACGCAAGTACGATGCGGAGGCTGTTGTGCTGAGGCGGTCACAGTAACCGAATGTCAGTATTGACAAAACCCGGGGAGCCGTGCTCTCCGGGTTTTGCTTTATCCGGGTGAAATATACTTGGCCTATATTATGAAACCCAGCGACAAACGAAATTCGCGAGATTTGTAGTTGATGGATTCTGGATGTGCGTCGTCCTTTAAACCAATCAGACCGATAAAATACTGTGCCGAGATCATTATGCGATGAGTCCCAATGGGGTGCTCATATCCGCCACCAACTATTATGGATACATTCATCGGGCTGAGCATGTCCGATACGTCGATATCCTCGCCAGTCGGGCCTTCAAGCCTGGCGCTAAGCATGTACGCCGGTTCGATGCCGCCGCTGAGGAATAACCTTGGATGTTCCATCGGGAAAAACTTGAATATGAGGGGGAGCGCGATGAATTGATGTATCAAGTCATACTCACCGGTCGGTAAATCGCCTTCCATTACATAGGTGGCGCGATTGCCAATCTGGACATATCGTAGCTCGGGTTGAAAGGATACCTGATAGCTGACCGGCATGTCGAGAATTAGTCCGGGTGAGAGCGATCGAAGATTCTCCCATTCACTCGCCTGCCCCATCCCAAGGTATCTATCCGCGACGGCTGACGAAGTTTTGTCGCCCTGATAGCTCAGTGATGTGCTGCTCAATCCAACCTGGAACCCGAACCGGACTCGCTTCCATCGTGATTCGACGGCGTAGGGCTTCAATTGTACTACGAGGCTTATGGTACTGTCGGTGGGGACGTTGATCGTGCGAACATCCTCGACGTAATCCCATTTACGAATTTTGAGCGTGTAGTCTCCAGTGGAAACGTATTGTTTGAGGGGTGATTTGCCGATTTCATCGCCGTTGAGGAATACGTCGCAGCCGGTCGGCGTGGTTCGTATATCGATAGTTCCGTACATCTCTTTTCTGAATTGCTCGTAAATGTTTTTGAGAGCTTTCGGATGATGAGATGGGTCGATCTCGATGTCGGGAAACTCCGTAATGGCGGTTTTTGCGACCTCGGTCGCCTTGGATTCGTCGCCCTGCTCATGATAGGCGGTTGCAAGTTCGTTGTAGGCCGATTTCCTGACGTCATCGGTGGCGGAAGCATCGGCCAGGATGTCGTTGAGTTGTGTGATTGCCTCGTCATATCGACCAAGTTTGCGGAGAATCCGGATGTCAGATACGCTGTGGGTTGCCGCTGCCGCCTCGAGACAAATGGTTGCCATCAAAAACGTCGTCATCAGAAACAGGCCGAAGGCTCGACACCAATCGATATGTGTTTTGTGATGTGCGGTGCGTCCTCTCACTATTGTCCCTCCCTTTGAAACGACTCGTACGAAACCAGAGTGCGCCGTCGGTATAACGGCATTGGTTAGTACAATAGACGACGCCCCCTGCTCGTTTTCGGAGGGGAATCCAGCCTTTTCGCATCTGATGTGTCGTTTAATCGTACGCTGCGCCGTGCAAACTGTAGTTACCTCAATTAGTTATACCACAGGCAGTCGGCGTCGTGCAACCGATAAGCCCCTCCATGTGTCGTTGATCCATCGGAATTTTTTCCACCGAAGAATATAGTCCTCAAGCGTCTTGTCTAAATGAAGAGGCGTGTGAAACCGGAGTTCGAACGCAAAACGGCCGGGCGTTGGAGCCCGGCCGTTTTAAAGATGTGAGTCGATGTCTCGAGGTGAGTTGCGCCGCCTGCTCGGCGGCTTACCCCTGAATCAACTTCTGAAGCTCATCGAGATCAACAATTGGCGCGTCGGCGCCGGCGGTCGACTGGGTCGCTTTGACATATTCCTTCAGTGCCCGGTAGGCCTTCGCGGCCGATTCGGTTTTTGGCGCCTGGCGAATCGACTGCTCCAGGAGAAACGCCGTCTCGGATATCCAGAATGATTTCGCTATCTGCGACTCTGCGACGGCGAGAAGGTAGTACGCTTCAGCGATGGTGTCGTCGTAGGTTGACATCGCCTGGAGATACTGATGAAGCAGGGAAGCAGCTGCGACAAACTCGACGAGACGATCCGGATACGTGTTCGGCGCACGGCGGACCACGACTTCGGCGTCTCCGACAAGCGTCCGCGCAGTGTCGAGTTCATTCCCCTTCGCCGCGACTAAATCGAGCGAACCGAGCGATTGAATCCAAAGAGCAACCTGCTTGCGGAGGGCATCGGGCATGTCGGATCGTTTCAAGAATGTCTGCAAGGTTGCCAGAGCCCGGTCGGTGTTGTCGACAACGCCGATGCAGAGCTTGAGATATCCCTCGAAAGCGCCGATGAGGGACAAACCCTGGTCGGTCATTTTGGGGAGCTTGAAGATTTCTTCGTATGTCGCGAGCGCCCTGTCGAACTGGCGGGTGGCTATCTCGACATTGACGCGGTCGACCGGCGGAATGGCGGCGACATTGGCATCGTCAAGAAATTTCGCCCCGTTGTCGAACGCCTGATCGGACGGAATGCGGCCATGGCACGTCGCACAGTTTTCCATGAGCTTGCTCAACATGAACTGCGAACCCAAAAATTGTCTGTCCTGGTAACGCTGGAGCGCCTGCTCGGCATCCGCCGCAAGGGTGTGCCTGAGGTAATCAAATGACGGATCCAGTCCGCCGCCGTGATTCTCGAGTGCGTCGGTATTCAACACGAGCGCCTGCAGAGCCGCGGTTATGGTCTCGCGGTTGTGGCGGTCTTCAAAATATTCCATGTCGAGGCTGTAGGTGTACGCGGACGTGAGCGCGCCGAAGATCCCGCGCATGGTGGCCTGTGTTATTTGAGAATCGTCCTTCGTGTCCTGCGAAACGGCATGCTGAGTGTTGGCCCACAGGACGCCGGCAAAGGCAAATACAGCCACAAGAATTGACAACCGACGGAGGTGCGGAGAGTTAAACATTCTCTGTCCCCTTTTTAATTTTTCTATTTTCAGCTACACCAATTGGACCCGAGGATGTGGGTCCGGCATCAATGGCCTAACTATAATACATCACAAGGGATTCGTCACGTGGTGTTCGCGAGTAAGGGTAAGAAATTGACTTTTATCAAGTTGTGACACCGGCGATGTCCCTCTATAATAGAAGAACAGGGTGATGGAAGGTGCAGCGACCTTTTTCCCCAACCACCGTTTCTTTCCTCCAGCCCACGGAGGCCCAGATGTCCTCGCGATCGCTCTGGCCCCGGATGATCCTGGCCGTCATTCTGCTGGTTGGTTTCTATGCCATCGCGCTTGGAATCGCGGGCGCGCTTCTGTTCGGGATTTACGCCCAGTTGCTTTACTGGGAAGGAATATCGCTTCGTTTGACCTTCGTTTTGCTCGTCGGCGCCGGCGCGATTTTGTACGCGATCTTTCCTCGCTCGGACAAGTTCGAGCCGCCCTGGCCGAGACTTACCGCCGCCGATCAACCCCGATTGTTCGACAAGCTCCTGGAGCTCGCCACCGCGACACGGCAAGAAATCCCAAAAGAAGTCTATCTCCTTCCCGATGTCAACGCATGGGTCATGGATCGCGGAGGGAGAATGGGAATCGGTTCGCGCCGCGTGATGGGAATCGGCCTGCCGCTTCTCCAGGTGCTCAACATTTCCGAACTCGACGCGGTGCTCGCACACGAATTCGGTCACTACTATGCGGGAGATACAAAGCTCGGTCCCTGGATCTACAAGACACGTATGACAATCGGGTTCACCCTGGAAACGCTCGAGAGAACAAACCGATTTCTCAAAGTTCCGTTTACGCTCTACGGCAAGATGTACCTTCGAACGACACAGGCGGTTTCCCGGCGGCAGGAAATTCTCGCGGACGAATTCGCCGCGCGAACGGCCGGCGCGGAGAATTTGTCCAACGCGTTAAAGAAGATTCATGGGCATGCCCAGGGGCACGTCTACTATTGGAACGAGTACGTTGCTCCCGTCCTGGGCGCCAAGTACCGCCCGCACATTTCGGAGGGATACGCCAGGTTCATCGCGTCGACCCCAACGGCGGACATGGTGGCGAGGGTGATCCAGCAGGAACTGACCGACGGAGAGCGAAACCCGTACGGTTCCCACCCGACACTTCGTGAACGCGTCGATGCGATAGAGATGGTCCCGGTGGAGAGCGGGGACGATGATAGCCCGGCGATCACGCTCCTGGACGACATTGATGCGCTCGAAGAGCAGCTGATCCACACGACGACGACCGAAGAGGTCACACATTCGCTCGAGCCGATCGAATGGGAGAACATCGGCGCCGAGGTTTTTATCCCGACGTGGAAGCGCTGGTACGATGTCAACAAGACGGCGGTCGAGGGTTGGACGCCGAAGACTCTCCCGCAAGCCGCCGACCGGCTCGGAGAACTCGCGCGCCGCCTGAAGTCGCCTAATGGGCAGAGGATTCCGCCCGAGCACGGGCCTCCAGCCGCGGCGTATTCGCTCAGTGTCGGGTTTGCGATGGCTCTGCTTGAGAACGGGTGGGAACTGATGTCGTGTCCGGGTGAGGGTATTTACTTTTTCAAGGGCACCTTCAAGCTTGATCCCTTCTCGCTGGTAAAGGCGATCTCGGCATCGGCCACCGTCGATCCGTCGGAGTGGAACAAGCAGTGCGTCGAGATGGACATCCAGGATATCGATTTCGGCGGAAAAACGGAGAGTCCTTGATCCGCCTCGCATTGGAAGTCGTCTCTCGTCAGCGACGGGCAAAAAAAGCAAGGGGCGCCTCTTCTGAGGCGCCACTTGTTGCGTGCTGTCCAGGCACACGTTCGGGCAGAGTAGGATGCCCCGCACGGTCCGGGCTCGTCGTTATCGTAGGAGGCGATTTATTTGACGAGCACCATTTTTTGCGTGAGCAGCTGCTTGCCCGCATTCAAACGACAGAAATAAACACCCGATCCTACCGCTACGCCGAGGCCGTCGCGGCCGTCCCACGTAAACGACTTGAACCCGCCGTCCATTTCACCATCGGCGATCTGACGGACGAGCTTGCCCTGCGCGTCGAAGACCGAGAGAGCGACGTGTCCGCGCTCGGGCAGAACGAACGAGATGGTCGTCGTCGGGTTGAAGGGGTTCGGGTAGTTCGGATTGAGAACCAGCGACATCGCGTTCACGGTGACCGAAACCGGCTGCGACATTACTTCCGACCCGTCATCGAGAACGACGGAGAGCGTATAAAGATACTCGGCGCCGGGATCGACCGACGTGTCTTTGTATCCGGCCGCACTCAACGGAATGAGCGCCGAAGAATTGACGACGGTTCTGCCCGTGCCCGCGTCACGGTAAATTCGAATTCCGTCGACGGCGTCGTCCGAAGCAATGTCCCAGGTCAACTCGACGGCCCCGTCAGCGGCGCGGGCGTCGAACATCGTGATGAATGTTGGTGTCGGCGGCGGATAGAACTGGAGCATGGTGAAGCCCGCCTCTTCGTCCGCCACGTAAACGTGATCGGTCTCGGACTGGATTCCCCATGCCTTTCCGCCCGTGTCGAAGAAGCCCACATAGAGCGGATTCGAAGGATCGGCGGCGTAATAGGCTTTGACGCCGTCCTCGGCCAGGGCGGCGAAAATATAGTTGCCGGTCACGGTGACGTCATACACATTGTCAGGGCCCGTGAACTCGCCGACAAAAGATTCGCCCCACGGATCGACAATCACGAGTCCTCCATATCCGTCCGCAATGGCGACATTCCCGTCGAGAAATTCCGCGTCCACAGACCATCCACTCGTGTCGTAAAACCACGTCTCGGTGGGGCTGGATGGGGTCGATACATCAATCACACGGAGACCCGCATCGCCGTCGGCGACAAACACATAGTCCTCCGCAAACTCGACGCCACGCGCGTCGCCCGGCGTGTCGTAAAATCCAACTTCAACGGGCGCCGTAGGCGTCGATATGTCGATGACACGAAGGCCGGCCGAGCCGTCTGCGACAAACACGTAATCTCCCGATGCCGCGGCGTCGTATGCGGCGCCTGGCGTGTCGTATCTTCCGATCTCACTCGGCGTCGTTGGATCCGACGCATCGATGATCGCCAGGCCCTGATAGCGGTCCGAGACGAGTACAAAGTTTTCGCCCCACATCACCGCCTCGACATGGCCGATTGTGTCGTAAGTGCCGATCGATACGGGGTTGGCTGGGTCCTCGATGCTCAAGAACCGGATTCCGCCATTGTGCTGCGCGAGCACGGCGACTTCATCTTTGACGTCGACGTCATAGGTGAAGTCCACCGCGGGGATGCCTCCGAGCCAGGTTGGCATTGTAGGCATCGTCAAAGTGAGCGCATAGACACCGTCTTTCCTCATCCCACAATAAAGCATGTCGGCTTCTTTGACGAGCGCGGCAGTGGCGAGTCCCGTTGTGAACTCACCGGCGTAGGTCGGGCTCGACGGCGTTGAAATGTCGACGACAATCATGCCGTCTCCCGGGGTCGCGAGATAAGCGTAATCGCCTTCGACCTGGACATCGTACGCAGTGATCGAGCCGGCGCCGTAGTTGCCCACTTCGGTTGGTTTCCCAATTGCAGGGATCTCGATGATGACGAGACCGTTACTGCCGTCTGCCACGAAAGCATGGATGCCCTGAACGTCAACGTCGTAAGCCACATTGCCGGTGTCATAGAAACCGATTTCCGTGGGAGTCGCCGGATTGGAGACATCAATAATTCTAAGGCCGCTATAGCCATCCGCGACATAAGCAACGTCGCCCTCGACGTACACGCCGTTCGATGCGCTCGGTGTATTGTAGGAGCCCACTTCTTTGGGACTCGCGGGGTTTTTTAAATCGATAATACGAAGTCCGTCTTCGGCGTTGGCGATATAGGCATAGCCATCGTCGGAATAAACCCCGCGGGATTCCTTCGCCATGAAATATGAGCCAACGACACTTGGACTACCCGGGGCCGATACATCCACGACCACAAGTCCGTCATAAACGCATGCGACGCAGGCGTAGTCGCCCTCCACCGACACGCCCCTCACGGGTGACGAGAGGGTGATGTTGGCGAGTTCGCTCGGGGTCGACGGTTTGAAATAATTCTGGATGCTTAAACACGCGCCATCGCCCGCAAACACAGTGGTGCCGACAGCGTCGACCGCGATACAGGGACCGTGGGCCCAGCGTCCCAATTCGCGCAAGTTCCAGTAGTCACCGGTTTCCGCCGCCGATGTGGTCGGCATGATCGTAAAAGCCGAAGCAACAATTAACAGAGAAACAATCCAGTAGCGCAGAGCCATGCTGCTCCCCCCTTGGGTTGTTGATACACAGCGAGGTATAAAGCCGGCGCGTAGCAAGGTGTGAACTGGTACAAGTGTGGGCTCAGCCATTCCGGGTCCGACCGCCGCTTCGGTTGGACACCGCTCCGCGATATGGCACTACAGCCGACGCCGTTTTGAAAGCAGTTGATCGATTGGAGATCGGGAAGAGCCTATCATATAACAAGTTGCAAGTCAACGTGCAGTTTGCCGCTCGCCGTCCAAATAAATCAAAAAAACACGTGACAAAATATGAATAGATGGTGTTTTGTTTTGTCTATGGTTGCAGCATCCGAGGCTCGGCACCTGGGATAGAACATAATCACTTGAAAAGAAGGTGGTATCACATGCGCAGAGCTTTTGCGTTCGCGCTGGTTTTTGTGGCGGTGGCCGTGCTTGTTGCGGGCCCCGTCCTCGCCGGTTGCGGCAAAGACTGCAAGTGTTGTAGTTGCAAGGTAAAGTGTGACAAGGAAATTACGGAATTTATCTATGACGTGACTTTCCCCTGGCCATTCCGCCAGAAGGTGAAGGATATGGACGGAGACGGCGTCCCCGACAAACTCGATAAATGTCCCGGAACGCCCCTGGGCGCCAAAGTGGACGAATACGGTTGTCCGATGGACTCCGACGGTGACGGAATTTTTGACGGATTGGATAAATGCCCCGACACACCGAAGGGCGCCAAAGTAGACAAGTTCGGTTGTTCGACGGACAGCGACGGCGACGGTGTGTCCGATGGCATAGACAAATGCCCGGATACGCCCAAAGGTGTTATGGTCGACACGGTTGGTTGCCCGATTGACAGTGACGGCGACGGTGTATTCGATGGTTTGGACAAATGCCCCGACACGCCCAAGGGCGCCAAAGTCGATGGCTACGGTTGCCCGATTGACACCGACGGCGACGGCGTGCCCGACGGCATCGACCGCTGTCCGAATACGCCGAGTGGAATCACCGTCGACGCGTACGGATGCACCGCGGCGGAGACCCAGTTCCTCGACACCGGGTTGTTTACGACTTCCGACGTTAAGTTCGCTTCGAGCAAGGCCGACATCAACCCCGCGTCGTACCCGGTTCTTGACCGGATCGCCGAGGCGCTCGTGCAGTGGCCGCAGTTAAGGATCGAGATTGGCGGTCATACCGATTCCTCGGGTTCGGCTGAGTTTAACCAGAAGCTGTCCGAGCAGCGGGCGCAGGCCGTTCTCGATTATATGGCGAAGAACTCGGACATCGAGAAGGGCCAGTTCACGTCGAAGGGTTATGGCGAGGCCGCGCCGATTGTGTCGAACGATACAACGGAAGGCCGTGCGAAGAACCGGCGTGTGGAATTCAAGATTCTCAACAAAGAGGTTTTGAAGAAGTAAGACCGAGTGAAGCAAGTTAACCGGTTTTTTCCATCGAGGCCCAAGCGATGGACCGGAAGGGGCGCCCCATAGCGGGGGGCGCCCCTTTTCTTTGAGTATTGACGAGCCCGGGGGGGGCTATTTCGCCGCCATTTGTTTCTCGAGGATTTCCATCGTCTGTTTGGGGTTGATGACGAGGATCGATTTTTCCTCGGTCCCACGGCTCTCAGAGCCCTTTTTCATCAACTCGATTACATCTGCCGGCGCGAGCGACGGGTTGCGGGCGATAAGTTTTGCCGCAAGATTTGTCACGTTGGGGGCGGCCATCGACGTTCCGGACATTTTGATCCGGTTGCCGCCGGGCACGTAACTCTCCACCTCAAAACCGTTCGAGTACAGTGCGACAGTCTTCCCGGAACTGGTAAAACTCGTCGGATCACCCGCCTGGTCGACGGCTCCGGCTATCACCAGGTTGGGAAGCTCGAATGCCGGGGGGACAAAAAGATCGAACTCTACGTCATTGTCGGAATTGCCCGCGCCGCCGACAAACAGAATATCCGGCGCGCTGGTAATCGCGGCCAGGAGGTCGTCCCTGCCGATCTCAAATAGCTCGCGGGCCAACTCTCCTCGCTCCTCCGCCGATTCTCCGATGCCGTTGGCCTCGAGGTTGTATTCGATTTCACGCAGACCCAGCACCCAGCTCATGTTGACCACACGAACACCGTTGGCTTTGTAATAATCGATCGCGCTCTGGAACGATTTGCCAAACGCCACCATGAGTTCTTTGGTGTACGGCCTGGGAATGATGTGATGGTCGAACGCGATCCGCGCGACGAGAATCCGCGCGTACGGATTGCCCTCCACTGCGATGCCCGCCACGTGGGTTCCGTGTGAATAATTCGCATAGAGGGTGAGATCTTCCACAAACGCGGTAACATCATCGGGCTCGAGCGTGCCCATCGCCTCGCGCACTTCCAGAGCTTCGGGGCTTTCAACCGACGCGGTGATGTCGGTGAAGCCCTTGATTCTGTCCTCGAGCAGTTGACGATCTTTTTCGCGTTCGCCGAGCGCGTAAAGCAACTCGGGCGTCGGATTTGCGTCGAGGTCGAATGCGATGCCGTTGACATCGTCGACAAAACCGTTGCCGTCGGTGTCTTTGCCGTCTTTCTTTTCCTTCGGGTTGACGAAGAGCCGGCCCTCGAACACCTCGACATCCACGCCGGCGTCCCAGATCGCCACGACGACGTTTTTATAATCATCATTCTCCGGGAGCGCGATGTCACGTGCAGCCCAGATGTCTTCTTTGACCACCTTGTGCGCGGCGATTTGCTCGCCAATCACCAACTGGATCTCGTCCCTGTAGGGAAGTATGTGGTGCATCGCCGAGCGAAACATGATGATTTGCGACGCCTGATCACCGCTCATGTGCCCCGCCGCTTCGACCGCCGGGTCGATATGACCCTGGATCACGCCGATGAGCAGGTTCTCGGTGAGGATTTGCATCTGACCGTTCATCGCTTCGAACGTGTCCCGGACGTCATCCCAGGGCATCGCAGCGATACGCGCCCTCATGTTCTCGAGCATTACCTTCTTGAACGCGTCGCTTGAGGGATCATTCTCCACTTGCAGCGCGTCGATATATGAAAGCCCAACGAGCCCCATGGCGATTTTCTGTGCTTCCTTCTCTTCGAGTTCGCGGGACATTTCGAGATATTTTACAGAGTTCTCGTAATCACACTCGAGGAAGTAGAGGATTTGAAGTGTGTCATAGTATCGCTGGAGCGCCGTAGTATCCTCGATGTCGCACGTCTCCAGGTCGACGAGCGCGTTGTGTTTAACCTGTTCGGCGAGTTGTTTGAACTCCTCTTCAGATGTGACAATCTCCGATGGCTTCGCCGTTACCTCATAGGTGTGACGGGGAAGATCGTCAATCGTTGCCACCTTGGTTTTTTCCCCCGCGGTTGCCGTCGACAACGGCACAAAAACCAAACAGAACACAACGAAAAGGAAGAAACACGGAACGATCGGTCGGCGGTAGGATAGCATTGTGGTCCTCCGGGCTGTGAGCTATCGCAGCGGTGAATATTCGATGTTAATTTCATTCAAAAGTTCTTTAAAGCGGGGATTGTCCGCGATGGGCGCGAACGAACAATCCCGGTTCAGCGAAGACGTCTGATTCGCCTTCTGGTCGATCGCTCGTTCGAGCCATACGACCGCCGAATCGGCCTCACCGATCAACGCAAAAGAGCCGGCGATACCTATCGGTGACCCGTGCTTTTCGCTGTAGGCTTTTTTTAGCTGATCCAGCAGCAAGCGCTGGTACGCTTCGAAACCACCGGTTTCGAGCGCCTCGGCCAGCGCGCGAACATCATCTCTCTGCTCGGTGGTGGCCGCGACGAGTTCTCCATAACGGATGCCGCTTCTCGCTGCCTCTTCCAACTGTCCCGTACACAAGAGGGCAAATTGCTTGGTGTAGTGCAGCGGCGGAAAGAGCGGCGACTCCGCGGCGACTTCGTCGAATTCGGCGAACCCGGCATCGATCTCGCCGTTGCGTACCAGGATCAAGCCTGCGACGACTCGGATGATGGGCGACAGCGGGTCGAGCTCCATCGCGATTCGGATTCGTGCGACGGCCTCGTCGAGGCGGCCAGTCGAAGACAGGAACTCCGAGTACCACTGGTGCGCCGTCGCATAGTTCGGGCTGAGTTCGATCGCCCGCAAGAAATGCCGCTCCGCCGCATCCCAATCAAAATCGTATTCGTTGGCCACCGCGCCGAGCACCGCGTGAGCGGGCGCCAGTTTTTCGTCCAGTTCGATGGCCTTCTCGGCCATCTCCCGGGCTTTGGGATAATACCCCTCCACCCCGATATTTGTTCCCCACGTATTCAACACGGTGAACGTTTCGGCCAGCCCCGCGTAAGCCAGCGCGTAGCCGGGATCGATTTCGATGGCTTTCTCGAAAAGGTCGACCGCTTTGTACAGCGACTCCTCGGTACGTTTGTTCCAATTGAAACGCCCCTGCAAATAGAGCTCGTATGCCTCCCTGTCAACGACGGGGGAATCGGAGAGGCGCGTTTCATCATACTCTGTGAGTTCGACTTCGATCTGAGTGGCGACATCCATCGCGACACGGCGCTGAAGACCGAGCACATCAACCACTTCGCTCTGGTAGCTGTTGGCCCAAATATGCTCATCCGTCTTGCCATCGACCAGCTGGACCGTAATCCGAACCTGGTCGCCGGCCCACAAAACGGCCCCTTCGATCACCTTCGCCACGCCGAGTTCATCGGCGATGGCCGTCATCGTCTTGTCCGAGTCTTTGTAGCGCATCACGGATGTTCGTGAAATCACCTTGAGCGCCTTTATCTGCGCGAGCTGAGTGATGAGTTCCTCGGTCATGCCGTCGACAAAAAACTCGTTCCCCGGATCCTTTGAAAGATTTGTGAGGGGGAGCACCGCGATAGAGTTGTCGCGGGCCTCGGCAAGGGTTTTCGGCGTCGTCCGGTTCGTCGCCGGGTTGGGGCCGTTTTTTTGGGTCGTTTTTGGCCACAGCCAGACAATGATTGCCGCGATAATGATGACAAGCGCAATTCCGACGCCGCGGCCGATTCTGTTGCGCCGTGGCTCGGTTACATCGATCGTGACGCTCGTCGGTGTCTCACTCGCGCCCTGGACCCCCAGGAAAACCTCGAGATCGGCCTGGAACGCGTCGACGTTCTGATAGCGGTCTTCGCGGTTCTTGGCGAGAGCCTTGTTTACGGCCCGTTCGAGTTTTTCGGGTACGTTCGGGTGTGCTTTAGATATGGGTTCGGGGTCTTCGTTGATGATCGAATAGATAACGGCCGCTTCGTGCTCGGCGACGAAAGGCGGACGGCCTGTGAGCATCTGATAGAGCACTACCCCGAGTGACCAGACATCGGAGCGTTGATCTGCTTTCTCCCCGCGAATCTGCTCGGGCGACATGTACGTCGCTGTTCCCACGGTCTTGCCCACTCTTGAAATCTTGGATTGGCTTCGAAGTTTGGCCAGCCCGAAATCAAGAAGCACCGGGCGGCCCTTTTCCGACATCATGATGTTTGCCGGCTTGATGTCGCGATGGATGATGTCTTGCGAATGGGCTTCTTTGACGGCGCCGCAAAGCTCCATGGCTATGGCGGCGGCTCTGTTGGGTTCGAGCGGCTTGCCATCGAGGTGCTTTTCAAGATCGACGCCGGGGATGTACTCCATCGATATGAATGTCTGATCGTCCGCCGAATTAATCTCGTAAATCGTGCAGATATTGGGATGGTTTAGCGCGGCGGCCGTCTGCGCTTCATTGATAAACCGTTCCTTCTCGTCGTCCGACGCGAGAAGCTGCAGCGGGAGGAATTTGAGCGCGACGGTGCGCTTGAGCTTGGTGTCTTCGGCTTTGAAGACAATGCCCATTCCGCCTTCGCCGAGCTGCTCGACGATTTTGTAATGAGATACGGTTCTTCCAATCATTGTATCAAGATAGGCTGTGGGGCAATGGTTTGACAATACAAGAATTACGAAGCGCGGCGGGCTAGAGTTTCGACAGGTCAGGGCTTTTTTCCTGGAGGAGTTTCAACCAGGCCTGGAGCCCTTCCTTTTCGGCGTAACGCTTAACGCGGCGAAAGCCCTCCCCGTAGATCGGGTCGGGGTCCTTGAGCATGTTGTCGATAACGAAGTCCGCATTTTCGCCGCCCAGTGTGCGAAGAACGAGATACGCGGCGAAATTGCAGCTGCCCTCCGAAACCGCAGGGTCCTGGTCGAGCCGGCCGTTCTGGAACTGCCAGACGTGGGCGAGCTCGTGGGCGGCGGTGCTCGTCATCTGAGTCCGCGGCATTCCGTTTAGCAGATACACTTTGATCGATTCGCTTTTCACCTGTCCGAAAATGTTCTTTTTGACCAGATAGTCGCTGAATCCCTTGGTGTCGTGCGAACTCGACGAGGCGACACGTTTGAGTTCATCTGTGCCCACGAGTAGGATTTCGACCTGCGAGATATCGACCTCCATCCCGTTCGAAGCGAGGACTTCCGCGACTTTGGCGAGGATGAGACGAACCTTTCCGGTCGAGGTAATCGAAGATGGTGCGCATTTACCACACAAACGGCGGTCGTCGGGAAGTCTGACCATCCCATCGAGAAGCTCTCCGTATATGAATCTCTGGCAGAAATCACACTGAGACACGACCCCCTTGTGCGACTTGTGGTACGCATCGCCCCAGTAATCGATGAGATAATCGCCCTGGATGATCCCGCCGCACACAACGCATCTGAGCGCCACATGGTCCTCAAAACACTGCTTGTGATAATTCTCGTTTTTGTAAACGAGGAAAGCATCCTTTATCGGTTCACCGCAGTGCGCGCAGGTGAAGCAATTCGGATGATAGAAGTGACTGCCCGTCTCGAAATATGAACCGGAAATTTCTCCGCCGCATTCGTGGCAGATTTTCTGGTCGTTCGCGCTCGTACCGTGCGAACCGAGCGCCAACAATGACAAGCACGCGAGCGAAATCAGTATGATGTGTTTCATGTCGTCATTTTCGTGGTGAATGATCTGGTGATGTCGAATCCGACTCAAACATAATATCCGAGCAAAAACCAGTCCACTGTGGTGATTTCAAACCGTTTGGAGGTCCGCCGTCGTCGCGACCATGGGGAGCCCTCTTGAAAGTATGGGAAATCTCGGCATAACTGCCGAATTTCACCCATTTTAGCCCGGTTTGGAAACCCGGACGGCCGGCAATCGTACATAGTGGAGACCGCCACGAGGCCGCGTCAGGGGGCATACGCTAATCGGATCCGCATCACCTTGTTTGACGCGCGTGCGAATTCCCTGATAGACTTGCCTCGAACACAGCTGCGCCAAACCGCCAAACACACATTGAATATTTTTCACAGGAACGAGTAGAGAAGACATGATCGGCAAAAAAGTCCTCCACTACAAAATCACCGAAAAGCTCGGTCAGGGCGGCATGGGCGCCGTCTATATGGCCGAGGACACCAAATTGAAGCGTACGGTGGCGCTCAAGTTCCTGCCGCCCCAGGCTCTCGCCGACGAGACCGACAAGGCGCGGTTTGTTCACGAAGCTCAGGCCGCCGCCGCGCTCCACCATCCGAATATTTGCACCGTTTTCGAAATCAACGAAGCCGACGAGCAGGTCTTCATCTCCATGGCGTATCTCCCGGGCGACAGCCTCAAAGAGAAGATTGAGGCGGGCCCCATCAAGGACGTGGATGTTCTCAAGATTGCCACGCAAATTGCCCGTGGTCTCGGAGCCGCCCATGTTAAACAGATCGTTCATCGGGATATCAAACCCACCAATATTATGTTCTCCGAGAGCGGCGCCGCGACCGTGCTGGACTTTGGCCTGGCCAAATCCAAACACCAGACCCATGTCACTAAAATGGGCACCACGATGGGGACGATCGCCTATATGTCGCCCGAACAATCGCGCGGCGTGGACGTCGACCATCGGACGGACATCTGGTCGCTTGGCGTAATGATGTACGAGATGGTTACGGGACAAAGACCATTTATTGGTGACTACGACGAGGCTGTGATCTATTCGATTTTGAACGAGCCGGCCAAACCTATTGAGGAGCTGGGGAAGGACGTCAATCCGGATCTCATCTACATCATCAATAAAGCGATGGCGAAGAGCCCCGACGACAGGTATCAATCCGCGGAAGAGATGCTCGCCGACATGAACCCGTTGCTCGATGCATTAAGAACAGGTTCGAGCAGTTCGTTTTCCACGCGGTCACGCATCGGTATCACCGGGACGCACGCGGCGGCGAGCGGACTGTTCCGTCCGAAGGTGTTGTTTCCCGTGGCGGCAGTGGTCCTTGTGGTCGCCGTTGCGTTGATTCTAATGGTGACCGGCGACAAGGGTGGAGTGACCGAGACAGTTGCCGTTGTTGACGAGGAAGGTCAGACGATTGAACGCGTCGTTCCGAAGAGCGAGTTTCGAAAGAATTTCGCCTTGTATCCGTTCGAAAACAAGACAGGCGACGCAGCCAACGACTGGGTGGAGGCGGCGAGTGTTGTTCTGCTGGAGATAGACCTGCTTCAGGATCAGATCCTGAACGTCCGAAGTGCAAACGATCAGTTCGCCATGCGAAAACTTCAGAGGGCGGGATTTAGAAAATGGTCGGAGGCCCCCTGGAATCTCAAACGCAGGATCGCCAAGGAATCTCAGTATGATTTCATCGTGACGGGGACGTTTACAATTGAAAACGGCGATTATGTCTTCAGCCGCTCGCTTCACAACACGGCCACAGGCAGGATGGTCACCCAGAAGGAGTACCGCGGCAAGGACGTGTTCGCGATCATCGATGACATATCGGTTGATCTGAAAACCGACCTGGAGGTGCCGGAAGCATATCTCGAAAACCTCAAGGATCTTCCCGTCGCGGAGATGATGACGACATCCGACGAAGCCCTCAAGGATTTTGGGATTGGAGTCCAGGCGTTGACGGTTGATCAGGATTGGACGACAGCCGTTGAATCCCTTCTGAAGGCTGTCGAAGTGGATTCGACCTTCGCGTTTGCCCATTGGCAGCTCCTGATCATGGGGCTCAACACCAACCAGAGCCAGATTATGGCAACGTCGTCCCAGAAGGTTATACAGTATGTTTACAAGCTGCCCGAGCGAGTTCAATTTATCGTCAAATCGGTGTATTACCAGCTCAAAAAAGATACGAACAAGCAGGTGGCCGTTCTCAAGATGATGAACGAGCTTTACCCCGAAGACACTATCGGTTTGAGCATGCTCGCCCAGCAGTACGCCACGGAAAAAAGAACCGACGAAGCCATCGCCGTGTACGAGAGAATCCTCGAAATCGATCCGAGCCGGTCCGAGACACTGCGGACGATCGGACAGTTGTACCGGAACGAGGGTGAATTCGACAGAGCGCTCGAGTATTTCAATCAGTACGCGAGCCTTTATCCAAACCAGGTCAATTCGTTTACGCCGATTGCAGTCATATACAGAGACATGGGTGAGTATGACAAGTCGACGGAATATTACGACAAAGCGCTTCTCATCGAGCCCGGTAACGTCTCGGTAATCTGCCAGCTTGGACAGATCGACGCCCGCCTCGGCAATTACGAGCAGGCTCTCACAAAGTATAACGAGGCGTTGGGCCTGGCCAAGGCGCCCAGGGACCGGCTGGAAATCTATTCCTCCCTTGCTACGTTCTATCGCGATCGTGGCGAGATGCAAAAGTCTTTTGAGTACATGATACTCGAGTGGGCGGAAGAGGGAGTTGTCACGTCACCGGTTCAATCGCTTCTCTCGGAGCTCATGGAAGCCCACTATTATGTCAAGGCTGGGGAGCGCGACAAGGCTTTTGAGATTGTCGAATCGGTCGGCGCAAAGATCCAAGCGCCGTATGATGAAGCGGTTCCCCTGGGTTACGTGTATCTCTATCTCGAGGTCGAGGAGCCGGACAGCGCCGAGGTGGCGGCCGAGCGGTTGATGGCGTTTATCGAGGGATACAAGCTCGAAACTCTCCGCGGCCGCGTGTTCGATATACAGGGCCGAGTCGCTGAGCTTCGGGGTCGGTACGAGGAGGCGATCGGTCACTTCGAGAAAAGACTCGAGCATTCACCGCGGGCCGTCGATGCTTACTGGCGAATTGGACGGTGTTATCACAAACTCGGTGATCTCGATAGCGCCGAATTGAACCTGCAAAAAAATCTCAAGATATTTCCGGTGGATCCGGAATGCCTCTTTGATCTCGCCCTCGTTCAGGCGGACAAAGGCGAGCGCGAGAACGCGCGTGCAACTCTCGACAAAGTCCTCGAAATCTGGGCAAACGCCGACCCCGAGTTCGAGCCTGCCAGAAAAGCCCGCGAAAAGCTTGTCGAATGGCAGAGCTGGGAATCCTGATTGGGATTGCGAGCGCGGATCTCATTTTGCTTCTCGGGCTTGAAAAGCGTTCTTGCCACGTATCAAGGTTGATTACGCGTGATTAAACGCGTATCATGACAAGACCAACACGACTGCTCCATTTGATTCATAATCGCAACATCAACGAGATACCCCAGGAGGCCAATATGAAGATCGCCGTCAACACTCCGACAGGAAACATCGGCCGCGTTGTAACGGACCAGCTCCTCGACGCCGGTGTGAATGTGGTTTTACTTGCCCGAAATCCGGACAAGGTAAAGCAGTTTGTCGAACGCGGCGCGACGGTTTTTGAGGGCAATCTCGATGACGCCGATTTCGTGGTTAGTGCCACAAAGGATGTTGACGCACTTTTCTGGCTAACGCCGGCCGATATTGCGGCCGAGGATTTTCGCGGTTATCAGAGAAAACTCGGAAAGGTCGTCGCGCAAGCGATAACCGAGAACAAGATCCCGCGCGTTGTCAACCTGTCGAGTATCGGAGCGCACGTGCCTACCGGGACCGGTCCGATCGCGGGTCTCTACGATGTCGAGAAGAAAATCGACAAAACGGGCGTGAGTGTTACACATCTCCGGGCCGGTTTCTTTATGGAAAACTTTTTTATGTCGGTCGAGTCAATGGCCGGACAGGGTGCGATATTTCTCCCCATCCAGGGAAGCGCGAGAATGCCGATGATTGCAACGGCGGACATCGGCCGGTCGGCGGCGGACAGGCTGCTCGACAGCAGTTGGGTGGGGCGTTCGGTGATCGAGCTCATTGGCCCCGACAATCTGTCGTTCGACGGAGCGGCGAAGATTCTCGGCAACGCAATCGGAAAAGACATCCGATTCATGCCGACTTCGCACGATCAGACGCGAGAGGCCTTTGTCGGAATGGGAGTTTCTCCTTCGGTTGCCGATGGGTTCCTCGAAATGTACGGCGCGTTTGATGCCGGTACGATTAGTCCGGAATCTCCGAAAAAAGCGCGGACGGCAACGACGACGCTCGACACTTTTGCAAAGAATGTTTTTCGGCCGGGTTTTGAAGCCATGACCGGATCTAAAGAATAGAACGTTTTGGCCGCCCCTGATCGGCGGGAAAACGTGCGGTTCCGCTTCGGCAGAGCCGCACGTTTTTTATTTCTCCGACACAAAACCCAAGATCCACAAGAATGTCTTGCAAGAAATCCGCGGGCGCGTATCCAAGTGTAGGGGAGTTGGCCAGCAATAACGAGGTTTTGGATTGCAAGAAGACGCCGGCACACAGTCGTTCGACGATATCTATGCGGCCTATGCGGAGAGGGTCTTGAACCTTGCGTACCGGTTTACGGCGAACGACGAAAGCGCCCGGGATCTGACACAAGAAATCTTTATAAAGGTTTACCAGAAACTCGATTCGTTCGAAGAACGTTCTCAAATCTACACGTGGATCTACCGTATCGCCGTCAACCACATCACGAATTACCTCAAGAAAGAACGCACGGCGCCGCTGGGTCAATCTTCTCGACCGCACGGTATCCGATGTGGTCCACGATGAAGGGGTTGATCCATCGTACACCGACCGGGTGACGGCCCCCCGCGCCGATCAAAAAATAGAGGATAGCGAGCGCGCGCGGATTGTGTGGGCGGCCGTTCGGTCACTTTCAATCAAATACCGTGTGCCGCTGGTGCTTTTTCATTATGAGGGACTTTCCTACAATGAAATCGCGGAGAGCATGGGGCTGAGTCTGAGCGCGGTCGAAACCCGGATCCACCGGGCGAAAAAACAATTGATCAAGAAACTCGAACCGTGGGCTGGAGAAAATCTAGGCGGGGTGTCATGGCTTATACAAAATATTATGCAAGAAAGCATCCCGCCGCGCTGTCCAAAATTACAGAAGAGCAAAGGAAGACGTTCCCGCCCTCTTCGGAGACTTCGAGCAAACAGACTGATAGAACATAACTTACAACCTTGGAGGACATTATGAAATACGCCATTCTCGTTGGAATCATCGGAATACTCGTGGCGGGGTTTGCCGTCCCGGCAGCTTTGTCGGCGGATAACGACACGGCCTCGGGCGCGGCAGCGGTCAGTCCGCAGGAAACACCGCCGCCTCAGGCACCGCAAGGCGTCAGCGGCGCCACGCCGGACATCCGCCCGCCGGCTGCGGATGGCTGGGTGTGTCCGAAGTGTGGAGCGGAAGGCCCTTACCAGAAACGTTACAAAAAACGGACGGGTAGGCCTCAGTTTAACGCTCAGGATCAGGGTCGCCGAGGACAGCGGAGCGACCGCGGGGACCGTTATTGCGGACCTCGGAAGGGTCGTAGTCGGGGTCAGGGTCAGGGTCGCGGTGCGGGCCATGGGGTCCAGAGAGGTGTCGCAGCGGACCGGATGCTCCGCCATGCGAACACACTCCAGTTGACCGATGACCAGATCGCAAGTCTCGAAATGCTTTCGTATGAAGCCAAGAAAAAAATGATCGACCTTCGCTCGAGCATCGAGAAGGAACAGCTCGAACTCAAGAACCGGATCCGGTCCGACGCCGAAGACATGACGCAGATCAAGAGGCATCTGAGCGCGATATCGAGTGCGAAGGTCGGGATCCAGGAAGTCAAGATTTCAAACATGTTCGCCGCGAGAAAGATTCTCACCGACGAACAGAAAGAAATCGTCAAAGAAAAACATCCCAGGATGGGTATGAACCTCGACTAGCGAATAGACTGATGAAAACCAATCACGTCATAGAATCATATCAGTCCTGGGATGACGATCGTGTCACAGCGGAGGAGCGGCGGACGATTCAGCAGCATCTCGAAGAATGTCCCAAGTGCCGGCGTTACTACGAGAACATGTCAAGCTTGCTGGAGCAACCGGATCCGTCGCTTCTCCCGCGTCTCGAACCGGATCCTTTTCTTCCCACCAGGATTCGAGCGGAGGCCGAGGCGAAGAGCCGGCGCCCCGCGCTGCGAAGAGCGTCGAGTTGGGCCCGGTTGTCGGCTGCGGGAGTGATGGTGGTCGTAGCAGCCACGTTTGGAGTCTACCTTGGCAATGGGTTGTCGACAGCCACCCAATCCGACGACAATACCGAGATGATCAATGCTTACTACGAGGCGTTTTCGCCGACGAGCATCGTGGATGACTGGGCGAGTCTTCTGGAAAACGGCGAGGACGAGGGATGATCCCGCGTCGCGCTGAGAA
Source organism: Candidatus Latescibacterota bacterium (assembly GCA_963791045.1). Taxonomy (GTDB): domain Bacteria; phylum Krumholzibacteriota; class Krumholzibacteriia; order WVZY01; family WVZY01; genus CAWBQK01. The sequence goes on from CAWBQK010000006.1 coordinate 273,311, forward strand.
CCTGCAAAGGGAAATCACATGAAGATCAAGTTTCTTGTCGGTGCCCTCGTTTTGCTCATCATCGTCAATATCGCGGTGATCGGGACGTTTGTCATGATGCGCGCACGCAGACTTCCGATGCCCGAAAGAACGGGAATAAGGGCCGTGGCGCCCGACGGAGAATTGCGATCGCGGAGGTCTCGAATCCCAAGAGAACACAGGGAAGAACTGATGGTTCAGCTCCACGACCTGCAAGAGGAAACGGAACCGTACAGGGAGCGGATCGCGACTCTCGAGGGTCAGGTGTTCGAAGCCCTCCAGGCGGAGCCGGTATCCGAGGCGGTTGTCGATTCGCTGCTCGGTGAGATTTCACATGTGAAATTCGAGATGAGCAAGGTGGCGACCAGAAAACTCATCGAAGCAAAGGAATTCCTGCCTCCCGAGCAGCAGGAGAGGTTTTTCCGCGCGATGATGAGTGCTCGCAAGGGACGCGAGGGAATGATGGGATCTCGCGGAGACGGCCGGTCCGGCGGGAGACGCGGACGACGGATGAACCCCGACTCGCTGTCTCGTTAGTCGCATACACAATCCGGTAATTCATAAAGGAATCAGTAATGAGGTCGATTGTAAATCGTCATAGCGTCCCGTTAATTGTCACGATATTCGCGGTGATTTCCATGTCCCTGCTCGTGGGGGGGTGCGGCGGCGAAGAATTCGGCAGCTGCTGGCGCCAGACGGAAATCACCGTCGACGGCGATAACTCCGAATGGCAGGAATGTATAACCTATTTCGAGGATGAAAAGTTTGCAGTCGGTGATGATGAATGACTCCGAGTACCTCTATGTTGCATTGTTCACCGCGGATCGAAGTGTGCAGAGACAGGTTATGATGTCGGGGATGACTGTGTGGCTCGACGTGACGAATTCCGAGGAGAAATCGTTTGGAGTTCGTTTCCCGATGGGGTTCCATGGCAAAGACATGCCGCGGTTGGGCCGGCCCGGGCAAGACGGAACCGATCCGGCGGAACGCCAGAAACAGATCGATGACATGATTGCCGGCATGGACGAATTTGAAATCATCGGACCGGCGGAGGGAAGCGACCGTCTTGTCAAGATGGGCGAAATCGACGATGTGAAGGTCGCTGTGAGGCAAGACAAGGGCTCATTCATTTATGAACTAAGAGTTCCTCTGACAATCGCGGGCTCCGGAAACTTCTACGGGCTTGGGACGAATCCCGGCGACATGATTGGAATGGCGATCGAGTCCCCCAAAATCAAAAGAGATGCGACGCGTGACCCTGAGATGGCTTTGGGTGGGACAGGCCGTGGCGGTCGAGGTGGAGGAGGCCGTGGCGACGGCATGGGTGGCGGTGGAAAGAGAGGGCAACGATCCGGCGAAGGAATGGATCCACCGGAACCGTTCGACGTGTGGTCAAAGGTCCAACTTTCCGCGAAGGAATCCGGCTCAAAATAATTTCAGAGTGACCGTGGTCAATGTTTGTATCAGTAGACCCCACCCTGCCCAGTGCGCCTGTCCCCGACGGGCGCATTTCTGTTGGTGTGGAGACGACTTACCGGATAAGCAGTGGGATCACAATCGCGTACGTGAGGATGGCGACGAGGACGATGCCGATCAAATTGAGCCAAAGACCGGCGCGGGCCATCTGGTTGATCCGCACATAGCCCGACCCGAAGACGATCGCGTTCGGCGGTGTCGCAACCGGCAGCATAAACGCGCAGCTTGCGGCGATCGCCGCCGGGACGATTAGCATGTACGGGCTCAAGCCCAGCCCGGGCGCTACCGCAGCGAGGATGGGGATGAGGGTCGCCGTCGTAGCGGTGTTGCTCGTAAGCTCCGTCAGAAAAATCATCATCGCGGTGACGACCACCACAAGAACCAAACCCGGCAGTACGCCCAGTGCGGCAACTTGATTTCCAATAAACTCGCCGACGCCGTTGGAGCTTATAGCGGCGGCAAGGCTTAAGCCCCCGCCGAAAAGAACAAGTATTCCCCAAGGCAACCGAATCGCCGTCTGCCAGTCCATCGCGAAAACACGTTTGCGCGCATCGACCGGGATCACAAACAGAGCGAGTGCTGCGATCATCGCAATACCCGGGTCGGTGAGCCCTCCGAATATCTGGACATCCGAGATGACGATCTTTTTCAAGAGTGGCCGGAGTATCCATGCCGAGGCAGCGACAACAAAAACAAAAAGCGTCGTCCATTCGCCGCGTTTCATTGGGCCCAGCTTGCTGTATCCTTTGCCGATCAGCATCGAACTGCCTTCGATGGTGTTAATGCGTATCGGATAGAGAACTCGCGTGATAAGCGCCCAAACGATGGGGAGAAACACGATGACGAGCGGGACACCGATTCCCATCCAGCGGACGAAACTGATTTCACGTCCAAGATGAGTCTCGATGTATGAGGCGAGAAACAAATTCGGCGGAGTCCCGATCAACGTGCCGATCCCGCCGATGGACGCCGCGTAGGCGATCCCCAACAAAAGGCACAACGCAAAATTGTGGCCTTCGCCCTCCGAAAAACTCCCGGTTTCATCGATGGTTTTGCCGCCCGCCTGCCGGAGAACGAGATCGATCACGCTCAGCGCGATGGGAAGCATCATGATTGTTGTTGCGGTGTTCGACACCCACATGCTCATGAACGCCGTCGCCGCCATGAACCCGAATACAACACGGTGCGGGTTTGTCCCGACGAGCCGGAGCGCGCCGAACGCGAAACGCCTGTGAAGTCCCCATCGTTCCATCGACAGCGCGATGAGGAAGCCTCCCATAAAAAGATATATCAGCTCGTGCGCGTAGGGTGCGGCCGTTTCTCGGATCGTAAACGCGCCAAAAAGCGGCAGAACGGCGAGCGGGAGGAGCGATGTCGCGTAAATGGGGATCGCCTCGGTCATCCACCATACGGCCATCCACACCGCCGCTCCGGTCGTTACGCGGCCGGCGTGTGTGAACTCGGCGATCTCGCCCGCGCCGTTTTGATACGTGGATGGGAGGAGCGTGTAAACGATAAGCGCGAGGAATGGTCCCGCGATGAGACCGATCCACTGGACGGGCGAGTGTGCGTAACGGGTGCTTCTAGACATTGCCTTCGCGACGGTTAAAGAAACGAGCCTTTTCCGTGTAAGGAATTCTGGAGTATTGGACGAATGATTAAAAGACTTTTTTGCCCCGCGATGGGAAAAGAATTCGAAATCGGGGTATGGATAAGTGGCGGGGAATCCGCGCGATTCGCCTATAAAAAACCACCGGCACGCTTTCTCTGTCGAAAGTGTGCCGGCAGCCCGACTTCAGCGGTTTTCGCGAGCGCTGAGGAGTAACTCTTGCCTGCTAGAGGTTTCCTTTGACGAGCCGGATGTCATCGATCCAGGCGGTGCCCGTTCCGTCGATGACAAGATTCAGCCTGACATTGTCCGGATTCTCGCCTCTCTTGAGCAGAAACGGTGTTTCCTGGGACGACCAATCGACGGTACCCGAGATCGGCGTGTGGAGGGCTCGCGAGAAATACTCGCCGCGCCCTTCGAACTGACACCACATTTCGAGGTACACCTGTCCGTCGACGTTCTCTGTTTTGATTTTTGCTTCGTATGTGATCCGCGCGTTTTCTATGTCGAGATCGCCTGTTTCGTACAACCGGAATGTTGTGGGTTCGGTAGCGGTTAACTTGAGTGACCCGTAACCGTCGCTCGACGTGGCCTTGTCTGTTTCCACGCCGGAGCGGGTGAGCACTCCTTCGGTTGAATCCACCGGGTATCCGACTATATTTGTTACCTCGGATTGCTCATTCTGGCAACCGCAGTACAGCAGTGCGGCCAGAACGATGAGGCAGAGTATGACTTTCAAATTGATTTTCATTGTGGCTATTTCCTTGTCACTTTGAAGGGGACGAAATACCACATTGCAAGGGGTATACCAGTCCGGAAATCAGATTGTGATATCGGACTGATTATTTAAACTTTTGTAATATAACAAGTTGTACCGTATCCGGAGGAGGATGTGGTAGCTGGTCGAGTGATTCCGTTCTAGTCACGAGGACGCGTGTACATGACTTCCACTCGGCCGCGCGGGCCGATGAACCAGGAGGCGAACCAGCTTGTGAGACCCACGATGATCGATCCAAAGAACGCGGGGAAGAAACCGCCCAGCGAAAATCCCCCAAGAAGTCCGGCGACTAGGGAGAGCATCGTCGCGTTGATTATGAGGAGAAAAATACCAAATGACAGAATCGTTATCGGGAGTGTTAGAAATACAAAAATCGGACGAATCACCGCATTGACAAAACCGAGGAGAAACGCCGCGCCGAGAAGTGTCCAAAAGCCGGAGAAATGAATGCTCGGGATAAGAATCGATGCAACCCACAGACCCGCCGCCGTAATCAGAAGACGTAGGGCAAAACCTCTCATCGTGACAATCCTTGTCGCTAATGTTGCGCCGCCGCCGTGTCACCGCGGTGTTGATGCCACCCTCACCCGGTCCACGCGAATAAACTGGCCTACGGCTTTGATTGCCTCGCCATGCGCTCGATTTCACCGCGAATTTCCGTGGCCGTGAAGAAGGGCCGCTCGAAAACAAAATACAAAATATCCTCATCCGCGCGGACGTGAAAACCCTCGGGATCGGCTGCGATCATCTGAGCGTATTTGGGTTGCGTCTCATGGAAGTAGCGGCACATGTCAATGAGCTCGGCGCTGTGATTCTTGTTGATATCTTTGGCTATGTCGGCCTCGTCGTTTTTCCAATTCGCAGGCGGAAGAAGCCATCCTTCTTTTGATAGCCAGTGGATGCGACCGAACCCCGATACGTACCGCGCCTTGTGGGGCTCGATCCAGTAAAACTGGAAATCCGGGTTGCTTTCATTCTTGCGGCTTCCCGGGAAAAACGAAAAATAACGTTCCGCCAGAAGGGCATGCTCGGTGTCGGGAATCGGTTCTGCATTCCCCATGATACTCACCTTGCTGGTCGCCTGTTTGTCCTTCTCCTCCGGGTCGTAAACGGTCAGGCACAGGCGCGAATCGGCCAGTATGTTCCGTGTGTGTTGAGCGAGTTCGCTCGTGTATATGACCGGCCGGCCTTCGTGCGAGGCGACAAAAGGAGTGAGCGATCCGAACGGATATCCTTCGATTTCCACCGAGTGCGTGGAAAGCACGCCCGCGTCCAACCGCCGGATGAGCGCGCGCGCGGCATCGGCCAGAGTGATTTTTCCTTGTTCCACACCCCCCCCGTTTCGTTAAGTTGTGGCGTGGTGGATCCGTCAGTCGTTTCGGCTAAGTATCTCGATCAGGTGAAAACCGAACTGCGTTTTCACCGGTCCGTGGGCCTTGCCGATTTCTTCGGTGAATACGATGTCGTCGAATTCTTTGACCATACGTCCCTGATCGAACTCTCCCAGGTCGCCACCCTCCTGTCCCGAAGGGCACTGGGAGTGCTGCTTTGCGATCTCGGCAAAGTCGGCGCCGCCCTCTATCTGTTTCTTGAGGTCCTCGCAGGTCGCTTCAGAGTTGACCAGGATGTGTCTTGCATGTGCTTTGGGCATTAACCGGCTCCTTTTCCGTTGTTGGTTTCTCCTTTTAATAATAATTCGCTTATGGAGTCCTGTCGAGCCCCCAATTAGTAAACCGCATAAATTATTATAGAAGAGCGGGTAACGCCGTTTTGAGGGTTGATGCGCGGCCAGTTTGCGCTCGACAGGCCCACGGAATTGATTACCTTTCATAAAACGGAGGAAAAATGTACGGAAGACAGATCAAATCCAGGTTTTCGGCGAGCGTGGCGTTGGCGGTCGTATTTACCGCCGCCGCGGCGATCCTTCTTGCACCGTGGGCGCCGGCTCGCGGGGAAAATACGGATGCAAATGCGCTTTTCACGGGGATGCTCGCCGATTACGTCGGTGACGGACGGGTTGACTATGCTGCACTGTGTGGGGATGAGAGGCTCGGCGCGTATCTCGAGCGATTTTCGTCGACGGACCCTTCCAAGATCGAGAACCACAACGACCGCTTCGCATTCTGGATCAATGCGTACAATGTTTTCACCTTGAAAATCGTCTGCGAAAATTACCCGCTCGAAAGCATAAACGATCTCCATCTCGGCGGTCTGGTTGTGGGGACGGTGCTGAATAAAACCGTGTGGGACAAGAAGTTTGTTGAAATCAATGGCAAGAAAATGAGTCTCAACCACATCGAGCACGAGATCCTGCGAAAAGAATTCAAGGACCCCAGGCTTCATTTCGCCATTGTGTGCGCGTCGAAGTCGTGCCCGGCGCTTCGGTCGGAAGCGTATTCGGGAAGTCGGCTTGATTCACAACTCGACGACCAGGCGAGGATTTTCTTTGCCGATCCGGAGAAGAACACATTCGATGTGAGTGAGAAGAAAGCATATCTCTCGAAAATCCTCGATTGGTTCTCGAAAGACTTTGGCGACAATGACGAGGAGATTCTTATGTTCGTCAGCCGTTTTGTCGCCGCCGACCTGGCAGTCGAGATACGAAGCGATCTCGACGAGTGGGACATCAAACACCAAGAATACGATTGGAGTTTGAACGACTGACGACTGTGGGTCGGGTGCGTGCTCGGGAGTGACAAAAAAGAAGGGGCGATTTCTCGCCCCTTCTTCTTTAGATACCCGAAAGCAACGGAGAGACTATTTTTTGCCCCCGCGGCCTTTGGATTCCATGTCCTTCAGGTCGCGGCCTGTCGGAGGATGGATCTGGAAGTTGCCACCGTCGATGTAACCGGATACTTCGTACATCACCGGGTAGCTGTCATCCGGACCTTCATAGATTCTGATCCGGTAGAAGTCCGGGCATTCGCAGTCGGCAAGCTCGGTGCCGCTGTTGCGGCCGAAACCGTCGACATCGCAGATCTCCGAGGGCGGATCTACTTTGCCGGCTTTTCCGGGTTCGCCGAGATCATCAATGTTGACCTCGAACCAGTGCATGCTTTCACCGACGACGATATAGTTTTCGAGCGATGGAGGCAGGCCCTTGGTGTTCTTGAACGTGCCAACACCGGCGAAGTCGAGCTGTTTGGCGGGAGCTGGGCGTGCCTGTTTGCACCATCCCGGATCCATGCACTCAATCCAGTCGATTTCGGTTCCCGGAGGCGCGCTTGCCGTTCCGGCGTGGAACGTAAACGAACCGGCTGGGCCGCGCTTCTGGGTGTGAGTCCACTCGCCGTACGGCTGAGGCTGACTGGCGATAGGCGCACCGGCCTGGCCGCCACACGTATGGACGTTGGTACCCTCTCCGCGGTCGGGATGGACTTCTGGTGACGTGTCATTGGCGCCACCGGTCATCCGGCAGCCGATGAACACCTGTGGCTCAAACATACCGGCATCCCACGTCGGATCGTGTTCGCCGGGGTCGAGGGTCGTGCATGCCGCGACACCCGAAGTTTCATCGGCATCGCTGTCGAGCGCGTCGTCGGCGCCCTGATCCTGCGGGCTGAAGACGAGGCCCGGAACAAGCGCGAACTGGACGAAGTAATCGCCCGGCATCAGGTCGTCGAACAGGTAGTACCCGTTGACATCGGTCGTCGTGGTGAAGAGCGGCGTAGACTCTCCACACCTGAAGAGGTGTACGGTCGCGCCCTGGATTCCCATTTCACCGGAGTCCTGAATGCCGTCTTCGTTGTCGTCGTACCAGACGAAGTCACCGATTGAGGCGAGAGGAATGTACATACCCGCATCCCACGTGAGGTCGGTCTCACCGGGGGAGAGGGTTGTACAAATCGTCATTCCGGTCGTCTCATCCGCGTCGCTGTCGAGAGCGTCGTCGGCGCCCTGATCTTGCGGGCTGAAGACGTGATCGGCAAGCGGCGTGAATTTGACGAAGTAATCGCCCGGCTGGAGGTTGTCGAACAGATAGTAACCGGAGGCGTTAGTCACCATCGACGCCATCGGCGTGGTCGCTCCACACGCGAACAATTCAACCGTCACACCGGGAATCCCGTTTTCGCCGGAATCCTGGATGCCGTCCTCGTTCATGTCATACCAGACGTAGTCGCCAATTGCGGCGAGAGGAATGTACATGCCCGCATCCCACGTGAGGTCGGTCTCATTCGGATCGAGGGTTGTACAAATCGTCATTCCGGTCGTCTCATCCGCGTCGCTGTCCTTCGCGTCGTCGGCGCCCTGATCTTGCGGGCTGAAGACGTGATCGGCAAGCGGCGTGAACTTAACGAAGTAATCTCCTGGCTGGAGATCGTCAAAGAGATAGTAACCGGTCGCGTTGGTCACCATTGAAGCCATCGCGGTCGTCTGACCGCACTGGAACAATTCGACCGTCACGCCGGGGATCCCGTTCTCGCCGGAATCCTGGATGCCGTCCTCGTTCATGTCATACCAGACGTAGTCGCCAATTGCGGCGAGAGGCAGGTACATGCCCGCGTCCCATGTCATGTCATTTTCACCCGGATCGAGGGTCGTGCAGATCGTCCGGCCCGTGGCCTGATCCGCGTCGCTGTCGAGCGCGTCGTCGCCACCCTGATCCTGCGGGCTGAAGACATATCCACTCGGAAGAATGAATTCGACGAAGTAATCGCCGGGCATCAGATCGTCAAACAGGTAGAGTCCGCTGGCGTCGGTGAGCATTGTCGCCATCGCAGTGGTTTCTCCGCACACGTACAGGTTGACGGTGACGCCGGGGATTCCCGGTTCGCCGGAATCCTGGATGCCGTCCTGATTTAGGTCGTGCCATACAAAGTCGCCCAGTGAGGCGAGCTCGATGGGGACCGAGAGCCCCGCGCAGATCCACGCCAGCGAGGCGGGATTGGCATTGGGGTAGGCGCTCGATGCATCCGCTTCGGAGAGACACTGAACGGTGAGTTCGGTAGCGCCTGCCGGGATCGTTACGTCGAACCGGTCCGCGTCGAAATCGCGGCCATCGTTATCGGCAAACGGATCGACGATTCTGGTGGTAACCGCGCCGACCGTTACTTCGACCACGTTGGGTCGCTCCTCCTGAACGCTGCTCGCAAACATGGCGAGCTGAGCGTTACGTGCAACGGTAGCCGGCAAGAACGTAAACGTCTGCGGCTCGGTCGTGTCGAGCGGTGGAGCAAAGTTCCAGTACGCCAGATCGTTTCCGTCGTTGACGAACAGTTCGGTGGCGCCTGAGCCGTCGTCATAAATGACGAGCATGCCCGCACCGTTATTTTTTTCGAAATCCATGCCGCCGACCGAGATGTTATTGTTCCCGGCGGTGACAAGGCCAAGGCTCGTGATGTCGGCCCGATAGGACGAGCTGTATGCTTCGTTGAAGAACAGCGTCGGACCGCCGATAAGCGTGCCCGAAACCGGGTTGCCGCCGACAGTTATCTGGGCGTCGCCGGTTGCGGTTGGGTTGTGGCCTTCCCAGTAGACGATGACCTGCTCGACGCTGGCGCCGGCGGGAACGTCGACTGTAATGGTGCCCGGCTGGCCGGTGCCTTCGGCACGCAGGCCCACGCCGCCAACCGCGAAGCCGGTGCCGTCGGCGATCGGTATCGTCGCCGGACCGAGGTCCTCGCTTCCGTCTAGAGCTGACATCAGGAGGCCGGTCTGTGAGGACGGCGCCTGAATCAGGTCTGGTTCTTCGCTACAGCCAAAGGCCACAAGGCCCAGGACCACAACGAGAGCCACATATCTCGTGATGAATTTCACGGAGAAACCCCCTTTTTGGAGATAATTAAAACTTGCCCTGAAGTTGCCGCTTAAGGGCGCGAAGGCAGCGATATCGCTACTGCACCGGAGACGATCATACCACAGAAAACCCGCATTCGTATAGGCTAAAATGCCTGTCGTTAAACTTCATACACCATACCAACACTATTTGTCGTATACTTTCGCCGACGTTTTATAAAGCCGAAACCTTCTACACAGGAGAATCCGATGGCTGATTTTACGTATGAGCCAATGTTTCGCATGGGAGAGGACAAAACCGAGTACAAGCTGCTTTCAAAAGAAGGGGTTTCGACCGCTTCGTTCGAGGGCAAGGATGTGCTCAAGGTTGAGGCGGAGGCGCTCTCCGAGCTGGCCCGTCAGGGTTTCAGCGACATCAATTATCTCTTCCGGACCGAGCATCTCCAGTCGCTCCGGAATATCATTGAGGACCCCGAGGCGTCGGATAACGACCGTTATGTGGCGCTGACGCTCCTTCAGAACGCCGTGGTTTCGTCGGCGCGAACTCTTCCCAGCTGTCAGGACACCGGAACGGCGATTGTGTTCGCAAAAAAGGGTCAGAGGGTGTGGACGGACTTCGATGACGAGGAGGCACTTGAGCCGGGGAATATTCAAGACGTATACCGGCGAGTATCTCCGGTATTCACAGAATGCCGCGCTCAGTATGTACGAAGAGAAGAACACGGGGACGAACCTTCCCGCCCAGATTGACATTCTTGCCGACACGGGGAATGAATACAAATTGCTATTCGTTGCCAAGGGCGGCGGGTCGGCCAACAAGATGTTTCTCTTCCAGGAGACCAAGGCCATTCTCAATCCCACACGTCTCCCCGAATATATTGGTGAAAAGCTCCGGCTTCTCGGAACAGCGGCGTGCCCGCCATATCACCTTGCCGTTGTTATCGGCGGAACATCAGCGGAGACGACGATGAAAACGCTCAAGCTGGCGTCAGCGCATTACTATGATGAGCTGCCGACGCAGTGGCAACGAGTTCGGATCCGCCTTCCGGGATCCCGGACTCGAGGCCAGGTTCTGAACAGGCGTCGCAGCTTGGGATCGGCGCTCAGTTCGGCGGCAAGTATTTTGCGCACGATGTGCGTGTGATTCGTCTGCCCCGCCATGGGGCTTCGCTTCCCGTGGGATTGGGTGTGAGCTGCAGCGCGGACCGCAGCCCGAGCGAAAATCACACGCGACGGTGTTTTTATCGAAAAACTCGAAACCGATCCCGCGCGGTTTCTTCCCGATCCAAAATTCATCAACGAAGGCGATGCCGTCAAGGTGGATCTCAACAAACCGATGAACGAGATTCGTGCGAACTATCAAGTACCCGATCAAGACACGAGTGAGTCTCACCGGCAAGCTGATCGTCGCCCGCGACATGGCCCACGCTCGTTTCAAAGAGATGCTCGACCGCGGCAAGGAACTTCCACAGTACTTCAAGGATCATCCCGTTTACTATGCCGGTCCGGCGAAAAACCCGAAGGGATTGCCATCGGGGAGCTTCGGCCCGACGACAGCGGCGCGGATGGATCCTTACGTGGACGAATTCCAGAAACAGGGCGCGTCGATGATGATGCTTGGCGAAAGGGAACCGTTCGAAGGGAGTAACGGACGCGTGCAATGCCAACGGCGGATTCTATCTCGGTTCGATTGGCGGACCGGCGGCGATTCTCGCGCACGTGAACATTAAGGATGTGCGTGTGTTGGACTTTGAGGATCTCGGAATGGAAGCGGTGTGGGAGATCACGGTGGAGGATTTCCCAGCGTTCATCGTTGTCGATGACAAGGGCAACGACTTCTACGCGCAGATCTAGCGCGGGTCGTCCGGTGCAGTCATTCGAAAAGAGAAGGTACGGGTGGCCGTTCACGATCTGGGTAGTTGAAGCGTCTGAGCTTAACAACCCACACTCGCTTCGCTCGCCGGCGGGGCCCCCGAGGCGGCGCAGCGTCGCGGAGTGCGGGTGGCGTGCACGGTGCTCTTGTCGACGAACCAGTGGTCGTGTCGTGACCGGAGCTACTATCAGCGAATAAGCGATCCGCACGAAGCTTAAGCGAGCACGCCCGGGCTAGCCATTCAAGCTATCGAAGCTTCCGAGGCAAGCACCCCGCACGTCGCTTCGCTCCGGGTGGCCGATGACAGGACCCGTACCGGGCCGGAGAAAGACCCCACCGCGCTACCAGTATTTTTCCAGGTGGATATTGCCGGGGGATTTCTTTGTGTGTTCCTTGAAGCCCTCTGCTTCGAGGACCGGCAGCATGTGCTGGATCATCAGCGGGTTGCCGCAGAGGAAGATGTGTGTGTGGTCCGGGGCCGGCCGCATTCCCCATGGGTCGTCAAGGGGCCGCTCCCGCCAGTAGTCCTGCAAAAACCCCGTCGGGCCCGTCCAGTCTTCTTTTTCATCTTCAGGTTCGCTGACAATTGCCGAGTAGGCGAAGTTCTTGTGTGTTTTCGTGGATGCAACGAGTTCTTCGCGGTACCCGAGGTCCCACGTGTGTCGGGCGCCGTGGAGTACTGCAAATTTCCGCGCTTCGGACGCGCCGAGATGTGTGCGGAGCATGCTCATGTAGGGTGCGATTCCCGTTCCCGTCGCGACGAACACGATATTTTGATCCGTGGGAACGTGGTCGAGGGTGAACATCCCCTTGAATTTCGGAGACATCCACAACTCGTCTCCCGGTTGCAGTGCGAACAGCCGCGGCGTGAGCGCTCCCGATGGCACAAGCGCGACGTAGAATTCGACATACTCTTTTGCCACCGAAGAAGACGCGATCGAGTACGCGCGTTTTATGAGCTTACCCGTTCCTTCTGTCTCTTCACCGGAATCGGCGCCTTCAATACGCGTCGCATTCGGTGGAAGACCGAGCGCGGCAAACTGTCCGGGGATAAAATCAGGAAGTTCCCACCCGTTGGGCGCCACGCGAAAAATCGCGAGGCTGGGCGAAACGTCGGAGCGATGGGTAATAACCGAGTTAAGAATGACAGTGCTCATGATTCACGGCGAAGCCTACCATGAGGTGTACGGATTGACAATCAGATTCACATTCAGATAGCGTGAATCTCCCGTTACCTCCTCTCCAACCCAATCCGGTCTCGAAAATTCCTGTTCTTCGCTCTCGAGTTCAATCTCCGCGACAATGAGTCCATCGTTGTCTCCGTGAAATTCATCGATCTCCCAGGTCATGCCATCGTGTTCCAACCGGTGCCTCGTTTTTTCGATGATGGGTTTGAGACACATCAAGTCGAGTAGTTCATCGGCTTCACCCATCGGGATTTCATACTCGAACTCCAATCGGGTGATTCCCGTACTCATCCCTTTGATGGTGAGGAAAGCTTTTTCGGGTGTGGTTCGAACCCGGACCGATCGTTGTTCCGCCCGGCTGAGATAACCCTGGCGGTATTTCTTTCCGGGCGCGGATCGCCAATGGTCATTGGTAACCAGAAATTTTCTTTCAATTTCTTTTGGCATGTCGATCCGATTATCCCAGGGCAACGTCGAGGGTCATCATAACAATAAAACCGAGGATGGAGCCCATCGTGGCGGCATCCGCGTGGCCGCTGTCCTGGGCTTCGGGGATGACTTCTTCGATCACGACAAAAATCATCGCGCCCGCGGCGAACGCAAGTGCGTAGGGGAGAATAGGCCGCCACGAGAGCACGGCGGCGGCGCCGATGACGCCGGCAATGGGTTCAACCATTCCCGACAGCTGCCCGAACCAGAAGCTCTTTACTTTGGAGACGCCTTCCCGGGCCAGAGGCATCGATACGGCGGATCCCTCGGGGAGATTCTGAATTCCGATACCAAGCGCGAGCGCGACCGCTCCGGCCACCGTCGCGGAATCAATTCCGTGCGCCGCCGCGCCGAACGCGACACCGACGGCAAGCCCTTCCGGGATATTATGAAGCGTTATGGCCAGAACGAGGAGCGTCGTGCGCCGCCATCCCGTCTGGATACCTTCGGCTTCCTCTATCGGTTTGAAAACATGAAGGTGAGGAATCAATCTGTCCGCCAACCGCAGGAAAATAGCGCCGAGTCCGAAACCTACCGCTGCGGGAAACCACTCGGGAAATCTGCCCCCCTGGCTCATCTCGATGGCCGGCGCAAGGAGGGACCAGAAACTCGCCGCGATCATCACACCGGCGGCAAAACCGAGCATGATATCGAGCACCCGGCGGTTCTCGCGATGGACAAAGAAAACGAGGCCGGCACCGATCGCCGTCATCCCCCATGTGAACAGTGTTGCCAGGAGCGCCTGGACGACGGGATTCATGTGGGTCAGATTTGCAACCAGGTTGTCCATTCGGTCCGCACCCCTTTACCGACGTGTTTCCACTCGTCGTTTTGCGATCGGCTTGCCTGAAGTTGGACGATCTTGATTAATAGTCGAGTATTTTGTCCGCCGCGAGCAAGAGATCGACAACCTCGTCCTGGGTTCCGATTCTCGCCCCTTTGCGAAGATCGTTTGCCTCCATGCCCGCCGCCATCGCGCAGTGCGGGCAAACAAGGACGCTTCCACCTGCGTTGATATACGATTCCAGATACGTCGTCAACTCTTTTGAGTGACCCCACTTCATATCGAGCGGTGTATTGAGATCGACGAGCCGAACCCCTTCGAGGTTGACAAACATCGTTACGTCGGCCCCCTTTTCCTGAAGGGCGCCGGCGAGCTTGACCGCCATGAACGCGGCGTGGAGATCGTCTGTGTAATGTTTGAGATGCACGACGATTTTTTGCGGATCATCCGCGGAGGGTGCGCCCACGATTACGCCGGCGATGAGCGCCGCGAGACCTGCGATCGCCAAGAATCTTGACGCGTTCTTTCCAATAAGCATGGATCCGTCCTTCCCGGTTGACGTGGTCAGTTTTTGAGACGGTACACAATAAACGTCAGGTCATCGAGCTTCGACGGGTTGCCGTTGCCCGGGTTGTGCATTCGCCTGTGGGCTCTTTCGGAAAGCGCTTTCAGCGATCCGTCGAGCGGCCCTTTCCGTATGGCGTCGACTATTTCCTGTGTGTTGAGATTGTCCGAGAGGCCGTCCGTGGCGAGTATCACGCTGTCGCGGGCGGCCAGTTCGATCGTTGGCCCGATTTCGATGTGCATGTCCGCCGCGCCGATCATGTTTGAAATCAGATGCCGGTCTTCGTGGAACATCGCCGTAGCTTCGTCAAGGAAACCACCCTCGACGGCATATCCGACCGGGGAATGCGCGACTGTTTGAGTTTTGATTTTTCCCCTCTGGCCGACAACGATAATTGTCGAATCGCCAACGTGATACGGACGGACACGGTTTCCCTGGATCTCAAGGGCGGCGAGGGTCGTTGCCGCCCCGATTCCCATTTCCAGGACGTGTTTGTTCGCCTGTTCGAAGCCGTTCAATATGCCGTAACGGAGGTCGCGTTCTTCTTTGAGTGCGTCGGTGATGGATTTCTCGAGGAGTGTTATCGCGATTCCTGATGCCTGCTGGCCGCCTCGAAGCCCGCCGCAGCCATCGGCAACGGCAAGTACGGCGGTGTTTTCCCCGAGCCGCAAAACCGCGGCGGAATCCTCATTTGAGTCCCCGTTGCGGTTGCGGTCGGGAGATCGCGCCGAGTATATCGCCGCGTTACCCGATTCGAGGGAAACGATCTCTCCCTCCTGCAGATCCTGGTTGATGAAAAGGCGTGATTCCAGCGTGGCCTCCCCAAAAATCCGCAAAGCAACGGCCTTTTCAGGAGTACAACGGGTTGGAGATTTTTTGGCAAGGGAAATGTCAGGTGTTTTTGAGGCGCATTTTGAGGGCGGCAAGTACGGCGCCGAGATCTTTGTTGTCGCCGCCGGGCTTTTCATTGGTTTTTCGCGGCCGTGACGATATGATAAACAGCTACTTAGATGCAATCGACAGACACTCCGCGGGTTCGATCTTCAACGAGGAGCAAGATGAAATCGATTTTGTTTTTGGGTATCGTCACGTTGGTTGTGTCGATTCTGATGGCGAGCTGCCCCGTGCGGGCTCAGGTGAATATCGAAAAGCTCCGCGACGAGCCTCCCGAGGGCGAATTGGAGGGTAATTTTGCCCTACTGTTCTCCTCCCGGTCGGGTAACGTCGATATCACCCAGTTCAGTGGAAACCTTAGGATGGATTACGCCTCGAAAAGCTGGAAGTCGTTCCTAATCGTAAGGGGCGTATATGGCTGGCTCTCGGGCGAGCCTTTCTCCAACGAGGGACTGGTTCATCTTCGTTATGTCTACCGCGCCCGCGGGTGGATTCACCCCGAAACGTATGGCCAGATAGACTACGACGAGGCGCGAAAACTCGATTTTCGCTCGCTCTTCGGCGCGGGATTTCGTTTTAACCTCGTTGAGCGCGAGAACTTGAAATTGTCCTGGGGAACCGGGTACATGTACGAATACGAAAGGTTCAATCTCGCGCCCGAGGATCTTCACTCGGAAGAACGAGACCAGCCACCGATGGTCCAACTATCTCTCGCTCAAGATCCCTCTTTCCGAGACGTCTGCGATCGTGTGGACGGCCTACGTCCAGCCGCGTTTCGACGATTTCCAGGATTTAAAGACATTGAGCGAGGGGGGTGTTGAAACGAAACTCACGAGCGTGCTTACGTTGACAGTTGTCGCGCAGCTAAGATACGATAGTGCTCCGCCCGACGGAGTGGTTAAACGAGACACGCTTCTTTTGGCCGGTATCGGGATTCAATTTTGACGAATCGCCGGGGGCTTCTTGATGTGCGCCCCCGGGAAATGGGAGGACGACGAATGGAAATCACAGTCAGCTTGCGCGAAGGCAAGAAAGTATCGGCAAGGATCAAGGAATTCGACATTGTAACCGATCAATCAAAAAAAGGTGGGGGCGAGGGTTCGGCGCCCGCGCCGTTTGATTTGTTTCTCGCTTCGATAGCGACATGTGCGGGGTTTTATGTACTCGATTTTTGTCGCACCAGGAAAATCTCCACCGATCAAGTTCAGTTGGTGATGCGCCCGCGCCGCGATAACGAGATCAAGATGATAGACAAAATCTCGATCGAGGTGCAGCTTCCCGCTGATTTCCCGGAGAAATATAAGCCCGCTATCATCAGGGCCGTCGACCTTTGTACAGTGAAAAAACACATCGTTCAGGCGCCGGAGTTCGAGACGTATACAGCGGTTGCCGGCGAATAGATCGCGGGATTTGAAGAAATTATAAAGGAGCCGGGATGATCGCCGTCAAAGACCTTTGGAAAACGTTCAAGCTGTCGCGCCAGCAAAAAAAGGAACTCAAGAACACGCCCGACGAGCCAAAAAACGGCACTGTGGACGCTGTGGCCGGCGTGAGTTTTGAGTGCCGCCCAGGGCGTATTTTTTCGCTCCTGGGGCCCAACGGGGCGGGAAAGACCACGACGCTACGGATGATAGCCACGCTTTTGAAGCCGTCCGCCGGATCGATCGTGGTCGGAGGTGTCGATGTGGAGAAAGATCCCCAGGAGGTCAGGCGGAGGCTTGGTTTCCTGACGGGAACGACAAAACTCTACGACCGGTTGACGCCGAATGAGCTTGTGAAATACTACGCGGATCTGCACCGGATGGACGGGGCGGTGTTCGAGAAGCGGCGGGACGAGCTGTTTGAGCTTCTCGATATGAAAGGATTTGCCGGGCGGAGGATCGGCAAACTCTCCGGCGGAATGCGTCAAAAAGTCTCTATCGTCCGCACGATGATTCACGATCCGGATGTTGTTGTATTCGACGAGCCGACCGTCGGTCTCGACGTGATCACTGCGAAAAACATTATCGAGTTGATACGGAACTGCCGGGAGCAGGGAAAGACGGTTATCTTCTCTACTCATATTATGGGAGAAGTGAATCTTTTGAGCGATGACATGGCGATCATCCATAAGGGAAAACTTGCATTCAACGGCACCAAAGAGGATTTTATGGCACAAATGCAAAGCGAATCGCTCGAAGAAGAATTCATCCGTTTGGTAGAGGGGGTGAAGTGATGAGGACGATCACCACGATTTTCAAGAAAGAGCTCGTCGATTCGATTCGCGACCGTCGCACACTTATGGCGATGATTGTGGTTCCGCTTTTGCTTTATCCGTTCCTGATAAGTGTCTCGTCGAGCATGATGATTTCACAGGCGAGAAAGGCGCAGGAGAAAACGCTGAAGATCGCGCTGATTGCGAACGGTAACGTAGCGTCGTTCCGTGAGATGCTTCTCGAGCGCGACGATCTTCTCGTTGCCGAAAATATGCCTCTCGAAGAGGCGAAAGAACTCGTTCGTATCGACTCGCTCGATGTAGTGCTCGTCGTCGACGCCGACTTCGACAAACGCGTCGGCGAACTCGGAGCGGGCGGAATGATGCTGTATCACAAATCGACAGAGAGCAGTGAGATAGAGGTCCGACGGGTCCGTCGGATGGTCGAGAGCTACGGAGATGACCTCCGAGACGAACGTTTTGCCCGACTCGATCTCGATGTATCGATGATAGAAACAATCGAGATAAACGACGAAAACCTCGCGTCGGCAAAGGAGAGAATTGCCGAGGAGGTCGGCGGTTTTCTCCCGTACTTGATAATTATTTTCTGTTTTATGGGAAGCATGTACCCGGCGATCGACCTGGCGGCGGGCGAAAAAGAGCGGGGCACGCTGGAGACTTTGTTGACGTCCCCGGCAGGTCGTCTCGAAATTCTCCTGGGAAAGTTCGGGGTGGTCGTTCTGACGGGAATCGTCACGGCGGGCGTTTCGATTTTCGGGATGTATCTCGGAATCCGAACGAGCAAGGAAATCCCGCAGGAGCTTCTCCAGGTGATTATGAACATGCTCGAGTGGGATTCTATCGCGCTAACCCTGTCTTTGTTATTACCGCTCACCGTGTTCTTTGCCGCGTTCTTGCTGTCGATATCAATATTCGCCAAATCGTTCAAGGAAGCCCAGAGTGTGATTTCTCCGTTGTTCGTCGTGATTATTATTCCCGCGTTCATCGGTCTTATGCCCGGGATGACTCTGAATACGAAGACGGCGTTGATCCCGATTCTGAACGTGTCGCTTGCCACCAAGGCGATCATCGCCGACACAATTACACCGATGATATTCGTGGAGGTTTATCTGTCGCTCATTGCACTTGCTCTCGTGAGTTTGTGGGTCTGTGCATGGTTCTTTGGGCGCGAGAGTACGATCTTTCGTGGATCGTGATCCGGCCCGGTTCGTTCAAGTGTTGCGTCCGCAAAGCGCTGATCAGTGTGAGGTGTCCGATTGATCGAACATGATCTCCTGGGGATTCGATATTTCTCATACGATATTTTCGAGCCCTACCAGAATTTGACGAGCGTAGTAACGACGCGCCGGCGGGGCCGGAGCAAGGCGCCTTATGATTCGCTAAACCTGGGGCTTCACGTTGGCGATGATCCGGATGCCGTTCTCGAGAACAGGGCGATCGCCGGGCAGATTTTCGGGTTTGAGCCCGAGACGTTCACGGTGGCGCGCCAGGTTCACGGGGCAAATGTCCTCGCCGTTGGATCGGCCGACGAGGGTAGAGGCGCGATCGTTGAAGACGATGCGTTGCCCGATGCCGACGCCATGATTTCCAGAGCGCCGGGTTTTCCACTCGCCGTTCTCGTCGCTGATTGCGTTGCTCTTTCGTTTTTTGATCCAGTCAAGATCGCGGTTGGTGTCGCGCACGCGGGTTGGAAGGGAACACTCGGGAGAATCGCCGAAGCCACGGTTGGCGCGATGACGACAGAATATGGTACGTCGCCGTCGGACCTCCGTGTCGGTGTGAGTCCTTCGATCGGGAAATGTCACTACGAAATCGATGGGGATGTCGCCGGATTATTCCGGGACGAATTTGGGGAAAACGCCTCTGTCTTTCTCAGCGAAGATTCGGACAAGCTCCATCTCGACCTTTGGGAAGCCAACCGTCTCCAACTCGTCGGCGCCGGTGTGCCAGCGGATCGAATCGAGATCGCGGCGAAGTGCACCGCCTGCGAATCGAACATGTTCTACTCCCACCGCGGGGACAAAGGTTCAACCGGTCGCTTTGCCGCCATCGTCATGCTCCATTACTCCGGTAGCCGAACCTACTAATCCACTTCCAGGCTGCCCCCTTCCTTCCTGTGCCCGTTCCGATCCGTCCCCCACGCAACTTAGCCTGCGGCAAATACGTAGTAATTATCAGCGTCAGACGGTTCATTTATAATCTTGACACAAAGACGGGTATCGGGCATATAAGAATAAGAATTCGTGTTCTGGTATCTGGCTTTTCTGTCTGAAAGGGTGAGCAGGTTGTCAAACACCAGAATCGGGATATTGATCGTGGCGGGCGTTCTTCTGGCCGTGAGTGCTTTGATGCCGTCCCCCAGTGTGGCCGGCTGGAAACACGACAACGAAAGAGTTAAGGGGTCCGGCCACGTCGTCGAAAAAGTGCTGGATCTGGACGGGTTTGACCGGGTTCGAATCAACGCGGTGGCGGACGTCGACATAAAGATCGGTCGAAAATTCAGTGTGGTGCTTGAGGCCGAAGATAATATCATCGATCTCGTCGAGGTCGACGTGGTTGGCGGGAAACTCGTAATCGATATGGATAACGACTACAGCATCGATACAGACGAGGACATTCATTTTGAGATAACGATGCCCGAACTCGAAGGTCTTGATTTTCGGGGGGTCGGCGACGTCCGCGTAACGGACCTTGACGCCGAGGAACTCGAGATCGAATGCCCGGGAGTGGGTAAGTTGTATTGTGAGGGGAAGGCGAAGCGCCTCGACATTGATTTCTCCGGCGTCGGTTCGATGGATCTGGGTGACCTGGTGGCCGCCCGCGCAAGAGTTCGGGTCGACGGCGTCGGGAATGTGACCGTGAACGTGCAAGACGATCTCGACGTGAATGTCAACGGGATGGGAAAGGTCAAATATTACGGAGATCCCGACAAGGTGCGGTCGAGCATAAATGGTTGGGGAAAGATATCGCGCGCAAAGTGATGCGGTATTTGTTGTTATAACAGAACCCGAATACTAGTTCGTAATTGTGGTGCTCTGACACCCAGGATTCGATGATGAACCATCTGCGTCCTCCAAAACAACGCCGGAGTCGTGAAACGCTCCAGAAGTTTCTCGACGCCACGAGAGAGCTTCTCGAGGAGAAGAGCTTCGACGATATCTCCGTGGCCGAAATAACGCGTAAAGCGGGCGCGTCGGTCGGGGCTTTTTACGCCCGTTTCGATGACAAAGAGGGGTTGCTCGAATACCTCAACGGCCTGTTCGATGCCGAGATCACCGGAGACGTTCGCCGGACTATCGATTCAAAAAATTGGAATGAAGCCCCTTTGGAATCAGTGGTAACTGAACTACTCCAGGTTCTGGTTCGAAGCCACCGTCACCACCGAGGGACATTGAGGGCCCTGGTTCTTCGGACCCTGGCCGGTGGCGGTGGGGCGGAGCGGCCGAACGACATGCCCGAGGGGCTTTCGCCGGCGAAGCCCCTCGTCGACGAGATCCTCAGACGCCGGAATCTCATCAACCACCCCAATCCGGATGTTGCGGTTCACCTCGGTCTGGCTATGGCGGCGAGCGCGGTGCGCGACAGGGTTCTCTACCCCGAGCTTGGGGCTGACACCCGCCCGCGGACCCCGATTACCGATGCCGTTTTTGTCGAGGAACTCACCCGTGTTTTTCTTGCCTTTCTCGGCTTTAGTCCCGACAATCGATAGTCGGGCAGCGGGAGGGCCCCCACAATGCGGCGTAATTCCGACGCGATATTCTTCGAAGAACAGCCCCTTAGAGATAACAAGTTTTTCTATCTGGTTCTCGTTGGCGGGATCGGCATGATTGGTTTCTTCGCTTACGCGATGTATGTCCAGCTTGTCGAAGGCAAGCCCTACGGCGACAGGCCGATGGGGGATACGGGTCTTGCGATAATGGGGACCTTGTATATCTTGTTGGGCGTCGCGATGTTGTATTTCTTCTTCAAGGGCCGTTTGACCACCGAGGTGCGCCCGTCGGGTCTGTTTGTCAGGTATTTTCCGTTTCACATGCGGTACCAACAGATAGCGCTGGATGGTATTGAAACGTGCAGTGCACGTACGTACCGCCCGATAAGGGAGTATGGTGGGTGGGGAATACGGAGCGGGCCGGGAAAGAAGGCGTACAATGTAGCGGGAAACAGCGGCGTCGAGATTGTGTACGAAAACGGCAAGACCCTTCTGATCGGCTCCAGGAAATCGGGGCAGCTCGAAAGCGCAATAGACTCGATCCGGAGATAGCCGTGCGATCATTAAGATGAAAATTGAAATTCCCGATCCCCACAAAAAACATCTCAGGCTCGGTACCTGCTCATGGAAGTATGATTCCTGGAAGGGCCTCTACTACGATTCCGCACGCAAATACCGCGCGGACGATTACCTGGCTGATTACTCGTACTGGTTGAATTCGGTCGAGGTTGATCAGTGGTTCTGGAGCCTGTTCCCCGGCGGGGTCAGACTCCCCGAGCCAACGACGGTTAAAACGTATGCCGAAAGCGTGCCCGATGATTTCGTGTTTACGGTCAAGGCGCCAAACTCGATTACGTTGACGCATTATTATTCGCGACAGCCGAAAAACTACAAGGAATTTGCGGGACGACAAAACGAGCACTTTTTGGACAACGGATTGTTGGAAAGATTTCTCGAACTACTCGCTCCTTTTGGGAAAAAACTGGGGCCGGTGATGTTTCAGTTCGAGTATTTGAACAAGAACAAGATGCCGTCCAGGGAAGTGTTCCTCGAAAGATTTGGCGAGTTTATTGATCGGGCTCCCGCCGGTTTCGAGTATGCGCTCGAGTGCCGGAACCCCAACTATTTTTCGCCGGCTCTGTTTGAATTTATGGGGAATCACAAGATTGGCTTTGTATATTTGGAGGGGTACTACATGCCTCCGATCGGCGACGTTTTCGAAAAGTACCGTCCCGCGACGTCGGATAGCTGTGTGATCCGACTTCACGGGGGCGACAGATCCGAGATCGAAAAAGAAACAGGCGAGGTCTGGAGCCGGATCGTTGCTCCGAAGCCAGAAGGGATCGAAGCGGCGGCAAAGATTGTTGCGGAAAACACGGAGAAGGGAACCCGGACGTTTCTGAATGTCAACAATCACTACGAGGGAAGCGCCCCGCTCACGATCGAGCGGTTTCTTGAGGTGCTTGCCCGTTAAGCGCAGGACGACATGATCGATTTCAATCGTCATAGAATTCTCACTTTCGATTGTTTTGGGACGCTGATCGATTGGGAGGGCGGAATCCTCGGCGCGGTGCGGCCGGTGCTCGCGCGATGCGGGGTGGAAGCCGATGATCGCACGATCCTCGAGACATACGCGGAAATCGAGGCCAAACACGAAGAGGGCGACTTCGTTGATTACAGGTTCGTGCTTCGTTTTGTGATGACCGAGATGAGTCTGCGGTTCGGTTTCGATGCGGAACCGTCGGAACTGGATTGTCTGTCGAAATCAATAGGCGGCTGGGAACCGTTCCCCGACACGATTGACTCTCTGCGTCAACTGAGGAACCGGTTCAAGCTGGCGATCGTGTCGAACATCGACGACGAGTTGTTTGCCGATACAGCAAGACGGCTCGAAATTCCATTCGACTGGATCATCACCGCCCAGCAGGCCCGCGCCTACAAGCCGTCGCCTCGAATGTTTGAATATGCGTTGCGAGAGATTGGACGACCACGCGAAGAAATCATCCACGTCGCACAGAGTATTTACCACGACATAGTCCCGGCCCGCGCGCTCGGGCTTGCCACGGTGTGGGTGAACCGCCGCGCCGGCAGGGAAGGATACGGTGCGACCCCGGCGGCCGCCGCGACGCCCGATCTCGAAATCCCCGACCTCGCCACCCTTGTCAAGCTTATCGACTGATCACAATCCGGCGCGGGTCGGACGGTGCGATCTTTCTCTGGCCCTCGCTCCGCTTCGCTCGACTAACCGTCGGCTGCGCCGACGGTGGATTCTCGCTCGCTCCCGCGGAAGGGCCTTTCGAAAGACCGCACCGACCTTTTAAGGTGTAGGCGCGGGTGGCCGTTCACGATCTGGGTAGTTGAAGCGTTTGAGCTTAACAACCCACACTCGCTTCGCTCGCCGGTGGGGCCCCCAGGACGGCGGAGCGTCGCGGAGTGCGGGTGGCGTGCACGGCGCTTTTGTCGACGAATTAGTGGTCGTGTCGTGACCGGTGCTACTATCGGCGAATCAGTAAGCCGCACGAAGCGTAAGCGAGCACGCCTGGGGTGGCCGATGACAGGACCCGTGCCGGGCCAGAAGGAACCCTTGCAGGACAACCAGCAGGGAGCTAGTAGCCGGCGGCGTGGCCGTCTTTGCGTGACTCCGATGCGGCGAAATAGACCTTGTTGACGGGGTCGTAGAGGATCGCCTGATATCCCCCGAAGCCGCCTTCGCTGTGCGCCACACGGTGACCCATCTTCTGGAGATCGCGGATCACTTCCTGCGAGAATCCGCTTTCGAGATACACTGTGCCTCCGGTCGTCATTCGTTGCCCCGTGGGCTGCGACGATCCGCCGTGGCGGATGCGCGGCGCGTCACCCGCTTCCTGCAGAGACATTCCAAAGTCGATCAGATTGACGATGATTTGCGCGTGACCCTGCGGCTGCATCGATCCGCCCATCACGCCGAAGCTCATCAACGGTTTGCCGTCCTTCGTCACGAAGGCGGGGATGATTGTGTGAAACGGCCGCTTCTTGGGTTCGTACGTGTTGAACCGTCCCGGCTCAAGGTCGAAGAGTTCGCCGCGGTCCTGAAAAATAAAGCCCAGGTTGTCGGGGGACAAACCGCAGCCCATGCCGCGGTAGTTGCTCTGGATGAGCGAGACCATGTTGCCATCCTTGTCGGCGACGGTCAGATAAATTGTGTCTCCGGCGTCGAGGGCGGGGTTTCCCGCATCGTAGCGTCTTGCCGCACGATCGGGTGAGATGAGTTTTCGGCGCTCGGCCGCGTAAGGTTTGGAGACGAGTGCATCAACGGGGATGTTGTTGAATTCGGGGTCCGCATAAAACTTCGCCCTGTCTTCGAAGGCAAGTTTCTTGGCCTCGACAAACGCGTGTACATATTCGAGCGACCCGAAACCCATCGACGCGACGTCATATCCTTCCAGAATATTCAGGATCTGAAGCGCCGCGATTCCCTGCCCGTTTGGCGGAAGCTCCCAGACATCGTGACCGCGGTAGTTTGCCGACACCGGTTCGACCCATGTGGACGTGTGGGAAGCAAGGTCTTCGTACGAGAGATACCCGCCCTGCTCTTTCATAAACCGGTCGATTGTCTTTGCGATGCGGCCCTTGTAAAACACGTCGCGCCCCTCTTTGGCGAGAGCTTCGTACGTGTCCGCGAGCTTGGGGTTCTTGAAGATTTCGCCTTTTTGCGGCGCTCGCCCGCCGGGCATGAACGTTTCCTTGAACCCGGCATACTCTTCGAGAAGCGGAACGCTCAGTCCCCAGTAATACGCAATGAGTTCCGTCACCGGAAAACCATCCCGCGCATAACCAATCGCGGGTTCGAGCACGTCCTTCATGGGCAGGCTGCCGAAACGGTCATGAAGCTCGAACCACCCGTCAACACAACCCGGCACGGTGACGGGGAGTGGGCCGCGCGGGGGAATCCTGTCGAGTCCCGCATCTTTGAACACATCGAGTGTTAGCGATGCCGGCGATCGCCCGCTGGCATTGAGGCCGTAGAGTTTTTTCGTCTTCGAATCCCAGACGATGGCGAACAGGTCGCCGCCGATCCCGGAGCCTGTTGGTTCCATCAGTCCGAGCGCCGCGTTGGCCGCGATCGCCGCGTCGACGGCATTTCCGCCGTGTTTGAGTACGCTTATCGCTATCTGTGTGGCGAGCGGATGGCTCGTGGCCGCCGCCCCGTGTGGGGCTATCACTTCGGATCTTGTCGCAAAAGCGCGGCCCGTCAACCGGTCCTGCGCCGCCGCGGACACCGCAACCATTAGCAGAATAACAAGAAGCATCGTCATTTGACGCGGGTGCGAGATCATAGTGTCCTCCGTGGCTTGGGCAACTGGCGGTTAAGGCTTGTCATTGAGTCATTAATTGTATAGACTACAGTTAGGTGCAACGCATTCTAGATTACGGAAAATCTCATGTCAACGCCCGTGCCAGAGGGCTCCTGTGACGGGATTTTAGTGATCGTTGGGGGGATCGCCTGCTCTCATAAGTGATGTCGAGTCACGACGTGTGTCTATTTTGCATACGTTCCAGCCGTGTATTGTTAGCAGGTGCGAGGATATCCCCATTTGCATAGCGTAGTAAAGCCACGACTTGGACTAATTTTGGCGATGTCGTGCGGGTGAGCCATCCATCATGGCGGCCTGCGTAATCATGGAGAGGAGAGTCCACATGGCCGAATATGCGGATTCCCAAGTGCTCGTGTCCACAAATTGGGTCGAGGAAAACAGGAACGATCCGAATGTCACGATCGTTGAAATCGACGAAACCGTGGAAGTCTACAACGAAGGCCACATCCCAGGCGCGATTTCATGGAATTGGCAGGTAGACCTGGCGGACAGGACACGGCGGGATATTCTTGGGCCATCGGATCTGGAAGAACTCCTGTCGAGGTGCGGGATTTCCAACACCACAACCGTGGTGCTTTACGGGGATCGGAGCAACTGGTACGCAGCATGGGGTTTCTGGCAGCTCAAAATTTATGGACACAGGGATGTTCGTATTCTCAACGGCGGACGCGAAAAGTGGATCGCGGAAGGTCGCAAACTCGTGCGGGCCATTCCGGAACCGGAGCCGACGACATACCGCTCGAGGACGCTCAACCAGGAACTGCGGGCGTTTCTCCCACACGTGAAACTGGCCGTCAAGGGGTCGGGTTTTGCGATCGTCGACGTCCGGTCGCCCGATGAGTTTACGGGACGGCTCGTAGTCCCGCGTGAAACGCCGCAGATCGCCCAGCGAAAGGGGCACATTCCCGGGGCAAAAAGCATCCCCTGGGATGATGTCTGCGAACGCGACGGGACGTTCAAAGAGCCGAGGGAATTGCGGGAGCTGTTCGAATCAAAAAGCGTTACCGCCGACAAAGAGGTTATCGTCTACAGCCGGATCGGCGAGCGATCGAGTCACACCTGGTTTGTGCTCAAACACCTTCTCGGATATCCCGTCGTCAAGAACTACGACGGATCATGGGCCGAATGGGGAAATCTCGTGGGTGTGGCGATTGAGATGGGTGACGAGAAACCACCGCGTTTTGCCAGGATCGGAAGCGACGCCCTGGGTCACAAATAGCCGCGGCGGAGCCGCAGCCAATATG
Source organism: Candidatus Latescibacterota bacterium (assembly GCA_963791045.1). Lineage (GTDB taxonomy): Bacteria > Krumholzibacteriota > Krumholzibacteriia > WVZY01 > WVZY01 > CAWBQK01. Next base: position 300,243 of record CAWBQK010000006.1, read on the forward strand.
TCGATCTGGAGAATTTGTCGGCGTACGCCCTTTACCATAATTGGATATTGATACGTTACGGCCGGGAGTTCGAACTCCGGTCTTTTTTTGTGTCGTAACCCCGGCCGGTCGGGTGCATCTCGCTATTGATTGGGCGGGCCGGATGGTGGATACTCTTGGCCCCGCAGTCGCGGCGAGGTTCGAGCCTGCGGTTTGATCGCCGGAGTTTCCTGGGGAACGGTAATCCAAAAAAGGGGAAATAACTTGGCTTCACTGGTCGACCAGAAGTGTATCAACACGATCCGGTTTCTTGCGGTCGATGCGATTGAAAAGGCCCGTTCGGGGCATCCGGGGATGCCGCTCGGCGCGGCGCCGATGGCGTATACGGTGTGGGACCGATTTCTAAACCACAATCCCGCGAATCCCGATTGGTTCGACAGGGATCGTTTTGTTCTATCGGCGGGACATGGCTCGGCGCTTCTTTATGCGCTGCTTCATTTGTACGGGTACGATGTTTCGCTCGATGACATCAAAAACTTTCGCCAGTGGCAAAGCAAGACTCCCGGGCATCCGGAATATGGGCTGACACCAGGTGTTGAAGTGACGACGGGTCCATTGGGGCAGGGTTTCGCGATGGGTGTGGGAATGGCGGTTGCCGAACGGCGTCTCGCGGGTCTCTATAATCCGCCGAATGACGATGCCTCGCGGGTCGTGGATCATTTTACCTATGCGATCGTTTCGGACGGCGATCTCATGGAGGGTGTCGCGTCGGAGGCCGCGTCGCTCTCTGGTCACCTCGGATTGGGCAAACTCATATATCTTTATGACGACAATCAAATCACGATCGACGGTGGAACCGACCTTTCGTTTACCGAAGATGTCGGCGCCAGGTTTTCCGCCTACGGCTGGCAAGTGCAAACCGTTGATGACGGGAATGACATCGACGGGATTGAAGCGGCCATTCGCAACGCCAAGGCAGACACCGCCCGCCCCTCACTGATCTGTGTGAAGACGCACATCGGGTACGGAAGTCCGAAGCAGGACTCATCGTCCGCCCACGGCGAACCTCTGGGTAAGGAAGCCTGTTTGGAGACAAAGAAAACGCTCGGGTGGCCGACGGATGGGTCGTTTCTCGTCCCGGAAGAAGCGGCGGATCATTTTGGTTGCGCCGGCGCCCGCGGTAGGGATCTCGAGGCGGAATGGTCGAAGCGGCTCTCCAGTTATCGTGAGCAACATTCCGAAAAAGCACACGAGTTTGAACGCGCAATTCGCGGAGAGCTCCCCGAAGGGTGGGAGCGCGCCCTCCCCGTGTTTGAAGCCGATTCGCCGGCGATGGCAACCCGCGCCGCTTCGGGCAAGGTGTTGGGCGCGCTTTCGAAAGTGATTCCTGGTCTCGTCGGCGGATCGGCCGACCTGGCGCCGTCGAACAAGACGTTTCTCAGCGATTATCCGGTGTTTTCAAGGGTGGAGGCGACCGGACGTAATTTCCATTTCGGCGTCCGCGAGCACGCGATGGCCGCGCTAGTCAATGGAATAGCTATCCACGGCGGAATGATTCCTTATTGCGGGACATTTCTTGTTTTCTCGGATTACATGAGACCCTCCATAAGACTTGCCGCGCTCATGCAATCACCGTCGATTTTTGTCTTTACTCATGATAGTCTTGCCGTTGGGGAGGACGGTCCGACGCATCAGCCCGTCGAACAACTTATGAGTCTCCGGTTGATCCCGGGGCTCACCGTGATTCGGCCGGCCGACGCAAACGAGACCGCCGCCGCCTGGCGGGTGGCGATCGAATCTCGCGGACCTGTGGCGCTGGTGTTTACGCGCCAGAACCTGTCCGTCCTTGACCCCGAACTGTACGATTCGGCGGCCGGCACGGCCTGCGGGGCGTATGTTCTTTCCGACCCCCAAAAAGGCCGCGCAGGTGTTATACTGATCGCCAGTGGTTCAGAGGTATCACTGGCGCTCGACGCCAGTCGAGTACTCGGCGAGAAGGGAATTGACGCGCGAGTCGTGTCGATGCCTTCATGGGAATTATTTGCGGAACAACCCCGTGATTACCGGGAGGGCGTTCTTCCCGCGGACATCCCAAAACTCGCAATCGAAGCGGGATCAACACTGGGGTGGCGTGATCATGTAGGGGACAGTGGTGATGTGGTTGGGCTGGACCGGTTTGGCGCTTCGGCGCCCGGCCCGGTTGCGATGAAGAATCTTGGGTTCGATGTCGACCGCGTCGTTGACAAAGCGTCGAACCTGGTATACAAAAAACGCTGAGATTTCGGAGATCCGAAGCTGCATCAAGAGGCGAAGTAACAGTCCGAAAGAAAGGATTTCTTGATGAACCCCCTCAAACGACTCTACGAAGAGGGTCAATCGGTATGGCTCGATTTTATTCGAAGAAACTTGATCACGAGCGGAGATCTCAACCGTCTGATCGATGAAGACGGTGTCCGGGGGATGACGAGCAATCCGACGATATTTCAGAAAGCTATCGCCGGCAGCGCCGATTATGATGAAAGCCTCGAAAAGGCCCTGGCGGCGAACCCGAACACTGAAATTAAGGACCTTTACGAGACGCTGGCGATCGAAGATATCAAAAGCGCGGCGGATGTTCTGCGTCCAATCTACGATGAAAGCAAAGGGGCCGACGGTTATGTAAGCCTCGAAGTATCGCCGACGCTGGCCGATGATACCGAGGGAACGATCGAGGAAGCGATCCGGCTTTGGAAAACCGTGGACTGCCCGAACGTCATGATCAAAGTACCGGCGACAGAAGCCGGGGTGCCGGCGCTCGAAGCGCTCATCGCAAAAGGCGTCAATGTGAACGCCACTCTCATGTTTTCGATGAAACACTACGAGGCAATTGCGCAGGCATACGTAAGAGGCCTCAAGCAGTGCGAGCAGCCCGACCGCGTGGCTTCGGTCGCATCGTTCTTTGTGAGCCGTGTCGACAATGCCGTCGACAAGACACTCAATGAAATCGGTTCGCCCGAGGCCCTTGAACTTCGCGGGAAGGCGGCGATTGCAAATACAAAACTTACCTACAAACGGTTCTCCGAAATTTTCGGGAGCGATGAGTTCAAAGCGCTGGCCGCGCGAGGGGCTCGTGTTCAGCGACCGCTTTGGGCGAGCACGTCCACCAAAAATCCCGACTACCGGGATGTCCTCTACGTCGAAGACCTGATTGGCCCCGATACCGTCAATACCCTTCCGCCGGCGACGATGGACGCGTTCCGCGATCACGGGATTGTTGATTCCACTCTCACCAGGGATGTCGAAGCCGCCGAGGATTGCCTCGCAAAGCTCGGCAACCTCGGGATTGATCTGATTGCGGTGACGGATAAGCTGCAGGTGGACGGTGTGATTTCTTTTGCCAAGTCATTCGATGAGCTTCTGGAAGCGCTCGCGCAAAAGAAAACGGGACTTTCTTCGGACGCGTGACACGACTGGATAAACGCAGGCCCGACCCGGCCGGAGATTTTATCGACAATAACTGGTCCAAAAAGACCGCAGCCAACTCAAAACAGTGGAAAAGAGTCATCCTTTCAATTCTTACAGGAGGCAAAAATGACAGACACCGTTCAGAAAATCCTCAGTCACTATCAATCCGACAACCCGGGAACCCGCGCCAATCTCGTTCGGTTGCTTACGCACGGCCGACTTGCCGGTACGGGCAAGCTTGTCATCCTCCCCGTCGACCAGGGATTCGAACATGGACCGGCGAGAAGTTTTGCGGTAAACCCGGCCGGGTACGATCCGTTCTATCACGCCGAACTCGCTATCGATGCGGGTTGTAATGCCTACGCGGCGCCGCTTGGTTTTCTCGAAGCAGTTGCGGCCCGGTACGCCGGCGAGCTTCCGTTGATTCTCAAACTGAACAACCATGACAGCCTGAGCGCCGAGGATGATCCGATTCCGGCGCAAACAGGATCGGTCGCGGATGCGCTTCGTTTGGGTTGTGTGGGGATCGGCTTCACGATTTACCCGGGTTCGGCGGCCTGGCGTGAAATGTACGAGCAGCTTCGCGAACTGGCGGAAGAGGCGAAAGCCTGCGGGCTGGCCGTCATCGTGTGGTCGTACCCGAGGGGAACGTCGTTGAGCAAGGAAGGCGAAACGGCGATCGATGTCGCAACCTACGCCGCGCAGATCGCCTGTCAAATGGGCGCCCACGTGGTTAAGGTTAAGCTCCCCAGCGATTACGTCGAACTTGGCGCCGCCAAAAAGGTTTACGAGTCGGAAAAAATTCCTGTCTCGACGCTCACCGAACGTGTGAAGCACGTAATCCAGAGCGCGTTTGACGGACAAAGAATCGTGATCTTCTCGGGCGGAAGCAAGCAGTCCGACGAAGCGGTGTTTGACGAGATCCGCGCGATTCGTGACGGTGGCGGTTTTGGTTCGATCATCGGCCGGAACTCTTTCCAGCGCCCGCGTGATCATGCAATCAAGTTCCTCCACACCGTGATGGACATCTATTCGGGAGCCATCGACTAACGGTTGAGCTCCCCGGTTGTGCGGGTGTGATTCTTCTTAAGCCCTCTCCGCAAGTTCTTGCGTCCAGCTCTCCAGCGGACGGCGGGAATGCGGAGAGGGCTTTTTGTATTGCCGCGGGGACCGGAATCGCCCCGTCGATATCACTCAAACCGCTCCCCATGAAACCCTGCTTGACAGGCGTGGCACTCAATATCTAATGTCTTGCCATAACTAAACATACACATCATTGAATATGGGAACGCCTGGGCGGGTAGTATTTTGACATACGCCCTCGGGCGAAAAGGAGACTTTCTTGAACTGCCCTTCATGTCACGAGCCGATGGTTGTCCTCGAGGTGGAACGCATCGAGATCGATCACTGTCTGTCGTGCAAAGGCGTGTGGCTGGACGGCGGAGAGCTTGAACTCATGCTTGAAACAGCGGCGAACAAAAATGAACTCATCGCCACGCTCGATGCCGCGGTGGAGGGCAAGGAAAAGAAGATCCGCTGCCCGATCTGCCGCAAGAAAATGGAAAAAACCAGTTTTGGGGTCGAAAACAAAATCATCCTCGATAAATGTCCTCGCAATGACGGGATTTGGTTCGACGCCGGCGAGCTGAGTCGCGCGATGAGGATGGCGGAGTTCGAAGGCCGTCCCGTCTACGAGATTCTCAATGAAATATTTGGCGACAGGCAAAGAAACGATTCAGAGTGATAAACAGGTAACGTACGGCCCGGGAAAAAAAGGAGGCCCAGAATGTTTGGATGGTTTTTGCTGATAGTGATCGTGGTGGCGGTCGCGTACTTTGTAGGAATCTACAACGCGCTCGTCCGGTTTGCGGAACCAGGTGAAGAATGCCTGGTCGCAGATCGACGTGCAGCTCAAGCGGCGGCACGATCTGATCCCCAATCTGGTCGAAACGGCCAAGGGGTACATGCAGCATGAGCGTGAGACGTTCGAAGAGATCACAAAGGCGAGAAGCCAGCGCGATGGGTGCCGGCACCGTCGGCGAAAAGGCGCAGGCAGAGGCGGGCTTGAGTGGGGCTCTCGGCCGCTTCATGCTTGTCGTGGAGAACTACCCGGACTTGAAGGCCAATGAGAACTTTCTGGCGCTGCAGGAAGAGCTTGACCTCGCACGGAGAACAAGATCGCGTTTTCACGCCAGAGCTACAACGACTCGGTGTCTGTTCTTCAACAACAAGATCCAGATGTTCCCGTCGAACATCATCGCGAACACATTCAACTTCACGGCAGGAAGAATTCTTCGAAATCGAAGAGCCGACCGAAAGGGAAACACCCAAAGTGAGTTTTTAGACAAGTAGTGAACAGGGGCGCACAGCCATGATGTGGGAACTGATAAGCGCGAATCGAAAGAAGTCGCTGATTCTCTTTGCGGGGATGGCGCTGTTTCTTTCCGTTCTTGGCTATATGTCGGAACCGTTTTCATCGGTAGTGAAAACGGCGGCCTTTTCGGTCTCGCCATCGCGATAGGGATATGGCTGATGCTGACATTATCAGTGTGAGTTCGGGAGACGACATCATTCTCAAGATAAGCCGCGCGAGGGAATCACAAGGGACGTGAACCCCCAGTTGTTCAATGTGGTCGAAGAGATGAAGATCGCCGCCGCGCTTCCCGCGATGCCAAAGGTCTACATCATCGATGAAGCGTCTCCAAATGCTTTCGCCATCGGGATCAAACCGGAGAAAAGCGCCATCGCGGTTACCGCGGGCCTGCTGTCAAAGCTGAACCGCGACGAGCTGCAAGGGAGTTGATCGCCCACGAGATTTCCCATATATGAACCGGGATTCGCAATTGATGACTGTTGCGGGGATCATGCTGGGAAGCATCGTTTTGCTTTCGCATTTTTTCCTGCGGAGCATGTGGTTCATGCCCTCATCGGCCGGCGGTACAGAAAGGGTGGGGACGGGGGCAGATCCTCAGCTCCAACTGGTGATGATCGTGATGACGATTCTCCTCGCGATTCTCGCCCCGATCTTCGCTCGTTTGATCTATCTGGCCGTTTCGAGAAAACGTGAATATCTTGCCGACGCAACCGCAGCTCAGCTTACGCGTTACCCGGAAGGGCTCGCGTCGGCGCTGGAGAAGATTTCGCATCGGCGGGAATCCCCCTGGAATCGGCCAACAAGGTTACGGCGCCGATGTTCATCGTCAGTCCGTTTCATGCAGAAAGAGATGAAGCTCTCCAGCATGAGCAGCACGCATCCGTCGGCACAAGAGCGTATCAAGATCCTCAGAAATATGGCCGGCCGCGCCGATTATCGGAGCTATCAGCGAGCGTTCGCCAAGATAAAAGGCACGCCCGCAGCGATGATCCCTTCGTCGGGGATTCGGGAAACCAAACGGGTGGATGCGCGCGGTACCGTAGGCCGGCGATCCGCACAAGGAGCAGGAAACAAGTCCGCGCGTGACGTCATGGATCTGATGCGCGCGGTGAACGGTTACGCGTTTCTCGTCTGTGCTTGCGGGCTCAAAATCAAGGTCCCGCCGGATTTCGACAAGAAATCATTGGAATGCCCCAAATGTGGGCGGGAGAACGAGATGCCCGTGGCCGAAATGGCCGCGATGGGCGCCGTCGCTGATGCCGTCGCGGGCGCCGAAGAAGGGGCCCGGAAGGGCGGGGCGGCAGCGAAAGATCTCCGCCGGGCGCTATGAGTACATCCGCAAAGGCACCGGATGGGAGTCGTTCGCATGTCCGTGCGGCAATCTCCTCCAACTCTCGCCGGCTTTTAGGGACGGTGCTTGCCTGCCGGCACTGCCGGCGGATCACCACAATAAAATAGTAGACGCCCCCCTCGATTCGCTTAACTAGTACTGTCGATCGAACAAATCGTCCACGACAACCCAGACAAAAGGAGGGAGCGAACGTGTTTCGTACCTTGGTCATTGGATATTGGCATTAATGGTCATCGCGGGAAGCGCCGCGGCGCAGGGCAATTTCGGTTTGGGAATTATTGTAGGAGAGCCCACCGGTTGTCCGGCAAACTCTGGGTGTCCGAGAGAACGGCAATTCGATGGCGCAGCGGCCTGGTCGTTTAGCGATGAGGCGGCCCTTCACCTCCACGCGGATTATCTCTTTCACGATTTTGGCTTGATCGATGTCGAAAAGGGAAAGCTCCCCGTGTATTTCGGTATTGGCGCGCCGGGTGAAATTCGAGAGTAAAAGCAAATTTGGCGTGAGGGTCCCAGTGGGTCTCGCGTACGTGCTGCAGGACGCGCCCATCGATTTCTTTTTTGAACTGGTGCCTTTGCTCGATCTGATACCCGATACCGATTTTGCGTTCAACGCGGCAATCGGCGCCCGTTATTTCTTTGGAGGCGGCGGATCGGAGTAGCCGACCCGCGGTGGTTTCCGGGTACGCATTCGCGGCGGCCCGCCGGGACGACTATTGCCCCAAATAGTCTCCGGGAGCGCGGCAAACTTTTTGGCATTTAAAGCGGATTTGGTGTATTATTCTCTCTCCCGAGTTCTCAGCTCGGGCGAGTTTTTTCTATTTGGGAGGTCCGCGGATGAGATTGGTCGAATGCGTACCGAATTTTAGCGAAGGTCAAAATCAGACTATTATAGACGCCATTGCGGCGGCGATCAGTGATTCGGACGGCGCGCACCTGCTCGATGTCGATCCGGGGAAAGACACGAACAGAACCGTTGTGACATTTGTCGCTGATTATGACGAGGTTGTCCAGGCTGCTTTCAACGCGATCCAAACAGCGTCACGTCTTATCGACATGAGTAAGCACACGGGGGCGCACGCACGAATGGGCGCCACGGATGTTTGTCCCTTCGTTCCAGTGAGCGGCGTCACAATGGAAGACTGCGTCACTCTGGCCAATGAACTGGGACGACGGGTCGGTGAAGAACTGGGAATACCTGTTTATCTCTACGAACACGCGGCCAAAACCGAGGAGCGGAGAAACCTCGCCACGGTCAGGTCCGGCGAGTATGAAGGGCTTGCCGACAAGCTGGCCGATCCCCATTGGAAACCGGATTACGGCCCCGCCGAGTTCAACCCGAGGACCGGGGCCACGGCTATCAGCGCGCGCGAATTCCTGATTGCTTACAACGTCAACCTGAATACGCGCGATCCAAAGCTTGCCAACGATATCGCGCTTTCGATCCGCGAGGCGGGCCGCAACAAGCGCGACGAAAATGGAAAATTTGTGCGCGACGAAAATGGAGTTCCGATCAAGGCGCCCGGCACGCTCAAGGCCTGCAAGGCGGTGGGATGGTACATCGAGGAGTATAAACAGGCCCAGATATCGATAAACCTCGTGAACTACAATATTACGTCGCCGCACGCGGCTTTTGACGAAGCCAAACGTCAGGCGGAAGAGCGCGGGATGCGTGTGACGGGGAGCGAACTCGTAGGGCTCCTTCCGCTCGACGCGATGCTGCAGGCGGGGGAACACTACTTGAAACTTCAGGGCCGATCGACGGGGGTACCGGAGAAGGATCTCATCCGGACTGCGATCCAGTCGCTGGGTCTCGAGGACATAACCCCGTTTGATCCCCAGCAAAAAATTATCGAGTACCGGGTCGCCGGCGAGACGGTGCTTGCTGACAGCACCATCCGCGATTTCCTCGACGAGACGTCGATCGACTCTCCGGTCCCGGGTGGAGGCAGCGTCGCGGCGCTCATGGGTTCGCTCGCCTGTGCGCTCGGAGCCATGGTGGCAAACCTCACCGTGGGCAAAAAAGGGTACAAGGATGTCAGCGAGGAAATGAAATCCGTAGCCGCCGCCGCGCAGAAGCTCAAAGACAAGTTTCTCAAGGCCGTGGACGATGATTCCAATGCTTTCGACAATGTGATGGCGGCGTTCAAGCTCCCCAAAAGTAGCGAGGCGGAGGGCCGTCACCGCGACGAGATGATAGAGGCGGCGACCCGGGGAGCCGTGGACGTGCCGATGTCGGTTCTCAAGTGGTGCGACGAGTCGCTTGACCTGATAGAAGCGGTTGCCAAAAAGGGGAACGAGAACTCGTTGAGTGACGCCGGAGTGGCCGCCCTGGCCGTCAGGGCGGGTGCGGCGGGTGCGGCGCTGAACGTTCTGATCAACCTGCCGGGCTTGTCGGACGCGGCTTATGTCAAGACGGCCAGAAAAGAGGCGTCGGAACTGTGCGATCGGGTTACGGAGCGCAGCAACGCCATTTATCAGCATGTGCTCGATCATCTTGAGAAGAGCTTCGAAGGGTAGGGGGGCGGCCCCGTCTTTGTGAACCAGGGGGCGCATAGGTAGTTGCATCGGTGTCCGAATTGCTGTATTTTTACCCGGAACATCGAGCACATGTCAATCAACCAACAAAAAAAAGGAGGAAGCATGAGCGGTGATAACTTCAGGGGAATCCTCGAATCCTGGGTTGGAAGCCAGGTAACCGTTGTTAACCCAGAAAGCTTCAAATCGACAGCACTCGGACAGGGACTGTCTTTTCAATCATACGCAGCCCAGGTCGTCGTTGTTGGCGACGATTACGTCAAGCTGTCTTTCGCGGCGGTCAAGAAGGATGCTCAGACCGATGTGGAGCAGATCATTCCCGTCTATCTGATCAAGAGGGTTTCTATCTGGGGTGAGGAAAAACTCATTCACCTGTAGACGCCTGGATTGAACACTCGATACCGGGCCACTTCGCACGGGGTGGTTCCGGTTTGAGCTGTTCAAGCGCCTTTTCGAAATAAGCGATGTAGTTTCTTAAGCCCGTTTTTCTCATATCGACCGCACGCCTTGCGATGGAATGGACCAGCATGGCGCACTCCGGTCGGATCCCCCCACCAGTAGTGTGATATTCCACGGGCAGCCGGACATAGTATGGCGGAGAGTCGATCAATGTCCAGTGTCTGGCCAGCGCAAAGACGTCACAACTTCTTTCTCCCGCGGGAACCCCGTGGGCGCCCTGAAGAAGATGGACGAATTCGTGCGTAAGCGAGTGGTACGATGTCTGCGCCGGGTTGATCCACAGTTCGTCGCCGCCCGGCACCGCCATCCCGGCGGCGGCGCGTGTCAGCCCAACCTTCAATGTCTTTCCATCCAGTTCGGGAAAAAACCGTCTTACATAGTGGAGTTTTCGGATGAGACCGTTGAGGTAGCGATGCCTCAACAGCGGACGCGTAAATACGAATCCGCTTTCGTTCTCGTCAAAAGAGAGGGAGAGTTGACTGGATGGTTTTTTTGCCACGGCACTAAATCGTGAGCTTGCCGTTCTTCATTATCGTCTTGCCATCCAGCGTGATCGTGGGTTTGAACACGATCGTATCGATATGAAGCGTACTGGGATTCTTGCCGCCAGGATAACTCGTGTTATCCCCGAAGGCGACGTGACACGTGCCGTAGACCTTTTCATCTTCGAGAATAAGCCCGGTTACCTTCGCGCTCTTATTGGTGCCGATTGCGAACTCGGCGACAAAAGACGCGCCGTCATGGCCGTCCCTCTTCGACGCGTTTTCGACGAGCCGTTTGAACCGCCGCCCCGATGGATTCCCATCGTACTTGACGATGTGGCCGTTTTTAAGTTCGAGTACGGTGGGTTCGGTGATCCATTCGCCGCATCGGTCGACGACAAGTATGCCTTTTGCCGTTTTTGGCGCCAGTTCGGTCTCGCCGGTCGGAAGGTTCGTGCACATTCCTTTTTTCTGGAGGTTGCCGTCGCTGACGACCGCCCTATTCCGGATATCGAGAACCAGTTCGGTGCCCGATTTCGATGTCACGTGCGCGACTTTGGCTTTGTCGAGATAGCCATGGACCTTTTTGGTCAGTTTCTGAATCTCCTCGTAATCCGCGCTAAGCCCGCGGACAAAAAAGTCTTCCGAAATACCGGGCATCGTCGCCATGCGGGCCCCGGCTCTGCAGGCGCGTTTTCTTGCCGCGGTATGTGTAATGCTCATGATCGTCGGGGCGACGATAACGTCGGATTTGGCCATGGCATCCGCCACGAGGGGGGGCGGTTCCTCGCCGTTCATTTCGCCGGTCGGGTAATATACAAGGGCGGCCTGGGCGCCGAGCTTGACCCCTTCGTTGTACAGGGCTTCGCCGATCCGCTGATTCTCGGGGTTGGTCACGATGAGAAGTTTTTCGTTATGTTGGACCGCAAGACACTGCGTAAGCGCCGTTCGAGCCGCGCGGGCCATCTTTTTATCGGTGATCATCCCGCTCTCCTTTTTTTGGGTTTATAAAAGTCGCCGGGCGAGGGCGCGAGAACAAAATCGGCCGGTAGGAATAAACTCTTGTATGCAAAGCGAATAGTGGCATTTCCAGGTGGATTCCATTTTTTTACAGGTGTATTACTACCAGAGTTACATTAGCGTAAGTCCGCGTCAACTGGTTTTTTGCGCCGTTTATCCCCAGACACGACGCGACTGGCACGGGTCCGTCCGGTGCGGCCTTTCGAAAGGCCCTTTCGCGGGAGCGAGCGAGGCCGAAGGTCCGGCTCATCCGGAACCACTGTCGGCGTAGCCGACAGTTAGCCGAGCGAAGCGGAGCGAGGGCCGGAGAATGATCGCACCGTCGCCAGAAGGCAGCTGTTCCGAACCGAAATATATCGTTGAAGGCGAAGTATTCTGTTGCGGAAACGCCGCGGGAACGTTAATATCTTCACAATCTACTTGTGCATAGTTTGATCCTTTTAATCTGGTCCGGGAGGCCAGGAAAGGGCAGAGGAGATGGTTGAACTTCACCCCCGACATTAGACGCGGCGGGTGATTTTTTTTGCCCTCATCGACCTTCCGTATTTTGATCAGATCTCCCAAACCGGAGGAACCACATTGGGATTCAAGGCAAAAGCCACAATCATGGACGAGGACCAGATACGCCGTGCGATCAAACGGATTTCACATGAAATCGTCGAGCGCAACCGGGGTATCGAAGAGGTTGTTGTCGTCGGGATTCGCAGGCGAGGAGTGTTTCTCGCGCAACGGATAGCCGAATATCTTCAGAAAATCGAGGGCGCCGAAGTTCCCTTTGGCGCGCTGGACATCACGCTCTACCGGGATGATTTCCAGGTCACTCGCAATATCCAGACGAGACCGGTGGTTGGCACTACCGAGATCAAGACTCAGATTACCGAAAAAGTAATCGTCCTCGTCGATGACGTGCTTTTTACGGGGAGGACCATCCGGGCGGCGCTCGATGAACTTATCGATTTCGGCCGGCCAAAACAGATACAGCTCGCTGTTCTCGTTGATCGGGGACACAGGGAGTTTCCAATTAAAGCGGACTATGTCGGTCGCAATGTTCCGACTTCTGAAAACCAACTCGTCGAGGTCCGGCTTGCTGAACTCGACGGAGTGGACGAAGTCCTTCTTGGGGAGATGGCAGAATGAGTCGACTTTTCCAGAAAGACCTGCTGGGTCTAGAGGGGGTTACCACCGAAGAACTCGGATTGATTCTCGATACGGCCGCTTCTTTCAAGGAGATATCGGAGAGACCTGTGAAGAAGGTTCCGGCGCTCCGCGGCAAGACGATCGTCAATCTGTTCTTCGAGGCGAGCACGAGGACACGCGCGAGTTTTGAGCTTGCGGAAAAGCGTTTGAGCGCCGACACCGTGAACATCTCAAAATCGGGCAGCAGTGTCGCCAAAGGTGAGACGCTGCGCGACACCGCCGAAAATCTTGAGGCGATGAAAATTGATTTGATCGTCATCCGCCACGGTGCTTCCGGCGCGCCGCACCTGCTCGCATCGCTGCTCGACGCGTCGGTCGTAAACGCCGGCGATGGAACTCATGAACATCCCACACAGGGACTTCTCGACATTTTCACCCTGCGTGAAAAATGGGGAAGCCTCGAAGGGAAAAACATCACCATCATCGGTGATATCACTCACAGCCGGGTGGCCCGGTCGAATATTTTCGGCCTGGTGACGCTTGGGGCGAATGTGACGGTATGTGGACCGCCGACAATGATCCCGCCGCAGATCGAAGAACTTGGCGTTACCGTGCAGACGAATCTCGAGAAGGCGATAGTAGACGCCGACGCGGTGAACGTCCTTCGAATCCAGCTAGAACGGCAAAACGTCAGCCTCTTCCCGAGTTCCGCCGAGTACGCGTCGGTGTACGGGATAAACCGCAAACGACTCTCAATGATGAGGCCGGAATGCATCATTATGCACCCGGGCCCGATGAACCGCGGTGTCGAAATTAGCCAGAATGTCGCCGACGGCGACCGCGCGGTGATTCTCGAACAAGTTACCAACGGTGTCGCGGTCCGAATGGCCGTTCTTTACCTGCTCTGCGAAGGGGCGCAGAAGGGGAAAGCATTTTCCGAAGTCAAAGTCGAAGAGGCGAAAGCGGACTCGACGGCGGTGTGACTCACTTCAAGGGGGATCGATGCAAGATCTATCAAAATGGCAGGGTGAAACAGAATATGTCGTAGCGAATGTCACCGTCGTAGATCCCGAGCGGGGCAGTGTCCAGTCCGGTCACGTCGGCGTGCGAGACGGTAAGATCGTGTTCGTGGGAGGCGGCGATCCCGAGGTGACGACGATGCCCGTGTTCGACGGCGGCGGATTGCACCTGGCCCCGGGTTTTGTCGATATTCACGTGCATCTTCGCGAACCGGGGTTCGAATACAAAGAGACCATCCTCACCGGTGCGATGGCGGCGGCCGCGGGCGGGTTTACGTCGGTGGCGTGTATGCCAAACACAAACCCCGCGATCGACGAGAAAAGTGTCGTCGAATTTATTATACGCAAAGCAAAGATAGCCGGATTTGCGAAAGTATATCCCGTCGCCGCGGCGACGGTGGGGCGAAAAGGCGAGACGCTTTGCGAATACAGCGAACTGGTCGAAGCGGGCGCCGTTGCGGTGAGCGACGATGGCTCGCCGGTGTCCTCGGCTCAGATGGCGCGGCGCGTTCTCGAGTACTCGTCGAAATACGACATTCCTTTCATGGAGCACTGCGAAGACAAATCGGCGAGCGCTGGCGGAGTAATGCACGAGGGGTACTATTCCACAAAACTTGGGCTCCGCGGCGACCCCGCTTATAGCGAAGAGATTTGTCTGGCGCGCGACCTGTTGATCTTGAAGACGATTCCAGCAAAATACCACGCGCAACATCTTTCCTCGGGCGGATCGATAGAGCTCGTCCGCGACGCAAAAAAACGGGGACTTCCGGTGACCGCTGAAACGGCGCCTCATTACCTCTGTCTTGAGGACAAGGATCTCGAAACGTACAATACGTCGCTCAAGATCAACCCGCCGATTCGGGCCGCATCGGACCGGGAAGCCCTGATTGAAGGACTCAAGGATGGCACGATAGACTGTATCGCGTCGGATCATGCGCCGCATGCCGCCCATGAAAAACAGGTGGAATTCGACGTGGCGCCTCCCGGCGGTATTGGCCTCGAGACCACTTTTTCGGTTATAATGACCCATCTCGTGAAGCCGGGCCACCTGGGTCTGGCCGACGCGCTTGCGCTTATAACACACCGGCCGGCGAGGATCATCGGTATCCCAGCCGGAACTCTCGACACGGACGCGCCGGCGGATTTAACGTTGTTCGATCCAGACGAGGAATGGACTGTCGAGGCGGGCTGCTTTCACTCGAAATCCAAAAATTCGCCGTACATCGGACACAAGATGGTCGGCAAGGTCAAACACACGATTGTTGACGGGCGGGTTGTCACCTCGTTGCTTCAGAAAGACGAAGCGGTCTGATCTCGTTTGTGCGTGATCGAAGATACGGAAATTGTCATGAAGACTAATCGTCATACACTTTTGGTTTATGGCCTGGCCGGCGTCCTTGTGCTCGCCGTCGTGATCGGCGGAATGGGGTGCGCGTACTACAATACGTTCTACAACGCCAAGCGGCTTTACGGGGAAGCCCAGGAGACGCCCAGGGCAAAAGATGGGACGGTGAGCCGGGCGGTCCAGGACAAGTATGACGAGGTGATCAAGAAATGCGAACAACTGCTGGAAACCTACCCGAATAGCAAACATGTAGATGATGCGATTCTTCTGATCGGCAAATGTTTGTATGAAGTGGAGGAATACGACGACGCCCTGGTCAGGTTTGCCGAACTAGATGAAAACTTTCCCGACAGCAAGCTGAATAATGAAGCCAAGCTCTTCGTGGCGAAATGTTACATCGCCAAAGGAGATGATGACCTCGCCGTTCCCGTTCTTGAAGCGGCGGTTGGAGACAAACCCAAAAAGGCCTCCGATGAGATGCTGTATCTCTTGGGAACCTCTCTTTTGAGGGCGGACAGGGATGATGATGCGGTGCAGTACTTCGAGATACTCGCCGACAAATATCCCAACAGTCCCTACCGCGTCGACGCGGACCTCGAGGCGTCGAACGTGTACTCCGAACGCGGCGAGTATGACAAAAGCCTCGTGATATACGAGAAGTTGAGAAAGGTCAGATTAAAGGAGCCCGAACACATCCGTTTTCTCTCGAGCCTGGCGGAACTGTACGTCAACATGGGCCAGTACGAAAACGCCCTCGTCGTGTTCGAGGAATTGGAGGGCTTTGTTATCGATCCGACGGTCAAAGCGGGGAACTCGCTGATTCTCGGGAGGGCGCAGGCGGGAATGGATTCGGTCGCGACCGCGATCGGCACGTATACGATGATTACGACGAGCTATCCGCGGTCAAAGTTCAGCGCGGAGGCGTATTTTCGCCTGGGAGAACTGTACCAGGATAGCCTCGACAGTCTCCAGGTTGCGCAGCAGAAATTCGACAATGTTCCCCGGCAGTACGCGAGTTCCGAGTTCGCCGATGAGGCGGTGTCGCGGAGCGTGAGTATCTCGAAACTCCTCAGGCTGCGCGCGTCGATGGAGTCCGGCGAGGGCGAGAACAATGCCGCGGTTCAGTTCGATCTTGCCGAGATACAATTGTTTCAGCTCAAGGATTACAACAAAGCGCTCGAAGGTTACACCAAGGTGCTGAACGATTTCCCCGATGACGAACTCGCTCCGAAAGCGGCCTACGCCATAGCGTTTATATA
Organism: Candidatus Latescibacterota bacterium; assembly: GCA_963791045.1. GTDB lineage: Bacteria > Krumholzibacteriota > Krumholzibacteriia > WVZY01 > WVZY01 > CAWBQK01. The sequence continues at coordinate 316,647 of CAWBQK010000006.1, forward strand.
CGAAACTTATCTGAAGGATGAGATAAAGGCCCAGGAGGCGTACGAGGTCTTGTTGATCCGGTATCCGGACTCGCAGCAGGCCGGTTTTGCAAGGTCGGCGCTGGCTCAGATACGAGGCGAGGTTCAATTTGATCCTCAAAGCGAGGAACAACAAGAGATTCAAAGTCAGGAACCAGAATGAGCGACCACCCCATAACGAACCGGGTCCTCCCCCATCGTTATACTTCTTCGATAATAGACAAAAAAGAATTGAGCGCGCGGTATTACCTCGTGGTTCTTGATCGGCCGCGGGGTTTTCCTGATCCGGGCGCGGGAACATTCATTCATTTGCTGCTCCCCAACCCGCGCGAAGACGGCGCGGCGGGCAGGTTTTTTCTCAGACGGCCGTTCAGTATCCTGGACTGTGACGGCAGGACGTTGTCGCTTCTCATTGTCGAGAAGGGGGCGGGTACACACCTTCTTCGCCAGATCCCTTGCGGAACAAAACTCGATTTTATCGGTCCATTGGGGAGCGTGTTTCCCGAACTACCCGGGCGGAAGGTGCTTGCCGTCGGCGGAGGTGTCGGTCTGGCGCCGTTGTATTTCTATGGAGCGGCGTGGACGACGGCGGTGTGCGATGAGTATCGGTTGATTTACGGTGCGCGGACACGGAACGATCTTTTTCTCGATGCGTTTGACTGGCGTGTCGATGGGGTGAAATTTTCGACGGATGACGGAAGTTTCGGAATGAAGGGCGACGTTGCCCAGCTGGCCGCGGAAGAGATCGAGGGCTCGAAGTATGACGCGATTTTCTCATGCGGACCGACTCCGATGCTGAAGTCAGTGGACGAGGTTGCCCGTTCGAACGGGATCACTCATTATGTGTCTTTGGAAAACAGAATGGCGTGTGGTGTTGGGGCGTGCCGGTCCTGCGTCGTGTTATGGAAGGGCGGAGGGCTGGAAGAATACAAGACTGTGTGTCATGACGGGCCCGTGTTCAACGCGGATGACCTCGTCTGGGATAAACTCCCGGAAATTTGAGGGTAAAGAAAGTGAAACAAGATAACGCAAACGATCTCGAACTCCGCATCGGTCCGGTGAGCTTCCGCAACCCCGTGTTTCTCGCGTCCGGTATCTGTGGGTATGGAGAGGAATATTCGTCACTCATCGATATCGAGGCGATCGGCGGCGTTGTTACCAAGACGATAACGATCCGCCCGCGGATGGGAAATCCTCCGCCGCGGATCCACGAACTCCCCGCGGGTGCGCTCAACAGTATCGGCCTCGAGAACGTCGGACTCGACGTCTATGTGGCGGAGAAACTCCCGGCGCTAAATAACAAGAACGTCGATGTGATCGTCAGTGTCGCCGCCGAACACGTTGAAGAGTTCGAGCAAATTGCCGAAGCGTTCGCCGGCGTCGATGGGTACAAGGGAATCGAACTCAATCTGAGCTGTCCTAATGTCGAAGAGAAATCTCTCGATCACGGCCGAAATCCTGAATTTGTCAAACGCATCACGAGCATTGTAAAAAAACGGATTCCCCACCGTGCGCTTCTTGTCAAGATAACGCCCAACGTAACCGACATCGGCAGCGTCGCGCTGGCCGCGCAGGAAGGCGGCGCCGACGGGATCTCGGCGATAAACACGCTCATCGGAGTTGATTTCAACCTCGAGACGGGAAAACCGATTTTCTTCCGCGGTAGCGGCGGTTATTCCGGCCCCGGGATCCTTCCGATCGCGCTCCAAAAAGTGTTAGAGGTGTCACGGGCCGTGACGATTCCAATTATGGGGATGGGTGGAATCAGTTCCGTAGATGACGCGAGAAAGTTTTTTATCGCCGGGGCTTCGGCCGTGCAGATAGGCACGTCGCTGTGGCAGGACCCGGATCTTCCCGCGCGGATCATCGAGACGTTCTCAGCACATCCCGAATACATGAGGAAAGGACCGTACTAATCGTGATCAGTGAAGCCGGCAAAAAGCTCATCGTTGCGATCGATGTCAAAAGCTATGACGAGGCGGCTGCGCTCGTCGAATCGCTTACCGGACTCGTGGGGTGGTTTAAAATCGGGAGTGTTCTTTTTACGCGCGAAGGGCCAAGAATTTGCCGGCTGGTAAAGGAGTCGGGCGCGGGGCTTTTTCTCGACTTGAAATACCACGATATTCCGAATACTGTATCCGGAGCCGTGCGGGCGGCGTGCGATATTGGCGCCGATATGCTCACGGTTCACCTTTCCGGCGGAGAGGCGATGCTCGAAGCGGCGGTCAAGGCGAAGAACGACGCCGGCCGTGACGAGATGATGATAGTCGGGGTGACCGTATTGACCCATTTGACTTTCGACGATTTTCATTCGCTTTTTGTGAGCGACCGCCCGAAGAACGAGACGGTCCTTGCATTTTCCAAACTCGCGGGACGCGCCGGCCTCGAAGGGGTCGTGGCGTCGGCGCTGGAGCTTCCGCTCATTCGGCGGCACATGGGTCCCGACTTTACCGTGGTTACGCCAGGCATTCGTATGGCGGATGCCGCGAAGGATGACCAGGTCCGCATCGTGACACCGGGTAAGGCGATCGCGACGGGAGCCAGTTATATCGTTGTGGGGCGGCCGATTATCGCGGCGGATGATCCCCGCCTGGCCGCTCGCAAGATCGTTGAAGATATGACCGTTTGAATACGGGCAAAATCCGCGGTTGGATTCCTTGGAGTTCCTCTCGTTCCAGAACCACAGCCATCGCCGTAGCGATCGCGATACTTCTCGCGTCGATGTTTTTCTATTTTGTTTAGTGAGAGACGATGTGGAGGAAGTTTGTAAAATGAAGTTGAAATCATTAATTACTACCTGGGCATGTCTAATCTGCATGGGTATAACGCTGAATTCGTGCGGCCAAGGATCTAACGCGTCGCTGAACACGAAGGATCCGGGTGTACAACCTGGATGGGTTACGCAAGGCGACCCGGAAAACATGAACCATTTTCTCGATGTGTGGTTCATCGATGGAATGACGGGTATGGCGATCGGATCGAATGGAATGATCCTCCGGACCGCCGATGGTGGGGAGACGTGGGATGATATTGACAGTGGGACGACCGAACAGCTTTCGGCAGTGACTTTCTTTGATGATATGAACGGAGTTGTTGTGGGGAGCCGAGGTCTCATCCTTCGCACCAAGGACGGCGGTTTATCCTGGAGCCAGGAGAGCAGTGGGACGGATAAACTCTTATGGGATATCGATTATCGAGATAATAAAATTGCGACGGCCGTTGGGATTCTCGGCACGGTGACCCAAACGAAAAACGGGGGCAAAGATTGGGACGTCTGTTACAGTGCCAGTCAAGAAGCTCTTATGGGGGTTTGTTTTGTAGACTCGAAAAAGGGTGTCGCAGTGGGGACGCACGGGACCATCCTCAAGACCACCGACGGCGGCGAAACGTGGGAGCCTCAAGATAGCGGGTCAGACAACCAGCTTATCGATGTAGAATTCTTCGATAAAAAAACAGGAATCGCGGTTGGCGATGCCGGTACGATCCTTCGCACTATCGATGGGGGAGGTTCGTGGAGCCGGCAGCCGTGCGACCTGTTCGAGTTTCTTTTCGATGTGACACTGGTAGGCGATCAAACGGGTTTTGTAGTGGGGACAGGTGGGACGATTCTCAGATCGACCGATGGCGGGTTAACATGGCAACAACTCGATACGAGTACATCGGATACATTCCGTGGGTCGTGTGTCACCGAAGCCAATACTCTTGTTATTGTCGGCGACAACGGGACGATCCTCCAGACCACCACTACCATAATCCGTTGAGTGACGTGGGGGGCGAACCGGAACGCCGGATGGCAATTCCTTCCCTTGTGCGATTCACAACGTTTATGGGGTGAAGTGGGCTGCTGTTTTTGAGTTTGAACGGAAAGGTCTCAAGTTGACCGTGCCAATCGTTCTTGTGGTTTTTGGGTTGGTTGCGCTGGTGGTTGGCGGTGAGCTACTTGTGCGCGGAGCGTCGCGTATCGCGCTTTTCTGGGGTGTCTCGCCGATGGTTATCGGGTTGACGGTGGTAGCGTTCGGCACCAGCGCGCCCGAAGCGGCGGTCAGCGTTTTCTCGGCGCTGCGGGGCCAGACAGACATAGCGCTCGGCAACGTGATCGGCAGCAATATTATTAATGTTCTTGTTGTGTTGGGGCTTTCTGCGCTCATCGTTCCTCTGGTCGTGAATCAGAAGGTGGTTCGATTCGAAGTGCCCCTCGGTGTCGCCGTTACGCTGCTCCTGGTGGGTATGGCTTGGGACGGGACCATTAGCAGGCTCGACGGTTCAATCCTTTTTTTCTGTATAGTTGCATACGTCGTGTGGGCGATCCGTAAGAGCCGGAGCGAGTCGGACGAGGTTCAGAAAGTATACGCCCGTCAATTTGAGACCCTGGCGCAAAAAAGCGGCCATGTTGCGAAGCAGGTGCTGGTTATCGCCGGAGGCGTCGGGCTGCTCGTACTCGGATCGAAATTTCTGGTGGACGGTGCTTCCTCGATTGCGAGGCACTTTGGCATCAGCGATCTCGTTATTGGATTGACCATCGTTGCGGCCGGGACCTCGCTTCCCGAGGTCGCTACTTCCATTGTCGCCGGAGTCAAAGGGGAAAGGGATATCGCGGTCGGGAATGCGGTGGGCAGCAATCTGTTCAATATTCTGTTCGTGCTGGGGCTGTCCGGAATTGTATCTCCCAATGGTTTGCCGGTACACCCCGAGGTGCTGCGGTTCGATTTGTGGGTCATGCTTGGTGTTTCCGTTTTGATGTTGCCCGTTTTCTTTTCGGGATACCGCGTCGCGCGCTGGGAGGGTGGCGTGTTCGTCCTTTTTTACGGGCTCTATATTGGTTATCTCGTTCTGTCCGCATCCGAGTTCTCCGGTCTGCCGCGTTTCAGGTTTGGGGTGCTTCTATTCGTTATTCCCATGGTTGTCCTGATGAGCGGAACGGCCGTGTACCAGTTGATCTTTCGGAGGCAAAAGCAGGTCTAAGTTTGAGTCTGTCAGGAATCAGGCAATGAGGCCTCCAAACGAAAATGAATAATCAAGAAATTTGATGAGTTCCGCCCCGAAGCCTCGCCCCCGCAAGCCGCCCATGCACGCAAATCCCGAAACCCTTTGACTTTACTTGCATTTTCACGTAACCTTATGCGGTTCAAAAACGACGAAAGGGTTGCAAATGAAAGTTCTCATAACCGGAATCACCGGGTTTGCGGGGAGCCATCTCGCTGACTATTGCCTGGCACGCGGCGGGATGGACGTGTACGGGATTGTCCGCTGGCGGAGCCGGACCGAAAATATCGAACATCTTTATAACGACGTGAAATTTGTCGAATGCGACCTGCGTGACGCGTCATCGACGCGTGACGTTATCGACGATATCCGTCCCCACTATATCTTTCATCTGGCCGCTCAGAGTTTTGTCCCGACGAGTTGGCACGCGCCGACCGAGAGTCTGACGACAAATGTGATCGGGCAGCTTAACATTTTTGAGGCGGTCCGCAAAATCGATCTCAAGGCACGAATTCAAATTGCATGTTCGAGTGAAGAATACGGGATGGTCGCGGAAGACGAACTTCCGATTACCGAAGATTCGCCGCTTCGCCCGTTGAGTCCGTATGGGGTGAGCAAGGTGGCGCAGGATCTCCTCGGATACCAGTATTACATGAGCTACAAAATGGACATCGTCCGTACGCGGGGATTCAACCACACCGGGCCCCGCCGAGCGCCTGTATTTGTCGTTTCCGATTTTGCAAAGCAAATAGTAGAGGTGGAAAAGGGTCTGCGCGAACCGGTGCTTTCCGTGGGAAATCTCGACGCCGAGCGTGATTTCACCGATGTCCGCGACATGGTGCGGGCGTATTTCCTGGCCCTTGAGAAGGGCAAGAGCGGTGAGGTGTACAATATCTGTTCGGAGACGTCGTGGAAGATCCAGACGATGCTGGACAAGCTGATCTCGCTGACAACGGTCAATATCGAAGTCAAAACCGATCCCGCCCGTCTTCGCCCGTCGGACGTCCCGCGGCTACGCGGTGACTGTTCGAGGTTCAAGAAGGACACCGGTTGGAAACCGGAGATTCCCTTCGACAAGACTCTTCAAGACATGCTCGATTACTGGAGAAATCGTTAGGAGCGACACGGTGAGCCGGGTGCTGGTGACAGGTTGTGAAGGGTTTGTCGGACCTTACGTCGTCGACGCGCTTGCGCGCGGCGGCCACGAGGTTTGGGGAACCGACATCAAAGAGACGTCTCGACGTCTCGAAGACGCTCGCTATGCGGTAGCCGATCTCTGCGACCAGCGCGCCGCGAAGGCTCTGCTCGAAGAAATAGAACCGGACGCGGTTGTTCATCTTGCCGCGCAGTCGAGTGCGGCAAGGTCGTTTGGAGAGCCGTTCGTCACCGTGACACAAAATTTGCTCCCCGTCCTCAGTCTTCTCGAGTATGCAAGAACTCGAGCCGGCGGGATGCGTATCCTTGCCGTGGGGTCTGCGGATATATACGGGCCTGTGAATCCGTCGGATATTCCGCTCAAAGAGACACTCCCGCCCAACCCGGTAAACCCATACGCGTTGAGCAAGGTGTTCCAGGAACGCTGCTGCGTTCAATACGCAAGTTTGTACGGGATCCAGGCGGTGATGACGAGGAGTTTCAACCACACGGGGAGCGGTCAGCGCGACATTTTCGTGCTCCCGAGTTTCGCCAGGCAGGTTATTGAAATCAAAAAGGGGCTGAGGGAGCCGGTGGTGACGGTCGGCAATGTGGATGTCAGGCGTGATTTCAGCGACGTTCGGGATGTAGTCGCCGCATATGCGCTGCTTCTCGAACGCGGTCGCCCGGGAGAGATGTATAATGTGTGCTCGGGCGAATCGCACAGTCTGCGCGATCTTCTCGGGACGTTGTGCGCGCTCGCGGGAGTGGGTCCCGAGATCAGGGTTGACCCCGAGAGAATCAGGCCTGTTGACATGGAGGAACTTCGCGGAGACAAATCGAAGATTGTGTCGGATACGGGGTGGGAGGCAAAATTCACGATTGAGGATACCATGAAGTCGCTTCTTGATTTCTGGGAAGAAGAAATCGGGTCCGGCGGCGCGAACTAGAAATTTAACGGAGAAATAACACCACTACGGAGGAAACAGAGTGATACGAGTTTGTATGATCGGAACAGGGTACGTCGGGCTGGTTTCCGGTTCCTGTCTCGCCGACTTTGGAAACACGGTCAGATGCGTCGATATAGACGCCGCCCGGATAGATATGCTAAACGACGGCGGAATACCGATTTACGAGCCGGGGTTGAAAGAAATGGTCGCGAGAAATGTCGAGAGCGGAAGACTTACATTTGCGACTGACCTCGCCGACGCGGTCAAAAACTCGGACGTGATTTTTGTCGCGGTGGGTACTCCGCCTCGGCCCGATGGTTCAAGCGACTTGTCATATGTATACAACGTCGCGGAATCCGTGGCGAAGTACCTGGACGAGTACAAAGTCATCGTGTCCAAGAGCACCGTGCCTGTTGGGACGACACGCGAGGTTGCCGCCTATATCAAAGAACGCGCGCCGGAGGGCGCCGAGTTCGACGTGGTGGCGAACCCGGAATTTCTCCGCGAGGGATCGGCCGTCGAGGATTTCATGCGGCCAAACCGCGTGGTTATCGGCGTCGAATCGGACAGGGCGATGGAAATGATGAAGAAAGTCTACCGTCCGCTCTACCTGATCGAGACTCCGATCGTTTTCACCGACCTCGAAACAGCCGAGCTGGTCAAGTATGCGAGCAACGCGTTTCTTGCGACAAAGATCTCTTTTATTAACGAGATCGCGGCGATAAGCGAACTCGTCGGGGCGAATGTCGATGATGTTGCCAAGAGTATGGGCCTCGACCAGAGAATAGGTTCGAAATTTCTCCATGCCGGTGTGGGTTTTGGCGGGTCGTGCCTGCCCAAAGACATTTCATCGCTCTACCATCTGGCGGTGTCGAAGGGGTACGAACCCCGGATCGTCGGCGCGATTTCGGATCTTAACAAAGCGCTCCCCGCAAAAGCGGTCCAGAAGGTGAGAGACGAAATCGGTGGTCTCGAGAGCAAAACCATTGGAATCCTTGGGCTTGCATTCAAACCCAATACCGATGATTTGCGCGACGGCGCGGCGACGAGCATCATCACCGAGCTGCTCGAAGAGAAAGCGCATGTCCGTGTGTTTGATCCCGTGGCAATGGAGAACTTCGAGAAAACATATAAGTTTCCGATCGACTACTGTAAGAGTTCGTACGAGGTGGCGGAAGGATGCGACGCGCTCATGCTCGTGACCGAATGGAACGAATTCAGACAACTCGATCTGCCGAGGCTCAAAGAGCTGATGCGCCGGCCGATTTTTATCGATTGCCGCAATGTTTACAAACCGCAGAGAATGATTGATGCCGGATTCCGTTACCGCTCTTTTGGACGCGGAATTGAACGGCAGGGAAAAAAGGAGAACAAGTAATGATCGATGGCGTCATTGTCAAAAAGCTCAAACTCATTCCGGACGAGCGCGGTTACCTGATGGAGATGTTGCGGGCCGACGATCCGTTTTTTCAGAAGTTCGGGCAGGTATACCTCACCGTGGCCTATCCCGGCGTCGTAAAAGGGTGGCACTATCACAAAGTCCAAACGGACCATTTTGTCGCCGTGTCGGGGATGGTCAAGGTGGTTCTCTACGACAGCCGGAAGGAGTCAAAGCACATACGGAGAGGTGAACGAGTTTTTCATGGGTGAACATCAACCCGATGCTTCTTGTCATCCCGCCGATGGTGGCGCACGGGATGAAAGGCGTTGGCACGAAGCCGGGGATGATCATCAATTGTCCGACAGAAGTCTACAAATACGACGATCCCGACGAGCACAGGATCGACCCGCACAACAACGATATTCCGTACGACTGGGAACGGAAAGAGCAGATAGGAGGGTGTCCGTGGCAGTCCTTTAAGAAGATTCTTGTGAGCGGCGGAGCAGGGTTTATCGGTTCCAACTTTATTCATTACATGCACGCACGTCACGGCGATTGCCGGATCGTCGTCCTCGACGCGCTTACCTATGCGGGTAACCTCGAGAACCTCGCCGGTCTCCTCGACGGTGGGCGTGTCGAATTTGTAAAGGGATCGATATCGAACCCCGATATCGTCCTGAAGGCGATGGAGGGTTGCGACGCGGTGTTCAATTTCGCCGCGGAAACACACGTCGACCGTTCGATCCGCGAGGCGGCGACATTTATCGATACCGATGTTAACGGAACTTACACGATGCTTCGCGCCGCCTCGGAATTGGGAGTCAAGCGGTTCATCCAGGTGTCGACCGACGAGGTCTACGGGAGTTCCGCGGGCGAGTATTTCACAGAATCGTCGCCGCTCAAACCGGGCAATCCGTACTCGGCGAGCAAGTGCGGTGGCGACCTGATGTGCCAGGCCTTCTTCAACACCTTTGATGTTCCTGTGGTTATCACCCGTAGTTCCAATAACTTCGGGCCGTTCCAGCATGTCGAGAAATTCATTCCCCTATTTATCACCAATACGATAGAAGGAAAGGAACTCCCGCTCTACGGCGATGGGCGGCACGAGCGCGATTGGATCTTCGTCGAAGACAACTGCTCAGCGATAGAAGCGGTTGGGCTTCGCGGCGAGCCGGGCGAAATCTACAACATCGCCGTCGGTCAGAGCCGTCCCAATATCGAGGTGGCGGAGATCATTCTCGATTTCCTGGGGGCGCCGAGATCGCGGATCGTTTTCATTGAAGACCGCAAGGGGCATGACCGCGCCTATCTCATGGACAGCTCGAAAACCGAAAGTCTTGGCTGGAAGCCGGAGTCTGATTTCAAAACCGCCCTCGAACGCACCGTTGCGTGGTACAAGGACAACGAGGAGTGGTGGCGGCGGGTCAAGTCCGGCGCGTTCCGCGAATACTACGACAGTCACTATTCGGACAAATTGAAAAAAGGCAAATCGCATGGCGTATAAAGTTGTCGCCGTGGTGGGGGCCCGGCCGAACTACATGAAAGTCGCCCCCATCTGGCGTGAACTCGACAAGCACGATCACGTATCGAAACGTCTCGTCCACACGGGACAGCATTATGATCGCAACATGTCGAAGGTTTTCTTTGACGACCTCAAGCTGCCAAAGCCCGATGTGTTTCTGGGCGTCGGTTCGGGTTCGCACGGCGAACAGACCGGCAAGGTAATGACCCTGTTCGAAAAAACGCTTGTTCGTGATCGCCCCGACATCGTCATCGTCGTCGGGGATGTGAATTCGACAATGGCGGGGACACTCGTCGCGGTGAAAATGGGGATCCCGGTGGCCCACGTCGAGGCGGGCTTGCGGAGTTTTGACCGTGAGATGCCCGAAGAGATCAACCGGATGGTCACCGATATTCTCGCCGGGCTTTTGTTCACATCCGAGCGCGGAGCCGAGGAGAATCTTCTGCGCGAGGGCGTTGACAAGGACAAGATCCACTTCGTCGGCAACGTGATGATCGACAGCCTCAACTTCTACCGGCCGATGGCGGAGAAATCGACGGTTCTCGAGGACCTCGCGCTGGAGCGGGGAGGTTACGGACTCGTTACCCTGCACCGTCCGTCCAATGTCGATCGACCCGGAAAGTCTCCGGGGCATCCTGGGGGCGCTCACCGAGCTCGGAGCCACATGTCCGCTCGTTTTTCCCGCGCATCCGCGGACTCGTAAGATTATTGAAGACAATAAGATAGATATCCCTCCCCAAAATATCCAAATTTTAGATCCCATTGGGTACCTCGATTTTGCTAAGTTAATGATGTACTCGCGCATCGTTCTCACCGATTCAGGAGGTATTCAAGAAGAGACCACTGTGCTCGGCATTCCGTGTTTGACGATTCGGGAAAACACAGAGAGGCCAGTCACCATCGAGATCGGTACCAACCGGCTCGTCGGTGTCTCTCCCAGGCGGATTCTCGAAGAGGGAATGGACGTTCTCTCTCGCGGTCCGAAGGAAGGGAGAGTTCCCGAATTATGGGACGGTAAGACCTCTCAACGAATTGTTCGCGTGATCAACGAGTATCTATGAACGCACCCAAAGCGAGCTGGTCTTTTCAGAATACGTCACTCGAGCGTAGCTTCATCTGGAGTCTTGCCATCACCGCACTGCCCGTAATCACGGGCTTCGTCGTGTCGTGGGTAATCGCGCGGTGGGCCGGTCCCTCGGTCGTTGGAACGGTGTCATGGGTGATGTCGTTCGCCACCACGCTTCTTATTCTCGCCAAGTTTGGTTTGGACCTGGCGACATCGAGATTGGCCAGTGAATACGGTGTGAAATCGCCCGGGAAGCTTCGCGCGCTTTTTCGCGCCGGGTTTGGCCTGCGGGCGGCGCTCACATTTGTCGTGTCAATGAGCGCGCTTATATTCGCCCCGCAAATCGCGACGTTTTTCAACGACGCCGATCTTACCGCTCCGGTCCGCGTCGGCGCCGTCATTGTAGTGTGCGCGAGTTTCTACGAATTCAAAGAAAACTTTCTGATCGGTCTCAACAGATTTAAAACCGTTTACAAGGTGCGGAGCCTCCATCTGTCACTTCGCATTGCTCTGACTATGCTGCTCGTTGTAACCGGCGCCGGCGCGACGAAGATTCTCGGCGGCTACTGTATCGCCTGGGTGATTGCGATCGTGGTGTACGCCCTCCTGCTCTACAGGTTTTTGCCGCACGCCGATTCGCTGCCCGGGCCCGACGACCATTTCGGGCGTCTTGTCCGGATGAGCCTGGCGCTTGCGGTCAGCGGCGCGTCAGTGACGATTTATTCGCACATGGACAGGCTCATTCTCGGGTACTTCTCCGGCGTGGCGGAGGTGGGGCAGTACACAGTGGCGAGGAATATCACCGAAGTGTCGCTTTTCCCCGTTTTCGCGGCGATGATGATGTTGCGGCCGGCGCTTGCATCGAGGTTCTCGACGGATGGGGTCGGGGAGTGCTCCAGGATTATTCGCAACACCCTGAGGTTCGCGTTTGTGTCTGGAATCCTTTTCTGCTCGGTTTTTGTGGTTCTCGGCGCGCCCCTCGTCACGCTGGTTTTTTCGGAAGAGTTCGCTTACTCGGGGCAGCTGCTCGTCTTTTTTGTGGGAGTCATCGCTTTAAGGTCGCTGGGCGCGGTGATCCTCCCCGCGCTGATCGCGGCCGAACGAACCCGATTGTACGCGTATTTGACTACCGCGTCGGCAATTACGTACTTCGCGCTGAGCCTTTATCTAGTGCCGCGTTTCGCGTCGAAGGGGGCTATCGTGGCGACGGTGATTTCGTACGGTTTGATTCTCGTTCTGGGACTCAGAGAGGTTTTCTCGATTTACCAGGTCAGGATTGGATGGCGTCCTTTATCACTTTTTTTTCGCACGATTCTTGCTGGAGCGATGGCGAGCGGCATTACGTGGCGGATTGTTGGACGATCGCCCGCCAACTGGACTGTGATCCCGTGGGCGCTGCTCATATCCGTTCTCTATCTAATTTTGATATTTGCACTTCGAGTTGGCAGTTTCAGCGAAGTTAAGGGTCTGCTGACTAACATGAAGCAAACAAATAAGTAACAGTTTTCCCGCTTGACAGGCCGCAAATGGCCAGATATCGTCCACCTTGAGCGGGAGGGATTGAACAAAAAGTGTTAGGAGGAGGCTTGGCTGGTCTTCACGCATTGGTGGCGTTTTCGCTTTCGTTCGTCGTGGTTGCTGCGTCGACGCCAATCATCAGAAGATACGCGCTTCAGTGGAAACTCGGTGACAAGCCTAACGGGCGGAAGATCCACACGAGCACTATTCCGCACCTTGGTGGTATCGGGATGGTCATCGGTGTATTCGGAAGCCTCGGTGTTGTGGCCGGCTTCCTGGCCGCGCCCGGCTCCGGCCTTTCCGGATTCCTCCTCAAGATTCTGATCCCCGTGCTGATGGTCGCCGCGCTGGGTGTCACCGATGACACCAAGAATCTGCGGGCGAGCCAGAAACTCGCCATCCAGACTCTGGCCTCGATAATCATTGCCGTGTCGGGCATCCATCTTCTCTCCGGTATCCCGGCATTGGATTCGCATCTGATGTTCGTGATTATTCTGACAACATTCTATCTCGTTGGTATTTCGAGCTCGGTAAACCTCATCGATGGCCACGACGGATTGGCCGCCGGTGTGACGTGCATCTCGGCGATCGCGTTTGGCTTGACGGCGTTTCTTCTCGACGCCCCGGTTCTCGTTTGTACGTCGCTTGCCGTCGCCGGGTCATGTTTGGGATTTCTTCTTTATAATTTCCCCCCAGGCAAGATCTTCATGGGCGATACGGGCAGTCTTTTTCTTGGAATCATTCTCGGCATTCTCGCTTGTTCGGTTACGATGCTCGCCCCCAGCGTGAATACATTTTTCGGTGTTTGTTTTATCCTCTCGATCCCGATGCTCGATTCGTGGCTCGCGATCGCGAGACGCGTCGCGCTGCGACGACCGGTGTTTGAGGCGGACTGCATGCACATACATCATGTGTTGAGGTCTTTTGGTTTCTCTCCTCGCAAGACACTCGTGATTCTCTATTCGATGCAGGCCGTGATGGCCGTGTTTGGTGTTCTTGCCATCAAGGGGTTTGTTTTTCCGATCATCGCCGGGCTCGCGTTCCTGCTCCTCGTCTTCGTCGCTTTTTACAGGATGATGGTGGTGTCGAAAGGGACTCAGCCTGAGTTGTCTTCGGAATTTGTTCCCGGTTCGATCCCCTCTCTTGAGAAGTAGTTACAGCACTAGAATCCCTTCCGCGCGCGTTTTCCCCCGTTGACGATGACGGTCTTGTGTGGTATTTATTAGTCCACTCAGGTGTCGCGTTTTTTCCGCCCATACGTCGGGAGTTCGACCGTGCCCACGATGACCCGCTGCCGGATCGCGAGTGACGTTGACTATCTCTCCAAGCTTGAGTTGGAAGAAGTAGCGCAACGGCTCAAGGAAGAGGCGCCAAAGCTTTCGGTCGAACAAGTTGTTTCGGAAGACGAAAAATCCGGCGCCGGCAGTCGCGACACACCGAATTCGCCGTCGCGTGTCGCCGGTTTGATGACGGGATTGCTCGAAGAACAATTCGATGCAATTGTTGTCAACGCCGCTTACCTGCCTTCGAGACTTCCAGCGGGTTTGACCCTCGGTGCGATCACCAACCGGCTCACACCTTTTGATGTTTTGATATCCGAATCCGAGCGTCTTCTCGACGAATTGGTTTCGAACGCCGTCGTCGTGGCGAACGACGCTCGCCGCGAAGCGCAGCTCTTGTACTATCGGCCGGATCTCAAGATCGTTAAATCAAGAGGCAGCGTCGATTCGATCATCCAGAAGGTGAAAAACGAGAAGATCGATGGAGCCGTTCTGGCCGCCAGCGATGTAGAGCGGCTTCACAAACAGGATCATGTTGTCGAGTTTCTTACTTGTTCTATTTGTATTCCCGCGGCCGGCCAGGGTTCACTGGCTGTTCTCGTACGGTCGGACGAGGACCTGGTCAAGAAAGCCATCCACGGGATCAATCACCCCGCTTCTTATGGTGAAATCATCGCCGAATGGGCCTTCCTCGATCATCTCAAAGTGACCGAGAACATGCCGGTGGGCGTCCTCGGAAGCATCGAGGGCAAGGCGCTCGAGCTCGAAGGGATGGTCGCGTCGGCGGATGGTCGCGAGAGAATCCATTCGGTCGTCAAGGGGTCGGTTGGGCACGAGGTCGAATTGGGACAGAAACTTGCGCAAGAGGTTCTCGAAGCGGGTGGACAAGAGTTATTGCGCGAGATGAACCTCCATTGATTCCCCTTACATTCCCAGGAGAAAAATAAAAGTGTTGGACCGCCGTCTAATTCGCGATGCCCCGGAACGGGTTATCGAGGGAGTTAAGTCCAAAAACGTTGATGTGGATATCGACAAAGTGATTGCTCTCGACCGTCGGCTTCTCGACAACATGCGGGAGAGCGAAGAACTCAAACACGAGAGAAACGTGAAGAGCGAAGAGGTTGGGGCGAAGAAAAGGGCGGGGGAGAATGCAGATGAGCTTCACGCATACCTGAAGGAGCTTTCCCGGAAGATCAAGGATTTCGAGGCAAAAGACAAAGAGATTACCGCGGAACTGGAAGCCTTGCTTCTTACGATTCCCAATCTACCGCACGAGAGCGTGCCTGTTGGCATGGACGAGACGGGCAATGTCGTCCGCCGCGAATGGGGGGAATTGAAAGAAGAGATTTTTGAAGTCAAACCGCACTGGGAGATCGGGGAACAGCTCGGTATTCTCGATCTCGAGGCCGGGCGAAAAATATCCGGGCGCGGCTTTATCGTTTTTCGGCGGGATGGTGCGCGGTTGTGCCGGGCGCTGATCAATTTGATGCTCGATGTTCATGGAAAGCAGGGGTACGACGAGGTGCTCGTGCCTTATCTCGTCAATCGCGATTCGATGATTGGAACCGGACAGCTTCCCAAAATGAAAGAGGACATGTACCATTGCGAGATCGACGACCTCTTTCTGGTTCCCACGGCCGAGGTGCCCGTGACAAACATCGACCGTGACAATTCCTTTCCGGTGGATGATTTGCCGGCCAGGTATACGGCGTACAGTCCGTGTTTTCGCCGGGAGGCGGGGAGCCACGGTGCGGACACGCGAGGCCTTCTCCGTGTCCACCAGTTCGACAAGGTGGAGATGGTCAAGATCGTGTACCCCGATAGTTCGTACGATGAACTCGAGACGTTGACGAGAGATGCCTGCGAAATAATTGAGCTGCTCGGACTCCCGTACCGGGTTCTCGAGCTTTGCTCGGGGGATCTTAGCTTTGCGGCGGCGAAATGTTATGATCTCGAAGTGTACGCGCCGGGTGTGGCGAAGTGGCTCGAAGTGTCGTCGTGCAGCAACTTTGAGGATTTCCAGGCGCGGCGCACAAATATAAAAATCAAGAAAACAAAGGGTGAAAAACACCGGTTCGTCCATACGCTCAACGGGTCCGGTCTCGCTTTGCCGCGAATCGTTGCCGCCATTCTGGAACATCACCAAACACCAACCGGAAGAATACGGTTGCCCCAGGCGCTGATTCCATATATGGGCGGTCAGGAATTTCTGGGCTGATACGACCAATTCAGAATCGGTACAATGGGTCTTTTTTCGGATTACCGGGGAAACATACGCTTCTGGCTCAAGAGCTACCTCTTCCTGGGCGTAGCGCTCTTGATCCTGCTAGTGCTGCTCTATACAAACCGGGTTATCCAGCGTATGGAAGAGCAGTCGCAGGCAACCACCCGCCTCTTTTCGCGATTTATTGCCGAGGTGGTTCTCCAGGTCGATGATACCGGCAAGGAAAACATCCTCCAGGATGTTCTCGCGGAAATCAAACTTCCTATCATACTCACCGACGCCGAAGGTCGCCCGTTCGCGTGGCACCGCGTGGGAATTCCGGAGCCGGCCGATGACGAGTTCGAATCTCTCTTTTTGATAGACCCCGAGAATCCGCCACCGGGAAATATAAGCGATCTTATCGAACTCACACACAAGTTCGATTCGGCGAACGAGCCGATCCCGGTTAGTTTTGGCCCCGAGGGCGCCGTACAGGCATACGTCCACTTTGGCCCGTCGCGGCTGCAGAATGAGCTTCGGTTGATGCCGTTCATTCAGCTGGCGCTCTTCCTTGTTTTTATGGCAGTTGGGCTCCAGGGATTCCGGTACCTCAAGTTGAGCGAACAGCGTTCGATTTGGGTCGGCATGGCCAAAGAGACCGCCCACCAGCTCGGAACTCCGCTTTCGGCGCTTCTCGGATGGACCCATCTGATAAAAGATCAGGTGAGTGAAAACCGCACCGATGCCATCGCGGCATCGGTCGAAGAGATGGAAGAGGATCTAAAACGGCTGAGCAAGGTCACCGAACGTTTTAGCAAGATCGGTTCGCGCCCCGAGCTCAACAACGTAAGTGTCTCCGAAGTTCTCGACCGCACGGCTGAGTATTTTCACCGGAGACTTCCAACGCTTAAAGCTGATTCCACCCTGTCATTGAATCTCGAAGAAACACCGTTGATTCGAGGAAATGCGGAGCTTCTCGAATGGGTCTTCGAGAATCTTATAAAGAACGGGCTCGACGCGCTCGGAGACAAAGGCGGCGGAATCGAAATTAGCACCCGTTACGATCCCGATCGAAAAAAAGTCGACGTGTTCGTCAAGGATTCCGGTAAAGGTGTTCCCGCCTCTCATCGGGAACGTATCTTCTCGCCCGGGTTTACAACAAAGAAGAGGGGGTGGGGTTTGGGGCTGGCGCTGACGCGCCGGATCGTCGAGGAATATCACGGTGGAGATCTGCGGCTTGCCGAGTCCCAGCCGGGGAAGGGAAGCACGTTTCTCGTCCGGTTCCCGATCGCGTAGCAATACCCGGTTAAAATACGGTATCCTCCTTCCCCGCGGCACCTTATATTGTCATCAGTCAGAGTTGTCGTGCGGCTTCAGCACAAATACAAAAAGGAAACAAATTGGCGCAACAGCATATATTGTGGGTCGACGACGAGATCGAACTCCTCAAATCACATATTCGCTATCTCGAGGGCAAGGGCTATCGGGTGAGCACAGCGGCCAACGGAGAGGATGCGATCCGGCTTGTTGGAAGCGAGAAGTTCGACATCCTCTTGCTCGACGAGTCCATGCCCGGCAAGGGCGGTCTGGAGACGCTAACGGAGATCAAGGATCTCGACCCCGGTCTCCAGGTCGTGATGATTACCAAGAATGAAGCCGAACAACTGATGGATGACGCGATCGGCATGCAGATCGCGGACTATCTTCTCAAGCCGGTCAACCCGATGCAGATCCATTCGGCGTGCAAGCGGATTCTCGACTCGCACCGGCTCCAGGAAGATCGGTTTTCACAAGACTATGTCAAAGAGTTCACCAACATCCATTCGCTCATCGAAGACGATTCGTGGGAGAGCTGGGTGACGATCCATTCCAAATTGAGCCGGTGGGATCTCGAGTTCGATAGATTTCGCGACAGCGGGCTCGAAGACACGCACGACGACCAGAAGCAACAGACGAGCATGCACTTCAGCCGGTTCATCGAGAAACACTACCGCGATTGGGTCGCCTCCGAGGATCGCCCGCCGCTGAGTGTGGATATTTTTAAGAATTTTGTCGCGCCACAGATGAAGCAGAACGACAACGTGATGTTTATCGTCATCGACTGCGTGCGGCTCGACCAGTGGTTTATTATCGAGGAGATCCTCAGGGACGAATTCGATATCCGCAGAGATTACTACGTTTCGATTCTTCCCACCGCAACGCCCTATTCACGCAACGCAATATTCAGCGGGCTTTTCCCCGACGAAATCGCGCGAAAGTATCCGCAGAGGTGGCTCGAGCGGTCAAAGGATGAAATCAGCAAAAACCGTTTCGAAGAATACTTTCTCGGCGAACAGATGAAGCGCCACGGATTCGACGCCACCAAAATGAAGTATTCGAAGATCTACGCCGTTCAGGAAGCCAACGAGTTGAAAAAGAAGGTGGACGCGCTGGTGTCGCTTCCGTTCAACGCGATGGTTTTCAACGTTGTCGACATTCTCACTCACGGACGAAATCAGTCGGAAATCCTCCAGCAAATCGCGCCGGATGAATCGGCGTTCCGGTCCGTGGTTCGTTCGTGGTTTTCACATTCGGTCTTGCTCGAAATTCTCAGGGCGTGTGCCCGCAAAAAAGTCCCTGTTGTAATGACCACCGACCATGGGTCGATTCTTGGACGCCGTGCGAGTCTCGTCTACGGCCGTCGTGACACGTCGACCAACCTCCGGTATAAATTCGGCGACAATCTCAAGTGCGACGAGAAACAGGCGATCGTGACCCGCAAACCGGGCGAGTATCGTTTGCCGGCCGAATCAAAAACAAAAACCTATCTCTTTGCCAAAGAGTATTTTTATTTTGTTTACCCGACGAATTTCCGCGATTATGAGAAGCATTATCAGGGCAGTTTTCAACACGGGGGTGTATCCCTCGAAGAGATGATTCTCCCTTGTTTAACCCTGACGCCAAAATCCTGACAGCAAAAAATGCGAACCGAGAATATAGTCATCCAAACTACATCGGAATCCGCGACCACGGATCTGGGCGCGGCGCTGGGCCGCCGGATCGAGGGGGGCGTGTGCATTTGTCTCGTCGGTTCTCTTGGCGTCGGCAAGTCCGTGTTCGTGCGCGGCCTGTGCAGGGGATTGGATGTGCGTGAAGATGTGCTCAGCCCGACGTTTATTTTGTTCGAGGAGTACGCGGGGAGACTGCCGGTCATCCACCTCGATTTGTACAGACTCGAGCACGAGAGCGACATCGAAGAGCTCGGTGTTTTTGACCGGATTGGTGACGGTTCGGTGGTGGTTGTGGAGTGGGGGGAGCGTTCGGAGTATATTTTTGATGTGTCCGATGTCGTTTTGACCCTGGAGATCACCGGCGAGAACGCTCGCAAGATAAGCGTCAGTTGCGGCAGCGAACACGCGTATTTATTCGAAGGACTAAAGCCTTGAAGATTCTTGCCGTCGATACATCTCAACCCGTCGGAAGTGTCGCGCTTTCCAGCGACGGCGACCATGTCGGCAGTGTCCGGCTCGGGAGTTCCGAATCGCATCTCGTGGAACTCGGGCGATCGATAGATGGGCTCTTGAAAACGGGGGGCATCGCGATTACCTCCATCGACAGAGTGGCCGTCGTCACGGGGCCGGGGAGTTTTACCGGTCTTCGAATCGGAATGGCGTACGTCAAGGGGCTCCACGCGGCCCTGCGGATGGATCTGGTCGGGATAACGAGCCTCGAACTGCTCGCCCGCCAGATGGGGTCGGTGGGGAAGTCCGTCGTGCCGATGATCGATGCCCGCAAAGATGAAGTGTACGTGTCGTATTACGAGTCCCGCGAAGGCACGGGAGAGGCTGCCGACCGGGGATCCAGGCTCGAAGAAAAAATCCCGGCTCGCGCCGTCGCTCCCGCCGAGTTTATCGCGGGTCTCGATGTCCGCCCGACGGTATTTGTCGGCTCGGGTGCTGTGAGATACGCCGGGGAGATTGAAAAGGTTTTTGGCGAATTCGCCGCCGGGCCGGCGGATGGGAAGCACGAACCCGATACGGCTCTTTTGTGCTGTATCGCCGCGGAATTGGAACCGCTCGACCCCGATGCCATTGAAGCTCTGGAACCGTTCTACGTCCGGCCGACCGACGCTAAGCTAAAACCACTCAAAGGGTTACACGCGCATGACTAGGGTGGACATAATCCCGATGGAGATGGGACATCTCGACGAGATACTCACGATCGAGGAGATCGTTTTTCCCACACCATGGACGCGGGGGATGTTCGAGCAGGAGATCATGCGGCGCGAAGTCCTCCAGGGCCCCGGTTCCTACGCCGTGGTTGCGATTCACGAGGGCGAGGTCATCGCCTACTCGATTGCTTGGATGCTTCTCGATGAAGCACACCTTGTCAATATCGCCGTCCGGCCGGATCACCAGGAACACGGTGTCGGCACACTGCTCGTCAATCACTTGATCGACGAAGCATGCCGCACCGACAAAATCATCATTACACTCGAAGTCCGCGAGAGCAACCTCTCCGCCCAGGCGTTTTACCGAGGGTTTCTTTTTCGGGAGATCGGTGTCCGGAGGAGGTACTACTCGGACAACCGCGAAAACGCCGTTCTCATGATCCTCGATCTCAACCCCATAATTGAGCGGAGGCGACTTGGCACCGGCAGATCCGAAGAAGACTGATCCATCGGTTTTCGATGGCGTCACAACGGGGATCGTTCTCGGAAGCGGACTTTTTGGCGTCGGCGAAACTTATCCCGCCCGCGTCGTAATTCCATTCGAGGACGTCGAAGGTCTTGACTCGCCCGGTGTTCCCGGTCACGCGGGGGAGTTCCGGTTGTGCGATGTGGCGGGCCGGCCATGCCTGTTTGTGTGTGGCCGAAAACACTACTATGAGGGCGGCGCCGACGCCATAGAATCGCTTCTCCGGTTCGTCCGCGATTGCGGTGTCAGGAGGCTGCTTCTCACATCCGCCGCGGGCAGCGTGATCAAATCGATCCGTCCTGGCGAGCTGGTTCTTGTCGATGACATTCTCGATTTTCAGTTTCGCGTCCCCGTGCGCGCCGGAATCGGAAATGCCGTGTCTGCGGCGGCGAGACCCGGAACCCACCGGCCGCTGACGCCCGACGCCAGACTCGGCGAGGAAGTCCGGAATGCGGCGTCCTCCGCGCGCGTCCGCCTGGCGCGTGGCAACGCGGTAACCTGCGCGGGGCCCATGTATGAGAGTCCGGTCGAGATACGGATGATTCAGCAGATGGGAGCGGCGTTGGTGACCATGTCCGGCGCGCCGGAGATTGCCCTGGCAAGTGAACTGGGGATTCGCGCGGTCATGATCGGGCTTGTGACCAATTGGGCGTCGGGGATATCGGGGGTTCGGCTTCACCATAAAGATGTGCTGGGGAAGGCGGAGGCGGCCGTGAGTGAACTCCGGCAACTTGTTGAAAAATTTGTCGCACAGGGGCCCCCGTCGGGGGTCCGGCCAGGGAGCGGGTAATTTGTAGTTGTGGGATAACCTCCCAGAGAGTATAGTTTTCCCGAGTTGGGATGAACCCGTATTTTATTGCGAGGGGCTCTGCCAAATGTCCTGGTTCAAACGCGCAAAAAAGAGTGTGAAGGTCGCGCAGAAGAAATCACTCCCGGATGGTCTGTGGCGTAAGTGTGATTTCTGTAGCGAGATTCTTTACACCAAGGAACTCGAGAAACGGCTGTGGGTGTGCTCGAAGTGCGGTTATCACTTCATGATAGACACCGATCAGTACATCGAGATCCTGTGTGATCCCGACTCGTTTGCCGAGACCCACATGGGACTGCTCTCCGGTGACCCCCTCAAATTCAAGGATATCAAGCGTTACGATCAGCGTCTCAAAGACGCGATCAAGAAAACGGGCCGCGAAGACGCGGTTATCACGGGCATGGCCCGGATCGACGGTCGCACCGTGGCCATATCGATTATGGATTTCTCGTTCATGGGTGGAAGCATGGGGTCGGTGGTCGGCGAGAAAATCGCGCGGTCGATATTCGATGGTGTTGAACAGGGTTGCCCGGTCATTATTGTCTGTCGTTCCGGCGGCGCGAGAATGCAGGAGTCGATCCTCTCTCTCATGCAGATGGCAAAAACGTGCGCCGCTCTTTCGAGACTTGCAGAAGAACGGTTGCCCTTTATTTCGATCCTTACAAACCCGACCACGGGGGGCGTGACGGCGAGTTTTGCCAGCCTCGGCGATGTTATCATCGCCGAACCCAAGGCTCTCGTCGGTTTTGCCGGCCCCCGGGTTATCGAGCAGACGATCAAACAGGAACTCCCGGAGGGTTTCCAGCGCAGCGAGTTCCTGCTGGACCATGGCATGGTCGACGTTGTCTGCTCCCGCGAGAATCTCCGGCAAACACTCGAAGTGCTTCTGCCATTCCTGGAGGTACGGATCGCGGAAACCACACACGAGGCGGAGAAAGATGAGGAGGACTCCTCCGCTGTATCTTGAACCACGCCGCCCATTACCCCCCCATCTTTCCTTCGTGCTGGGGTTATCCCCGTCGGCCATGACCCTGGGGCTTGGGAACATGCTTCGGTTGCTCGAAGCTCTCGGTAATCCCGAAAAGAATTTCAAATCAATCATCATAGCCGGAACAAACGGCAAGGGATCGGTGTCGGCATACCTCGCCTCTATTCTCAAGGCTAATGGCGAACTAGTCGGCTGGTACAGCTCACCGCATGTTTATTCGGTGAACGAACGAATATCCATCGACGGCGCGCCCGCGGATCTCGATGACATGGAACGGGCGGCCGCCGCGATTGCCCCTCTTCACGATGAAATCGGATACAGCTATTTCGAGGCGTTGACTGCGATTGCTTATCAGCTTTTTGCCGAGAAAAATGTCGATATCGCGGTTCTGGAGACCGGTCTGGGCGGGCGCTTCGATGCGACGAATGTTGTCGAACCGGAAGTGTCGGTGTTGACGGGGATCGCGCTCGATCATCGGAGGATCCTCGGGGATACCGTGGAAGAAATATTGATGGAGAAACTCGGGATCACGCGGCCGGGCATCCCTCTGGTGTGCGGCAAACTTACTCCCGGCCTTCGCGAGATCGTCGAATCACGGGCGGAGCGCGATGGAATCCCGCTTCCGGACGCCGGAGCGGTAACCCTCGGCGAGATGTCGATCGACGGGATGAGCGCGCGAATAGTCACGCCGGTTCGGGACTATGGGCAAGTCGAATTACCTTTTATCGGAAGTCACCAGCTGGGCAACGGACTCATCGCCGTTCGCGCGGCGGAAATCGTGCTCGGCGGGGCCGTCGAGCTTGGGGCTGCGGCGTCGCTTGTGAGAATGCCAGGGCGGTTCGAAGTCCACAAAATCGGCGAAAAGAGGCTCGTGTTTGATGTCGCGCACAACGATCAATCCTTGATTGCCACAACCACCACACTTGCGTCATTGTCACCACGTGAAGAGAACGGTATTATTCTCGGGATTATGCGGCGCAAAGAGCTGAGGGAATTCCTCCCCGAGCTCCCGAAGGCCGCGCGGTATCTCTGGCTCATCGACCCTCTTGCCGACGAGGCGGTCGAAGTGCGGGAGGCGAGAAGCGCCGCCGAACTCCTCGGCAAGATCGGGGTGGAAAAGGTGGTAAACCGCCGTATGGATATCGTGCTCGACAACAGTTTGCTGGATTCGGATTCGTGGGCTCGTTTTATCGATCGGTTGTTGTCCCCCGGGCACCCCGCGCGGGTGCTGCTCGTGACCGGCTCGCACAAGACGGTCGAGGTGTTTGGACGAGAGCTTCATCGACTGGGGTTGTATTGAAAAAACGTGTATTTGTCGGAATCGACATCGGCGGGACGAATATCAAAATCGCGGCTGCCGGAATCGACAAGCGGGTCTACGCGCGCGGTTCGATCCCGACTCTTGTGGCCGACGGCCCGGCCGCTGCCTTCGAACGAGTCGCCGACGCGCTTCCCGCCATCATCGGGAATAACACGGAGCTCCAGGCGGCCGGTGTTGGTTGCGCGGGCCTTGTGGATCACGAGCGCGGATGGCTCCACGTGTCGCCAAATCTTCCGACGTGGCGAAATACGCCGCTTGCGCGGATAGCAAGACGCCGGCTTGGTGTATATACCGTTGTGGACAATGACGCGAACTTGGCCGCGTGGGCCGAGTACGTTCTTGGAACTCGTCGCGGCCGGGGGACGTTTGTGTGTTTGACACTGGGCACAGGGGTGGGGGGCGCCGTGATCATCGACGGCCGACCGCTGCGCGGTCAAAACAATTTCGCCGGCGAAATCGGCCACACCACCATCTGCGAAGACGGACCTCTGTGCAGTTGTGGGAATCACGGTTGTCTCGAGGCTTACCTGGGCGCGTGGGCTCTGGCCCGCGACGCGCGTGAGAGGCTTCGATCGGGCAAGAGCCGTTATTTGAGCCGCTGGGTTGAGCGCGGAGACGCGGAATTGACCCCCAGGCTCATCGCCGAAGCGGCGGGAAAGGGAGATCGGATAGCAAAGGCCGTGTACGACGAAGCTGGCGCGCATCTTGGCACGGCGGTTGCGAATCTGATCCACATTTTCAATCCACACTCGATCGCAATTGCCGGCGCGGTTGCGAAGAGTTTGCATTTGATGAAACCCGCGATGATTGCGGAAGTAAAAAAGAGAACGTTTGGCGAGGCGAGACGAAACGTGAAGGTCGGTAGGGCTGTTCTGGGGAAGAACGCGGCCGCCATCGGCGCGGCCCTCATGGCTTTGCGCCAGGGCGGACCCGACGCTTCATTTTGAAAGGAACCCGCATTGCGACATCGCCGCCCGGACAAGCTCTTTTCGCATCGCCCCCTCTTGTTCCTTGTTCTCGCTGTATTTGTTTATCTCCCCAGCGCCGTTCTTTCACAAAATGAATCCACGGACAGCAGTCCGCCGCCCCCAACCCGCCGCGACAGCGTATTTCGATACGATGCGGGAACGACTTCAATAAGAGAAATAAACGGGGAAACGGTTCTCGAGGGAAGGGAAGGCGTCAGAATCATCCACGGGGATGTAACCATCACCGCGGACCGCGGGCTGCATTACAGGGGGCGCCAGCTCACCTATTTTATTGGCAACGTCAATATCGATCAGGACGAAATGCACATGCAGGGGGATGAGGGTGAGTACCGGCGAGCCGATGACATCGCCATCCTCAGGAACCATGTGCAAATTCGCGACCGGGGGCTCGAGATTGATTGTGACGAGGCGACCTTCCACAGGACGACCGAACGCGCCTGGCTCAAAGGGAATGTAGTGGTCGTAGATTCGGCCACGACGCTTACCGCCGACAGCCTCTACTACGACAAGGCAAATCTCGTTTCCGAGGCGTTCGGCAACGTGGAGATCATCGATCGCAAAGAGGGAATCCGGCTGACGGGACGGCATGGTTTTTATTACCGGGAAACCGGCGTGGGAATCATGGACCAGCTCCCCCGGCTCACAGTGGATCCCGACAGCAAGGAACCCACGACGGTCGACAGCGATACGATGTTGTTTTACCCCGACAAGAGAATGGCCGTTGCCCACGGCCGAGTGAAGATCCTCAAAGGCGGGACGGTCACGCAGTGCGATTCCGCCGTCGTTCTCGATGACCTGCAGCGGGCGGAACTCTACGGGAACCCCCTCGCCAAACAGGGCAACGTGTCGATGCAGGGCGACAAGCTGGTTATGGGTTATGACGAAGATCAGGTCAACCAGATCGATATCATCGGCAAGGCGACAATAAAGGAGACGCCCAAGGACTCGCTGGTGATAGACAGGGACAGCTGGGTGCGCGGCGATTCCATGGTGCTATATATGCGTGAAAACAGACTCGATTCGATGAGCGTGTCCGGGTCTGCGGAAAGCGAGTACTACCCGGCGAGCGTCGACCGTGTCGAGGCGAACTACGCTCGCGGTGACAGTATGTTCTTCACCTTCAAAAACGACTCGCTGGACCACGTGTGGATAATCGGTAAGGCCGACGGCGCCTATCGATATGTGAGACTCGCGCCGAACGAGACGGCCGATTCGCTCCGCGCCGCGCGGGACACGTCGTACACGTATATCCCATTTGTCGAGAATGCGGAGCGGGTTGTATATGCGGCGGATACCATTCAGTATTTTTCGAAGCAGCATGATCTGGTTTTGAACAGCAAGGCAAAGGTCGACTATCGTGGCAAGACGCTTCTCGGCGACAATATTACCTACTCGGCCGATCTCGAACTTCTCGACGCGACGGGGTCCCCGGTCCTGATAGAAGGTGTCGATAAGCTATACGGAGACCGGATGGACTATGACATGGATCTGGGGACGGGACTCGTCCAGGAAGGGGCGACCCAGTTCATGGACGGATTTTATGACGGCCGTCGAATCGCCAAAGTGGGGGACAATATTCTCAAAGTGTGGGATTCGAAATATACCACGTGCGATCTCAAGATTCCGCACTATCATTTTACAAGCAACAGGATGAAGGTGTATCTCGACGACAAGGTCGTTTCGGGTCCGATCGTTCTCTACATAGGCGAAACTCCGATCATAGCTCTTCCGTTTTTTGCGCAGAACATCCGCCGCGGTCGGCGTTCGGGGATCTTGAGACCGACTTTTGAGTTCGGGGTGAACTCCAACAAGGACAGGTTTATTCGAAATATCGGTTATTACTGGGCCACTAACGACTATACCGATTTCACTTTCATCTCCGACTTCAATGAGAATCGCTCGGTGAGGTTCCGGATCGATAACCGCTACAAACTCAGATATGCCTTCAACGGCGGGTTTAATTTCTCGTGGTTCCGGGATCTCCAGGAGTATCGCAACGAGTGGACATTCCAGGGGCGGCACGATCAAACCCTCGGCGAGAAGGCGTCTTTTAACGCGAACTTGAGATTTGTCAGCAGCGACCGGGCGCCAAAGGATGTCAGCCGAATCGACGAGGTCGCCGATGTGATCGACCGCCGCATCGAATCAACGGCGAGTCTTCGCAAGACCTGGAGCGCATTTGGTTTCAGCGCGTCGGGCAGGCGAACCCAGCTTCTCGACGTTCCCGACACAACGACCGTTCGCGTGAGCACGACACTTCCGAGCATCGCGCTGTCCGTCCCCGCTATCACGCTCTACTGGGGAGAAAAGAGAAAAGCGGGATTCGAGACGATTTGGCAGAAGGTTTTCGACAAGGTCAGGATATCGCCGGGCATTTCGGGCAACCGCAAAGTTGACGAAAAAGCGTACGAATGGAGAGAGGTTATCACCGCGAACGCCTCGCTCGGCGCGACCGCGCCCTTCAAGCTGGGTTTCCTGAACCTGACACCCCGGATATCGGCGAGCGACGCGTACAACCGCACAACGATCGATCGCTGGTCGCATGAAGTTGATGTCGATGATTCGACGGTGGTTATCGTCAAGGGTGATGGTCCCGTCACCGAGTCGGACAACGTGTTCAGCTGGAATGCGGGAGCCGGGGCCACCACCAATTTCTTCGGGACCTTCTATCCTCGTGTGGGGGCCCTGCGCGGTCTTCGCCATACGATGACGCCGTCGGTGAGCTATACCTACACTCCGCCGCGCGCAAGCCGGTCGGCGAATCAGAGGTTCAATGTGAGCCTCAAGAATGTCATCGATCTGAAAATACTAAGCAGCAAGCAGGTTGATGAAGGCGACTACGACCCCGAGGGAGGGAGTTCTTCGCTTGCCGAGAGGGCCGATCACAAGGAGCTGAGGAGGGGTGATGTGGAGACGGAAAGCGACGAGAATGCTCCTAAGTCCGCCGAGGAAGAACAGGAGGAAGCGGAGGAGCTCAAAAAGCTCTCAGGCGTCTTCATTTGGACGCTGAGTTCTTCCTACGACCCGGCGAAGGTATTCAACCAGGGATGGTCGAATATCAGCAGTTTGATGAATCTCAAAGTGCTGGGAACGAGTCTCTCGATAACCCAGTCGATAGATCCCTTCGATTTCAATATTCTGTCGACACGGTTGTCGACATCGTTCCAGTTCCGCGGGCACCACCCGTTCGGGTCGGCGGTGGCGACAAAGCGTGAACTCAACATCGTCGCCGCGGACACGACGGAGGCCGTGGGGCTCGATGTGGGCGGCGAGCCCGAAGCGGAGGAAGAAGAGGACAAGGGGCTTCCGTGGAACGTCGGGCTCGGATTTAGCTATTCGAAAGCGGATGGGTTCGACGAACCGAGTTCGACGCTTAATCTCAACGGCGGAATCTCGCTGACACACGGGTGGCGGCTTTCGTACAGGACGAATTATGACGTCGTCGACCGCGACTTCCTTGGAGAGTATTTCAGTGTTGCGCGAAATTTGCATTGCTGGCAGATTTCGTTTTCCCGACAGAAACTCGGTGACGAATGGGAATTTTATTTCAAGATCAGCATCACGTCGCTTCCCGAACTCTATGCCGAACAGGGCAGCCGCGGTTTGGGCAGCGGTAATAGCACTTTTGGTTCTCCTTTGGATTATTGATTTCCTCGACAACGCGCGTTCGCAGGCCCTCTGGGGTGAGTTCGATTTGGGTGGATGAGAATTCGTGCATTCTAATGCGAAATATCTGTTGACAGGATTTTCGGGATACGGCTAAAGTGCCGATAATGAGAGGAAGGAGGTGTAAGCGTGAACAAAACTCAGCTAGTAGAGAAGGTCGCCAACAGAACTGGTATGACACTTAAGGACTCAAAAATCGTAGTCGATGCGATTTTCAGCACGGTCCCGAAGGAGGGTATTATAGCCTCTGAGTTGAATGCGGGTCGTAAGGTCCAGATTACGGGTTTTGGCACTTTCCAGATTCGGAAAAGGAAAAAGAGAGAAGGCAGAAATCCCCAGACGGGTGAGCCGATCATGATTCCTGCATCTCGTTTTCCGTCTTTTTCGGCTGGTAGGGCTCTGAAAGATCGAATCCGCAAGTAAGGATTTACTGCTTGCCGGATAGTTTACAAGCGGGGCTTCGAGCCCCGCTTTTTTTGTGTCCGTTTGGATCGGAGTCCCACCTTGCAGCGGTCTTGCCTCTGTACGGGCCGTGTGGTATTTTTACTGGAGACTCAATCAGACGAACGCCGCTGAATTCGAGGAGAGCGATTTGAAAATCATCACGATCATCGTTCTGTGTGCAGCCGTGCTGGCCGGTATGTCCCCACCGTCCTCGTCCGAGGATGTGGGTATGAACACGATCCAGCTGGTCTACCACAGCGATACGCGCGGGTACTATCTGCCCTGTGGCTGAAACACCAGCGCGGCGGGCGGTCTGGCCCGCAGAGCAAGTCTCTTGGCCGAATACCGGTCGGGGGGGCTCCCGCTTCTCCTTGTGTCGGGCGGCGATGTTTATGGTGGAAACGACGCCTACAACAGGCCTAAGTGCAGTTTTCTGGCGCGCATGATGGCACGGTTGGGTTACGACGCGGTGGCGCTTGGAGAGAAAGATCTCAATTTCGGCCTGGATGCCATCGTCGAAGACGATGAGACGTTCGGGCTCAACGTTATCTGCGCCAATCTTTTCCCAAAGAAGACGTCCGGGGATGGTGCCGCTGAAATGGCTGGGTCCGGCGTATCCCCCGTTTTTCCGGCGTATAAGATTGTCGAGCGTGGTGGGGTTCAATTTGGTGTGGTGGCCGTGCTTTCGCCGGCGGCAAAGAACGAACGGATCGCGGCTGAAAAAGGCGAAGTCGAAACACTCAACTATATAATCAAAAACCCGATTCCCGTGTTGGCCGAAATCATTCCCGAAGTCGAGTCCCAGTCCGATGTCGTCGTGCTCGTCGCTCACATGAGAAAATCCGAACTCGATCAAATCTTTGAATCGGTGTCCGGGATCGACATGGTCATCCTCGGTCACAGCGCGAAGGCGCAGGTGACGCCCGAGCCGACTATCATCCGTGAGATTCCCGTTTATATGGCGAGCCACCAGGGCCAGTATATAGGTCGCGCGTTGTTGTCGTTCGATTCAGCCAACCGGCTTGTTGAGACGGTCAACGAAGTCAAGCTTCTCGACAGCAGCGTTCCCGATGATCCCGAAATGAAAATTCTCCTGACCGAATTCGAAAAAGAAAACAGGAAAATCCAAAAGGAACTATTCGTTCGCGAGCAGCTACAGGCCAAAACAGGGAAGGCGGCGGTCCAGGATGTTTACCTCGGCATCGCCAACTGTCAGGAGTGTCACGCCGATGCCTTCGATTCTTACCTTGGTACGATGCACGCCAGGGCCTACTCGACGCTCTCCGAAGCGTTCATGCACAGAGACTCCGGGTGTGTGCCGTGTCATTCGACGGGCTATGGATTGAGGGGTGGGTTCGACGGCGTCCGCGTGCCGGGAAGCATGGTTGATCTGGTCGATGTTCAGTGTGAGGCCTGCCATGGGCCCGGCGCCGCACACTCGCGTGACGGTCGCTATCGAACCACTGCGCGGGAAAGTTGTATAAGATGTCACACGGAAGAACAAGATCCTGACTTTGATTTCGAAAAGGCATGGGAAAAAATTGCTCACTAAGGTTTGCCTAATTATTGTCTGCGTTCTCTCGGTGTTCGCACCGCCGGTTTTATCGCAGACAAGTGATTCATTTCTTATCCCCGGCGCGGACTTCTCGCAACTCGTCCTCGAAGCGGGTGGATGGTGTCGGTATCTTGTTGTCGATGAAGCACTTGGACAGGCTGACTCAACCGAGGTTTATATTGGAATCCCGGGGAGCGAAATCACCGAGCGGGGACGAGCGTATTGGGTCGAACTTGTGTCGACGCCGCTCCCGGCGGTTTCCGGTGGTGGCGAAGTTATCAAACTACTTGTCCTGGAGCAAATCACGGAATTTTCTGATGGAGATTCTCTTGGTCAATACGTGCTCAAACTCTATATTAAAAAAGGCGCCCAACCTATCGAAGAAAAGGATCCGGAAAGTTACGAGGACTTTTCTCTTATAGTGCCCACCGCTGAAGCGTTGTGGGAGTCCTCCCCGGGAACAGAAGTTTCCACGAAGGGAGGTGCTTTTAACTGTACGAAAAAAACGCGCAGCGCTCAGAGTAACCAGGAAATCCCCACCGGCAAAATCAAGCTGATCAAGAAATCACGGGATGATTACACCGTCTGGTTTTGCAACGACGTTCCAGTTTTCCGTTTGGTCAAATGCGTAATCGAGCGTTCCAGAGAGACCGATACGGTTCCACGAATTGCCGGGATCCCCGTTTCGGGGCCCAAATACTCGAGAACGGAAGCTGAGTTGACCGCGTTTGGCGATGACGCCACGCCAATCCTCGGAACCGGTGACTCGACCCGGTGATCCGCACAAAGGAGGATGGCCCGATGAGATACCCCTGGGGATTCATAGCTGTCTGCCTGGTGACAATCGCAGTCCTGGCACCGACCACCCCCCTTTCCGCTTTTACCCATTCCGAGACTCCCTCTCTCGTTGCCGTCGGTGAGACACCGAGCATTTCGGCTGAACGTTATTACGTTAATGCGCAGGCGGTCGATGAGTTGGAGTTGATTGCACTTCGCAAAGCACTCATCGAAAACGGCGCGCAGAAGGTGAATCTTTTTCTCCCCCAGAAAATAATTGTCTGTGACGTGCCTGAGACCATGGATTTGGGGCGTTTCATCACGGACCCGCGAGTTTCATTCTTCGAGGAAGCCCAGGTCGGTCCGCGGCTGATCGCGGACAACGGCGGCGGTCTGGATTTCGTGAAGATGTGCTACGACCGGTTGCAGCGGCAATCTGCGGCCGGTGTGAACCACGATTTCAACGATGTCGTGGTGAGGTCCAGGCCGGAGGATATCGAGGCGTCAAAACACAAAATGACGATGTCTCCCGTGTCAGGCATGGTCGAGGAAAGGACCATCGAACAAAACTCGGAGTTTCTGGTTGGAGATATACTTGTTCAGCTCGTTTTTCCCGAGAGTGCGGGCAGTGCGGAAAACTGGACGGACGAGGTCATTGCCGATGCCGCATCGGGGGCGTTTGCCGCCGTGATGGATTTCCAGGCGCAGTTCGGTTTTGCTCCGATTCATTATGTGCTGAGGAGTGAATCGAAGGTGCCCACGACCTACGAGCCGATTCGTACGGAGATGGACGAGCATGTCGAGTGGATCTATGAAGTCATGACAAACCTCGGAATCACGGCCGGCAGGTCGGCTGAACTGATGGTGCATGATTTCAACAACTTCTTCAGGCGATACTACGCGACCGACTGGGCGTTCACCGCGTTTATCGCGAACAGCGAGAACGCTCCGAACCACAGGTTCGCCGATCAGTTTTACACCGCATACGCGACGCTCGGCGGTCCCTATCTTGTGATACCATTTCCCGCGGGCGAGAATCCAAACGATATCGATCCCTGGCTCGTTTACTCCACAGTTTTTCAGCACGAGATGGGTCACGTTTTTTGGGCGCTCGATGAGTATCCTGCGGAGATCAACTTGTCCACGTGCTCCTCCCGTACAGGGTATCTCAATTACGCGAACGGCAACAAGGTCACGCAGCTTCTCGATGGCACTTACGGACACTGTCCGGGAGTGGAAACCGAAGTCTGCATTATGTGGCTTGCCAAGGAGGACCACGGCCGACCGGTCTGCCCATTCACGGAGGGGCAGCTCGGGATCATTGATTTTAACAAGAACAATATCCCCGATGTGTTCGATGCGGCCCCAATGGTTGAGTTCGAAGGCGCGGCGGTTGAAACCGTCCAGGCTCCCGATCTGACGATCAATATGAAGGCGATTGCGGGCGCCGTGCAAAATATTAACCCGCTCCAGGATCCCGATGCCCGGCGAAGCTACGCGCCGCCGCTCAAGGACGCCGTGCTCACAGTCGACGGGATCGGCAATGTTCGGCTCTCGCCACAGGATGGCAGGTGGGACGAGACGGAGGAGGATCTGTCGATCACAATCAAGGGGATTAAGGTTGGGTTGACGGAAGTTGGCCTGACTGTCAGGAACTCGTTCGGGAAATCGTCCGCCGAGATCATCAAGAAGATTTATTTCGCCGGAATTAATTTCGCGTTGTTCGATGCCAAACCGAGATCCGACGGCATCGAGGTGAAGTGGAGCACCGTGGGCGAGACTTTTGGCGCGCGTTTGGATCTCTACAGGATCGACACGTCTTTCGGCGCGCCCGATACCACACTTCTCGCGGGAGATGTCCAGCCCAATCCGCACTCTGGCGGCGCTTTCAATCAGTATGCGTATATGGACAAGGATATCCGTCCCGGCTACGACTACAGGTATTTCGTCGAAGGTTACTTCGAATTTGTTTACAACGATACGACGATCGAGTACAACCCGGTTTCCGGCACGTTCGGGGCGCAGAGCATGTTCCCGATACCGTCCGGACAGCTGTCGTCTTACGTGTCGCCGAACCCGTTCAACCACGTTACGAAGATATCGGTTCGTGTCCCCAACACGTATGCGGCACCTGTCGGAGACAACCCGAACGCGACGAATGGAGTATCCCAACCGCAGCAGTCGGATGTGGAAGTCACCGTGTTCGATGTTCAAGGCAAAAGGGTCAAACGGATATTCAAGGGAAGCATGTATGGGGGAGTGAGGAACTTCGAATGGGACGGAACAAATGAGAACAACATCGCGGTTACATCGGGTGTCTACTTTGTTAAGACTAACGCTGGGCCCGCCGCCGAGGTTAGAAAGATAGTTCTGGTTCGGTAACTTGCCTGGTCCGCGGCGGTACAACCGTCAACCGAATCGACGCGGGATGTATTGATGTCGCGCGAGCGCGCTGGAGTTCGCGCGCGGATCAACTGCGATCGCCGATACGTCGCCGCGTTTGATTGTTAGTGTCGACAACGTTGAAGAAATTCTTTCCGCACGTTGCTTTCCTACTGCAAGAGTTGATTTGTTGAAAGTAAAATCACTTTCACGCCGCGTACGCCTTGCACGCGCTCTCCCGTTGTGATATATTTCATCTGTTGCTGCTGTTTTACCGCTTTTTCGAATTGGCTTGCATTTTGTGCTTGACGGAATCCCCGAGATACTCTAATTTTACACAAGATATTGTGTAGCATCTTCATCCAAGCACAGCATCCTGTGGCTCCCCAATTGGTGTTTTTAGACCGTTTTGCGCCATTTACCATGAGGAGAGTGTCATGGGTAAGCCCGAAAAAGCGAACTTGTTGACCAAAGATAAAGAATATGTAAAGTACGTTCAGCTTTTGCGGCGAGCGGAGATGGATGGTCGTTTGGATGGGAAGTACACATGCAGACTCTGTGGAATGAAGTTCCACACGAGAGAACAGAGTGAAGCATGTTGCAAGATTCCGGTCGCTTAGAATCGGGTGAGCATCGATGCCAGGAACAAAGACGAATATAATCAACCAATACTGTTCCGTATGCAAAGACCACTTCGATATGGAAGTGGTCAAGCAGGGAAGCAGTAAGGGTGTGATTTGGTTGAAATGTCCGGGATGCCAGGGCTTCTTGCCCTACATGTCGGACGAGAACGAGGAGCCCTCGGATCGCGACGGCCAGCAGGGTGCGGGTAACGAACTCGCGCTCGAAGATCTGGATATCGAAACTGCGAAAGAGTACTCGGAATCCCAGATCTACGATGTTGGCGATATCATCCATCACCGCTCATGGAACGACTTTGGGAAGATAATTTCCAAAGAGACGTTGCCCGGGAATCGCAGGACGATTTGTGTTCAGTTTCTGAGACAGGGAAAAATTCAGCTTCTCGAAGGGGTGGCATAGGAACAGTCTTCTATAGTCTTCTTTCGAAGCCCCGGTTTTGGCCCGGCGTAAGGAACAGGTTTCTCCTTGCGGCCGGGTTATTGTCTTTAATAACGGCTTCCCCTGCCTATGCGATCGGCCCGTTCGAAGACGTCGCGCGATTGTCGACATTTTTGAGGTCGCCGCAGCGAGGGACCATCTCGAGCTCGATAACGCGGGCGAACGCGCAGGGCGAAGCCTCCTCCTTTTTCTGGCTCGCCGGCCAGGTCCCCGTCCGATCCAACTTCTTTTTGCAGGTAGATGTTCCGTATATATCCGTTGCGCGTGGCGAAGACATTGAGGATGGTTTTGGTGACATCAATGTTCTGGCCAGGGTCCGGGCCTGGGAAGGAAACCGGAAGCGGCTTTTCCTCATGGGGACATTCAGGCTCGGTTCGGGGTCTGCGTCTCTTTTTCCGTATTCGACGGCGAGCTCGGATGTCGAAATCGGACTGGCTTTCGTCGATTCCGTGGGGACGGTGTCAGGGATGGGTGGTTTGGAACCCCTCCGTTCGATCTCCTATTGGATGAATTTGTCAGCTTCTTATATTGTTCGACTCAACGACAGGCTCGACGAGGCCGAGCTTCACGGCGACCATCTCGATTTTGGCGGAGGCGTCATTTATCCGCTGACACACCGGATAGAAATCGAAGCAGGAGGAATGGGCCTGTTTTTCAAGTCGGGAGCGGTGCGCGAAATCTACTATGGCCAGGTTGTGGGTCGATTCTCCCCGTCCATCGACTTGTTCTTAACCATTCAGGCCGAACGCGGTAAATGGCAGGATCGCGCCATCGACGGCTCTGTTTCCATCGGCATGTTGGTGTCTTTGTAACCGCCCTCCTTATTGGAATTCCCGCTCAAAGTTGATACAACCCGTTTGCAGTTTGCCGACGCCGAATCATTTTGCGGAGTTGCCGGAAAAACCGGCGCGTTCCCGACGGTTTCTTTTTGCGGTCTTTGAGGTGTTATTCAAGCCGGGTCTTTCTCGCGGTAAGCCTCGATTTCACCCGTAAATACGGGGTTTTTCCGTGGCACGGAGATTGCCTTGAGATGTTTCAGCAAGCACCCTCTCGCTCGCAGGTATACAACATGATGGTCTTAGCAGCGGGTTCCCGGACCGGCAAAAGGGGAATCGGCGCGGAGGGAAGATGAGGACAGTTTTTGTGGTCGATGACGACCTTTTGATGCGCGAGACCCTGACTCGGCTCCTGCAACGAAATGAGTACCGGGTACGGTCTTTTCCGTCGCCCTCTCACGCACTCCCCTTGATTGACCTGGGTTATCCAGACGCAATTGTAACGGATCATCAAATGCCCGGGATGACCGGGGTCGGGTTCGCCCGTTGTTTGAAAGAACGGAATCTCGCGATTCCGATGCTGATGGTTACGGGAAGCTCCAGCCTCGAATTCGAAGAAGAAGCCCGGTGCGCCGGTGTGGTCCAGGTTTTCAAAAAGCCATTGAAAGACACACGCGGTCTGGTCTTCTCGCTCGAGCGTGCCATAGCGGATCACGACGAAACGTCGAGAAACGCCGGGTTGGACCATCTGCGCATGAGTTTTTTGACGGGGCTTGCCCATGAACTTCGCACTCCTCTTACCGCGATAAAACTCGCGTTGGACAATCTGTTCACCACGCATGCTTCGGATGTTCCGGCGCCCCAGGAAAAACTCGTCGCGATCGGACAGAGAAACATCGACAGGATAATCCAGCTGGTCGAGGGACAACTCGACCTGCTGCAGATCACACTAGGCGACGTGTCGGTGAGTCGCCGTTGTGTGGATCTGCGCGATGCGCTCGAACGTGCCGTCGGCGATACGCCGCCGGGTGTCAGGCGACTGGTCGAGATCGACGGCGAACGTATTTTTATGTTCACGGATCCGGATCGTCTGGGCGCCGCGGTGAGATACGTCCTTGAGAGGGGCTCGTTCAATCGTAACGAGCCGGTCCGAGTCCGTTTCGCAACGGACGACGATGGCTACGGTGTTGAGATCGAGTTCGAAAATACCAGCATCGCGGGGATTCTAGGCCCCGACACGACCGCGGGACTAACCTGTGGAACCGGAAACGCGCCCGCGGCGGCCCCGGATGAGTGTTTTGAAACCCGAGCGTTCCACCGCATCGTCGCGTCGCTTTCGGGCGAATTCCAGCTCGAAAGCGGCCGGACCGGTGAGCGTATCCGTCTCCGTTTTCCTCTGCGGCCCCGGTACGAGCACCGGGAAGACTTCTTGCTGCCCGTCAACGGGCTTCGCGAAGCGGCGATGCTCAGCGGAAAGACGATATCGTTGGTCGAGTGCGTCGTCGACTCCGGCGGCCAGGACGACCCGGTCTTTTCGCCCGCCGAGCGAGATCTGTTCGAGCGTTCGCGTTCGGTGCTTTCGGATGGTGATGTGCTGGTTCGAGGCCGCGCCGAGCAATCATACTGTCTGGCTCTCGTCGACCGGTGCGCCGATGATCTCGATCGCATTGCCGATTTTCTCTCCAATTGTTCACACGTTGAAATCATTACCGGCACGCCCGCCCCGGAGTCAATCGAGGGACGGCGCGCCGCCACAGACCTGGAGCCCGTAGCTTAAAACCCAAGCTCGTTTTCATTTACGCTATAAATTGTTGGGCTACGCTTTGCTTTCAAGAAGAGCCTTCATCTTGGACTTCTTCTTGTGCGTGGATGTGGGAGGTGACTGGGGATTCGTTGGGTTTATGCTCTTCTCTCTCTCCTCGAGATCGACAAGGATAATACTTAGCGGGGTTTCGATCGTCGTCGGAACCGAGCGCGGCGGCTTGGTGAAAACAAAGTGTCCGTCGGACGCCGTTTCGACAATTTTTCTCAAGGCGTCTGCGCCCTCGGTGTCGCCGCACGTGCAGTGATGCACCTCTCCGGATTCGAAGTACACACGGCCTTTGCCCGAATCGGCGTAAATTCTCAATACTCCAGTGCGGCCCTGGGAATTGATCATGGTCAAAACGTCGCGGATTTTGAACTGGTTGAGTCTGCCCGAAAGCGATTGATGTGGCTCGAACCCACGGACAATCATGTAAGTGAGTGGAGAACCGAAGATTACAAGAACGGCGAGTGCGAGAAGCAACACGTTGA
This sequence comes from Candidatus Latescibacterota bacterium, assembly GCA_963791045.1. Lineage (GTDB taxonomy): Bacteria > Krumholzibacteriota > Krumholzibacteriia > WVZY01 > WVZY01 > CAWBQK01. The sequence goes on from CAWBQK010000006.1 coordinate 354,459, forward strand.
GATGCCGCCGCAGAGTATGAACGACTCCGTCGGCGACGCCGGATACGCGCGCCGCTCCCGCCTTGACGAAAGCAGTGAACCGGTTTGGATCATCGCCGCCCATCGCGGGAGCTCCTGGTTGAGCGCCGCCCTCGGTCAGCATTAGAAACTGCTGCCTGGCCCAGTCGTGGTCGGGGTCGCGCGCAAGAATCTTGCTGAGCAAAGCGAGAACCTGGTTTCTGTCTCCTGTTGTTCCCGATTCCATTAAGACTCTTGCCTCGCGGGCAAGTTTGCCGATTTCGCTCTTCTTCTTTATTGCGAGCGCGTCCGTCCGCAACGCAAAGTAACGATCTTCTTTTACAAGAACGAGCGCCTTTTCGATCTCCGCGACCGCACCGTCAGGGTCATCAAGCGCGAGGTGGCATCGAGCCTTGCGGTAATGAAGGTCCGCATTTTCGGGTTGGGTTGTCAGAAGAACGGATAGCTTGGGTAAAGCCTCGGTATAAGCGTTCCGGGCGAGGAGAGAGTCAATATCCGCTTCGAGGTATGCCGACAGTTTCTGCGCAACATCGTTGCTCCTGTCAATGATCTCCTGGTCGTACGGTTTGAGGATGAGTGCGCGTGTCAGAAGACCCCGCGCATATTGAAGCTTGTCCGTCGCCTCGTAGATGATCGCCAACTCGAGCATCGCCGAGAGATGGTTTGGCTCTCGGATGAGCGCCGCCTTGTAAAGCATCTCGGCCAGGGGATAATTGTCCGCCAGAAACATCTCCCGGGCGCTCTCTACCAATTCGTCCGCCGTCGCGGTCGTGTCGAATTCCAATGCGGAGAAAACCTTCACTGACGGCGATTCGGGTTTGGCGGTGATATACCCGTATACCGGCCCCATATCGGGGGGCACCTGTGCGCGGACGGTCCCCGACAACAGAGTAATCGCGAGACAAACCGCGAAGATGGCGTATGTGGACATGGAGGTTCTCATCGTGGGTGGATATGTCGCAACATCCATACCAGACCCACCGAAAAAGAAATCGATTATATGATTCTATTACAGTAGGTTATGGTCAGGGAGTTCGGTGAGTTTCTGATCCCGGCGTCAAAATGCGATTTTACAGCTCCAGATCGTCCGAGATTTCCTGCATCGCCGCGATCACATTCCCGATGTGCGTGCTGAGCTCCACCCCAATGAGTTCGGCGCCCTCGTTGATTTCCTCCCGATTGACGGCTCGTGCGAAACTCTTGTCTTTGAGCTTTTTCTTGACCGATTTGACCGTCACATCAGCAATCTTTTTGGATGGCCGGACAAGCGTGACCGCCGTCACCATCCCGCAGAGTTCATCGACGGCGAAGAGGGTTTTTTCGAGCGTTGTGTCTCGCGAGACGTTGGTGTGGCTTGCGTGGGAAAGAACGGCCTTTATCAAAGATTCGTCATAGCCGCGCTCGCGGAGGATCTCAGCCCCCTTGAAGGGATGGTCCTCGAGCGTCGGGAATTTCTCGTAATCGAAGTCGTGGATGAGGCCGATGACGCCCCAGAGCTCCTCGTCCTCGGCGTTGAGCCTGGCGTAGTAACGCATCGCCGCCTCGACGGAGAGTCCGTGTTTGATGAGATTCTCATTCTTCGTGTATTCTCTGAGCAGGGCCATGGCCTCGCCGCGATCGGGGATGTTCACGGTTCTCTCCATTGAGGGGGTTCGAGTTTGCGTTGCAAAAGCGTATCTTCTATATTTTAAGCCTGTTTGAGCCCCAAGCGTCAATAGCCGATCGGCGAGAAAACTCGCGATAGAAATCAGATTATGACCGACGACCCAAAGGCAAAAAGAAAACAAGCCATTCGCGTGGTGCGCGGGTATCTCATGCGATACCGGGCCCGGCTGGTGTCGGGAGCGCTTTGTCTTGTTTTGACGAACGCTCTGCTGCTCGCCAACCCATGGATACTCAAAATGGCGATCGATCAGCTCGAGGTGGGTATTCCGCGCGAGCGCCTCGCCCAGCTCGCCGGTATGTTCGTCGCCGTTACGGTTGTCAGCGGTCTTTTCCGCTTTCTGATGAGACGTGTAATCATCGGCGTGTCGCGAAAGATAGAGTACGACATGCGGGGTGATTTCTTCTCGCATCTCGAAAAGCTCAGCTCCTCTTTTTACAACAAAAATAGAACCGGCGATCTGATGGCGCTCGCGACAAACGATCTCAACGCTGTCCGCGCGCTCGTCGGTCCCGGTGTGATGTACTCGATGAATACCGTGGTTGTCGGTAGTCTCGCTCTGTCGCTGATGATCGTGTTGTCCTGGAAGCTCACGGTGGTCGCGCTCCTCCCGCTTGTGATCCTCGCCGTGGGGATGTATTACAGCATGAAACTTATTCACCAGTACTTCGAGCGCGTCCAAAAAAGATTTGGCGATCTCAATTCCCGCGCCCAGGAGAATCTCTCGGGGATCCGGGTCATCCGGACCTATGCGAGGGAGGCCAACGAGATCCGGGAGTTCGAAGAGCAGAGCCAGGTGTATGTGAAAGCAAACATGAAGCTCTACAAGGTGCAGAGTCTTCTCTCTCCTCTTCTAACCAGCGTCGCCGGCCTCGGCGGGTTGTTTATTCTGGGGTACGGCGGCAAGCAGGTGATAGACGGGACGATTACACTGGGGACGTTCGTTGCTTTCAGCGGCTATATGACGATGTTAATTTGGCCGATGATAGCGCTGGGATGGGTGATGAATATCATGGAGAGGGGCCTGGCGTCGATGCAGCGGATAAACGTCGTCATGAACGCGGAACCTGATATCACGGATGCCGCCGTGGCCGAAGGAGACGCTCCCATCGAACCTCGTGACCGCTCGATCGTTTTCGACAATGTGTCGTTCGCCTACCACACGGAATCAGGAAGGGCCCGTGTCCTCGAAAACCTCGACTTTAAAATCCAGGACGGGGAAACGGTCGCGGTTGTTGGGCCGACGGGATCGGGTAAATCGACTCTTGTGTCGTTGATATTGAGGCTTTACGACCCTCAAGAGGGTCGTATTCTTGTCGGCGGCGTGCCCGTCACCGAAATTCCGCTCTCAAAGCTCCGGACCCTGGTCGGCCTTATTCCGCAGGACATTTTCCTGTTCTCGGACACGATTGCAGAGAACATTTCGTTTGGCGTTGCATCGCTCGACAAGGGCGATCTCGATCGTTTGAGCCGCGTTGCCGCGATGGACGGCGAGATAGAGGGTTTTCCGAAAAAGTTTGAGACGATGATCGGCGAGCGGGGCATCAATCTCTCGGGCGGGCAGAAACAAAGACTTGCCATTGCGCGCGCCGTAGCGAAGGACCCGGCGATCTTGATTCTTGACGATGCGCTTTCGAGCGTGGACACCGATACCGAGGAAAAGATCCTGTCATCGCTCCGCTCCGAAATGAAATCGAGAACGGCGATATTGATTTCACACCGGATATCGACGGTTCGCGAGGCGGACAGGATTCTTGTCCTGGACGAGGGTCGTCTGGTCGAGATGGGAACACACGAGGAGCTCATTGAGCGGCGCGGTCTCTACGCCGACATGTTTCACAAACAGCGGATAATGTACGACCTCGAACACCAATAATAAAAAGGAACCTTCGGGTTGGATTTTTTTGACGAAGATGAAGTGCAGGCCAAGTCTTACGACGCGGCGCTGATGAGGCGAATCCTGGCGTATCTCAAGCCATACAAGAAGCTTGTGGCTGTGTGTATCGCTTTGCTCCTTCTCGTTTCGCTCTTTCAGCTCGCCCCGCCGTATCTCGTCAAGGTGGCGATTGACCGGTATATTTCGCCCATGTCCGAACTGGATGTGGGGGCGCGCTACGCGGGGCTGGCGAAAATCGTCGCGATCTTTTTTGGGATTCTGATGGTGGCATTTGTGTCCAGCTATCTCCAGATCTACGTCATGGCGTTTGTCGGCCAGCGCGTGATGTTTGATTTGAGGATGCAGATCTTCAAACATCTTCAGAAAAAAGAAGTCGCGTATTTCGACAAGAACCCGGTGGGACGTTTGATGACACGGCTTACGAGCGATGTCGAAGTTCTGAACGAGACATTTACGTCCGGTGTTGTGGCCATTTTCCTCGATGTGTTCACTTTGATCGGGATTATGGTCGTGTTGTGTTATCTCAATCTCAAGCTGGCGCTTATCACCTTTGTGGTTCTCCCGTTCCTGTTCGTCGCCGCGATGATTTTCAGACGCCGTGTCCGAACGAGTTACCGGTCGGTCCGCAAGCGAGTCGCGGCCATCAACGCGTTTCTCCAGGAGAATATTACGGGGATGAGTGTGGTCCAGGTGTTCAACCGCGAGTCCGCGCAGTTCGACAAGTTCGGCGGACGCAACAAGGGGCTCTACCGTGCCCATATCGACACCATCATGGCCTACGCGGTTTTCTTCCCCATGATCGAAATCTTGAGCTCCGTGGCGATCGCGTTGATCCTCTGGTACGGCGGGGGAGCCGTCTCTTCGGGTGCGATGACATTCGGCGCGTTGGTCGCCTTTATCCAGTACGCGCAGCGATTTTACAGGCCGATAAGCGATCTGAGCGAGAAGTACAACATCCTCCAGTCCGCGATGGCGTCATCAGAGCGGATTTTCGAACTCCTCGACACCGATCCAACGTTGCGGGATCCATCCGAACCCGCGACGATCCCGACATCACCCGCGCGGGTCGTATTTGACAACGTGAGTTTCTCCTACAACCCGGGAGAAGAGGTTCTGCACAATGTGAGCTTCACCGTCGAACCGGGCGAGAAGGTGGCAATCGTCGGATACACCGGATCGGGAAAAACCACGATCATAAATTTGCTCTCGCGACTCTACGATACCAGCGAGGGCCGAATACTGATCGACGACACGGATATTCGCGATTTCGCCCAGCGGGATCTCCACAGGTACATCGCAACGGTGCTTCAGGATGTGTTTTTGTTTTCGGGTGACATCGCCTACAACATCCATCTCGGTGATTTGGAAATCAGCGACGAGCGCATCCGAGAGGTGTCGCGGTACATAAACGCGGAGAAGTTTATCGACAAATTGAGGGGAGGGTATGCCGAGAAAGTCGGCGAGCGCGGCCGCACCCTCTCGGTCGGGGAGAGACAGCTGCTATCCTTTGCCCGCGCCCTTGTTTACGAGCCTAAGATACTTGTCCTCGATGAGGCGACATCAAGTGTCGATACCGATACCGAATATCTTGTCCAGGACGCACTCAAGAAGTTCATGTCCGGTCGTACCTCGATCGTAATCGCACACCGCCTGTCGACAATCCGCCATGTCGACCGGATTATCGTTCTGCACAATGGGCAAATCGTCGAAGAGGGGAGCCATCGTGACCTGCTGGGCCGGGGTGGGCTCTATTCCAACCTCTACGAACTCCAGTACAAGGATCAGGAGAAAAAGATTTCCTGACCTGTGGTGGCATTTGGTATCCTTACCCCCAAATGCGCGCCATCGATGTAATCTTTGAGACGTTGGCCCACTTTGTTAAGCGGGACGACAGCCCGCCGCCCGGTATCCCCGCGCGCGTGGGCCCCCAATTCGAACGCGAATTTGTTTCGTTGTGCGAGTGGCATTCTCTCTCTCCGATCGTCGTTGAATCGCTTGGCAAACTCGCCCTGGGCCCGGTTTTATCCGATTTTAGCTGCCGCCGGCTCAGGTCGAATGCCGCGTTTTTGCGGGCCCGAAACGAAACGACATTCGAGGATCTCCGAGAGCTTGTCGGGCGCTTAGCCGAAATGAACGTACCCTGTCTCGTTATGGACGACGTCTTGTCGGCGCTTTCTCTATGTTCCGATCCATCCGACCGCCCAGTCGAATCGATAAATCTCCTCGTACACGAAAGCGACTGGGAGTCGATTGTCACGCTGTGTGGCAAACTGGGGTACAAAAGGGACGTTCGGGATCCGGAGTTCGAGAGCGGGGATGATGCCCTCGATTATTATCAGTATTTCACTCCATGCCGTCTTCGAAATGAAAAAGGAACCCAGTTGGGATTGAGCTTTCGTCTCTTCGATCTTGGCGACCCCGAACCCGAGGAAGCGGCCTGGCGTCATGCGCGGGAGTTCGACGCAGGTGGAGTGAAGTTGATGGGTATCGGGTTCGAAGATCATTTCCTGCGAACGTGTATGCGGCTCAATATGACACGGTTCGAAAGGCTCCTGTTTGCCGTGGACGCGGGACTGGTTTTGTCGGGACATGGGGATGGACTTGACTGGGCTTATATCGAGAAACGCGTCCGCGCCAGATCGTTCTACCCGGCTTTCTATTGTGCGTGCGACCGCGTCATGGATTCGCTCGCATTCCCCGCGGTGCGCCGAATGACACCGGCGCCGGGCAGAGCGCGCAAAAGGATGTTCGACATGATTTGGCGGCCGGGACGTTTGGGGCTGCTCGCGGGCAGACAGATTCGGTCCCACCGCTTCCGGTTTTATTTTCTTGAAAGCGGAACGCTTGCCGAGAAATTGCAACTCGTCGCGAAGCTAGCCGCGCCGCGGCCGGAATGGGTGTCTGCATTCTTCGGACGCCCCTACAAACCATGGCTGAAATACAAATTTGTCGTTCAAACGTTTACAAGCCGGCACGGTATGCCGCTTGAACAGGGGAAGGACCTTCGCTACCAGTGAAACCCAGCATCGTCCTGGATACACGCGGATTGTTTTGTCCGCTGCCGATCGTAAAGACGTCCGACGCGATCAAGAGTGTCGATCCCGGATCGATAGTCGAAGTCGTTTCGGATGATCCGGCGATCGAGTTCGATCTCCCCGCGTGGTGCCAGAGCCAGGGGCACGCTATACTGTCGGCGAAAAAAGAAGAGGGCATTTACCGCTACCTTGTCAAAAAACGCCGTGCCTAAGTTTGGGGACGGTGATGACGCCCTCACCGCTCAGTATCGCGGCGTCGGACCACAAGCATGTAGCAGCATTGAGCCGCCGCTCAAATTCGGGTTCGAACGTCATCACCGTCCCTCAACATATGGTGTGATCAGCTTGGAGTGATTTCTGAAAATGACTGATGGAAAAAAGATAAGACTGACGCAGTACGCGTCGTGCGCCGGCTGAGCGGCCAAGTTCAGCGCGGCGGGTCTGCGCGATATACTCAAACACGTGCCGCCGTCGATCGACCCCAATCTTCTCGTGGGGTTTGGTGCGGCGGACGATGCAGGTGTGTACCGTCTCGACGATGATACGGCACTCGTGGTTACGGTCGACTTCTTTACCCCCATTGTTGATGACCCTTTTGATTTTGGCAGGATCGCCGCAGTGAACTCCTTGAGCGACGTCTACGCGATGGGTGGAGAGCCTCTCGTTGCGCTCAACGTCGCGGCTTTTCCCGAGGGGAAATTCCCTCCCACCGTTCTTGCCGATATTCTCAAAGGCGGCGCGGCCGGCGCGCTCGCGGCGGGGGTCGTGATTGCCGGGGGCCATACCGTGGCCGACGAGGAACTCAAATACGGTTTGTCGGTTGTCGGCAAGATTCACCCCGACCGCGTGATCCGCAACGACGGCGCTCGCCCCGGTGACGATCTCGTGCTGACGAAACCTCTGGGCACGGGTGTGCTTTCAACGCGTCACAGGGCGGGGCAACTCGACGAGCCTGGATACGGCGTTCTCGTCAATTCAATGGCGATGCTCAATAAGCAGGCATCGGAACTAATGCGGGATTTCGACGCGCATGCGTCGACGGACATCACGGGGTACGGATTTCTGGGGCACACATTCGAGATGGCTGAAGGCAGTGGTGTCACGATCGAGATTCTTGCCGAAGCGATTCCCACACTGCCCGGCGCGATTGATGCCGCCAGGGATGGTTTCCTGACCGGTGGTGGGGGAACCAATCGAATTTTTGTGGCGGATCGTCTTAAATGGAAAACCCCCTCGGATGAGATTCTGGAGCACATCCTCTTTGATCCCCAGACCTCCGGCGGACTGCTGATCGCAATCCCTCATGAAAAGAGCGCGCGCTTCTTGAAGGAACTCGAGCTCGTTTGTCCCCACGCCGCAATCGTTGGGCGTGTCACGAATCGCCAGGATACGCCGCTCGTGGTTGTTTGATTTTTCCCAGGTTGAAAAGAACGCCGGCCGGCGCGATCAGAAGTTCAACGTCATGCGGCGCTGCTTGATGGGCGCTGGTTTGGAGACGAGTATCGTTTCGTCGGTCAGGCTGGGATCGAAGAGATCCACCAGATACGAATCGCGCACGATGTCGTAGAGAAGCCGTTCGTCCTTGGGTACGGGGCGTTTGGATGGAAGCTTGACCGTCCGCGGGTTGACGAAGCGGTCACCGATCTTGATTCGGTAGTCGAGGTGTGGACCCGTGGAAATTCCCGTCGAGCCGACATAACCAATGACCTGCCCCTGTTGGACCCTCGCGCCTTTGCGCACGCCTTTGCCAAAGTTTCTTAGATGGAGATAGTAGGTCGTGTACCGGTTGTTGTGCCGGATCTTGACGTAGTTCCCGTTCGCGGAATGTCGTTCCGCCGCCACGACCGTCCCGCCCCCCGTCGCCCGCACCGGCGTTCCTATTGGCGCCGCGTAGTCGACCCCGAGATGCGGGGAGTAGTGTTTCTTGACGGGGTGCATCCTGCGGTAGCTGAAGTTCGACGATACACGCGAATATTTCAAGGGGGCTCGGAGAAGCGATTTTTGCAGCGATTTTCCCTTTTCATCGAAATAACTGGGTTCTCCGCTTGCAAGAATGTAGCGAAATGCGAAATGTTCCTCGCCCTGACAACAGATCCTTGCCGCGAGGACGTGCCCGATTAGTGAGCGTCCGTCGGGGAACACCTTTTTCTCGAAAAGGATCGAAAACGTGTCGTTGGCCCGGATATCCTTAAAGAAATCAATGTCCCACTGAAAAATAACCGCGAGATAAGAAGCGAGTTCCGGGTCGGCATCGATCCTCTGGAGTGTGACATATATCGACTGGTCGATGATTCCACTCGCGACAAAATGATCGACGCGGTAGGGAATCGTATCGATCCGGCTTTCGTACGATTCGCCAATCTTCTGGACATTGAGGATTTTCTCGTTATCCACGATGAACCTGAGACTGTCGAGATCGCCGTCGCCGTCCGAGTACACCGAAAACTTCTGTCCCGGCTGGACTTTCTTGAAATTGAAATTGTCACGCGTTGCGCTGACGATGTTCTGGATTTCAAGCGGTGAAATCCCCGCCCGCTGCATTTCTACAAAAAACGGTGTGCCCCGCGAGATCTCGCCATGGACGACGGACTCGGATTCGAGCTGTGTGGCGGCCATGCTGGCGGTGGTCTCGTTGTCGTTCAGGAGACCTTCGAGTGATTGCTTGGAATTGTCTTCCGCGCCCATGCGGAGCGGTGACAGTACCGAGTCCCGAGCCGCATAGAGTCCGAAGGCGGCGAGCATGATCAAGATGGGCAAGAATTTTCGCATGCGAGAATGAGGCCTTTGCTATTTTTGTATGTATACGTCAACCACGGTGCTTTGATGCAAGCAAAGTACCAGAATCATCGGACAGAAGGCCCGAATATGGCAAGAGAAATTTTACGGCGGCGAATAGCCGTAACTTATTTAAGGAGAACAAGTTTCCTTGTGAGGCTTTGTTCTCCCGCTATCACCAGCTGCGCGAAATAGATGCCACTTGGCAGCGGAGTGCCCGTGACGGATTTGCCGTTCCACGTGGCTTCGTACACCCCGGGGGCAAGCTGTTTGTCGACCAGCGTCGCAACCGTCTGTCCTGCAACGTTATAGATTCGGAGGCTGACCGCTGTGGGCCCCACGCTCCCGTGGGTCTCGCCGACCGTGTACGGAATATTGGTGGTCGGGTTGAACGGGTTCGGGTAGTTGGCCCCGAGCCGGCTCGCCAATTGCGGCGGGTCGCCGATCGCCGTGATGTCCGCAACCGCGATCGTTTCCGAGTAGCTCCACGGGCTCACCTGGTTTTGGGCGTCACGGGCGCGGACGCGGTATGTGTAGTCCCCCGTCTCGTGGGGTGTGATGGCGAGAAGCGTGTCGGTGAGACCGGTCGCGACGATATTCTTTGCTTCGTAGGTCGGGACGGGACCGGGAATATCGACGTAGATGCCTTCCTCCAGATATGCGTAGTCCGTTACATAGTTGACGCGGACTTCGAGCTCCTGCCCGAGAAACTGGGTGAGCGGAAAAATCGCTTCGACCCACCCGCCGCTCGCGCCGTTTATGCCGTTGCCGCGGTTGTTGCCGTTGCGGATCGCAGTTCGTCGTAATGTTGCCGGGAACGGTTTCCCATGTGGAGCTGCCATTGGTGCTTACTTCAAAATAGGCATAGTCGTAGTCGGACTCGATGTCGTACCAGGTCTGGAACGTGAATGTGTCCGTTTCAGCCGTGACCGTGTAGAACGTTTCCGTTCTCAATGTGTGCGACGAGCCGTCTACCGCCCCCGAGTAGTAACTTCCCGAACCTTCGTACGAACGGGCCGAAGACGTGTAGAAGCCGTCATAAATCCACAGGGGAGACGTTGTGTTGGCCGGGTCCTCGGCAACCGATCCCAGGTTTTTGTATTCGAGGACGTCGTAGGACATGACCGGATTCGGATCCGCGGGGTCACCCGGGCTCCAGTTCACCGTATAATGCGGGTAGTACGAATCGTCAACTGCGTACATCGTTGGAACCCAGGGCGGCAGCACGCGATCGGGATTGTCGGCGAGCTGGAGGAGCAGCATGTTCATCGGGAGAAGGAGATCGAATGTAGGTTGTATCAGCGTGTCGGGTGGGGCAAAGCCACCCTGAGCGGATGAGTTCATTTCGGGCGTAAAGCAGAAAATGGCGTCTTTGTTGGTTGTGTCACCGTACGCCCAGTCATCCGAGTCACCGTTGACCGGGTAGATGGCGCCCATTGCCAGGTTGCCCGCGAAGTATCCGTTTGACGACGTCAGCGTATCGCCGAGTGCGAAAAAGAGATCGTGGTCGTCGGTGTAGATCGCGTCATACGCCCATGGGTAGAGGAGGAGTTCGCCATAGCTGTGATATGAAAAGGCGAGGATGAATTCATGATTCTCGCAGAAGTCCCGGACCGCCTGGGTCTCGGGTTCAGAAAATCCCGACGTGCCACGGTATGTAATGTTGCTCGGATCCGGGCGACGAACCAACGTCATCGAATCCCCACTGGTAACCATAGTTCCGGTTGAGATCGACGCCGAAGCTCGAGTCGAGATTGTCCCGTCGGTTTTTCCGCCACCAATAGTCAGAGTCTCCCGTGTGATTCTGTTCGACGTATACGTGACCGTCGGGGTTGATCATCGGCGCGATATAGATCTCGCGGCTGTCGACCATGTCGGTCACTTCGGGGATGATTCCATAATTGGTAAGGAGATATTCGGCAAATTTGAGTGGAACGTCGACACTCATGAGTTCGCGTGCGTGGTGGTTGCCCATGTACAACACTTCGGGTTCGCCTTCACTCCAGCGCCACGTTATCCGAGATTTTGAGAACGTAAATCGTTGCTGCCTTCGATACTCGTCCCCATCGAACTGAGCTCGGCGATGTCGGAATAGGCCGTTGCGAGCGATGTGAGCGCTGTCTCCATCTCTGCATATGTCGAGTAGAGGCCGAGGTTGGCGTCGAGCTGGGCGGCGGCGCTCACCATATCGGGTGTTCTTACGACCGATATGGGAATCGCGAGTGAGTGGAGGTAAGCGAGTTGCTTGTCGTTGACCAGGACGTCATAAAAACCGTCACGGCTGAAAGCGAGGATTTCTATGTCGTGCTCGATTATTGATTTGACCAGCGCTTGTCCTTTGTAGGGCACGCGTACGAGGTAAGAGCTGTCGGACGCCGCCGCGGGTTCCGCGGTCAGCCCGAGGACAAAAGACAAAAATAAAAAAGCCGCGCAAAGATCCGGCTAAAAGAACCCGCATCGTACCCTCCGTGATTGGTGTCGAAGCATTAATCTGTATAGTCGTGGTCGGGCGATTATTATGTAATTATACCGGAGTTTGTCGAAACAATCAATCGTAAACCCTTTATTCTTAGGTTGTTCTGCGTGTGGTTCTTGTTTGGCGGCCCGAACACTCCGTTGCGTGTTGGCGCTGCATCAATTACATTAACCACATGGTCATGACAACGCTTTCGACATAAAACTGAATTACTGCAGCTCAATTGGATTTCATTGGAAAAATCTCTCAAAAAACGCCTCGAGATTCTCAAGAACCGCGCGAAGGAAATCCAGGCGCTTCGCAATGCGCGCCTCGGGATCAGCGATTCAGCAGATGGCGATACATCCTGCACGCTCGACGCCGCCGCGCCGGGTGAGGCGCGCGTGGTCGATGGGGCGCCGTTTTATCAGATATTGACTCACTGCGAAAATGTGGTCGATGATGCGGCGGATCTCTCGCGCCGATTTGGAGGGCTCGTGGAACGCGGGCGCTGGAGTGAGATAGCGGCGGAGGAATTCGGCGAGCGGTATACGGCGGGCGAGTTTTGTTTTTTCGATATTGAGACGACGGGGCTTTCGCCGAACACGTATGTATTTCTTTGCGGGATGATGTATGTCGAAGACGGACGCTTTATCATCGACCAGGCCTTTGCCCGCGACTACTCAGAGGAGATCGGGATGCTCCGGTATGTCGAAGACGTCTACCGGCGGTATCCAGTGATGATTACCTACAACGGCGCGAGTTTTGACATTCCATTTGTCGGCACACGGATGGCGGTTGCGAGGATCGAAAGCGGCGGGCCGACCGCGCATATCGATTTGATCGCCCCGGCGAGACGTGCTTTCAAAAAGACACTTCCAAACTGCAAGCTTGAAACGATAGAACGCAACCTTCGCGGTTCCGCTCGTGTCGGCGATATCCCCGGGGCCGAAATCCCGGTGGCGTATCATGATTTTGTCCGTACCGGCGACGCGGCGAAGATCAAAAAGATCCTGTACCACAACCGTATGGATCTGATTGCGATGGTGTCGCTCATCGACCATCTCATCCCACAAAAGCTCATGTGAACGGCCGGGCGACGGCACAACCACCCCTTGTCTCGAATATCGAGTTTTGGAATAGTGCTTTGGATCGCCCCAAACCAGTGCTAAAATACCGCGCAAGATGAAAGTCGAACAGTTTCTCACAAAACTTCGGTCGTCAAATTTTTACGGCGGCCAAATCGTTCACGCCGAGCGTCTCCCCGAACGCAAGGCGCGCTTTGCCGCGCTTTCGCCGCCGCCGCCCGATCGAATAGCTCGTATCCTCGACGGCGAAAAAATCAAAAAACTCTATACACACCAGACCGCGTCAATCAAGAACACACGCGCCGGTCGGCACGTCGTCGTTGTTACGGGGACGGCGAGCGGAAAGACGATTTGTTACAACATCCCCGTTCTCGAGAAGATCGTTCAGGATCCTTCGGCGTGCGCGTTGTATCTGTACCCGACCAAGGCGCTAGCGCAGGATCAGCTGAGGACACTTCACAGGTACCAGGCGGCGGATCCCGAGCTCCCGTTGAAAACGGGAACGTACGACGGAGACACGCCCCCGACCACACGAAGAAAACTGAAGAACGAAGCCAATGTGCTTCTCACCAACCCCGACATGCTTCATTCCGGGATTCTGCCAAACCACGGCACATGGTCGCATTTTTTCAGTCGTCTCAAGTTTGTGGTGATCGATGAGATCCATACGTATCGGGGCGTGTTTGGATCGAATGTAAGCCACGTCCTCAACCGTTTGAGCCGGATATGTGCGCACTATGGGGCGTCTCCGGTGTTTATTTGCTGTTCGGCAACCATCAAAAACCCGCTCGAACTTGCCGAGAGGCTGACGGGCAAATCGATGACGCTCGTCGATGCCGACGGGTCTCCACGCGGCGAAAAGACATTTGTTTTCTGGAACCCGCCTTATATCGGCGAAGATCGTATGGAAAGAAAAAGCGCCAACGCCGAAGCGGCGCGGGTTCTCGCCGAGCTCGTGGCCGAAGATCACCAGGTGATCACGTTCGTCCGTGCCAGGGTTGTGAGCGAAGTCATTGCGCGCTACGCGAAGGACATGCTCGACAAGATGTCTCCGTCGCGCGCGAAAACGGTTCATTCGTACCGGGGCGGTTATCTTCCCGAAGAACGCCGGCGCATCGAGCAGGCGCTTTTTTCGGGGGAACTGAAGGCTGTGGTGAGTACCAATGCGCTCGAACTTGGGATCGATGTGGGGAGTCTCGAGAGCGCGCTTCTCGTGGGGTATCCGGGGAGTATCGCGTCGACATGGCAGCAAGCGGGACGCGCGGGCCGAGGCAAGGAGCCGTCGCTCGTCATGCTCATTCCGCACGATTCGCCGATCGACCAGTACATGGTCAAGCATCCCGGCTACTTCTTCGGCCGGTCACCGGAAAACGCGGTGATCGATTCGAAGAATCCACATGTGGTTCTCTCCCAGGTGCGCTCGGCGGCATTCGAACTGCCGATCGCCAAGAAAGACTGGGATTTCTTTGGAGAATACTGCGGGGCGATCCTTCAGATTCTCGAGGAAGATCACCAGCTAAAACGCAAAGCGGATAAGTACTACTGGTCGGGAGGAAGCTACCCGTCCGGCCGATGTATCGCTTAGAAACATCGGGGATCACGTCTACACGATCATTGAAGAGGGTGATGAGAACAAGGTCATCGGCACGATCGACGAGATCAGCGCCTTTATGCAGGTTCACAAAGAAGCGGTTTATATGCACGCGGGAGAGACCTATTTTGTGAACTCGCTCGATCTCGTCAAAAAGATCGCGTTCATTGAAAAGGTCGACACGGACTACTACACACAGTCGATTACCGAGGTCAAAATAAAGATCGAAGAAGAGGAACTCGAGAAGACGTGGCGAAGGAGCGAGTGCCACTTCGGCGACCTGTCGGTGACGTCGGTCACATACATGTTCAAGAAGATCAAGTTCGGGAGCCGCGACTCGCTTGGATTTGGCGCGCTCGACCTGCCGCCGCAGACGCTTCTAACAAGCGGTATGTGGCTGATTCCACTCGAAGATGTGTATATCCATGTGAAGAAAGCACGGCGTGTGCCCCGTGAAGGTCTGCTCGGGATTTCGAATGTGATCAAAGAGGTTATTCCGATATTTGCCATGTGCGACATTATGGATATTGGCGCCGCCGTGGATTCATCGGCGGCGAACGCGCCCGCAATTTTTGTGTACGATCGCTTTCCCGGCGGTCTCGGTTTTGCCCACAAGGCGTACGAAATGATAGAGGATGTCATGACGGCGTGCCTCGACCTCATCGACAGGTGTCCCTGTGAGAACGGGTGCCCGTCATGTGTCGGCTCGCCAATCCCGCCATTTTCGCAGACCGATCCCGACGCAACGGCGCGCGGCCTTATTCCCGATAAGGAAGCGGCGAAATCAATTCTCCACGCCCTGCTCGAAATGGAAGCGTATGTGCCGAGCCTGAGCGAAAGGGAAGACGAGGAAGCCGCCGCCGAAGTCGATCTCGCTCTGCTTAAACTCGAAGAAACTTCCGCAGCCCCTGGAAAAGAAACTCCGCGAACGCGTCGATTCCCTCAAACGCCCCCGCGCCAAGAAATAACCCCGACCAACGCCTTTGCGCCTCGGGACGATGCGGTCTTTCTCTGGCCCTCGCGTGAAGGCCCGGCACGGGTCCTGTCATCGGTCACCCCGCGCGTGCTCGCTTAAGCTTCGTGCGGATCGCTGATTCGCTGATAGCAGCGATTTGCACTCGGTTTACTCATCTGCCGACAACAATGCCGTGTTTGCCACCCGCACTCCGCTACGCTCGACGTGCGCGGGGGCCCCACCGGCGAGCGAAGCGAAGTGCGGGGTATCATGCTCAGAGGCTTCAACAACCCAGAACGCGAGCAGCCACCCGTGCCTGCTCTCAAAGAGGAAGATCGCGCCGTCTACGCGAGTTTGTTGAGGGCGGTGGAGTAGGTTTCGTAGTCGGATTCGGAGAAGAGGACGAAGCGGATTTCGTCCAATTGGTTTTCGTGTGCGGCGGCAAAGTCGGCGACAGTTGTCACCGCGATCGACGCGGCACGGTCGATGGGGAAGCTGTAGGCGCCGGTGCTTATCGACGGGAATGAGATCGTTCGCAGCATGTTGAATAAAGCGATCCGGAGTGAATTCTTGTAGGCGGATGCGAGCAGCTCGGGTTCACGGCCGTCGCCGCCGCGCCATATCGGACCCACGGTGTGGATCACGTTTCGCGCTTTGAGGTTGCCGCCGGTTGTGATGACCGCCTCGCCCGTAGCCAGACGGCCGATTTTGGCGACGACCCCTTTGCATTCCTCCAGGATCGCGGGTCCGCCCGTTCTGTGTATCGCGCCGTCGACGCCACCGCCGCCGAGGAGGGTCGAATTGGCCGCGTTTACGATCGCATCCGTGTCTTGCTGTGTGATGTCACCCTGTATTGTGACCAGCCGCGTGGCTCCTATAGAGATTTCAGTCCGCATTCTTGTCTCCCGCGTCGCCGTCTCGTTCCGCGAGTCTGAACGCTTCGCGTAGCGCATGTTCCGGATCCTTGGCGACAATAACATCGGGTGAGGGCGTGTGACTCTTCAGGCTCACAACAGGGACCCCGAGCTGGAGGGCGTACGCGATTTCGGAAAGTGTTCCGGGTCCGCCGCAGATCGCGATCAGGACACGCGAAGATCGCACGATGATCACATTGCGCGCGATTCCGAGGCCCGTCGCGATCGGAACGCGCACGTAAGGGTTGGCTGATTCCATCGATTCGCCGGGGAGTATGCCGATCGTGAGTCCGCCTGTTTCGGATGCGCCGCGGCACGCCGCCTCCATCACACCGCCGAGCCCGCCGCAAACGAGGGCGTATCCCGCCTGGGCGATACCGCGTCCGATTTCCTGCGCCATTTCGGCGACGGATTCGTCGCACGAACCCGATCCGATGACACCAATAATTTTCTCAGGACGCATATGACACCGCCGTGTTTGTGGGATCAGTTCGGCGTGACCGAGAGATACCCTTCCGATATCGCGCGCGACCCGGCCGCGCTGCTTGTCGCCAGATCTTCGAGGTCGAGTTCCACCGTGCCGAAGGTCACGACGGCGACGCTTGGGTCGTTGAAGGTGACCGTGAAGGCGCCGCTGCAGGCCACGGATTCGTAACTGTAATTGCCGGGGTTGATTTCACGGTAAATAAACAAAATCGAACCCGGATCGGACTCGGCCAGAGCCCGGTTCGATGTTCCAAAAAGAGTCGCGGGTGTCTGATTTTGAACGAAGAAGCCCATCTCGACCTCGTAGATCATACCGCCGATCTCGTAGGTTGCGATGGAACTGTATCGGTCTCCGCCCCCTTGAGGGATATACACGGTAACCGTATTTTCATTGGATACACACATTTCAACCGGTTCGGGGGTCCCCGATATCTGGGCTGCAAAACCGGACTCTCCCCGGCAAAGCCTGTCGGCGGGGTCCGTCGGGTCATCCCCATTCCCGCACCCCAAGGCCAAAACTGTTGAAAATACAAGGGTTTGGAGCAAGATTTGCTTAAGATGTGTTCTCATGGATTTCCTTTTTGAACAGTTGTAAGATCTTTTGTACAATATAGATTCCGGCTTGTGGGCGCGTCAAGTCGGGGCTTTCCCGCCCTGGCAGAAATCGACGTCAGCACATCACAAAATTGACATAAATCAAGTTTTGCGACCGCGGAGGATTATGCGATGCGAATTATGGGTGTCCACGACGGACATAATGCAGCGGCATGTATTTACGAAGACGGGCGTTTGACGGCGGCTATTCAGGAAGAGCGGCTGCTGCGGGTGAAGAACTGGGCGGGTGTTCCCGAAAAAGCGATCCAGTCGGTTCTGGAAATCGCGGGACTCACGATGGCGGATATCGATCATGTGGCGTTGAACGGAAATCATATGCCGTACCCGAAGGACCGCCAGGAAATCATGGCGGAATATCGGCGGTCCGGATCGATGTCGATGTCGGTCAAGAAGTTCCTCCGGCACACGTATCTCAGGACAGCCTACCAGGACAAGAGAAAGCGCGAACGCGCAGCGGCGCTCACCAAAACCGGAGTGCCGACGGAAAAACTGGTGTTCGTCGATCATCATCTCTGCCATGCGTCCGCGGCGTACTACGGTCTGGGAAATTACGACGATGACATTCTCGTTTTGACAAACGACGGCGCGGGCGACGGTCTCTGCGCGACGGTCAATGTCGGCCGCAAGGGCAAGCTCGAACGCATCGCGTCGGTTCCCGAAGCGGAATCGATCGGTAATATCTATGCGATGGTGACCTTCATCCTCGGAATGGTTCCTCTCGAACACGAGTACAAACTGATGGGTATGGCGCCCTATGCGCACGTCGAACAGGCGCGGCCCGTATATGAGAGCCTTCGCGCCCTTATGGATTTCGACAAAAGCGATCCATACGTGTGGCACCGCGTCGGCGATTGCCCGGAGACCTATTTCTCGTACGACTATCTCACCAAGCTCCTCGAGTTGAAACGCTTTGACGCCGTGTGTGCGGGCCTCCAGAAATTTACCGAAGAGATGCTCACAACCTGGGTGTCCAACTGTATCCGAGAGACGGGTATTAAGAAACTCGCGCTCGGCGGCGGTGTTTTTATGAACGTTAAGGTCAACCAGGCGATAATGGAGCTTCCTGAAGTTGAGTCGATGTTCATCTATCCGTCGTGCGGCGACGAGACGAATACGATGGGCGCCGCTTACTGGACGTACGCCCAGCACGCCGACGTGAAGACGATGGCCCCGCTCGACAATCTCTATCTGGGATTGACATTTGATGACGACAGCGTCCTCAAGGCATTGAAAGAGACCGACGGCTGCGAATGGGAATATTTCGAGGACGTCGAGTCTGAGGTGGCGCGACTTCTCGAAGACGGCCAGGTCGTCGCTCGATTCAAGGGACGCGGCGAGTTCGGCGCCCGCGCGCTGGGGAACCGGTCGATCGTCGGCGATCCGTGTCGTGACGGCGTCATCCGTGAAATCAATGACATGATCAAGAGCCGTGACTTCTGGATGCCGTTTGCGCCGTCGATGGTGCCGGAAGCGGCGGAGAAGTATCTGATAAACGACAAGAAGATCGAAGCTCCCTATATGATTCTCGCCTTCGACACGACCGAAGACCGGGGCGATATGCCCGCGGCGATTCATCCGTACGACTTTACGGCGCGACCCCAGGTCGTCACCAAGAAAATGAACCCGGATTACCACCGGCTGATTCAGGAATTCAAAAAGAGAACGGGACGAGGTGTCATTCTCAACACATCGTTCAACCTGCACGGGTTCCCAATCGTCGATTCTCCCGAGGACGCCATCGGCGTGCTAAAGAACTCAGGACTGCGGTATCTGGCGCTGGGGAATTACATCGTTAGGAAGATCTGATGTGCGGAATACTCGGGGTCGCGAGCTCCGGGGGAGTCCCGATCACGGCCGAGATAATCGAGAGCATGCGGGACACGATGGCACACCGTGGACCGGATGACGCGGGTCTTTACATCGATGGAAATATCGGGCTGGGCCACCGCCGGTTGAGCATTATCGACATCGAAGGCGGAATCCAGCCGATGGCCACTCCCGACGGCTCGATCCACGTAATCCACAACGGAGAGATCTATAATTTCATGTCCGTACGCCGCGATCTCGAAGAGAGCGGTGTCGAGTTCAGCACGCGTTCGGATACCGAGGTGGTGCTTCGGGCTTATGAAAAATGGGGCCCCTCGTGTGTTGAACGGCTTCACGGGATTTTCGCCTTTGGGATATGGGATTCGAGGAAAAAGCGTCTGTTTATAGCGCGCGACCGTTTGGGGATCAAGCCGCTTTACTACGCCACCGACCCCGATAGATTTATCTTCGCCTCCGAAATCAAAGCTTTTCTGAAACACCCGGACTTCGATCGCACGGTGGACCCGCGCGCCGTCGACCGCTATTTTTCGTTTGGGTACATCCCGGCGCCCGACACGATATTCGCAACAGTCAAAAAACTCCTTCCCGCTCATTATCTCATCTGGGAAAACGGCACGATTCGAACCGACCGTTACTGGCGGTTCGAGCCGCGCGGGCAGGAGAGCGATAAGACCAATGTTGAGTGGACCGACGAGTTCCGCGATGTATTTCAGAAAGCGGTATCGAGGCAAATGATAAGCGATGTTCCCCTCGGCGCGTTTTTGAGCGGCGGCATCGATTCGAGCCTCATCGTATGGATGATGTCCCAGTCGACCGACGAGCCGGTGAGAACATTTACCATCGGGTTCGGACAAGATGGAATGAGCGAGGCGCCGTACGCGAAAATCGTCGCGGATCGGTTCTCGACGCGGCACGAGGAATTCGAAGTGACGCCCGAAGCCATCGATATTCTGCCAAAACTCGTATGGCATCTTGACGAACCGTTTGCCGACTCATCCGCTCTTCCCACATATTTTGTCAGCAAGATTACGCGGGAGCAAGTGACCGTCGCTCTGTCGGGGGACGGAGGGGACGAACTCTTCGCCGGATACACCCGGCACCAGGGTGAGCGGCTCACCCGTGGGTTCCAGGCGCTTCCGCCGTGGGCGCGGTCGGGGATTGTCGGCGCGTTGAAAAAAGGCGGTCCCCAAAAGCTCAAACGGCTGGAAAACGTGTTGGCCAACGCCGAGCTGGATTTTGTGACGCGGTATCGGAACAAAGAGGCTCTCTCGCAGTCGATCGACAGGCTGGGTTTGTACTCCGACAATTTCAGGTCGGATGTTGGTGATGACGATTCGATCGAACAGCTTCTTGAACTCGCGCGAATTACATCGGATGCGGATTATATTGACCGGTTGACCCAGTTCGATCTCGAATTCTACCTGCCGAACGACATGTTGACAAAAGTCGACAAGATGAGCATGGCGTCTTCCCTCGAGGTGCGTGTTCCTTTTCTTGACGAAACTGTTCTTGAAATCGCGGCGAGGATTCCCACGAGATTAAAACTAAGAGGTTTTACGACAAAGTATCTTCTCAGACGTCTTGCCGCCGAAGTTCTCCCTCGTGAAATCACTCAACGGCGAAAGCAGGGGTTCGGGATTCCGCTCCAGGGGTGGTTCAGGGGCCAGCTGACGAGCTACGCGCGTGAAATGCTCCTCGATACGCGCACACTTTCGCGCGGCTATTTTGACCGCCCGGCGCTCGAGACCGTTCTCGATGATCACGAAAACGGCCGATTCGACCACGGGCACCTGATTTACGCGCTTATCTCTTTCGAGTTGTGGAACCGGGTGTTCATCGATAACGAAGGAGCCTGAGGTTGATCGTCTGCATGGTCACCAACATGTACCCCACCGATGACAATCCCGGCTTCGGCGCATTTGTCAAATCGCAGATCGATTCGATTGTTGCCGAGGGTCACGAGGTGAGCGTCTTGAAGATCGACGGCCGCTCGTCGGGTTGGAATTATGCGATGGCCGTTGGGCGGCTCAACCGCATGCTGGCGCGGAACCGGTTCGAGATCGTGCATGCCCACTACGGGCTGAGCGGCGTTGTCGCCGCAATGCAGTACAAGTGTCCCTTCGTTATTTCGTACTGCGGAGATGACCTTCTCGGAACATCGGACGGCGCGGGCGGGATCACAAAAAAGAGCCGCATGGTTGTCCGGTCGAGCCAATATGTCGCCCGGCGCGCCGGCGGTATAATCGTGAAGAGCAAACACATGATCGAGAAGATCGAGTCACCCGCGGCGAGAGAGAGAACCGTCGTTATCCCCAACGGTGTTGATTTCGAGTTGTTTTGTCCGAGGGACATGTTATCGGCGAGAAAAGAACTCGGGTTCGCCGAGGACAAAGGTTACATCCTCTTTCCGGGTATTCCCGATGAGCCGGTGAAGCGAGTCGATCTGGCGAAGGAAGCCATTGCCATGCTTCGCGAAGACTGCCCCGACGTTGAACTCGTCGCGATGCATCATCAACCGCAGGAAACGGTTCCGGTGTACATGAACGCATGCGACGCGATGGTTCTCACTTCCGACTCGGAGGGTTCGCCGAACGTAATTAAGGAGGCCATGGCGTGCAACACGCCGATCGTCACGGTCGACGCGGGGGACGCATGGGACGTTATCGAAGGCACAGACCAGTGTTTCCGCGCGGAGAGGACGCCCGTCGATATTGCGGAAAAACTCGATGCGGCGATCAAGGCGGGGACGAGAAGTAACGGACGGGAGCGGATCGGGCATCTCGAACTCTCACAAGTGGCAAAACGGGTAGTGGATGTCTACCAGACTGTTCTGGACAGGGCATGAAGTAACGGAGTTGCTTTCCAATGTGCGGGATTTGCGGACAATACAATTTCGGGTCGGGTGAGCCCGTCGATCGCGAGATCATCGAAAAGATGACCGCGAAGCTGGTCCATCGCGGGCCGGATGACGAGGGATTTCACCTGTCGGGATCGCTCGGACTCGGTTTTCGAAGACTTTCGATAATCGATCTCGAGGCGGGGCACCAACCCATGTCGGACGAAGAAGGCAACATCTGGGTTGTCCTCAACGGCGAGATCTACAATTTTCCCGAGATCCGGCGTATTCTCGAAAATCTCGGATACGTCTTTCGCACACGCGCGGACACCGAGGTTCTCGTCCATGGTTACAAAGAATGGGGGCTCGATGTCCTCGACCGGCTGAACGGGATGTTTGGCTTGGCCATATGGGATGAGCGGAAAAGGCTTCTCATGGTCGCCCGCGATCGGATGGGCATCAAGCCCCTGTATTATTCTATCGACAACGACACGCTTCTCTTCGGTTCCGAAATCCGCGCAATCCTCGCCGCAAAAATCGGCAAGCCCTCCCCCGACGCCAAAGCGCTCAACATGTTTCTTCAGTACAGGTACACGCCATCACCGCTCACCGTTTTCGACGGCATTCGCAAGCTCGCGCCCGGTACGCGGCTGGTTGTCAGAGACGG
Organism: Candidatus Latescibacterota bacterium; assembly: GCA_963791045.1. Lineage (GTDB taxonomy): Bacteria > Krumholzibacteriota > Krumholzibacteriia > WVZY01 > WVZY01 > CAWBQK01. Next base: position 377,281 of record CAWBQK010000006.1, read on the forward strand.
ATCGCCGTCGGTCGAGCGCTGGTGGAATTTCAAGCCGGAACCGTTTGACCCCATGCCCACCCCTCTGCGCGCGATCGGAGAGTTAGAAGACCTCTACAAGCGAGCCATCGAGAGACAACTGATAAGCGACGTTCCCGTTGGAGTCCTGCTCAGCGGCGGACTCGATTCGGGTCTCTTGCTTGCGCTCATGAATCTTTACGGGCGGGCCTGGAAGACGTTTTCGATCGGGTACGGCGCTGATTTCCAGGACGACGAACTCGCGCTCGCCGCCCGGACGGCCGAGATCATGAATGCGCCAAACTACTCGGTTCGCCTCGACAGGGAGATGTTCGAGGAGAGTATGGCGGCCATTGTCGAATCGCTCGAGGAACCGGTCGCGGCGACATCCGTGATTCCGATGTACCACCTGTGCCGCAAGGCGCGCGAAGAAGTGAAGGTGGTTCTCGTCGGACAGGGGCCCGATGAGCTATTCGGCGGTTATCTGCGGCATGTGGGCGTTCGATACGGCGCGTACTGGAGGGCGGTTCCCGCCTGGCTTCGCGGTCCGATCGGCGGCGCGCTCGGCCGGTTGCCCCGGAATGAAACCATCAAACGCGCGCTTTACTCTCTCGATGTTGAATCGCGGATGAAGCGATACCAGCAGGTCTTCTCCATTGTCCCGGGCGACTCGATGGAGCGCCTGTTCAAACAAGGCGTGCTCCCGGAAGGGGCGAGCGACGAGATTCTCGATTGTTGGAGGGATCTCGAACCGCTGATGGAGGATACGGACGAACTTGGCGGGCTTCAGTTCATTGAGATCCGGTCCTCTCTGCCCGACGAGCTTCTCATGTACGGGGACAAGCTCTCCATGGCGCACGGCCTGGAGGCGCGGGTTCCGTATCTCGACCAGGAGATCGTCCAATATGTGGAGAGACTCTCGGCCTCGTTCAAGGTTCGGGGCGGTTCGCGGAAGTGGCTCCACCGTGAAGTCGGGAAACGGTTCATGCCCCCCGAAGTTACGGGACGGAGAAAGCTCGGTTTTGCCTCGCCCGTCGATGACTGGCTTCGCGACTCGGTGGACAGTCAAATGTTGACGTCGCTTTCGGCAAACGGATCGATGATATACGACTATTTACGGCACGATGAAGTTCAGCGGCTAATTGCGGATCACCGCGCCGGCCGTTCGAATAATTTCAAGATTCTCTTCAGTATCGTTGTCCTCGAAGAGTGGCTGCGGAAGTTCGTTGGATAACGAGTGGGAAGTTACGGTTGACCGTTACGATTTTGACGGAGTAGTGTACCCGGCATGTATTCAATCTGGATAGATCTCGAGAACGCGCCGCACGTGCCGTTTTTCAAGCCGTTGATTGTCGGTTTGCAGGAACGCGGGCATAAGACGTATGTCACAGTGCGCGATTTTGGGTACACGCGCGACCTGATCGAGGCAACGGGCATTCCGTACGATATGATTGGCAAGCACGCTGGAAAAAACTTCGGACGCAAGGTCTTCAGCATCCTGGGGCGTGTGGGTGGTTTGATGCGTTGGGCGGGCGGCAAGGGGATCGATGTGGCGGTGAGTCACGGATCGCGTTCGCTTGTTCTTGCGGGTGCGGCGCTCCGAATTCCTACCGTCACGATGTACGACTACGAGTTCGTGTCGACCTCTATCTTCAATCGGCTTTCTTCCAAAGTCCTTCTGCCCGACATTCTTCCTGACGATCTTCTTGGCAAATTGGGGCTCGAACCCGGTCGGCTCGCGAAATACCCGGGCTTGAAAGAAGAGGTGTACCTGGGCGATTTCACACCTGACCCCACCGTGTTGAAGGACCTCAATGTTGGAGCCGACCAGATCGTGGTTGTGGTGCGCCCGCCGGCGACCGTCGCGCACTATCACAACCCGTTGAGCGAAGAGATTGTCCAGAGAATCCTCGATCGCCTTGACGGCGTGGAGAACGCCGTCGGGATAATCACACCGAGGACGAAAGAACAGGCCGCGTCGATAAAAGCATCGTTAAAAACCCCGTCGAAATTCAGGGTCCTCGAAAAACCGGTCAACGGGTTGAATCTCATCGCCCACGCGGACCTGGTGGTCGGCGGCGGGGGAACGATGAACCGCGAAGCGGCGATGCTCGGCGTGCCGGTTTACAGCGTTTTCACAGGCAGGGTGGGAACCATCGACAAGGCGCTCTCCGAACAAGGAAAGCTCACTCTCGTCCGTTCCCTCGATGATGTTGGCCTGGTGACATTCGAGAAGCGTGACGTTTCCGACTATGCCGCGCAGGCCTCCGCGCGAAAACAACGAAGCGACGAGCTCGTCGCTTCGATTTGCGCGGAAATCCTCGAGACGGCGGGGCGCTGAGCGCTTCTCCGGCTATTTCACAGTCTTTCTGAAATCCCGGAATATAATCAACAAGATCGACCAAAGCGTGTCAAAGGTTCCGTTGCAGCTGCGAAGCCATCTATCCGCCTGCTCGGCGAACATCGCGTTGTCCGTAAGCTCGTGGAGCTTGCGGAGCATGCGGATGTGGGCCCGGTGATAAAAGGGGTTGGCAATATTGAAGTGATTCTTGAGCCCCGGGTTGGGGGCGAGGCTGTACAAACTGTACCCGCGCCAATCGAACTTCGGCAGCATGTCGGCGGCCGCGGTGACCCCCATCTCGAACAGGCGCCCGGCCTCGGACAGACCGGTGTATTTCCAGAAATAATAAATATTGATCAGCGTATGAAAGTGGCCGTTCAAAATGTGATGCGGCGGCGACGATACTACCTCTTCAAAAAACAAGCCGCCGCTCGTCGTTCGTGAACCCAATCCGTCTTCTTCCAGCGGTCTGGCAAGAGGGACAAATCCTTTTTCGGCGATATCCAGGAAGCGCGCGTCTCCGAATAACCAGTGTGCCCAAAGAAGCGCGTTCATGCAGTAGATCTGAAAGTACGCCGACGACCACGGCGCCGTGACCTTGTACTGATAGCCGAGGTCAAAATCGGCGCGCCACAAAACGGCCGTCCGGCCTTCTATGTTCACCTCGGCGGCGGTGGCGGCAATATATTCGAACTGCCGGGCGCAGAGGAGCAGATCGTCGCGATTCCCTGTTTCCACATATTTTTTTGCGTGTTTGATGGCAAAGTGAGCGATATTCGCGGGGATGCGCCGTTTGCCCGCGACACCGCGTTGGCCCACTGCGTCGTAGTCGATAAAATGAATCCCTTCGTCGTCCACATGGGGTGACAGTTTGGTCCAGTCGACCGTATCGAACGACGGAAATGGATCGTTACGGGCTGGTTCATCCGTTGGCGGCGTCCACGACGAAAACGGGGCGTTCATATCCTCGGCGCACCGCGCAGTCCATTTCCTGGCGCGCGGAAATGCGGAAATGACCCATGCCAATCCGCCGACGACAACAACTCCGGCGATGACGAGTATCCAATTGAAGATTATGGAAATCATTTTACAGGGCCGCTCCTCGATCGGACGCTTTTCGCGGTTTCGATACCGCAAGGGCCGCGCCGCACGCAAACATGACGGAGAGAATCAGAGATACAATAACAAATAAGGTCCGGGGTTTGTCGTACAAGCTTGGTGTCACTGCGTTATTGTATCTGTTTTCTCCCATAAATACCCGGAATAGCCGGGATACGGGCCGGGGAAGCTTCTCCCAACGAATATTTTTGTAATTATCGAACAGGTATGGATACCCGGGATCTTGGTCGTAAATTTGCGCGAATAACTCATCGTTATCATGGATTTCTTTGGCCGTTGCGATTCGGTCGTCATCCGTTCGCCACACAAACGAGGCGTCCGATGGTGAAATGACGAGCCAGCGATCGCCGGAGCGGAACTCGATCATCGTATGGCCGCCGCCGCGTCCGTCTTCGTTGTCGAGTAATTGCAATTTCCTCGCCGGAATGTCCAGTTTCCAAAGCGCGTTGAGAAGCGTGCGCGACATCGTCCCACACGCCCCGTATGTCGAGTGGCCCTCGACGCCAAACCCACCGTATCGGAGGCAGACCGCCGATGTTACATTGAACGGCGATGTGCTCTCCCATTGGGAGTATCGATCCATGTCTTGTTTTAACAATGGGTTGCGAGTCTTTTGATAGATTTCTTTTGAGAGTTTGAGGGCGATCTCCTCGTTGCTCTCCGTGCCCTCATTGGAAAGCGCGGTGTCGATGAGCCGATCGAGGAAACGTTCGCGTTCGCGGATTTTAATCGAGAAAAAGAGAGCGCCGATGAGTGAGACGGTCAGCCCAACGGCACACACAATGAAGAGTATCGATCGGAATTTACGCATCGCCCACTTCAGGCCTTTTCCATCTCGAGTCGGAATGTGCTCTTGAGAAAGTAAGCGGCCGCTGCGTTTCCGAGAAGAAACTTTCCGATTGTTCCGAAACGGTAGAGGGGCTCCCATCGGATTTGCGGATTCTCAAAGCCCGCCTCCTCGAGAAGTCGCGCCCACACATCGGGATTTTGGTGCTTGAACCATTCGATGGTTGGACAAAACGGATTCTTCAAGCCAATAGTGTCAAAGAAATTGTGCCGGGAACAGTCGACCACAATGATCTTCGCCCCTTCGTTTCCCAAACCGCCGATAGCGGTGAGAATTGTTTTGTATGAGTTCCAGGATTCATTTTTGTAGAGAAGCGTGACACACGCGTCTTCATCCAGGTGGTTTATCGACGCGTGTGAGAATATGATGTCGAACTTTTCGCCGTCGGTTGGGTATTCCTGGATGGTGCGTGGATCGAGCGTCACATTTGCGTCGGGTAGTTGTGCGCGGATCTTCTCGAAAGTGCTCGTGACGCCGGACATGCTTCCCGCCGCTTCGGGCTCGAGGCAGATGACCTCGCGCGCCCCCGCACAGGCGGCGTAGAAACTATAAATACCGCTGCCGCCGCCAATGTCGAGTATGCGTTTGTCGGCGATCTCGACCCCGTCGAAAAGGTCCTCGAGTTGTCTTTGGGCCCAGACTTTCGAAGTTACGAAGCCCATGTCGACAATCGTCGAAAAGTAGTCGTCAACAGATGATGTCAGCGCTGCCATCGATGGTGTCCTCCAGGATTGTCCAGCCTGCCGCCGTCAAACAAGACCGGCTGATTGGATTTGCCGCCATAGTATCACAACTCAAGGCTACCCGCGTCCTCATTCATCATCCGGTGCATCCGGCAGATGATGAACGCTCGGAACGCGAGGACATTTGCGTCGAGGGTCGGCTTCTTGAAGCGATCGCGATACAGCCCCCGTGGACGCCGGGTGATCGCGCCAAGTGTTTCGCGAATCCGCGTGGGCAGAAGATACTTCGGGTGTGTTTCCGGCCGGCTCGGCCCACCCGATTTTTGAATTTGTGTGTTGTTTTCGAGGAATCCCAAAAGGCTCGAAGGGAGCAATCCGCCGCCCTCCGTGGCGCCAATCTCACGCTTCATCAATTTGACGAGTTCAGGTGACCGGAAAATATTCGTCGGTGTGTCTATCGCCGAGCGGACGGCGTAAGGGATGTCCGGCCCCATACGCGTTGCGACGTCCATAAACGGTTTGCGCCCGAGACGAAGCGAGTCGGGGATCGTGCGGACATAATCGACGATCCCTCGTGACAGAAACGGGTTTATGAGTTCAACGTACGAGCACTTGAGATCGTTCAGGGCGGCCATGACATAAGGCATCCTGAAATTGTAATAGAGGCGGTCCCGCCATCTTAATAGAGGCTCGCCTTCGCGTTTTAAGAGGTGTGCGGGGAGTTCCTGTTGGGGGAGATCGTCGACAACCCCGGGCGGAAGATTGGCGTAATCGGAGAGGAGCAGACAATTGACATACCGTCTGACACCAAAATCCGTATAAGCGGGCATCCGCATCCCGAAGCACTCGTCGCCTCTGATCACGCCGTCCGCGCCGCTTTCAAAAATGTCTTTCCATATTTTGAATCCATCCATGTATCCCGCCACCGCGTCCACGCGCCCCTCGCCCGCCACAAAATATCTGTCAAAAAGTGTGTCGATGGGTTCGTTCGACATGTCGGTCTCAAAAAAACGGTGGTTGAGCCCGAGGTGTGCGGCGAGTTGAGAGGCGATGTAAGCGTCGTTACCCTTGTCTTCGAGCGCGGTTCTTAGTCCCCACGTCACGCATCTTAGCCCATCCCTGTTCTTGAGCCACATCAAGATCGCCCGGCTGTCGACGCCGCCCGAAAGCGGGAGAACCCACCGGGCCGTGTCGATGTCGAGCGCGTCGAATGTGTGCGTAATCGCCTCGCCGAGCCCTTCCGCGTGGTCTTTCCTCGCGCGCCGGACCGGTTCTATTTCGTTGCTCGTTTGATGCGTGTCGAGCCGCCAGCTTCGGCGATCGAGGACGATCCGCGAACTCGAACGCATCACCGAAATCCGGCGGTCCCATGAATTGTCCGGCCCGAGCTGTCCGCTCGAGAGCATCCAGGGATACGCGGCGGGGTTGGGTTCGAACGAACCGAGAAATGCCACGATGGCCCGTTGGGATGTGGACGCGAGGAAGAGTTCGTCCGTTTTAGCGTACCAGACGGTTCGCGAGCCCACGGGGTCGTTAATGATTTCAATAGAGTCATCGCCACACCGGACGAGCGCATACGTCCCGTCGGGAACCGGCGCTCCTGGACGCCACCAATCCGTACCCGGATCGATCAAGATTCCGAGGCAGACACTGGCGCCGTGGCGTGGAATCGACGCCGTTGGGTTGAGTAGGACGGTCGTGACACCCGTCTCATTCGCCGTCGCGGGGGCGGGCGGCGTGATGTTGTCGGGTGTGAGCCGTTCATTCAACCGGTCGATTGCGGATTCCAGGCGAAGTGTCGCATTGGGATCTCGCGGGCATATGCAGATCAATTTGGCCATAAAAGACGGGCTGCCTCCGAGTTGTTTCCAATCATACCGCTCCAACCGGTTTCATACCAGCAAGATGTCTGCCGAACCCCCCGCCCGCCCCGGGATTGGTGTGGAGGGATCCCTCGGGTTTGTATAAACTTATAGTAGAAGATGGTTTTGATTGTGTGAAATCATACCCGCGCCCTGGGGGGGCAAGATCGATGGATATGAGTAACGGCGATTCGCCGCACGGGGACACCGTGGAGAACCGGGCCGACCGCCACCGGATGGTCGAGGAGCAAATCCGGCGGCGGGATGTCAGCGATCCCCGCGTGCTTTGGGCGATGGAGACCGTTCCTCGTCACCTGTTCGTTCGGCCAGAGGATTTTGCCCACGCCTACGACGACTGCCCGCTGCCCCTCGTCCTGGGACAGACCATTTCGCAACCCTACATTGTGGCGTTGATGACCGAGCTGCTAGAACTCCAACCCGCCCACCGCGTGCTTGAAATCGGGACGGGGTCGGGGTACCAGTCCGCCGTGTTGTCGCTCCTCGCCGACGATGTCATGTCCATCGAATGGGTCGAACCGCTCGGATTAGAAGCGCGCGGACGGCTGGCGTCTCTCGGGTACGACAACGTGGAGGTCAGGATCGGCGATGGATACGCGGGATGGCCGGACGCGGCGCCCTTCGATGCGATCATAGTTACGGCAGCTCCCGAACGCGTCCCCGCCGCGCTTGTCGAGCAACTCGCCGACGGCGGACGGATGGCGATCCCTGTGGGCGCGCATTTCCAGGAGTTGTATCGAATCGTTAAAAAGGGCGACAAGACGGTCGAAGAAAAAATCGCGAACGTCCGCTTTGTGCCGATGGTGGAAGGGGAGGAAAGCTAGTCGTCCCGTCAAGCGTTTACGTCGTCGGATCCTCGCCGACGGTGACCCTGACTGTTGTGTGAATCCCGCCGCGAATGAGAAAATCTCCAACGACTTCCATGAAGAGCGGTTTGCACGCGCCCGAGAGATCGTCGAGGATCTTGTTCACCACTGCCTCGTGAAAGGCCCCCTCGTTCCTGTATGACCAGAGATACAACTTCAGCGACTTGAGCTCGACGCAAAGTTCATCGGGGACGTAACGGATACGAATGGTCGCGAAATCAGGTTGTCCGGTACGCGGACAGAGACACGTAAACTCGGGCGTCTCCATGGAAATCATGTACGGGCGCCCGGGCTGCGGGTTGGGGAAGAGTTCGAGTTCTTTTGACGGATCTGCGCTCATTGGTTCTCCTTCTTTTTCCCAGTACACTAACCTTTTCCCTCCTATTATCAAGCACCGCGCTGGGAGAGCCGGTGCGGTCTTTCTCTGGCCCTTTCGCGGGAGCCAGCGAGAATCCACCGTCGGCGTAGCCGGCGGTTAGTCGAGCGAAGCGGAGCGAGGGCCTGCGGAAGACCGCGCCGGACGAAGGTTATTTAATGGTGATGCGGGCGGCGTGGATGCCCTGGTAGCTGTCGTCGTCAAAGAAATAGTCGCGCAGCCAGTGTGTCGGTTGGTGCTTCATCTCCAGAAGTTTGACATAGACATCGTACTCGCCCGGTGCGGCGTTCGAAGGGATCCGGAGGCTGGTTTCGTCGAGGACGAAATCGCCGGCGTTCCATGTGTCCGGGCTCAGGAACCCATTTCGGATCTTGTGGTACTCGCTGAATCGGTATCGCCGACCGGTAAACTTCTCTTTGAACTTGCGCATAATTTTTGGGAACGGTTTCCCGGCAAATGGGAGTTGGGGGCTTGCGTGGTCGAAGCGTACGGCCACCATGTAGTTTCGGAAGTGATACTCCGATGATCCCGACCACACCAGCTCGATGCCGAGGGGATCGCCCTCTTCCAGGGTCGCGCCGTTCAGTCTGATTCCCTCGAGGGTTGCCTTTCCGGCCGCAAGCCCGATCGATTCGAAGTCGTGAGGAAGAGAGTCGAGAACAAACGGGCGGTCGAAGGATTCCGCCTCGCCGCCCTGAATCCCCGTCCACCGGTAAACGACGAACGCCTCGTCATCGCTAATTGGCTCGAAAATATCGGGGCGGCTGTCGAACTTGGCGCGAATCGATGGAAACATATCCGCCGTCATTGCCCAGTACTCGAGCCTGAGTCCCCGTGGGAATCTATTGTTGATGACGACGTGTGTTCCGCGATTGGTTTCGAGAAGTTTTGCCGCGTGCGCCACCGATGTGTAGGGGCTCATGATGTCACGCGCCGAACGCATCCGCTCTTCGAGGTGGACGTCATTTGGAGGCGCATGCTGGTCGAATGTACACACGACGTGGTTTGGCGTGAATGCCGTGACCGAGTAAGCGGTCAACGGGTCGGAGGCGATAACCCATTTGTCGCCGTCCATCGGTGTTAGGGCCGCCAGGTCATCCTTCCACAAGAGATAACTGTTAGCGCGTTCGGACTGGATAACGGACGGCGTGAATGTGTTTTTGCCAAAGACCGGTTTGAGGCCCAAAATGACCGCGATAATCGCGACGAACGCAAGGCCCCATGTGAACGGACGCAGAAGCCGCTTATCTGATTTCAATGATGAGAACGACAATAAGAAGTACGCGGCGACAAAATAGAACGGACACAGGTTGTTCAACCGCGCGATCAAATACGTCATGGCGTTCCGGACCGGGGGCAGGAGAACGGGGTTGAACAAAACGAGAATCACTGTCAGCGATGCCGCAAACGCGTACCCGAGGAACGCGTGTCTTTTTCTGGAGATCCACAGCGGTATGATCGCAATTAGAGACACAATGCCGACGGGGCCAAACCACTTGTAAACCTGGAGTGGATCGGCGATATAAAGGTGTTGAGTAATAAAGACGACACCCTGGACTTCGCCGTGGAGTTCATTCGCCCGCGGGAATGCCGTCAGATAACGGAAGAGTCCGTAGGGAAGCATCCCCAACACGACAATCGCGCCAAGAAGAAGGACTCTCTGGAAGTGGGTTCTGCCGTTGTTTTGTGGGAAGCAGACCTTCCAGATGAGAATCGTAACCCCGGCAAGTCCGACGAGTATTCCAAAAAAGACATGCGTGGCGGCCGCCGCAAAACCAAAGATGGCCGCGGGGATGAGGTCGCGTTTATTTCCAGTGGTCAGGAATGAAAGCCCGAAGGCGAGAACATAAAGAAAAAAGAGGGTTCCAAAACGATGTGAGTAGAATGACTGGCGGATCATCGTGCCGCCGAAGCCTTCATCAAGCGCGATAAGAAAAAGCGCCGCCGAGAGAACGGCGATCTTGCGGTCGCCAAAGAAAAGAATGCCCGTTGAGTATACGCAGAGAAGAAGCAGGACTGCGAACACCGCGTTTATCGCGGTGAGAAAAGCCAGGGGGGCGAGTCCGAGATAGCCAGCGGAGTACCCGTAGAAAACGTGGAGCAGGCCCTTGCGGAGGTCTTCTCCGTTCGCGCCGGGGTCCGCATAAAATGCCGTCCGCGGGAACAGCTCTCCCGTGTCCCGGATTTCGGTGACATACGCGATGTGGTCCAGGGCGTCCGATGTAAATCCGATGGGCGGGCCGCTGCGGAGCACGAGAACAAAAACGGCGACGAGAAGCACGGCGAACATTCCGATCAGTAAGCGGTCTCCCCGGCTCATTACCTTCGGTTCTTCTCTGGATGGAGACGGATGATCGAGAAATCCCCACGCGGCGACGAGGATCATGACGGCGGGGAGCGCCGAGGTGAGCGTCCCCAGGGATAACTTCCCCAATACGGCGGCAAAGGCAAGACCCAAAAAGAGCGCGAGCCCGAATGCCGCCGCGGCGGTGATGTTGGCCAGGAAATCGGTTTTGTCCGGGATAATCCGGTCGCGGATGATTATTCCGGGGAGCACAATCGTATAAAGGAGTAAAAAAGGAATCCCGAGGACGGCCGAGACGGTGGATAGATCTTGCCAGGGAATTATATAATAGAGAGGGGTGAGGAGAACAATCAGTCCGGCAACCGGCCGTTGGCCGGTCAAAAACCGATTCTTAAGGCTCCCTTTTTGCATAATATAGCCGGGACTCGCGAGTACGATACCTGGCGCGAGTCTTATAAACGTAGAAATAACAACCGTTTTGACTTTATACCATAGAACACAGTGTGATAGCATCCTAAATTTGAAGGACACAAACGGACCCGTTTTCGAAAAATAATGAAGATTTGTATCGTATCACCCAACTTCCCACTGTATTTCCGACGCGACAGGACCGCTAAGTTTGCCGGCGCCGAAGTGCAGGCGGTTTTTCTTGCCGGTGCGCTTCGGGACGCCGGACACGAGCTTACGGTCGCCGTCGCCAATCAGCGCCCCCGTGAGTCGTTTCCGCACAAGGTCGCGAACGCGTACCGTTCCGAGGACGGTCTTCCCGTGGTTCGTTTTTTTCATCCGCGAATGACTGGGATGCAGCGAGTATTCCGGGAAGTCAACGCGGATGTGTATTACCAGCGAAATGCATCGATGCTCACGGGTGCGACGGCGCTTTTCTGTAAACGACAGGGACGGGTATTTGTCTATGGCGCCGGGAGCAATACGGATTTTTCATTTCGTGAAGCGAGAATGGACAGTTTTCGGGACAGACTATTATTTTATCTTGGCTTGAAGCTTGCCGACGGGGTCGTGGTCCAGAATGAATATCAAAAGGAATGCTATGACGAAAGACATTCCGCTCCGGTTCGTGTCATCCCCAACGGAGTGAATGTTCCGGCGGATGAGGTTCCGGGGGGGCGGGAACTGATAGTGTGGGTTGGCGGTATCAGGAAGATAAAACAACCTGAATTGTATCTCGAACTCGCACGCCGGCTGCCGGCCCATAGATTTGTTTTGATCGGTGGTGGGTCGGGTGTCGAACCCGAATTCGAACGGCAGATCATCTCCGACGCAGGAGGAATCGAAAACCTCCAGCTCACCGGGCACCTTTCGCATGACGAAACGCGCGAGTATCTGGGGCACGCGGCAATCCTCGTAAATACGTCGCACGTGGAGGGCTTCCCAAACGCATATCTCGAGGCGTGGAGCCGGGGGGTTCCCGTGGTGTCTTTCAATGACGTCGATGGGCTCGTCGCGAGAGAACGGCTCGGAGTGATATGCCGGGGAATTGACGAGATGGAAACGGCCGTTCGTGCCGCGCTCGAAGATGCTCCCGGCGCCGTCGAGACGGGAAAGCGAGCGCGTAAACTGGTGGCCGAACGATTTTCCGGCCCCGTCCTTGCGGCGAGATACGTCGAGTTCTTCGAAGAACTCATCGCGCGCAACCAGAGAGCCAGAAAACGAATCAAAAAAAGCGACACCGCGGGATAACTCTAATTACGGATGAGCATCAAATGAGCGGGTGCGGGAAAAAACACAACATACTGATCCTCGAGAACTACTTCTCGATGGGCGGGCTCGAAAAGAAACTATACGATTTTGTGGCCCGAATCGACCGGGATCACTTTCGTGTCGTGGTGTGCTGTCTCAAGGAGGGCGGCCACTTCAAGGATGCGTTTATCGATCTGGGGGTGCCGTTCTACGAGGGACTTCTGAAGTCCAAATACGATATCTTTGCCTATCAACGGCTGCTCCGGATTCTGAAAACCGAGAGTATCGACCTGGTCTACACGCTCCCGCATCCGAACAGCATGATATTTTCGGCAATGGCGCGGCGAACAAACCGCGTAAAAGCGACTGTCGTGTCTGTCCACGGGACCGGCGGCCCCATGGGGGGGAGGATGGTGCGCGGGTATCTGAGGCCGATATTCAGCGGCATCGATCGGTTTATCGCCGTGGCCAACGAGCACAAGAGATACCTCATGGATGTGGAGGGCCTCGATGAGTCCAAGATCGTCGTGATCCACAACGGCGTGGATGTGGAGAGGTATCATCCCGGGGCTCCGGACGCAACGCTCAAAGACGTGTTCGGAATCGACGAGAATGAACGAGTCGTTGTGACCGTCGCTTCGCTCAACCCCTATAAGGGCATTGATGTGTTTCTTCGCGGCGCCGCCGAGGTTCTTCGAAGCGCGCCGGATACGCGTTTTATCATTGTCGGCGACGGCCCCGAGCGTCCGTCGCTCGAGAGCTTTGCGGCCGATCTGGGGATTGCCGAGCGTGTTACGTTCACCGGTATCCGCTCGGATGTCGACGCGATTCTCAGGCTGGGGTGTGTTTTCGTCCTCCCCTCGCGAACCGAAGCGTTCCCGAATGTTATCCTCGAGGCAATGGCGACGGGGCTCCCCGTCGTGTCGACCGATGTGGGTAGTGTGGGCGAACTTGTTTTTGACGATGAGACCGGTATCAAGATCCCCGTGGATGATGCGTCGGCGTTAAGCGGAGCGGTCGGCGACCTTCTTGCCGACCAGGAGAAAGCAGAACGCTGGGGGACAAACGGCCGGCGAATGGTCGAGGAGAAATTCCGTATCGAAGGAATGTGCGACAAGCGCGAACATCTCTTTGGCGATCTGTTGTGTGGCGACGAGAGAAGGGAAGGATAACACGCAATCTAGTTGGTCGGTCCGTACACTCCGTCGGCGGGCGTGGCAGGTTTTATTCTCCAATTGAAATCTCACGCCATGAAAGAAGTCCCGGCTGGGAGTCGGGCTCGGGTTTGATTTCAAAACCGAAGGGCACGCTCCTGTCCAGAATCGACGGGTCGTACTGCGCGATACATTGCCCGGTCAAGCGGACGCCCTGAGAGAAGATCGACCCTTCATGATAACAAAGCACCGGGAGCGAATAGCCCCGCTCGTTGAAAAAACCGCCGTAATCCTCGCCGAGAACAACCGACCCGAAAACCCCGTCGTTGTTGATATCAATATTAAATCGTCCCTTTGACACACGGATCACCGGGCGGTTGGTGATGTCGATTGTCTTTACAAGATCAAACATGTCGCCATCGTCATTCAGGTCGATTCGAAGAAGTGTCTCGTCAAAGACATCCGTTTCGGTCCGGCTCAGTTCTTCGTCGAAGATGAAGGGATCGCCTCGGTGCCCGCCGCGTCCATTGATGCGCACGTCGGTCTCGGCATAGACGAGCCCGCGAATCAATGTGACGGCCTCATCTCCGACATCCCCCGCATAACAGGCAAATCCCGCGCCCCTCGGCTGGATGTCGATGCTTGCCGCGGCGATAATCGCGGGGAAGTTCGTCATCGCGTGAGCGGTTTCGGGTTCGAGGAACGCCAGCGTCTGTTTGTCTGTTCCCGAGCGATTGTATTGATGTCGCCAAACGTAGTTGCCGTCGTTGAGGTCCGAGCGGTGGGTGATCATCAGGTGCATTCGTGTCGGCCCTCCTATCACGAATGACCCTTCCTTGGGAAAATTTTCGATTACCGTGCTGCCGCCCGGGATGGTTACGGTTTTCGAAGGCCACCGGTACGGGTCGCCTTCAGCGATAACGATTGAGCCGTGGACGACAAGATTGGTTTGGATATTTCCGATGTCGAGTTCGGAATCGTCGATATAGAAGATGCCCGAAATGACGATGGCCGGAGTCTCGCCGGCGCCCGCACAGGTGGGACATGAGACGTCGTTGTCGGGACCGATTTGGGAATCGCCGGCGCATCGAAAGCACATGACGCCGACCTGACGCTGTGAATTGATCCAGCCGAGAAACTTCTCCGCGGACGCGAAGTAGTGGCCGTCTCCGTCCCCCGGGATTGCATAGAAAAAGTGGGGTGTGGGCGGCGGATACGACGCCAGCCCGGTTACGAGTTCATAGAATGCGCGAAAATCCGGACGCGGGTCGATGATCGGTTCCGGCCTGGAAACGCCGACATCGACCGGCTGGGTTCCGTCGGCGATGCGGATGTCGGTTTCTGTGTCAACAAGTCCACGCCCGTCGGAGACGACCCCGATGGCCGCGCCGACCAGAGCCGATGTCTTGCTCACATACATATCGTCGAGATCCCCATCGTGGTTGAGGTCGATTCCCTCGCTCCATTCGCTGAGATCCTCGAAATCCTTGATTTCACCAAACGCCCCGACGGTGATTCCATTCGCTCGCACCGAGCCGTGGATAACTGCGGGGCCCGCTGTGTGCGACGTCCCGACGATGATGTTTCCCGCGGTGGTGACTCGTCCGTACACGGCGTTTGCCCCGTCGATATCAATCGAGCCGTCATTTTGCGCATTATTGTGGATGTCGCCGACCACCCTCAAACCCGCTCCGTCTGGTTCGCCGATGGCGATTTCATTTCCCGCCGCGATGACATGATTGTAGGCGGTCATCGGGTCCGACCAGATCGCTTCGACGGTTTTTACGGCTCCGTCGACACGGCTGGTGACAACGATCCGGACGAGATTCGGCGGAATGGAGGGATCGTAGATGCCGTCTCCGTCATCCGACGCATCGTACACCGTGACGTCATAGGAGCCGCGGTCGGAAGCCACCTCGGTGAATCCATCCCGCCAGCCGGGATCTCCAACGAGCGTCCGGACGGATCGGTCCAGCGCCGCCTGCGCGACGTTCAGCGCGTCGCTATCGATGTGGCCGGCGGACTGGGGGACGATTTCATCACGGAGTGATGGCTGTTTGCGCGTGACGCTCACACGAATCACAATAATCGCCGCCACGGCTACAAACATGATAGCCGCGGTCCAGCGTTTTAGTGTCGCAAACCGATCCTCGCGATACGGATCCATTTGGGCGCCGCCTCCGGTGAAGTCGTGCAGTGGTGAGTTTTTTGTATTCTACAGGTTTGGGAGTTCCTGAACCATCCCCGATGGGGAAATCCGGATACTTTTTTGCTTGCCGTTCGGGTCGTTGAGCTCGAGAACCAACGGAACGCCGTGATTTTCGACGGTGCCGTCCGCGGCGATTTCGATATAACCGCCGGGGTGCGTGCCGTTGGGCGTAATAGAGACCCCTTTGGGGAAACACCGCCGCTTGTCGGGTGTGTCCGGTACCCAGCGCCCGGGGGCCTGTTCGCGAAGAATCTTGCAATCGCCGGTCCCGATATCGTAGTGAATCCGGTACCGTGCGTTGCCGGCGATCGCTTTCTGACGTGTCAGAAAGATCTGGTTGCAGACCAGTTCGGTCGCTTTATCGAGACGCTGTTCTTTGGGAAAACTGAAAAATGATGGAATGAACTCGGCGACGACGAGGACAGTAATACTGACAAACACGAAGATTTTGAGATGTCGAACGCCAGATTTGTGTGAGCGGCTCATATGATTTAATCTCGCGCCGTCTTGGTGATCGGCGTTTTTGTAAAGATCAACCCTCAGCGAGTCCGGGCAAACGTGGTGTCTGCGCGGCCAATTCCCGCTATGGCAAAGCAATTTCCATTCCTCGCGCATAGCTGATGGCCGCCGACGGCCGCTGAGGTTTTTTGTCCGACCGGCACAGGGGCTGGCTTGTAACATATGGTTGTATAATTGGTTGCGATGCCATGCGCGCGCCTAGATGCCGGCCGGAGCCGCGCGAACGACCTGCGATCCCGTATGAAGAGTGGGTCCGGCGCGGCGAATTTTTGATCGAAGCGGCCGCCGCGGGCAATTTGCATCCCTTTGCATCGCAAAGACGTCTGCCGTCAGCAGGTTGAAAATCAGCCTCGCCGGTAGCCTCGGGCTCGGCCGATGTGCGAAGACGGCGTTGACAGACCGCACGCGGCTAATTAGTATCCCCCTTGTATTTTTTCATTCAATGCGGAATGACTGATATCGATGGGGCGAAGGGACATTCGATATGGCAGGCAGAGCGCCAAAATCCAAACCGAAGAAAAAGACCGCGGGCAAGAGCACGCGATCTCCGAAATCGACAAAGAAGACGACAGCCAAAAAATCAAAGGCGAAGCCCTCGAAGAGGGCCAAGTCTGTGAAGAAGGCGAAGCCTGGGAGGTGAAGAGGGCGAAATCAACGAAGGGTGTGAAGGCCGTGAAGGGAAGGAAGACAACGAAGAGGGCCGCCTCCACGCGGAAGGCCGGCGGCTCGACCAAGGCGAAGTCAGGCGATGGTATAGAGGGGCTCCCGCTGTTTGATGCCGAGACCACGGCAGATACAACCACCGCCACGGCGACGTTGCCCGAACCGGAAGCGGCCGTTGCCGTGTTGCCCGAACCGGTGACTGAGACTCCGGCGCCGAGACGTTCGAGAAAAACAAAGAACGGTTACCAGGACGCCCATTCGATCGCTCGTCGTCAGCGGGAGATCTCGATCAGCGAGTTTTTTGCAAAGAACCGACACCTGCTTGGGTTCGACAGCCTGCCCAAGGCGCTCCTCACCGCCGTCAAAGGAAGCCGTGGACAATTCCCTCGATGCCTGTGAAGAAGCGGGTACTTCTCCCCGAACCTGCTTGTTGAGATCAAGGAGATTGGCGAGAACCGTTACACTCTTCGTGTCGAGGATTCGGGCCCGGGAATCGTCAAATCGCAGGTCCCGAAGATATTTGGCAAACTGCTGTACGGTTCCAAGTTTCACGTTCTCAAGCAGGCCAGGGGACAGCAGGGCATTGGGATTTCCGCGGCCGTGATGTACTCGCAGCTCACGACGGGCAAGCCGGTCAAGGTCACGACCAGAACCGGGTCCGAAGCAGGATGCCAACGTATACGAGCTCCAGATCGACACCAAGACAAACAGCCCGATCATTATCAAGCGAAACCAACAGGGACTGGGAGAGCCAGCACGGCACCCGGATCGAGATGGAAATCCTCGCGTCCTACAAAAAGGGTCAGACGATCGGTGGACGCATATCTCCACCAGGTCGCGATGGCGAACCCGCACGCCCAGCTGGTGTATCGCCCTCCCCGCGGCGCCGAGATGGTGTACGAACGGCTCGACCGACGAACTGCCGCTCGAGGCGAGGGCGATCAAACCACACCCCCATGGCGTTGAACTGGGTGTGCTTCTCGATATGCTCAAGCTGACCAAGGCCCGGAACGTAAAGGGATTTCTCGAAAGCGGAGTTTTCGCGGATGGGCGCGCGCGGCATCGCTCGATGTTCTCGAGTCGCCGGGGTCCCGCCAACGACGTCGCCGAAGAGAGTGACCCGCGACCAGGCGGAGAGCATGATCAGCCGCCTTCGCCAAGGCGAAGATTATGAAACCGCCCACGGACTGCCTGTCTCCGATCGGTGAAGAATCTGCTGCTCAAAAGCGTCGAGCGCGAGGTGGAGCCGAAATTTCTACACCGCGGTGACACGGCCGCCCGCCGTATACCGGGGCAACCCTTTCCAGATCGAAGTGGCGCTGGCGTACGGCGGTTCAAAACTTCCCGATGACGAAATCGTCAAGCTGTACAGGTTTGCCAACCGGGCGCCGCTCATTTACCAGCAGTCCGCGTGCGCGATTGCCAATTCGGTCGATCGGCACCGCATGGAGGAGATACGGCGTCTCGCAGTCCCGCGGCGCGCTGCCGTCGGGTCCGCTGCTCATCGTCGTTCATATCGCTTCCGCGTGGGTTCCGTTTACATCGGAGAGCAAGGAGGCGATCGCCCACTACCCGGAGATCATAAAGGAAATCAAGCTGGCGCTGCAGGAGTGCGGCCGCCGCCTGGCCCGTTACATACGAAGAGGCGCGAAGGAGCGTGAAGAGGCGAAGAAACGTTCGTATATCGAACAGTACATTCCTCATATCGGGATGGCGCTCAGAGAAATCCTGTTCTTCTGAGCGAACGCGAAGAACAGCGTGTCGTCGAAAAACTCAGAACAACTCTCGAGAAGAGCCGGAAATTCTGATTCGGAGAGGAATCACCTTGGCGGAAAACAAAACCGTAGTTAAAAAAATAAAAACCGAAGCAAAGAGGATCAAGGGAACGATCGTCGACGGCAGAAAGCCGTCGATGAAGTTTCCCCTGCGCGCGCTGTCAAACGTCCGATACCACGCGAAGAACGGGTATTTCGAAATGCGCGGGCGGAAGAAAGAGCGCACACTCACGGTTAACACCGTCAAGACCTTTGCCCAGACGCTGCGTATGATGTCGCTTTCAAAAGAACTTCTTGAAACCGACGACATCGCGACAAAGAGGGAAGCGTATTACGTGTCCAAGAACTGGGAGGCGGCACGTTTCAACGAACAGCCGGAGTCGGATGCGGTGATCGAGGACGTCGAGGCTTTTTTCGGTCTCAACCGTGAACAGCTCGGTTTCATCCCGGAGGAAAAGGGTGGTGACGTGGCCGGGCAACTCGTCGTGATCGACGAGGACAGGGATACTCGTAAAAAGCTCAAGATCGACTGCACGAAATTTGGAAGTGGCGCTTACTCGATTCCGATCGCCGTCGAACAGCTCGAATTCGATACGAAGGCAAAATTTATTCTCGTGATCGAGACTGCGGGAATGTTTCAGCGTCTCGTCAAACACAACTACTGGAGAACAGCGAACTGTATTCTTGTTTCGATGGGAGGTGTTCCGACGCGGGCGTGCCGGCGTTTTATCCGGCGCATAGCGGACGCCAAGAACATCCCCGTCTATGTCTTTGTGGATGGCGACCCTTACGGAATAAGCAATATTTACAGGACGCTGAAGGTCGGGAGCGGAAACGCCGCCCATCTGAACGAGTTTTTCTGCGTCCCCCAGGCCCGTTTTCTCGGGATCACGCCACAGGATATCATTGACCTACAAGCTTCCCACGCACCCACTGAAGGAAGTTGACGTAAAAAGAGCCAAGGATGCATTGAAGAACGATCCGTTCATTCTTCATCACAAACCGTGGCAGAGGGCGTTGCAGCAGATGGTCAAGATGGGTGTGAGGGCGGAACAGCAGGCGCTGGCAAAGCATGGGCTCAACTACGTGATCGAGACCTATTTGCCCGAGAAACTCAGTAAGCCGGAGCAATTTCTCCCATAGGGACGCGGTTCGTTATTCGTCTTCCCAGTACCCCTCGAGTTCGACGCCGAGCCCGCTGGCGAGCCGGTTGATGAAACTGTAGTATGCGGCCACCTGCGCGATATCGAGGATGTCCACGTCCTTGAAGTCGGCCGCCCGCAGCGCGTCGATATCCGACTTCTCGATGTTGTTCGGTTCGATGGTCAACTTTTTTGCGTAGGCCATCATCGCGATGTCTTTCTCGGGGACATCCGCATTGTGGAAATCTCCCTCGACGGCGCCTATCAAAAACGGATTCTTCGTCAACTGGTAAAGACTCTTTTTGTGATGGCGAAGACAGTACTCACACTTGTTGGCCGCCGAAACGACGATTGCGATCATCTCGCGCTGCATTCGGCTCAGGTTTGATTTCCCGGTCATCAAGTGCTTGTAGAAATCGTAGTGAAACTTGAGGGCGTGAGGATTGAGACTTTGGACTTTGAGGACGTTGTCGACACCCTCGAATGGGTCGCCGTACTTCTTGTAATAGGTCTTCAGGTAATCCGTCGCCTCGTCTTCATCGATTGATTTGATCCATGCCATTCGATTTCGCCTCCGGTCGAACGTCAATTTTGTCTCAACGGCGATGTTCATTATGACAAACCCATCCGTGAGTTGAAAGAGATGTTTGAGGGATTCGGATACAAAAAAAAGCCACCGAGGCGGCAATTTGATTTCAAAAGATATATGAACGTGAATCGGAGTGGTGGTACGGGCTATTCACCGACGATCATGTGCGGTAGCAGGATCACACTTTGGCCGTGCCCCTTCATGGTGTATCCGCCACCAGGCAGTTTGGTAATGCTAATCTCGCCGGGACTCGCCGGGTCCGCGTTCCAGGGTACCGCGGTAACGGCGCGTGTGAACGGATTGTCGGGATACACACCCTTCGGGAGAAGGGCGCGAACTTCGGCGTCGTCGGCCGGCTGCGGATAGACGCCGCCGTGGTCAACCGAGAACAATTCGACGCCGGACTGGATGACGTGCATGTTGTTTCGGACCGCGGTTTCCTTCGAACGGCGAACGAGACGCATGAAGTTCGGGATCGAGATTGCGGCCAGGATTCCGATGATCAACACGACGATCATGAGTTCGATCAACGTAAATCCTCGTGAAACACGCCGTCGAGGCGCGTGCAGTCGCGTTTCCATTTCGATGTTATTGTTTTTGCGCATAATTTTGAATTGTCTCGTGTCTGTCTAACGGGCCGCCTGCTTTTCGTCCGGCGGACCAAATCCTCAGTGTCCGCGGGAGAGTATGAAATAAACATGCCATCTTGGATGTTTTTATCCGATCTTGTAATCGCCTTTTGTATAATATGTTATGGTGATCAAGCCGGTAATCCAAAGATATCTCTGGTTCGCGGATATATCTGATCCGGCGCGAAATGCAAATTTGAATACCGTTCCCGAGCAAAAACGACCGGTCCCTGGGGGGTGTCTTGACGTTCACGAAACCCTTCATTATAGTGGATGGTAATTCAATTCACACCAGGGGAGGATTCATGACCAGAATATCTCGATTCAGAATAAAACCCAACGAATTACGGTGGACGTGCAACCCGAACTCACTGGGCTTCAGGACAACTGATGAAATCCCATGCTGCCAGGATATTATCGGGCAGGAACGGGCGCTGGACGCCATCCGGCTCGGGCTGGAAATCGAAAGCCCCGGGTACAACATTTTCGTTTCCGGCCTGACGGGAACGGGCAAAACAACAACGCTCAAATCTCTTCTGCAGAGTATGCAGCATGGGAAGAATAAACTTCAGGACATCTGCTACGTACATAATTTCCGTGCGTCGGACATGCCGGTTTGCGTCAAGCTCCCGGCGGGCGAGGGTGGGAAATTCAAGAGATATGTTGCCGACATGCTCCGAACTCTCAAAAAGCACATTCCCCGGGTCATCGAGGGGGAGGCCTATGGAAAACGCCAGAAGCAAATCCTCGAGGAACTCCAGGGAAAGCGATCGGCGCTCGCCAAGGAACTCGAAAAGAAAATAGCTGATAGAAATTTCCGTTTGCTCGAGGTTCAATATGGCCCGTATACGAGACCGGTCGTATTGCCCGTTATCGGCGATGAGCCGGTGGAAATGGACAAGCTCGCCGCGCTGCTCGAGGAGAAGGCGATCACTGAGGCGGACGTCGAGCGCATTAAAAAGGACCATGATTTTCTCGGCGGTGAAATGGAAGCGTTCATGAAGATCGCGCGAGATCTCGACCGTCAGTTGGCGGACAAGATTTCGTGGCTGGAAAAAGAAAATGTCAGTCCGATCATCAACACGTGCGTTGAAGAACTCAAGGAGCGGTTCGAGATGGGCAAGGTCCATCACTATCTCGATGAGCTTCGTGAGTACTGTATCGACAACATCGATGTATTCAAGGAAACGGTGGGAGAACAGAAGGAGCGTGATGAGCCGGCCGAGAGTTTTGTCGAGTTCGAGGTCAATCTCCTCGTCGATAACTCGCGGGCGAAGGAAGCTCCCGTGATTATTGAGACCTCTCCTGCTTACGGAAATCTGTTTGGCTCGATCGATCGTGTCCATGAAGGCCGTGGTGAGTACCGTTCAGACCAAACGATGATCAGGGCGGGATCGCTGGTACGCGCTAACGGGGGCTATCTGGTGTTGAGTCTCACCGATGTCATCGAGGAACCGGCGGTGTGGCCGGCGCTCAAACGGGCCCTCAAAAACCAGAAGGTGGCGATCCAGAGCTTTGATTCGGTGCTGTTCCTCTCCTCTTCAGGAATCAAGCCCGAGCCGATCGAGATTGACGTAAAGGTCGCACTGGTCGGAGACGCGTATTCCTACAATATCCTCTACAACTATGACGAGGATTTCAAAAAGATATTCAAGGTGAAAGCAGAATTTGACACTGAGATGCCGAATGAAGGCGAGAACCTCGGGAAGTACTCGTTGTTTGTCAAAAGTATCATCGACAAAGAGGAAATGCGTGCGTTTCACAAGACGGCCGTTGCCGCGATTGCCGAGGAAGGCTCGAGAATCGCGGGACGCCAGGATAAACTCACGACGAAGTTCAGCGATGTTGCCGATATCGTCAGGGAGGCGAACTATTGGGCGGGGAAGGATAACGCACGCATCGTAAAAGCCAAACATGTGGCGAAGGCGATTGACGAGAGGGTCAAACGCGTCAACCTCGTCGAGGAAAAAATCAGCGAGATGCTCAACGATGGGACGATCCTTATCGATATCGACGGCGCAAAGATCGGACAGGTGAACGGGCTCTCCGTGTATGACGTGGGCGATTACTCGTTCGGCAAACCGAGCCGGATCACGGTTGAGACGGCGATGGGCCGGGCCGGTCTGATAAATATCGAACGCGAGGCGGACCTGAGCGGCAAGACACACAACAAGGGTGTGTTGATTATCGAAGGGTTCTTCCGCAGGAAATTCGCGCAAGAGAGACCGCTCACGATGAGTTCGAGCATATGTTTTGAACAGTCCTACTCGGGTATCGATGGAGACAGCGCTTCGTCGACCGAGATCTACGGGCTCCTCTCTAGTCTTGGGGAAATTCCCCTCCGTCAGGACATCGCCGTCACCGGCTCGGTCAACCAGAAGGGGGAGATCCAGCCCATCGGCGGCGTGAACGACAAGATCGAAGGTTTCTTCGACATTTGCAAGCACAAGGGCCTGACCGGGTCCCAGGGCGTGATGATCCCGAAGCTCAACGAGAACGACCTCATGCTGAAAAACGAGGTCATCCAGGCGGTTAAAAGCCGCAAGTTCCACATCTATTCGATTGAAACGATCGATGAGGGAATCGAAGTGCTTGCCGGTATGAAATCGGGGAAGAGACTCGAAAACGGCGAGTTCGAAAAGAAATCGGTCAACTACCTTGTCGACAAGAAGCTCACGAAGTTTGCCGAGCACATCCGCGAATTCGAAGCAGGTGATGAAAAGGAATAAAGACGCCGCATCAGGTGACGGAATCGAGTACTCGCCGGAAGAGCTCATCAAAAACACGGCCCGCGAGCTGGGGTTCTCGCTTGCGGGAATCACCGGTGTATCGCCCAGCCCGCAATCAGACCTTGTTTTCGACAGATGGATCCGGGAGGGAAAGCACGGGGAGATGCGTTATCTGTCCGGGGGGGCGGACAAGCGTCATGATCCGGGACTGCTGCTCGACGGCGCAAAAAGTATCATCTGCGTCGCCGTGAACCATTATTCCGAGACAAAAGAGAAACGGAACAGCGCGGCCGCGCGCGAAGGGCGTGGCCGCGTGGCCGTTTATGCACAGGGCCGCGACTATCACGAGGTCATGACGGATATGTTGTGGGAACTCGAAGTCCGAATGATGGATTTCTTTCCGGATCTGAAAGCGAAAGCGGTCGTTGATACGCAGCCGATATCCGAGCGCGATCTCGCCATCAAGTCGGGAATCGCCTGGCTGGGCAAGAACACCTGTGTGATTTCTCCCGAATATGGTTCGTGGATCTTTCTCGGTGCGCTACTTACAAACCTGACGCTTGAGCCCGATCAGCCCCTCAAAAGTCTTTGTGGGAAGTGTACGAATTGTATTGCTGCGTGCCCCACGGACGCGTTGTCCGAGTTTTCCCTCGATTCCAACAAATGTATCTCATACCTCACGATCGAAAAGAGGGGAGGAAATCCCGGCGGAGCTCCACCGTTCTATCGGCCATCACCTTTTTGGATGCGATGAATGCCAGCGGGTGTGTCCATTCAACAAGGCTGCGAAGGAGTCCCTGGTGTTTGACGCACGGGACTTCAATCCGATTGTGGATATGACGATTGAAGACCTCGTCGATATTTCCGACGAGGCCTTCAAAGAGTCTGCGCGTCTTACCGCGATCCGGCGGTGTAAGGCGGAGGGACTAAGACGAAACGCTCGAATCGTGCTCGGAAACCGAATGGCAGAACCGGATGAACCCCTGGAGCCTTAGGGTGTCGTTCCCGCCGTCTTATCGACCGGATAAAAATCCCACGACACGATCGCCGCGCCGGCTTAAGATTTGACGGCGACTTTCAAATCACTCAAGTCATTCAGGATGCGGAAATGCATCTTGATGTTGAGAATCTCAAAGATATCGTTGATGAGCTTGGGAATGTTCATCAACGCGAGATCCCCTCCGTCTTCCCGAAGCGTGGCCACGGTGCCGAGCAAAAGGCCAACGCCCGAACTACTTATGAAGTCCGTCTCGGAAAGATCTATGACGAGGGTCTTGTGGCCCGAACCGCGCACCTGGCTGATGGCCGCGTCGAATTTCGGAACCGTCGTGGAGTTGATGCTCCCCGTGGGTTTGACTATCACCGTCTCGTCAGAGTTGGTGGGGACTATATCGATTGAAAGCGTGTTCATTTCTGCCCTCCTGGTCAGATCGTAGCCATGTCCATCTTTTCTTTCGATCTTGAAACGTGTGGAATTCTCGTTACGGACCCGCTTGTAATCCAATTCCGTTGCTATTTCCTGGAGAAGAAAGAGGCCGAGACCTCTTTTGCTGCGCTGTCTGATTTTGTCGCCGACATTGATGCTTTTCTTAACCGCTGTTGAAAACGGCGCGGCGTTGTCGGTGTAGGTTACATCAATATCGGTGTCGCCGAACGAGAGCGACACGGACACAACTGGTCTTTTCCCTTGAAATTCGCCGTGTTCGAGTGAATTTGCCGCCAATTCGTACAAACACAATCGAAGATAGGATAACGACGCCTCGTCAAGCGGGACGGACGCTCCGAGAAGAAGCACCGCGGTTGTCAGTTGTTCGAGGGTGTTATTCGGTTCGGTGCAGCAAATCCGGTACTCGATGTGTTTTCCGGAATCGTTCGGTGGCTTTACACATTCGAATTCACATGCCGCGCAGTAGGTGGTCGATCCGGGCGGCGTCACCGCGGTCTCCACTCGCGCTTCGTCGGTTTGAACGGTGCTCTGGATTTGCTGGAGCATGACGAACGCCATGACCGGCATGTGCGTTGGATAGAACAGATCTATGTTCGAGTACCCGAGATTTGAACAGTAGTTCATGTACTTCTGGAGGTGGTCAAAATGGGCGGTAGTGACCGACCTGTCGATTTCCAGCGAAATCGAGCGATCCACAAAATCTATGGATTGGACGATCAAGTACATTTCCTATGTCCTCTGTCCCGGCTCGCGCGCGCCGACGGCCATGACATTCTCGGTCAGACTCAGCCCAAGCAGCGCGATGTCATCGGCCTGGGACGCGCCGTGCCGGAATCGTCGCTCTGATTTCACAAGGTTGGGAATGAGCTGTTTTGCGCCCGAACCCGCGTACGCTTTGCAAACCGCCAGGATCCTTTCGAAGCCGAACTGACTGTCCTGTTCGTTCATCGATTCGTTGAGACCGTCGGTGTATTGAAGCACAAGCATTCCCGGTCGAAACTTCAGCCGATACTCCGCGATGTGATCGTCGAACATGTTGGGGGGAAGTATCCCCATCGGGGGACCTTCCATTTTGTGGAACTCGCAGCGCCCCGTCGACTTGTCAAAACACGCAAGCGGGTTGTGGCCCGCATTGGAATAGACCATCTCGCCGGTCCGCGAGTTCAGGTTGGCGATGAAAAAGGTCACAAACATGTTTGGCTTGAGCGTCTTTTTGATCGACACGTTGAGTTCTTTGATTAGGCTGGCGGGTGAAAGCCCTCTGGCCGTGAGCGTGTGGACCATGATCTTGAGCATGCCCATGACAACGAGTCCCGGGACGCCCTTGCCGGACACGTCGGCCATCACGAGCGATATGTTTTCATCATCGATGGGGATGACATCGAGGTAATCGCCGCCGACCTCGGTTGCGGATTCGTAGTGTATCGCTACTTCGAATCCTTCCGGTTCCGGCACAGTCGCCGGTATCAACGTGGCTTGAATTTCGCGTGCGATTTCAATCTCTTTTTCCATTCTCTCTTTGATGACGATTTCTTTTTGGGCTTTTGCTATTCGCTCCGCCATCTCATTGAACGATTCGGCAAGAACGCGGAATTCGTTCTTGGTCTTCAGATAAATTTTTGTCTCGAGATTGCCCTCTCCGAGTTTGTTGACGCCCTCCATCAGGTGTTTCATCGGTTGAGAAATTCGTCTGAAGAGAATGAGCGACAAAATCGCTCCAACACCCAGCGCGAACAAGATTCCAATAATCGAAATCGTCAGCGCCCGGCGAATTGACGCATTCATCTCCTTCTTCGAATATGTCAGGTGGACATTTCCGACCACCCGGTCCAGGCTTTTTACCGGCGTGTCGATATGGTAGGAACTCACGCTCTCGTAGAGGGTTTCATCCGTTCCGACGAATGGAGACTGCTTGATCGTGTATCCCTCATAGTCTACCGCGTAGCGTTTCGAGACATGCTGCAGTTGTTCGTGTCCATAAATGATTCCGTCGGCGTCGGTTATGATGACCGATTCCACGCTTTGACTGTTTTCAAGGATCGTCTTGACCATGGGGAAAAGCTCAAACTCGGGGTCGGAGCGGAGGAGAGCTTTTTCGCTGCTCAGTGCAATGTTACGCCCCTGGAGAACCAGCCCTTTTTCAATCTCGTCGGTCAGAATTCGCTTCTCATGGATGATGAGAAAATAGGAGATCGAAAGCACGGTCAGCCCGAGCAGCGCGATGGCGCCCACGCAAAGCTGTGTCCGCAGCGAATGGAAAGGATTTATTTTGAATCTCTTACTTTGCACGGTACACGCCGCTCAGTTTTTGAAGTTCTTCGTGGGCCTTGCTCAAATATCGTTTCGCCTTGTTGTTCTCGGGATCTACGGCCAGCGCCTTCTGCCAGATATCGATCGCCTCGGTATAATTGTGGTCTGAATAGAGCCGCATGCCGACGAAGAGATATGCTTTTGTCAAAAGCTGCGACACATTGTGGTAGTTTGGATCCATGGCCCATACCTTGGTAAACGAACTAATGGCGCCGTCAAAATCGCCTTCGTCAAAAGCGGTCATTCCGTTGCGGTATTGAACGTCGAGCAGTTTGGCGTCAACGTTCGGCGCGGTCACGGTGGGTGAAGTCATTTCATCGACGGGTGTTGTCTGGAGCGCCGCGAGGGCCGCCTCGGCCCTGCGGTTCTTATATGTCGTGATGTCATTGAGAAGCCCAGGGTCATTGGGCTTGAACTGAAGGGCTGTCTCGATCGACGCGATGGCGGCGTCAAAATCTCCTCTGGCGGCGGCCGCCTCAGTCTGCGTCCCGAGGCGTTTGATCTGTTCGTCGATGCTTAGACGGCACTTGTCCCTGTACTCGGCGGCGAGCGCGTTGTTGGGGGCAATTCGCAGCGCCTCTTCAAACCCCATCAACGCCGCGGTAAAATTCCTGTCCGCGTAGTGGTCGATGCTCGTTTTGAGAAGCTGTGACATGAGCGAATGCGAATTCTGTGCGGCGACGATTTCTCCGTTGCATCGTTTGACCGACGCGATGGCGGCGGGATCATCCGGCTTGACGGACAACGCCTGGTTGGCGTGGAATAACCCCTGAACGAAATCGCCCTGATTGACAGAATCATCCGCCTTTGACATTGCGCTTTCATATCTGGACTGAGTTTTTGAATTCAATCGCGTGTTCGTTGTCGGGATTCCACAAGAGAGCCAATTCATACTGTTCGGCGGCTTTATCGAATTCGCCGACCGGCATACAATCGATCGCCCTGGCTGATCGCAGTGTAAATCTGCGACTGCTCCATCTCTGCCATTCGATTTGTCAGCTTGGTATTGACCTCGTCTTCGAGACGCCGGCGGGCTTCCATCTGCCGGTCGGCCCGGGACGCTCCGAATTTGATGGTGAGAGAGAATCGGTGGTTGTTGCCCAGATCCTCGTCGCGGTAAGCGTAATCGAGAGCAAACTGTTTGAAACGCGCACCAAAACCAAATGTCGCCGTGGCGTCGTCGAGCCCCGCGCGAAGCGCGAGGAATCCGTTGTACATCACTTCCTGTCCGATCCTGACATTGAACGGTGAGTAACGTGGATTGACAAGATCGAGAGACGTAACGAGAAGGAAGTCGCCACCCCCTGATATCGCGGAAACGCCAGCCGCCACGTTGAAGGGATCCGATACCTTGTCGTTGTCGAGCTTGACCGACGGCTCGATGAGATTCTGGATAGCAAATCCCTCGCGAAAGCCTTTTATGAACGAGTTACCGGAGAGAGTCTGGGTAGCCATCAGGCCGACGTCGAAGCCGAAGCCCGATCCGCTGTATTCACCGAACGACTGATTGTCCAGCTTGAGGTTCAAGCCGGCGGTCAGCGAAGAGGTGATATTTCTTGCATACCCGAGAAGAATACGTGTTTGCGCGTTGCTCAAGTCGGATGACAAGAGGCGATTGGTATAGTCCCGCTCTTCGATTCCACCGATATCCAGGCGTATAAGACTGATTCCGAGTGTGCCGTAGTTAAGAAGCGGATGTACGTAACTTGCGGCATGATAGACCGATTTGGAATCGAATAGAGTGGTTCTGTAGAATAAAAATTGTTTCCACTGGAGCTGGCCGAGCCCGGCCGGGTTGTAGGCCTGCACCGACGCGTCATATGCATGGCTGACACCGGCAGCGCCCATGGCATTGGATCGCGCGCCGGTTCCGAGCACGAATGGGAGCTCGGTGCCGTACGACTGGGCTCGCGTGTCCGCTGCGCCGCCGACGACGGCGGAACCCAGGACGATTATTAATGCCAACAGACGCAGTTTCATTACCGGACAACCCCAACTTTGCGTTTGATCGATGTGTCGGAACCGTTTTCGCCATGAACCTCGAGGACGAGATAGTAGACTCCGTTGTTTACAACGTCGCCGTCGCCGTTGCGTCCGTCCCAGGCCAGATCCTGATGGAGACCCGGGTCTCTGGTCTTGTTGTCGAGAAGAGTCGCGACTGGTTTTCCCCAAATGGTGTACAGCTTTAACGTTACGGTCGATTTTTGTTCGAGATAATAGGTTATCGTGGTTTTCTCCCTTCCCGCGGCAAACGGGTTGGGATAGTTCGTGTAGGCGGAATTGACGTCGTTTGCCAGGACGGTCGTCCATTCGCTCGCGAGCGGGAACGACTGCCCGTCTGACGCTGTGATGTTTGCCGGCGTATGCACGGCATAGTCGGACACTTCAATGGACGCGGCGTTGTCGACGACGAACCGGAACGTACGGTTCGAGAGACTGGCCTCAAAATCCAAAAGGACGCTCAGTGTATCGCTCGAAGCCGCGGGAACAATCGCGGTGCTCGAAGAGAGATTGAATACGATCTCGTCCGATTCAAACTGTCCGGAGACCGTCACGCTGTCGCTGGTGACAAGAAGGGCGCGGGCGGCAATCGACGAAGGATCGACAGAGGCGCCTTTCGAGTCTTCAACTCTCACGTGCAGGGCGTTGAGTTCGATCGCCGAGTAACCGCTGGGATCTCGGTTGTCGAGCGTAAGTTTGAATGCCTCCACGCCTGGTTCTCTGGCGCTGATGTTGGCCGGAATTTTTGACAACAACCCGGCGTCGGCATTTTCGCTGGGCAGCTGAAGCGTGACCGGGCCCGCCACAAAGGGGAACTGTCCGGAGATTCCAAATATCCGGTTGCCGTCGTTGAGGTCACGAACCATGATATCGGTTTGTTCGAGTCTTACTTCGATTTCTGCGGGAGAGAAAAGAGCCTTGACGTCCACAATAACATTGAGTGCAGCCGACGACCCCGGCGACACGGTTACCGGCGAAACAAAACCACATTCGGCGGAAGGGGCCGTGTTGCTGGGAGCCGTGCAAACCGATACGGTATCGGCGCCGTGCAGGACATAAATCGACGAGAATGCGTTCCCCGGGAAAACGGGTCCGCCATTGGAGTCAACGAATTGCAGTGTCAACGAATCAACCTGAATCGACGATGCCGAACCCGAGCCATCGTGGTCGATCACCAGTTCCATGACCGGGACCGAGCTGAGACCCGGCGACACCGTGTTGGGCAGAAGGTCGGTGTACGTGGCGGTTACATCGTTCGCCGGTAGTTGGAATACGACTCTGTCCGAACGAATGGGGAAGTCATTTCCGGCCGGGTCGGCGGCCGCGACGGATACGACCGAGACGGTATTGATGTCCCGTGCGACAACCGCGCCCTTGTCATCGAGAGCCATGTGGAAGCCGGGTACCTGAGGGAGATTCTTGACGTTCACATATATATCGATGGTTTGAAGCACGTTCGGCGACAACACCAGGGGTGTGGTCAAATTTGCGGCGAACAAGTTGCCCGAGCTGCCCGTCGGCTCGCCGTCGAAAAGCGTCGTGGACCCGACATCGATTCTCAGGGTGTTGATAACGATCGATGGATGAACCGCGGTCCCAGTCGTATCGTAGAAACTGAAACGCAAGTCGGTAAGAATCTCCCTTGCCGTCGAGGGGGTGGCGGGGTTCACAAGGCCAATCGAGAAAATGTGCAGGTTTTCCTGCCCCGTATTTGCCGTTAAGGAATTTCCATTGCTCGAAGAGACCAACAGACTTTCCGCGGCGGTATTTACCGTGACTGGCGTCGTCAACCAAGGAAAAGTGTCGCCGCTGTTGACCGGCGCCGGTTTGCCGTCATTCGCGTCCGTCAGCATTATTCCAACCGGATTCTGGATGCCGGCACGGAACGCCGCAAGCACCGCGGAATCGGCGATGTTTCCGTTCAAATCGAGTATTACGGCTGATCCCGGATCAATGACCAGCGGCGCCGCGGGCCTTAGCGTGAGTGAACTCTCCGTCGAGTCGTTGACATTGAATGTGAAGTCGTTGCCCGATGGTTCGGAGATTGTAATTCCCTTGAACACATCATTCGCGGCAACAGGTGCGCCCGATCCTTCGTCTATGGCGATTTCGAGTCCGTCAAAATGTAACGGCGCGAAAAGCGAATCCGCGGAACTGTAATCGATGGCCAGGGAAAACAATTCGACATTTTGTTGCGATCTGTTCACCGACGCTGGGGCGCGGTTGAACAACGCGACAGAGACTCCCGCTGCGCGACTCTGTATGTTTATGGTCTCCGAGCATGTTGTTGCCGACACATCGGAACTGTCGGTGGAATATGCGAATCCGCAAAACTCGATTTCCCCCACGGTGTCGGTTGATAAGGTCCAGACGATTGTCGTGTCCGCGCCTGGGAGGATGTCGGCAGGTGCGGGTGTTGGGCCTGACAGAATCGTTGCCGCCCCGTCCCCTGAAATCATGATGGGCGAAGGGCGAACTCCATACAGGGTATCCACCCCTTCATTTCGCGTGATCATGGAGAGTTCGATGATTTGGCCGGTGCTGTATGACGATCTATCACACACAAAGCTTGTTATGAGCGGATCGGTGGAGATCGTCTGATACGTTGAATTGACGATCGCGTCGTCAATCGGTCCATCATTGGAAGATTGAACTTCGATTCCGTTTATCGGAAGTCGAGCCTGGAAGGTCGCCCCGTCGTTCGGGGTCGCTACGACGGAAAACGTAATATGGACCCGCAGGCCGGAGGTGGGGATCGGTTCGTTGACGGAGAATGTGTTCCGCCACGAACTGCCCGCCCAACTAAGATACGCCAGCGGAGCTTCGAGACCCCGGTCGAATTTGGCCGGGTGACCGCCGGCTTCCTTCCATAGTCTTAATTCTGAGATGTCCGCGCCGGTGATGGCCGATCCGATGCTCTCGATATTGATATGTTCGAGTTTGTCGGACCATATTCCGTTCGCCGGAATGACGAAGCTCATAGCGAGCACGTCCTGGTTGTTCGGCGACGCATTATACGACGGCACGTGCCCTATTGAAATCTGGTCGGTTATCATTCCGTCAACGGTATCGGCGCCCGGCGAATTGATCGGGAAATCCCCCTCGATCTCGGTGCCCGGCGGCAATACGGCGAGATCTGCGGGATCGAACAGTCTCAGATCGAATGTGGACGAATCAGTGACTGCGAGCGGAAGATCGTAGGAGACAAAAATGTATGATATTTCGGCCGGGTTGAGCGATTGACCGAGGTGCTCGAACACAAACGACGCGCCGGTCGAACCGAGTGCGGCGAGACGTGTGTCGATACTCGGATCAAAGAGGCCGTTGCTGTCGACATCCGCATAGGCGTAGACACTGTCGATCTCGGCGCTGGACATTGTGCCCACCTGATAGAGTTTCAACTGATCGAGGTCAACCGGGTACGAGTATCCGT
This sequence comes from Candidatus Latescibacterota bacterium, assembly GCA_963791045.1. Lineage (GTDB taxonomy): Bacteria > Krumholzibacteriota > Krumholzibacteriia > WVZY01 > WVZY01 > CAWBQK01. Next base: position 409,993 of record CAWBQK010000006.1, read on the forward strand.
TGAAGAAACCGACGCCGAAATTAAGGTTATTTTTTGACCCGGGGGCGTGTACCTGATTCCCGATGGGGTACGGGAATGCCGTCAACTGGTCCGGCTTGGGGATCATTATGATCGAGCTCTCGACAACGCTGCCGTCGATCGGTCCGTCGTTTGTGGATCTCACGCCGACACCCATTGCCGGAATTGACATTTGTATTGTTCCCGCGACGAGATAGTCAGGGGCGATGTCGACTCCGAGATAAAAATGTTTTCGATCGCCGCACGCATCGTCCAGCGGGGAGTCTAGCCCGGTTGTAATAAAAGAACGTCCGCCGGGCTCGGCCGGGTTTTCCGCCATGTCTCCGAGGTATATGTCGTCACCGGTTCCAGAGTCGAATACGCCATTGCCGCCGTCGGCATACAGTGCGAGCCGCGTGAAATGCTCGGATGAAGCCGTGCCTACATTTCGGATTATCAGCGTCTCCAGCGTGTCGACCGAATACCCGTTCGCGGGAATTCCGACATCGAGAACGAGAATGTCCGTTCCGCCTGTTACGATAAGACTGTCGATACTTGGGTAGACGGCCAGTTGGTACTTTCTCATTCCGTCGATTACGAGTTCGGCGGGTGTGGTGACGGGGAACGTGCCGATCATTGGATAGACAGGGTTGATGCCGATGTCGGACGCAGCAAAAAGCGCAACCGAGATCGTGTCACCGTCGGCGGAGCAAAACGAGTCGATATCCGCAGTAACCAGGAGCCGTCTGACTTCACCCATCGGTACCGTGAGGTTCAGCGATCGTGCGATCAGTGAACCAGTCGAAAAAGAAAGGTCACTGGCAAGGATCGCATCCCCCGCGTCGACGATCCCGTTGCCGTTCTCTTGATAGATCCTGACTTTTGAAAACGTGTTGTCGAAATCGTTTTGAGATCCGGCGCCGCGGGTCGTGTTTGTCAGGACAAGCGAGTCGAGCGTCGCGGGACTCAGCGTGTTGTTGTAGATTTCAAAATAGAGAAGCGTCGCGTCCGTGTCTCCGCGCCCCGGAGCATATGAAGTTATCGGCAAGCTGGTAAGCTCGATGACTTCGGAATTCTTGAACGCAAACGTTTTCGACGACACCACGGGTGAATCGATAGGTCCATCGTTGGACGAGATTACCTCGATGCCGTCGACCGGTATTCCCGGTTTGAAATGGTTGCCGTTTGCGGCGCTGGGGTTGATGTCCGCGACAATAAACACGTGAACTGCAGGGTCGATCGGCTCGTTCAGCCCGGAAATTTCATAACGATCGCCGGAGTAAACCATCTCGCCAAGGTTGATATCCGTGGCTGGTTCGAATGTTCCGCGGTGCAGGTCGGAGACCTGATCGACGTTGTTGCGGCGGGCGCGTTCGATGTTCGTCCCGCTGATGGTGTTGCACTTCGGCAACATCCGTGAGGGCGGCATCGGCTTCGGCGGGAAGGAACTTTCCGCGCCCCAGGCCGGCCTCATGGCCATGCTGACCAAGGGCATCGTGGCCGGCGAGATGGCCTGGCCCCTGGTGATCTCGGGCATGTTCATGGGCCTGGCCCTGATCCTGATCGGCGCGCCCAGCCCCATGCTCATCGCCGTGGGCATGTACCTGCCCTTCAACGTCACGTTCACGATCTTCGTGGGGGGGGTGGTGCGCTGGACGCTGGATAC